>CALODY010000018.1:0-304072 GCA_942492215.1 Pirellulaceae bacterium
GTTGATAGTGGTGAAGCTTCCCGTCTCGTCTCCCGCCAATCCACACCCCTCCGTCGCGATCGCTGGCGATAAATTTCGAGAATTTGATCCGACCACTTCGTACACGTCGTTATTTCGCCGAAAACCTGACCGGCGAGCACAAATATATCAGCCTCGATTTTTTCGATTTGGTAGATGTAATTGTCAAACCTCGGTCGCAGGAATTGAACGCGGTCGTTTTCGATTTGCATCACGCCCCGATCGGTGCCAATCAACAGTTCGCCATCGTCAAGTAACAGCTGCTTGATATTCGTCGGTTCGGGTACGTTATCGGCCAGCGGAATTTTGCGATACAGCCCGGAGTCCTCGTAAAGCCCGTTTTCAGATCCCAGCCAGATGTTTGATCCGTCTTCGATGATCGACCTAACCGCGTTTGGCGCTTCATCGACTGGTTCAAACGTTAAACCGTTTGACCGCCAGGTTTTTCGATTCGTACCGACCCAGATCCTGCCGGATGAGTCTTCGAATATCACGCGAATGGACTGTTGGGCCAATTCGTCAATTTGTTCGAATGAGCCGGGACAGCCACGGCGGTATTTTGCCAGACCTCCGGTCGTGCCAATCCAGAGCGTTCCGTCTCGGCTTTCCAGCAATGCGCGGCAATCGTTGACCGGCAGCCTTGGCCGTTTGTAGGAAATGAAGTTGACACCATCGAATCTGGCCAGACCGTTGTGCGTACCGACCCACAGGAAACCGTCAGACGTTTGCAGCACGGCTTGGACCCAGTTGGACGGCAACCCATGTTCCGTCCCGTAGACGCGGTGGATTGCGTTTTCAAAATCAAACGGAATTTCCGACTGGAGAATCGGAGACTTGGTAGCGTCGCCGCTTTCCGTTTGACCCAATCCTGTTTGTATTGGGATACCGACGATGATCGATACGAGCAACAGCGATCGCAGTGATCATACGCGGAAAACCGCCACGCGGAGCCAAGGTCGGTAGCAATCGTACACAACCAATTCTCGAAGGAGTGACACACGCAGCGTAAGCGAGGAACAACACTGCTTCTCTCATCCCCGCGTAACAAGAAACCGATCGCCGGAATTTGTGAATCAAGCGTCGGTTTTAGCATGAAAAGACAACACGAACCGTGAACGATCATACGGCCGATGATACTTGGGGCCAGGTTGGAAACAATTCAGTCACGCGTCGCTGTTCAGTGTAGGCGTTGGAAGTAACCAAATCAAATACTTCATCGGGCCTCCGCTAACAAGGAAATTTCTCGATCGCGGTTGTTGAAGTTTTGAATGTTTCGGCCAGACATTGGTAACCCGACGCGTCAGCGAGGCTCGTTTTGCGTACCCGATGCTCCCTCACTGCTATTTTCATTACGTTCATGAAATACGATCGGAGCGGGCAAAGTCAAACTTTTCCGGTCTCTCATCCGTAAACATGATCGTTTTCGTGAATTCGATTCACATTGGGAAAAAACGTTCACAACGTTGCCACCAGCGGCGTGACGACCAGCTAGTGCGTAGTTCTTCGACAAAACCAATGAGCGGCGGTTACTCTTGGTGTGGCCCCAGCGGTGGGAGGCGGGTGCCCCCAGTATATAACGCCAGTCAGCGATACAACAGTCGTACATGAAAGACCATGGCGGGAGCGGCGGGGTTACTTTAGCATGTGCCCGAGAGCGGGTCGGAATCGAAACCGATGGTTGAGGCAGTTTTCCCCTTTACGATACCCGGAGCCCGCGCCTCACCCGGCGGCAGGATGGAACGCTTCGGCATCATGCAACGATCATCTGGTTGGGATCGCGGGTGCCGTCTGCCAATTGCACCCTGTCCGCACCGGGGCAGTCTACGGATTGCAATCGTAACCGCTGCTGTGAACCATCGTAGTTCATTCTCATTTCGGAGCGATAGCGACCCGAGAGGTAGCGTTTGCCAGTTCGCGATCCAGGGAGCTGGGTCTTGCCGTCATACATCGTCACCAGCCAGAAGGCGTTCACCGGCAGGGAGTTCTCCTCCGGGAATGTCAGCGTGTAGTTCGCCTAGCGTTACGGTCGAGCAACTCGCCATTGGGGTATCATGACCATGGGATACACCGCCTCGACGGCGTCGTTGCCGTAGATGCCCGCTTTCACGGCAGCCGCGCGGAGCAGCCAGTCGCCGTTGTAGAACTCCCGGTTGCCGAACGCGGAGGCGATGCTCCAGCCGTTGACCTTCTTACCGATGGCGGCAACCTTTTCCTCCACTTTCTTCTCGCCTTCCTTCATGCCGATGAGGACGGCGGCCTGATGCTCAAGCGAAGAGTCTTTGAATTCAAACGTCTTGCCGGGACCGATGCCGATCTTCGCGAGCTTGGCGCGGATTTCCTTTTCCTCCGGCCCGGCGGGCGCAAACTGCAAAGCGAAATCGACGTATTCGAAGAAGTTCGTCTTGGCCAGTTCCTTGCTGGCCTTCGGGAAATCTAGCTTCGGAGCCGCGGGTGTTGCGGCTTGTTTCAGGTACGTGGAAAGAGGCTGGACCTTGTAGCCATCCTGGACCTTGACCACGTTCGGCATATCGTCTGCTCCGAAGAGCTGCGTGCGGAAAATGACGATCGTGAACTGGGTGCTCGGATGCAGCACGCCCTTGATGCCGGCGGGTGTCTCACCTTTCCAATCCGGGCCGACGACGAGGTAATCGCCCGCTTCGTCGCCCGTGGCGCGGCTGCCCACGTAGCCGTAGTTGAAAGTGTTCCAGTCGACAAATTGCAGCGAGAAGTAGCGTGCCTTTTCCACCGCAGGCACGGAGACCACAAACGGTTCGGCGCGGAGATCGAGACAAGCGAACGAATAAGGCGTGTCGCTGTTAGGCGTGACGACGGCGGTATCCTCGTAGGTGAAGACCCGGCTCGAACCTTCTGAATCACCCCCACGTAAAGATCGCCATCAGTGCGCCACGGGTCGCCCCCTCCGTTGCGTCCTTCGAGTCGCTTATGAAAACCGGGTACGACGTAGTGACGAACCAGGTCTCCCGTTTTTTCGAGACACTCGAAAAGATAGTCCCGTTCGGCGTCGACGTCGGGGGCCGTCACGTGGGTGATTTGTCCGGTCGTGTGGCTCAGTCCAACGCGCTTGTCGTAGACGGCTGAGCCGATCCATTTTGGACGCCCGTCGTCGCTCACATCATCCGTTTTCCAAAGTCGGACGTGGTGTCGGTGCCGGGGGTTGTCGCCGACGGGTTGTTCGAATGCCAGGTCTTCCTTGCGTCCAAACAAGTAGAGATCACTCACCGGAGCCTCGTCATCGGGACGCGAAAGCACCGAGTCCGCGGCGATCTTCAGGTCGCTCTTTAATCCCAATGCGGCAGCGGGATACCACTGTGCCGTTTTCATGAGGTTCGTCAACTGAAGCTCGGTGCCGATTAAGGCCACATTCAGCGGATCACCGGGATGATGATCGCCCGTCTGGGTAATTCGAGGATTATCATCGAATCTCGAATCGTGGCGTGCGTGTTCTTTCCAGACGATAGGAGCGACAACGTAGGCCACGACCAGCCACGACAGAAGCAACACGGCAATGATCTGGAAGATCAATATGCGGCGACTGCCTGGCTTCGGCTGAATCGCATCTAGTTCACAGTCCATAAACACCCCTTCGATGAATGCTGTGTAAAATCTGTTGTGGTTTAATCGAATCAGGACGAGTCATAAATTGCAGTGCCGAGTGCGAGTGCCCTGATCGGCACATCCAGAGGAGGCGTGACTCACGGTCCGCTGCACCCGATGGTCAGCTTGCCAGTTTCGTTCAATTCACCTTTTTGATGACAGGAACCTCCCATGTGCCATCGATAATAGACGGTGGCGTTGCCTTGGGCCAGTACATCCGCAGCATCGGAACGAACGCGCCTTTGGGGGCCGGCAACCAATTGGCCTCTTTATCCTTGCCCGGGGATTGGTTCTGGAAATACAACGTCAACGAACCGTCGGCGTTGTACTTCAAGTCGTTTCGCGGACTGACGGTAAACTTGTTCAGCTCGTTCGGCACGAACCACCAGCCCTTGCCAATTTCGTACATGGTGAGCGACCAGAAACCGTTGACCGGCGGCGTCTGACCTTTGGCAAACGTTAGGGTGTACTTGTTGGCGCCAGTGCCGACAGCCAATGGCTCTCGTCAACGGCATGAAAGCTGTCCTGCTAAATATCGATCACAAGGCAATGCACAGTCCATCAAAGCAACCCGATCGTTCAGCGAATGATTTGCGTCAAACGCTGCACTACGAATTAGGGCAAGTAATAGAAGACGGCGAATTGAAGCCGGTTGGCAAGTCCACTTTGGCCGCTGATATCCTCGCGTTTGCCGTACAAATACTCGACACCGACTTCGAATCGTTCCAGTGGCGTCCAGATGACGTTCGCCGCGAGATAGGTCAAGTTGTTGATGTCCGTCGAAGGTTGGCCGGACGTGTTTCGAAAGTGGCTCTCGGCAAATGTAAAGTTCGAGGACAGTTTGCTATTCCAATCGTGCGTGGCACCAATCATCCAGCCGAAATAGCCAAGCAGCCCTTCACTGTCAGTGCCGACCGGGGTAGCATCGGGCAGACCACCAAGAAGACTGGCAATGCCATCGCCGTAATTGATCTGCCAGTAGATCTTGTCATTCGGACTAAGATCCTGAACTTGTGAAAAGTTTAACCCCCACGCATTTTCCGTTGCGACCGATTCTCCGGTTGGCTGGAATCCGAGTATTCGAGCGATCGCGGCAATTTGCATGTTTCCACTCGGCCGAGTCCGCCGCAAACGGGCCACGAAGTCGGGTGTAATCGTTCGAGTATTGCCCGTAATGGTGCTTCCAGGTGGAAGTTCAATGGCTGTCGACGAGTCCTCCAAAGCCAGCGCCAATGTCAAATCCTCTGTAAAGACAGGCTGGGTCCAACGCAGTTGCGCACGGCGAATCGTAATTGTCGAAATCGCTCCCTCAAAATCCAACGTCGCGGGTGACGCGGCGATGTTGCCAAACGTGGTAAAAGTCTGGCCGCCGAGAAACCGACCCAGTTCGCCGTACGCCTGTCTCAAACGAAACGTTTTGTTCCCATTGTCATCAGTACCAAAAAAATCACCCTCCACAAACGACTTGACAATACCGCATTGCGTTTCCCAGCGAGTATCAAAATTCAAACGTGTCTGCCGAACGTGCATGCGATTATTGGTGCGTTGCGGCCCGCCGACAGGAATCGAGCTGACGTCAAATACATCGGTGTTGTTGATCGCATTGAAGTCCTGGATCAAATCCAGTTTGACATAGCCGCCAACTTTCATTGCCACGCCTTTGCCTTCGATGACCAGGCCTTGGGTAAAATCATCGCTGGTTCGATAGAAATCAGTTCCAATGCTATTGCTTTGCTGCCGGCTTTGAAGTTGGGCCTGGAGTAGCGTGCTTGCTCCCTCGGCATCGCTCGCTGCCGGAATCGCGTTGTTTTCGGATTGCGCGACAACAGCCACCGACGCGGGTTGCGGCACGCCGCTTGTTGGAACGGACTGCGAATCTTCGACCGGAAATTCGCCAGTTCCAGACCGGAAGGTTACGCTTATTAAGGACCGCGGCTTGAAAGGGGCAACTCCAATTTGTCTTGGGAAAACGCCAGCGAACTGATGCAAGCGAAACCGACGATACCCACCAAGATTCTCATTGTTGGTGTAATCAACGTGCCACCATTGTCTCGATCAAGAGTTGATGATTGACGCAAGAATGGGGAAACGACCTGATTTCTTGCAGAGCTAGTGCGCTTGTAGCGGAATCATTATGTCCCAACAAGACAGTTCCTCCTTGCTAGCACAAGAGCAGGCGCAATCGATGCCATTTTGCCGTCTTGGCTGACCCTGCCATTCAAAGCCAAACATCGAAAGCTGTCGGGGCCCGCACGGTCAGTTGATACGATCGCTACCAACGGACCAGCCTCGTTGCGCGACCTGACGCTGTCTATTGTGGGCAGCACTTCGTTATCCAGTCGGAACGCTATGGCCCAGTAAGGGGCTTTTTGTGCCACACGTGCGTTGCCGTCGCAGGTATTCGAAAAGACTGAAAAAACTTCCTAGAGCAGTCCCGACCACCTACCGTGAGCTAGATTGGTCGAGTTCTCGTTCAATTCGAATTAGCAGAATTCACAGTGCTTGAGAATTGGAATTCACACCATGGAATTCAAGTCATCGATTTTGCAAGCCTGATTATGAGCAGGAACCACTTGATTTCCGGCTAGTTCATAATCAGGACGATGGCGAATAGAGTGTGCCGTACATGTGAGACTGGAGTTCAAACGGGTACGCTAGATGCTGGACGGCACACTGATTTCGAAAACAACAGTAAATTGGTGAAGAAGATCACTGGATTTGGCAATGCATCAAATAGTGAAATTGGCTGCGGTGGTGGTATTCTCCAGTGCGGGCGTGTTGATTCCAGCTGGCGTTTTCGCGCAGGATTCTGAGCCCCCAGCCGTTGAACAAATTGCTTCGCCTAGTTCAGATGAGCGGGTTAAGCAGATGCGACTGCAGGTGGAGTCTGCTCTGGCCGCAATCGGAGCGGATTCAGCACTTGAGGATTCTGTGAAGGATCTGTTGCGTCCGAAGTACGAGCAGGCAATCGAAGCGCTAAAGGATGCCGCCGCCGATGCTGCCAAGGCAGCGGAGTACCGCGAGTCCATGACGCAGGCGCCGGATTCTACGGCAAAGCTACGCGCCCAGTTGAAGGAACTCCCATCTGTCGAAAGCGCAGGCAAAGTCAAGGCACCGGCGAATCCGGACGAGCTTCAACAAGAGCTCGACGCCCAGCGGGCCACGCTCGTTGCCCTCGATGAGCAATTGTCAAACGTCACGGCTGATCCGAGCCTTGCCGAGCAACGCCCGGCTGAAATTAGCGGACGAATTCCAGAGGCTGAACGCGAATTGGCTGACGTTCGCAAGCTGTTAGCGTCACCAGGTCCGTCGGACGACGACCCTGCGTCCGATCTCGTCGCAGATCGATTCTTGCTGCAAGCTCGAGAATTGAGGCTACTGAGTGAACTGGAAATGCTTGAGCAGGACCAGCTCAGCCAGTCGGTTCGACGCAACCTGCAACAGTTGCAAGAGGAGCTGCTCACCCGTCAAGTTGAGAATGCGACCGCATCCGTCGCGGCCTATCAGGCGTTGATGACCGAAAGTGTGACGCAGGCAGCGAAGGAAATCGTTGCGAGCGCAGAAGAATCGAAACTGGAGGTGCCCCAGGATGATCAGGAAGCTGTCGATCTGGCGGCGGAAGTCAAGGAGCTGGGAATCCAGTTAGAAAGCGTCATCCAGGACCAACAAAAGATATCCGCCGCGAAGGCTGACATCACATCCAAGCTGACGCGGCTGACCCAGAGATACGAAAGCATCAAAAAACAGCTTGAGTTAAATCAACGTGATGGCGAGATGGCACGAGTGCTGATCGAACTGCGCGCTCTTCTGTTCACGCGGGTGCAAGAAGTCGCCCAAATGCGTCAATGGCCGACACTTGGTGAGGCGCGTCTGGATTCCGTTCAGATTGACTTCAAAATTGATGCTCAGAGTGACGTGCAGAAACGGTTCGCTGACCGACCTTCGCAAGCCGTCCAGGATCTTGTTGTGGCCCGCGGCGAAGTGCTCGACAAATTGCACAAACAGTATCTGGATCTGATCCCCATGCTCGCATCGCTCGAAAGTGATACGAACATGTATCTTGACACGGCCAGTGAAATTCGAGCCGACATGACGCAGCAGTTGTTCTGGATTCGAAGCTCACCAACCCTGAGTGTCAACACACTTAGGGAGTTTCCGAGCGGACTGAGCTGGGTATTCAGCCGAGAACACTGGTCGGAATCCTGGGGCGCTGTGAAAAGTGCAATGGATCGAGCTCCCGCGATTTATGGGGCCGTACTGCTGCTGGCGGTCGTTCTTTTGATCCTGCGTTTTCGAATTGGAGCGGCACTCCGAAGCACCGGGGAAGGAGTTCGCCGAGTTTCAACCGATCGGTTCGGGCTGACCCTTCAAGTGCGGTGTTTTGGACCGCTTTGCTGGCCCTGCCCATTCCACTGTTTGTAGGATTCCTGACTGCGGCGCTCGCACAAGCCGGGAACCCGAGTGCTTGGTTAAGCGACATCAATCACGGTATGCCGCTGTTTCTTTTAGGCGTCTCCGCCGCTTCCGCGACGATCGCTTGCTGCTACCCGGGCGGATTGGCGGCTGCCCATTTCGGATGGCGAAAAGAACAGCTTTTCTGGCTCCGAACAGGAAGCCTTTGGCTGGCATTTGTTTATTTCCCGATCACGCTGCTGGCCTACAGCACGCTTTCTTCAGAATCAGGGCGTTTTCTCTACAGCTTTGGCCGCGTTGCTTTTCTGTTGGCGCAGGCCTCGATGTTGGTTGTCTTGGCCGCGATGTTTTTTTCCAACGGCGGCATTCGTGCGTCGTTGTTTCGAAAAAATGCGACCCAGCCAGTCACCCGCTCGCGATACGCGTGGTTGATCCTGGCCATCGGGTGCCCACTCGGCTTGATGGCGTTCGCCGTCTTCGGATATACGATGACCGCGATTAACTTGGGCCTGGAGTTTGTGTTCACGCTCATCATCATCGTCACCGGTTCGATTTTCTATTCGCTCGCGTTGCGTTGGTTCAAGGTCGAGTTTCGGAAGCTGGCACTTGCGGAGGCAATTGAAAGGCGGCGGGCACTCAAAGAGGCCGCAGCTAACGAAGAGGATGAGTCAGACGAGTTGATTTCCGTCGATGAAGACGAGCAAGAACTGGATCTGGTTTCTGTCGGGGAGCAGACGCGCTATCTGCTACGTCTTTTGTTTGGCATGGGCATCGCGGCCGCTGTCCTTTCATTATGGTCCACAACACTGCCCCTGATCCCGTACCTGGATACGATTCGAATACCGCTGACCGAGGATTTCTCGCTTCTTGCCTTGGCGAAAGCGGCGCTGATTGTGGGCGTCACCTGGCTGATAACGAAAAACCTGCCCGGCATGTTGGAACTCGCTGTGTTGCGGACGACGTCGATTGATACCGGGACGCGCCACGCAATTGCCACCATCTGTCAGTATGCGGTATTGGCGACCGGTCTTGTCCTGTTGTTTAACGTTATCAATCTGGACTGGGCGAAATTCGGATGGATTGCAGGCGGTCTTAGCGTCGGCATTGGCTTCGGTATGCAAGAGGTTGTCGCCAATTTCGTGTGCGGCCTGATCCTTCTCGTTGAACGTCCAATCCGTATTGGTGATGTTGTCACGGTGGATGGCATGATGGGTACCGTGACCAAAATCCAGATGCGGGCAATTACGATCACCAACATGGATCGTCAGGACTTGGTGGTACCCAACAAGACACTTATCACCGGTAACATTCTCAACTGGACGCTCAGTGCCTCGTTAAATCGGATCATGATTCCAGTGGGCGTGGCTTATGGCAGTGACACGGAAAAAGCCCGCCAAATCCTCGTCGATGTAGCGTCTGATCACCCTCGCGTTCTCGAGGATCCAGCACCGACGGCCAGCTTCGAACAGTTTGCCGATAGCACACTGAACCTCGTGCTCCGCGCCTACCTTCCCGACCTCGAAAACCGTATCGGCACGATCACGGAACTGCATACGGAGATCGACAAACGATTTGCTGCGGCCGGCATCGAAATCGCATTCCCGCAGCAGGATTGTCAATCCGGACCGACGTTATCAAACCGTGCTGGGCATTGGCGGCGCCATCACCGATGCCAGCGCCGAAGTTTATGCTGGCCTGAACAAGGAGACCCAACAGGAATTCATGCAGGCCTATTTCGACAAGGAACAAGGTCTGGGGTACAGCTTGCTTCGCACCACGATCCACAGTTCGGATTTTGCCAGCGGCAGTTACACCTATATCAAAGAGGGCGATAAGAGCCTCAGCACCTTTGATATTGCCCACGACAGAAAACACCGCATTCCAATGATCAAAGAAGCGATCAACACCGCTGGTGGCAGCATCACCACTTGTGCCAGCCCATGGAGTGCACCGGCGTTTATGAAAAACACCAACAACATGCTGCAAGGCGGAAAACTACTGCCACAGTACCGCGAAGCCTGGGCCACCTACTTCACAAAATTTATTCAGGCCTATGAACGCGAAGGGATTCCCATCTGGGGCATCACAATTCAAAACGAACCTTTGGCCAAACAGACCTGGGAATCGATGATCTACACCGCCGAGGAAGAGCGAGATTTTCTCAGAGATTATTTGGGGCCGATCATGCACAAGGCTGGGCTGGGCGATAAAAAGATCGTCGTGTGGGATCACAACCGCGATTTGATTACTCATCGCGCCAACACGATTCTCAGCGATCCGGAAGCTGCGAAGTACGTCTGGGGAGTCGGCTTCCACTGGTACGAAACATGGGCCGGTGGCCAACCGATGTTTGGCAATGTCGCGGAAGTCAAACAGGCTTTCCCGGATATCCAAGGTGCTGCTGACCGAAGCGACGGTGGAAGGATTTGATCCGGCGCGCTACCAACACTGGCCCAACGCCGAACGTTACGGCAACGCGATCGTCAACGATTTTAACGCGGGCGCAGTGGGCTGGATCGACTGGAATGTTCTGCTCGACGACACCGGTGGGCCCAACCATGTCGGCAACTTCTGCTTCGCACCGATTCACGCCGACCGTAAAACCGGCAAGCTGATCTACACACCCACCTACTACTACCTGGGGCATTTCGCCAAATTCATTCGCCCGGAGGCTCGGAGGGTCAGCGCCGTCAGCAGTCGCAGCATGCTGCAAACGACGTCATTTATGAATGCAGATAACCAACTTGCCACCGTGGTGCTTAATCTGGGCGACGAAGAGGTCTCCTATCGTTTTTGCGTCGGCAATCAGGAAGCGACGGCGACGATCCCGGCCAGAGGGATTCAAACGTTGGTTTATGACAGTGACGCTCCAAGCGGTTGGCAAACCGACTTCTTCGACGACTTCGACACTTTCAATCCCGACAATTGGCAGGACCAGATGATCTGGGTGAATAATGAAAAGCAACGCTATGTCCCGAACAACAAATTTGGCACTCGTGAAGTCAGTAATGGCTCGTTGAAGCTGAAGGTTGTGAATATTGGCGAGCAGCAAGTTAGTGATAATTTCGACAAGCATGGCAAGCAACAACCTGATACCCAATACGTCGCGGGTCGTATCTGTTCCAAGAATCGACAAGAGTTTGTAAAGGGCAAGTGGACAGCGCGGCTGAGGACCTGGGGCAATGGCAAGGCCAGTATGTTCCCCGCGTGGTGGATACTGGGTGCCCAGAACAATGAATCGCCGGTGCAACAAGCGGACGAGAATGTCCCCTGGCCACTGACGGGTTCCGGTGAAATCGATATTTTTGAACATCACGGCGACGGCGAACCGGATCACTTTACAACCGGCGCGATCAAAAGCCTTGGTGCACCCGACAAGGGAGATTGGTGGACCTTGCGAACGGACATCGAGACTACCCTGGATGAGTACCACGAATATTCCGTGGAGTGGGCTGGAAGCGATCTGGTTTACCGCGTCGATGGAGTGGAGGTTCACCGGAATGTGGGCGAAGGCGACAACTATCCCGAGGCGATGTTCGCCATCCTGAACTATGCCAAGATCACCGACTCCCCGATGGAAGGCGAATGGGTGATGGAAGTCGACTGGGTGAAGCATGAATCGTGGAACGAAAAATTTGATTTTCCGAATCCGACGCCTCCCACCAATCTGAAGCTGGAGCAGAGCGATGCCAGCGTGTCACTCAGTTGGGATGCCATCAGCGGCAGCGATATTCGCTACAGCGTCTACCGTGCGCCCCGATCCGGCGAAAAGGGTAAACGGATCGCCTACCAGCTGACGCAAAATAGCTTTGAGGATACGGGACCAAGCGAGGGCCAGACGTACTACTACACCGTTAGCTCGAGCGTCAGTTGTGTCGAAAGTCGTCGTAGCGACGTGGTGCACACAGCACTGCCATACGTACCCGTGCCGGCCCGCATCGAGGCAGAAAATTACGCAGCCATGAGTGGCGTCGAGACCGAAAACTGTGGCGATCCTGGTGGTGGTCTCAATCTGGGGTTTTTTGATCCTGGTGATTTCATTGAATTCAACATCAGTGTCGAAACCGCCGGCGACTTCACCATCGATTACCGATTGGCTTCGCAAAACCGGCAGTAAGGGCTTCGAAGTGCTGATTGATGATCAGGTGGTGGATAAACGAACTCTCAACGCCACTGGCGGCTGGCAAACCTATCTCACCCAAACCAGTCCCCGTTTTGCGTTAAGCCCAGGCAAACACAAGTTGCGCTTCCGCTCAATTGGCAACGAATGGAATATCAACTGGTTCGAGATTAAGAGGCGATAGGCGTAGTCCGAAAAGGGGGGGGGGGGGTGGGGCTCGATAAACAAATTCAAACTTTTTTGTCCCATTCAATGAGCTTCCGCAACCTTCCTCTTTTCTTTCTCTCAACTGATCAGTGCCGCTCATATTCTTCGTCGAACTTAAATAATGTGCGGTGTCTTCTCGGGGTTCATCGACTGATGAACATTTTTCCCCCCTGAACAGAGAGATTGTATGCCCATGTTTCGAATGGGTAATCCTCCCACCAGCGGATTCAACGGCTTGTCAATGCGGCCCGATCGCGCGGCTCGCTTTACTCGCGCCTCACTGTGGGTCTCATTTTGGGTCTGGTCTCTTCCTTGAATTGTTGGACGACATCGGTAACCATGCCGTAGATCATCGGAGGAATCCTCTCCGATTTTGCAACATTGGCTTTCTTTTCCGCTACCTCAACCACGAGGCTAATTGTCTGGGTCGGTCGGTTATTGACGGATTTGAATCCGATGCCCGCGGACACGACACCGGGCCGACCGAGGATGGCCTTCAGGTTTTGCTCGACAGCCTGATTGTAAAAAGCGATATCATATCGCTTGGTGTCGTTCATGTTGCGGCTCGCCCGGTTTATTTTTGCTGCTAGTCAATTTCAATAACCAATCGAATTCCAGCGTACCTTTGTACGGGAATGGAGTGGATGGTCTCCAGTTCCCAACTCGAGCATTGAAAATAAATCGAGCCTGAGTTCGAAAAACCGCCCCGCAGAAAACGGTTCGCCGTATCGTGGTCAAGCGAGTCCTGGCACCATTCGCTGGCGTTACCCGTGGTGTCGAACAGCCCAAACCGGTTCGGCATTTTTTGGCCCCTCGCTGCGACGCCAATCTCGTCGTCGAGAAAAGGGTCGACTCCCGTGACCGCAAATTGACTGACCCGAGACAACTTGTTGCCAAACGAATACGTTGTGTTGTTACCCGCCCGACATGCTGCTTCCCATTCGAAAGACGTTGGCAGTCGGTAGCCGTTGGAAAACGGAACAAGTTCCCATTTGTACTTTCCGCCGTTGAGTTCCCCGATTTCTTCATCCGTTTCGGCGTAACAAGCGCGAAGTCCTTCCCGTTCGCTTAGCCAGTTGCAAAACCTGGCCGCCTCGATCCACTTGACGTCGGCGATAGGCAGGTCTTCGTCGACCCGTTTCTTTGAGGGCTGATCGAATCTCAAGCGGACGGGATCGTCCGGCTCAAGTGAGTTTACAAATTCGTAAAACAATGAGGCACGCACTTCCCTGGCAGAAATATGAAACGAGTTTTCAAGTTCTATTGGCTCTGGCTTGCTGCGAAATCTCTGGTGATACCTTTCGTCCAAACCGTAACCCTTGTAGACGAGATGCGGTTCAACTCTCACGAATGTTGCCTGCTCGTTCCTGCCGAAATTTTTGACAAACCAACTGGAATCCGGCGACCGGAGTCGATCCAGCTTCGCAATCTCCACACCCAGGTTTTCCAGCGCCCAGCGGGCCGACGAATGAACATCCGGTGTCAGGGCATTGCGCATCCGTTCGTTGAGCAAGTCGGAAAGCGACTCGAAATCCGCGTCACTGATTTCGTTACGGGGAATTCTTCCCATCGACAGGCACATCCCGCTTTGAAACGACGGATCCGTAGAAACCTTGAGACACTCGATTGTCGCAGGCAGCGCACCATGCCAATCCGCATATTGTTCGATGAACTGCAAGCGCAACTCCGGATCCAATTGGTAGGTCAACAGTTCTCCTGCCAATCCAGTTGATCCAAGTTGCATAGCAATCACCGCCAGCCTGAATTTTTCCACATCCGAATCGGACCCATGGAACTTTGTCTCAATTGCCTTGAGGAGTTTCGGTCCGCCCGGCGTTCCCGTTAACGGACTCAGTGCCCGCACGATGTTCTTGCATTCGGCGGCTTCCGCCGATGCGACAGCGCCAAGCAACCCAAGATAGTCCAGGTTAGCGGGGTCTTCGAAACGGGATGCGACGAACAATGAATGTAATTTGGCACGCGGACTTGGAATGTCGTGCGGTTGATTCAAAATCCCAAGTACGTCAGCCGGATTTGATTGGGCCAACATTTGTAGTCGCACTTCGACCTCTTCCGGGCTGCCAATCAATAACGAATTGAACTTTTCAATCGCCGAACGTCGATTCGCCGATTTCCAGGCAGCGCCTGCGAGCATTCCGGAAACGGCTATCAACAAACCAATCAGTCCCAATCGAATCGCATAGTAGCGGCCGGTCGTCTTGAGCAGTTTCCTTTGTGCCGGCGAACACGTTTTTTTGTCAATCGAAGTCCGAATGGCAGCGTATTCCAGCGGGCTGGGAAGATACCTCACCTCTGGCTTGGCTTCCCATTGAGAAGTCAATTCGGCCAGCCGTAGCCGTGCCCTCCCCTGCCGGGTCTGCTGTTCCTTTTGGGATAGCCATTGCCGAATAGGTTCGACCAGGTAATCGTGGGCCAACTGGTAGTGTTGTCCCGCGGGGGCGCTCGATTCGGATTCCGTTGGCGTGATGATTCTCGATTCACGATCGAGCAAATCAAGGGCGCCCTGCAATTCGTCAGGCGAATCGATCCCCGTCGATTCTTGCAACTGGAGTAATGATGTTTTGGCACCTTTGATTTTTGAACCAACATCGGGAAGCAGTTGCTGCAAAATGGACCGGCAGGCTGTTTCGTAATTTTCCGACCGTTTATGGGAAAAGATTGACTCCAGGAAATGGACCCCCAGTCCCTTCCAGCCGCCCATTTTCTTCAGTTGATTTGTTTCCCACGAATCGGAATCCATCATCTGCGAAAACAAGGCGAGGTGGATCGGAATCACCCGTCCGTTGTTCGACATTTCCGCAACCGCGCTGGAAACAAACCGGGTCTGATCCTTGGTCAGTTCATTTTCAAATGCTTCGTTGGCTTGACCATAGGCGGTCAACACGCGTCGCGCGTGTTTGCGATCGAACAACGGTATCCCCAACGCGTTGACGCCTTCCTGTACTTTCAGATCCAGTTGCGCCATGAACTGTGTCGCGGACATCCAAAAATCGTCGCGCACCATCAGGATGCAGCTAAGGTTGCCGCCGTCACACTGCCGCAGCGCCACGATCAGGTTTTGATCGATCAATTCAGGATTGCTGTGCAGCCATTGTTCAAACTGGTCAATCACGATCAGCATCTTTTCACCCGTCAGGGACTGTCCGCGTCGAAGTCGAGTAAAAACCTTGTTGAGGTTGTCTTCCTCCCTGACCACGCGTGGAGCGACGTGCTTGATTTTCTCCAATATTCGATTTTCGGTATCGTGCGCAGATGCCTCGACGTAAATCGTGGTGACACCCTGCAAATGAGGAATCAAACCCGCTTTTACAAATGAACTTTTGCCACAACCCGAAGGGCCGAAAATCAGTCCCACCGAAAGCGGTTCATCCGAAATTCTCGAAAATTTATTGATCCAAAACCGTAGCGATTCGGGAACGCCATTGCGATCTTTGGGGCCCGGCAACAGGTCGACAAAAAATTCTGCGTCCTGACCATCAAACGAGCGCAGTCCTTTCGGAACGACTTTCACCGCCGTTGTTGTCGTATCCGCCGAATTCGTGACACCGCTAATCGACCGAGACATATCGATTTCCGAATCCGATTGCACCGACTTCGAAATCAACTGCGGAACAATTCCCTGGCTCGTGATCGTCAAATCCGATTCAATTTTCACGTGCCAAGTTTCGTGAAAACTTTTCAGGTCCTCAACAAGTTCCCGCGTCGACTGGAAGCGGGAACTCATCAGTTTTTCCAAACACTTGAGACAAATTCGTTCCAGTTCTTCGGGCACCGATGGATTGATTCGTCGTGGCGGTTTTGGCTCTTTAAGGCAGATCTCGCGGATCAGTTCCGCCATCTGTTCTGCAAGGAACGGTTTTTGCCCGGTTAACATGACGTACGTCAGGACACCGAAAGCCCAGATGTCAGTTCGTCCATCCAGTCGATGGCCTTCACCGCGAACTTGTTCCGGCGACATGTAGGCCGGTGTTCCCTCGGGGCGCGTCGGCAGCCTTTCATCCGGCGTCAGGTCGTGGATGGCCATTCCAAAATCCATCAATTTGGCATTTAGGCCGTCGGCCGTGACGATGACATTGGCTGGCTTCAAGTCGCGATGGATCAGTGTTTGGCCGTGGGCATATGCCAATGCCTCGGCAATTTGAATGAGATAATCCAACGACGTTGAAAACGTTAATCCCTTTTCATGGATGACGGTCCGCAGGGTCGGCCCTTCGACGTATTCCATGACCACGAACGGATTGCCGTCATCGGTTTCTTCGATATTGTAGATCCTGACGATCGAAGGGTGGTCCAGCCGCGCTACGGATCTTCCCTCTTCCAGGAAGATTGCCTTGGGAGCGTCGCCGCGTTCCAGCCGGGGGTACTTGATCGCGACATTCCGTTCGAGCTTTGGATCGCGGGCGAGGTAAACGTGACCGAATCCACCACTTCCCAGTTCACGCACGATGACATACCGACCAACTTTGTCATTTTCATGAAACAGCGGTTCGTTTTTGTCGTCTACGGAGTTCGAATCGCGGCCGTTGTTGGGTTTTTCATGCGGCGCGCATTCCGAGCCCAAGCGTGTTGCAGCAAAATCGCGACCTGAAGGAAGTTGACTTGTCTTCTCGTGGGAGTCTGAATTCATGCGTACCGGAAGCTACAGGCGGGAGTTGGCATTGTAATAGGTTTGGCCAACCAAAAACAGCTAAATGTGCCGCTTTCAGCCCGGGTTGAGGAAGCGTGGCCTGCGAAATTTCCAACATCTGCAGACGATCCAACTGCCGACAGAAAGACTCCTTTCTCAGAAGGAATTGACGCAGGACGATTCGATGTCAGCGATGTCCTGGACTCTGTGATCAAGGATTCCAAAGCAAGGAACAATCTCAAGTGATTGATTGCGACTTGGTTCATCGAGCTGGTTGGTTCTTTATTGACAAACCAAATTCTCATCGACCGCACTGATGGTCGCCGCAAAACCCCAATTGGAAACACGGTAGACGTAGAAAAGGCCACTTTCAAGAATTCGGTTGGCTCGCCGCTGTTGTTTTCATGGTGGAAGCATCCCGAACTTGATCCAACACACCACGCTCCGAAGACGCCGTGCTGGTTCCTCAGAGCGGGCATACACCTGTCCCATCTGGTACACGCAAACTCGACCCCAGTCCCACGACATCGGTTAGTGTCTCAAAGGGGCCGGTGGCCTGGCCAACATCCGATCTTATTGCCTGTTTGTTGGACAGCCAGAAACGCCTCAGGCCAGTTGCCGCGCAACCAGGAAAAGCATCGAATTTGCGAAATCAGTTCGGTCAGTGTTGTTTTTTGTCCCCGATGGTTCAATGATCGGCGAGCGGCACGCTTCATCGGGTAATTGTGCACTACAATCGAGCCGGTACGCACATCGTCGCGATATTCGGTCAAAAAAGCTGAGACAGATGCGCGGAGGTTTCCGCTGTTTGGCAAGACAGGTCAACAACAGGTCAAAGCACGACTCAAACTTTCCCAACAGCTTTCGAAGTGAGTTAATAAGCCACCACACAGGAGAACACCATGGCAAGAATTATTTTCCCTGCGGTCCTCGCCGTTATGCTGGTTAGTAACATGTTGTATGCGGAAAAGATCTGGCACATCAAGGCAGTCGATCCGGACGGTCAGTTGATTGACGTTAAGGCCCTGGACAAACAGGGCAATATCTACGACGTAAAAGCCATCGAAGACGGCGACCTACATCTCATGGACGTCAGAGCATTCGTGGGCAGCAAAAGGTGCCCCGTCAAGATGTTGCTGGACGACAACCAATTGGCCCCTGTCAAGGCAATTCTGCCTGACGGAACGATTTTGGACATCAAGGCTTTGACTCCTGACGGAAGACGCTTCGATGTTAAGGGCTTCAGTCGCTCCGGGAACATCATCCATATCAAGGCGATTGGACCAGGACGCGCCTTGTATGGCGTGAAGGCGGTCTCGGCAGAGGGAAAACTGCACGATGTCAAAGGCGTCAAAATGGTTAAGGAATCGCAGGAAGGCGTCGTCAACGGGGTCGCTATCAAGGCGCATATCAAGGCACTACCACCGGGTTTTGCCGCGGGGCTCCGCACCTGGCACGTCAAAGCGATTCACTCTGACGGCAAATTGTTGAACGTGAAGGCGCTGGATCGTGAGGGCAACTTTTATGATGTCAAAGCGTTGGCAGAAGTGGGCAACCAACATTTGTTCGACGTCAAAGCGTTTGTCGGTCAGGACCTCCTGCCTGTGAAGGTTTTGCTTGGCGATGACGAATTCGCATCGGTCAAAGCCATTGGCCAAGACGGTACCGTCTACGACATCAAGGCTCTTTTGGCCGACAAAACGATGCTCGACGTAAAGGGTGTCAAGCGCGCCGGAAACATCATCGACATCAAAGCGATTGCCCCCGATGGCGGTTACTACGGGGTGAAGGCCATTTCGCGCATCGGCAGACTTTACGACGTCAAGGGCGTCAAGATGTCAAAAGAAAAAAAGGAGGGAGAGATTTTCGGCGTGGCAATCGAGGCACATGTCAAGGCACTGCCCCAAGTGGCAGGAGCGGACTGATGGCACGGTAGGGAGTTTGGTTGCCAACGGCTCCCGGCACAGACTCAGGAACACATGACGGTCCCAACTGGCCGCGCTGGCTACCCGATAACGATAAAGTAAAGGCGGCGAATTGAACGTCGTTTGCACGAGGGCAGGAACTCAGACAGAAACAACCAGACCCAGGAAACGTTTGTTTGTCCCACGCGGACAAATGGCAAGTTTTCGCAAGGCTTGCTTCGATGACAGCAACGGTTTTTATAAAAACTCAATCGTTTCTTCCGTCGAGAAAAAAACCACCGTTTTAAGATTCAAGACTCCTCCGGCGAATTGGTTCTCGATATCTTCTCCGTGCTCGCTCAGTTTGAGCGACAGCTGATTCAAGAAGGAATGAACGCGGGCCTGGCTGCCGCCAGAGCCCGTGGTCGTGTTGGCGGTCGACTCGCGGTGGATCATCATCATCCGAAAATCATACTCGCCAACCAATTGTTTTGCGAAAAATCAACCCGGCTGGATGACAACTGTGACACGTTGAAGATATCCAGATCGACGCTTTACCGTTATGTAACTCCCGGATCCGTGCACACGATCGGTAGTGATTTGAATCCCGCTACAGCGAAATTGGCCCGCACGAGCATCGCAGGACAAATCCGGCGGTGAAAACCCGCGTCCAAATTTTTGGCAACAACCCAAATTGCAGCCAACATCTTACACCGCTGAGCATTAAAATTCCTCTCGGTAAGACCATGGGCCATGGCTTGGAGACGGTTTTCGCCGCTCGGAAAATCGCTAAGTAAGCCGTGACATGGCAAGTGCGGTGCCGTTTCTGCGTTATTGGTCGGCCCTTGTGGAAATCGAAGCTCGTGGCGCGCCCTCCGCGCGGATTCGCACAGCCGTAATGTTCCTGTGATTTTCTTTTCAGAAATAAGATTCGCTTGTGAATTGCTACGATCGATGGATTAGACTGAGGTTGTAGGCAGATCGCCAATGAAATCCTTGAGAGTTATCTCGTCAAGTTCTTGGTCATCTGATTTCATGAATCTTGGAGCGTTACGATTCTCCTTTTCCGCGCGACAGGAACTACGCATCTTGATGAGGCACAACGAATGAAACGCACGCAAGTTAACCTATCCACATTGGTTTTCGTCACGCTACTCCTGGCAACTTCCACGGCGATGGGTGACACGATCTACGGTGTCAAATCCAGGGCGAACGGCCCTTCCACCACACCGGCGCATTTGTTTTCATTTGATTCGAGCGGCGCTGATTTTCAGGATTTGGGCGCGATCACGCGCGGCGGGGCTCAGATCGACGTCGATGGTCTAGCAATTTCATCGCTGGGATTGTTCGGCTACGAGTCGCTTGGGTCAGATTCCACGCTATTGAGTATCGATCCTGTAACCGCAGAGGCCGTTTCGATTGGTATGACGCTGTTTGGCATCGAGGTTCGCGGGGCAATGTTCGACAATCAAAACCGTCTGTGGGTCATCGACGCACTGGGTGACGATCTCTTGGAAGTGAACCCGAACACGGGAGCCGTACTCAATACGATCGGATTGACCGAAGGGGGAAATCCTTTCGACGTTAGCTCTGGAACTGACCTTGCGTTCCGCGCTGACGGCACTTTTCTAATGGCCAGTTTCGATACGTTCTATACGCTGGATCCAACCACCGGCGCTGTTGCTTCGGTTTTTAAGGACACCGAAACTGGGGGCGATGGCGTTACGCCTTTTACGATCGGACTTGCCATTGCGGGATCTGATCCAAACTTGCTATTCAGCTTTGACGCACAATCGAACGATGACATCTTCAGTTATGACATGAGCGCTGGTTACTCCCGAAACACGGTTTTTAACAACATTATATCCGGTTTCAATTCGGGGCGAGGCGATTTGGCGACAATGTCTATCCCCGAACCAACCGGGGCGGCCTGTTTTCTGTTGCTTGGTTTTGGATTAGCAATGTGCAGGCGGAAGCGTTGACCCGGACAAAAACAGGGACAGGTCCAATATACGACAACGGCAAGTTAGCCAAGAGCATTTTCACCATCCGCGCGATCGCACCATTTTTCGAATTCGAGGTATCGCACAGGGAGTCAACCGCTGCCGGGAGAATTGCTCAACTTGTTTCATCAACCCATCCCTTTTCTGAAACGACCCATCAAACGCCCCCTTGTTAGCCACCGAAACAAAGAGTCATTCGTTACGTGAATTGCTCAGACCATGGTCAAAAACCGGATTCCAGACATTGGGTCGATGGGTCGCCCGGAATTGCGGAATGAATTATCCAGCCGGTTCATTTTCGCTGTCGCCCAAAGACCGGACCCAGCATTTTGCGTTTGGCGACGACTTCCGAAATGGTGATCATCAGGCAAACCGCTGCGTACAACAAAACGGTATATAGAACACCATCCGCAATTTCCAAATGCTGCGTGTCGCTGGATGAGAACAATGCGGCTTTGAGCAAAATTCCCAGGTGCGAATTGCGAACGACGACTTCCACCGCCACCGTGAACGAGTCATCGATGGATAGGCGGATAAAAAAGCGGCAGCGTAGGAAAGCCACAGCGCGATCATTCCAAACAGAACGATCACCAATGGAGACTTCCAACCGTAGGCCGTCAGGTCGAGTCGGCCAGCCAGCAACGCGGCGGACACAATGATGACCAACAAGACCCAACTCGCCCGGACGCAAAACGAAGTAGCTTTGGGAGCCAATCGAGGGGCAGCCCGATGGAGAATCATTCCCAGTAACAATGGAAGCAACAGGCACAGTCCAACTTCCGCCAAGATTCGGCCGGCGGGCATTGAAAAATCATCGGGCAATTCCGTGGCGGCGAAAATCTTGAGCACCGTCACGGTTGTAAACAGACAACCAACCGTACTAACCGCGGTGGCCGAGACAGAGAGGGCGACATTTCCGCGTCCCAGAAATGTCAAAACGTTCGAGAACAGCCCACCGGGCAACGCTGAAACCAATACCATTCCAATCGCAATGCCCGCAGGTAATTCAAAAAACCTCGCCAACACGATGGCAACCAGTGGCATCACGACAATTTGCATGGTCACAATCAGGCACAGCCCCTGCGGCGACTTGAGTACGCCCAGAAAATCTCGTGCGTTGAGAGTTGCGCCCATACCGAACATCGCACATACCAAAAGAGCAGCCGACAGCACATATTCCCAAGCTGCGTAGTCCCAATACATGAAGACACCGGAGTTAGTTGTCTGATAAAATTCGGCTGAACGAGTAGACTTATTTGGCATCGCGACAACGGCGTCGTCAACCGCTCAGAAGAGTACCACTCTCAAGAAATTACCTCAACAACTCGTTGACTTGCCGAGTTTCTGATGAAAGCTAACAATCGACCGTTATTCAAATCGCCGTACGTTTCCGGGATAGCACCAGCCGTGGGACAAGTTGGCTAAAGCGAGACCGAACGATGAATTGACGAAACATCGCGGGGAACGCTTTTTGATTGGCAGACAAGACTCGGATTCGATCCACGGTCCCCACCGGTTCGATTGCGCCTGAAAACCCCACGCCAACGCCAGAAAAATAACTGCCGGTCGCCCTTGCAAGGAATCGCTCCGGACTCCAGAAAAATCTTGCCGGTCTTTCTCGGAACCATGCTCCCCTGGCCAATTCAGGGCAACCGCCCGTTGGAGATCGCTTTCAGTTCTTGCCGACAGACGGCTGTGGAAAAGAAGTATCGCCGCGCAACTAAATCTCCATCCTTGAGATCATCATTACGCGTGCTTCGGCATCCGTGCTCGAAAACGATACGAAAATTCGAAAGCTTTCACAAACGAAATCACGCGGCACAGGAGTCGGCGGTTGAGACCATGGCTTCGACAAGTCGTTTTGGATTCAACGGTTTCATGAACCAGCCGCTGATGTCGCCGTCTTCGACGTCCAACTGGTTTTCTTCTGGAGTGGAACCGCTGATACCGAAAATCTTGATGCCGTCGAAGGCCGGATTTTGTCGCAACATCCGGATCGTCGTCGGTCCATCACAACGTGGCATCTGCATGTCGACAAGAATCAGCGAAGGCTTGATGTTCGATTCAAGATATTCCAATGCTTCCACGCCATCGGCGGCGGTCGTAATTTCGTAACCATGTAGCCTTAAAAAACCTGCGAGCATCTCCCGCTCGTTCGGCTCGTCTTCAATCAACAGCGCCGTCAGATCCGACTGCGAATTCGATTTTTGGGTCGACGAAAGTGCGCCGTGGGAGCAAATTGCCTCCAAATGTTCCACCAATTTTTTGAATGTCGTTTCGGCGTCCTCGTGGTAGCCAGCCTCGACCTCTTGTTTGAATAGATGCATGGCGATCGACAAAGCATTGAGTTGGTTGCGCAATTCGTGACGTTGCTTTTGAGGCAACGTTATCCGATGCGTCCTTTGCTGACCGGGTCGTTCATCATCCAATAATTCATCGCGGATAATACGAACTTCGGTCGGCGCTTCCAAACCGATTCGCACGGTAGATCCTTTGACCTGAAGCACCTGAACGGTAATTCCCAACTCTGGGAATCTAATTTTCTGGTCTTCTTTTCGACTGAGAACAAGCATTGAGTCTTCCTTCCTCCATGAGAGTAAATGAATTCGAACTCATCCTTGACTTCGCCCGACGGCGAAGCGAATTCTGGGCGGCATCCTGCCAGCTAGTGGTCCTACTGCGGGTTCTTTGATTTCCAGGCTGACTCGAAACGGATTAAGCTTTCGAACCGTACATCCTCTTGTCAATTCCCACATCTGCGAAGAGCAGTAAAAAAAACAGATGCGCGACAAAAAACCTGCAACTCAATCACATTGTTTGCCAATTCAAAACTCCTCGTCAATATGAATTGAAACCAATTGAGATGCTATCAACGCAAAACGTAATCCAGATTACGGAGCAACAAGATTTGAATGTTTTCGGTTGGAGATTAACTGGTAAAGATCGCCATGGTTCAAAGGTTTTACCAGATGGGCATCAAAACCTGCTTGCGATGAATTGCACTTGTCTGACGCTTGACCGTAGCCCGTCAGAGCAATGAGCTTGGTTTTATCGAACTTGGCGATTCGGCGGATCTGACGGGCCAGCGTGTAGCCGTCCATCACTGGAAGTCCGATATCGATCACAGCAACATCCGGCTGGAAATTGTGGAATTGTTCCAGTGCAGCCTGACCATCGGCTGCTACGGCGACATCAAAGCCTTTGAGGCGCAACGTTTTGGCGAGCATCCCCCTGGCTTCTGGATTATCTTCGACGATCAGTACTCGACATTTTTCAAAAGTTGCATGAGGAGCTGGAGGTTGCGGTTCTACCTCGTTCTCTGTCAGAGGCAGCCGGATTTGAAATGTGCTGCCAGTTCCAGGGCCGTCGCTGAGCGCCAGGATATTCCCTTGGTGCGCTTCGACGATAGTTCGCGCCAACGACAAACCGACTCCCATGCCGCCCAAACATCGCGACAGCGAGTCGTCCGATTGCACGAACAGGTCGAAGATATTCGCCAGATTCTCAGCGACAATTCCCTCACCGAAATCACGAACGGAAATCACGGCTTCGCTGCCCTCCTGGCCGATGTGAAACAATATTTTCCCCTCATCGGGTGCGAACTTGGAAGCGTTGGACAAGAGGTTTACCTGGGCCTGCTTGATCCGTGCCGGATCAGCAGACACGCGTAGCGGCCGTGCACAAAAATCTTTTTCCAAGACCTGACGTTTGGCAGAAAATTCGTAACGGACAGCCTCAAGAACGTCGTCGGCCAAGACCGTAAGATCGACAACCTCCATGCGAAATTCAATCTTGCTTTGACCGAATCGTGCCACATCCAGGAGATCATCGAGCAAGCGTGCCATATGCCTGGTTTGTCGCTCAACGATTTTCATCGGCGGCAGCTCGTCACACGATAAATCGCTGGACCGTCCGGTTGCGTCGTTTGTCTCCGTCGTGGCGGCAAGTTCTTTGGAAAACTCAATGGCGTTCAGAACCGCGCCCATTGGATTGCGAAGCTCATGAGAAAGCATTGCCAGAAAATTGTCGCGGCGTTGAATTTCCTCGATGTATTGCATCTCGGCACATTTCCGATCATGAATGTCGCCGACGGAACCCGTCATCCGAATTGGATTACCAAACTCGTCATTGTCGACAATTGCTCGATGGCGAAACCAACGGTATCCGTCGGTCTTGTGTTTCATGCGATATTCGAAATCGCGATGAACTTCCACGTAGCATTTGTCGTTATCGGGAATGCTCGTTTCAGAAACTCTTTTTCGATCATCGGGATGAATAAGGCTCATCCAGGCGGAGTGCAAGGCGGGAAACTCGTCAGGTTCGTAGCCCAACAACGTGTAGCAGTTGGCGGACCACCACATTTCGTCTCGATTGATATCTTTCCAGTCCCACGTGCCATCCCGATTCGCGGCGATCGCACGTTGAAAATTCTCCTGTTCCAATAACGCCGCTCTCTGGGCCGCAACCAATTGAGAGATATCGATCAGCGTCAAAACAACACCGCTGGTTTCTTTGACCGTTCGGTACGGCAAGATGCGCATGAGAAACCAGTGACCATGCTTGTCCTGCACGTGATTCTCGGTCGGCCTGGAAGTCTCCAAAACCTGACTGACCTGCTTGGCGAGATCATCGCAATCGATATTGTGCGAAAACGCGTCGATCCTGCGGCCAATGTCGTGTGGGACGAGGTTAAAAACTTCGGCCATTTTCGGCGTAAACTTACGGACGCAAAGACTGGAATCGAGGAATAACGTGTGGACTTCGGTGCTAGCTAACAGGTTATCCATGTCATTCGTCAATTCAGTTAGCTCGGAAATCTTGTTCTGGTATTCTGCGTTAACCGTGTACAACTCTTCATTGACCGAATGTAACTCTTCGTTGGTACTTTGCAGTTCTTCGTTGGAGGCGACCATTTCTTCGTTGGTGGCCTGCAGTTCTTCGTTGCTCGTCTCCAGCTCTTCGATCGTCGCTTGCAAATTTTCTTTGGTGTAGCGCAGCTCATGCTCAAGTTCAACGAGTTGGCCGCGTGACAACTCGTCAAGATTAAGTGTCTCAAATCGACTTGGTTCGGCGACTTCCTGCTCATCCAACTCGTCAAAAGTAATCAGATATTTGTTATTCAAGCCCCGTTTGCAAACCGGCGATATGCTGAGACCAACAAGAACTTCGCCCTCTGGCAAGGAAATTCGGACCCGTTTGTAGTTGACCGTTTGGCCACTTTTACTGACCCGCTGAATTCCGCCCACCAGCGCCAATTTCAGATCTTCCGACGCCATTTCGAGCAAATTGTTCGACAGTCTTCCATCTCCCAAAGCAAGGTACTTGCCCGCACCCCCAAACACATGAATTAGTTCGCGACGATCATTCACCAAAATTCCCGGCGGCATGAAACGTCCAAGCAATTCATCGTAGGTTGCGATCAGTTCACTATTGTGAGCCGTTAACGAGCGACTGGTCGGGGTCGAAGCGTTTCGCAATGTGGTGGAGCCCAGTGATAACGGGGCCCGCATCTCGGCAGGCAGTCTGACATCACGAATTTTGCGAAAGAACTTCCAGCGTTCGTTGAGGGTTTCAAACTCGTCTCCCAATTCGCCAGGGCTTTCACTGGCGCCCATGAACATCACCGAGCCCGCCTTGAGTCCAAAATGAAACAACGACAGGACTTTCTTCTGTGCCTTCGTGCCGAGATAGATCAGGAAGTTTCTGCAGGTAACGAGATTTAATCTCGTGAATGGCGCATCGCGGATCAGGTTGTGCGGCGCAAATACGATCATCTTCCGAATCTCGGGCAAGATTTGATAACCGGCATCTGTTTTGTGGAAGTGGTGATTGCGGCGCTCGTCGGAAATCTCTTCAACACTGGCGGCGGAGTAAATACCGACATGGGCGACGTCGAGCGACGCCTGATGCACGTCGGTAGCAAATATCTTGACCGCAAATCGAAGATTCATTTCCTGCATGCACTCGTTGATCATGATTGCGATCGAGTAGGCTTCTTCGCCCGTACCGCAGGCTGCGACCCAAACGCGAAACTCCTCGTTTTCATGGTGCGCGCTGAGCAGTTCAGGAAGAATTTCATTTCGCAGCGTCTCGAACGCCTCTTGATCACGAAAGAAACGCGTGACTCCAATCAGCAGGTCTTTGTAGAGCTGATCGATTTCGGCCGGGTCGGCCTCAAGCCGCTGAACATAATCGTCGATGTTTCCGTGATGATTGAGTTGTATTCTCCGTTCGATGCGACGACCGATCGTGGTCGGTTTGTAGTAGTTGAAGTCGATCCGATGGCGTTCCTGCAACAATCGGAATACGTGTTCGAGACTTGATTCATTGATCGGTGGCAGTTGTAGTTGCGAGCGAATCGGATGGGCGGCATAACGCTCTAACAGCTCGGGGATTTTCTCCGCTGTGGTCACCACGTCCACCAAATTCGTGTCGATGGCACTTTTCGGCATGCCGTCGAACTTTGCGCTTTCGACAGACTGGCAAACGACCAGCCCGCCCGCTTCATGAATGTCTCGCAACCCGCGTGAACCGTCGCTACCGGTCCCGGAAAGCACAACCGCGATACTCATTTGTGCACGTTCTTTGGCCAGCGAGCTGAAGAAGTGATCGATCGGAAGTGAAGGCAATTGCTTATTGTCCTTCGCGGTCAGAAAGAGCTTGCCCTCTGCGATCGACAACAGTTGCTTTGGCGGAATCAAGTAGAGCGAATTGGGTTCAACGATCGTCCCGTTCTCGGCACGATGTATCGGCATCCGGGTATGTCGTGCCAGCAACTCGTCCATCAGGCTCTTGAAGTCCGGGGACAGGTGCTGAACGACCACAAATGCCATGCCACTATTCTCGGGCATGGCCTGAAACATTCTTTCCAGAGCCTCAAGTCCGCCGGCAGAAGCACCGATTCCGACGATGTAGAAGTTGTTTTCCATCACATCCTCTCCTTATTCCGTTTCAAGGCACCGTCATTGCCGCCGCATTCGCAGACCGCATACCCCAGTGATCGCTTGGGCAACTATCAATTCACCTCTGGACAAGCATGATCCGTACACTGCTGCGACCGCGACCCATTTTTCAAATTGTACAACCGCATCCTGAATGAACAAGAAACGAGTCAATCCGACATATGTATGTGGTCGCAAAATCCACGTTTGTACGGCATCTAACGCCCGCGCTCGATTTGGGCGGGAAGGAATCGGCACGCCCCAGCGTGCGTGGGCGGCCAAATGAACACGCAATTCGGGCAGGTCGCGTAGTACAAGTAGAATAATTAGGCCCCGCCCGAAATCTCCGAGCCGCCCGGGCCGGCGCGCCCCGCGCCGAAAATTTCACGAACGCGGCGATTCATTTATTTCAGGAAAACGTTTCGGCAATGTTCCTTTGCTGAAGCAGGCTTTTTGATCATCCTGCGGTAGATTTTGGTCGCAATTTTGAAAATCCTGGAAAATTCAAATCAAATCCCCTTCGCTCATGTATTAGAAAATTAGACGAACGGAGAATTGAATTCGTGAAGAGCTTTCCAGATACCAGTGCTAGTTTGATTGCCAGGATTCAGGTCTTGGCACATCAACGATCGATGAAAGGGGGGATAGGGGGAGGTAGGGGGTTTAGTAATTGGGGGGGGGGATGATATGCGTCTAAAACCCGCGTCCGAAACGTGGCGCCTCCGATTACTGCCGATTTGAGGTTAGTCGGGGTTTGTAATTGGGTGGTGGGGATGGATGTGCGTCGGGGTGATGTTCTTCTCGGGTCTCCCGCCATGGCCGTGCTGGTGTTGGGATGCTGGTGCAATATGATACACCCGCGAATACAGCCAGCACCCTTACCCACCGCCAGCTCGATGCCGAGGAGCAGTCCGAACTCTCCGATCCCATCCCCCGTTGGAAGAGGAATTGAAACAGGCCCGACCCGAACTTCGTCTTGACGCGCTAATCCCGCCACCCCAACGAACAGAACAAGCAAAGCAAACCGCCCGTCCAGCACGGCCCCGCCCAGCAAAAAACGCGGAGCACCGGCAGGTCATCCAGGTTGGTTCCTCGTCCATACCACTCCCAATCGACTGGCTGGTTGATTCCCCGCCACGTTGCTGCCCTCACTGCCGAGGTTCCGTCTCGACCCCGGAATCAGCCAACACGGTTGACCACCTGCAAGGCCCCATCCCCCGAAGCCCCCCCCCGACGTCGCAACGCGCCGCGTCCCAGCAGCGGCATGACGAGATCCACCAACAGTCGGATCCGTCGCCGATCCCGAGACCCATCCGCGCGACAACGTGATTGGCATCAGTTACCGCAAAATCCCGCAGATCATCGAAGAACTGCACGGCATCCGCTTCCCCCAGCCGCGTTGATCGGATCCAACACGGCTGCGCCACGCCGCGGCGACGACATCGCCAAAAAACTTGCCAGCGGCACGGCGCCCCGGTTCACCGCGAACTGGCTATCCCCGATGGTTCGCGATCCTATTCTGGGTGCGCCTCACGCACGCCGCCCAGTCTCCCCCCCGTGCCCGGTCCCCGGCCCGACATCGTGGAACACTGGTGCACCGGGGCAGCCGCCGGCCCCGGCCCACGACAGCCCATCTGGCCCGCCCTACCGTGATTGGCGAAGCGGACGGAAACCGCTCACTCGAATTTGTTCTTCGAAGATATCAAACAATAATTTAAACGCGGTTGCAACACCCCACCGCGCCAGCCAGGCCCAACCCAAGCAACAGGCGGCCGAAAAAGCGTGGCTGCGTGGCGAGCAATCGCGGCTGGAGACTTGCCTGGTTGAACACGAGAAAGCCCAACCTTGCAAGCTCGAATCTTCAATCACACACTGGAGTGGCTTGTCTTTTTAGATGACCCTCGCGTGGAGCCAACGAACAACATGGGGGGGGGGTGGGTGGAAGATCTTGGGGGGGGGGGGGGGGGGGGGGCGGGGGGGGGCCCGGCGGATGGCCAGTCTCATGACGGTCGGCGAGACGGCTCCGGCGTGAGTGGAGGCGGCCAAATGAACGCGTAATTCCGCCGGCAGGTCGCGTGCTGCAAACGTTGTATGCGCGGCGCGTAAGCGACGCGCTGCGCGTAATAACGGGGGGGTTCCGTCGGTGTCGTCGCGCCGCCGCCTGGTGTTTTCTTCCTCTTGGTTGGTTTGGTTGGTGGTTCAATGTTCGTGGCTGGTTGCTGCGGGGGAGGGGGAACCCGGGGGATCCCGTTGAAGTCGTCGGTGGGGTGGGCGGCGAGGCCCGGCAAGCAAAAGGTATTTCGGGGGAAGGTGTTGTGGGGGGGCTGTGGGAAGGTTTGCCCCCGCATATGAACCCATGCCGCATCGCTGCGATTTAGACCGTCGTTGCTTGGAAAAAGGATGAAACTGCCACCGTTTAGTATAAGATTAAACCGCAATCGTCTCACTTAGTTGGAGGATCCTATGGTTTGGCAGCCCGTTCGTCTTTATCTCGCCTTTGTTCTCTGTTCATGTTTGCCATTTTTCCTGCCTCTGACACTTGCGATGGGTTTCGCACAGGAGGCAGCACCTAAGACCAGGATCAAAGTCGTCGACCAGTCTGGCGACCCGATCAATGACGCCGTAATTCTCAAGAACTATATCTGGCAGCCTGACGGGGCCGATCGACGCGCTCTAGACCGGCAGGAATACCAAGTCGACGAAAACGGTGTCGCAGTCTTGGAATTGCCGGGGAGCGCTCACTCCCTCCAAATGTATGTTCGAGCCGACGGTTACGTCCCGATGTATGCCCAATGGAGCAGAGAAGAACTAGCAAGGGAAAAACCTCCGGTCGAGTTTACTTTTCAAATGACGCCAGGCATCGAATTGGGCGGCATTGTCGTCGATGAGGATGGTAAACCAATTCCGGGCGTCAAGGTTGATGTCAGATACCAATCTGAACCAGAACAGAGTGATGGTCGGAGTCACTTCCTGAGCGATCTGACAGAGGACGACGAGGGCAACGCTACCGTAACCGACGAGAAGGGTCGCTGGACAATCAACAACGCTCATAACGATTCGGTTGCAGGTTTGGTCGTTGGAGTAAGCCATCCTGATTATCTGGACAGACCGATACCCCGGGATCCCAGGCAACAGGAAATTGCTGATTGGAAAGCGTTGAAAAACAAAACCGCGAAAATTTCAAGATGGATCCGCGGAGCTGTCGTTGAGGAAAAGTTCTGGATGGCAAAGGAATCCCCCTGAATCGCGGAATGATCGTGATTGGCGATAACCCATTAGGGCCCGTCGAACAAGAATTCGAGGTTGGTTCAAATGGAGAATTCGAGATACCGCCAATGGCAGAGGGTGAAGTGCGCGTGACCGTCGTCGTTCCCGATTTTGCCCCTCAAAGTCGAATCGTTGAGGTCAACAACACCTTGGAAGAGCTCACTTTTGAACTCGAACCCGGACACGTAACGAAAATCCTCGTCGTGGACGATAACGGTCGCTCAATCCCCGAACGCTCGTGTTATGATTTCCGGTTGGCAAAATACAAATTCGTTATACAATATGCGACATCCTTATCTTCGTGGTCTGGGAATCCCAGAGGCCGCTGACGGGGCGGACTGTTTCAATGGACCTGGGCACCTAAAGACAAAGTTACTTACAGCATTGGAATCCCCGGCTATCTTCCAAAAGAAAACATTGAGCTGGGGCCTTCTGACGACGTTCACGTCGTTCAATTGACTGCGACTCTGATGCTGAGAGGATCTGTCGTCGACAAATCAACCGGCCAACCCGTAAAGCAGTTTGCTGTGATCCCTGTTGACTATCGCCCAAGTGGAAAATCAGAATACGTTCGCGAGCAGCGTTCACGGCTGTTTCCCGGGCGCAATGGCAGATTTCGAATTCAATTGAGCCCAAATGGTCGCAGTGTAGACCCGGATCAGGAATACGGATTCAAGATTGAGGCGGTCAATTACAAACCCTGGTTGAGTGATCGTTATCGATTGGGTCAGCCGGTTGGCCCAATGGCTATCCAGCTCGAGCCCCAGCTCTGGCCGACGGTGCGAATCTTGAATTTCTACGGTGAACCGGCAGCTAATGTCAACGTGACGATTGGCAGTCGAGCCAACCGTATCTCTGTCAGAAGTTACGGCAGAGGTCCAGTAACAGGAGGGTTAAACGTCGTGACCGATGAAAACGGCACCGCCCAAATTCCTCCGATCGACGAACCGTTTACGCTAATGGTCTACGACGACCATGGCTTTGCCGAGGAAAACTTCGCAAACTCTGACTTGGTGAAAGATGTTCGCATGCGAGAATGGGCATCGCTGAAAGGCCAGGTTTTTGACGTGAACGAGCAACCCGTGGCGAATTTGCAACTCATTTTCAACGGGATCCGCATTGGTCTCGATGGCAAGCAGAACGTTCAGGATAACACCGGAGCAACCACCGACGCCGAAGGTCGGTTCGAGTTCCCCCGCCTGCCTCCAATGCGCGGGTTGTTCGGACGTTAACCGTTGGCAAAGACAGAGTCCCTCGAACGTCAATTCCGGTCATGCTGCAACCAGGCAAGTCAGCGGACGTTGAGATCGGCAAAGGGATTGAAGTTCGCGGCAAAATCAGAATGGAGAATGAACCTGAACTCAAGATCGATCATACGAATACAGTTGTGTCTGTTCTACCAATCGCGCCTCCCACGTTTGGATGGCCAGAGGGAGCGGCGGAGCTTAACGAGTTTGATTTCCAGGGTGGCCGCACAGCCTACAACCAATTAATCAGTCGTGGATCGAAGATTGATCCCCAAGTCTATTTGAATTCGGTGCCTTATTACTCGGCAACACCCAAAGCCGATGGATCGTTCGCAATCAATGTGCGAGAACCAGGCGAGTATGAACTGGCCGTTAATATTCGAGCGAAGCACGCAGACAGTCCGGGAATGATTGCCGGCAACGCAGGATCCAGGGTGTTGCGATTTCAGGTCGACGGATCCCACCAGGAGGAGGGACTGCAGGATCTCGGCCCGATCGATGTCCCTGCCTACCAGACGCAGAAACTCGGAACTCTGGTCGACGATTTTGAGTTTGCTGTTGATGACAAACCGGAATCGCTGATTGCCTTCCGGGGCAGTTACGTCTTGCTGGACTTCTGGTCACCACGATGTGAAGTATGTATGGCCGACCGGCCTCAGCTAACGGCATTTGCCGAAAAACAAGAATCGGGAGACGTGACAATCATCAGCTTGACGACGGATCCACCAGACAACAATCATCGAACGAGTGAAAAGAATCCTCAGTGGATTGATGCCCGACTGTCATATGCAGTCACCACCAAGACGCTCAAAGAAACATTGGGCATCTGGTCGTTCCCCAGGTATTTGGTTGTCGATCCGGAAGGTCGGTTGACTTACCAAGGTCCATTGAAAGGCGCCATCGAAGAGTTGGAAAGCGTTCAGAAATAACTCGCGAATCTGTTGACCAACTCATTCGCTCAGTCGGGCACGTCAAGATTCGACCGTTGTACGGTTCACGGTCTTGAAACACGACCACAAATCGAGATCACACCTGTTCGTGCCGCCACATCAATGTCAAGTTCGCTCAATTAACTGCCTTTCTTGGCAATACAATATAGGTTTTCATCGCTGCGCAAATAGAGCTTTCCGTCCGAAACAATCGGGCTGGCATTAAACTGTGCGGGATCGGTGAGCTTGTTGTGTGCAAGTTCTTCAAACTTTGGTTTTGCCGCCAGCACAATCGTTCCATCATTTCGGGTCACCACATAGATTTTTCCATCGGCGATCATCGAGGACGCGTATGGCTGCGAATCAACTCGTTCCTGGTAAACGACTTCGCCATCGGACAGTTTCAAACAATAGGCGACTTTGTTTCGATCGCTTACCCAATAAAGATGATCTTCATAAACAACAGGCGAAGTGACATTTGCTCCGACACGAGCCCGCCAAAGTTCTTGAACTTCGCCTTGGCCGCCGGCTTTGACGGCAACGGTCATCGACGTACGACCGCCGAGCACGTAGACGACTCCTTTGTGTGAGACGATGCTTGGACAAACATAATCGGGAATGCCTTTGCATTTCCAAAGTTCATCTCCGGTTGCCGGATCGTAAGCCAAAATTTCATCTTTCGAATTGACGACCAATTCCTGTTTGCCGTCGACATCGACAAGATGCGGAGTACTCCACGACCTGTTCATGCTCTCGACTCGCCATTTTTCTTCTCCTGATTCTTTGTCAATCGCGACAACCGATTTGCTCTCGACGCTGGCGTTGACGATGACGAGATTCTTGTAAAGAACGGGCGACGTTCCGCATCCCCAACCGTGCACACCATCACCCACCGGTGTTTGCCAAATCTTTTTGCCTGATAGATCGAATTTCACAACGCCCGTTTTTCCAAAAAACACATAAATGTGTTTTCCGTCGGTTGCGGGCGTTCCCGCAGCGTAACCATGATCGCGGACACGTTCGCTCTCGGGCTGCCTCGGATCGATCTTTGTGTCCCATTCGATATTGCCATCTTTGGCGTTAACGCAAACAAGATGCAGTTTCAAATCGTCCAAACTTCCTTCGCCGGGTCGGATTCCGTAACCGCTGTAGCAGGTGACGTAAAGTTTGTCGCCTAGCGCGATGGGGCTTGAAGAACCTGCGCCGGGCAACCTGATCTTCCAGGTGAGGTTTTCGTCGTCGCTCCATTCGGCGGGCAAGTTCGTTTCGCTGGAGTACCCTTGCCCGCCGGGGCCGCGGAAGTTTTTCCAATCTTCGGCGCTTGACGATTGAAAGAAGAAAACTGGAAAACACGTGACAGTCAGCAAGATGTGATAAAACTTCATATTTGAAACCCTCTTGAATTTGTTGGCGGGGAACCTGATTTTCAACGACTCATGATAGCCATTTGGCCTTGAGATCACACCGACCTTGCGACCGAGCATCCAAACGTGGACTCTTGGGGAAATATTTGCCGACCAAGCTGACGCAGACGACCCCAATGGTTTCAATCGAACCAATCGCTTGACCGTTTTTGACGATCAACTCTGCCGTTGGTCCAATCGAATTTCGGGGCAAGCACGCCTACGATTGATGGGCACACCAACAAACCACCGCATTTCGGAACCCGTCTTCCCCTGATCCTAAGCATCGGCAGAACGATTGAGCGATACTGCCACCACTTTGCCCCTATTTAAAACATGCAAGATCAAAAAACCTCTAGCTCCAGGTGCACCTAGACCAAAATGAAAATTAGCACCGCTGCTATTCGATGTCCCTATTTGGCATGACTGACTTTGTTTCCATCGAGTCGATGGGTGAGGAAGAGCTACCTCGCAATCTCCAGCTCGTTTTCGAAATAGAACTCGCCCGACCAATTCTTGAGAGCTTCCTTTTGAGGGCTCGGCGGATCAACTTCTCGCTTGAAGATATCGTAAAGCTCCGCGGCATGGATAGGTTTTTCGTTGGCAAGATCGTTTTGCTCATAGGGATCCGCACCGAGGTCATAAAATTCCCAGGGCTCGTCTTCTGAATTTCGCAAGATCTTCCAATTGCCTTGCCGCAGCGATTGCATGCGTGAAGACCATTGTTCAACCCTCGGGTTGAAGACGGCCCACTCCCACACAAAGATCTCGTGCCGCCGTTGCAGCTCGCCGTTTGCCAGGAGCGTTGGGGTCAGTGAAATCGAGTCCAAGTTCTTGTCCGCAGAGAGATTTCGATCCGGGATTCCAATATCCCGCAACGTCGCAAACATATCCCCGAGGTAGAATGGCAAATTCGACGTGCGACCACTCTCAATGTGCTCGGGCCAGCGAACAATGAATGGAATGCGAATGCCTCCCTCGTACATGGATCGTTTGAGACCCTTATATCTTCCCACCGCGTCGATCTCACCATCGAAACGGATCGCGGCGCCATGATCGGAACAGAAAAACACGATCGTTTTGTCGTCAATTCCCAACTCGGAAACGAGATGGAACAAGTCCCCCATTTGTCGGTCCAGGATAGACGTCATGGTAGCGACGACTTTCGCCCGCACCGACCAATCTCGATCTTTGTATTTCGCGACGGAGGGGTCACTGTCCGGCACTTGAAACCGACCATGCGGCAGCGTCGTGGGCAAGTAACAGAAAAATCGCTCATCGCGATTCCTGACAATGAAGTCTTTGGCCTTTTCAAAAATCTCGTACGGAGCGTAAACCAGTTCCTCACCGGTCGACGTGTTGATCGGGCGAACAAAACCTTCGTTGTCCGCGGCCATTCCGGCACCAACGTTACCTGCAAGCTTGACCCGTTTTCCATTGTGCACCAGATATTCGGGAAAATGGTTGTGCGCGTGTGTTTGGTGGTAGTATCCAAAAAATTCGTCGAAACCCTGTCTTTGCGGATCGCCGGTTGAACCTTGAATTCCCAACCCCCATTTCCCGAATCCACCCGTCTTATACCCGGCCGTTTTTAGCATTTCCGCGATCGTGATGTCGGCGTCGGGAAGAGGCACACCGCCCGTGTTGACTCGAACGGAACAATGTCCGGCATGTCTGCCTGTCATCAAGATACATCTCGATGGAGCACAAACGGGCGAGCCAGCGTAAGCATTGGTGAACCGTATCCCCTCAGCGGCCATGCGATCGAGTTCGGGCGTATTTACAACTTGATTGCCGTAGCAAGCAACGCTTCCGTAGCCCAAATCGTCGGCCACGACAAAAATGATGTTGGGAGCTTCGAATTGCGTGGCGGGATTTTGCCGCGGTTCGTCGTTGTTCGACAATGAACTCTCGCCTTGCCCCCTGTCCGCGGGTAGATCCTCGCCAAGATCCGTCTTATGGCTGCAACCGGCCAAGAGGATACAAAGAACTGAAACAGGAATCAGCCGCGGCAATGCCACGGCAAATTGACTCATATCGAAACCAAGAATCATATTCGTTCCGTACCGATGGTGAGAAACCAGGCTGTGCATATCCTATCGAGATGTCGGTTCGAGTTCGAAAATCGCCTCGATCTCGACGATCGCGCCCGCTGGAAGAGAGTTCATACCCACGGCCGACCGAGCCCCAACTCCCTGTTCTGCGCCAAACAGATCTTTAAACAGTTGGCTGCAGCCATTAATAACTTTCGGCTGGTCAGTAAAATCCGGTGTGCAGTTAACCATGCCCGTCGTTTTCACCAGACGCTTCACTCTGTTTAGTGATCCCAATTCGGATTTCAACGAAGTCAACATCGCCAATCCGCTCCGAAGAGCAGCTTGTTGGGCCGTTTCCAGAGTTACGGAGTCGCCCACTTTGCCGCGCATGATCTCACCCGTTTCTGTCCGGGGAATATGACCCGCCAGATACGCCATGTTGTCGACGACAACGACACTCCGATAGATGCCCACCGAACTTGAGGCTGGGGGAAGCTTGTACCCAAGTTCCGCAAGCCTTTCTTCGAAATCGTTTTTCATGGGATTGGGCGCGGCCCAGGAGTAGACGGCGACAGGCGTAATGATCGCCAGTAGTAAGCCAATGATTTTCGCTGGAGTCATTTCAGTCCTGCCCGGTCGCCGATTTATGAATAGGATTTCCAACGGACCGTCGAATCCGCTCTGCCACTACTTTATATTCTTGAAAACGCAGTTTCAACGGAAAAGGGGTTCACCGAGTGCGTGATTCAATCTTTCATTCAAAATCACTTTGTTCTTGAGGTGGCCTTTCACGAACCGAGATCCAGTAAAGAGTTTCGCCGGGATTGGATGGGAAAGGCGTAACTGGCGACGATTCGAAAGCGTTTCGGAATATTGACCTAGATGTCCTCTTCCCAGACCGTGTGGTATCCGCCAAGGGATTCGACGTATTCAAAGAAGGCTCGATAGAACTCATTGCCGCCGAGAGTTGCCGAATCGCCAACAACCACGAGTTTACGACGCGCTCGCGTCAGCGCAACGTTCATCCGCCTTCGGTCTGCCAGAAAGCCAATCTCGTTCTTGCTGTTACTCCGAACAAGCGTTATCAGGACGGCTTCCTTTTCGCGCCCCTGAAATCCGTCGACCGTGTCGATTTCCAGACCCTCGCCTTCAAATTGGTCGCGCAACAATCGGACTTGAGCAGCATAAGGCGCGATCACGGCGATTTCCGTTGGCGACAAACCGGCTTCGATCAACAATTGAGCTTTCTTCAGCAGCAATTCCGCCTCCCGAGGATTACGGCGACTGAGCCCGTCGGGCTCCAGCTCCTCATCCCAGCCAGCTCCCGCCGTGTCGATGAAAGTTACCGGCTCGTCGGCGAATTTGTCGCTGCCGATGCCCTGCAAATCGGACAACCGGTGATTGGAAACCGAATCGTCAGCAATCAACCCGTCTCCATAGAACTGAGCTGAAGAAAACTCCATGATGTGACGGTGCATCCGGTACTGTACCGTCAACATGGATGCCACGCTGGGAGCCTGTACCTCCACTTGGCGTTCCATCAGGCTTTTCGAAAATCCCAGATTGGCAGCTTCCATGGACAATACGGTCGGAGGCAACTGCTGATGATCTCCGGCAAGCACGATTTTGTCGGAACGTAAGAGAGGCACCCAGCAACCAGGTTCGGTACTCTGGCAGGCTTCATCAATCACGGCCATGTCAAACCAGCGATCGCCGAGAATCTCTTCGTTGAACGTCGTCGTGGCGCATATCACGTCGGCACGATCGAGAATGGATCGAATCGCATGTTTCTCCAACGTACGAGCGTCGGAAATAAGCCGTTTGGCCTCACGTCGCATTTCCTGTCGTTCACCTTTGGGACGCGGAGCACGTGACCATTTATTTGATTTTCGAAAAATCATTTCCGCTTCGCGCAACATGTCGCGAACGACCGCCAAATTCTCATGCTGATCCACCAGCCCGTCCAATGAATAGTCTCTTAAACGTTCCGCAACCCGCGCCGGGTGGCCAATTCGAACCACGCGCTGCGTCCTATCGATTAGCCGCTCCAACAAGTTGTCGACGGCTGTATTGCTGGGCGCACAGGCAAGGACTTTATGGCCTCGCTCGATCGCCTGCACAATCAACTCCACAACCGTGGTCGTTTTGCCGGTTCCGGGTGGTCCGTGGATGATGGCAACGTCTTCGGCCGCCAAGGCCAATCGAACAGCGGTTTTTTGGGACTCGTTCAGATCCGCCTGAAATTTGATGTCCAACTCGCCGGCAACGAATACGGGCTCGCGTTCCCCCATCAAAACGGCTCGCAAATACCCCAAACGCCCTCGCGAATTCATTGCGGTCATGATCGCCTTCAGCTGACGTTGACGCGTGATTTCATCAGCCGTCAAATCGACGCGAAAGCAATCTCCATCTGGCCAGCGGGAAAGCGCCACTTGAAGGGAATCACGATTCTTGGAGCTTACGACACCGGTCAGGGACCTGCTTTCCGAGACTTTGAAAGGCGAAACCAGCACCGGAGAACCAACCCGCAACCGGTGCCAAGGCAACGGCGTGGATTCCGTGCGTTTCTTGAAAGTAACCAGTTGTTGACCGCCAAGCCCGGGGGCGTGATCGACAATCACCAAATCCAGAATCGATTCGCCCGACTTTTCTGCGTCCGCGTTGTTTTGTTGCTTGCGACGCTGTTCCATGCGTGCAACTTCGGCCTTGGATTCCATCGCCAGCCACTCTGCCATATTGACAAAATGAGTTTCCGATTCAGCGGAAGTCAAATTCCTGCGTTTTCGTGATGACATGCGTGAAAGTTATCCATCTCAATTTCGCGGTCGTTGACTCGATAATTCTGTGTGCAGCAATTCCTTACGCCACTGAGAAACCTGATTCCTGGAACACGGCCCTTACGAATGCCATGACAATACCAGAGGCGGAACCGGGAACTTTTCGTTTAACGAAAGTGCACTCCTCAATCGCGGCCAATCGCAACTATGTCTCAGCGTCCCGGAAAGAACTTTTCTAATGTCGAGTCGGCAGGTGGTTTGGTGATCAACGAAGTCACCACCATCGCAATCAGCGAGCAAGCCAGAATGGCAACGACCGGCATGATCACAATCACGCCGTCGCCAAACGGAAAATTCAGGGCGTAGGTCCGGTTGCCTCCCCAATCCGATTGAGAAAACAAATACAACCAACTGCCGAATGTTGCCAGGATCGCGGAAACGGCGCCGGCGGCAGTTAACCGCCGCCAATACAGCGCCGCAAGCACAAGTGGAAACAACGCCGAAAAACCCGAGAAACACCAGACTCCCATCGCAAACACGCTGACGTATCCCTGCAAACTCAAATAGTACGTAACGCCAACGATGAGAATCACAAACGTCCGTGCAATCCAAACCTGTGACCGATCAGAAATCCTACCTTTGCCAACGTAATGATCGACGATGTCGTTGGTAAACATGGATCCAATGCAGAGAAACTGGCTATCCAACGACGACATGATCGCGGCCAGGATACCGGCCGTTAACAAGCCGGCGATCACCGGTGACAATTCCGATTTCACGAGGTACGGCAAAATATCGTTGGCTCTAACCGCCGCCGGTACATCAATCGTATGGCCCCAGACTCCGATCAGCACGCATGGCACCCAGACGATCATGATGAAGATCGGCTGAAATATTACAGGAATCTTGAAGGTGCTCGCCGATTTTGCCGTCAACCAGTGTTGAAAAATATGCGGAAACATGGCGACCGAGAGCGGGATAAACATGTAGGTGAAGAACTTCGATTTTGACATTTCCGAACGCGTCGTAAACTCGGCAGGAATCCGTTTGGATATTTCCTGCAATGACTCCAGCAAATTACTGCCCTGTCCCAATTTGTTGGCGATCATCACAAACGTTACGACACCCAACGACATGAACACGATCGTCTGGAACGTGTTGGCCCAAGCCGTACCGCGCATCCCTCCAAAGAAAACGTAGGCCAGGACGACGAAACAAATCACCAACGAGCCCAGCCAGGTAGGAACCCCACCGTTCAGCGCCGTTGGGGCACCCTCCGCACTGAGCGACTGAAACATTTCGACATCCGGAAACGCACCGGCCGTCATGGCCTGTATGACTCCGCCGCCAGCCATCACGCCGATGAGCAGGTACGGAATGATCAAGCCGACCAGGATCGGGAACAACAGGACACCAACAAAATCACTGCCCAAGCGATCACGAAAGAACTGGATTTGTGTTGAATACCCGTACTTGCGACCAAAGCCATAGATTTTGACGCCGATCACAAAGAAACATAGCGAGTGTATGATTCCGCTGGAGGACGCCAACAATCCGTAAACGCCAATGCCGGCCTGATAAGCCTCACCTGAGGATCCGACGAGTGCAAACGCAGTCATCGTAGTGCCAAACAGGGACATCAACAGCAAAAACGGACCGATGGAATGGCTGGCCAACAGGTAGTCCTGCTTTGTCCCTCGGAACCAACGACTGGCGGCAAAGCCAAGCACCAGCAGGAGTAGCAGGTAAACCGCAATCATCGCCAATCGAATTTGCCCTGGATTCAGATTCATGACGTCTGACCTCTCTGATCTGCGACTTCATGCTTGGCGTCTTCGTCTGTCACCAACTGCTTGGGCCACGCAAAAACGCAAGCCAAAAACCAGACGAAGCCCGCAGCCAGGGAGATACCGACGTGAAAGAACATGCCGATTGGCATGAATCCAAAGACGAGATATCCGTTATCCCAATTCCAGTTATCCTGATGCGCAATCAACAATGCGATTACGAGCACCCCAATGACATACTTCATTTGGCTATTCCTTTACTCCAGACGGTCCGCCAGCTATCGACGGCACTGAGTTTAATCGACCAAGCGGGCGAAATGTAGGCACCGCCAGCAACCAGTTCAGCGCGTCCCTTAAATCGTCGAACCGGAATAGAATCCAAGATTCATTGATTCTTGATTCGATGAAAGCCGGCACAGGCATTCTTAAGAAGCGACGATTTCCAACAACTCAATTGCAGGCGAACCGTCGCAATAAATCAGCGCCGTACGACCATAGCAGCAATTGCCTGGACTTAACTTCATCAGGCCGGCCAGTTCATCCCCTGGCTGGATTTCATAAAGATTGAGAGGTTTGACAATTCGCCAAACGTGATTGTTGATCAAGATCCGGCCCAGCGGCGTCGTTTGGGATTCAACCTCGTCGCGGACTACCGGCGAGAGAATCGAAAGGTCCAGCCGCACGATTCCAAACATGACAACCTGATTATCCGATTGACGCGTCAAGACGATTTTACGCGAGTAGTGGTCCCCCTCGAAGGACGACTCAAGGACTTTCAAATCCACCGGGCATTTGTGGAACCGCTCGACCGTGACGGTCATGTGATGGTTATGCGCCAACTGCTCAACGCAGATCTTAGGTATATCGTCCACCGCAACTTCTTTGAAACGACCGAGCTGCGCGGTGTCGTCGTAAAACAACCCGATCAAAAAGTTCAGTTCCACGTCGGCGGAATCGGCTGATTTCAAGCGGGAGACTCCTGTAATTGTTGACCGAGCGTTAACCGATTCGTTCGCGAAAGCGATCCGAAAGACCGACGATCAAGATACTTCGCTGGATACGATCGGTAACACCTGGTCGAAGGACAAAGACGTAATATCGATGGTGGGCTTGACCTCTGTGGTACGATCGAGCACGGTATCCACCAAGTAATACATTAGTCGCCGCAACTCGTCCGGCTGGATTTCGTCCGCGATTTCTTCGGCTTTTTCTTGATGTTTGTCGACCAGTTTGTAAGCTTTTTCGAAGACACCCGCTTCCAAATAGAGATGTCTGGCTCGCATGACTGTTTTTTCAGGCGAAAGACCGGAATTCGGTTCAGTCAATTGAAGCAACTCCTCGCGCAAATCGTGACCGAGCGAATCCAAAGCGAGAGCCCACAAAATCGTCGGACGTCCTCCCAACAAGTCGGAACCTAACGACTTTTTGTTCTCATCATCGTGCTCCCAGTCCTTCAAATCGTTGAGAATCTGAAACGCAACTCCCAAATTCCGGGCAAACGCTTTGACCGGCTGAAGGTAATGATCGGCCGGCCCAGCCAGACGCAAGCCGCAATAAAATGCCGCCTCGAAGGCCGGTGCCGTTTTTAGCGCATAAACCTTCAAGGCATCGATTGGCTTGAGGCATTTATCCGTACCGTCTCGCCACATCAACTCCGCACCCTGCCCTTCGGCAAGACGCTGATGCGCATCGGCGAGATAATCGAGAATGTCGGCCGCCGTATCTGCCCCCAGCTCTTTCCGATCTCGACTGACCAAACGATAGCCCATCCCCACCAGGTAATCGCCAACGTTGATGGCAGTCGCCACGCCATGTTTGATGTGCAGTGATTCCTCACCATATCGAAACTGGTCATCGTCCTCGATATCGTCATGAATCAGAGAGGCTTTATGGAAGGTTTCGATCGACATGGCCGACCGTCGAATGACATCTGAATAACTGGCCACCGCCTCGGCGCCGTGGGACAAGGTTGCTTCACCCCCCGAAACTGCGTCATAAACGGCCATCGTGATGAATGGACGAGAATGTTTGCCGCCAGCCGAGAGAAAGTCATAAGCGATTGCCTCGGTGGCCGCGATCGGATCGAGATGCCCGACCGCCTGCCCGTTGGATGATACCCCACCAGGTTTTGCGACTCGAATGCGAGGGACAAGTCGATTCAGTTCATTCGCCTCAAACAGTCGTGAAGACTCTCGCAACAGATGAAGGTAACTACGCGTCTCCTGTTTGTTTTCATGGTGAGGCACGCGGACCATCTGTTCGACCCAATCCTCATCAACACTTGTATTGCGGCAATCGCTGGAGAGCAAAGGTACGGCCATACAGGGGATCCCGGCCAACATGATTTTGTCGATCGCTTTTTCCAGCACGTTTAAACACGCGACACCAACAATCGCATCCACGTGGCCGCTGACAATAATTTTCAGAACGATCGGCGATCCCTCGGCCACGAGAACCTTGTAGCCCATTTCCTCGGCAACGGAGCGAAAATCTGCAATGTTGCAGGCACCACAGGTCTTGCAAGCCAAACCAAATTCGTCATAGTCCGCTGGGCAACCTTCGGCATGTTTTAAACAATGAGGCAGCAGAAACAAGCGCCGGGAATGAGGAATGGACTGGATCTGATCTTCCCAAAAACAGCTGGAAAGTACGACCATCGTCCACCCCAGGAAACCTTCGGGTTGCCCCATGTCACCCAACAGCTGGCGCGAGATAGATTCCAGTTCGTCTTTGGATGGTGGTACGCGGCGGTCCATCGATTCTGCCACCTGCCGGCAACGGTCGCGCATTTGTTCACGCAGCTGCTTGCTATCCGGGACCATCTTTAAATGAGCCGTTTTGCGACGACGTGATCGGCGAACCGGTTTTTCGGCCGGGGTTACCGCTTCCGTAGATTCGGTGATGCCGGTTTTCGTTGATGAAATCAAGTCGCGTCCTCGCAGAAGTGGGATTGCCGTCGTTTAGATGTCTGAGGTCTCGTGTAGCGTGCACTGCTCAAGTTGCAACTTACGACCTAATGCCGACGTCGCAAAAATTACCGGATACAATTTTTCGTAGTACCAGAGTTTGGCAAAATAAAAACCAATCGGGGTGTAGTTGCCGACCAGACCCGACTCCACAGCGTTCATTAACCACTCGCTTCCTCGGGTCGCCGCCAACTGAGAATCTTCGTCCGGATGGTCCAGCAGGACTTCTGTGCACAATGCCGTTTCTTCGACACTGCTATGACCAAGTCGAGGGTCATCCCATACCACTGATGCACCACCGCCCCAGCCGCCATCCGGATTTTGATTGCCGACCAGCCATCTTAAACCAAATAAAGCCTGATGGGTATCGAATGAATTTGCGTCTCGATAGGCCATTAACACTTTTGCCGTTCCATAACATGGATTAATTTCGTCCGGCTGGTCCTGGTTGCCGAACCACAGTGGCAACCAGCTCCCATCTTCCTGTTGTTGGCGAGCAAGGTATCGAAAGCCGCTTTTGATGGCTTTTTCGACGGTGTCCAAAGCCAATTCATTTTTCCAAGCCAGCAACCCACGAATGACATGGGCCGTAATGTCGCTGCCACTACGATCAAACGGTAGCTTGCCCCAACCGCGACAAAAAGTTGGCCAACCTTTATCCCGATTCTGTAATTTGATTAACCAATCCACCCCCAGTTCCGCCGCGGCAGCCACTTTTTTCTTGACCCCATCGTCAAACTCGCCAGTGTCGATCAGGTTTTTCAATGCGATTAAGGCGCCCGGCGTGTCGTCCGCATCGGGAACGGCACCCGACAAATTGCTCCACCCCCAACCACCAGGTCGGGCGGCCGTGAACGGATGGATCTGGGTGTTTTGACACGCAAGAATCCAATCCAGACAGCTCCGCCATTGCCTGCGGAGCCGTCGACAGAATGGGCAAGTTCGTTGGGACCGTTTGCCAATGCGTTGATCGGCAAGTGTCGTGTTCCAAGTCGCCAGGTTCGTATCGATCGGCCAACTCCCCTGCCCTGTTGACTTCCGCCCGAAACGACTCCAGCAAAAACCGAATCGCATGCTGGACCACGGCGTGATCGGACTTGCCGGCCTTGATCAAAGCCATCGCCACAAAACTGGTCAATGGAACGGCTTCCAGGTAACCACCGCTGGCGGGTTGCATTTTCTCCAGCACACGCAAACTTGGTGCAATACTTGCTTGACGAATGCCTCTTCGAACCGGATCCCAGGGCGGGTCAAACTTGAATTTGACCTGTCCAATCGCAACCAAAGCCGGAATCGCATAGCTGACGACGGGCAGTTGCATCAAGTTGTAGAACCGTTGTGGGACACAGGCGGCTTCGAATGGCAACGCTGCGACGTCGCGCCAATCGACGATTCCCGACATGGCGCAGTTGGCAAGAATCGGGACGGCGAACGTTTTATCCTTGCCATAACGTGCTCGCAGCCCCGGGATACCACCCTGCGATTCGACGTAGGCCTGGGCACGGTCAATCTGTGTTTCGAATTCTTGTTGGCGTCCCGCGGCATGGATTGCCGCCACGACCAACATCGCGGTCGAAATGTTGGAATGGTTGATTCCGGTATCACCCCAACCACCATCTTTATTTTGTTCCGCTACCAACCAGGTCAGGCCTTGATCGATTTGGCGGACGATTTCAGGTTGATGACCGTTGCCCGGACGCGCCTGCTGATAAAAGCTGAGCCGCACTGATTGCCGTCGCGGTGGAGAGCGCCGACGATGAAAGCTGACCGATCCAATGACACTGGTCGTTTCTCTCGGCCAGAAGTTGATCGCGAACGGTCTGGTAAATTGCACCAATCCCCGTTCCCGTTGGTACTTGTGTCTCGCTGGATGAAATGGTTTTACTCGCTTAAGAACGGGTGACGTTTTCAAAACTAGAGCACTTTGAGAATTGGTATACGCGCTATTGTCGTATGTCTTACACCATTGCCGCAAGATGACCCAGCCACTGAACCTTGATCCTGAAAATGCTCGAGATCGGCTGCTGGTTGATGTGTCGCGATCATTGAGATCAGTTTACACCTTCAGAACTGAGGGTTCACGAAAGTCAGGAATCGCAGCATCTCGCTTGACCGTGCTATCCGAGTTACAAGTTCCAAGGATTAAGGAATAACCCCAACTGGGACGCCAAGAAATCGAAAGCCAAAATCGGTTTCACAAAAGGTACGGGTTTCGCAGGCAATTGCGGACACCGCACATATCTATGGTTCGCTGTTAAGGTCAAGCAGGCGGCTGATAAGGATTGCCTGTTTCGACGACTTCGGAGCTGCGATCGCGTCATTTTGCATCTGCGACTTCCGCTGCAATTCGATGGCTTGCAGCAGGAATTCTGTGGAACTTTGTTCGTCCGGGAATATTCGTTTCGGAATCAGATTGAACAACCGGTTCACCGTTCGAAACCCGAAAAATGTTTTGCTTTCGTAAATTTGAGAAACATCTTTCCAGTTGTAGAACACAACTCCATCCTGATTGCCGATCGCCCAACCCGACGGCGTAAGTCGTAGTTGATTCGGTTCGGTGGGTACAAGTCCCTGTTTTTTGTTTTCGATCGAACGTATCGAATCACCGACGGCCCCCAAACCAGCAGAATCGGCAACAACCAGCCGCTTGCAACGATTATAAAGTACTGGGTTCCTGTCGGTCCGCCACTCGAAGGTTGACAAGAGCAAGGACGCAATCGTCAAGCTGGAACAGGACTCGACAAGGCCGCAGCCCAGCCGGCGTATTTGCCGAAGGCGGATGTGACTTGGGTATTCCATTGGCCAGTCGAAAGTGAGAATTGATCGCCTGTTTTAAATCATCCGGATGAAAGCAGAACCGACGAACTGAAAATGGGCTATCCCCTCCAAAACAGTCTTCATAAAGATTCACCGGTGGCGATTCTTTAACAGGTCGGTCTTTGACTCGTTCAAATAAAGCTCGACATGCTTCGACCTTGTCACCCAGCACACGTTTAGGAACAAATAAAGTCCGTTCCAATCGCTTCAACCGAAATGAATCGTTCCGTTCTTCAATTCCGTCCAGAAGGCTCCATTTGACCTGCGTCATGGAATGCGAAAACTGGTGTCGCACATCCGTTTCGGAAAACGTAACTTGCTGCTCGTACGACTCGGGCTGACGCGCGTTTTTCAGGTAGGATCCGATCGAGTAAACAATCATCACGACGATCATGGCCCCGAACCATACCATCGAAAGCCCTGCCTCGATCGCAAAAAAGATTGCCAACGAGGGAACAAGACAGATTGTTACCAACAACAGGATCTTCCATTGTTGAACCCACGAGACTCCATTGAGGCGAAAACTGAACTCGAATTCGCGATCGGTGAGCCGATATTCGAAGTGCAACATGCGTCTGATTCGCGGATGGGAGCTCAGGTACGTTTTCGCTGGCTGAGATCGTGAACGATATCAATCAGTGCGATCGCGTTGTCGACTGGTGTTTGGGGCAGAATCCCGTGACCCAAATTGAAAATGTGCCCCGGTCGCCCGGCTGCCTGGTCAAGAACTGATTTGGCCTGCTGCTTGATGACTTCCCGATTCGTGAGCAATGTTGTCGGATCGAGATTCCCCTGAACGGCTCGATCATAACCCACGGTTTGCCAGGCTTCATCCAAACGAACGCGCCAGTCAATTCCAATGACGCCCGCGTGAGTATCAGCCAACAGCGGAAGCAGTGCCGGATTCCCGGTCGCGAAATTGATAATCGGCACGTCGGTGGGCAAGCTTGAGATAACCTGCTTCACATAGGGAAGGATGAAGTTTTTGTAATCGTCAAACGCCAGACAGCCCGCCCAGGAATCGAACAGCTGCAACACCTGGGCCCCGGCATCCACTTGTCCATTGAGATAAATTGAAATCGAGTTTGCCAAGTGCTGCATCAATTGATCCCACGCTCCGGGATCGGAATACATGAATGCCTTGGTATGGGCATAATTCCGACTGGCTCCTCCCTCGATCATGTAGCTGGCCAGTGTGAATGGCGCTCCGGCAAAACCAATGAGTGGTAGGTCCGCCGGTAAATCATTGCGAGTCTGCGTAACGGTTTCCATGACGAAATGCAGCGGCTCCACTGATGCCAGCGGTTTGATTCGATCCACATCCGCGGAGGATCGAATCGGGTTGTGGATGACGGGGCCATCGCCTTTGACAAACTCCAAGTCCATTCCCATCGGCACGAGAATCGGCAACAGATCGGAAAAAATAATCGCGGCGTCCACTCCCAGGCGATTCACCGCCGTGCACATGACTTCGCTGCAAAGCTGAGGATTGGCGCACAACTCAAGAAATGAGACTTTCGATCGGACAGCGCGATACTCTTCCATGTAACGTCCGGCCTGGCGCATCATCCAGATTGGCGTCACATCGGTTGGTTCACCGCGGCAGGCTTTCATGAAGGGACTGTCGTACCAGGGAGCATTTGCATCTCGACCGCTGGTCGCCGGGCCGGAAAGGTTTTGGTTAAGCCGTTGATGCTGGCGTTTGATCTCTTTCATGTTTTCCGCAAATTCGTCGATTGCCTTGGGAATTTGTGTCTCAACGGTTTTCCAATCGACTTTAATATGATGATCATGCAACAAGCTGGCCGTATCTTCACCGATGCAAAGTACAATTTGTTGCTCCAACGATCGGCTCGTCGAGTGCCCTCGACCGGAACGATCCATCAGGAAACAAAACCGTGCCGCATCTTCGGGCGAAGCAAATAGCAGAGCGTCCAGATCTCCCGATGCGATGCCTTCAAAATAATCGGACACCGACGCCTCGTCGACCTCGTTCGGTTCCAGAAAAACGGGAATTCGAATCACCCGTCCGCCACGAGCCTCCAGACCGGCACTAAGCCCATGAACGGACCCGGTCGTTTCGATCCCAACCGTGAAATGGTTGATTCGCAAACGTCGATCGACCTCGATCAGAATTTCCCGCCACGAGGAAGATCGCTCGATTTCGATGGTCGGCTCAATTCCCTGTCGGCGAAATGCGACCGCCGCCGATTGGGATCCAGCGATCGTCGTGATATCCGTAAGCGAGTCAAGCAGTCGCTGCAGATCGACGTTTCGCGACGCTTGCGAAAAAAAACGATTGACACCAGCCAACGTACAAAACACGACCAGGTCAATTTCGCCGACCAATAACTGGTTGGCAAATCTGGCCAACTGAGGATCCAGCTGCAGATCGGTTGGATTGGAACAAACCAGGATCGAGCACTTTCCACCGTGCGCGGCAACCCATTTGGAAACTTCCGAGTCGGGTTGGGTCAACAGCGAGCCGACATGCAGGCCAGTGAAATGATGTGAAGATGAATCCATTGGACCAATGCTAACCGCAGACGGCACCTGACATCTAGCAGGCGGTTCGCCCAGCGATCACGTGGTTGAGCCAGCACCTATTTTGTCACCCGGTTCACGGTAGAATCTAGAATTCTTGAAAAGACTCCTGCCGAATCGCCATGCCCAGTCAAATGACACCTTTCGACCAACTCCTTCATCTCGCGGAGGAACAGGGAGTTGACAAGACGCTTGATTTTCTCGAACACCGATTTCGATCGGAGCAGGAATATTTCAAGCTCTTCGAAGTTCTCAAAATGCGGTGCCGTCACAAGTTGGGACTGCCCTTGTTGTACGGCCCACAACGGGATGCGATTGAAAACGAGCAACAATCCCAGCTGGAAGACTGCTTACTGGGTGCCTGCCGTGATGTCGGGTCGTTATTGTTAAAATCTGGCCGATTACAGGAAGGCTGGATGTACTTACAACCTGTTGGTGACCGAGAGTTCTCGGAGAAAGTAATCCAAACGATCGAGCCGAATGAAGAAAACATTGATACGATTATTGAGATTGCGGTGACCCAGGGAGCCGCACCAACCTATGGTTTCAAGTTGTTACTGAACCACTACGGAACGTGCAACGCGATCACGACGTTTGACACGCAGGCTGGAAGGTTTGACAAAACCACGCAAAAATCAATGGCGGAGTTGTTGTTGAGGCACCTTTATCGTGAGCTCTGCGACAACCTATGCTTTACGGTTGAACAGAATGCTAAACCGACGACCGATTCATCCCGGTTGTCCTCGATCTTGGAGGCGAATCCCTGGCTGATCGCTGATGGGGCCCACCATATTGATACGACGCACTTGGCCTCGGTGATGAGAATCGCCCGCCTTGTGGATGAGCCGGAGGATCTGCAGAAAGCCCTGGAACTGGCCGACTACGGCGAACAGCTGCACCCGGATTTTCAATACCCCAGCCCGCCGCCTTTCGAAGATACCTATCCTGATCATCAGCAATACTTTCGATGCCTGCTCGGACGAGACCCATCATCAGCCATCGGTCATTTTGAGAAAAAATGCCAATCGGTTGACGCCGATCAGCACGGTGGGATTGCTTACGAAACGCTGATTGATTTGCTTGTTCGAGTGGGGAGGAATCAGCAGGCAATCGAATTGTTGACGGATCCTGCGGTCGACCAATTCGAACCGCTGGGGATCGCTCCCCAAGTTCTGGAAGTGGCGAGCTCGGATGAGGAATTGAATGTCGTGCGTGAGTTTTATCGTTCCCAAGATGATTTGCTTGGGTTTGCCGCTAGCATTCTGAAAACGAAGACGCCGGCGGTCTAGCCGGTCAAGGTGCTTTTGTTGTCGGGGTTTGATCTCAACATATAGGTAGATATAGGTAGTTTGCGCCTCGGCACGCCACAAAAAAAGCGGCCTGCACCCGTGGGAACAAGCCGCCTTTATAATGATCAGTGCCAGCTGGCCCTGGTAGTCTTTTCCTAGTTTCGGTTCCGGATCAGGAAAGCACTCGGATTAACAATCGGGGGATTGTTTCGGTAAATTCGAGCGCCATCGCCATCGGGCATGATCACGGTTCCGTCAGTGGCGTCAGCCGCTGGAGCATCCGCAGGTACAGTCTGCATTTCCATAGGCGTCGCAGGTACAGGTTGCGACATGATGCTGTTGCCGTACATCGGGCCAACGGAACCGTTGCAAGCACCGCCACAACCGGAGTTGGGGCAAGGAGCACTGCATCCGTCACCACAATTGTTGTTGCGGCATCGGCTGGCAATTCGGTTGCCATTCATACGATCCCGCAACGTCAATCGACAACCTTTGCGGCAACCGCAGCCCGTGTCGCAAACTGGTGCGGCTTCGCAACCGCAATCAGCGACAGGAGCTTCGCAGCAAGAGTCTGTCGCACGACCGGCTTTCAGGCGAGCGAACAATCCGCAGCCTTTTGCTTTGCCACAGCCGCAAGCCGGTGCCGCATCGCAGCAGCAATCAGCAACTGGAGCCGCACAGGGAGCCGGTGCATCGCAGCAGGGTTCGGCTACTGCACAGCAATCAGCACCCTTTTTCGCCTTCATGCGGGCAAACAAACCGCAGCCTTTTTTGGGAGCTTCACAGCCGCAAGCCGGTGCCGCGTCGCAGCCACAATTTGCAACTGGTGCCGCACAGGGAGCTGGTACATCGCAGCAGGGTTCGGCTGCCACACAGCAATCAGCACCCTTTTTCGCCTTCATGCGGGCAAACAAACCACAGCCTTTTTTGGGAGCTTCGCAGCCACAGTCAACTGGCTCTGGGCAAGTCGGTCCGCAGGTTTCGCAACCGCAATCGGCCGCACCACCCATTAGTCCGCCACCGCCACAGGTGCCGCATCGTTTGCGGCTTTTCATACCGGCGAGCAGTCCACTTCGTCCGCAACCGGTGTCACAAGGTGCCGCGCAGGGGTCACAGCAGGTATCGCAGGCAGCACCGCCGCCAAGCAATCCGCCGCCACAGGATTTCTTCTTGCATCCTGAAAACAATCCACAACGGGCTTTCCCACCACATGCCGGGGCAGGAGTGTCGCAACAGGTAGAAACTTGCTCACATCCTCCACAACCTCCGCGGTCAAGCATTTGGTTGAGTAGGTCGTCTCCGTTACTGTTGCTGCAAAACATCGCGACGCTGGCAACCAACGCCACTGCAGCTAACTTGATTTTCATCGAGACTCGTCTCCTTGAGTATTTGAATCCCAGCAAACATTCCACCAAACCACTCCAACGCGGTTAATGTTGTCGGCCGCCCCACTAACTCGCGTCAAGATTGAATTGCAATGCTCGTCACGGGAATTGTTTTTGGAGGCTTGATCGATTGCGCTTGTCTGCTGGATTCCAGTTCACGATTGTGCGGTTGATTCATCCGCTGAACCAAAGTCACCGCAAAACCGACGCTAGATCCGGAACCTCTTCGTTCCGAATCTCCTCCCCTGTCATCGGCCTATAAACAAGCCACGCTTTGCATCGTTGAGATGATTGATGTTCGTAGTAAATGAACGCGTCTCATCGAATAAGACGACCTCTCCTTACAGAAAAGCATTAACGATTAAACTGGTGGATGGGGCTGAACCACCGGAAAACCGGTATTTGCCGCCCGGAACCGGATTCTACCGATCGTAGTTGAGTCTCGTGCCGCGTTGATTTTTTTGGGTCGGCGATTCGGCTCGTCTTCAAATCTTCTGGTTGCAACGTTTTGCCAACCATTTTATGACCAGGACGCGACACGAGACGCTTCTTTGACCAAAAAACAAGGGCTGGGTAAACTTGAAGGCTTAGTTAAATTGGTCGGAACAGCGCAATCCAACGATCTTGGCCGCATGAAAATTTTCAAAATCCAGCAGGCGTTGGCCGCCACAGACGATATTAATCGCATGAATCGAAAATCAAGAATCAGCCTGAAATCAATGGCTTTGACGATCGGGCTCGTCGCTCTGTCGGGATGCAATCAACAAAGGTACGAACCTGCACAATGGCGGGCCGCGTCTCGCGATTCGACCACGATGCCCGACAACTCAAGGAACGAGTCGGGCAGAACTGCAGGGAATCAATGGTTGGGCTCGACGCTGCCCGGCCGCGGGTCGACGCTGCCCGGCCGCATTTGGACCACACTGCCACAACGAGATTGGACGACGATGCCCAGTCGCGGAACCACACTGCCCTATCGAGGCACCACGTTGCCCAGAGGGAACGAATGGAACGGCAACCGTTTCCAAATGTCTACCCTGCCTCGGCGAGGAACAACATTGCCCGAACCGCGATGGTCGAGAACGCGAGTTCCACGGGGTTCGACGCTGCCCGGCAGATAAATCGTATCAAGCACGATATCCAGGATCGGTCCGCCTGAAAAACCGTGCGTATTCAAACCGTGCGTATTCTCAGTAACGTCGACAGCTGGCGGCTGGTCTGCAAGAACTTGCGAAGGTCGAACTCAGCTATCGCGCGTTTGATCGACTCTTAATCGTTCATTGGCGTGACGCCAGAAAATTCTCCGTCAACGTCCGCACGCTTGGCGTGGGGCCCATGAAATTCGCACGTCGAAAGATGATTTGTGAAGCGGTTCGGCGGGGCCAAACCTTGACGCACTTCAAAGTCCCCGCGCAGTTGAATTACCTACTTCTTCGCGGTTTTTTTCTTGGTCTTTTTGGTCGCTGTTTCCGTATCGCCATCGGGCGTCACGACTTCCTCGACCACCTCTTCTTTCACTTTTTGGACGAAGTGAGGAGGTTTGCCCTCAGGACTGAGTTCGCTGGCGCGTTTTTCGGCGGCTTTTCGTTGGTTGAACTCGTACAGCGCGACACGTTTCAGGGCGTGGTTGAAGACGCCCCAGAATACTTTCAGTCGAGCCTCTTCGGCCTTCTTTTTCCGCGACTTGCGTTTCTTTTTTACAACCTTGACTTCGCCTGCCTCGTCCGAACCGGTCTTCTTTTTCGCGGCTTTAGCCTTTTTGGCGGGAGCTTTCGCTGCTTTCTTAGTGGCAGCTTTCTTCGTAGCCTTTTTCTTGGCCATTTGAGTCCGTCTTCAAATTTCTCGGGTAACGAATTGCCAACGGTCCTTGCAGCTTCCCCATGTTCGCCAAGACCGCTCGAATTTCGACCATGGTAATCACTTCCCGAGGGATTGAACACCACCGATGCCGCCCAACCAAACCTGCCGGCTGTCCCCCAATAAAGAGTCGCGAACGTGCTGAGCTGGCGGCGAACAACGTGCTTGAAAGCCTGCCCAAGTTACCCAGCGGCGAAAAGCGACTGAATCGAACACGCTGTGAATTTCCCCTCGGTTGACGTAATTAATGCTCGCGGAACCTACTGACCGTCGCTGATGTCGCCGAATCGTCACCAAATTCAAGGGTAAGACGGTTTTTAATGAATCGGCCCAATTTTAAGCGTCGATCAGCTGGGTGTTGGATCTGGCGGGGTAGCACCCGGCGGTGGCGTGCCGCCTCCCTCTTGCACATAACGGGCACGGCCGGAGGCGTATTCCTCTCGACTCAGATCATCCAGAAATTGTTGCTGCTTTTCCCGCTCCTGGTCATCGCGGTTTCGTTTGGCCGTTTCGATTGCCAGAATTCGCTCGAGGTAGGGGCGACACCAGCCACATCCCGTTCCTGCGCCGAAACATTCGCTCAACTGACTGGGACGAGTTGGTTTTTCAACTCGAATGAAGTTGATAACCTTTCGCCGCGTTACATGAAAACACAGACAAATTGGGTCTTCCGGCTTCATGGCAATCCAGATGCAAAAGTTGACAACCGTCGGTGCGAGAGATCTTAGGTTCTCTGGCGTTAATTAGGAAGCCAAAACCTCATGCTCCACGCGAGGAAATCGAGTAGAATTTAACGTCTACCCGATCCCCATCGTAAACCTTCGTCGAGACCCGTGAAGATCCCTTCTTCGAAAGCACGTCTAGTTTTTGGTTCTTTATGAAACATCTGCTTGATTATTTGGCCAAACTTAAAGACTGGCTGGGACGCCGAGATCAGCCCGATTTTCGGGCGTCGCAAATCGTTAGCTGGATTTTTGAAAAACGAGTTCATGATTTTTCGCAGATGACCAATCTGCCAGAGTCGTTGCGGCAGGTTTTGTCCAACAGCTTTACGGTGTTTGACACCACGGTCGTGAACCATTCAACCTGCGAAGACGGAACCGAAAAACTGTTGTTGCGACTGCAGGACGGTGGATTGATCGAATGCGTTTTGCTACGAGATCAAGAGCGACGTACGATTTGCGTTAGCAGCCAGGTTGGATGCGCGATGGGTTGCGTATTTTGCGCCAGCGGACTTGATGGCGTGATGCGTAATTTGACGGCCGGAGAAATTCTCGAACAAATGTTGCGATTGCAATTGCTGCTGCCCGAGAATGAGCGCCTTAGTCACATTGTCATGATGGGCATGGGTGAGCCATTGGCCAATCTCGACAATGTTCTGCAGGCCTTGAGTTACGCCAGTTCGCCACAAGGTTTGGGTATCAGCGCCCGGAGAATTACGATTTCCACCGTTGGTTTACCGGCGGCAATCCGACGTCTTTCGCGATTGGACTGCAAGTATCAATTGGCCATTTCCCTGCATGCCCCGAATGACGAATTGAGGAATCAACTCGTACCTGTAAATGACAAAATCGGAATTGCCGCGCTGCTGGCTGCGGCCGACCATTTTTTTGATTCTTCAGGTCGCAAGCTGACGTTCGAGTACGTTTTGTTGGGCGGGATTAATGACAAGGCGGAGCATGCAAGACAGCTGTGCCAACTGCTGGGTAATCGGACAGCACTTCTCAACGTGATTCCTTATAACCCGGTCGCCGGGCTTCCTTACAAAACACCGACCCAACTGGCCATCCGCCAGTTCAAGAAAATCATTCTGGAAGGCGGCATTGAAATCCGGTTTCGACAACGCAAAGGTGACAAAATCAATGCAGCTTGTGGTCAGCTCCGACGACAACAATTGTTCGAATCGGGAACCGAACCTGCAGCGGGCAGCGTGATGACTTGAAACGACGTCGGAAAACGTCGTTGAATCTGGTCGGCACTTCATCCGGCAACGACACCTGAATTAATTTGTTGGGCTGAACAATCGATTTTTGCCCGCATTAACGCACAGGAATGATTGTTGCACGCCGAAGATTATTCAGCAAATGTCGGGCAGCAATCGCTATCAATGCATGTAAAGGCGCGTCCTGAGGTTCAGCGGTAGTTGGTAAACTGCATGGGGCCAAAAAATTTCTTGAGTTCTTCTGAAAGCGCGCCATCGAACTGGGGAAACTTTCTCGCGCGGAGGGTGTTAAAGGGCCTATCACCGGCGAACCATTTCGTCGACGGTTTCGTTTTGCTTAGAATACTATGGAGGGACTGATCGCCGTTCACCAACAACCGGAATCCTGAATTGTCACTGAGCGATTCGAAAATCAAGAATGCCCAGAAGTACGAGTTGCTCGATCCCGACGTGCGGCTCATGCTACAGGTGCGCGATGGCAGTGCGGCGGCGTTCGAAAAACTCGTGGAGAAACATCAAAACCGATTGGTCATGCTGTTAGAACATCTCGTTTCCGACCGCAGTCAAGCGGAGGACTTGGCACAGGACGTTTTCTTGCGGGTCTATCGCGCGAGGGAAAGATACATACCGACGGCGAAATTTACGACCTGGCTTTACACGATCACACACAACGTGGCCAGCAACGCAATGCGTAAATCCTCCCGACGCAAGGAAGTTAACCTGGTTACATCGCCTTCCGGATCCATGCCCGTGCGACCTTTGGATACGATGGCAAAGGAAAAAAGCGGCTTGATGCCGACCCGTCAAGCCGATCGTCAAGAGATGTCCGACGTCTTACATGATGCCCTGAAGTCTCTGGCACCTCGTCAGCGAATGGCAGTGATGTTGTCGCGATTTGAAGGCATGAGCTACGTCGAGATCGCAGAATCCATGGAGTTGACGACGCAAGCGGTCAAATCACTCTTGTCGCGGGCGCGAACGAATTTACGAATCATTCTGCAACCGTATTTTGACACTGGAGAACTTCCTGGTGCTTCGAAGACCAAACCGGAGAGTGAAAGCAATGGTGATCTTCATTGAATCGCGCCAGAGACAACAATCGACAAATCCCCCCATCTGAAACCCTCAATTGAATCGTAGATTTCAGTGGTAAAGATCCCGGAACCTTAATGTCCAGCGAACCCAATACGATCGAAGAGTTGACGGCTTACCTGGACGGCGAGCTGGATCCGGATTCGGCACGAAGAGTTGAAGAGAGACTCGGCTCCGATCCGGAGTATCGTGCCGAAATGCAAAGCCTTCAAAAGACTTGGGATCTTTTTGACCGACTCCCGATCTCGCAGGCTGGCGTATCATTTACCAAAACCACCATGGAGATGGTCGTCAGTGACGCGGTGAAGCAGGCTCGCAAAAAATCCAAACGGTGGTGGATTTGGCCATCGCGAATCGGCGTGTTGATAGGTCTGCCCCTATTATTGTTGGTTGGCGGATACTTTGTGACACGACGACTGCAGATGGAGCCCAACCTGCAGCTGGTGAACAATTTATTGATTATCGAAAACTTTGACCGTTACCAAAAAGTTGACAAGGACATCGAGTTTCTGTTGCAGTTGGATGACTGGGGGCTGTTTGCGGACTACGATTCCCCTGTCTATGACGCCGATGTTGGCGCGCTGAAGGCCGAACTTTTCGCGGATACCGAACCGAGCGAATCACCTTCCTGGGAAACCATTGAGCAGCGGATGAGTCGGATTAGTGCGCTGAACATCGAACAAAAAAATGAACTTCGCAGAAAGAATACGGAATTCACGAAACTGTCTCCTCGGCAACATCAAGAATTCAAGGAGTTCCATCAACAGCTGGTCAATCATCCGGATGGGAAACGGCTAATTCGGGTAATGAACTCGTATTACGACTGGCTAAAAACGCTGCGATTGTCCGAGCAAGCCCGATTGCTTGACCTGCAGCCCGCCAAGGCAAGACTGATCGAGATTGCCAATATCCGCTCGCAGCAGGCCCGTGAGGCTTTTGGCAAAGCCGGCTCGACGGCCCTGCCGACAGGCCGCGACGCCGAAACGCTGTACGATTGGTATGAGTTGACGATCAGCGGAAAAGAGATGCAGATCCGGAACCAATTTGCGACGGTACTGGCTCGTTACTTCGAGGAAAAGGACATCGACTACAAGCCGACGGACCTGCAAAGATTTGCGTACCGGCGACCGATTAAGCAACTTGTCGCGACACTCATCGGTGTCGATCGTAGCGTGATCGAAAACCTAATGCTCGAAAACGTCGATCTGCTGCGCAACGCGTTGTCCTTCGAGGCGCGTGCCATTCTGGATGAACAACCGCCTGCTGAACAAAGGGAATTGATTTTCAACTGGTTTGAAGTCGCCAACGAAACGAAGTCCTCCATCAGCCCGGAACGGCTCCACGAGTTTTACGAACAGCTTCCTCCCGAACGACGCGACGAGTTGGACAAAATGGACCCCGAAAACTGGTATCGCGCGTTAGAAGAACAATACCGATCAGAAAACCAATCTCGTCAACTCCGCAATCCCTTCGGTTGGGAACAAGACTGGCAATCCTTGCTGGACATTTATGGTTTGGGTGAATTCTGAACCATTCACGGTACCCGTAGCACGGTCGATGACGACTCGGTCCAACATTTGAATTGCGTGGTCCAGTCAATAAAAGTGGATAAACTGCCTGTTTTCGTTTCGAAACCCCGTTTCTGAAGTTTTGGCGAAACTTGGCAGATTAAAAAACCGTCTATAATCAATGATATGGTAAAGAGATGGAAGCATTGACCGTCCTCCCCACCTCGATATCGTGTCAACGAGTTGCGGACCCATTTTTGCGAATGCTTTCGCCCAAGTCCGGCCTCGGGCTAACGATCCAGATTTCGTTTTCGGCAGCGTCTCAAGTTCAAATAGCTTAAACATCCCGGTTGTTGAGGTTTTCGTTGCATGGCAAGTCAAGTTGAACAAACTGCAAAACCAAAACCAGCCGCATCCCTGCGCCAGTCGACGCAGTTAAAACAGTACGTCAATCAACAATTGGAGAGAACGCGAACCCAGGTAAAGATCACTGAGCTGATTGGGGGGCTGCTGACGATCCTGGCTTTCGCGATTTGCTTTCTACTTGTCGCCGCGATTTGGGACGCCTGGATCTGGCCGTTGTCGACAACGGGACGTTGGATCTGTTTGCTAATGTTGCTTGGTATTAGCGCGGCTTACGCCTGCACGTCGATCTTGCCGCTGTTTTTGAAACGGATCAATACCGAGTATGCGGCAAAAATGATTGAGGAAGCCAAGCCCAGCTTCAAAAACAGTCTTCTCAACTACGTTTCACTCCGCAAGACAAATCAACTGATTCGACCGGCTGTGCTTGATGCGGTTTCGCGGCAAGCGGCAACGGACCTTGCTTCAGTGCCAAGTGACGCTACTGTTGATCGTTCCAAATTGATCCGACTGGGTTTTATCCTGATCGGTTTGGTGGTAGTTGGTATCGTTTACCAGATTCTGTCGCCCAAAGATGCGTTTCAAACGATCGGGAGGGTATTGGCCCCCAATGCGAAGATTGCCAAACCGGCGGTCGTCAAAATCTCAGATGTGACGCCGGGGGACAGCACCGTCTTTTTTGGCGAACAGGTAGAAATTACCGCCGTCATCCAAGGCCGGTTTCAGCCCGACGATGTCAAGATCGAGTATTCCACCAAAGACGGTCAATTGATCGATCAGGTTGTACCGATGGTTGCCGAGGAAACGGGCAATCGTTATCAGGCGATGCTGCCCGGTTTTGGCAATGGCATCCAACAGTCGCTTACCTATCGGGTCGTCGCGCAGGACGGCGCGTCCCCATACTTTGATATTACGGTTCAGCCCAACCCGACGATCGCGGTGGAATCCCTGGTTCTCATGCCGCCGTCTTACACCAATCTTCCCGAGCGCGTCTTAACAGGCACTGGTAATATTGACGTTTTGGAAGGGACAAACGTAACGATCAATGCAGTCGCCAATCTCCCGATTAAAGTTGCCTATATCGAATTGCTTGATGAAACGGTCAATGCCTCGGAAGGTCGCAAAGAAGCAAGTCGCGACTCCAGTTCCAGGTACAACAAGATTCGAACGATCGAAATGCGATCCGAAGGCAAAACGGCGACCGCGCGGGTCATGGCACAACTGAATGCTTCGAGAAAAAAGCCATTTGCTTCACATTACCAGATTTGGTTTGTTAGCGACGAAGATGATCGCAATCAAAAACCCAACATCTATCCGATTCGGATTACTCCAGATCTCGCGCCGGAGGTGGTGATCACCAACCCCGACGAATCGGATGTTTCAGTGCCTGAGAACGGCACTCTCTCGGTCGAAATTGAGGCCAACGATCTTGATTTTGCCATATCTTCCGTCGAATTCCATCTGGATTTCCAGGGCGGAACAAGACGTCTGGACAAACAATTGCAACTGAAGTCAGGCAATGGCAATCAGCGAGTTACCGCAAGGTATATACTTCGCCCATCCGAATTGGGTCTCGAAAATGGCGACGAAGCAATGTTCTTCGCCACGGCCAGCGACAACCGGACATCTCCCCAAAGCGGGCAACCCGATCCTAATGTTTCGCGCACCGAGAATTTCACGTTGACGATTAGCGAGCCAGAAGAACGCGCCGATCAACAAGATAAAGGCTCAGAACAAACCAATCCGCAAGAGCAAGAAGAACAGCAAGAACAGTCTGACGAAAGCCAATCGGGGGCCGAACCTGGCGACGGAGAAGATTCGGAAACGGGCGAAGAATCTTCTGATTCAACAGACCCCAACGCTGAGCAGGAAGGTGGCGAGGGTTCGCAGTCCGAGGACGGGGAATCCCAAGGCGCTGATTCGGAAAATACAAATCCCGGAAACCAAACCGGTGATCAGAACGCTAAAAAAGGTCAGCAAGGAACTGAAGCCAACGACCAACAACAAGAAAATGAGAATTCTGAGTCGTCGAAAGACGGTCAGGCCGGTGAAGGCTCCGACAATGAAAAACAGCAAAGCGAGCAAGATCCCGCAGGGGCTGGCTCGAAGGAATCCCCTGACGAATCCGAATCCAACGCATCCCAAGACGCACAATCCACCGGAGATTCTGGTCAATCCAACAATCAGCAGGGCCCCGAGGCAAATAACGGGCCGTCGAATTCCGCTGACGACATGAACCATCAAGGCTCGGAGGGTGACTCGCAAGGTCAACGTGACCAACAGCTCAGCGATGGCCAGCGAGAACCTTTGAGTGAAAATGCACCCGAGGGTGAGCAATTTAAACGATTGCAGGAATTGCTGGAGGAGATGGAGGAACAACCCCAAACCGACGAAAGTTCATCGAACTCCGAAGGTCAATCCCAGTCTGGTTCATCCTCAAGCGGACAATCGGAGGAAAGCCAAAACTCCGATGAACCTAACGCGGAAGGCCAGCAACCAGACGAAAATTCTGGTCAAGACAAAGCGAACTCAAACTCTGAATCTGCAAACAGGGATTCGAAGCAAGACAAAAGTAACGAATCAGGTAATTCCCGGGATGCTCAGAGCGATTCAGACAACGCTCAACAACCCCCCAAAGGACCCCCCAAAGGCGACTCCCAATCTGGGCAGCCCAACCCAAACAGTGAGAACGCCGAGCAAGCGAACACCAAGCCGGAATCAGACGATTCTGCTTCCGGAAGCGACAATCCCACTCAAGACCAGAGTGAAATGAATTCCGAATCCGAAGGCGGTGACCAGAAATCCGGCGATCAGACGTCTCAAGATCAAGGCAATTCAAACGGCACCAAGCAGCAAGCTCAATCGGAGAATGACAGCGGTCAGACCGGCGATGAATCATCAGAGCAGCAGGATCAAGGAACTTCCCAAGACTCGGGCCAAACATCCGAGTCTGCGAACTCTCAGTCCGAAACGGAAAAAGACCAATCCAGCAGCGAATCCCAGACGCCACAGGAATCATCTCAATCTTCAGGAAGCCAGGAAGAATCCGCTCAAAACGATAGCAGCCAGTCCTCCGATCCTTCCTCTTCCGGCGACGATAGCGGTTCGGCCCAACCACAAACGAAATCGCAACCGTCAACCGCGCAAGACCAGTCTGGATCTGAAGGCCAACCTGGTCAGGCATCGGACAACGGTTCGCCGCAGACGGGTCAACAGTCCAATGAATCTCAATCCACCAGTGCGCCTTCGGGAGCAGGTGGAGGGGGAGGCAAATTGCCGACCGAAGCTCTGGAGCAGGAAAAAACCAACTTGCAGCACTCCAAAAAAGCAACGGACATGATTCTTGGCCAACTCGACGATCAGAAATACGAACCCAATCCAAAATTGTTGGAAGAAATGAATTGGACAAAGGAAGACCTGAATCAATTCCTGGCCCGTTGGAAAGAAATGAAACGACAGGCTGAAATGGGGAACCCTAAGGCGAAAGCCAAATATGAAAAAGCTTTGAAAAGTCTTGGCTTGCGACCCAACGCCCAGCGACGGACCGTTGGTCAGATCGACGAGGAAGTGCAAGGACTCAGTGAAGACAGCGCTGTTATTCAACCGCCGCCCAATCTAGCGCCAGATTTCAACGCCACACTGCGCGACCTCAATCGAGCACGTAACGATTAGGAAATCCCGGTTCGCCCCGCCCTCGTTGCAGAATTACCCAGCTGGTTGGCTCGCTGGCGTCAAGTTGTGTGGTTGCTTGCCATTGGGTATTTCCCCCTCTTCGTCACCAACGCGTGACGCGTTGACAAACTGGCGTTAATTCATTGCGGAACGATCTTGATTGCAGGGCAGGACCGCCGAAGCGGGAAAGGATAAACGGTCATGAAGACCAAAAAACTGAAATTCGTTGCACACGAGTCCCGGGACAAGGTATCTGGTTATTTGATACTCCCCGAAGAAGCCCATTCGTTGCTCGTGCTCGGACATGGAGCCGGCGCTGGCATGTTTCACGAAAACATGGAAAACATTGCGAACGAGTTAGCCTCATTGGATATTGCAACTTTCAGGTATCAGTTTCCATTCATGGAACGAGGAGGAGGGCGAGACAAAGAATCTGTTTCGCTGTCGACTGTGATTCATGCGATCGAGCAAGCGGCTGTGCTAGTCAACAATCTCCCAATCTTCGCCGGAGGACACTCGTTTGGCGGCCGCATGACATCGCTGGCAGCCGCCTCGTCGGATTTTCCGGATCGGGTCCGTGGCCTGGTCTTCTTCGCCTTTCCGCTTCATGCGCCCAATAAACCATCGGATCACCGAGCAGCACATTTGAAAGCAATCAAGCTGCCGATGCTTTTCTTGTCGGGGACTCGGGACACATTGGCTTCCTTTGATTTGCTGAAGCCGGTTGTCAAAAATCTGGGCCGCAAGGCGAAGTTGCACTCCTTGGACACAGCCAATCATGGATACAAAGTACTGAAACGCAGCCGTAAATCCGAGGAGAACGTTTTTTCCGAAATGGCTCGAGTGACCCAAAACTGGACATCAAAAATCATCCGCAAATCTTAGCCAGGCTTGCTTCAACTTTCAACTTTCAACTTTCAACTTTCAACTTTCAACTTTCAACTTTCAACTTTCAACTTTCAACTTTCAACTTTTCAACTTTCAACTTTCAACTTTCAACTTTCAACTTTCAACTTTCAACTGTTAATATCCATCCCCGCCAAGATCGATCGTTCCGTCGGGCCATTTGGCCCCCGCTGGTACAATCATCACCGCTTCGTCCCACCAGGGATTCGATTGAGGATCTTCCCGGTTACGACTATTGATAAATCGATTGTCGACTTGGCGTCCCCCAAACTTTTTATAGAAACCAACGACACCAGTTTGAAACAGACAAACCGACAAACCAAGCTGTTCGCGTTTCTTTAGTGCGCGCGACACGACCGCCTTTCCAAGCCCAAGCCCTCGACAATCGTGAGCAGTACAAACATTGGCTAAGGCAAGCACATCCAGTTGGCCACCCTCAAAGGCGATCGATCGAACGAATGTTCTCGCGTGGGCGACGACTCTCCCACCATCCCAAACGATGTAACGAGTCTTTTGCGATTCGACCGAGTCGTCGGCTTTTTGCGCCGCTTCCATCGTTTGGCGAATCAACTCCGCTGCCGTCTTCTCGGGCGAAGGCCAAACTGAATTCATCAAATCCACGATTTCGGCAGCGGTTGGCCGAGTTAGCTCGTTTTCCGAAAAATCAATGACTTGCACGCCTCACTTATTCCTTGATTCGCGATTGATTGAATTTCTTTGGAGGCTCGATGATCCACAGGTTTAAGGACATTCCAATGATAGGCCGACTTTACCTGGGATCTCGGCGTCTTCATGCGGTATCAGAAACCCACTTCTCTCACAAATTTCCTGTTCCAACAATCCGCCGTATCCGCTCCGAACCACGACTTTTCAGGCCCGATCGATCCGTCGTTGACGCAACAGGTGCCACATGGACATGACGCCAATGGAGCAAATTAAACGAACGCGAACATTTTTTTGGAGGGCAGCGTACCTCATAAGGTGTTAAAAAGAGCCCCTCGCGAGCGACTTTCCAAGCGTAATTTGGATTGGATCGCTCCAACACAAGAATCCCTCAAGATGGAGCGAAATGGGCGGCGTGATCGCTCGCACGCAGCATCCGATGTTGGCCTTCTCCCCGGAGATGCGATTGTGGCCAGCCTCCACGGTCGACAATCTGTTGCCGGCAACCCAAAATAGAAATGCGAAATCCGCGATCGTTGATAGCTTTCGAAAACCTGCACGTATTTGACCCGACCCACTTATCAACCCTCAGTTTAAGCAATGTCCGTTCCTGCCGTTTCCCCAACTTCTGAAACCGATGCCCGGGTGGACCAGCCACCGATGATTGAAGCGGAGAACCTATCCAAATTCTATGGGATTTTCGCCGCCACTCGGGACGTATCATTCAAGGTTTACAAGGGCGAAGTCGTCGCTTTCCTCGGCCCCAACGGTGCTGGAAAAAGCACCACAATGAAGATCTTGACCGGTTACCTGTCGCCGTCGGAGGGGCGTGCCCGAATTGCCGGACACGACATGAACACCGAGCGGTTAGCGGGCTCGAAGAAACTTGGCTACCTCCCAGAAACCGGGCCGCTGTACCCTGACATGACGCCCTTCAGTCTGTTGGATTTTTTTGCCGAAGCACGCGGCATGAACAAAAAAACAAAAATGGAACGGATCGAAAAGGCCGTCGATCTTTGCTCACTGGGCAGCGTGATCTACAAACCCATCAGCAAACTATCCAAGGGATACCGCCAACGGGTCGGCATGGCCCAGGCCCTGATCCACGAACCGGAAGTCTTGATCCTGGACGAACCAACTTCCGGACTTGATCCCAATCAAATCCGAGGCGTCCGTCAGACGATGCGGCGACTGGGACAGGAAAAAACGATTCTGCTATCCACCCATATCCTGCAAGAAGTCGAGGCTATGGCCAGTCGCGTGATCATGATCAACGAAGGCCGCAAGGTTTACGATGGGCGGCTGGAGGATATCGACCCCGCGAATAAAGGCTTGGATCACATCTTTGCGGATTTGACGGGCCATGACCCTGTGACGGGCGTCCTTTTGAAAAAATCGTTGGACGACCAACCGGATGACAACCAGTTCAACGAGCACGAATCGGAACAACCCATTCCGGCGTCCCAAGATCCGAACCAGGAATAAGGTCGATGCAATTCAAAGACCAGAAAGATTGATCCCCGGGCACAAACGGCCAAGCCACAACATTGCATCGCAACCCGAACCGCGTCGGGCTGACTTGGCAGTCGGAACTGCAGACGAGATTGAACGCGTCGAAAACCAAACTTACGAAAAACCATAGCCATGATTCAGTTGAGCGAGTTCATCTACCTGTTGGTCATTGACATGATGTTCATGGTGGCCCTGGTGTTGTTAATGCTGCCTTTGGGGATTTGGCGGCAGGCGGCGTTCGCCGTTATGAAACGGAATTTCGTTGGATATTTCAGCAATCCGACGGGATACGTGTTTCTCTGTCTTTTTGTTTTGTTGACCTCTTTCGCGGCTTTCTGGCCTCATGAGTTCTTCACGACCAACTTGGCCAATTTTGATCAGCTAAACAAGTTTCTGCCCTACATCATGCTGATCTTTATTCCGGCGATCACAATGAGTATTTGGGCGGAAGAACGCCGGCAAGGCACGGATGAATTGCTGCTGACATTGCCGGCCAACGACTTCGATATCGTTATCGGCAAGTACTTTGCAGCCGTGTTGGTGTTCACCGTTTCGTTGTTGTTTTCCCAGCTATCCAACTACGCGGTTTTGTTGGCCATGACCGGTGGCTCTCTGGATACATTGCTGCTGTTCTCAACGTACCTCGGTTACTGGTTCATGGGCATTGCGATGATCGCTTTGGGGATGGTTGCCTCGTTCCTGACCAGCAACCTTACCGTCGGATTTATCTTTGGCGCGGCACTCAACGCTCCATTGGCATTTTTCTCCAACGCCGATGTGATCCTCTCCAGCGGCAAATGGATTCAACGGCTTTTCGACTGGTCGCTGTTACAGCGATTTGAGCCTTTCGGTCGCGGCCTGATCGCCGCTTCCTCCATCTTCTACTTCCTGGGCATTATCGTCATCGGGATTTACCTGAGCCTGATTTTGATTGGGCGACGGCATTGGTTGGGCGGTCGTGACGGAACTTCGATGCTTTGGCATTACGTGCTCCGGGCCGTATTCCTGTGCGTGATCGCCGTGGGTGTCGTGTTGATCGTGCAACACAGCCCGTTGAATCGGGCTCGCGTCGACATCTCTGACGGCCAGGTCAGTACATTAGCAGATTCCACGACCAAGGTTCTCGATGATTTGGCCAATGATCCGGACACAACCAAACCGCCAATCAAAATCGAAGCCTACGTAAGCAACAACGTGCCCAGCGAATTTGTAAAAACAAAATATGACCTTGTTAACCTGCTCCGCGAGTTTGATGTACTTGGAGGCAAACGGGTGCAGGTTGACTTGCATCAGGGCATCGAGCCATTCAGCGAAGAAGCGATCCTGGCGGAAAAGAAATACGGGATCCGGCCAACGCGCGTCACCAGCCAATCCCGAGGCGCCGTGCGAGAGGAAGAAATCGTTCTGGGCGTGGCTTTTTCCTGTGGTCGAGAACGTATTGTTCTCCCTTTTTTGCCATATGGAATGCCAGTCGAATATGAGTTGATGCGATCGATCAATACGGTTTCACAAACCGAAAGAAAGACCGTTGGTGTACTTCAGTCCGATGCGCTGGTGATGGGAGCGGCCATCACTACCAGTGAACAGACTGTCAGAATTCCCCGGTTGCGGATCATTTCCGAATTACAAAAACAATATGACGTCGAACTGGTGGAAGGCAGTTCGCCGATCCCGTTGTGGCTGGAGGATGACAATCAACAAATCATCAAAAGACGTTACGATGTGCTGTTGGTCGTACAGCCGTCGCAGATGGCGCCCGTCGAGTTGGACAATCTGATCGCCGCGATTCAATCCGGTCAACCGACCGTAATTTTTGAAGACCCGCTGCCCAACCGAGAAAATTTTCAATACTTGCGTGGCACTTTTTTCCCCAGGTTCTTCAATCGCGTCAGTCGCGAAACCGCCGACATTCAAAAACTCTGGGATGCCCTTGACCTCGATGTCGATTTTATCCGACGCCAAATGCCTGACGGCAATTCGGGCAAATTCCCGTTGATCGTTTGGCAGTTGGCGTCCGAGAATCCTTACCCTCGAGACAACCTGCTAAACCAGACTCCGGAACTGGTGATTGTGCATGAGAGCGAAACCGATCGTGATCAGCGCTTTTCACGAGAAAATCCAGCGACGCAGGGGATCGACGAATTGTATTTTCAGTATACGGGCAACATCAAAGGCGTGCCCAGATCCAAGCTTAATTTTGAACCACTGGTGACCACTTCCCGGGCCGGGAGAATCGCAGTGAACGATCTGTTGACCGCTCGCAGCCCGCAACAATTGGCAAGCCTGCGGGGATCGGCCAATCAGGAATTCGACGTCGCCGCGCAAATAACCGGCAGCGATGCCGATGCGCCATTGCCCGAGACGGTCGCCGACAACAATCCCTCCCCGGCTAAAACCAACGTGATCTATGTTGCCGACGTTGATATTCTTTCGGATTTCTTCGTCCAAATGAGAAACTATCCCATCCGGCAGGGAATTGAATACCGCTATCAAAACATGAGTTTCGTGTTGAATGCAATCGACGCGCTGGCCGGCGAGGATACGTATCTGGGCCTTCGCAATCGCAAAGTCAATCACGTTACTCTGGAAGTAGTCGAACGGACATACGACAAGGCGATGCAGGAGGTCTACGATCAAACACAACAGTTTCAAATTGACTTTGAAACAAAACGCAGCCAGATCATGGCGGAGATCGCTGAGAAGACCCGACCCCTGGAAGACGCGATCAAAAAGGACTTGAAGAAGAAAGAAGATGGCGAACCCTATGATGCCGTTCGCATGGCGGCTCGTCAGGCCCTACTGGAAACCGAACGACGTGAACAGGCCGAGAAGTTTCAGGCACAAATCCAGGAGCTGGAGAATGAGCGACGTGAAAAAAAGCGCGCCACGGATCTCGATGCCGAGCTGCAAATCCAGGAGATTCAGCGGAAATTTAAACTGGCAGCCGTGATCATTCCACCCATTCCGCCATTGCTGGTCGGGTTGATCGTGTTCACGCGACGGCGGTTGAGAGAACGAGAAGGAATTTCCAAGGCCAGACGTATCAAATAAACATGCGTCAGACAATCGCGAGACGACCCCCAGTGCAATGATTTTTGTTGGCAGACCCAAATGAATTCACCCCGATCGAAAACAGGAACCCCTTTTCAAATCACGGCCATCATGGGCGTGTTGGCCGGAATTATTTCCGTGGTGGCCGCTGCGTTCTATCCGTGGCCCGAACCTGTTGTCGAAAACGATATGGTCGGCAAGCCATTGTTTGAGGAATACGATGCCAGTTCGGTAAGGTCCATTTCGATTACCCGCTACGACACCGAGCGCAACGGACTGGACCGGATCGAACTGCGTCGCAGCGGTGAAAAATGGTTGATCCCCGCCAGGAAAAACTTCCTCGCCACCAATGTGGGGCAAATCAGCTTGGCCATCAACGCTTTAAACAACTGCACGGTTCTGGAAAATCGTTCCATCGACCAACAGGACCACATCGAGTACGGTGTCGTTGACCCGATGCAATATGAGGCCTCCACGAATCGCAGCAGCCTGGGAACCAAGATCGTTCTCGAAGACCGCAACAAGCGCGAATTGGCCAGCTTGATTGTCGGATCCAGCGTTCGCAGCGAAGCCCAACAATCGGCCCAGAAAAACTTTGTCCGCATTCCTGGGCAGCCAAGTGTTTATGTTGTTGAGATTCAACCTCAGGCGCTCTCAACCGATTTTACGGACTGGGTTAGCCCCAACCTGCTTCAACTTAGAAATGATACGAAGTTAAGTTCCGTTGAGGTCAAAAACTATCGAATCGAGGCCGACAAACTCTCAAGCGACCCAAGGAATTGGTCTTACGATGCAAACGTGGACATCGCCAAACAGGAATACGGACTGCGAATTCCAGCTCCCGGCTCCTCGGAACTGAAGGTGGTAGAGGCCAGCAAGAACAACATTGCCAAACTCAATGAAATTGGAAAATACCTGGGAAAAATCCGGTTCACCGACGTCGAAAAGAAATCAAAGGCGGCGGCCACCATGTTGCGTCGCAACCGACTCAAAAACGATCCCGCAGCGCTTGCCTCGCTGAAAGAATTTGGTTTTGCCCAAATCGGGACCGAACCAGCTTTCGAGTTTGATGCGATGGGCGGCGAGGTCATCGTCCGCACCGCAGATGGCGTGGCGGTCTCCATACTGATCGGATCTTTGTTGGAAAATCCTACCAGCGGTGACTTGACTTTGAATCAATATGTCATGCTCCACGCTTCGGTTGACGAGAGCCTGTTGCCGCTCCCCGAAGCTCCCGACCCCGATGAGCAGCTCACGCCGGAACAACGAGAGAATCAGAAGAAAACCTACCTGCGCGAGGTGGAACAACGAACAGAACGTGTCAAATCCGCGAGCCTGCGCGCTTCGGAACTGAATCAGTCGTTCGCAGATTGGTACTACGTCGTTTCGGAGGAAGTTGTTTCCGGCTTGCGACCCGATTTGGATTTCTCTACCGACCAAATCAAGTCAGCCGAAGAGTCCAAGTCCACCCAATCCGCAAGTAAGCCCGACGAAGGTGAGACCGCAGAACCCGAGGTTTCATCCGACTCAAAAAATGAGAGCGACAAGGGTCCCGAATAGGCGCGACTTGCCCATTCGCACACCACTGGCGAATTCCAAAACCGCTGCCCCTTCGTGACTTGCGCGTTGCCTCCAATCGCTGTTCAACTTTCGAAAACCGGAGCAATTTCTTGACTGGTCGAGTTTGACTCAATCGCGTTGCCCGCGAATACATCGCTACCGGTCTGGCCAAACCGGTTTGTGTAAGTTCGTCCACGCCCCTGGGCGTTTCGCGAGGATTCCCAATCCATTGAGAAGTCGCATGACAACAAATGAAAATTTTGCGTTAAAATTGAATTGGTAACATGAAATTCCAAGTTTGGATTGACGACGACTCATCGACCATAAAATATCATGAAATTTCTATTGCTCAGTGGCCTGTTTCTTTTCCCTATCGCAAGCTGCATGGACGCACATGGGCAACCGGTGGAATTTGAGCGTGACATTCGACCGATCCTTGAAGAAAACTGCTGGCATTGTCACGGCGAAGACGAGCAGGAGTCACGCACGTGCCGGTGGCAACGGTCGGCCAGGAACCTGCCGCGCGACGACAAGCCCGCGCCGATCGAATGGATGAGATCCTGCAAACCGTCGGCGCGTCGGCGCTCGGCTTAACAATCGGATGTGCCCGCTGCCATAACCACAAATTCGATCCGATCTCCATCAAGGACTACTACTCGATGTCGGCCGCTTTTCAGGACATCGAGTTTGGTAGTCGATTTCCCGAATTGGGCGAGGACCACCCCCGTCGAATCCGTGGCCAGGAGCTGTACGCTCAGATTGCCGAACAACGGCGTCAGATTCGAAAGACCGGTCCCTGGCAAGAGGATTGGGTTGGACTACGCGAGTTTCATTTCCCGGTCCGAACTACCCAGTCGGTCCGAATCACTTTCCAGTGGGCGGGCGTGCGTATCGATGAGTTGGAAATCCTGGGTCCGTTGGAGTGGAATCGAAATCTGGCCCTGGAATCCAACGGAACGAAAACCGCCGCGGAATCGAAGTTCGAACAACTGCGGGGCGAACTTCACAAAATCAATGATGGACACTACGGCACCGAAGGCTGGGCCGCGAAGGCTCCGCCAAACAGCAAACAGAAACCGTGGGTCCAATTCACTTTCGACCAACCCTACGCCGTCAATCGAATCCGGGTCAGCACCAACCGGGAGGACTTCATGCAGACCGACTATCTCGACGGCATGGGGAAACTGGGCTTCGGACCGCTGACCATTGAGATCATGAACGACGACGGAAATTGGGAAAAGGTCTTGACGCCGGGACAGTTGAAACAGCTGGACAAAAAACATGAATCGCGGGTGCACGCGGTCCAGCAACTCAACGAGTTGATCCGGGAGCTTTCCGAGCAAGGGCCCAAGCCAAGTTTCATCGGGCAGCTGATCTAACCGGCTGAAACCCGCATCTTCAACCGCGGCAGTCCGGAAGATCCTCGCGACGAGGTGATTGCGGCGGGCTTGAATGAGCTGGATGGCAACCTCGGCTTGGATAACAACGCGAGCGGCCAGGCCCGACGTACAGCGTTGGCGAAGTGGTTGATCAACACTGAGAACCCCCTCACAGCCCGCGTTGCCGCAAATCGGATCTGGCATCACGTGTTTGGCCAGGGAATCGTCGCGACGACCGCCGATTTCGGAGCCGCCGGCGCTACACCGACTCATCCCGAACTGCTCGACTGGTTGGCCGCCGAATTGATGGAACCCCAAACCGGAAAGCCATGGTCTTTGAAGCACCTCATTCGGATGCTGGTCATGACCAGGGCTTTTCGGCAGTCCAGCCTACCAGCGAAGGAAGGATTGGCGGTGGATGCTACGTCGGCGTTGTTGTGGCGGTTCCCGCCCCGCCGCATCACCGCCGAGGCCATCCGCGATTCGATTGTTCAGGCTTCTGGCACACTGGATCGAACCGTTGGCGGGAAGAGCTATCGAATTCACAACGTGAAAAAACGGCACCTGATGGGACTCGACCAGGAACGATTGACGTTTTACCACAACGGCCTGGAACGACGGCTGACGAACGTCCACGGACATGTCGTGCACGACGTGCTGGCCTAAACTCAACGCGCGCCGCGTCTCTGCGTCAACGTGGCGATGCGCACCCAACTTGCTGCTCATCTGGATCGTCTGAATTTGAAAACGACAAACGTCAGCAAAATCGATTCCAGCGTCCTGTCGGCTAAGAAAATGCCCTAAATCTTTTGGCCTGCAAATTGTGCGGCCAGATTGCATTTGCATGCCGCCCGATTAAGATCGGCAGCGCGTCGGAATGGCCATAGGTCGGAATCACCGCGTCTGCTCAATCCATCCAGTCTATTCTTTTGGCGCTTGGGCTGAAAACAAATCAAGCAAAGAGCCCCGAACATTCCCGCGACCCCCGCCAAAGCCAATGGCGTCGTGAACTTCTCCGATACAGCGATCGGAACGGGAAGCCAGAACAAAGCAACCGCCATCAGAACTGGCAACATCAAGAATATCGTCAGTCCCACGATCGTACGTTGCCCGGGACTGATCGAATCGCCAGGCCACTCGTACTCCAAATCCGAGTCCAAAAAAAGAATGGACCTTGCAACCAAACCTCGCTGTGCCGGGTTACCATTACGCTGACGATTACGATCCTCCGCATTCAGATCGACCGACATCAGAGAAGAGTACAGATTGGCAATCTCCCGGATGCCCTGATCCTCGGTTGAAGCGTACCGGAAGTAAAATGCCTCATTGAACTCGTCGGCATTCATCCTTCCCGTGATCAGCCGGTGTACATCTTGGTTTAGGGTTTTTCGAAGTTCAGAATTAACCATGCTCTATTCCAATTAAAGCGATATCCAAGACTCACTGGTTTTCCAAAGCGTCGAATGCGCAATGCGCCGCCGAAATACCGATTGTTACCGTGGCCTGGAGCGATCGGGTGCGTCGTCTCCAGTTAGCGAATCTTATACCGTCTTCTGTTTAGATTCCAACCAACTCCAAATTAGCATGAGTAAGATTCTTAACAATCAGGTTGGCGACAAAATTGGAAAGCGTTTGAAATGCCACCATCGACTCAATGCTAAGTCAATTTTTGGTAGAACAGTTGTTGTCCACTGCCATTAATTTTCCTCGACAATCAGGATTTACGAATGAAGACCGTAGCAATTTTAGTCACACTCGTTTTGAGTTCCAGCTCACTGGTGAGCGCCGAAGACTGGCCGAGGTTTCGTGGACCCAACGGGACCGGCGTCAGCTCCAGCCCCAACGTACCCGTTGAATGGACACTCGAGGAAAATTTGAAATGGTCCGCAGACTTACCTGGCAAGGGCTCTTCCAGCCCGATCGTGTTCGGCGATCGAATTTACCTGACGTGCTATACGGGGTTCGGGTTGGACAAGCAAAACCCTGGTGATGCTCAGAACCTGGTTCGTCATCTTTTGGCTTTTGATCGAAACAGTGGGAAAGAACTCTGGCGAGCTTCCGTGAAATCCGATAACGACGAAGATCCCTATCAAGGCTTCATCGTCGAGCATGGTTATGCAAGCAGCACTCCAGTAACCGACGGCGAGCACGTTTTTGTGTTGATGGGCAAAACAGGCATGGTCGCATTCGACAAAACCGGCGAACAATTGTGGAAAACCCACTTGGGCAATAACTCCGATCCCGCCAGGTGGGGAGGCGGTTCGGGAGCGGCGATCTACAAAGATCTGGTCATCGTGAACGCAGGAATCGTGGGCCACCAGATAGCAGCATTGAACAAGGCGGACGGCAAGATTGCCTGGTCAATCAAGGATCCGTCATTCACGAATTGTTGGTCAACACCGATACTTGTAAATGCTGGTGGGCGTGACGAAATGGTATTCAGCATGCCGGGTAAAATCCTCGCTGTGGATCCGCAAACCGGCGAAGAACTCTGGCAGGCCAAGTCCCCGATTGCCCAAACCGTTTGTGGCAGCCTTTGCGAAAAGGAAGGGATTGTTTTCGCGATGGGGGGCCGACAAGGTGACGCGATTGCGATTCGTTGTGGCGGCTCAGGTGATGTCAGCGAAACTCATACGGTATGGGCCGGATCACTACGCTCTGGAATCGGAACTCCCATCATCGTCGGTGACGCAATGTACTGGGGATCGGGTGGAATTGCCTATGCGGCCAATTGCTCGACGGGGTCCTACGTTTACAAGGAGCGACTTCCCAAAGAACAGGATCCCAACGCTCAAGAGGGACGCCGGATGCCTGCAGGTGACTATGCCTCACCCGTTGTGGCTGGCAACAACGTTTACATGCTTACTCGAAATGGAGTGTTGTACGTGATCAAGGCCGGCGACAATTTTCAATTGGCGGCCCAAAACCGATTCAATGGTGACGACAGTTTGTTCAATGCGACGCCGGCGATCAGCAACGGAGACCTGATTGTGCGATCCGAAAACAAACTCTACTGCATCAGTCAAAAGCAGGACAAAACGAAGCCATAAAAATACTTTCGAATTGACGAAAACCTCAGTGGCCGATTTCGAACGCCCTGGCACAGCGTTGAATTCGTCAGATCCCGGCAGCCGACTCTTTGTCAGAGTTTTTGGCTCTGTGCGTGGCACAGAGCCTTTTTTGCGCGCCAACAAATCAAATCTTTTACTTGGCACGTAGTCCCTGCAAATGGAGATCTGCGCAAAACCGTCCCCAACAATTGCCTGTAGTGACGTGAGCAATCAGAATGGGTACACAATCGATGATCAGGCGAGATCGGGCCATCACAGAACTGGTTGCCTTCAAGCGTTTTCAAAATTTGTGTCGTGCGGTTCCCCGATCAGGCCTCGGATGGAGATACAATCGATTGTGAAGCCCAAAATGCGAAGTCAAAGAAAACCCTGAGGTGATTTGGAATTGGCCACCAGTATTTGAGAAGCCATCGTTTAGCGTTGAACCTGAGGAGAGTATTCGACCATGACCGACAACATGAATGTCTTGCCACCGGGCCCGATCTACGAAAAATTTCGCAAACGGTTGATTGACAATATCTGGCACAAGCTGGGGCAAGCCATTCAGTTAGCCAGCGTTCACGATGCACACATGACTTTGGCCTACACCGTGCGTGATCAGTTGATCGAACGCTATCGCGAAACCGTTGACGCAATGTTTGCTGCCAATCCGAAATCCGTCTGCTATTTCTCGGCTGAGTACTTGTTGGGTAAACAGCTGCCGCAGAACATGCTCTACACGGACACAACGGAACTTGCCCAACAGGCAGCGAATGAGTTTGGCCTCGATTTTGAATCCCTGATCGAACTGGACGCCGAGCCGGGATTGGGAAATGGAGGGTTGGGGCGGTTGGCAGCCTGTTTTCTTGATTCACTTGCCACCTTGAATATTCCCGCAGTTGGCTATGGGATCCGATACGAGTTCGGGATTTTTAGACAGGTGTTTGAGGACGGATGGCAGGTTGAAAAACCGGATGAATGGCTGCTGTACGGGAATCCCTGGGAGTTCCCCCAACCCGATGACATGGTTGAAGTCGGATTCGGTGGACATACCGAACATGTGCGGGGTGACGATGGCGAACTCACCGTTCGCTGGATACCAGGCGACAAAGTCCTCGGCGAGCCTTATACGACACTGGTTCCCGGTTACGGCACAAAAAATGTGAATATCCTCAGGCTCTGGAGAGCACGAGCGACTCAGGAGTTTGATTTCCAGTTGTTTGATGTCGGTGATTATGCGCGGGCGGTAGAACGGAAAGTCTTATCGGAAAATATCTCCAAGGTCCTTTATCCAAACGATTCAACTCGCTCCGGCAAACGGCTACGTTTGCAGCAGCAATACTTTTTTGTAGCCTGTTCGCTGAAGGATATCATTCGGAGATTCCTTCTCCTTAACGACGATTGGAACCATTTCCCCAGCAAGATTGCCGTCCAACTGAACGATACGCATCCGGTGGTGGCGATTCCCGAGTTGATGCGATTGCTAATGGATGAATACGGTTTGGGCTGGGACCGTGCCTGGAACATCACGCGGCGAACTTTCGCGTACACTTGCCATACGTTATTGCCTGAGGCTTTGGAGAAGTGGCCGCTAGACTTATTCCAGGAATTGCTCCCCCGACACGGCGAGATCATCCTGGAGATCAATCGTCGCTTTCTTGAGGAAGTTCACGGCCGGTTTCCGGATGACGGTGACCGATCGCGAAGAATGTCGATTCTTGAAGACGGATCTCAGCACATCCGGATGGCTCACTTGGCCAGTGTCGGCAGCTTTGCCATCAATGGTGTCGCCAAACTGCAGTCACGCCTGTTGCGGGAACGAACACTTCGTGATTTTGCCGACCTTTGGCCAAAAAAATTCCAAAACAAGACTAATGGCGTCACTCCTCGCCGATTCATGCGGTTGGCCAACCCACAACTGTCCGATTTGATTACGTCGAAATTGGGTGACGGCTGGCTGACCCAGTTGGAGCGTCTGAGTGAACTTGAGGCTTTCGTGGACGATACGGAGTTTTGTGCGCGTTGGAAACACATAAAACAGTCCAACAAACTGAGGTTGGCCACCTTCTTGAAAACCTCAATGCAAGTCGAGGTCGATACCGATTCGATATTCGACATCATGGTAAAACGCTTACATGAATACAAACGCCAGGTTTTGAAGGTCCTGCACATCATCACACTTTATCACCGGCTCAAGGCTCAACCTGACATCGACATCGTGCCGCACACTTTCGTCTTCGGTGCGAAAGCGGCACCGGGCTACTTGATGGCCAAATTGATCATCAAGTTAATCAACAACGTTTCCCAGGTCGTAGATGCCGACATTGACATGAGAGGCCGGCTGAAAGTCGTTTACCCACCCAACTTTAACGTTTCATTGGCAGAGATCATTTATCCAGCCGCCAATATTTCAGAACAAATTTCGATGGCTGGCAAAGAGGCATCCGGAACCGGCAACATGAAATTCGCCCTCAATGGAGCGATCACCGTGGGAACTCTGGACGGCGCCAACGTTGAAATTCGGGAACGGGTGGGAGCCGAGAATTTCTTCCTGTTTGGCCTCACGGCCGAACAAGTGTTGGATCTCAAACAACTGGGTTACAACCCGTTAGATTATTATGAATCGAATCCCGAGTTACAGGCTGCGATCGAAGGAATCGCCAATGGTGAGTTTTCAAACGGCGACACCGGGATCTTTCGCCCGCTGGTGGATTCGCTGCTGCAACATGACGAATATCTGGTCTTGGTCGATTATCCATCTTATATCGAAAGCTGTGAGCAAGCCGCATTGGCTTTCCAGGATCAGGACGAGTGGACGAAAATGTCGATACGAAATGTAGCCCGATGTGGGTTCTTTTCCTCGGATCGTTCGATGCGCCAATATTGTAAAGATATCTGGCACTTGGAACCGGTTAAGGCCTAGCGCCGTCTCTGGTTTACCTAAGTTACAGGAGTCGACCCTTGGTGGATGATTCGCGAAAGGCGAATGTGGGTCCCGGTTGAAATCGATCAGAGATCGATAATCAAGTCCCTTGGCCGATTGAAGGCAACCTATGAGCGAGCTGATTGAACCAGGTCAAAGTTTTCCACTCGGAGCCACCGTTCTACCCGACGGCGTGAACTTCAGCGTCTATTCGAAGAGCTGTGAATCCGTGGAACTGCTGCTTTTCGATAACGCGGACGACCCGCGACCAGCCAGGATCATCCAACTGGATCCAAACCAGCATCGAACATTCCATTACTGCCACGTCTTCGTGAGGGATTTGAAGCCAGGGCAGATTTACGCCTATCGCGTGCATGGTCCGTTTGACCCGGTTCAAGGTCAACGTTTTGACGGAACCAAGATTTTGCTGGATCCCTATGGCCGCAGCGTCGTCGTGCCCAAAGACTATTCTCGTAAGTCATTGACGCTGGACATGGATTCGACGGCCCTTGCGATGAAAAGTGTCGTCGTTGATCTGAGCAATTACGACTGGGAGGATGATGTACGCCCGCGGCATCCGTTTTCACGAACGGTCATCTATGAAATGCATGTTCGCGGATTTACGCGCCATCCAAACTCGGGGGTCAAAAAGAATAAACGTGGCACCTACGCAGGGCTGATCGAAAAAATCCCTTACTTGCAGGACTTGGGAATCACGGCCGTCGAATTATTGCCCATCTTTCAGTTCGACGCGCAGGATGCGCCAGACGGGTTGACCAATTACTGGGGCTACAATCCCGTCTCCTTTTTCGCGCCGCATACAGCCTATAGTTGCAGTGACAACCCTATCGAAGTCCTCGATGAATTCCGCGACATGGTCAAAGCACTTCATCGCGTCAACATCGAAGTCATTTTGGACGTCGTTTACAACCATACCGCCGAAGGCAATGAGTTCGGCCCCACGTTTTCCTTCAAGGGATTTGAAAACTCCACCTACTACATTCTGGAACCTGACAAGAGACAGTTCTCCAATTACAGTGGCACCGGAAACACGCTCAATGGCAACCATGCGGTCGTGCGTCGCATGATCCGCGACAGCTTGCGTTATTGGGTCGAAGAGATGCACGTCGACGGATTTCGTTTTGACCTCGCCTCCGTGTTGTCACGCGACCCGCATGGTCAACCGTTGGCGGATCCTCCGATCCTGTGGGATATCGAAACCGACCCGGTACTCAGCCGGATCAAGTTGATTGCCGAGGCATGGGATGCTGCGGGACTCTATCAAGTCGGTGGTTTTTTTGGCGACCGCTGGAAGGAATGGAATGGACAGTTCCGTGACGATGTCCGCGCGTTTGTTAAAAGCGATGCAGGATTGTCCCGCAAGTTGGCTTACCGCTTCCTTGCGAGCCCGGATATTTACGGGCATCGTTCACGGGAACCGGAACAAAGCATCAATTTTGTGACCTGTCACGATGGTTTCACACTGAATGACCTGGTCTCCTACAACCAGAAACACAACTTGGCCAATAACGAAGATAATCGCGACGGACACGGCAACGACCTGAGTTGGAATTGCGGTGCCGAAGGGCCGACAACTAACCCGGAAATCGAGCGTCTGCGGAAAAAGCAGATTAAGAATTTCTTGACGATCAACCTGTTAGCCCTTGGCACGCCGATGCTGTTGATGGGAGACGAGGTTCGACGAACACAACTCGGTAACAATAATGCGTACTGTCACGACAGCGAACTCACCTGGTTGGACTGGTCCCTGTTCGACAAAAACGCCGACATCTACCGTTTTGCGCGTCAACTGATCCGTTTTCGCCAAAGCCTGCCGGTTCGCATCAACAAATTCATCAGCCTCTCGGAATTGTTGCAACAGACACGGATCGAATGGCACGGGACCCGGTTGTTCCGGCCGGACTGGAGTTCGCAAGCGCACGTCGTTGCTTTCTCAGTCGTCGGACGCCGAAACCGTTTTCACATTATGTTAAACTCGTATTGGCAAAAACAGGATTTTGAGTTGCCAGATACGGGACCGCTTCGCTGGCGGCGAATCATCGACACGTCGCGGGAATCGCCGGATGATTTTTGCCTGCCTTCGGAATCTCCTTTGTTGAGCAATTCAACCTACCGTGTACAGCCCCGATCGGTGGTTCTGCTGTCCACGAATTTTGCCAAAAAGCCCAGCCGCAACAATTTGGTTTGAGATCCGTTCGGCGGGCAGACCTGGTTTCGATGGATTGACGATCGCTTGCCTGGCGAGCCGGACGAATTGCCGGCCGGCAGCCGAAAAACTTTGCAACGACCCGACCGAAGATATCGCCGTGCCAACCTGCGAATTCAATTTTGATGGGCTGATCGGTCCAACCCACAACTATGCCGGACTGGCATTTGGCAATGTCGCTTCGGCGGTCCATCAGCACCAGCCCTCGCAACCCCGCGCCGCTGCGTTGCAGGGTTTACAAAAAATGAAGCGTGTCGCGGAAATGGGCATTGGCCAATGCGTGCTGCCTCCGTTGAGGCGACCTCGCATTGAGTTGTTGCGGGAACTCGGGTTCGGCGGCAAGAATGATTCAGAGATCATTGAATCGGCCTACCGAGCGTCGCCGCACCTGGTGTCCGCCTGTTTCAGCGCTGCCAGCATGTGGACTGCCAATGCCGCAACCGTCTCCCCGGGGCCTGACACCCACGACGACCGGCTGCACATCACTCCTGCAAATCTTTCCAGTACACTCCATCGCTCGTTGGAAGGTCCTTCGACGACCCGAATTCTGCAAGCCATTTTCGCGGATGAGCAGGAATTCCAGGTTCACCCTCCCCTGCCCTGCGGAAGTGCATTCAGCGACGAGGGTGCCGCGAATCATACGCGGCTTACCTCCGACCATGGTGCGCCGGGCATTGAAGTGTTCACCTATGGAATCGCTCCCAGTCGTCCCCAATCGCCAGCGCCCAAGAAATTCCCGGCCCGTCAGACGTTGCTGGCCAGCGAATCCATCGCGCGACGTCACCAACTCGATGCCGAAAGAGTCTTGCTTTGGCAGCAAAATCCTGACGCGATTGACGCGGGCGTTTTTCACAACGACGTGATTTCCGTGGGCAACCAGAACTTGCTCCTGGCTCACGAGTTGGCATTTGTCGATCAGGCCCGCTGCCTCCAAAACGCGCGAACACGGTTCGAAAGCGACTTCCAGGTACCGCTGCATATCGTCGAGTTCGCTTCTTCAGAAATTTCGCTTTCCGATGCCGTGCGAAGCTACCTGTTCAACAGTCAATTGGTGACGCGCAACGACGGCCAGATGACTTTGATGTGTCCCATTGAATGCCAGGAAATCGAGTCGGCCCAACGATGCGCGGAACGTCTCCTGGAGGAATCCAACCCAGTCGACGAGATCGTATACCTGAACCTGCGCCAGAGCATGAATAACGGTGGCGGGCCGGCTTGTCTGCGATTGCGAGTCGTACTCACCGAATGCCAACAACAGGCGATGCATCAAGGCATCCTGCTGACCGAGACCCTCGCACATCAACTGGAAGCCTGGATCAACAATCATTATCGAGAAACTCTGCATCCTGATGATCTGCGCGATCCGCATCTGATCGACGAATCGCTCGCAGCATTGGAGGAATTGGCCACAATTTTGCGGCTGCCGAGAGATGTGGTGCTGGACGTTTGACGTGTTGATTGCCACCCGATTGCAGCGCCTGATTGGTTTCCGCCGCCGGCTCCAGTGAAAAGGCCAGGACATCGACGAGAATAAGGCGGACTCACCCGAAATAGGCTGAGCGTAAGACCACCCTAAATTGCAGCCAATCGTTGCTTCACCGCACTTTTTTTGCGCGCGTGGGTATGCCAAGATATTAGGTTTAATGCTAACAGGACATCTGCATGAGCCAATCAGGAAACGCAACTCGTTACTGGATCGTCAACTTGCGCGTTGTGGCGGTGTTGCTGTCCATTTGGTTTGTCAGCGGATTCGTAATCAGTATTTTCTTCATCGATCAGTTCAACGAGATTCCAATCGGCAATGTTGGACTGGGATTCTGGTTTGCTCAGCAGGGTTCAATTTTCGTCTTTGTCGTCCTGGTCCTGCTCTACGCCGTGATCATGGACTATGTGGATCGCCGCTTTGAACTAGGGGATCGGTCTTGACTCCCTATCTGTTTGCAGCCAACGATCCGGCTCGTCCCTGGACCTGGGCATTCGTCGGAATCACGTTCGCGGTTTACTTGTACATTGGTTGGCGCAGCCGAGTACGTGAAACAGCCGGATTTTATGTGGCCGGCCAAGGCGTACCGGCGATCGCCAACGGGGCGGCGACCGCGGCCGACTGGATGAGCGCCGCTTCGTTTATCAGCATGGCCGGCCTGATAAGTTTCCTGGGCAGCGACGGTTCGGTCTACCTGATGGGTTGGACTGGCGGTTATGTTTTATTGGCGTTGTTACTCGCGCCTTACCTGCGAAAGTTTGGCCATTATACGGTTCCGGATTTTATTGGCTCCCGCTACTACAGCGAGACGGCGAGGGTGGTTGCCGCCGTCTGTGCGATTTTTGTTTCGGTCACTTATGTCGCTGGGCAAATGAAAGGTGTTGGAGTTGTATTCTCGCGGTTCCTCGAAGTACAGCTGGAAGTCGGCGTGTTGATCGGAATGGCCATCGTCGGTTTTTTTGCGGTGCTCGGAGGAATGAAAGGGATCACTTGGACCCAGGTCGCGCAATACTTTGTGTTGATCATCGCGTTTGTTATTCCCAGTGCGGCGATCTCTTCGATGCTAACCGGAAATCCAGTCCCTCAAATTGGTTTTGCAGCCAGCGACATCTCTGACAAACTGAATCAGGTCTTACTGGATCTTGGCGAACAGGAATACACACAGCCGTTCAGCAAGTTTTCCCGTCTGAACGTGTTTTGCATTACCGCCGCGTTGATGTTCGGGACGGCTGGATTGCCCCACGTCATTGTGCGGTTCTACACGGTCAAAAGCGTGCGAGCTGCCCGCTACTCGGCGGTCTGGGCGATATTTTTTATAGCCCTTCTGTACACGACGGCACCGGCGTTGGGCCTCTTTGCCCGCTACAACTTGATCAAGAATCTTCACCTTGCCAGGATTGATCAGGTGCTTGTGACGACCGATGACGGACAAGCCACGGCCTTTCCCTTTCCTGACCAACAGGAAGAGGCCCGGACCGCGATTGCCAACCAGGATTCGGCGCATCATCAGGTCACCTACATGATGAGTTCGAAAGATGGCCTACCCCTGGATTGGGCGACGCGGTGGCAAAATACGGGTTTGTTGGTGATCGACGATTGGAATCAGGACGGCACGATAAGCTTGAAATTGGTTGAGGTAACCAGTGGTAGCGGAGCGACCGTCAAGAAATCCGAGTTGGCGAAGATTGACAAAGACATCATCGTGCTTTCGACCCCGGAAGTCGCCGGTCTGCCCCCTTGGGTCATTGCATTGGTTGCGGCTGGCGGATTGGCTGCAGCACTCTCAACCGCTGCCGGGTTGCTGCTGGTCATCAGTTCGTCACTGGCCCACGATCTGTATGTTCGCTACTTCGCTCCCAATGCGACTGAGTTGCAACGGGTTACGATTGGCCGGATCGCCATTATCGTTGGCATCATCGTGGCGGGTTATTTTGGCGTCAATCCACCCGGGTTTGTCGGGGAGGTGGTCGCTTTCGCGTTTGGGTTGGCTGCGGCAAGTTTTTTTCCTGCCATCTTTCTCGGTATCTTTTTCAAGCGGGCCAATCGCGCCGGCGCCGTTTCCGGGATGATTGTTGGCCTGGTATTCACGCTGGTCTATATCGTTGCCTGCACGGCCGACAAGGTGCTGCCGATGTTCTTTGATGCTCCCTGGCTGACCCCGGATCAATGGCTGTTGGGAATTTCGCCGCAAGGTATTGGAACGGTCGGGATGTTACTGAATTTCATCGTGACGCTCTGCATTTCGCTGGTGACACCGCCACCGCCCCAGGAAGTTTTGGATCTTGTCGAAAGTGTTCGGGTTCCCAAAGGCAGTGGTGATGCGGTTAAGCATTGAATCCACAAACTGCCGGATCGAATTACTTTTTCAGCTACGATTGTTGAAGAAGCCACACCGAGAAAGGCCTGTGGGCGCCCGTGATGCTTGGCCGAGTTTTCGTAGGCGAAGCGATCTTCCGTATCCTCGCGGCTGGTTCGATAGAAACGACGTTGCGTTCGGTTTACAGACTTGATGACGTTCGGACTGGACGTAACCGATCGTTTACGCCAAACGAAAATCCTCGGGGCCGCAAATGTGCTCTCGCCAACTTTTCAGTTGTTCCTGGGTCAAACTATTGGGCCGCTGGATTTCGTAGCGAAAGCTGCGTCGGTCTTCTCCACCAATTTTGACTTTGATTTTCAATCGACCGTTCTCCTGGTATGCAAACTTCACTTCGATCGGCGTGCCTGAAGGCAGCCTTTCCGGCAAATTCCAGATCGCGCAGCGTCCCAGTTGGGAACACTCGTCCGGTTGAGGACTCTCTCCTTCGACAATCTGTACCAGGATCGACTCTTGATCTTCTTTGTGGGTTTTGAAGACTCGCCGAGAGACAACCGGTAGAGGTGTGTTCCGCGGAATCAGCCGCACGACTTTGGAAATTCCCGTGTCGACCTCGTTGGCGACCACCCCCAAGCTGTGCGAATTGACGTTCTTGATCTGGGCTGGTTGGAAAGTGGATTTTTCGTGCTGCAAAAGCATGGCGGCCCGGAGCGCCGCACCGTGTGCCACAGCTTCATCGGGCGAAAGACCTGTGTCCGGCTGTTTTTCCGACAATGTTGCCAACATTTCTCGCACGGCAGGCATTCGCGTAGACCCGCCAACCAGCAGAATACGGTCAACGTCGCTCCATTTCATGCCGGCAGCTTGAAGCGTTTGTCGAATGGTGAAATCGGTCCGATCCAAAAGATCAAGCGTCATGGTTTCAAACTCGGTCCTCTTGATCTCCACTTTCATGGAACTGCTGCCAAACGAGCAATCGACAAAGGCTCGCGACCGGGTCGACAAGGTTTCTTTAGCTTCTTTGCAGTCTCGCTTGAGTTTTCCGGTTGCGTTCAAATCCTCGCGCGGATCAACCCCGTAATTTTCTTGAAAATTCTTGGCTACGTGGTCGACCAGTCGTTGATCCCAGTCTTCGCCTCCCAACCGCATATCTCCGTCCGTTGCGATTGTGCGAAACTGCTTGCTACCGACTTCCATCAAGGTCACATCAAATGTTCCGCCTCCCAAATCGTAAACCAACACGTTGATTGTCTGGTCAACTTTGCCCGCCGCATCCATCCAGCCTTCTTGATAACCGTACGCGATGGCTGCCGCGGTCGGTTCGTTGATGATGTCCAGCACATCGAGGCCCCCCACGTATCCGGAGTCCTGAGTGGCTTTGCGGCGCGACTCATCAAAGTACGCAGGGACGGTGATCACCGCCTGTTCGAATCTGCCCAAGACTCGCGTTGCATCGTTTTTGAGTTTGTTCAGGACCCAGCCCTGTAATGCTTCCGGAGGATAGCGTCGCTCACCAAGTATTTTGTCATAAACCTGTTGCCCGATTTGGCGTTTTGGACAATCGGCAACGTTCTCCATTTCAGTGGCGCGGGCTTTGGCGGCCTCTTTTCCGACGACCACGTCGGCACCATCGAATAGCACAACGCTGGGCGTCAACAGATCACCTTCAAGGTTGGGGATCGTTTCTGGTCGCCCGACATCGTTGACATAGGCAATGACGCTATAAGTTGTACCCAGGTCAATTCCAACCGCCGGCTTCAATTTTTCACTGGACATTCAATTCCCCTTGCAACGCCTGCGAAAACTTTGCCGGCACTGCCGTCCATTCTGATTGGGAAATCAACCTAAGCCAAGGTGGTCTTCCGTTGAGACAGATTTTCAACAAAACCGATCACTCGTTGTGTGATATCGAGATGAGAATAGAGGTGGTACCGGTTGACCAAATCCAGAGTGTTGCAGAGACTTTTTTGATCAACGAGGCCGTATCGTCGTCGAAATTTTTTTTCACTTTGCATGTTGCCACCGGTCGATATGATGAAGTGCATGGATGATTGTGCGTTTTCACGGAGGGATCATTTTCACATCTCACTGGGGAAACGATCCATGTCTATTGATCTGAACTCTGTCATTGCTTTCGCCTTCGTTGCTGTTTGGATGATGGTCGGGCAATTCTCGATTATCAAAAGTTGATACTGCAAAAACGGAAATCGAATCCTGTCAATCCATTCGATTTCGGGATCTGAATGGTTGTTCGGTGGCGAGCAACAATGAAAATACTCGGTCGCACCTTCGGGGTGCGGCCTTTTTTTGTTCGTATCCGAACAATGAACGTTGAATGCAAGGACCTTGCATGGTCCATCTCGGGGCGTTGGTGTATCTTGAAACCATGAGTGACGATCAAGAATTTCCGCTAACAGCATCCACAAACGAACGTGACCACCCGATAGCCGATTCGCGAATTCCAGATGCGGAAATTGCCGAATTTGAACTCGAGTCGTTTCCTGTTCAGAATGTCCCAATGGCTTCGTTCGAGAGCCCGCCACGAAAACGCATGGTCGTATTGCCGGCCACGCTATTCGTATTGACTTGCCTGTCAACGTTTTGGGTTGGTGTGAGGGAATGGAGCCTTTTCAGTCCACTGGCAAATGCAGCCGAAGTCGGCAGTTTCATGAACGTTCGTCAGTTGATCCTGGCCAACTGGGATATCGGCTTAACATATATGGCCGCAGTGGTCATGATCCTGCTGCTGCACGAGCTCGGTCACTTTTTCGCGACAATCTATTATCGGGTCCCCGCATCGTATCCATTCTTTCTGCCGTTCCCGATCAACCCGATTGGCACGCTTGGCGCCGTAATTGGAATGCAAGGTTTTCTGGCAGATCGCAAACAGATTTTTGACATCGGAATTGCGGGGCCGTTGGCTGGACTGGTGCTGGCAGTACCGATCGCCTATTTCGGCGTCAGCCAACTTGACTTGACGCCACAGCCACTGGGCGGCATCGGGTTTCGATTGCCGTTAATCATGGATTGGTTCGCGGAATTCGCCGACGTCCCCGGCTACCAGCGGGGTGAACCAATCTGGCTGAGCCAACTCAATCCTCTGTTTGTTGCCGGCTGGGTTGGCATGCTGATTACAGGTCTGAACATGATGCCAATTGGCCAACTCGACGGCGGCCACATTACTTACGCCTTGTTTGGCAAAGCCGCTCATACAATCGCTCAAGCCACGATTGTTTTGGCCATCGCCTTCATGGTGTATCACCAGAATTTCATGTTGGGAATCATGGTAGTGTTGATCCTGGTCGTGGGCACGAATCACCCACCCACTCGGGACGATTCAGTCCCGTTAGGTTGGTTTCGTTGCGCGTTGGGCCTTACTTCCTTGATGATCCCATTTCTCTGCTTTCCACCTTTGATCTTCAAGATCGCCAACTAACTGGGCAATGGGGAAGCGCCCATCTGGATGGGATACTTTGCTTCCAAGATGGTTGCAACCGATTGTTGGGCAAGTCACAATGATTCGCGGAGAATTTCCAGTTAAACGGTCTCATTCTTACTGTTGAATCAAAAAAGATCACCATGGCAAAACCAGCTTATCACTCAAGTATCGAAGGCGGCGCTCAACACGGCCCCAAAGGGCTGGATAATTTTCTGGCATTTGCAAAACAATCCGGGGCCTCCGGGGCTCAGCCATCCAATTACATGTTGGAGGCTTCTGACGACGGTGACGCATTTAAATCGGCAAAGGAAATCAAGGAAGCTTTTGAAAAAAGTGACCTGAAACTGGATGGTATTTCCGCGCATTGTCCGTTTTGGGTCCATACCAGCGCCTGGACCGGGACCAAGAGCGGCCACCCGTTTATCCACGGCCCCAATCAAGACAAATCGCCGTCGGAATTGGAGCAGTGGTACGAGAGCTATCTGTTACGGATGATGGACCTGTGTGCCGAGCTGGGCGTGAAAATTGTTCCCATGTTTTGGGGAGTCGCTTTTGGATGGGAATTGGCCACCGGATACCCTTGGGGATTCTGGGCCGGTCCCGGTTTCGATTTGGTCAAAGAGGGCCAGGAACGTTTCGTAACCAAAACCGAAAAACTTCGCGCTCACGCGAATAGCCTGGGTATCTATCTGGCTCATGAAATTCACCCCGGAACCGCGGCGGTTTGCGCAGACGAATTTAATTCGCTGGTCGACATTTGCGACGGCGACAAATGCCTGACGGTCAACGCAGACCCTTCCCACTGTTGGGAGGGGGAACATTGGGAAGATCGATTCCTTAAAGTGGGTTCTCGAGTCTACGGGTGCCACGTGAAAAACTACACGATCCACAAAGGAGTACCGCTGCGAAAAATGGAATCCGACTGGCACAATCGTGCCATGCAGTTCACGGACCTGGCAACCGGTGATCTGAACCTGACACGATACGCCGAAATCATGCTACGCATCGGTTACGCCAGCAGATACTGTGAGGTCATGGGCACCGACACTGCGCCGCTGGTTGTCGAAGCTGAAAGCAACTACCGAGACGGTGATGCAACCAGCGCTGATGGCATCGCGTGGGTGCGGGACAATTTGTGCTTTCCGGTTGCCGAAGGCTCATTTGAAGACGCAATGGGTGCGTGAATTGGCGATCAGATCGCGGGGAACTTACGCCTTTCCCAGGCCCGGCTGCACGATGGCAGGGCGTTGACCCGACCAACCATCGTCGCACCATTTCATCAACGACTCTCGTATGACTGAAGAGATCGACCCAACTCCTGCGCAATCCAGTTCAGGTCATCATTGGGAATCTGTGACAACATGCCGTGCTGTTTGCCATGGGTGTCATGAATTTTGAGTTCCAACACGGGAATATTGTTGATTTCCGTTCCGCTGGGTCCGACAACGACCTTCTCCACCTCGGTTACTGGCCACTCGAGCCAATTCGTACCAAAGATCGATTTTCGTTCAACGAACAGTTGGCCCTCGGCGACGCCCAGCATCGCACTCCGGCGTCCCGCGTTGATTGCCGAAATCAGCGTGCCAATCCCTATCAACCAGAACAAGCTCGAAACAAGAAGAAAGATACTAAAGCCAAGCCAGCCAATTGCGTTGTCGGGGTCGCCGACGATCGTAATCACGGCAAAGACTGTCGTGAATATCACCATGAATCCATTCCAGGCGATGCTAAATCCCAACAGCCCTTTCGATCCCTTCCAGATTCCCATCGGCGGAATCTTGTACGCATCAGTTCCGCCGTAGTCATAGACCTCGATTTTGCTGTTGGAAGGTCGCTGAAAAACCTGGTCGACCGCCGCCGATCCTGCGGCCGAGCCTTTCAAAGTGCCGTTTTCCGGTTCGTTCCAATGCTTTTTCGCCACGGAAATCTGCTCCGAGACTTCGATTGGATCGGCACCCGCCCTGAGCCGATTCAACTCGTCACCCAATTCACGAATCAGCGGAACCAGAATCTGATGATGATAGCCAGGTGCAATCAGGAATCGCTTGATCTCGGCTTCAGCCCGAATGGTCATCAGGTTTGGATCAAGGCTTAACTTGGACGAGCCCGAACTATCGCCGGGCGCGTCGCGTTCGATTGCCAGTCGTTTGATCGCTTGAATTGGGAATTTTCGTCGCCAATTGAAGATCCCGAATCGTTCGATACTGTAAACATGATCCACGCCAATCTCGACATCGCAGCGAGTTTGATCGCGCCACAAAAACAAGCCCAAGGTGCCGAACTTGATGGCAAAAAACATCCCGGCGAATCCGATCAAACTGACGGCGGCAACTGCCAGTCCCAGCACGCCGACGTTGGCAAACATATGGAGTCCGACGAACAACCAAACCGTGGACCAGAACAACAACAAGACCGCACCAAAACTGCAGAATGCGATGATGAAAATCCCTGCCCTGCGAGATTCGCCAAGTTGCCGATTCGGTAACTCAAAACGGCAACCATCGGGAGTCGGGACCTTTTGATGCTTGTTTTTCATGACGCCTCACCAGCGGTGACAATAATCTCAGTTTTGCGGTCAGGGTTGGGAGGAGCCTTGATTGGGAAAGCTACGAAATATCGTTCGACAATCAAAGTGGAATCTTCCATTTATTGGGAATCACTGGGCCATAATTTTCGTCTTTCGATTGATGATTCTCACGAGAAATCTAGAATTAAGTGGTCAATTCCATTCCCTCGAGCCCCACATGATTGCCATCTCCGACAACGTTCAAATCCGCAAAGACCGGCCGAGCGGGACAATCACACTGAATCGCCCCGGTCGAAAAAACGCTTTGGCTCGTGAAACCGTCGAGTTGCTGCAACAGGCATTTGACGATTTCCATCACGAGAGAAATGTGCGGGCAATCATCCTCACCGGTTCCGGCGATGATTTTTGCTCCGGAACCGATCTCCATCAGTTGCAGGAAACCTCCGAGTCCAACAACGCATTGGAAATCTGGCACCAGGATGTGGTTCAGTTCCAACGACTGATCGAAACGATGCTGCGTTTTCCAAAACCGATCATTGCCGCGGTTAACGGCTGGACCATTGGCAGCGGTATGGCCTTGATGCTGGCATCGGACATCGTGATTGCTGGCGAAAACTCGCTGCTCCAAATGCCGGAAGCAAAGCGTGGGCTCAGCGTCGGAGTCACCGCTCCCCTGCTTTCCTTCCGGGTTGGAGTGGGATTGGCCGCCAGTGTGCTTTTCTCCGGAACGCCGGTTCCCGCGTCCGAAGGCCAAGCACTTGGTTTGTTGCATGAAGTCGTGCCGGACGATTTGGTCTGGGCGCGAAGTTTCGAGATGGCCCAACAATGTGCCCACGGTGCTCGCGAATCACACCAAATGACAAAACAGATCCTCAACGAGACCATTGGAGAGAACCTGTATACCCAACTAAGCATCGGCGCCGCGAACATGGCGGCCGCACGAACGACCGACGCCGCCAAGGAAGGCATCGCCGCTTTCCTTGAAAAACGGAAGCCGGATTGGCAATAGTTGGTGATCAACGGCCGTTGCGAGATTCGCGGGACTTTCCAATCGCCTGGTTGTCAATTCAGCCGCATCGGAATTTGACTCTCAGGCGAATCGCGATCTGAGTACTAATTGGCTTAATCTCGGCATTCGTAATTCGCCGCTATTCATTAATCGAACGCAGTAGTTCGAATGGAAAAATTCCGGAATTATGCCCGTCAGAAAACCGAATGTGATACGCATAGTTACCGACGGGATTCATTTGCAGAATGTCCAGCGGCATCGCCTCGGCGGCTGACAACACCGGAAGTGATCCGGCTGGTGCCGCCGGTTTTGCACCTTTCATCCGCTCGTCCATGCAATGCGCGCAACGACAGCTTTCCCTCAATTTGCGAAAAGGGATTTTTTGACGGACGTCGTCACTCCACGTGATGAGCAAGCAGCGGTCGTCGGATTTTTCAAGGTTTGTTGGGAACAGCATGCGTGGTAAATGTTCTGATGTGTTGGGTTGCTAACTCGTTGGATGACGGGCAGATGTTTCGACGGATTATTTCGCAACCGGCTGTCGACAATGAGCAAATGCAGTCAAATTGCTTTGACCCGGCTAAACCGCCGAACCAACGACTTGTTCAATCACCGTCAATAACCGGTCAATCTCTTCGAATGTGTTGTAGTGAACCAAGCCGATGCGGACCATCCCTTCCGGCTCCAAGCCAAGACGTTTCGTAAACTCTAGCGCATAGTAATGGCCGTTCCAAACATTGATGCCATGCTCACCCAGCTTTCGCGCCAACACGGAAGATGGAACTGCTTCGTGCGTGATGGACAGCGTCGGGAAACGCTCGTTGAGGCGATCTAGATCCGTAATGCCGAATACTTTGAGCCCTTCGATACTGCCAAGTCCCTTGATCAATCGGGAAGAGAATTCTCGCTCGTAATCACCGATGACTTCGAAGGCCCTTTGAAGTGCCGATCGGCGGTCGGCCTGCGGTCCGGCCCCCGCTCGCCTGCCGACCTCGGCAATGTAGTCGATGCAGGCCATACCGCCAGCAATCGACTCATGGGACTGAGTACCGGTCATCCATTTTCCCGGCAATTGATTACTGGCAGGGCGGACCTTGTAAGCCTCCAGGTTCTCCAACAGTTGCCGCCGCCCCCATAACATTCCCAGGTGCGGCCCAAAGAATTTGTAATCCGAACAAACGAGGAAGTCGCAGCCCCATTTCGCCACATCGATCAAACCATGCGGGCCATAATGCACAGCATCGACAAACACCAACGAACCGTGACGATGAGCCATTTCGCTGATCGTTTGAATCGGGTTGATGCCACCGGTCGCGTTGGAAGCCGCCCCCACGGCGACCAACCTCGTTTTCTCGTTGAGGCTGTTCTCGAGAACATCCAGGTCCAACGTGAAATCATTGCTTCGAAAGGGAACCCAGACAACCTCAACTCCAGCGTCTCGGGCCGCCAGTGTCCAGGGAGTGATGTTGGCGTCGTGATCAAGCGCCGTGACCACGATTTGGTCGCCCGATTGCCAGGTTTTTGACACCGCCCGCGAGAAGGCAAACGTCAGCGAGGTCATATTTTGGCCGAAAGCGATTTCGTCGGCATCAGCCGCCCCGACAAAATCCGCGTGTGCCTGGTGAGCGTTCCGAAGTCGCTCGTCGCTTTCTCGACTGGTTCCAAACTGGCCTTCATGATTGGCGTTGCACTCGATGAGGTAGCGGGACATCGCGTCGATGACGGCTTGCGGAACCTGGGTTCCGGCAGGGCCATCGAAAAAGACGACCTGCTGTCCATATTCCTCTTTCACCAACGACGGGAACTGTTGTCGACAAAACTTGATTAAATCGGGATCGAATGTCATCGTTGATCAACAAACCTATTACCTTTGGCTTCGAAACGAGGCAGCGTCCCGACAGGGACACTCACGACCTCCACACGTAATCCGAGGCGAATTTTCAGCTCTTTGCAGACGCGTTCGGGGCGGTCCAGCCGATCTTCGACTTCGATTCTCAATTGGTCCAACGCAGACTCTTTGAAGGCCGTCATGCGGTACTCAACGATCTCCGGAAAACTTCTCAGAATCTGCTCGACCGACGAAGGGAAAATGTTCATGCCTCGCACGATCATCATATCATCCGTGCGGCCCAGTACGCCGCCATCCAGTAGCACGAAGTTTCCAGGTTGGTCGTTGTTCCAAATCGGTTTGACCAGGTCCCCGGTTCGATAACGAATGACGGGACTCCCTGCTCTTCCCAGATTGGTCAAAACCAACTCCGAGAGCTCGCCCTCAGATGCCGGGTCGCCGCTCTCAATCGATATGAATTCGGCGATGAACTCGGCTTCGTTTACATAAATTCCCTGCGATTTCGGATCGGCAAATCCCCAGGGCCCCACCTCGGTCGCGCCGCTGTGATCGTAGACTCGAGCATCCCAAAACGATTCCAACTGATTACGAATCGCCGGAATTGACCCACCCGGTTCGCCTGCGACGACCAAGCAACGTACCGCCAGGTCGCTGACGTCAATTTGGTTTGCCTTGGCAACCTCCGCCAGATGCAACGCGTAACTGGGCGTACAAAAAATTGCCGTCGCCTCGATCGCTCGAATCAGTTCCAACCTCGCGACGGTGGTCATTGCACCGGTGGGTGCCACCATGCAGCCCCGCTCGATCGCCGCGTCAAACGCGCTCCAGAATCCAATAAACGGACCGAAGCTGAAGGCCATGACGACGCGATCGTCCGTTTCCAGATTGGCCGAATCCAACACGTATTGCCAAGTCTCCATCCACCATTGCCAATCCTGTTGCGTGTCCAGCACGACCATCGCTCGCCCGCGCGTGCCAGAGGTTCGATGAAAGCGGGAATACTGGTCAATCGGAAAGGTGAGATTTTTTGCAAAGCCGGCAGAGGTTTCATCGCCAATCAACTCATTCTTGAAGGTGAATGGCAATTCTTGCAGTTCTTCAAGAACGTTGAAGCGCATGTTCGGATGGCCGAACTTCGTTGTATAAAAACGGTTTTGGGGAATGATCTGCGAAAACAGCTGATTCAGCCGATCCAACTGATAGGCAATCAGTTGTTTCTGATCCAGCCGCTGGATTCGCTCGCGTTCCCCTCGTGTCGTTCTTTGATAAACTTTGCTCATCCGTGCATGATATCGAAATGAATGTTGTCGTAAATGCAACGTGACAAATTACCCGATCGTCGCCAATCTGAGCCGGAACAGACGTCCAAATTTATGTCATGGACGCGATTGGAAACGCCATTCCATTAACTAAAGTCGTGGACCGGAAGCTGCATGCCTTTCACCGCTCAACACATCAAATCGGCCCGTTTGCATTTGCAGAAATCGGACCCCGTGATGAAACAATTACTCAAACAAGTCGGCCCATTCACCGCCAAATCCAAACGCGACCGATTTGCTACGCTGGTCGGCTCCATTGTCTCGCAGCAGATTTCGACAACGGCCGCCCGCACGATCTGGGAACGCTTGCAATTGACCGTCTCCCAAAGGGCCGCCGCAGCCAATCAGCCAACCACGAAGTTGGTTCCCGACAACGTTCTTTTGTTCGACGTGGATGATTTGCGCGAAGCGGGGGTCTCACGTCAGAAAGCGACTTACATTCTGGATTTGGCCGAAAAAGTCGCATCGGAAGCCGTCAACCTGAAAGCCATTGGACGAATGGCTGACGAAGATGCCATTGCCCAATTGGTGCAAGTCAAAGGGATCGGAAGATGGACTGCCCAGATGTTTTTGATGTTCTCTTTGGCGCGCCTCGACGTGTTACCCGTTGATGACCTGGGAATCAAAAATGCCGTCCAAAAACATTATGACCTTAGTGAACTTCCGAGTGGACCCAAAATCGAGCAAATCGCCCTACCTTGGCGACCTTATGCGACAATCGCCAGTTGGTACCTGTGGCAAAGCCTGGATGGCTGACCGCAGGCTCAGTTGACTGGGCGGCCGTTCCGGGTTGGCACCCAAAGGACATTGACAACTACTTCCCGGACATCCCTTGCCTCCGAATCGGTTTGGGCAATCAACCTTGGATGTCGGTTTGGCGTATTCGTGCATCCCAATTGCCACTTGGGCCAAGTCCTGTCTCGATCGTAAAAGGGGCCCACCGAATAACGATGGACTTTAGAACGACTCCAGGTTTGAAGCCCAAGTCGTTCCTTATTTGCAAAAACGGATCAAAAAGCGACTGATCAAGGGGATGTCGACCCGCCTCTGACAGGGGAGATGCGACGTCAACGGGCCACCGTATCCGACCAATTGCGAGAAAATCGTGGCTTTCGTCGTTCCGGCAGGTCTTTGTTGCGTAAATCCATCCATTTGACCAATCCCCAGATATTTGCGGAAATTGGGACTTGTTCAATCGAGGCAGGAATTCGTATACTGATGGGCTTTAATCAAGAGAGATCCAGAGTGAGCGAGCTGCGATGAAAGTCCGCGCTAGCGTGAAAAGAATTTGTGAAAACTGCAAAGTTGTTCGGCGAAAAGGCCGGGTTTATGTAATTTGTACGAATCCGCGGCACAAGCAACGACAAGGTTGAATTCAGTTTGGTGGTTTGCCTCGACATCAGCCGCATTGTTTCGCCCTGCTGTAAACCTGATCCTGAGAGGGTTTGGTTCATCCTGTACGAGTATACGGGCTGCTGAATTTCGCAGCCGGACCCTTCATTAATTAACGAATTGCTCCTGTGGGAGCCGTTGGAGAACTTCGAATGCCACGTCTTTTGGGTATTGATATTCCGAATGATCGGAAAACGGTAATTTCCTTGACCTATCTATTTGGCGTTGGAAGTCAGACAGCGCAAGAATTGTGTCACAAGGCTGCCGTCGATCCAGACAAACGGGCCCGAGATTTGACCGATCAGGAAATCAGCCGCATCACTGCGATTTTGGAACGGGACTACGTTGTGGAAGGCCCGCTCCGTCGTCAGGTGCAGCAGAATATCAACCGACTTCGAGACATTCGCTGTTATCGCGGAATCCGTCACCGCGTCGGACTTCCGGTCCGGGGACAAAGAACCAAAACGAATGCCCGCACCCGCAAAGGACCTAAAAAGACAGTGGCAGGCAAAAAAGGCGTCAAGGATCTCAAGTAATTTAGTACCAGTTGTTTGGCTGTTCCCAGGCAGTTACAGAGAAAGCTGAAAAGTGGCAAAGACAAAAAAACGCAGAGTTAGGCGAAACGTTACTTACGGAATTGCCCATATCCACGCGACCTTTAACAACACCACCGTAACGATCACCGACACGAAGGGTGAGACGCTATGTTGGGCCAGTGCCGGAACGTGTGGATTCAAGGGAAGTCGTAAAAGCACTCCCTTCGCGGGGCAAAGTGCGGCCCAACAAGCCGCCGATAAAGCGTCAAAATTTGGTGTCAAAGAAGTCGATGTACGTGTGAAAGGTCCCGGCAGTGGCCGAGAAAGCGCGATCACCGCGTTGCAAGCCGCCGGACTAAATGTGAAATCGATTGAAGACTGCACACCGATTCCTCATAACGGATGTCGTCCTCGCAAAAAACGGCGAGTTTAATTAGCTCAGGCCTGCCCGAATACACAAAACAGAGATCGACTCAATTTGCAGGTTGGCCGACCTCGGACGCTTAGTCCGAATCGAAAATCGAAGCTCAGCCTTTCTGAAGCTGGACGTTTTGAACATATCAGTCTTTCAGATTGAAACCACATAACCACCTTTAACGGAGATTCTCGATGCACGTTCGTTGGCGCGGATTGGAATTACCCAGCGTTGTTGATTGCGACCGTCAATCGTTATCCAGAACCTATGGCAAGTTCACAGCGGAGCCTTTTGAAAGAGGTTTCGGAACAACCGTAGGCAACAGCCTGCGGAGAATCCTGCTTTCCAGCCTGGAAGGAAGCGCGATCACTCAACTGAAGATTCGTGGTGCAAATCACGAGTTTTCTTCGATTCCCGGTGTCCTGGAAGACGTTACCGATATCGTTTTGAATGTGAAATCACTGGTCGTCAAGAATCATACCGATCAAATGAAAGTCATTACGATCGAGAAAGAAACTGAAGGCCCGGTCACCGGTGCCGACATCCAAACTGGCGGCGAAGTCGATATCATCAACGCCGGCCATACGTTGGTCACGTTGACCGACAATGTGCCGTTTATGATGGAAATGGTCGTTGAAAACGGTCGCGGTTATGTGCCTGCAACCGAGCACAGTGGTCGTGACCATGAGGTCGGAATTATTCCGATCGACGCGGTTTACAGCCCCGTGACCCGTGTCCGATACGATGTTGAAGAAACGCGTGTCGGTCAGAAAACGAACTATGACAAGCTGACCATGGAAATCTGGACCAACGGTTCGATCAACCCGGAGATGGCTTTGGTTGAATCCGCAAAAATCATGCGCAAACACCTGAATCCCTTCGTTCAGTATTCTGAATTGGGAGCCCAAGTTCATTCGCAACCTCGTAGCAAAGGCGGCATCGATGCCGCCTTGGAAGCGAAACTCAACATGCCGATCGCCGAACTTCGATTTTCCGTACGGGCCAGCAATTGCCTTGAGTTTGACGATCTTCGAACCGTTCGCGACCTGGTGCAAAAAAACGAAGATCAATTGATGGAAATCCGAAACTTCGGAGAAACGACGCTGGTGGAAGTTCGTCAGATCCTCGGCGAACTCGGTTTACATTTGGGAATGAAAGTTCCTCAAGCTCCAGTGATCAACTAATTCAAACACAATATTTCGCTAAAGCTGGTGTATCGATGAGACACAAGAAAAAGGGACGAAGACTGGGCCGTAGCTCAAGTCACCGAAAAGCAATGCTTCGGAATCTTGCTTCCAGTTTGTTCTTGACCGAACGGGACGAGTCATTCTACGAAGATCTCACCAACCCCGATGGCACGAAAGTGAATCCGCCACGTTTTAAGGGCCGCGTCGTGACAACTTTGCAGAAAGCCAAAGAGGTTCGGCCGCTGGTGGAAAAATGCATCACTATTGCCAAGAAAGCCTTGCCTTACGAACAGGCGGCTGAAGAGTTCTCGACCGACGCGGAACGCAACACCGAAGCCTGGAAGAAATGGCGAGAAGGCGACGAATGGCAGAAATGGAATGCCGCGCTGGCACCTGCGGTTTCCGCCAGACGCCGAGCATTTTCGATGCTGCGAGACAAACAGGCGGTGGAGATCCTGTTTGAAGAAGTCGCTCCGCGTTTTGAGGACCGTACCGGCGGATACACGCGAGTGATGCGGTTGGCAACGCCCCGTTTGGGAGACGCTGGAACGCGGGCGATTCTCGAGTTTGTCGGAGTTCATGACCGAGTTTCACAAACGAGCCAAATGCCCGCATTTGAGGATGACGCGGTGGAAGAAGACCTGTCAACTTCTGCCGAGGCTTCTGAAGAATCGGCTTCGAGTGAATCAGAATCATCTGCCCAAGAGGTAACCGAAATGGATGCCGGCAGTGAGACAGAGGAAAAGTGAACTATCGGCCCTTGCTGATTCGATAAGCGACCTGCGGGTCGCTTTTTTGTCGCGCGTTCGATCCTCAGGGGACGGGTCAGCATTTCTTGCCCGGTCCAAGATTGAGAATCGCGAGGCTTGCCGCTGAAATCCCCAAATTCGCCGAGTCGGAATTTGAGACGTCCAATACCGGCGGAGCCTCAATTGGGCTCGACCCACCGGCCCGCCCGATAAATCGACTTGGCAGGATCAAACTCTGTCGCGTTTTCGAAGCTTGGAATTAATCCTGTTAGCATCGGACTGGCTTGGGCGGATTCGCCCCAGTTTTCCGCGTTGTTTCTTCCATCGACTTCGGCTTGGGATTCATCATTGATGATGGATAGCTCGATTTGCAGCAGCTTGTTCAGTTGCGAAAGCGTGGGCCGATTCAGTGAGGCCATTTTGTTCAGTTCGTCAACCGCACAAATTGGATTCCAATGGCGCAGCGATGATCGGACCTCAGGTTGGAGCAGAAGTTGCGTTGCTTCGCTCCCCTGCCCTTGTCGGATGGAACGGACGATCCTTAATGCGAGCTGCTGGTCAGCGGGTTCAATCCGCTGTCCTGCTTGCGCTTCTTCGCCAGTCGTCTGGTCGCGAGACGATTGTGTAAGCCGTAAGAGCAGCGACCATTTCTTCAGCTGTTTGTCGTTGTTGGCGAGCGCAACCATGCCGCGCAGAGAACTCTGTTGTAGGTCCTGAGGTCCATGGGCAGCCGCAATCAAATACAGACGGATCGCGAGCGCCCGGGCGACGGGATCAACCTTTTGTATTGAGAGTTCTTCGGCATAGTCTCGATATGCAGGCAAATCGGCCGGGTCAAGCTTTTCCAATCTGGAAGCATCGATATTCTTGACGAACGATTCGATCAAATCTCGTTCAAATTTGAGAGGTTGGGCCAACCCCACATCCGTCGATCGAAATACCACTTGCTGTTCATCGGCTGCGACGATCCAACCGTAGACCGGCTCGCTTTGTCCTTTAATCCAAATCACGTCGGCGCGAAGCGGTGTCTTGGCCGTCACGTAAACCAATACCAGACAGGAAATCAAAATTGTGATGCGGAAAGAGAACATTCGGCTGTTTGCTGTTACCGTTTTTGACGTGATTCAATTGGATTCGTTGGCGACGCCCGGGTCGATCTCAACCATTTTCCGGATCATCCGCTTTCTTTTCAACTTAGCCAATCGAAGCAGCCCCACGCTAACTTCATAAAGCTGATCGGCTAACACGGTTTTTTGATCAAAAGATGTTTCCATCTGGGACCGGATCTGTCGAACGGTTCCCTCCGCAATTCTCGAATCCCGTTCGATCTCTGAGCACAGAACCTCGAACATCAACTGATTTGCCAAAATCGTTCGCTCCATTTCCCCGAATGATCCTCGAACAATCAGTCCTACGCCGGCCTGCAATCGCCTTATCGCGTCGGTCGCTAACGACCTATCGGTGAGTTTCGCCTGGATGATAGCCAATAGTATATCCGAGGCCCGGTCCGAATTCGCGAGTTCCTCGTAATCGTTCGTGCGACTCGATTCTTCAAACAACAGCGTAGCCCGGTTCCGATACAGGTCGGCAAGAAAAGATTCCAAACGAATCCAATCGCTCTTTGTGTTGGAGGGGTCGGTATCCAATCGGCCTTCAACTTGGTCAGCAATCGCCTGAATCAACTGTTGCTGCAAAGAATTGGCCCAATCTGCATTTCCCTTTTCCAACTCAAATTCTTTCCCCGTCAACAATCGAGCGATTGTCAGCGCTCGATCAAGCCTACTGTTTTCGCGAGGTAGTTGATCTGCGATCGCAAGGCCCAAGTTGGGCCAATCGGCAAACGAAGGAATCAAATTCTGCACGTTGACCATTTCTGCGTCATTGACATCCGCCAAGAAATACTCGGCAAGGATCGTCGCCTCGTCGTAGGATATATTCTGAAATCGACCGGCAACTCGCTCCAGTTGGGCCAACGCGTTAATCCGTCTTGTCGAATTTTGGAAGCTTAGATCTTTGAGAATTTCGAAAGAATTGTCTTTGCGATTCCGATCGGATGCGGTTGCCGTAGCCTTTGTCATTGTTCTGAGGCTTTTCCCCGGCAACGAAATAAGTTCGCGCAAGCGGACGTCGGACCGGCCCAGCAATTCGTCCAATTTGGCAAAATCACTGTCTTCAAGGAATTGGCCAGAACGAACCTGCTGACAGATTGCCAGATTCAGATCGGTGACGAATGCGATTTTGGCAATCTGGTTCGGAGAAACCGTCATCAACTCCACTCTTGATTCAGTTAGCAGGTCGTCCGTCAATCCAGTAATACGTTGGTTTCTTGCCAACAACGGTTGCAGTGTCCGATTTCGATACTCTTTTAAGAGGGACCTCAGCGCTCGTTCAACAACGGCTTGCCCCGTCGATGTCACCTGGACATTGGCTTTCCGCAATAGAAGTGTCCCAGCGAATTGGACAAGCTCCGGATTGGACATCTGCAAAATCATTTCGATCCAGTCCACCAACTCATTTTCACCCGCCGCGGAAATGGAATCTCGTATCGCCCCTTGCATGGACGACCATTGATTGCTGTCAAGCTGCAAGATGGCCTGCAGCAACCTTGACCGATAAATCATCAGTGCTTCCGACGGCATCCTCGACCGGGTCAAACCGACGAGAGGCTTTACAAGAATAGCCGCACGACTGGGAGATTCCCAGCAGTTCTGGACCATACTGTTCCATTGAGTGATTGCGATCTCACTCTCAGACTGCTGCACATATTCGGTGAATTGAAGCGCCTGAGGATTGATTCCGGTTAGCTCGCGCATTTGAACAGCCAACTCGGTTTTGCGATTTTGAGTATTGTGCGGAACCGTCGCATTGGGAATGCAAGCATGCATCAGACCCATGAGATGATTGGCGCGATACTGATCTTCGAAGATCTTCATTGAAGTAATGATTCCGAGCGTCTGTGGCCGGAGATAACCACAGGCGTGTTCGATTATGGCTCTGGAAGACTGAGAGTCGGGTTCTTCGTAGTAGAGCTGACAGGCAAGATTCTCAAAAAGTTGTCGATTCGATAGCGGCCGGCTACAAATTGCCTCGACCAAACTTTGATAGCCGACGACTCGTTCAGCCGGTTCATTTGAAAAAACGAATTTCGTCAATCCTGGCAATTCGCTTTTTGCTGTGAGTTCCACCAACTCGGTCGTCGACTCGGACAACCACTCAGGAGAACGCTCCGCGGGCTGCTTCGGAACAACGTCCTCGACAGGAGGTTTGACTGGAATCGGATTGGGATTCGCGGTCATCAATTCCCACCAACCAGCATAGAAACCGACGACCGCCAATGCCGCAACCAGAATCGGCAAACCTGCCCAAAGCCACCTCCAACCGCGACGTGGTTTTTGGCGTTTCCGATTCCATTGAAGCAAACGATGGATCTCGAGGTCGACTCGCTCGCGATCAAGCCCCAGCTTTTTGGCCTTGCGATATAGTTCTTCTTGCAGTTCCTGACCGACTTCCATTCGTTCACCGATTGCCTCGGAGATCAGGTTGGAACCGTAGGTTTCCGCTTCACTGCGTGAAACTCGTTCGATGCCATCTAACTCCGCTTGCTGTTGAATCAGCTGTTCGGCTCGAGGCGGGGCGATTTGATATTTGCCGGCAGCCAAATCCAACGCCCTTTGCTCCGCCGCGATCGAGAGCACCTGCCCGGGCAGCTTTTGCATTTCCTTGCTCAGAAAAAGAACGAATGCCTTTTCGTAATGCGAAAGTGCGTCAACACTCTGGTCGTTTTCCTGAAGTCGACGGATCGCCTCGGCAAATAAATCATCCGGAAGCTTTTGGTGCTTGGCAAGCGATTCCAGCTTGATCCGGCTGCGAGCATTCAGACCACGTTCGGCCGCGATGACGGCGACAGCTTTACGTAAAAAAGACCTTAGCCTCGCATCGTCATGAGTCGGCGGCTTGGATTCGTGGTTCGAATCACGGTTGGCTGGGTTTCCTTGTTCCACGTTTAGCCCTCAAGTGCAACGGCCTGGTTGCGATCCAGCAATTCGTGCTTCGGTGTAACGTCTACTCTGCAAGTTTTGCCTGTAGTTGATCAAAAAGCAATTGCCATTTTGAGGGCATCTCCGGGCTCAAACGAATCGTCTGACGCAAAACTTGACGGGCAGACTCGGAATCAGAATCCTGGATACAGGTTATCAGCTGATGCTTCGACTCGTACCAAATGTCTGTCCCCGGCGGCACCCCTGCGTTTAACTTCCGCCACAGAGGCCATGCCAGTCTGTATTGACCCAGCCGCATTTTGGTCTTCGCCAATTCGTGAATATTGTCTTGATGATTCGGAAACGTCTCCACCAGCAGACTGAATATTCGATCGGCCTCTTCGATGTTCCCCGCCAGACTCTCCAACTCACCAAGTTTCTTGGTGGCCACCCGCGCATTATTCGAATTCTTCAATTCATCGGCGGTTGACCCAAGTTCCGCCACCAGTCGTCGATAAACGTCCAACGCTTCCTCGAGCAATTCTGGTTTTACGTCCGCCGAACGCTGGCATTCCGAATCCAATACTCTCCCGAGATAAATCAACGCCGCACGCTGGTAGGGTGTATTTGAAGCATTCTGCACCATCCACCTCGCCTCCGCCTTGGCTTCGTCCGTTTGATTGGTTTTTTGATAAAAATTCATTCGGTAATAACGGTACTCTGCAAAAACATTGGCCGGCCGGTCACCGATCGAATCCGCGATGGCTGCCGCCGATTGGAGCATTGAGGCAAGTTTGGGCTCATTGATCGGCTCGTCTCTTAGGAGTGCATCGATCGCCAACAGAATTGATTTGAGCTTTTTTTCGTCGCTGACGGCGTCGTTGTTGCGCGTCGCCCGTTCTGCCTCCAACAGCTCCGTCAACCTGGCAGCACGCTCCGCTTTTCCCGTTTGAAATGCAGTTAGCCACAAGCGAAAACGTGTCCGGGCAATTTCATAAAGCGCTAGCGGATAGTTCGGGTCTTTCCGGGTGACTTTCTGCAGTCGCCGAATCGCCTCTTCGTCTGGCAGCCCGGCCATATTTAACTTGAGTTTTTCGAATTCGGCGCGACGGGCAAGACTGCTCTCGGGGAACCGACGAATCAGGTTGTCAATTGCCATGTAGGCCAAGCCCAACTTCCGCTCGTCCGTTTTACCCAATTCTGCCAACGACCTGGCAGCAAGCCATTGCGATTCTGCCGCCATCGCCCGGTCCTCGTCTGCGATGGACCGGGAAGCGGATTGAAAAAGTCCCGCAGCGGTTTCAAACATCCCGGCTCGATAATGGAGCTTGGCCAATAGGTAACGGCACCGAGCAACATCCGCCTCGTTGATGCTTGTATCGACTTGTTGCAGGGCACGTTCCAAGCTCGCTTTGGCTTCTTCCAAATCCGACTTATCCGACGGTGCCGCCGCAGCGAGTAGCAAATACCCGCGTACCCAATTTCCCAGGAAGTCGTCTTCGAACTCGAATGCATATTTCTTCTGCAACTCTTCGATTAACTGGCTTTGCATCATTCGTGTCAAACCAGCTAATGATTCGCGCCTCAATATTCGGGACATCTCCGGGGAGCGAGATTCAATTACCGCACCGGCCTTCAATGCCGCTACCCAAAAACCGATTTTCCCGGGGCCAGACAGGTCCGTCTCCGTCTTGAAGTGCTGCACAAAATCGACTGTCGATTTATCATCTCCGACGTAATGTCGACTATTCAAGTCCCAGACATAACAAAGATCCTTGTCGCGACCTTGGTAGTTAGTTCGAATCAACTCAAAACAATACTCACTCTGTTGCGGGTGCTTCAAGCCTCGCTGGCACATTGCCAGTCCGACCAATCCTCGCAGTTGCCACGTCGAGTTGAAATCGAACCATTGCTCCGAAAACTCGGTCATGGATTTGCGCGATTCGATCTGCAGAAACTCACGAAAGTGTTCGTCCGCAGCCCTCAACAAATCCATCTGGTCCTCGGTTTCCAAAATCCCGCGAAAATACGTTGACCAACCCAGCAGAAAACTTGAATGCAGCAGTAGATTCTCGACCTGGCCCAGTTGTCTGCTCAGAGCGATCTCTCCGTTGTTCAATTGGACAGCCGCAACGAATTCCTGGTACCGTTGCTCCAGGATGGCGTTGAATTGTGCCAGGTCCGTCTGCAATTCGCGCCATCGGAATGACAATTCCTCTGGCCGTTCGTGAGGAAGCGTATTCCACCAATTTCGAAACGAACTTTCCTCCACGAGATACCGTGACTGCAGTTCGGCAATCTTTAATCGCGGGTTCTCAACCGAGGGATAAACCTTTACTAAAGCTTCTGCCTTTCGCATCCAACGGTCCGCTGACTCGGCCGTAACCCGGGAATCCAGCAATTGATCAGCGTAAAGATCGGCCAGTCGTTTCGCCTTTCGCAGCCGTCGTTCCGGATCAAGTTCGCGGTTAACTTGATTCTCAAGATGCCGAACCAACAGGCGATCCAATCTCAGCGACGTCAGATAGAGTTCCAGTCGATCACCGCCCTGCCCCTGAACCTCGATGGGCAATCCCCACAAGAAAACCACCGTTGCAACGGCCAAGGCCACCAATGGTCGGCTCCGATCTCTCATACTTTCGCGCGTTTTCTTGAGCTTTCGGAGTTTCATAAACATCTCGAAACAGGTTCATTCTACGGGCAGGTAGGTAACCACTGGGAATCCACTTGCCTTGCAGACACCAACGACTCTGGCGGCCGCTTCAAACGGAACATCACCTGCAGCGCGAACAAAGGCGCCTTCCGATTTGTTCTCAAAGTCTCTCAAAATCGGCTTGATTTGTTCCAGGTCATTCGACTGGACTGCTCCGATTTGAAAAAATACTTCTGTCCCCAATCGATAAATGCTGACGATCGCCGGGTCCAGGTTGGATTCCGCTTGGGAATTTTGGCTTTCAGTTACCTGAATGGCGGATTGGATTTGACGTTCCGGGCGAACGAATGTCGTGGTCACGATAAAAAAGATCAACAGCAGAAACACAACGTCAATCATGCTGGTCATCGATAATTCCAGCCGCGAGCCCTTTTTTCTCTGTGCACTCAGTTTCATCGGTTCCTCGTTTCCGCCTGTCTCAGGAGTCCGTAACGGCAGCGCGAACCTGCTTGAATCCCAAATCGGCCAAACTTTCCAACAGCTCGCTGACGTGCCGGCATTCACAATTACGATCACAGCGGATCTGAACTCGAATTCGGTCCGGGTCACCTGCGACTTTGTTGAGCTGGCTGCGAAACGCGATCATCGCTTTGTCCAGGGTCAATTGATTGCCACCAACAATGATTTCGCCTTTCTGGTTCAGGTTGACCGTAATGGTTGCGGTTTTGGATTTCACGTCACCCTCGACCACACGGGGAAGCGGGAGCGGCAGATCGGTTACGCGGGTGATCTGTGAAACTGTCATAAAAAAGATGATCAGGAGAAAAACAATATCGATCATCGGTGTCATATTGAACGCGACATTTCCCGCTTGTCGATGCTTGCTGAGTTTCATTTTTTTCGTCCCAGCGGCATCATGACCTGCTCGATTCTTTTTCCGGCCTCTGCGACCAGAGAATCAATCTTGTTTCGGAAGTAACTAAACGCAACCATCGTTGGAATCGCAACCAACAGGCCCAACAAGGTAGTTATCAGGGCTTGTCCAATCCCACCCGCCAGTTCCTGGGGTCGCGCCATGCCGTCTAGCGAGGCGATCGTCGTGAATGCTTCGATCATGCCCAGCACGGTGCCGGTTAGTCCCAGCATGGGCGCAATGGCCCCGATCACATTAAGGACTTCCGTGCGACGATAAAGTTTTCCCGTTTGGTCCTCACCGGCTTCTTCGACAGCCGAACGATACTCCGCATAGCCAAACTCGCTGCTCTTGTAACGTTGCAACCCGGCCAGAATCACTTCCGTAGACAATGAATAGTTCTCTTTTTGATGACAAACATCAATCGCCTGGTTGATTTCGCCATGCACGATCAACCGCTCCAGTTCCGCCAGGACTTCATCCGGCATTAACCGGCGGTGAGTGATCGTCAGTAGGTGCTCGATAATGAAATACACGCTGACAATCGACAAAAAAATGATCAGCCCGACGATTGCGTGCCCCAAAGCGTTTCCGCCAAACAGCATTCTGAGTACAGAGGGGGGGTCGGTAGATTCACTTGATTCCAGGGCAGTCGCCGTCGCGTCTGGCATCGTCAATGTTTCTGTCGGCGGAATTTGAACCGCCAACGTCGCTGAATCCGTGCCGACGACCAGGCCGAATGCGACGAGAAAAGGCAGGAGCAATGAACGATGCATCGATAGTATGTTCAATCTATCATCCTAAATTTCAGACGAGCCAACGATTTTATCGCTGGTTACATCGTTGGGGGCGACTCTGTTTCAATTCTGACCGATGCCGTTCCGTTTTTCCATATCCCGTGCATGAAACGAATTGGGAAACTTCAGTAGCAACTCCTGAGTCAGCAACCGATTCTCTTGCGACCAGCCAAGTGACTCTGCCATCTGCGCCGATTGATAAATCGCGGCCGCCGCCAAAGCGGGAAAACGATCCCCGTAAGCCGCTGGAATTTGCAACAAATCCAACATTGCGTTTGCACAACCATCTTCGGAACGCGAAATGGAGTTAACCGTCTTATTTGCAACCGCCGATCCCGGCGATACAAAATAGCTCGACGAATTCAAGTAAAGAGCCAACGCCTCGGTGGGCCCAGTTAAATCCCGTTGTTTGTTCTTGAGTAATCGGTTGGCAGCGGGAAAATCCCCCTGCGAGACTTTGAATTGAGCTTGCATCACCCGTTTCCAGCCTTCCCACTCAGGCCCCTGACTCTCCATCAACCTCAAGAGATCCTGTGAAAGTTGCGTCCGTTTCAGTGTGATCGCCATGGATAGCAAATAGACAACCGCTCCGATTTGATCCGTAGCAGCGGTCGGCACAAAAGATCCAGAAAGGGATTTGAATGGGTCTTCCACCAATAGTGGATCAAACCAAATGGGCAGTATCTCAGAAGAGAGCATTCGTTCGACATCTTCGGCGGGCAACAAGGCTTTGAATTCCGTATTCCCGTTCACAGCGGCAGCCCTTTGGATGATCGCCGCCTGCAAAAACGGCAGGACCGCACCGCACCGATCGCCTCGATTTATACGACCTTTCATCGTGGCGACGCAAATCAGATAGGTAGCATGGTCAGGGTCAAAACCCTTGAGATCGGTGATTCCCAGGGCTTTGTACATCGGCTCTGCAATCTCGCGGATGCCTGCCCAATCCCGGTTTTGAATGCGAGCCTTAAGTCGAAAAAGCGGCAGACCGATACGCTCGATAAATTGATCAAATTCCGTTTGACGAGAGGACACGACTTGGGCTTTGAGAATCTGATCCCAGCCGAGGCGACGTCCGTCGGTCAACTGAACTCCTTGATCATCGAAGTCAGCAATACTTGCGTCTCGCACCAAACTCAAGTCGCGCAACACAATCGGCTCCTGAGCCGATGCAACGGTGGGACCTGGCAGAAAAAACGCGCACATCACCCAAATTAGACGAACCTCGGTCGCGAAAATCATTCCCCAGATAAAATCAATACGGTCCAAAACTTTTGCCCCAAATTTCTGCGATCAACTGCCCGAAGAAAATTGCCCAACCCTAATCTCAATGCTCAAGCTCAATGCCGAAATCGAGAAGCGTCTCAAAATCCGATCTGTTCAGCTGGTTCGCCAATGCAAATCCGCGACTCGAAAGAGAAAAGTCTTTTTGCAGATGATGAATCACAAGACCATTTTCGCAGAGTTCGCGAAATCCGTCCAAAAATCGAATGGTTTGCTGCGGTTGATTTTTGTCTAAAAAAAGCAGCCTCCGATCCAGCTCATACTCAACGCACACGGCCAGAAAACGGTCTGCCGAATCAAACGAGTCTCGATTGGCTCGAATGTCGATTGTCCCTCGTTCGGCGGCTGCCACCAAAATCGCTTTGGCTTCGTCAGAAAGCTGCGCGGCGGAACATTCTTCTATGGGTTTTGCCAGCGCAAATCCGCACAGAGTTGCAAAACCAGTGATGGTCGCAGCTCCCTCCGCCAGATCATTCCAGTTGGTTTGCTGCCTTGCGGAATCAGCACCCAAATTCCGTAACAACATTTTGATTCTTGCTTTCTATGTACCTATGTCATCTTGAGCCAATTTAACGACGGATGGAACGCCAGAACGACGTTCGATCCAAATTCAGCTGCCCCGGATGGGTCGCATTGGGCTGCAATTCAATGTGCCTGCAAAGTGCCAAAACGGAAGGCTTGAAAACCGAACGCCACTCGTCTCGCCGTGTTGATTTGGCCAAGGCCCCATTTCGAAGGTAGAAATCGGACTCAATGCAATTATAGACTTGAAAGTTATCGGGTCACGATCTCGAGGGCCGTCGAATTATGCCGATTTTGAAGATTTTGAATTATCACGGCGGCAAGCTGACCTATTTGTATTGGCGCAGGGGAACGCAAGCCGTTTCACTACGTCTAGAATAGAACTTCGCACCATTCTTTGATTCTTTCGGGAGAACTTCATGCGTCGCATCCCTTCGCTTGCCGTGCTGGCATGCTGGATTTATTGCTTCGGGCTCGCCGGTAATCTCGACGTCGGTTCTGATCCTGCAATGGCCCAGGAAATTGGCTTTTTGGAAGAATTCTCGCTCTCAGAGAATCGCGCGGAGATTCTCAAAAGACTGGTGCCTGGCACCGAACGCTATTACTTCTTCCATTGCCTCCATTACCAAAACATGCAACAGCTAGCCAAAGTAGATGAACTGCTCAAGCCATGGATCAAACGGTTTGGATACACGCAACAAGTCAATCAGATTCGCAATCGCCAAGCGCTACTTAAATACGGTGATGACCCGCGCGAGACATTGGATTTCTTAACGCAACAATTGAATCTGAATTTCAATCACCAGCGAGAGATCCCCCAAACCCAACGTGACCTGCCAACCGAATTTGACGCTGGATTGACGGATCCAGATCGTCTGGCAGCGCAGGCGATGCAGCGGTACCAAAACTCTGACGGGTTCACCGAGTCCGGCCTGCCTTTGCTTGCTTCCAAGACCCTCAGCCAAACGCAGCTGCGACACCTGTTACAACGGCTGAGGTATCCCGATTTTCCGGGCCTCGTCGATCTCATTGTTCGCGACCTGAAAGAGCGAGATAGCGGCGGTTTTGGAAGGATGCCAATCCACACCGCGTTGACTCTCAATCAGCTCGACGACTTGGCTTCGAAACTCCCCAAAGTTGCCAACCAGACCAACTTCGTCAACCTCTATCTGGCCAAACTCTATCCGTCAGACGACACCAACTGGCGCGCCGACATTGCTGAACATCAAAAGTATCTCGATCGACTTTGGAAGTATGCCCAACAGCTCGGTCCTGTCCACAATTCTTTAAAGGCCTGCATCCTGTTTCGAAAGCTGGATCTGAATCGAATGCAGGCGCGTTTTGACCGTGAGCTTTTCATCACGTATCTCAAGCTCCCGAAAAATGTCGGATATATCAACCAGGAACTCGTTCGAAATACCCGCAATCGCAGCCACATCGTCAACCTGAACGAAAATTTCTCCAACCGAATCAGCCTCGCCCCGATTCGAAATGACGAGCCGCTGGTTCGGGATTACCTGCATCACTTCCTCTTGCAAGCCAATGACGCGACGGAATTTCAGCCCTTCGTGGAGAGCAAATATCTCGATCGTCAATTCGCCACGGTCAAAATTCTCAATGGACTGGGAGACAGCGAAAAGTGGGCTTCGATGTTGTCACCCGAGCAGTACCAACAGCTGATGGAACGGGTCGATTTGGATTTCCTGCCCACAAACCCGGTGTACTTCCAGCCTGTCGAAAACGTCGAGTTGGAGCTATATCTCAAAAATGTCAAGACCATGATCGTTAAGGTGTTTGAGATCAACACTGAGAACTATTACCGCAAACACAATTCCGAAGTTGATACAAATATCAACCTCGATGGACTGGTTCCCAACTTCGAGCAGACATTTACGTACAACGACGAACCCGCGCTCAGGGTCAAACGTACTTTCAAGTTCCCCGAGATCGACAAGCGGGGAGTTTATGTTGTCGACTTCATTGCCAGCGGAAAGAGCAGCCGGGCATTGATTCGGAAAGGCCGCCTGCAAATTGTTAGCCAGACGACGGCGGTTGGCCAATTGTTAACGGTTCTCGATCGTGAAGGCCAGATCGTCAGAGATGCCAGCTTGTGGGTCGCCGGAAAACGATATCAACCCAACGACGAAGGCAGAATCCTGTTACCGTTCTCGACTCAGCCCGGGCTGACCAGCGTTATTATTTCGCAGGGTGATTTCAGTTGCCTGCAGGCGTTTGACCATGTTGCGGAAAAGTACCAATTTACCGCGGCTATGGTCATGGATCGAGAGTCGCTGAACCGAAGTAATCGCGCCAAAATCCTGTTGCGTCCATCGTTGAGAATTGCCGCGGGAAATGCTGTGCCGATTTCCCTGTTGAAACAAAGCAAACTGGTCATCACTTCGCTCAATCAAGATGACATTTCTTCTACCAAGATCGTTTCAGATCTGGAATTGTACGATACAAAAGAGACGGTTTGCGAGTTTGTTGTCCCGCCTCGTTTAAAGCAGCTGGATTTGACCTTAAGTGCTCAAATTGAAAATGTCTCTCTGGGCAAGCTGGAGCCAGTTACCGCCACCCAGTCTTTCATGATCAACCAGATTGACCAGTCAAACATCATCCAGGATTTGCACCTGGCACCAACGGAGTCGGGGTATTTCCTGGAAGTACTTGGCAAAACTGGCGAGCCAAGAGGAAAACAGGCGGTGCGTTTGGCGGTAAAAGTTGCGGGTTTCAAGGATACCGTCGATGTTGACCTGCAATCCGACCAGGACGGTCGTATTGGACTGGGCCAACTTCAGAACGTCGAGTCCATCACTGCCAAGCTTGCCGGAGGCAGTTCCAAGACTTGGCAGTTATCCACCGAGGATCAGACTTACCCAGAAACGATTAACAGCCTTTCCGGCGAACCCATCACTATCGCCGCGCCTGCCGGTCTGACGCGGGCGGACGAATCGAGGATTTCGCTGTTCTCGAGACATCGGGGAGCGATCGTTGCCAGTTTCTTTGATAACGTTTCGGTACGCGATGGCCTGATCACCATTCAGGGGCTCCAACCAGGCGACTACCTGCTCCGGCTCAACGATCGTGCTGATACGAATGCGTCCGTTTACAAGTCAATCGTTCTTCGGGTGACCGCAGGCAAGCAGTCCGCCAATGCCCTGGTTGGCAAACATCGACAACTGGAAAAACGAGCGAGTAATCCTCTGCAGATCACCTCACTGGAAGTAAAAGGTGAGCAAATCACTGTCCAGCTCGCCAATGCTCGCCCGGGATCTCGTGTCCACATCATGGGAACTCGCTACCAACCCGCGTTTAATGCTTTTTCGAGTTTCTCCAAAATCAAGGACATTGAACCTTGGAGTTACCGACCCTCCGTTCGGCGATCCGTGTACATGCAAGGTCGCAAAATCGGAGACGAGTATCAATACATCCTCGATCGAAAATACGCCACGAAGTACCCGGGCAACATGCTTCAACGCCCCTCGCTCCTGCTCAATCCGTGGGCCAGCAAGACCACCGACAATCGAGCCCAGGACGTCGCCAAGGGAGACGAGTTTGGTATGGCTGGGAATGAACCAGACAGCAAATCTGAACGGAAGCAATCCACGCAAAGGGGTACGGCAGGTAACACGGACTTTGCGAACCTCGACTTCCTGGGAAATAACGCCTGGCTCGTTGCCAACTTGGTGCCGGATGAAAATGGCCAGGTCATCTTGAACCGTGACCAGATTGGTTCCGCGCAACATATACGTGTCATCGCTTTGGACGCCAATACAACCTGTCAACGCAACCTGAACCTGCCCCTGCAGTCTTTTCAGCCTCGTGACGGGCGGCTGGCAAATGTGTTGGACGCCCAAGGCCATTTCCTGCAACGCAAGAGGATTGAAATTTTGAAACCGGGAGACCAATTGCTAATCGACGACATCGTCTCCGCCAAGTTTCAATATTATGACGATCTCAACGACGTCTACCGCCTGCTCACGACCCTCAATCCGGACACGTCGCTGGGCAAGTTCGAATTCATTCTGACCTGGCTGGACAAGAATGACGATGAAAAGCGTGAGCTATATTCCCAATACGCCTGTCATGAGTTGAATTTCTTCCTGGCGAATAAGGACCCGGAATTTTTCAAGGACGTCGTCGTCGGTCACTTGGCAAACAAGCGAGAAAAGACTTTCCTTGATCGATGGTTGCTGGACGAAAATCTGGACGTGTACACGAAGCCTTGGCAGTATGCCCGACTGAACACCGTTGAGCGAATTCTACTTTCGCAGCGACTGGAAAATCGTGCGTCCGATATCATTCGTAACGTTACCGAATTGTACATGCTGACGCCTACTTCCCGTGCCCGTTTTGATGTGTTGTACGACACGACCATCCGGGGGCTTTCCTTGGATGACAACCTGACCGAAGAACGCGAGGAGTTGCTGGAACGGTTCAAAGATCTTCCTAAGCTCGGGCAGGGGGGGCGCCGTGGACGAGGAACATCGGATCGATCGCGGGATGATGGAATCACCACCCATTCAAATCGTGGCGGTGGCGGTGGCGGAGGCGGCCTTGGCGGCAAACCAGGCGCAGGAACGGCGACAGAACTCAACCGCAATATGGACGGCGCTCTAATGGCGACGGATGAATTTGGAGTTGAAGAATCACGTGAGAGTACTTCGCTTGGTCTGAGCGACAAAGAAAAGTCTGTGGATCGTCTGTCTTTGCAGTTACAGGAACAAGCACGCGCCACCGGCATGATGATACGGTTGGGCGGGGTCGCGCCCGCGGAAGTCCAAGCGCCCGCTCTCGCGGTGCCTGCGCCACAAAATGAGAACATGTACGGTTATTTCAGCGCACGCGAGTTGACCGAATTCCGTCGAAAATCGGAAGCTCTGTATCGGAGGCTTCAGCCAACCCAAGAATGGATGGAGAACCACTACTACCAACTCCTTCCAGAGCAACAAACTGCCGAACTGGTCACCCCCAACCGGTTTTGGCGGGATTATGCCAATCACGAAGGCGGCAGTTTTCTCTCGCCCTACTTTTCGGAGGCTCACGAAAATTTCACGGAGATTATGTTTGCCCTGGCGGTGCTGGACCTTCCCATGAAGGCGCCTGAGCAAAACTTGGATTACGTCGACAGCAAGATGACATTTGCGCCCGTCAGTTCGACCATCGCGTTTCATCAACAGGTGCAAGATGCCCTGGTCGAGCGCGGTAACACCACGATTCTTGTTAGTGAAAATTTCTTTCAGGCCAACGACCGTTATCGATTTCAAGACGGAGTCCGATTCGATAAATTCATTTCCGATGAATTCAACGCGCATACCCTGTACGGCGGCCAAGTCGTGATCACCAACCCGACCTCGACCCCGCGTGCCGTCGACCTTTTAATCCAGATTCCGCAAGGCTCCGTTGCCTGCACCGGATCACAATCCACCGAGACGATCCAACTGGATTTGCAGGCGTTTAGCACCAAGACGTTTGAGTATTTCTTTTACTTTCCGACCGCGGGACAGTTCAGTCACTACCCGGCTCACGTGTCTGCCGAGGAAAAAGTGCTGGCGATTGCGGACCCGGTTGGTTTTGTTGTCACCGATCGACCTGCTGAAGTTGACAAATCTTCATGGCAATACGTCTCACAAAATGGCGATCCGGACGAGGTGATTGATTTTCTGAATCAGCAAAATGTTTTGCGACTCAACCTGGAAAGAATCGCCTTTCGCATGAAGGACCAAGAGTTTTTCCAGCGGGCCCTTGAGACGCTTAGAAACCGCTACGTTTACAACCATACATTGTGGTCCTACTCGGTAAAACATGATGATCTCAATGCTCTGCAGGAGTTTTTGACGCACGCGGACGCGATCGCTACCCAGTGTGGTCCCTATTTTGAATCGGAGGTGCTGAACATCGATCCGATCGACAGAAACTGGTACCAGCATCGCGAATATTGGCCATTGACGAACGCCCGTTCACACCGGCTTGGCCCGCAGAGGAAAATCCTCAACCCGGATTTCTTCCAACAGTATCAGGAGTTGTTGTCGATTTTAGCGCATCGACGAAAATTGGACGACGAACATCACTTGGTGGTGACCTATTACATGTTGTTGCAGGACAGAATCGAACAGGCGTTGAGGCACTTTGACGCCACAGAACTGGATCGGCTAAATAGCAAGGTTCAGTATGCGTACTGTGACGCTTACCTCGACATGTATCGTGGGCAACCCGAATCTGCTGCCACCAAGGCAGGCGTGTGGATCGATTATCCGGTCGACCACTGGCGCAACCGATTTAAAAACATTCTCGCGCAGTTCGAAGAGATCAGCGGCGTTGCAGCTCAGGCGGTGGACGAAAACGATCCGGCTCAAACACAAGACGAATTGGCGGCGCAAGCTGAAAGTTTTGATTTCGAAGTCGAAGCCGGTGTCGTCAAAGTCAAATTTCAAAATCTCGCCAATGTGACGGTTAACTACTACGAGATGGATATTGAACTTCTGTTCAGTCGCAGTCCCTTTGCCCAAGACGAGTTGGACGGGTTTTCCATGATCCGCCCCAATCTCAGCCACCCGTTGAGGTTGGACGCCGGTCGAAACGTGGACGGCATTCACGAATTCAACCTGCCAGATCAGTTTCAAAACAAAAACATTCTGGTCGAGTTGGTAGCTGGGGATCAGGCCAAATCACAACCTTACTTCGCCCATGCCCTGGATGTTCAGATTGTGGAAAACTACGGCAATTTGCAGGTAACCGAAGAGACAACCAGAAAACCGATCGCCAAGGCTTATGTCAAAGTCTATTCGAGGATGGAGGATGGCTCGGTCGGTTTCCTTAAAGACGGTTACACGGATCTTCGTGGCCGGTTCGATTATGTTTCGCAAAGCAATCGATCCCTGGATGGAATTCAGAAACTCGCCGTGCTGGTCCTTAGTGAAGATCAAGGCGCCATCATCCGCCAAGCCAGCCCACCGAAGGAGTGAAAAAGCCAAGTCGTAAGGTGGGCGCTCGCCCAAAGGTGAAAAAGTCAAATCCGCAGGCATTTTTGACTCGGGGCCCGGTTGGCCGATGGTCGGACCGGACACGGGGGAACGAGGGGACGAGGGGCTCTTGAAGGAAGCACCTCATAAACCCAATCAGCACCTCAGCAATCAAACCCAGTTTGCTAATCAAGTTGCATGCATTCACCGGGGGCTGGGATCAGTACCGAGGGAATCCCTTGCTGTTCCAATGCGGCTTTAAAAGGAATAGCGCCCTCCATCTCGCAATGAACGAGGGCGACCTGTTTCATATCCCCTTGTTCTTGCGTTTGTGTCGCCCAAACCAACAACTCATCTTTGTCGGCATGACCGCTGCTGCCCTCCAGTTTGCAAACCTTTGCCTTTACCTGATAACGTTGGCCATAGATGCTCACCACGTCTTTTGAGCCATCTAACAAGATGCGGCCGAGGGTGTTCGGGGCCTGGTACCCAGCGAACAAAATCATCGTCGTTTCTTTTTCAATGTTGTTTTTCAGATGGTGCAAAATGCGGCCGGCTTCGCACATTCCAGAAGCGCTGATGATGACGCAAGGCTCCTGAAGGTCGTTGAGTGCTTTGGATGCGGCGGAACTGCGAATGTAAGTGACACCGCGAAACGTCAAAGGATCTTCATCGTCTTCTGAAAGAATGGCTTCAATCATCTCGTCGTCAAAACACTCGACATGGTCCCGGAAGATGTCCGTCGCGTTCACGGCCAAAGGGCTATCGATATAAACACTCATCGGCGGCAACTCACCGGATTCGGCAAGCTGGTTTAGCCGATAGACGATCTCCTGGGTCCGCCCGACCGAAAAAGCAGGTATAATCAGCTTTCCACCTGCGTTATAGGTTGTCTCGGCGGCCTCTTTGAGAATCTTCTTGGCATCGACAAGTTTTGGGTGTGCTCGATTACCATAAGTCGATTCCATGATGACATAGTCGGCACCTGGCACGATTACTGGATCGCGAAGGATCGGCATATGGTGACGTCCGATGTCACCGCTGAAGACCAGCCGTTTTGATTGACCGGGTTCTCGATCCGATTCCAGGATCAACTCGACGCTGGCCGCGCCCAACATGTGGCCTGCAACATGAAATCGACACTGGACCCCCGGCAGCAGTTCGAACAGATTGTCGTACTCGATGGTCCGAAACTGCCTTAACGTTTGGACCGCATCCTCAACCACATAAAGTGGTTCAAATAACGTCTGTCCGTTCTTCTTCCTCTTTTTGTTGACATATTTGACATCATATTTTTGGATTTTTGCGCTGTCGAGCAGCATAATTGCGGCCAAATCCCGGGTTGCCGAAGTGGAGTAAATCGGTCCCCGAAATCCTGATTTGACCAGGGATGGTAGATTGCCTGAATGATCAATGTGGGCGTGCGACAAAACAACCGCATCGACATCTTTACCGTTAAACGGAAGATTGCGGTTTTTCTCAAAAGCGATCTTCCGGCGCCCCTGGTACAAGCCACAGTCCAGCAGGATCTTCCGGCCATTGTGGTGGACCAAGTGCATCGATCCAGTAACCGTCTGTGCAGCGCCCCAGAATTGAACTTTCATGATTCACTTTGGAAGGAGTAGGATTGGTTTAAGTGGCATTCGCTCTGCGAAATTGCGCGAATCCGCAGAGCGAAATGCCTACGGACGCTCAGTTTCAATACCTAGCGCTGCAATACTTGAGTCGTCAAACATCGGAGTTCTGGACAATTACTTTTTGCCGATCACTCAGAAAAAAAAGCCGGGCGGCCAGCAATCGACAACTCCCCATCTCCCCTGAGGCAGCGACCAACCAGACGCCGTGCGAGTCCAAAGCGGGATTGGATCGAATCACGCTTTCACCCGTTCGACATAGTCTCCGGTACGGGTGTCGATGCGGATGACATCCCCTTCGTTGACAAAGATGGGAGTTTGAAACTCGCCGCCGGTTTCCACACGAACCGGCTTACGCACATTGGTGGAAGTATCGCCTTTTGCCCCCGGCTCACAATACTCGACCTTTAACTCAACGTGATTGGGGGGAGTCATGATAATCGGTTTGCCTGAAAAGAAAGTCATCTGGCAGTCCATATTGTCTTTGAGGTATTTCCAGTCGTCCCCAACCTGTTCTGCCGTCAGTTCGTATTGCTCGTAGGTTTCCTGATCCATAAAGACAAACGTTTCACCCTGTTTGTACAGGTACTGGACGCTGGTTTCCTGGATATCCGCTTCCTCGAGCGTATCGCCGCCTTTGTAAGTTCGGTCAATGGTGGTCCCGCGAAGCAGGTTCTTGAGTTTGCAGATGTAAAGCGCGTTTCCCTTCCCCGGTTTCTTAAATTCCATACTCGACATGATGTAGGGCTCACCGTTGATTTGAACTTTCAGCCCTTTACGAAAATCACTTGTTTTGTACGCCACGATTGAAATCCTGAAAATCTGGGTCGTTTCTTGATGTTGCCGGGTATGCGATCCGCTGCCCACGGACTGGCAGAGATCAAGCAAACGGTTATTCTGGAAAGATGACAATTTTAGCCTCTCAACCGGATTTTGTCGGCGCCGATCCAGGCTCCTGGCAACTACAAATGAAGTGGGCAATCCGCACCGTTCCAGAGCTCGCCCGGCGTCTGGATTTGCCGATTTCAGATAAAAATACCGGGTGGTCGAATGTTGAAGCGGTGCAGAACTTCCCGGTTTTCGTGCCGCTACCGTATCTTGCTCGGATCACTCCCGGAGACCTCCGCGATCCATTGCTCATTCAAGTCCTGCCGACCACCGATGAAGATCGTTTCAACGAAGGGTTTTTTCGCGATCCATTGCAGGAAAGTAACGCATCGCTGGGGCCTGGCATTCTCAAGAAGTATCAGGGCCGCGTGCTGTTGATCACGACCGGAACTTGCGCCATCAATTGCCGGTACTGCTTCCGTCGCCATTTTCCGTACGAAGAAACACCCAAATCCGAGGGGCAGTGGCGGACTTCACTGGCCCAGATTGCGAGCGACGATTCGTTGGATGAAGTGATTCTGAGCGGCGGTGACCCTTTGACACTCGTCGACAAAAACCTGGGCGATCTCGTCGCTCGTTTGGACGCCATTGCACACGTGAAACGATTGCGGATTCACACTCGACTACCGATCGTCATTCCGCAGCGCGTCACGGATAAATTGCTGGACGTTCTCTCCTCCACTCGGTTGAATATTGTGCTGGTTATCCACAGCAATCACGCACGTGAGATTGACGCGCCGGTGCAAACCGCATTAGCGCGACTGCGCGCGGCCGAAATCTTGCTGCTTAACCAATCTGTGTTGCTGCAAGGTGTCAACGATCGCGTGGATACCCTAATCGCGTTGAGCCAACGTTTGATCGAATGCCAAGTCGTGCCCTACTACCTTCACAAAAACGATCGGGTTGCGGGCACGTCACATTTTGAGGTCTCTCAGGAAAAGGGGATCGACCTTGTTAATCAAATGCGAACCGCGCTACCGGGATACGCGGTTCCACGCTTCGTGCAGGAAATTCCCGGCACTCCCTCAAAGACCATCTTGGCTTAGTGCGACCTGTCTACTTTGTGCATTGCCCAGGGCAATTTTGTGGAGCAATTGTCCCACTGGCGAGACAGTGCAAAGCATTAAACAACTGGAAAGGTGTTTCTGCGATACAAATCGCAGGCGATTCAAAAACCGAGCTTGGCACAATTCTTGGCAGGCTTCACGAGAACAGATGCGTCAGGTACTCCATCGCTTGGGCACACTGTTCCAGAGAGTTCTCTTCGCTGGTTCGCTCAACCGTCAAAAAACCCTGGTAGTGATTCTCCTCCAAAGTTCCCAACAAGCGCGGCCAGTCGACGCTTCCCCGACCAAGCTGGACCTCCAGTCCCCTCCCCAATGACAGATCGGTAACGGCATCGCGGGCACGAAAATCCATCACGTGCTTGCCCAGCAAATCTATCGCCTTGTTCGGCGAAAATCCGTTGATGATGAAGTCACCGGGATCGAAAGCGACCACGACAGAATGGGGCGGCAACGAATCAATCAAACCCAGCAGGGTCTCACCACTCTCGGTTCCAGTTCGGGCGGCCAGCCAAGCTCCGGCTTTTTGGCTATGATTCCCAAGATCCGTGAGCGCTTGCAGCATCGTTGTCCAAGCTGGTCCCTGGTGATCTTCGGGCACGCGACCAATATGGTTGATGACCAGTTTAGCACCCAAATCGTAAGCCAATTTCATAGCAGATTTGGTACCATCGATTCGACGTTCCAGGCCTTCAGCGACTCCATAACCATACCGCGTCGGAAAATGAATCGCTGAGACTCCAAGATTGAGATCAGACAACATCTTCCTCAGATGGCGAATCGCCGTCCGCGACATTTCTGTTGCCCGGACCTCCGTCCAGCCGTTGATCTCAACGGCCTCCGCACCGATCTGAGCAGCTGTGCCCAAGGCCTTCTTGAAAGGCTGACGCAGGCACGACAGCCGGATCGCTTTTTTTAGTTGCAACATGAAAGCAAAATGAATCAGATTGATTTTATTTCTCAAGCCGGACTGTTATTCTACCGTTTGCAGCATTCGACCCAACCACCAGTTTTCGCAGTAACGGGATACGGGGCAACCAACGAGAAGGCAACGCGGCATCGTAGCCACCAAAAAGTGAAGTTTGGGACCAGCCCCGGCTTTCCCTCAATCTAAAGTTCAGAAATGACATTAATCAACGACATTTGCATGTTTCTTGATTCGTTTGCACCCACGAGGCTTGCGGAAGACTGGGACAATGTGGGATTGCTGGTGGGTGATCCCCAGCGGAGCGCGGAACGAATCATGACCTGTCTCACCGTCACTCCGGAAACTTCGGAAGAAGCGATCTCGCAAAAAGCCGATCTTATCGTCTCTCATCATCCCCTGCCCTTTCGGCCGATCAAGACATTGACCACGAATCACACACCCTCACGTCTGTTGTGGGATTTGATCCGGGCCGGTATTTCGATCTATAGTCCCCACACCGGGTTTGACTCCGCCGGGCAGGGTATCAACCAATCCCTCGCGGAACGGCTGAATCTGGCAGAGATCGAAATATTGAATCCGATCCCCGACGATCCCGAATCGCTTGGTTCTGGCCGCATCGGTCTCTCTGCGAGCAAGTCGTTGAACGAAATGGTTTTGGGAATCAAAGAAGAATTTCAGATCAACCGTTTGCAAATCGTGGGCGATCTTCTGAATCCAGTTTCAAAAGTTGCCGTCGCTTGCGGTAGCGGAGGAGCTTTTTTGGACAAAGCGATTGCGGGAGGCTGTGACACCTTTGTTACGGGCGAAGCAACGTTTCACACTTGCCTGGAAGCCAAGGCCAACGATGTTTCGCTGATTCTGCTCGGCCACTTTGCAAGTGAACGATTTGCCGTCGACGATTTGGCGACACGATTGGCGGCAAGTTTTATAGATTGCCAGGTTTGGTCCAGTCGGGAAGAGTCCGATCCCTTGATATTGGCATGATTGCCTGTCATCTGTGCGAGATTCCACGCAAATGCGGCGACGGAGCCAGTCGGATGGAACAAGCATTTTCTTTACGTTGACCACTTGCCCACTCAACCTAAAATGGGGCTTATTGGGAATTCGGAGCACAAATTGCCAGAATGTGCCGTCTTGTGTACGCACGAGTGCACCCCCGACACCGCGAAAATCGCCGCGGATCTAGAAGCCAGCCTTTGCGATCTTGGCAGCACGCAGCCTGATCAACAATCCACGAATTGAACATGAATTGTAAATACCTAACGGCACTACCGGTTTTCAACGAAGTCAATACGGTGTGCTCCGTACTCGACGAAGTCGCTCGTCATTGTGACGAAATCATGGTCGTTGATGACGGCTCCTCCGACGGAACGTCCGAATTACTGGCGCAGCGGGACGACATCATTCTGGTTTCGCACGATTTCAATCGAGGTTATGGCGCGGCACTGGTCTCTGCATTCGAGTATGCCATTGAGCATGATTACGAGATCCTGGTGACGATTGATTGTGACGGGCAACATGAGCCACAGCGAATCAAACAGTTCGTCACTGCCAGTAAGAATACTGGGGCCGACATCGTTTCGGGAAGTCGCTACCTGAAATCTTTCGATCAGGATACTCCCCCCCCGGCCCTCCGCAAGAAAATCAACCATCAGGTCACGCAAGCTCTCAATGAGCGATTGCAGTTTGTGTTGACAGACGCTTTCTGCGGTTTCAAAGCCTATCGCGTTCAATCGTTGAGAAAGCTTGAACTACAAGAAACCGGATACGCAATGCCTTTGGAACTCTGGGTTCAAGCTGCCTGTGCCGAGCTTTCCGTCGTCGAAGTGGCCGTGCCTCTGATCTACCTGGACGAATCTCGATCGTTCGGTGGAAAACTCGACGAACCGAACACACGCCTAAGTTACTACCACGAGGTGCTCAATCGCGCTTTCGCCGCACTGCCCGCGGATTGCAAAAGACTTCGAGGTGAACGTGTTGGATGATCGCAACCCGCTGTCCGTCGGTATCTCCTCTGAACAACCATCCAATGTCGTTAGCCTGGAGAAACTCCCGCTGTCGACACCGATGGACCACGGAAGCACACTACATTTTCCGCCGTTCAACGAGATCGACTCATTGTGGCAGCGAAATCTGAATGTGCAGCAAGTTTCCGAAACCAGCGTCATTGGTGAATCCCCGCTAGGTTCGCTCAGAAGGAAGACGCGACAGGAATTATTGAAGTTGGCCACCCGCTATTCGCAGCAATACGGAGACTTCCCCACGCCAACGTCGTCGGAAACGATTGTGATGGCCGGGCATCAGCCGACGCTCTATCATCCCGGCGTTTGGTACAAGAATTTTGTGCTGTCCAATTTGGGTCGCCGCTTTAATGGCACGTGTCTTAACCTGATTGTCGACAACGACGTCTGTCAGCGATCTGACGTCGCCGTGCCGCACATCGCCAACGGTCGTGTTTCGACCCAACTCGTCCATTTTGACGCTGCGGGTTATCAAGTCCCGTTTGAAGAGCGTCCCATCGAAAACCTGGACATGTTTCGCTCATTCGAGAGCCGCGTGACCGATGCCATTAAGCCTTTTGTCGACAACCCCATTGCCAGACGACTTTGGCCCCATGTCTTGACTGCGACGCGGGAGCTCGGCTCCCGACCCACTGCCCGTCTTGGTCATGCGATCGCGGCGGGACGGCATCGTTTGGAATCCGAAATCGGGCTTCAGACCCTCGAAATCCCGCTTGGTTTGATCGCTGACAGCGATCCATTCATTGAATTCTCGCTCCACATCATCACGAATCTAGACTCATTTCGCAAAATCTACAACGAATCCGTTGGAGAGTATCGCAGCGTTTTCAGAGTTCGCAGCCGTTCTCATCCTGTACCAGATCTGGCAAAGATTGAACAATGGACCGAGTCGCCTTTTTGGTTATGGCACGTGGACAATCCATTTCGCAAACGACTGTTTGTCAAACTCACTGAGCACTCAACTTGCTACCTGTCTGATTTGAACGGTTGGGAAGTCGAAATCAGCAACCGCACCGCACAGGAGCAAGTCAATGACCTGCGCGCCCAAGGAATCAAAATTCGCCCGCGAGCTCTCTTAACCACCATGTTTTGCCGATTGCTGGTCAGTGATCTATTTGTGCACGGAATTGGAGGCGCCAAGTATGACCAACTGACTGATCTCATTGCGTCACGTTTTTTTGATTGTCGATTACCGGAGTTTTGTGCGGTCTCCGCAACAATGCGGCTGCCAAAAAACGCTCACCGCTTATCGGCCCGTGACATAACGGATGCCAAACGGATGCTGCGAGAGTTTGATTTCCATCCGGAGCGGTTTATCGATTCGGCGTCGCACGCAAATGCGCTACCGCTGATCGAAAGAAAACTCGCTTTGATTCGTCAACCTCCCGCCTCTGAGAGAATGAAACAAAGACACGTAGAATTTGCAGAATGCAATCGGCTGCTGCGTGGCTTTGTTGCGACACGGCGTAACAAACTTGAGGCTCAGATTCAGCAATGGACGGAAGAGTTGCGGATCCACAATGTCCTGGGATCAAGGGAGTTGAGCTTCTGCCTTTTCTCCAATGGCCTGATCGACGAATTGTTAGATTTATCACGACCGGCAAACCCCGCGAATCACGCTTCCGCATGGAAATGAAACTGGAAACGTGTTCTTTTCATTGATACGCGATGTCGCGCCTTCTAATATGGAACCATCGCATTCACCCATTCTGGGTGGCGATTTGATCGGCAAACAAAATCTAAGGAAGAAAGCATGTATCGCTGCGCTTGTTTTGTGTTGATTCTCTTCTGGCTGTGCCTTCCCAATGCGTCTGGCCAAAATTTGAAGAGAAACTCAAAGGATCAGAAAAGGAACGGCGATAAATCAGGCGTCGATGAGCTGAAACTGGAAGATCTGTTTCCTGAGAAAAGCATGTTTGGGCCATCTGCCCGCAATCCCGAGTTTTCCGATGACGGTCGATTCGCTGCCTATCTCTATCGCCCTTACGAAAAGCGCCGCCATGGAAACGACCTCTGGCTGTACGATTTCAAAACCAGCAAGCTCACCCAGTTGACCAATCTCGGCACGATGACCCAGTACCAACGATCTGCGAGAAAAGTTAAAGAGGACCGAATCGCAAAACACAAGAAGGCCGAAAAAGAAGCAGCCGAAAAGAAAAGGGACAGCTCCAAAAAAGACGGCGACGACAAATCTCGCAAAGAAGACGACGATGATTCTGCAAATACCGGTGCAAAAAAAGACAAAGCCGGCCCGGACAAGAAAAAGAAAAAAACCAAGAAGGAAATCGAAGAAGAACGGAAGATCATCGAAACTGTTTCGGATAAAGATGCCGACGACGAGGATGCCCCGCGTTATTCGGGTATCTCGTCATTCAAATGGCACCCGGAAAAAAACTCCCTGTTGTTCACTTCCGAGAGCGACATTTTCCTGATTGAAGACGTCTCGGAACCGGAACTGAAAAGACTGACCAAAACATCGGCCAGGGAGTCGCAGGTTGACTTTTTGCCAGACGGATCCGGTTACACCTATGCCGTCGACGACGCGGTCATGCGTGTCGAATTTGGAAGTCACGTCATCGAACAAATCAACCCCCGTCTGGGTGGCGGCCAATCACTCAGTCGTTACACGATCAGCCCAGACGGAAAACGATTGGTGGTGGTCGGAAGAACTGGCGAACGTTTTGCTGGATCGCGAAAAGTCGACATCATCCGTTACCGCGACCGTTTTGCGAAGTCGGACTCTGTCTCCCGAACCGTTTCGGATGACGAGGTCAAACCGCAAAAAGTCGTAGTCTACTTGTACGATATCGAGTCGGCAGACACTGAGGAATCGAGGTTGATTCAAGTCTTTGAAACGCAAATCGATGAACCGCGCGACGTCATCAGCACGCCGAAATGGTCTCTCGACAGTCAGCAGGTCACCTTTTGTTTCTTCGATCAGAAGAACTCCGAAGTGCAGATCTTGTTGGCCCCGTTCCCAAACGAGGAAGAAATTGAAAAAGCAATCGAAAAGGTCGAAAAAGAGAAGAAACCGGTGGCCAAAAAAGATGACGAAGAGGAGCAATCATCCGGACGTGGCAGGCGATCTTCACCACGTTCGTCCGGCCCGGAAACCATCAAGCAGGAAGCTAAAGTTGTTTACCGATTCAAACACTACGGCGGTCCCAACACTCCTCGTATGGTTGAGCCCGATTTCGCCGGGGATAGCAAGCACATTGTCTTCCTGAGTGAACAAAGCGGTTTTCGCCACGTCCATCTCCTCGACCCGCTGTACGAAAGCGTGAGGCAACTTACATCGGGTAACTTTGAAGTTTACCCGATTCGTTTTTCGGACGATCACAAATTGCTGTTTGTCACTTCCACAAAAGAATCGCCGGCGCGGCAGATGGTCTATCAGCTTGACCTGGAGTCAGGCAAGTTGGACCGCTTGAACAAAGACGACGGCACTTTTTCCAGTGTCGCCGTCAGCAACAATGGCAAAAGTTTGATCGGCAATTTCGTTCGGTATGGCCAGCTGACGGAATTGGTAAGGCAAAACGAAAAGAAACAAGTCAAGACGCTAACCGATTCGCATCCTGAAAAGGCGAAGGATCTGACAAAAACTCAGCCGGAGTTTTTCGAGTATCAAAATCGCCACGGACATACAATTTCCGGATTGATGTTTAAACCGGATGGCTGGAAAAAAAGCAAAAAACATCCCCTGTTGATCTACGTTTACGGCGGCCCCTTGGGCAACCGGCATAGCGTCAACGATGGCAGCTATAGCTCCGATGGATACTTCTTCCAAATGTACATGGCCAGGAAACATGGCTATGTCACCATCGTGGTTGACCCCCGCGGACAATCGGGATACGGCGGGCTGTTCGAGAAATCCAATTTCGAACAAGTCGGCAAACCACAAGTCGAGGACCTGGTCGATGGTGTCGAATACATGAAGGAAAATTACAATATTGATGATCAGCGCGTAGCAATTTACGGCTGGAGCTTTGGCGGCTTTCAAACGCAAATGTGTCTGTATACAGAACCCGACGTATTCCAGGTTGGCATGGCCGGGGCAGGCCCAACGGAATGGGAAAACTACAACTCCTGGTACACCACCGGGACGATCGGACCGTCGCGGACCGGACAGCCAGATCAGAAAAAATACTCGTTGATTCCACTGGCAAAAAACCTCAAGGGCAAACTATTGCTCGTCCATGGCATGGAAGACACCAATGTGTTGTTCCAGGATACCATTGCCGTTTACCGTGCACTGCTAAAGGCAGGCAAAGAAACGCAGGTCGAGTTATTCCTTGACCCGACCGGCGGACATGGCCTCGGTGGCGACGTCAAACGACTGGGTCGAATGCGCAAATACGAGGAATTTCTGTTACGCACGATTGGTGAGGGCAGCTAACCCGAATTTATCACGGCAGGATCGTCCGCAAAAAGCAACGACAGCTGCCGGATCTTTGGCCGCGATCAGCCAGTTACGTCGAAACAGATTCGAATGTAAATGGATCGAGAGAATGCGAGGTCCGGCAGTAGCATACGCAGTGGATCGCTTTGTGCTGCACCAGCCATGAAACCGTCTCGTTTCGACGACCGTGATCTGCAGTCTCAACCCAACCATCGCCCTTGTAACGATTTGACCACTTCGAGATAGGAGTCGATTTGAGATTCAGGTACCGAATGATGATGATCGGCGGACTCTAATACGAATTCGGCGGTATCTCCGAGATAGTTCTTCATGATCTGCAGTTGATATTCTGGCGGAACAACCCGATCGTGTTCGGACCGAACAAAAAAAGCTGGGCATTTCGAGGATTGGGCGTTTGCAATCGCATCCAACTCCGCAGGCACCTGGTTGGCGATCAACTTGGCCAACCCAAAATTCCACCAGTTATAGCGCGGGCGATTCCTAATCATCTGATGGATTGGCACCGGATTCCGCAAAAACAAACCGGCCGCGTCCCGACGTGCTGCAAGGTAGAGTGCGGAGACACAGCCCAGGCTGTTGCCCACCAGCACAATCGGAACACCGGGGTTTTTCGCAGCGACGAAGTCCCAAACCGAGTTGCAGGTAGCGGACAGGTTTTGCATCGATGCCACTCCATCACTGCCACCATAACCGGCATGATTGATGGTCCAAACTTCCGTTAACAAATCGGGCCAGGTCTCAAAGGGATGTGGGCCTCCCCGTTCGGCTCGCCCGCCCGTACCCGGAAACTTGATCGCCAACAGGTCGACTTTCGCATCGTCACCTTCGCGCGAGCGAATCTTCCACGCCTCAATTTTGCGGTTGTCGGCTTCAATCCACTCGCGCCTTCGCCCTTCCGGATCAATTGGATCTCGGGAAGGCTGCAGGATCAACTTGTCGGCGATTCGAGCGAGCATAATCACTAATCAATATTATGAGTCAAAGGCAGCGCGATAGAACGAAGCCGTATTTTGTGGCGATGCATGAATGCAAATCAATTCCGTCATCGCGGTCCCCTCAGCGAACGGATTCTGCTGCACCGCCATTGACCAAGCAGACGTCGATCGCAGGGGCTGGAAGTTGCCGCACGCCGATCGCTGGTCAACTTGATCTAATGGACGCGCTGTCCAGGAAGAGCACCCTCATCGGGAGCGAGCAGAAAGACTTCCTCTCCACCAGTGCCGGAGGCGCAGACCATGCCTTCGCTCAACCCGAACTTCATTTGCCGCGGCTTCAGATTCGCCACCATCACTACCAATCGACCGACCAATTGATCCGGTTCATAGGCTGCCTTGATACCGGCAAAGACCTGACGAGATTCATCGCCGCCGAGCCCCAGGGTCAACTTCAGCAGTTTCCGGGCACCTTCCACATGTTCGGCCGTTAGCACACGTGCGACCCGCAAATCGACTTTGACAAAATCATCTATCGTGCATTCTTCGGCAATTGGCTCATCCAGTAACGGCTGGCCGCTGTCCTGAAATTGGCTGGCCAAACCGGTTGTTGCTTCTGTCTCAGCTTCTGCTTTGCTTTCTTCCACCATCGCTTGCACGTCCTTTTCTTCAATGCGTTTCATCATGTGTTTGAACTTCGAGACGGGAGATCCCGTCAACGGCGTCTTGGATTGCTCCCAGTCTTCAATCGGACTGTTTAGGAGTTCGCCTGTTTTCTCAGCCAACCCCGGCAGTACGGGCGCCAAATAAATGACCAGCTGACGAAACAGGTTCAGCGCTACCGTGCAAACATCCTGCAACTCGCCCGCCTTGTCCGCGTCCTTTTTCAAATTCCACGGCGCCGCGTTTTCAACATACGGATTGGCCTGATCCGCCAATTCCAGGGTCAACCGCATGGCTTTGTTAAAATCACAATTTTCATAGGCTGCCGCAATCTCATCGCCAGCAACAGCGGCGCGATCAAACAGGCCACCATCATCGGGATAAGTTGCCGACAACCCGACCTGGGCCACGAATTTTGCGCTGCGTGACGCCAGGTTCACGACCTTGCCGATCAGGTCAGCATTCACCTTATTGATAAACTCGTCCAGGCTGAGATCAATATCATCCAATCGCGGCCCCAGCTTGGACGCATAAAAGTACCGGAGAGCTTCTGCATCAAGATGTTTCAGGTAAGTTTCGGCCTGGAAAGCAGTTCCCTTGCTTTTGGCCATCTTCTCGCCATTGACGGTCAAGAATCCGTGGATATGAACTTTTGTCGGCAAGGAGTACCCCGCCGACCGAAGCATACCGGGCCAAAACAGCGTATGGAAATAGGTAATGTCCTTGCCGATGAAGTGGTGAATCTCCGTGGCTTCGCTTTTCCACCAACCTGCCAAATCCTCACCATTCGCATTGCACCAATCCATAGTTGAAGCAATATAACCAATTGGTGCATCGAACCATACGTACCAGTAATTACCCGGGCTATCGGGGATTTCAAATCCGAAATAGGGAGCGGGTCGGGAAATGTCCCAATCGCGAAGGACTTTGCTGCCTTCCTTGCTCTCAGGATCACCGAGAAAATGACCTTTCAGGTAGTTCGCGACCTCCGGTTGAAGATGATCCCCGCGCTGCGTCCACTCAAAAAGAAAATCGTGCAACTGCTCCAATTCAATAAACAAGTGCTTGGCAGTCCTGATTTCGGGTCGCGTACCGGACAGCATACTCACAGGGTCGATCAGGTCCGCCGGACTATACGTTGTGCCGCATTTGCTGCAATTGTCACCGGGCTGATCGGTAGCGCCGCAAGCGGGATTGGGACAGGTGCCGCGAACAAAGCGATCTGCGAGAAACGTGCCTTGCTCTGCATCAAACAGTTGCTCAACGTCTTTTTCTTTGACCAGGCCCTGATCGCGGATCGCCTGCCAGATTTCACTACAAAGCTGACGGTTGGTTTCACTGTGGGTACTGCCGTAATTGTCATACCCAATCTTGAAGCCGGCGAAATCGCGCTGATGTTCCTCGGCAGCTTCCGCAATCACGGCCTCTTCTGACCGCCCTTCCTTGCGGGCTCGAATCATGATTGCCGTGCCATGGGTATCATCGGCCCACATGAACACACAGCGGTGCCCGCGGAGTTTTTGAAATCGCACCCAAATATCAGTCTGAATGTACTCGACCAGATGCCCCAAATGGATCGGTCCGTTAGCATAGGGTAACGCGGCCGTAACCAGGATTTTGCGAGGTGAATTGTTCATTGGCATAAGTGGGCCGAAAGTTGGCCAGGTTTTACATTTGAATCCAAATTTTAGTCCATTCTGCGGACCCACAAAGGGGTCAGGCACTAAACAAGACCCCACGAACTACCGGGATGAAACGGGGTGAAGCGTTAACGTTTTCGTCCAGCGGATAAGGTGTCAGGTGAATCGACCGATAGGCCAGGCTGGCGGCAATACCGTTCTTAACAAAACCAGTACCTTGATGTGACGGATGAAACTGAAAGTCGAATGTTATGAAATCGAAGATGTCGACCGGATCCATTCCCCGGGTTTGGTGATCTTTCGTGACCTGCTTGACCACAATCTCGGAGAAATGATTCGGATTGCGGGAGGTGCGCAGCGGCTGCGCCCCCATTGCAAGACGCACAAGATTCGGGAGGTCATTCAATTGCAGCGAGATGCCGGAATCACTCGTCAGAAATGTGCCACGCTGGCAGAGGCGGAAATGCTGGCGAATCTCGGTGTACAAGATATCCTGCTCGCTTACCAAATGGTTGGACCTAATATCAGTCGCTTTGTTCGCCTTGTAGACAAATGCCGAGGGATCAGGTTCGCTGGCCTGGTCGATTCACCTGAGGCCGTCCAAGAACTTGCCAAAGCAATTGAGGGATTGGGCGGCGGCCGCACCATCGACTTGTTTATCGATGTGGACCCGGGCATGAAGCGAACAGGCATATTGCCAGGCCCCGACGCGATTGAGTTGTACGAAATGATCCTGGCCAGCGAGAACCTGAACGTTGGAGGTCTGCATTGGTACGACGGACATCATCGTCAGCCAGATCCGGTGGAACGAAAGAGTGCCGTACTCGCGGATTGGGAGCGACTCATTCGCTTTCGTGACCAGTTAATGCTTAGTGGACTGGCGGTTCATCGGATTGTCGCTGGCGGCACAGGATCGTTTCCGATTTTGGCCCAAGTCGGCGAGCCAGGACTTGAGCTTAGCCCTGGAACGATTACCTTTCACGATGCGCAAATGATTGAGCTCTTTCCAGAAATGAACTTTCGACCGGCGTTAGCAATTCTGACCCGAGTAATCAGCAACAATCGGCAGGGCTTTCTCACGCTGGATGTCGGTCATAAAGCGTGTGCTGCGGATCCTCCGGCCGGAAAACGTTTGGCTTTTCCAGGCCTGCCGGATGCAGTCGAGGTCCAGCATTCGGAAGAGCACTTGGTTATCCGCACGGCGGCAAGTGCCGAATATCGTCTGGGCGACCATTTGATTGCCATCCCGTCGCATGCCTGTCCAACTTCGGCCGCCTTCGAATTCGCCGACGTCATCGCGGAACAACGAGTCGTGGGCCGCTGGAAGATCGCTGCCCGAAATCGTGAGTTGAGCATTTAGATATGTTGCTCAAAAACCACAGTCCGTGGTGAGTTTTATCAACGGCGGCAGTCGTTTAGGACTGATTAAGGTTGTTTTTCCTCGATTGGGGCCACTTCCCCTCGTGGCATGGGCCTTGCGTCTGCAGAAGAAGCATCCGGCTGTCATTCACCCTGCAGACGCAAAAAACGAGAGGAAACGAAGATGGAACCGACAGGTCTTACTTTACGATTGATTCGCGCAGCGCTCGTCGCTGCCATCTTTGTTACCTTGGGTGCCGCTCTGGGGTTCTGCTCCGAGCCCAATGGCGAGCGGTCAAGCTCTTTCAGTTCGAGTTTGAAACACTCGCGAGCCTCAGGGCGACCCATCATGCTGGTCTTTACCGGAGGGGATTGGTGCAGTTGGTGCCGGCGTCTGGACAGTGAAGTCTTTGAGACGCCGGAATTTTCCCGATGGTCGAAAAAATTCTTGAAAATGGAACTGAATTTTCCAGCACCTGGCGAATCGCCAACCAAAATCAGCCTGCAAAACGACGAGATCCTCAGACGATTCCAAAGGCACGTAGAAGTCTATCCAACCGTCCTGTTTGTCGATGCTCAAGGCCAAGTATTGGCCAAGACGGGATATGTCATTGGCGGCGTACAGAATTGGATTGCCAATGCGGAATTGTTGCTGGCGGCGAAACAAGCCCATCCGTGATCGGCAGATTTCAATCCTTGAATTGCGACGCCACCACCGAAATATTCTGGCCACCAAACCCAAAGCTGTTGGTCAAGGCGATCGAACATTCGACTTCTCGTGCTTCGTTGGGAATGTAGTCCAAGTCGCAAACCGGATCCGGATTCTCATAGTTGATCGTCGGCGGTAAAACGTTATCTCGAATGGCCAACAGGCAAACGATCAGCTCCGTAGCACCCGCCGCCGCGATCAAATGCCCCATCATGCTTTTGGTGCTTGATATCGGTGTTTGATCGGCCAATTCGCCAAACACTTCCCGGCAGGCTTTGGTCTCGACCTTATCATTTACCGTCGTGCTAGTGCCATGGGCGTTCACGTAGTCGATTTGGGCGGGTTCAATCCCCGCGTCCGCCAAAGCCATCCGCATGCATCCGATCGCTCCTCTACCGTCCGGGTGAATATCGGTTACCCGAAATGCATCGGCCGTCGAACCGTAGCCGACGATCTCACCCCAGATATGGGCTCCTCTCGCCTTGGCAAACTCGAGTTCTTCCAGGACGACCATTGCGGCGCCTTCCCCCAAAACAAAACCGTCTCGAAGCCGGTCAAACGGTCGAGAAGCACCGGTGGGGTTGTCGTTATTCGTTGAAAGCGCCGTCAGCAGGTTGAACCCGGTAACGCCGAACGGATGGATCATGCTGTGTGTTCCACCTGACAACATCACGTCGGCTTCGCCTCGACGAATAATCTCCGTCGCTTCACCAACAGCTTGGTTGCTGGCGGCACATGCGGTTAAGCAGTTGGCATTCGGCCCCTGCGCGTTGAACATACCGGCAATATGTCCAACCGGCATGTTGGGTTCCTGTTCCAATTCCAAAACGGGATCGAGAAGTTCCAATCCGGATTTCGTGAACTGAATGATATCCAACGTCCCATCGTCTTGAAGGGACGCCGCCATCATATTGGCAAACGACATGAACTCTTGGTTGCCTTCGCCAGCACCCATGTAGACACCGAATCGTCGGGGATCTTTGATCGCGTCGCCGACGCCGGCCCCCTCAAAGGCCTGCTTTGCAGCCCCCGCAGCGAACCGAGTATGGCGCCCTCGAAACTTCCAGGTCTCCGGATCGTCAACCGCCTGGCTAATGTCCCAATTCTTGACTTCTGCAGAAATGCGCGTCGGAAAATGACTGGCATCGAATACGGTCGTATAGCCAACCCCCGACTTACCTTCCTTGACTGCCGCCCAGACGGTCTCGACATCATTTCCCAGCGGATTGATCAGTCCGATGCCGGTCACGACAACGCGGCGACGATTCTGTGCTGCCTTCATCATTTCCTCGAGCTCGAACGCCACAGGTTCTGTTAATGTTGTTTCCGCGTCATCGCCGCTTCAGCACAAAAACTCGCGTGAGTTTCAGCCGATATTCAGGTAATCCTTCTCGGCCTGAATCATGTACTGGGGTATTTCAATCGGCGTTCCATCCTGGTTCACACCGACATCGAACAATCGGAATTGCCGAATCATACGGCAAAACTGGGCCGGCTCAAACAACTCGACGTTTTTAAATCTTGCGTCGTCAAGTGCGGCAAACATCAGGTCGACCTCTGCCTGCAGGACGTCACCGATGTGCGAAGTTCCAGCCACCATGCTTCCAATACCTTCCTGGTTTTGGATTTGAATTCGGTAGGTCAATGTGTCGCCTGGCTCCGCCTGACAGTAGAACTTGCTGGAGGTGATTTTGGCCAGCACGATGCGATCTCGAAAATCGCTCATCTGGCCCACCAACAACCCGCCCGTTTGCGCTAACCCTTCAATGATCAATGACGTCGGAAAATAGGTTTTGGACGGCGCATAATTATCCAAAGCCTCCTCGCTGAGACTTACATTCTTGATTGCCGCGGCCGATTGACCACTAACGAATTCGGTAAACCGATCGATCCAAAACCAACGCATCAATCACCAACTGTATTGCTCGTAGAGATTCCCGCACTAACCTAGGAGGCCAAAAATGCAAATTTGCGGTTCTGGACCTTCAAAAAACCGACTTGACCGACTACGCGATCTTGGTTGAGACGTAATTGCAAAGATCTTTGACCGTCAACAGGTTTCCGAAATCCTGAACGAGTGGGTTTGCTTCGAACTTTGACAGGTCAGCAAACTGCATTCGGTCCTTGAGTTTGGCCAAACCTTCGGGCGTCACTTTTCCATCTTTCACATATTCTGCGTTTGTCAAAATGTCATCGGGAAACAACTCGTCACGAGGAATCGTGATTCCAAATGATTGTTCAAGTTTGAAAACGATATCGAGGAAGTCAATTGACTCAGCCCCAAGGTCACCAACCATGGTCGCATCCTCGGTAACTTCATCGTCATCGACACCCAAAGCGTCAACCAGCGCTTCTTTGACCTTGTCAAACACCTCTTCATTGATGGGCATTCCTGACTGTCTCCGTTTTTAAAATGTATAGTAAAGTAAACCGAATTCTTAATATCCGCCCGTTCGAAAGCCGTTTGCTGCGCAAAAAAGAATGAGACCTGTCTGGAAAGCAAATCTCAATTGGCGGCAGTTATCTCTGGGCCCCTGACAAGCGACAACAGTTCTCCGGATTCCAGCTGATTACAAAGCTGCCGGAAATTCGAGCGAAATTTATACCTCCGGTAATCGTCCATCGCGGAATCCAGGCCCTCTCGTTCGGACATATTGTAGGAATCAACAATAATCCGACCTGAGGTCGCTGGTTTTCCATCGATCTCTCCGACCACCTTTAGATTTGTCAACGAACCAGAAACTGATTTGATTTGCGAATGAACAACCAGCGAAGCTCCTGGTCGAACAAAACCCTGAAACTTCAAGCTCTTTCCCTCTCTCAACACGACGGTCGAATATTTGAACTCGTCGGTTGCGCGAACCAGCCACATGCTTGCCTGGAACATCGCTTCTAACATAAGCACACCCGGCATCACAGGAAACCGAGGAAAATGGTCCTGCAGGTACTCTTCCGACAAAGTCAAACATTTGACTGCGGAAATCGACTCGCCCAGCTCCAGCTTCGTAATTCTGTCAAGTTGGGAAAATCGCATGTTTCTGCCGATACTACTATGCCGAATTCTTCGTGAAATCCACCCTGCTGTCATCTGTGCAAGTCAGCAAATATAGCAAAACCCACTTATTGCCTCAACAACACCTGGTTTCCCCAAACAACACACTGCCACACCCGAAAAGCGGGTCAAAAGGCACGTCCAGCCCCCTTCCTGAGTCAGCCCTTCCGATTAAGACGAGTGATTCATCGGCGCTGGCCGCCCGTTTGTATGTAACCCTTTCGACTGGTAAGTTCTAATCATGAGACGTGGCATTGCTGTATCTCCAGGGGTGTCAATCGGAACCGCGTACGTGATCAGCGAAATCTACGTGAATCCGGACACTAAACGCCTGGAAGATTCTGAAGTTACGGCCGAATTGGCCAATTACGAAACGGCTCGAGACAAAGCCGCCGCAGACCTGCGCGCTTTAGAAAAAAAAGTCTACTCTCAAGTGGGCCACGACGAGGCTGCGATTTTTGCTGTCCACCAATCCATCCTACGGGACACAGCGTTTACCAACAAAATCCGCAATTGGATTGTTGATGAACGGATGAGTGCGGCTGCCTCCCTGCATCGACTGCTTGGTGAATACACCACGTTTTTTACCAGGACCGAGGACGCCTATCTTCAAGAGCGATTAAACGATGTTCGTGATGTCATTATTCGCATCAGTGCCCACCTCTCGGACGTACTCAAACCGGATCAGGATCTCATCAAAGGTCCCCTGATTGTCGTCGCCGATGAATTGCTCCCGTCCCAAGTTGTTGCGCTGGGAGATATGGATGTACACGGCATCGTTACCCAGAGAGGAAGTCAAACCAGTCACGCGGCCATCATTGCGCGCTCTCGAGGGATTCCGGCGGTCTGCGGTGTCGCAGGGATCGTTCGCAAAGTTACCACCGGGGACACCATCATCGTGGATGGCCGAGACGGCCACATCGAAGTTAATCCGAATCCTGAGTCACTGTCGGCGTTTCGGAAGTTGGAACGGGAATTCTTTGATCTCAAGGATCAATTGGCTGCCAATCGTGATTTGCCAGCTGTCACCGCAGATGGCATCGCACTCCGGTTACATGGCAACATCAATGGAGTTCTGGATGCGAAAGCCGCCTGCGCAATGGGAGCATCCGGCATCGGACTCTATCGGACGGAATTTCTTTATCTGACTCATCCGAATGTCCCCGATGAAGATGAACAGTACCAAACTTACCGCGAAATCGTCGCTGCCAGTCCGAATCACAACGTCACGATTCGAACCCTCGATATTGGCGGAGACAAAACCGTAGCTTACCTGGGACACGATCACCAGGAAGCCAACCCGTTTATGGGTTGGAGAAGTATTCGCCTTTCGTTCGAACACCCGGAGTTCTTCAACACCCAAATTCGCGCAATTGTCAGGGCCTCCAGTGATTTCCCCAAGGGCACCATTCGACTGATGTTTCCCATGGTAACGACAGTCGAAGAAATCCGAAAATTGCGTAGCATGGTGCGCCGCGCTTACAAGACGCTCAATCAACAAGGGATCAAGACCAAGGAGGTCCCGATTGGAATGATGTTGGAGGTGCCCGCAGCCGCATTCTCAATTGAGTCCATGCTCGAGCTTGTCGATTTTGTGTCGATTGGAACGAATGATCTGGTGCAGTATCTTATGGCCGCGGACCGGGACAATCCCAAGGTGGCCCACCTTTGTCAGCCGCTTGCACCGCCTGTGCTCCGAGTCCTCAAACACGTCATTTCGGCCTGCAATACGGCAAATATTCCGGTCACCGTATGTGGCGAAATGGCAGGCAAGCCGAAAGCTTTTGTACTGCTGTTGGGTATGGGCCTGCGGCGGTTCAGCATGAGCCCCGCATTTATTCCATCAATCAAACAGCTGGCCAGCCAGATCTCGATTGCCGAATCCGAGCAAGTTCTCGAGTCCGTGATGAAGTTCAAGACCACGGCGCAGGTCAAAAAATTCATGACTCGAGTCATTGAGAAAACCGCGCCCAATCTGAAGATGCTGGCATCCGATTAGTCTCGGTTGCTGCCGAATCCAGGTCTCGGACAACCCGGCCAATCCTGACGGCGTCCGCAAAGCGGACACGCAAATCACGTTTTCGATGGGGCCACGGCAGGATTCGAGAACCGAATTGGTCGTCCAACATCAGTCGCCAGCAGCCAGATCAAGCCTCCCAGGACGAGTAAGCTCGGTTGCCAACGAATCATCGCGGCAAACATTGAGAAAGAACCAGCAAACGCGTAGAGCCCAAACGCCAGTCCCATGACCCATCGTTTATGTGCTGAACTCGGTCTGGATTTAAAATTGACGAGGATCAAGATCAACGGCAAGAGCAAAATCGTCAAATCGTAACTGTAAAAATGCGGGCTCAGTAGCACGGTTGCCAACAACCATACCGAGAACTGAATCTGAAAACGGCCTGAACTCACGTCGAATGGGCCGCGCATGGCCCTGATCAAAAGGACCAAAATACCGACGGCCAGTAGTAAAGCGATCCATTTGACGAGGCTTGGATTGAGGCCTGGAATTGCCAGCTGAACTGCGGCCCACAGGCTGTGAGAGTCGGTCAGTCGATATCCGCCGGTCTGGATATAGTCGCCCATGTGAGCCACGACTTCCCCATAGTCGCGCCAGAGGCTCGGTTCCCGTACCCACGAAAGTCCAACCAGTAGGCTGATCGAGATTGCCGCGCCGGCGACGAATGACCAACGTCGCTTCAAAAGCATCGCCCCACCGACGACGATGCCCAACTGCGGCTTGATGGCCACCAGCCCAAACAAGACTCCCGCCCAGAATTCCCTTCGCTGATGGAGTAACAAAAACGTGCCTGTAAACAGGAACAAGAACAAGCTCGACTTTTGCCCCATATTCAAACAGGCCAGCCAAGGCCCAAAGATTGAGGCGCCAACAAACCAGATTTTGAAAACTTGTCGGCCTTCAGGAAAAAAACGAAAAACCAAAACCCCGGTGGCAATCAGCCAAAGCGTCGAGAATACAGCCCACACAAAAACTGCGGCGCGATAGCTCATCAACGAGAACGGGCTCACCAGGTAATAGAAGAACGGCGGATAGACCATGGGGAAATAGTCTCGTTCCGGCCATTCGAATCCGATCTTTGAACGGTCGTGCTGATAGGACTGGATGAACTCAAGATCGTAGAGGCGTTTTCGATCTTTCGATCGCACGGCCCCTCCACCGACCCAATCCTGCAAAAAATCTCCACCAAAGGGAGCCGCTCTCTCGCCAGAAGAAGACCACCGAAAATTTGGCGATAAAACGACGACCATTGCCGTCATGACAATGGGGACCAAAAAAACAAGCCGCGGAAAAGTAACCGCGGCTTTTTCGATCGAATTTCGGTCGTTTGCTCCGGCTGACATACTGCCAGTCTACCGTTTGCCTCGCCAAATCTTATAGACGGCTTCCAGGGATTCAGCCCTGGAAATAGAAAATTGGGTCAGCGATGAAATGCGGTTGAAATGTCAGCGATTGTCGTCGCAAAAAAAACGAAGGCGCCCGAAGTTTAAGGAAAAGTCTTGCTCTCAAGCCAATATCCGCGTCTCGGGTCAACAACCTCCAGTTCCGCGAGCTAGGCGGTCGCTTTGTGATTGTTCAAAAGTTCCTGCAGCTTTTCCTTGGGCTGCACACCTTGAACGCGTTCCACGATTTCGCCGTCCTTAAACAACAACAAAGTCGGAATGTTAGTGATTCCGTATTTAACGGCGATATCCTGATGGGCATCCACATCGAGTTTGCCAACTTTGGCATCCGAATTCTCACTTGCCAACTCTTCAATCACGGGTGTGAGCAGTCGACATGGTCCGCACCAGGTCGCCCAAAAATCGACAAGCACAGGCTGGTCGGAATTCAATACCTCTTGTTCGAACGAATCGCTTGTGATTTCCAAAGCCATTTAGGCCCTCCCTTACTCGTTTTAAGTCAAAATTATCTGAACTGCGTTTGAGTGTAAACTGTGATTTCGTAGGTCATTCAAAACAAGGATCCTGACCATTGAAGCCCTTGCCTGCAACGGATGCAGCAACGCAATGGAAGATTCTAGCCCTTGACGTATTCGCGTCAACAAACCGGCACCGGTCGGGTCCAAACGGCGTAAAACGCAAAGGTTTTCTCAGTTTATTAATTCGCAGACATTTGAACGAACCATCCCGGCTCCAGATGAAAGACTTCACGGGAGATTTTCGAGATGCCAGAACTGCCAGATGTTGTCAATTACGTCAACGCACTGAACCATTCCCCCGACCCATCGACCAAACTCAAACGTCTGAGAATTCAATTCGTCGTAAAAACAGCTGAAACCGGAGATCCAGATCGTCGCGCTCCTTTCCGAGTTCGGTTAGATCGCAAATCCTTCGGCGACTTCTTGCGGTGCTGGCGAATACTCCAGCGGTTCCATGGAGCTACCGGCGCGCCCCTGACTCAAGCTGCGCATCGCGCTTGAGTATCCAAAAAGTTCTGCCAACGGCGCATGCGCCACGATCGTGGTCGTATCCAGAACCGTATCGGTTTTGACGATCTGTGCGCGACGCTGGGCCAGATCACTGACAAAGTCCCCGTAATAATCATCGGGAGTGGTGACCTGCAACTTCATAATCGGCTCCAACAGAACCGGACCTGCAGCACGCAGCGCTTCCTCGAACGCTTCCCCGGCGGCGATCGAAAACGCCATCGGGGTCGATTCATCTGTCGTCTCTGCATCCAACAAAGTCACACGAATCTTGGCAAGTGGGAACGAACCGATTGGCCCCCCCCCTTCTCCCCGAGCCTTGATCTCATCCTTCACCGTTTGCACCATCTCCGCGGGCATAGCGTCCACGGGCAACCGACTTCGAATGGCAACTCCAGACTCAACATTGTCATCCGGTTCCATACGCAACTTCAGCTTGGCAAACAGCTGTTGTCCCGCAACAAGCCGATGACACTCGCCCGTGATCTCGACGGCTTGGCTGATGGTCTCCCGATAGGAAACTCTGGGTTTGTGGACTTTGACTTTCAGATTGAAATCTCGCAACAGCCGGTTCTTGATAACTTCCAGGTGCAGCTCGCCCATCCCCGCAATCAACGTTTGCCCTGTCTCCTCGTTCTCCTCTGCTCGGAATGTGGGATCCTGACGTTTTAACAATTCGAGCGTGTCGGCCAGCTTTTTTCTTTCGGCCGTCGAGTCCGGTTCGATCGCCATTTCGATGACTGTTTCGGGAAAGTCGATGGACTCCAACAGAATTGGCGCTTTCTGATCGCAGAGCGTATCTCCAGTAACGGCGAACCGGGGTCCGATGACGCCAACAATTTCACCGCAGGAAACTTCGTCCAACTGCCCTTCCCTATCCTTCTTCGTAGCGTGGATTTGCCAAAGTTGCGCCGCGTTTTCTTTCTTGTCTTTGGACGGGCAGTAGATTCTCGAATTGCTCTTCAGATTTCCGGAATAGATTCGGATCCAGTACAGGTCGCCCGTCTTTGCCGGCAGGATTTTGAAGACGAGACCGCAAAATGGTTCTTGCGAGTCCGGTTTTCTGGATTCTTCAATCTGGTTTTTTGTCGGATTGATTCCAACGACGGGTGGACGATCCAAGGGGCTTGGCAAGTAGAACTTTACTCCATCGAGCACTCCTTGGACACCGATTCCATGCAGCGCCGAACCGCAAACGACCGGCTGAATCATCTGAGCGACTGTCGCCTTGCGGATGACTTGGCGAATGAGTTCGTTGGGGATCGGCACTTCGGCAAGTGCCAATTCAGTCATCTCGTCACTGAAAGCATAGAGTGCTTCCAGCATTTCATGGCGTGCAAGTTGCGCAGCTTCCTCCAACTCTGCGGGTACTGGCGACTCGACAGTCTTCTTGCCTTCGTCCTCGAAAGTCTGAAAACGCATTTTGATGAGGTCAATCACACCACGAAACGGATCTTCAACGTGGGGTGGCCCCATTCCAACAGGCATCTGAATTGGCACCGGATTCGCATTCAAACGGGATTTGACCTCCCCAAGTACCCGCTGGAAGTCGGCACCTTCCCGATCAAGTTTATTGATAAATGCAATTCGGGGAACTTTGTAGCGATTCGCCTGTCTCCAGACCGTTTCACTTTGAGCTTCGACGCCTTCACGAGCACTGAAGACGACGACCGCACCATCGAGAACACGCAGGCTCCGCTCGACCTCGGCCGTGAAGTCGACGTGTCCGGGCGTATCCAGCAGGTTAATATGCACGTCTTTCCAGTCGAAAGTGACACAGGCCGAATAGATGGTAATTCCGCGATCCTGCTCTTCCGAATCATCATCGGTTGTCGTTGTTCCACTATCGACTTTACCCACCCGATGTTTTGAACCACTGATGAACAGCATCCGCTCGGTGACGGTGGTTTTACCGGCATCGATGTGGGCAATGATGCCGATGTTTCGCAATTGTTCAAGTTTACGAGCCATTTTTCTTACGCATTCTTTATTCGGTGAAACTCGAACTTTTCAGAATGAGCCGAGAATCTGCTTTTTCAAATCATCGAGGTTAACGGTTGTTGACAAGCGCATAAAAAAACCGCTCTGCTATGACAAAGCGGCTTGGGTTTTGTTCAGTAGTTACCAGGCAAAATGGGCAAACGCTTTGTTGGCTTCCGCCATCCGGTGAGTGTTCTCGCGTTTGGTCATCGCCGCACCTTCCCGATTGTAGGCCGCCACCAGTTCGTCAGCCAGTCGCAGATGGGTTGGTCGGCCCTTCTTTTCGCGGATCGCGTTCAAAATCCAACGAATCGCGAGTGACTGTTGACGTTGACGATTCACTTGCATCGGCACCTGGTACGAAGCACCACCCACACGCTTGGATCGAACTTCGATGTGCGGCTTCACATTTTCTACGGCCGCCGTGAACACCTCGATCGGTTCGGCATCGGGTACCCGTTTTTTGATCTCGTCCAGTGAACGATAGAACAAAGCCTGAGCAGTTGTCTTTTTGCCGTCCCACATCAGACAATTGATGAACTTGCTGGCGAGGATCGAGTCAAATTTCGGATCCGGCCTCAACTGGGTTCGGCTGGCAGTGATTCTTCCCATTTCAGTTTATTTTCTCGTATTCTTGTTTATTTTTTTGCGCCGTAACGACTGCGAGACTGTTTTCGATTTTCGACGCCCAACGTATCCTGAGCGCCACGAACGACCTGGTATCTCACACCGGGAAGGTCACGAACTCGTCCGCCACGAACCAGCACGATTGAGTGTTCCTGCAAGTTATGTCCTTCGCCAGGAATGTAAACCGTCACCTCTTTACCGTTGGACAATCGTACACGGGTGATTTTCCGCAAAGCAGAATTCGGCTTTTTCGGAGTCATCGTACGGACCTGAAGACAGACACCCTGTTTCTGCGGGCATCGGTCCAATACCGGTGCTTTAGTAAATTTTCGTTTCTGTTTTCGCCGCTTGCGAACCAGCTGATTAATGGTTGGCATTCTTTTTCCAAGTATGATGACGCCCTGGGAATTGACCGACAAGAACGTCGGTGGAAGCCCCTCAAAATAACTATTTCCGTAAAATTGTCAATTGCTAATCGCCAAATTGCGGTTCGACTGAATGACCCGAAAAATATCCCAAGCCTCGAAGTGATTCGAAATAGCGATCCTACAATCGAGCAGTCGGTCGACTAAACACCTCCATCGAGCCCATCCTGCCATTCCTTCAATTTCTCCCATTCGCCGGCCGCGGCCAGTTGAGCCTGATCGGGCCAAGTAGAAGGATTCAAAGTAGCGACAATTCCACCCGCTGCTGCCAAAATCTCCCGAATCCGATCGGGTGTTGTTAATGAAAGCTCACGAAACGTGGAAATCCCTTGCTCGTGAAGCAACTCGGCAATTTTGGGACCGATACCTTCGACAATCGTCAAATCATCCGGTTCAGCGACAATTCTCCCGCCGTCCAACGCGACTTGCCATTCGTCAAGTTGTTCCCAATCACCCTTGGCAGCAAGCTGAGCCTGATCCGGCCACGTCGAAGGGTCATGCGCCGCGAATCCACCGACAGCATCCAGGACGGCTCGAATCTGATCCGGTGTGGTGGCCGCCAAATCGACGAATGTTGCGATGCCAGCCGCGTTGAGATGTTGTGCAATCGCCGGCCCAATGCCTTCGATTTTGGTCAAATCATCCAATGGCATTGGCTTCAACTCACCAATATCCCGACCGCCATCAAGTACTGCCTGCCACTCTTTCAGTTTGTCCCAGTCACCGGCGGCAGCCAATTGTGATTGATCCGGCCAAGTCGACGGATCGTGCGCACCGAAACCATTGTTTTCAAGAATCTGCTTAATCTGAATCGGGTTAGTGGCCGACATCGTCGCAAAACTATCGATACCGTGGCTTCGCATTAATTCCGCGATGACGGGCCCGATGCCCTCGATCAAGGTCAAGTCATCACTTCCGTTGGACTGTCCCTGCTCAACCAACGCGGTCAAACCATCTACGGCCGGATGAACGACACCCATTTCGGCAGAAATCCCTGAGTCCATCGGAATCGTCTGTGCCCCCAGGGAACCATACTCAGAAGATCCAGCCCCCGCGGTGGGAGTGGCGGATTCGAGAAGTGGGAAACTATCCTCCAAAGTTTGAGATGGCATGCTGACCGGCTCGCGCATCGCCTCCAAGTTGTAATGGACTTCCGATTCCTGGAAGGTTCGAAAACCAGTGCCTGCCGGAATCAAGTGTCCCAGAATCACGTTTTCTTTCAAACCGACCAGGTTGTCGACTTTGCCCGCCAAGGCGGCTTCCGTCAAAACCTTGGTGGTTTCCTGGAAACTGGCGGCCGAAATGAAGCTTGAACTCTGGACCGCGGCCTTGGTAATACCAAGCAATTGAGTACTGTAGGTCGCCGCTTTAGGCTTGACGCCCTTCGCCAATTTGCCGCCCAAAGTCTCAATCTTGGCATTGGTTTCCTCAAACACAACTTTGGGAACGATTTGGTTTTTGGAGAAATCGCTGTCGCCCGGATCAGAGACCTTCAGCGATTGTGCCAACTGATCGTTGACACACTGGAAGTCGAATCGATCGCAAATCAGTCCCGGCAAAAGATTGGTGTCGCCCGCCGATTCGATTTTCACTTTCCGCAACATACGAGCGATGATGATCTCGACGTGCTTGTCGTTAATCTCCACCCGCTGACTTCGATAGACGCTTTGGATTTCGTGACCGAGGTACTGCTGCACGGCTTCCTCACCAGAAACCCGCAAAATGTCATGAGGGACCAGTGGACCGTCAACCAACTGCTGCCCGGCTTTCACGATATCCCCGGTGTGAACGCGGAAACGTTTTCCAGGTGGCACGAGGTGTTCGACTTCCAAACCGCTATCGCTGCGGACGAGGATCGTACGCTTTCCGCGTTTCTTTTCGGCCAGGATTTCAACGACTCCATCGACTTCCGCAAGTACCGCCGGGTCTTTCGGTTTGCGAGCCTCAAAAATCTCGGTGACACGCGGAAGACCACCAGTGATGTCGGAAATACCCGAAGCCTCCCGGGGAGTTTCGGCAACGGTCGAACCTGCCGAAATCGTATCACCTTCGGCGACGGTAATATTTGCTCGTTCCGGCAAGTAGTAAACATCCACAGGTTTGCCATCGCTGTCCTCAACGACGATTTGCGGATGCATGTCGCCTTTGAAATCAATGATGGTTCGTCGAATCGTTCCACTGGCTTCTTTTTCGATTTTCATCGTTTCGCCTTCAACGATGTCTTCGAAGCGAACTCGACCAGCGACTTCAGCCAAGACGGGAACCGCGTGCGGATTCCAACGGCAAAGCACCGTGTTTTCTTTGACCTCCATATCATCGTGCACCATCAACATCGCGCCTTGTGGGACCTTATGGTTCTCGAGTTCACGTCCACGCGCATCGAGAATGGCAATCTCGCCATTTCGATTCAAGACGACAGTATCTCCCGCGTCATTGGTGACGTATCGCATACGGGTGATTTTGACGACACCGGACTTTTTGCAGGTCTTTTCGTTTTCCTCGGTCACCGTTCCAGCGACACCGCCAATGTGGAAGGTACGCATGGTCAACTGCGTTCCAGGTTCGCCAATACTTTGGGCGGCGATGATTCCCACCGCCATGCCTTCCTCGACCATATCACCAGTTGACATGTCCATCCCGTAGCAGCGCCGACAGACACCCAGCGGCGCATCACATGTCATGGGACTACGAACCTGAATTTTTTCCAAACCCATGTCTTCAATTTTGCGGGCAATCTCAGGAGTGATCATCTGGCTATCACGAACCACCACTTCATCGGTGACCGGATTGACGATGTTCTGTCGAGAAACGCGTCCATTGATCGCAGTCGCCAAACGGACTTCAACTTGTTCACCGCGATAGATGACCCCCTTGGTGATGCCTTGGGTAGTTTCACAGTCCTCCATGGTAATGACCACGTTTTGGGCGACATCCGCCAGCTTGCGAGTCAGGTAACCGGAGTCGGCCGTTTTCAAAGCCGTATCCGCCAGACCTTTACGGGCACCGTGCGTGGAACTGAAGTATTCGAGAACCGACAAACCTTCACGGAAATTCGCCTTGATCGGAGTTTCGATGATCTCACCGGTTGGTTTGGCCATCAGTCCCCGCATGCCGGCTAGCTGTCGAATTTGCTCGACACCACCACGAGCACCGGAGTGAGCCATCAGGTAGACCGGATTGACGTAACCCATGCCGCCTCGATCGTCGTGTTCCATCGCCGACATCATTTCCTTGGTGATGCTTTCGCGCGCGTGCGTCCAGGTGTCCAGCACCTTGTTGTAGCGTTCCTGCTCTGTGATCACGCCGCGATCGTAGTGCTTGCGAAACTTTAACACTTCCTTTTCGGCTGCCGCAACGATCTTCTCTTTGGAATCGGGCGTCACCAAATCGTCGGTCGCAAATGACAAACCACTCCGGGTGCTTTCGCGGAATCCCAGTTGATTCATATCGTCCAAGAGTTCAATCGTGGCCCGGCGGCCCAACGTCTGGTAGCAGTCGGAAATCACAACCGCCAAATCACCACTCTTCATTGGATAGTTATAGAAATCCATGCCGACAGGGAGCATCATGTTGAACATGACGCGACCGTAGCTGGTCTCGATAATCTGGCTGGGCTCTCGCTCTTCTTCGTTTCTTCGCACATAACGGTCTTCGGGCAACCTGACCTTTATCCTCGCATGGATGTTGATAACACCTTGCGCATAAGCCGTGTCCGCTTCATCCAACGAAGCAAAGACCATCCCGTCGCCCTTTTGATTGGGCAGCACCAATGTCGCGTAATAACAACCCATCACCGTATCCTGAGAGGGACTCATGATCGGGCGCCCGTTTGAGGGTGCAAAGATGTTGTTGGTGGAAAGCATCAAGGTATGGGCTTCCACTTGGGCCTCAATCGAAAGTGGCAAGTGAACGGCCATCTGATCGCCGTCGAAGTCCGCATTGAACCCTTTGCAAACCAGTGGATGGAGGTGAATGGCGTTCCCTTCCACGAGAACCGGCTCAAACGCTTGGATACCCATGCGGTGCAATGTGGGAGCACGGTTAAGCATGACGGGGTGGTTGCGAATGACCTGCTCCAGAATATCCCAGACCTCCTCATCCTTCCGCTCAAGCATTTTTTTCGCGCTTTTGATCGTATCCGCATGCCCCAATTCCTTGAGCTTGCGAATGATAAACGGCTGAAACAACTCCAGCGCGATTTTCTTGGGCAATCCACACTGATGCAACTTCAGGCGCGCACCAACGACGATCACGCTGCGCGCCGAATAGTCAACTCGTTTCCCAAGCAGGTTTTCGCGGAAACGACCCTGCTTGCCTTTGATCATGTCCGTCAGCGATTTGAGCGGTCGATTGCTTGAACCCAAAACGGGGCGCTTGCAGCGGTTGTTATCAAACAGAGCGTCCACCGACTGTTGCAACATTCGTTTCTCGTTGCGAATGATGACTTCCGGGGCATTCAAATCCACCAGTTTGCGAAGCCGGTTGTTGCGGTTGATGATTCGACGATAAAGATCATTCAAGTCGCTGGTGGCGAAATTTCCCGAATCGAGCAACACCAACGGTCTCAAGTCAGGCGGAATCACCGGGATCACATCCAGCACCATCCACTCCGGCTTGTTGTCGCTGTCGCGAATGGACTCCACGATCTTCAGTCGATTGGTCAGGTCTTTACGTTTCTGTTTTGACCCGGTTTCCGCCAACTCAACACGAAGTTCGTCCGAAAGCTGAACCAGATCAAGGCCGGACAGCAATTCACGAACGGCATCAGCACCCATTTCAGCTCGAAAGCTGCCGTCACCGAATTCCGCTTTAGCGGCGCGAAACTCTTCTTCAGTCAGCAACTGCTGCTTTTCAAGTTCGGTCTCACCAGGATCGACCACGACGTAATCCTGGAAGTAAATCACCTTCTCCAGACTGCTGGTTTTCATGTTCAGCAGGTTACCCAACCGACTGGGCATGGCTTTGAAAAACCAGATATGGACAACCGTAGCAGCCAACTCAATGTGTCCCATCCGCTTGCGGCGAACCCTCGAATGAGTGACTTTGACCCCACAGCGATCACAGATCATTCCCTTGTACTTCATGCCACGGTATTTGCCGCAGGCGCATTCCCAGTCCTTTTCCGGACCGAAAATCCTTTCGCAAAACAGGCCGTCCTTTTCCGGTCGATACGTTCGGTAGTTGATCGTCTCCGGCTTTTTGACCTCTCCCATCGACCAGCTGCGGATGTCATGAGGACGAGCCAATGAGATCTTGACAGAAGCGTAATCGTTGACGCGATCGTAGGTGGTATCGGCAGTTGCCATAGATAATTCCTTAGTAGCTAGTTGTTGGTAGCTAGTTGCTAACTGTGGTTCGGTTTCGCGAAGAAAATTCCCGTGCCTGGACTTCAACGGACAAGTTCGGTGGAGGCGCAAGCAGCCGGTGACCCATCACCAACTGCTCTATCCACCGGGTTAACCCCTTCTTTTTTCCAATTGCATGTTCAACGCAAGCCCGCGGATCTCGTTGGTTAAAACATCGAAGCTGGCTGGCGTTCCGGCTTCCAAAGTGTTTTCCCCCTTGACCATCGACTCGTAGATCTTGGTTCGGCCTTCGACATCGTCACTTTTGACGGTCAGCAATTCCTGCAGAATGTAAGCAGCGCCGTAAGCTTCCAACGCCCAAACTTCCATCTCGCCGAATCGTTGTCCGCCAAAACGAGCCTTACCACCCAACGGCTGCTGCGTAATCAGCGAGTAAGGTCCGGTGCTACGGGCGTGGACTTTGTCATCAACCAGGTGATGTAGCTTCAACATGTAAATGTAGCCGACCGTAGTCTCCTGAGTACATTTCTCGCCAGTCCGCCCATCGTATAGCGAGTGCTTTCCATGGCCAGGCAAGCCTGCTTCCCGGAGACATTCATTGATCTCTTCTTCGGTGGCCCCGTCGAATACAGGGGTAATCGCCTGGAAGCCAAGTTTCGATCCGGCCCAACCCAGATGGGTCTCAAGGATCTGGCCGACGTTCATCCGACTGGGAACGCCCAGCGGGTTGAGCATAATCTGAATCGGCGTACCATCCTCAAGATAAGGCATGTCCTCGACTGGCAGGATTTTGGAGATCACACCCTTGTTGCCGTGTCGACCAGCCATTTTGTCGCCAACGGAAATCGTTCTTTTGGTGGCGATATAAACTTTGACCATCTGCAGCACGCCACTGCGAAGTTCGTCACCGCGTTTCATGCTGTTAACAATCCGATCACGATCGTCAATCGCCTTTTCAACGAGAGGCCATTGCTCTTTATGGATTTCGTTCAGCTGACGAATTTTTTCCTCACTTCGCAACGCCGAACTGATCGATGAAAGTCGGAAATTCGCCGCTTTCTCGGCAACGAATTTGGGATCCTGATCACGAACCAAAGGCGTGTCGTCCTCGTCCGTAAGTGTCTTGCCCACGACACTCTCCATCTCGGCAATCATCAAACCAAACGTGTGGGCGATATTCTCGTTACCATCGGCCTCGGCCGCTTTGAGATCCTTCTCAAATACCTTTCGCTCCTCTTCGGAAAGACTCATGCGACGCGAAAAGCGTTGGGTGTCAATGACGATCCCCTCGATGCCAGACGACACCTCCAGCGAATCGTTTTTGACATCCTCTCCAGCACGACCAAAGATCGCGTGCAGCAGCTTTTCTTCTGGCGTCAATTCTGTCTTGGACTTCGGAGACACCTTTCCGACGAGAATGTCGCCCGGCTTCACGTAAGTTCCGACGCGAATGATTCCATTCTCATCAAGGTTTCGAAGTGCTTTTTCACTGACATTGGGAATGTCACGTGTAAACTCTTCCCGTCCCAGTTTCGTCTCGCGAACCTCAACGTCGAATTCCTCGATGTGAATCGACGTGTAGGTGTCGTTTTGCACCAGCTCTTCGCTAATGATAATTGCGTCCTCATAGTTGCAACCATCGAACGACATGAATCCAACCAGGACGTTTCTTCCTAATGCCAGTTCACCGTTAAATGTGGCCGCACCATCGGCAATCACCTCCCCTTTTTCAACCCGTTGTTCCTTCTCCACCAACGGTTTTTGGTTTTGGCACGTCCGTTCGTTCAGCCCGACATACTTTTTGAGCTGGTAGATATCGTTGCCAATTTCGATGCGAGTCGAATCGACATAGGAGACTTTTCCGGCGCGTTTGGCCCGGATCAACATGCTTGAATTTTCCGCGACCTGACGTTCCATTCCGGTCCCAACAATTGGCGGTTCGGCCACCAACAGAGGAACTGCTTGACGCTGCATGTTCGAACCCATCAAGGCGCGATTGGCATCGTCGTGCTCGAGAAACGGAATCAATCCTGCCGAGACGCCAACCATCTGAGCCGGAGCAATGTCGATGAAGGAAACGTCTTCCGGGGCTACCAATTCAAAGTCCGCACGGAACCTCGCGATAATGTTGCCGCCTAGCTGTTTGACACCCACGATGCGCCCGTTTTCAACCGAAGTATCTGCGGGAGCAACATAAACCTCGGTTTCTTCATCCGCCCGGAGCCATGCGACTTCGTCCGTGATCTTGCCGTTTTTGACAATGGCATAAGGAGTCACGAGGAATCCGTAGTCATCGACGCTCGCGTAAATCGCCAGACTGGAAATCAATCCGATGTTGGTACCTTCCGGTGTTTCAATCGGGCAGATACGGCCGTAATGGGAGATATGAACATCGCGCACCTCAAATCCCGCGCGTTTACGGTTCAAACCGCCCGGTCCCAGCGCTGACAAACGACGTTCGTGCGTCAGTTGGGACAACGGGTTGGTTTGGTCGACGACCTGGGAGAGTTCGCCACGGCCAAAGAAATACTCAATGGCCGCCGAAATACTTTTGGGGTTGACGAGACTTCGAGGAGTCATGTCATCAACCTCTTTCATGCTCATTCGTTCTTGAACCGTGCGGCGCAGTTTCAAAAACCCTTTTCGCAGTTCGTCACAGGCAAGTTCGTCGATCGTTCTCAGTCGCCGGTTTCCCAAGTGGTCGATATCGTCGACGAATGCCTCGCCGCCTGGCGTGGCCAATTCCAGCAGATACCGGATCGAAGCCAAAATATCATCTGGCCGCAGCGTCATTTCTTTTTCCGAAACACCCAATCCAAGCTTGCGGTTGATGCGGAATCGGCCCACACGACCCAATCGGTACCGATTGTCATCGAAGAACTTTTCGCGGAACAGCGTTCGCGCCTTTTCCAATGCCGGAGGGTTGCCTGGTCGCAGCCGTTGATAAATCCGCAACAGTGCTTCTTCGTGGCTGGATGTGTTGTCGTCGATCAAGGAATTGAAGATCAGCGGAGATCGAGGAGCCGCCATCAGTTCGACCGTTTTGACGCCGCTGGTGCAAATCAGCTCGGCCGCGTCCTTGGTGATCTTGTGCCCCACTTCGACGATAATCTCGCCCGCACGTTCACTGCCCGCGGGGTAGATGATATCGTCCACAGCAATCTTGTCTTCCAACTTCGCGGCACTGCGACCATCGACGACCTTCACTTTGGTTGTGTCATAAAACGCCCGCAGGAGAGCCGAGTCTTCGCTGAATTTAGGATCCATTGCACGGAGCAAAGTCAACGCAGAAAACTTTCCGCTCTGATCAATACGAACGGTTAGCGCGTCTTTTTTGGTACAGTTAATCTCGATCCAGCTTCCCCGTTCGGGAATTACCCTGCAACTGGGAAGCTTGCGATCCGATGTGGTGTCGGACTCCATCACAAAGTCGATGCCCGGGCTCCGGTGCAACTGGCTGACGACCACCCGTTCGGCTCCATTGATGATGAACTCACCACCGCCAAGCATGATGGGAATGTCACCCAAAAACACCTCTTCCTCGACCGGCTGTTCTTTTTCCAATCGCAGCCAAACGCGAAACGGTTGCCCATACGTGAGTCGCAACTGCCGGCATTCTTCGGGAGTGTAACGCGGCTTTCCCAGCTCATACCGGACGTAGTTGAGCTGGAGTTTCTTGTCGTAGCTCTCGATCGGGAAAATCTCCTGGAGCACACCTTCGATGCCCTGGTTTTTCCTTTTTTCCGTCGGCACATCCGTCTGCAAAAACGCCTGATAGCTGGCGGTCTGGATTTTTGTCAAATCCGGTGGCGATTGGTAATTGCGACCACTTCCAAAGCGACGAACATCTTGGGGTGCCAATCTTCGCTGAACTGGGGTTGCCATAAGCGCAAAATCTCCGGTATCAGATAGAGCAAGGGTTAACTTGCCGTGAACATGAACAGTGCAGAAGCGAACCGCTAGCGCGCGGAAGGGGCCTACACAGACTCTGGATTTCCAAAGATTTTCCAAGAGTGCGATTCGCGAGCATACAGTTCCCAGGTTTGTCGACCGGCCTCGGCCCAAAATAGCCGGCACGACGAGAATCGAACAACACGAGGAATGACTAGGGTAGCCAAATGCCGTGAAGCCATTCCAATTCACGGCAGGTCCCGTTTTTCCGTTCCGCCACGACCATAGCGGAACCACACCCGGCCAACCGCGGCCGCCCCATCTCAACCGAGATCGGGCGGAAATCGCAATGGCTGGGTGATTCTAGTTTGACCCAAAACGCTTACTTAATCTCAATGCTTCCGCCAGCAGCTTCTACATCTGCTTTGACTTTCTCGGCGTCTTCTTTAGAAACCGCTTCTTTAAGAGTCGCCGGACATCCTTCGACCATCTTTTTGGATTCCATCAAAGAAGCGCCCGTGATCGCTTTGACGACCTTGACGACGTCCAGTTTCTTGTCACCGAAGCCGGTTAACACAACGTCGAATTCGGTTTTCGCTTCGGCGCCGCCACCCTCGTCGCCACCCGGAGCTGCCATGACAACGGCAGCTCCACCGGCTGCGGCCTTGATTCCATGCTCCTGCTCCAGGTAATCACTTACTTCCCTGGCTTCTTTAAGCGTCAACCCGGCGATTTGATCGCCCAGTTTTTTTGCTGCATCGGAAAATTCAATGGTTGCTGTTTCTTCAGACATTTGGAGATACCTTTCTGACTATTCGTGACAAGCTGCGAACCTTGACACGGCTCTCAAATAACTAATTGATGATGTTAAAGTTTTGAATATCGAAATTGGCCAATCCCACGTGAACTGAGCCCGAAACGGATAAAAATCGCTCGCCGGCTACGAAAGCCGACAGTAAAGCGCGTTGATTATTCATCCTCCTCCGCGACCTGTTTGACCTGACTGGCTAACTGGCCGCCGGGCCCAATCAGTTGCGACGACAACGTGGAACCAGGTCCCAACATCTGGCCAGACAACAGACTAAGCTGTTCTTCACGACTGGGCCATTTACTGATTTCCTTGACCTTCTCGGGCGTCAGTTTTTCGCCATCCATGACGCCACCACGAGCCTGAAACTTCCCAAACTCCACCTCGTCCTTGTCGAGAGCCGTCACTTCCTTGACGAGAGAAACAAAATCCTCGGCTCCCCAAACGACAGCCGCAGTTCCCTCCAGCCCTTCAAATGCCGGGGCAAGCGAGGCACCTTCGGTGGCCCGACGGGCGAGGCTGTTTTTGACGACCATCAGCCGAATGTCCTTCTCCCTCAACCGCTTACGCAATGCCGAAGTTGAATTCGCGTCCAGACCAATCACATCGGCCAACACACAATTTTCAACGCCCTCCAGGCGATTGGCTAAATCCTTGGCCAACAGATCTTTGACGTATTTACTCATGACTCAAACTTTTATTTCAGTGTTAACGGCTGAATACGAAACAGACTCAAGCTACCAATTCCACGCCGGGACTCATCGTTGCCGCCAACGAAACAGACCGGACATAAGTACCTTTCACCGCATTCGGCTTGATTGACTCAATGTGATTCAAGAACGCACTCGCATTATCGGCCAATTGGTCCGGCGAAAAACTCAGCTTGCCAACCACTGCATGGATATTGCCACCCGTATCGTTTCGAAACTCAACCTTGCCCGCCTTATATTCCTTGACAGCTGTTGCGACATCGGGAGTCACAGTCCCTGCTCGCGGTGACGGCATCAAGCCACGCGGGCCCAACACTCGTCCAAGCGGTCCCACGACGCCCATCATGTCCGGCGAAGCAATGCAGACATCGAACTCCAACCAACCGCCGCTGATCCTTTTTGCCAACTCCTCTTGACCAACTTCATCGGCACCCGCCTCTTCCGCAGCGGTCGCTAAAGCGTCTTTGGCAAACACGATCACTCGCTGAGATTTGCCAATACCGTGCGGCAGCACAAGTGATCCGCGAACAAGCTGGTCAGCCTGCTTGGGGTCTATCCCCAGTCGCATGTGAATTTCGACGGTTTGATCGAACTTGGTCCCCTCAAACCCCTTCAGGACGCCAATCGCAGCATGCAGATCGACCGGCTCTTCCGGCACCTTGGACTCCAACTCTTTGTATCGCTTGGAACGTTTCATATCTACTCTTTAACTCACTGTTCTAGTCCGCATGACTTCGCTGCAACACTAACCACCCTTTAATCGGAAACTTCGATCCCCATGCTGCGGGCCGTTCCCTCAATCATCCGGCAAGCATGTTCCAAGTCTCGAGCATTCAAATCAGCCATCTTTTTCTCACAAATCTCTTCGATTTGTTGCCGGTTAACCGTCGCAACCTTGTCGCGATTCGGCACCCCCGAACCTTTGGCAATTCCAGCCGCCAATTTCAACAAGGCGGCTGCGGGCGGGCTTTTTGTAACGAAATCAAAACTTCGATCGTTATAGACCGTTACAACCACCGGAATCGGAGTTCCATTAAACTCTTTTGTCCGGTCATTAAACTGCTGAACAAACTGCCCGAGGTTGATGCCGAATTTCCCCAACGAAGTACCGACCGGCGGTGCCGGCGTCGCTTGCCCACCGGGAACCTGAAATTTTGCCTGACCTGTTATCTGTTTTGCCATTTTATTCCATCTCAACCGGCCAGTTTCTCGTAGGAAATTGACCCGAAATCGCTGTGTTAGACCTTTTCCACGTGCCAGTGATCCAATTCGACAGGGTTGGGTCGACCAAAAATATTGATCATCACCGTAATCCGGCCGTTCCGCTCATCAACATTCGAAACTTCACCCTCGTAATTTTGAAAATAGCCTTCCTTGACACGAACTCGGTCTCCCAACTTGAACGGAATCGCCGTCTTGATGGTCTCCTCCCCATCCTCCTCCTGTTCCGGTTTGGTCGTCGCAATAATTCGACCAATCTCCTCAGGCGAAAGCGGGGCGGGCTTGCCAGCCGCACCAGTAAAATCGCCGATCCCAGCAGTCTCCCGAACCAGAAACCAGGAATCGTCATTAATTGACATATTCACGACAATATATCCGGGATACAGCTTCCTCTTCACGATCCGCTGCTTGCCGGCCTTGTTGAATTCCCGGACATCCTCCGTCGGCACCAACACTTCGCCAAAAAACCGATCCATTCCGGCAACCTTCACCCGCCGCTTTAGCGCGTCACAGATCGAATTTTCGCGATTGACCTGAACCTTGAGGATGTACCAGCTCATCTCCAGGTCATCATCACCATCGGCCTCACCTAAATCCTCCACAAATTCTTCAATCGGCGATACATCTTCATCCGCTTCGTCGTCGCCGTCCTCATCTTCATAAACGATTTCATCTTCCCGAAATCCAAGCTCATTCACCGGTTCGGTTTCGGCTCCGCTTTCAGCAACTTGCTCTTCGACGTCAGCCACCTTCTCGACGCCAGCTTCCGCACCTGGCTCACCTGAAGCCGAGACACTGGAGGTTTCAGCAACCTCAACTTCGGCAACACCACCGGAACCAACAGCGCCCGCTACGCGATCCGATTCGACACCCTGCCCCTCGCGAGAGCCGTCGACTGGTCGTATCGCATCGACAGAATCGTCGAGCTCCTTGTCGCGGTTTGCGTTTTCGTCTGCCATTACCAATGTCTCGCTACCTTTTGATCTTCGATCGAATTCCAGATCTTCGATTATCGCAACCCGAAAAATTTCAGTATCACGAACAGCAGGGAATCACCCTCTGAGTACCTGATGCCAATCGCCTCAAAAATCGCCGTCCAAATCGCATCAAACAGAAACAGGAAGGCAGCCATCGAGAAAATCACAAACATGACAACGACCGAAGCATTCCAAAGCTCACGACGCGTGGGCCAGGACACCTTATTCATCTCAGCTTCGACTGCGATCAAGAAATCAGCAAAAACCGAGTAGTTGACAACCCGGTAACCAAACCAAACCCCGACAGCTCCAATAAAAATCATCGCCAAATAACTTGCATTCCCAAGAGCGCCAAACCAACCTGAACGCTGAATTTCCCAAGCGGCCAGAAAACCCAACAAGCCGACCATGAAAAAAGTGACCTGCCGAACAACCCTGCCCTGGTTTGGCTTATACAAGCCAAACTGAAAAAGCTCGACCCAAAAACCGGTGCGCGAGGAACCTCGCTTCTGCTTTGCCATCGAACTCATAACCACCTCACTTGGTATCTTCCTAACGCACTGCCCCAAATCCTGACGTCACCTTCCCTCCCAAACGGGACTCAAATGGCAGGGGCGGAGGGACTTGAACCCGCAACCGCTGGTTTTGGAAACCAGTGCTCTACCAATTGAGCTACACCCCTCCGTTTTGAGGCAAATCACGTACCTTTATCACCGGAAGCGTCGCGCGACAAAGCCGACACGACGCTTAACCAAGTTAACACAGCAACGAAATGCAACGCGACTGCAACTTCAATTTTTAAGTCAGGATCTTGGTGACAACACCCGACCCGACCGTTCGACCACCCTCCCGAATCGCGAACCGAACTCCGTCGTCCATCGCGATTGGCTTTTGCAACTCAACCGACAACCTGACATTGTCGCCCGGCATGCACATTTCGGCATCCACGAGATTCGCCGTACCGGTCACATCGGTCGTTCGAAAATAAAACTGAGGTCGGTAACCACTGAAGAAAGGCGTGTGACGACCACCCTCATCTTTGCTCAGGCAGTAGATCTCCGCTTCAAACTTACTATGCGGGGTGATCGATCCAGGCTTGGCCAGCACCTGGCCACGCTGAATCTCTTCACGCTTAACGCCTCGCAAAAGACAACCCACGTTGTCTCCGGCACGACCTTCGTCCAAGATCTTGCGAAACATCTCAACGCCCGTACAGGTTGTTTTTCGCGGCTCTTGCTCCAGGCCAATAATTTCAACCTCTTCGCCGGTCCGCAGAACACCGCGTTCAATACGACCCGTGGCAACCGTTCCCCGACCCTCAATTGAAAACACATCTTCGATCGCCATCAAGAACGGCTTGTCCTCTTCGCGCTTTGGCTCGGGAACATGGGAATCAATGGCGTCCATCAACTCAGAGATACACTTGCTGGCCTCTGGGTCAGAGGGATTCTGATAGGCCGGCAATGCACTGCCACGAACGATCGGAACATTGTCACCATCGAAGTCATACTTCTCCAGCAACTCACGAACTTCCATCTCGACCAATTCCAACAATTCCTCATCGTCGACAAGGTCACACTTATTGAGAAAGACCACCAAAGCCGGAACATCCACCTGGCGCGCAAGCAGAACATGCTCTTTCGTTTGAGGCATCGGGCCATCAGCAGCGGACACGACGAGAATCGCGCCGTCCATCTGAGCCGCACCCGTAATCATGTTCTTAATAAAGTCCGCATGGCCCGGGCAATCAATGTGGGCGTAATGGCGAGTTTCCGTTTCGTACTCCACGTGGGCCACCGCAATGGTCACTGTTTTCGTCTCATCACGAACCGTGCCCCCCTTTGCGATCTCAGCATAACCCTTTGCCTCTGCCAAACCCTTGGCAGCCTGGACTGCAAGAATTGCACCCGTCGTCGTTGTCTTACCATGATCGATGTGTCCAATGGTGCCAACGTTCACATGCGGTTTTGTCCGCTTAAATTCTTCCTTGGCCATGCTTATTTATTACCTGTTCTAACCTATTAACCAAGACAAAAAACAACGACCCGAGGGCCGAACCACAATCAGAGCTGCTGATGGGATTTGAACCCATGACCTCGTCCTTACCAAGGACGCGCTCTACCACTGAGCTACAGCAGCGAAAGCCCAAATCCAATCACTTCAGAGCGGGTGAAGGGAATCGAACCCTCACAACCAGCTTGGAAGGCTGGGGCTCTGCCATTGAGCTACACCCGCTAGCAACGGCACAGAGTCGACGCTGGGTCCCTCAGATACCACCACGGAATCAATCCAATAATGTAACAAATCGAGCGGAAAGCCCAATGGACAACTAGTCAAAAATCCCCAAAGCAGAGGAAATAGTTGACAGCAGTTTACGCAGCTGAAAACAAATTTACTCGCCAACTGGCCCAAGCTAATCGACCCAGTGGGGGGTGCAGGATTCGAACCTGCGAAGGCTGAGCCAACAGATTTACAGTCTGTCCCGTTTGACCGCTTCGGTAACCCCCCATTTTTCTCAATTCCAACGCAAATCGTACGCCAAAAGAGCCAGCGGAGGGGCTCGAACCCACGACCTGCGGTTTACAAAACCGCTGCTCTCCCAACTGAGCTACGCTGGCGGCAGTTTGGTTGAAAACCGGTAAATATAGCCAAATCCAAATGCCCCGCAATACGAAATGACAGGATTTCAAAGTAACGGTTCGCCACAAAACCTTGCCTCGGCGAAAAAGGATCTTGAGCCACCAATCCGGCTGGAAGAAATTAGTTTTCTCGCAAATTGTTTCCTTTTTTTCCATCCAAAGACATAATTCAGGGGGTCCTTTAGATAAGGCAATCTCGATCGTCTTAAACGGTTACAGATATTTGTAGTTGAAAACCGGTTGCCGTCACGCGAAAACCCACACTCCTCCGTAAGCGGATTTACGAACAAATCGGATCGCATCATGCAAAATGCCAAACAATCGTTCGAATGCCAACACACATCTGAGACGAATCGGCAATTATCGCGTGCGACAACCTACGCTCCGTGTTCGGTGGGTATGATCACAAAGCACTGGTACGTCATAGTTCCAGCAATTCTATTGAATATCGTGATTACGATTGATTATGTCGTTGCTGAACACAACAAGACGGTATACACCGTCAACCTAAAGCCGAGCCTTTTAAATACCCGACTTCGCCAAGACGATGAAAAGTTGAGCGAGACGCTGCGGGCACATTGGGTCACCACTAACGAGGACGGCGACCTGGCCGGCCGAGTCTCGGCGATCGACCCGGCAAACTCCACCGCGATTCCGATTGAACGATTAGACGTCGCACTAATCAAGAAAGGAGAAAAAGTCGGGACCTCTGTCACCGACGACGAGGGTCAATTCCTCCTGGAAGGCATCGAACCGGGTGTCTACACCCTCGTGGCCGCTGGTCAAAATGGTTTCCTTGCTTACGGGATCCAGGTATTACCGAAACTCGAGGATTTTGACGATTTGGACGCAAATGTGTCCGGGCCATCTAAACAGGCCTTCTATGTCTCTCACTTTGGCATTCCGCCAGACGCAATCGTACAGGAGGAATTGCAGATCGACGCAGCTGCCGTACCGCCAGAGTTCAGTACCCTGGAACGTATCAGTCAAGACTACTTGTCCCCTGCCGCTGCATTTTCCATTGGACGAGACACGGACGATCTGACAGCAATCGAAAAGGCAACCAGAATCAAGGGCGGAATTCAGTTTCCGCTTGATGAGGAAGGTAATTTCAACGGACGCATACAACCGATCGCAACCGAAAACGGCGAAACGGCAAAACTCTCTGAGATGAACCTGTTCCTCATCCAGGACGACATCGAAGTCGCGCGTGTTGCCGCCGAGGATAATGGGAAATTCAAAATTGAAAACGTCGAGCCGGGGGTCTACTCCATCGTCGCTGCCGGTAGAGACGGATTTGCTGCGTTGTCGTTAGAACTGATCGCGGCCAACAACGAATCGGCAGATGAACTCGGCTCCCAAGCCAACGGGTCAACAACACACTACGTATCCTACAAGCTTCCGACGCCAATCAAGCCTGCCCCATCACTGGGGATCGCCATTGTGACCGATCCCAATGACCTGAAAGTGATCAAAAATGAAATCAAAAGGGTGGCAGATTTGCGACGAAATCTAGTCGCAAACCAATTCGTTGAGAATCTCGGCCAACTCAACGGAGTGGATACGTTTAACGGCCTATCAAATGGGGCCGGACCAACATCCTCAACGCCAACTTCAGGAGCAGCGTCCGGAACTTCCGGTGGAGGCTCTGCCGTCGGTCTACTCGTGACGGCAGTCGTGGCGGGGCTTGCGTTTACGGGTAGCGGCGACGATGATCCCGTCGTTGCGGATCCTCCTGACCAATCACCGTTTGATACCATCACCCCGATCGGGAATGCCAACCCGGCGGTTGGCACCAATTAGAACTGAAGTCTCTGCGAGACCTTTTGGCCATCGGCATCCCATGGGGCCAATACTCAAAAGCCCTAATTCTTCGATTCGCCATTTCGCGATGCGAAAGCTGGTCGAATGTCGATTCTTTTCAAACGTCTCTTTGACCTCATCTCGCCTAGCTGGCGACGGATACTCATCGCGATTTCATGTGGCGATCCCCACGTCCATTGTTAGCGCGGCGTAACTACCAATCGCGTTAAATTGGATTCCTCGAGCAAAACATGGATAATAGGCGCTAGTGTTCGATGACTCGAGTAATACCAGCTCAAATCAACCTCACCGAAACGTGCGAAGGTCATGAATCCAGCACCCAATGAGCCACGGCCAGACGATTCCGACCTGACCGCAAGAAACGACGACCCCACGGTTGACGTCCGTCCGAACTCAAATGACAAACTGGATCGCAAGAACGGTGAATCTGACGACCTTGGCGAATCCTCTGAGTCGCGAGCAGCTTCTGAGAAAAAAGACCTGACAACCGAGTCCGTCAAACGGGAAACGGGGCCGGAACCTTCGTCCGAGCCAACACGCCAAGACGAAATAGCCCCACGTCTTTCTCGCGATACGGATCCTTTGTCGGATGCAACTCTTGCGCCGTCCCAAACCGGACGCCCCAGGCAAACCGCCAACATCGACGATCCGACCTTCGTCAGCGAGGGTCGATTGGTCGATGGCAGCAGAGCCTCACAAGCCTCTCACAAGCGTGAAAAAATAGCAGAAGAATTGCCGAAATCAATCGGGCGATATGAAATCATACGCCTGCTGGGTGAAGGCGCATTCGGTCGTGTGTATGAGTCCCATGATCCTCAACTGGACCGTCGAGTCGCGATCAAGGTTGCCAAACCGCTTTCGCGGCAGACGCAAGTCAAGCGGTTTCTTCGCGAAGCTCGTGCCGCTGCCCAACTTCGGCACCCGACCATCATACCGGTCTACGAATACGGACAAGTCGATGGTGAAAACATCATTGTCTACGAGTTTGTGCGAGGCGAGACACTCAAATCTTACATCGCGCGAAAGAGAAAAATCTCATTGCGCGAGACGCTCGGTATTATTCGAAGGATTGCCGAAGGTCTGCACTACGCCCACGAGCAAGGCATCATTCACCGCGACATCAAGCCGGAAAACGTGCTGATTGATCATGACGGCCGGCCACACATCGCCGATTTTGGATGCGCCCGATCCATTGATGATCAGACCAATCTGACCGTCGATGGGTCCATTCTCGGCACCCCAATGTACATGAGTCCGGAACAAGCCGGTGGAAACTCCAATCTGGCGGACGGCCGAACTGATATCTGGAGCTTGGGGGTGATGCTGTATGAAATGGTGTCAGGGCAACGGCCCTTTCAGGGCAAACTGACCGAGCTCTTACAACGGATTTGCCACGATGACGCCCGGCCATTGCGCGCCGTTCATCCGGCTGCACCGATCGATATCGAGACAATTTGCACCAAATGCCTGGCTCGCGACCTCAACCAACGTTTCTCCTCAGCTCAGTTGTTGGCAGATGAAATTGAAAGATTCGAGAAAGGCCAACCCATCCTCTCGCGTCGAATCGGGCCCGTGCGTCGTACCTGGATGTGGGCCAAAAGAAACCAGGCGGTCGCCACGTTGTTGTTGACGATCGCTGTTACTTTAATAGTCGGAACCATCGTCTCGTCGACTTTCGCAATTCAAGCCTACCGGGAACAAAAGAATCGCGCGATGGCCCAGCTGAACTCTCTGACGACGTCGAGACCGGAAAAGCTGCCCGAGATCTTTCAGTCATTGATGCCATTTCGGGCCACCGTCCTTCCACGTTTAAAACGGCTGCTTGCCGAGGGAAACCAGAATCGCAAAGAAGAACATCGAATTCGCATGGCGATTCTTGAACTTGAAAACAACGAAGAGGTTCGGGGGCAAATGGCCGACGAAATGGTCGAATACCTGTTAACTTCGGATGCGGGCGATTTTAGCGTGTGTCGAATGTGTCTTCGATTTCGAAAAACCGCGCTCACCAACAAGCTTTGGACAACGGCACTCGACATTGCGAACTCCAACTCCGATCGGCGGTTCCGAGCTGCCGCCGCGTTGGCTTTGTATGATCCGGAATCTCCGAATTGGGAGTTGATCGCCCCGGAAGTCGGAGGTTATTTGACCGCGTTGAATCAGATGGAAATGTCCTATTGGATGGATTCGCTCGATTCGTTGATACTTGTCCGCCATTGGCTGAAGCCAACATTGGTAGAAGAATTTCTCGAACCCGTCGATAAAGCCGATCCGACGCCCATTCGGGCGGCAGCGGTCATCTCACTGATGTATACCGATCAGGTCGGGGTCCTGGTCGATCTGATTCCAAAAGCATCTGCACAACAGCTTCCCTTGTTGACCGATGCATTGAAGATCCACCAAACCAAAGCAGCAGTTCAACTTCGAAAGATTCTGGAATCATTGGAGAGCATCCCCCAGCGGGGATCAGCCCTGATTCGGCAGCAAGCCAATTTAAATACAGCCCTGATCCACTTGGGAGATTCGAAACCGTGGAAACAGTTTGAGAGCAATTCTGACACGTCAGTCTCGACGGATTTGATTGAAAGGCTGGGACCGGCTTCCGTCCGCTCGGAGATTTTGCTTCAGCAGATTCAGCAATGGAAATCCAATGATCCCCGATTGCTTTCGGCCATTCTGCTGTCGCTTGGGCAATTCAAATTGAACCAGTTGCCGGTCACTCAACGGGAAAATCTGTTGCCCACGCTTTTGGAAATCTTTTCAAATCACCCTCATGCTCGTGTTCACTCCAGTACCAGGTGGCTGATGAGCCAATGGAATTTTGGAAGCGAACTGGAAACAGCCGAGCGGCGGCTCCAACGCTCGACTCCTGAATCAGAAAAAGACTGGCATGTTGATCTGTCTGGTAACACGTTCGCGATACTGGGACCAGTGGATCGGTTTCGGATGGGATTGGATCCAAATACGATCGACCAGCCTGAATTCGATGCTGCTGATGTTTTTGATGAACCACTTCACCGCAAAAGGATTCCTCGCCGATTTGGCGTTTGCATCCTTGAAGTCACGATTGAACAATTTGAGCGTTTCGAAGCCGAAATGATGGCTCAATTGATCTCGCAGCTGGGCCAGATGGATGACACAGTCGACCCTCGCGAAAAAAAGAGACTGAAGCTCAGGATCGAGAATATGAAACGGATTCTAAATCGACGTGTCGGTTTGGACAAAAATCTTCCTGTGGGGGACATCGACTATTTCACAGCGCTGTCCTATTGCCGGTGGCTGAGCGAAGAACAGCAACTTGAAAGTGGCTTGCCGACAGTCGAACAACTTCGCCGAGTCTACGAGGCAAGAACGGATTTTCAGTTGAAACAGGCCGACCTGGACCCGCCGGGGTACCGTCTACCCACGGCGTCCGAATGGGAATTCGCGTGTCGAAGAGATAGCCACACGCTGTTTCCGTTCGGTCGTTCCACCGAGTTTGCCGGCCGTTACGCCTGGTATGCCACTAACTCGGCGACCCGACTGCATCCAGTGGGCCAGCTGAAACCCGGTAAGTCAGGATTGTTTGACGTATTAGGCAATACTAGCGAATGGTGTTTGGACTGGTACCACGAAGCATTGCCGGCGCGGGAGGGACTCACCGAACAGGATGTTTTTGTCGATTTTGGTGCGGCATCGACGCTTCAAAGTCCCAGGCGCGAATACCGGGGGGGCTCATTCGCTGACGAGATACTCGATTTGCGTTCTTCCAAACGATTTTCGCTTAGTCCCACCAGCGGCCTGCCCCGTGTCGGTTTCCGCTTGGCTAGAACGTATGCGCCGTCGACGAAAGTGTTGTCAAAATCGGACACCGTAAAAAGCAAAAAAGAAAAGGGTGCGGCGAAAGTCCATCAGTAACTTCGCCTCACCCTCAAAAAACGTTGGAATGGCTCCTCGCTAGTTCTCAGATTCAAGAAACTCTTCGGGGAGCTCAATATTGTCCTCTTGTGCAGCGATGCGCAATTTGTTCAAGGCACGCGTTTGAATTTGACGTATGCGTTCCTTGGTAACTCCCAATTCCTCTCCAACCTCTTTCAACGTTAGAGGTTCCTGACTGTAATCCAAACCAAATCGGCTGATGATGATCTTCTGTTCCCGGTCGTCGAGCGATTCCAGGATTCGGTTGACCTGCTCTTCTCGGCGTTGTTGTGCCGATTCCAGCATGTATCGGTCAGACCTTTCATCTGCCTTGGCCAGGAATACTTCTTCGGAAGTTGGCCGGAATCTGTCCCGTTGTTTAAATTCGCCAGGAATGGTCCTTGCGAAATTCTTCATGATCGCCCAACTCGCGTAAGTGCTGAACTTGTTTCCGCGGGCATAGTCAAATTTCTCAACCGCCCGAATCAAAGACATATTTCCATCGCTTACCAATTGGAAGAAATCTTCGGACGCGTTGACGTGTCGCTTGGCGATCGAGACGACCAGCCGCAAGTTGGCCTGCACAATCCGATTCTTGATCTTGACCGCCTGGTCGTAGAGTTCTTCGATTTGATCCATGTCCGAAGTGCGAGCGCGGCTGGGATCCAGCTTTTCTCTTAGTTTGCTGGCTCGATACTTCAGGTAATTGTACTTGCGAAACAAGTACTGTTCCTGTTCTCGCGTCAGCAGCGAGACTTCGTAAAGTGAGGCCAGATAACGTGGCAAACCGGCCGGCGGCTTAGTGCGGCGAGCTACTTTTTCGGGAACCGGCATTTCGGCTTCAACGATTCTTTTGTCTGCCGCCTTTCGATGAAACTCGGGGTTGTCCATATAGGCCAGCGGCAGCTCCATGATCATCTGGGCCCGCATCTCATTGATCACACGATAAACGGTGGTCTTGGTGCGGCAATATCTTTTCGCAATCGAGTCAGCGGATTTGCCGGCAGCAAAATCTGCGTAAATCCGCTCTTTCATCTCGAGATTCAATGGACCCGTCTGGTCCGGAAAAACTGCAATCTCTGGATTTGACTGATCAAAACGCTTGATCGTGTAGCGAATCGTCTCAACGCTGCGGTCCATATGTTTGGCGATTCTTCGAGTCACTTCTGCAGGGCATCCGCCAGCTCGAGCCAGGCGTCGCGCCCTATCGACAATTTCATCTCGGTCAGTGTCCGTGAGTTGGCTGAATCGCTCACCACGTTTGACTTTGTCGCGATTGTTCCGAATGAACTGATCGACGCTGGTATGCAAAAAACCAACCCGTTTCCGGCCACCGTCAAAGATGAACTTACGACTAACGAGACCCTGCTGCCGCCAACGAGAGATCGTCTTCGTCGATACATTGAACATTTTGCTCAAATCGTCAACGGTATGCACGGGCTGGCCGATCTCTCCGGCGCTAACGCTTGCCGATTCAGACAGGTCTTCGATAAAGCAATGAAGGTCGTGACGCAGATCCTCGCCGCTGATTCGGATGATAGGTGAATTTTCTGGTCGGAAACCAGTGACTCGAAAACAGACGAACTCAAAGTTGTAGTCTCGGTCCGTCGTGATCGCTCGCAGAAGCTTTTCCGCATTGTCGACCTGTTCTATTTTTTTATGTCGAGGCGCAAATCGAACCTGCTGGTCTCGCAGTTCTCGAATGGATTGACATTTGTAATCAGAATGCATTTCAACTCTCTCAACCCCTGGCAAGAAGTATCTTTTAGATATCCTTTTCCAGGCAAAGTTCCTGTTTCGTTGATCATCCTGATCTTTCCCTTTATTGAACAGCTTCCTGCTGGGTTTACTTCTACTACGGCTACCGATAACACAAAGTTCTCGAAGACCTATTTAATGCCTGTTTTTGCACCGTTAATTTTTGCTACACGGAACTTGCGAATTGTGTCATTTCGAAACTGTCGAGAATCAATTCGACTCTCATACAACCGTATGAGCCGGTTCAGTTTCAACAGTTGCCCCGAAATCGAACGTTTCCGTGAAAATAAACACAAATAATTCCGAAAACTCACGCTTGGTCTCAGTGCTACCATAGTGTTGCAAACCTCGTTCCAAGTTCGCGCCGAATTCTGGATTTTATCCGTTAGGGCGCCTTTTCTTACTTTTCTTGGCACGCCGGCATGGGGGCAGAAGTGATCGGTGTGGCAAAAATTGCCGTCCGAAATGAGTTTGCTCGACTCCCAGCCAATATTTTGCCGATGTCTGAGCATGTATAGGTGCGTTTCGAACTTTGCCACCGACCGCTGCTTTTCGAAAACCAAATTCGAATCTTGGACAGAAAACATGGCTAATTGTCAGATCCTTCCTCCACCCGCCTGCCGAAACTGGCTTGCGATCGCATTGTGCTCAATTGGAATTGGTTTGCTTTGGACAGTGTCTACGCAAGCACAACAATCGGTCACGTTGGAAGTCGAGCAGAAAAGCGGTCAGCATTTTCATGTCAAAGCTCAGTATCAGCATCGCGGTGTCGTAGTCGTGGATCATGCCGGGCAGGACTCCGATCCGCAAAGATTGCCAATGCAGGTCGACGCCAAGTTCGATTACCACGACCGTATCGCCGGAAAATCGACCGACATCCAATCCATTCGCTATTACGAACAATCCAAAGCGAATATAAAAATCGACAACGGAGAGAAAGTTTCGCAGTTGGAGGAACAGAACCGCACAATCGTCGTTCGACTAAAACCCGATTCGATACCGAGTCTTCAATTGGCATCTGTCGGCGACGCCCTTCAACAATCCGAGTTCGAACTCCTTAACAACCCGGCCGACCCACTTACTTATTCCGCATTGTTGAGCGGCGCCAAAACAGAAATCGGTTCGGAATGGACTCCGTCGAAACAGGGATTGGCCAAGTTCGTGTCGGTCGATCAGATCCTCAAAACAAACGTCAAGCTGAAATTGAAGACGATCGAGAATCAGGCTGCCAAGCTCTACATCGTGGGCAGCTTGAAAGCGGATGTGAATGATGTTTCGACCGAAATGCAACTTAGTGGCACCTTGGTTGTGGACTTGAAACACCATTTCGTTTCGATGATTCGGCTGAATGTGAAGGAAGAAAGAGAAGCCGGTCAGGTAGCCCCCGGTTTCGAGGGGAGTACTAAAATCGACATCCAAATTGCCCGTGCAAGCCAGGTGTCTCAACTCTCGAACAAGGTATTGGCCAAAAACTCCAAGTCCCGCGCGATTCGGAATCTGTTGAAGTGGAAGTCTGATGAGTTCTCGCTGAAATACGAGCCATCCTGGAAGTTGATCGCGGCTGAGACCGACGCGGCAATCCTTCGCTACCTCGATGGCGGCGAACTGCTGGCCCAATGTAATGTCGTAAAGTTGGCATCCCGGCCCGCATCAAATCCCTTAATGCTGGAAGACTTTAAACAAGAGGTCTCCAAGATCGTGAGGCAGGACAAAACCGCTCGTATCATTGACGCCCAACAAACTCAAACATCGATGGGCCATAAATCGCTACAGGTTTCTGTAGAAGGCGAGGAGGAAGGAGTTCCGCTGAATTGGGTCTACTACAATGTTGCCAGTAACGACGGTCGACAAGTCACCTTTGTATTCACATTGGAGCAAGATCTCTCGACGCGAGTCATGCCGGCCATCGCCAAAATCGTGAATGGGTTTGAGTTTCATAACTCACCTTCGGCCAACGGGAAACCGGCTTCTCGCGATGCGAAAGTTACGGATCGAACAGGTCAAGAGTCTCGCTCGAGATAGGCAAATGTGAGTACGGTCGAATAGTTTCCATCTGCGCAAATGGACCGATGTCGGTTCAACCACTCGATTGCCAATCACCCAACCCGGCAGTCGTCGGACCGCCATGAAAACGCAAACTTGGTCCTAAAGCGCGGAGAGGCTGAGGGCTGGAAGGGTTTGCATAGTGACGCAGTCCCTGTTTGATCAGTCCCAACTCGATGTCATTGCCAGTTGGCCGTCAAGCGACGAAACGACTTGCTTTTGCAGGATAGCGGCAAATCGCTTGCAACAGCGATGCAAAAATCTTCCAAAAGCCGAATCCTTCGGCAATTGGCTTCCGCCTCAAGCAACCTTTTCGCGGCCGTCGTGTGTTTAGTCGCGGTTGATCCACGCTCGAGGGATACTAACCATTCAGTTCCGCCCTTGGTTGGCCCAATTTGCAAACGAACAACTCGACGCTGCGCGAAGGTGACACCTATGACTACCTGTCCCGGGGCAATACCTGGACGCGTCAAGTCTGGAAATCGGTTTACGTCCACCGACCTGACTCAATAGGAACAACCGCTGATATCGACCGGAATCACTGACGGATCCTTTCGACTTCCTGCCACGGTTTTTCTCGGAGAAAGCCGACAATTCCTCCAGCTTCCATGCAAGGAGCCTGGGGCTTGCCCCACTTGAGTGTTTGAACTGCCACCGGTAACTTTTTCTGTGACAACTTTACATGACAGGTCCACCGATGCTCGATCTTTTTGACAAAATCCACGAGTCCATTCAGTTCATTCGAGATCGGTGGGACCGTTCTCCCCACGCGGGAATTGTACTCGGTACCGGATTGGGCTCATTAGTCGATAAGATTGAAAACGCGGTCTCAATCGACTTCGAAGACATACCCCATTTTCCGAAATCTACCGCTTTGTCGCACAAGGGGCGATTGGTTTGCGGAGAGGTGAATGGGCTCTCAGTCGTGGCGATGGAGGGCCGGCTGCACATGTATGAAGGCTACCCGCTCAAGTTGATCACGTTGCCCGTGCGGGTCATGAAGGCGCTGGGTGCAAACCTGTTGGTTGTCTCCAATGCTTGCGGGGGACTCAACCCGAATTACAAATTGGGTGACATCATGTTGATCGAGGATCAAATCAACCTGATGGGCGACAACCCTCTGATCGGGATTAATGATGATCGTTTGGGTCCTCGGTTTCCAGATATGTCGCAGCCCTATAGTCACGAATTGGTTGATCGGGGATTGGCGGTCGCGCGGGCCGAAGACATCGTAGCTCACAAAGGCGTGTTCGTTGCCGTCGCAGGTCCTAACCTGGAAACGCGGGCTGAATATCGTTTCCTTCGTACGATCGGAGCCGACGTTGTCGGGATGTCAACCGTTCCAGAAGTCATCGTCGCGATCCACGCTGGAATGCGCGTGGTCGGTTTTTCAGTCATCACGGACATGTGCCTGGCAGATGCACTTCAGCCAGCCAACGCACACGAGATTATCAAAGTTGCGAAAGAAGCCGAGCCGAGACTCTCCAAACTTGTAACCGGTGTTCTCGCCGGCGAAGAAATCTAGGGCCAAGATGCCGATCCCAAATTGTAACTTCTCGGGTCAAGTCGATGCTGCATCCAAATTCGTGAAACAACGCTGGCAGCGCAAAACTAGATTCGGGATCGTGCTGGGGACCGGCGCCGGCCAACTGGCTCAGGAAATTGACGCCGAACAGAAGATCGACTACGCCGATGTGCCCTTCTTTCCGCGGAGCACGGCGCTGGGCCACAAGGGTCGCCTGGTTTGCGGCCAACTCGCCGGCCACGATGTTGTTGCCATGCAAGGACGTTTTCATCTCTACGAAGGTTATCCGGTCGATCAAGCCACTTTGCCGATCCATTTAATGCACCGACTGGGAGTGGATACGATCTTTATCTCGAATGCCTCGGGCGGCATCAACCCAAAATTTTCCAGCGCCGACATTATGCTGATTGATAGCCATATCGATCTGATGTTTCAGACTTCGCCGCAAATGGCCGGCGAGGTGCAGTTCGACCGACCGCTGACTCGCAGTGATACCTATAATCAAAAACTGATTGAACAAGCGATGGCATGCGGGCGGAAAAATGGATTTGCCGTTCACCGCGGCGTCTACGCAGCCATGTTGGGCCCGAATTATGAAACGCGAGCCGAATACCGCTTCTTGCGACGAATCGGAAGCGACGTGGTTGGCATGTCGACCGTTCCCGAAGTAACGGTTGCTGCCCGATATCAAATGCGCGTCCTCGGCATGTCGGTCATCACCAACATCGCCAAACCCGATGTTCTGGAATCCACGTCTGGGCAAGAAGTCATCGATGCTGCTGAAATCGCGGCGCCGAATCTAAAGACGATTGTGATCAACGCGATCGAAAACTCCTGACGCAGCGACCTGGCAGAGAGACGGGAATGTGATTGGTCGTCAATTGGAATGATTTGCGCCCGCCGAGCGCGTTCGCACAATGAACATCTTGATGGACGGGAACTTTTCCAAGCTGCGTCTGAGTGGCTAGCACGTTGGAAATCCACCTAGTTGAGTCCAGATCGAACTGATAAACTCCGCCCGACGCAAGTTGCGATCGACACCTGAATTGCGCTGAATCAAGGATGATCTGATGCTCTACGGTTGGAAAACAAACTTCTGTTTGTGCCTCTGCACAATACTTTCGCTGGCAATCGGCAGTTCAGCGCGATCACAACAATCGGCCTACCAAAACCGGCAATCGAATGTTGGGCAGGACGAGCAGTTCAGTTCCAGCGGATCGAACCAGCAGGACCCAGCCCGGCAAGGAAATCAGAATGCGATTCAATCGTTGACTCCGCAACAACAAGCCGCCATGGAACGTGCTGCCCAACAACAGGCGGACGAAAACTTTGCCGAATCGAAAGTGATTCCCGCTCCACAACGTCCTTTTCCGGAACTCGCTTCAGACGAGCTTGATTACCTGAACAAATTTCTTGATTATTGGCAACAATCGAGTCAGCAGGTCGAACAGTACATCTGCGATTTTCGACGTTACGAATATGACCCTTCAATTGTCAATTTTCGTGACCCGACGACTCACCAACTTGCCGCACATAGTATCGCCGTCGGCGAAATTCGCTACGCCGATCCAGACAAGGGTCGTTATGAAACGACCCAGATCTGGGAATTCAAATCGCCTCCGCAAAAAGCCGGCGAGGATGCCGATTACAGTCGGCGTGGAGACGAAAGCGAAAAAGAACGCTGGATTTGTGACGGGCGCAACATCTACGAGTTTGATTTTTCAAACAAACGACTCTACGAATCGGAAATCCCCAAAGAAATGCAGGGTGAAGCCATTGTGAACAGCCCCCTGCCCTTTCTGTTCGGTGCCGACAAAAAACAGATTCAGGAAAGGTATTGGGTGCGCGTGATTCCCAAGAGCGTGGAAACCGAGTACTGGCTGGAGGCGTACCCGAAGCGAATTGAAGATGCCAGAATCTACTCCAAAATCGAAGTCATCCTTGCTAAAGAGGATTTTCTTCCCAAGGCGATGCATGTTTACTCACCGCAGTACGATCCCGCCAAGAACAACCTCAAGAGTCAGTATTATGCATTTGAAAACCGTCGTGTGAATGATCAGCTGTCCCAAATCAAAGACTTCTTTGGGTATTTTGTTCGTCCTCAAACACCGATCATTGGCGGCTGGAAACGGGTTAACCGAAGTGCATTGATGGAACAGCAATCCGCCAGTCTGCCCACAGGTGTCGGCTCTGGCAATCCACAGGCAAGCGACGGAACGATTCGTTAAAAAGGCTTTAAGTAGTCTCGAGACAACATTGATTCGGGTCGCTATAACAACGCGATTGGTTCAACTGCAAACGCGATTGAATTGTTCAGAATCAGTGCGCGATCATCTTGTGCCCCCACGGAATACCATCGGCGAATATCCAACCAGAAGACCGACGATTAATCCAACCGCGTGGGCCCAATTTGCCACATTCGTGCCGAACAAATTCTGAGTCGCACCTGGAATCATACAGAAAACCAACCAACCCAGCATGATGACAAGGGTGGTTTGACTCAGGAAGAATCCGCTCGTTCGATCATAAATCGCCTTCATCCACACGTAGCCCAGCAGTCCGTAGACCACCCCTGACATTCCCCCCAACCTTGTCAACAGATAGCCGTCTGCCAAACCAGGTGCGGAGCCACCCAGGCCAACTGGAACGGTGCATTGGAACAAGTTTGAAATCACGGCAGTCAGCAAGACCAGCATGGCCAACCGATAGGGGCCGTACCGGTTTTCAATCATCCGCCCCAGCTGAAACAGCCAAACCATGTTGAATAGCAGGTGAAACGTGTCGAGGTGAATCAATATGGGGGTCACCAGCCGCCAAATCTCTCCACGTTTGATATTGGCTAATCGAATATTCAGACTGTCACGGTTACCGTTATTCTCATTCAATAGTGCAATCGACTGCGGCGGACCAATCGAAACGAACTCAAGCGCTCGAAAGATAGCCCCCTCTTGATTTCCAAAGTCCGTCAACAAGGCGACGATCACACAAATTCCGATCAAGACGATCGTCACCGTCGGTCGTTTCGAGATTCCGTCCGCACTGACGTTGACAATTCTCTTTTGAATTTCCTTCCGTTTTTTCTCTTTCTCCCGAGCGATCAGGTTTGCCTGGTTTACGGCATTGGCATACTTGGCATTCGCGGGATCAACCTTGAATTCTTCCAGTTCCCGTAGCGCTGTTGAAAACTGGTCTTCATCCTTAACCCAGATCTCCTGTTTTCCGTCCTGGGATTCTTCGCTCTTAATCGCAATTCCCTGCGTAGTCAGAAAAGCCGAGAATTTTTCGGCCTGTTGAGGGTCCTTCAGTTCTCCAATTAATCTCATATCGATAAATCAATGTTTGCGAGGGGTTTGGGACGGAGACGGGAGGAAGCGCTTCAAGCCGGCGATCAGCTTGCCAGCGGAAACCATCCTCTGCTTGCAGGGAGCTTCGAAAAAATGCATTCAAAACTTCGGCAACCGAGCTTGTCACGTCAGCATATTTCAGGGAGAGTCCCCACCAATTATCAGGGACAGCCTACCAGTCTGTCCATCGGTCGCCACCCCCAGCTTTTTGATTCGAAATCTGGATATGTGATGCCAAACGACTCCACGACACCCTCAGAAACGTTGCCTCCCGGCGACTCGCCAAGCTTTTCGGTTGGACCGATTCCTCGCGCACCTATTGAAAACTCAACTTCAATTTCGCAACCAGCAGCTGAGGCCAATTCTGAATCTGCGACCCAAAATCCCCAATCACAGCGCGATCCCGATTCGCAACTGGTGGACCAAACCAAGCAACAGATTCGATCACTGGTTCATGAAATTGCGGAATTGGCCCAATCCGACTGCTCAACGGAGGACTTTTTCGCGGGATTTTTGACCCGCACGACAAACGCACTGGCCTCCCTGGGCGGGGCTATCTGGATCCGTGAACCAGGCGACAACTCGTTGAAATTGAAGTATCAAATCAATCTTAAACAAACGGTACTTGCGACCGACTCCGTTGCTCAATCACGCCACAGTTTGCTCCTGAACAAATTACTCGAGCAGCGGGAATCGTCTTTAGTTCGGCCCAATTCCGGCACCGATGATCCGGCCGAAGCTGGAAACCCAACAGAAACCCTGCTGGTTGTCGGTCCCCTTATCGTGGACGGCGAGACGATTGGCTTGGTCGAAATCTTCCAGCGACCCAACGCCGGCCCGACTACCCAACGGGGTTATCTGCGGTTTGTCACCCAAATGAGCGACATCGCCAGTGAGTTTCTTGGCAACCAGCGACTGCGTTCGCTAAAACAGCAACAAGCAATCTGGCAACAGTTGGAACAATTTATTCGAAGCGTTCATTTGGGGCTGGATACCAAGCAAACCATTTACACAATCGCTAACGAAGGTCGGCGACTGACTGAAACCGACCGATTAAGCGTCGCAGTAGGCACCGGTCGACATTGTCGCGTTGAAGCCGTCAGTGGTTTGGACTCGATCGAGCGGCGAGCCGATCAGGTCAAGAAGTTGGGAGCCCTGGCTGCCAAAGTGATTCGTACCGGCCAACCCCTTTGGTACAACGGCGACGACGACCAGCTGCCTCCTCAGATAGAAAAACGACTGCACGCCTACGTCGATAAATCACACGGCAAGATGCTGGCCATCATTCCGTTGGTCGAAAGTCACACCGCAACAGGCGACGAAAAAAAACAAACAGCATCCAAGCCAATTGGTGCTTTAATCATCGAGCAGCTGAAGGATTCCACGATTTCGCCGACGTTGCGACAACGTGCCGACATCCTCGTGGCACACAGCCAAACCGCTCTGACCAACTCGATAGACCATAACCGTATTTTTCTGATGCCGCTTTGGAAGGCGCTTGGTCGAGTCTTGTCCGCTTTTCGAGGCGGAAACCTGATCAAAACGTCGTTAGTGCTCGGTACGCTGGCTGCCGTCGTCTTCTTGCTGGCCACCTTCCCCTACCCGTTTGGGTTGGGAGCCAAAGGTAGTCTGATCCCGGAAACCCAGCACGAAGTCTTCGCCCAGGTCGACGGCGTCTTGGAGCAGGTTTTTGTTTCCAATACCGGAGATACGTATGTATCACGCGATCAACCCCTGGCGCGGATGACCAACAATGATTTGATGGTTGAAATCGAGAACCTACGAGGAAAGATTCAAGAATCCCATGAGAAATTGAGCACGAACCGAATTATTCAATCCAAAGGCGGCCTGGACCCAGTCGACAATCAGATGATCGCGGGTGAGATCGCCAGCGCGATTCAGACGATCAATAGTCTTTCCAACGAATTGAACATCAAAGAGCACGAAGCCCAGCTGTTAAACGTGCTCAGTCCCTCGGATGGACAAGTGATCAATTGGCAGGTTCGCCAGAATTTGCTCCGCCGGCCTGTTTTGAGCGGCCAGCATCTGATGACCATCATCGACCCCAACACCCACTGGCAAATCGAATTGGAAATGCCGGAACGTCGGCTGGCTCACTTGATGAAAGCCGCCAACGAGAGTGACAAACCACTGTCTGTGACGTTTGGCTTGGTCTCTCATCCCGGCGTCGAATATTCCGGTCACGTGTTGCAGATTGACCGGCAACTGGACGTGCATTCGGACGAAGGCAACACGGCGTTGGTCCGTATCGGTTTCAATAACGAGGATGTCAATTCAGATCTCCTGCGAGCCGGAACCAGGGTCACGGCAAAAGTTCATTGCGGAACGCGGTCAATTGGCTACGCTATCTTTCATGAGTTGATTGAAACCGTGCAATCGAGTGTCCAATTCTGGCTGTAATGATCTACGTTTGGCTCACGCTGTTTATTGTCCTAGTGTTCGCGTTGTGGGGTTTGAACTTCCTGGGACTACCCGGCAATTGGCTAATTGTCCTGTTGGCGATCACCTGGATTTGGCTTGGTCCCGAGCAGTACGCGTTTTCGTGGAAAGTTCTGATTCCGCTGCTTCTACTCGCGATCGTCGGTGAAGTGATTGAATTTGCTGCCTCCGTTTTGGGGGCTAAAAAGCTTGGCGGGTCAAATCGCGGAGCGACGCTGTCAGTGATTGGTGGCATGATGGGCGCCATACTGGGTGCTGTCATGGGTATTCCGATCCCGATTCCAATCGTCGGTGTGCTGTTGGGCTCGGTATTGTTTGCAGCGCTAGGTGCAATGGCGGGCGCGATGATCGGCGAACACTGGCACGGAAAAACGATCCAAGAATCTGCCAAGATTGGTGGTGCCGCGTTTTTGGGACGTTTGTTGGGAACCGTCGGGAAACTTACCGTCGGTGCAGTCATGGTCGTCATCACCGTTGTCGGTGCGTTTCTCTTCTAGCGCAGACCCGGTGGATTGCTGCCGTCCTGCCAGAAAATGGCCGACCTCTTTGGCGATTCGTTCAGCCGCCTGACGCAACGTGTGTCATTTTCGCGACGTTTTTTCCTCATTTCCTCGGAAACACACATAAGACGCCTGCCAAACTGACGATCTCAGTCCGTTCGAACCTTTCCGTGCCACCATCGCGTAGTGAATCTCCGGGGCGATCCAACGTCAGTATTAGCGTCCCCAACCGACTGGACTCCCCCCATTTTGACGTAAAATGCCTAATGAACTAGGCAATCCGCCACTGGATTGGATTGCTATCAAAATCCGTATCCAAATTCCCCGCATCCAAGACCTCTTATCGGAAACCGATATCGGCTCAACATCTTCCATATGCCATGCCGATTTTGAAAACATTGTCGGTTGTCACAATTGAACAAGGATCAGCGTTTTTTGCGCGGCAGATTAATGAAAACAAAAATACCTACACTTTCTTATTTGCCCCTTTTGATTACTTGTTGCCTGATGGGTGGACGATGTGGTGCTGAGGACTTGGACTCGGGAGCAACTCAGGATAAGCCCGTCAATCGTCTGGGAGCCCATTTTGAAAGTAATCCGGACCCCAACCAACAACGTCGCGGTCAATTCCAAAACGCGATCGCAAAGGCGTCGTACTATACTCCTCCACAAAATCCTCCTGGAGAAGCTCGTGAAAGGAATCCCGGTTTGCCGTTGGACTCTCGGGGCCAGCAGCAATACCAAAGAAATTCGGTTCAATCCGGCCAGCCAATTCCTCCGTCCAACTCGATGACGTCTCGCATCAAGAATGTCGCCTACGGCTCAAACAGACAACAAGGCAACTCGTTCGGGATTAATTCGAATCCCCCTCAATCAAATTCAAATGGCCAGTCGATACGGGACGGGTACCTGCCGCTCTACGACTGTTCCGTTCAATTCATCAACGACATTGAATTACCAGCGCTCGAAAGCGGACAGATCAAGGAACTTTTCGTCAAAGAGGGTGATGCGGTAAAGGCGGAAATGGTCGTCGGTCAAATGGATGATGCACTTTTCAAGAGTATGCTGGAACAAGCCGAACTGAAACTTGCCATCGCGAATCAAAAAGCCAACGACGATACTTCGCTGGCCGCGGCCGAAAATGAAATTGGACTGGCGCAAGAAGAGTACAACCGCACACGCAGTCTTGCAGCCAAGGGATCGAAACCTCAATCCGAACTTGAACAAGCCAGATTCCGATGGAGGCTGGCCATGCTGAAAAAGATTGCTGCTCAAAACGAAAAAGACAACGCTTTGGGCGAGTCAAAAATTGAAATGTCTCGCATGAAAGAAGTCCAGGAACGAATTCGTCGACACCGGTTGACGACGAATTTCGACGGCTACATCATCAAAATTGAGCGCGACGCGTTGGAGTGGGTTAACGCCGGCGAGACGGTAATGCGGGTTGCCCGCATGGATCGACTGTGGGTGCAAGGTATCGTCAACAGCAACGATGTCAATCCTCACGAGTTGATGAACCGGCCCGTCACCATCACACTGAAACTTGCCCGGGGTGAGTCGACAGATTTTGAGGGCAAAATCGTCAACGTCGGCTTGGAGCGATCGAGCAATGTTACCTATATGGTGAAAGCAGAAGTCCAAAACCGTCCTATTGGAGGGCATTGGGTGCTCCAACCGGAATGCACGGTGGAGATGCGAATCAAGTTGGACGAATTGCAGCCGAACACTGCATCTTTTCAGTCACCACCGGGTGTTACGGATCGCTGATCCCGCAACCTTCCACGGGATAAGCCGCTTCGAGCAAACGTCGTTCGATCGCAACCCGTCGTTCAAGCGCAACGTCGACCGGCGACGCATCGTCGGATGACAGAACTTCCCCTGCTTCGTCGGATCGGGTGCGACATTCGTCGCAGTACCGCCCCAAGTTCGATGCTTCCTTTCAATCGCCCAGTGGGGGCTATAGCTCGAATCACTGGGTCGTAATCCACAAAAAAGACTTGCCGTTTTCGTCCTGGCGCAACTCGTACTTCAACTTCGGCTTGCTTTGGCGAAGCAATTTGTCAATTGCCACCATGAAAGAGGCTTTATCCTGAACCAGCGTTACCTTGGTTTGTGATATATCAACACCATGTCGCGCGAACGAATTATGATCGTAGAAAAAAGGGACGCCGGTTCTTTTTTCAATCGCACTCATCGCGTCGGCAAGTGGAAATCCGCGAATTTCCAATTGCAGTCGCTCAAACAATCGGGGCTCGGCGCTAACCGGAGTTGTTTGGATCGGCCAGCCAATCGGCCAGTTTTCCTGACTTTCCCGGTAGTCGACGATCTTCAGCTCGATCTCCCTACCCTGCTGACGTCCGGGCTGCAACACTAAACCCAGGGGGCGCAGGACAACCGCCAAAGCTGACCCTGCGGCAACGCCCTTGAGTTCTTCTGCAACTTGGCCGCCCTTTCTTAACGCAGCGGCAGCTGCTGTGTCGATGCTCAACGGTTTGCCAATCAGGCGCGAAATTTTGCTGACAACCTGTTCCGCACTTTCGCCTTGCGTTTCAAAGTCGAGCGGCTTGCTAAGTTCGCGATGTTGTTCAACCAACTGTTCTGACGTCAGGCCAAAGGCCTTCTTTTCCGCAAGCGCGACCTTCGCACCGTCGTCCCGCAGTCTCTGAATCAACTCCCGAATGGCGGCCTTGTCTCGAATCGAAAAAGATCCGCCCGGCAAAATCAGTTTATTTCGATTGATCGAGCCTGTAATCGTAATCAAAGTCGATGATGACAATTGGACCTCTTCGATTTCGGGTGTCGACGAAGTCCCCGTCTTCACAACCACTCGATTCGCCCCCACGTCTTGCAGCACCTCCATCCAACGTTGCTGAGTGCCTACCGCTGCCCGAGAATCTGCTTTGATTTGCAGCTCGATAATTCGTTGTTGCGCATGCAATGATGATCCGCCGCCGCAAGGATACAGCAACAACAAAAACAGAATGGCCCCGATCAAAGAGCAAATTTTCGCGATATTGCGTGTCATAAGGGATACTTGCAGAGGAGACGGTCCGTCTTGGCCTGGCCGGATCGATCAGTCGGATACGCCGTAGCGACCAATACAATAGAACGCGTTAAAAAGATCCTTGATGCCAATCTTCTTCCCTTCATCATAGCCTCGGCTTTGATAGGAAATCGGGACTTCTGTGAATCGGTAACCTCGTCTGGCCAATTTGGCGGTCAATTCTGGCTCGATGCCAAACCGATTTTGGTCGATTTCGATATCACGAATCACCTGCCGAGTAAACGCTTTGTAGCACGTTTCCATATCGGTTAGCCTCAAGCCGCTGAACAAATTGGAAGCCCCGGTCAAAACGGCATTGCCCATGCGATGAACCCACGATTCATCCTGGAGTTCCGTGCCGATGAAACGGGAACCATAGACGATATCCGCTTCGTTTCGTAGTAAAGGCTGAATCAGCTGCGGAATATCGCGAGGGTCGTACTCCAGGTCGGCATCCTGAATTACAACAAAGTCTCCCTTTACATATTCCAACCCGGTTCGAAGAGCTGCTCCTTTGCCTGCGTTTTTGTCTTTCAAAACAATGCTGAACCCGGACAGCCCCTCCAACGACTTAAGTACCTCCCGCGTGCCGTCGGTGCTGCAATCATCAATCATTACAATTTCGGTATTTAGCGGCAGGGCAGCGACACGACTGATGACACGACCCACGGTACCAATCTCATTGTAAACCGGTATCAAGATCGAAAGCAGGTAGTCGGTTCTAGCGCTGGGATTCTCCCCAAAATCCGCCCGTTGGTAGTTCTGCAACTCGGATTCCACCAATTCGACACATCCGTTCAACCGATCCAGGACTTCGGCGAGATCGTGGAATGGCGTTTGGGAACCCCGAGGCTGCGAGCTCACGTAAGCGGCACTCGAATTATCCAAATAGGGGGAATTCAACGACTCAGATCCCGGTGTTGTTTCGTTCACGTTTCACTTTCGTTCCGATGACTTCGCTATTATACCCCGCGCCTGCCTGGTGTAGCCAATCGACCAGCCGGCGCAGCTCCACCCATCTTGTTTCGGAAGAAACGGCGCCAGTTCGTGATCTCGCTGTCCAAGTTGACAGTTATTCCCCCGTTTTTGCTTTTCACTGGAGATTCGCAGTTTACGAGCGGGGTCCCGCTTTCTAGTTTTGACGCCCGTTTTGCCATAATCCGGGGAAACCTTCACATCCACAGGAGCATCAAAATAACGTCGAATGTTGAGGTTCGCAAAATCATCAATCTCCTCAATCGCCAATTCTTCCAACACTCGGTTCACAAAAACAGCCGCTCTCAAGAGCGGCTGTTTGGAACCTCGATTGCTGTCAGCGAATGTCGGACGGCCTAATCCCAATCCAGTTTGCCACCGGTTTGATACTCGGTCACCCGCGTTTCGAAAAAGTTCTTCTCTTTTGCCAGATCCATGGTTTCACTCATCCAGGGAAAGGGATTCGGGCTGCCATACTGGGTCGGCAAACCGATTCGCTCCAGGCGGCGGTCCGCAATGAACTGAACATAATCTCGAAACAGATCCGAATTCAGACCCAGCACCCCATTGGGCAAACAGTCTTCGGCGTAAGCGATTTCCAGTTCAACTGATTCGCGGACTCGAGCCACCATCTGTCGCTGGAATTCTGGCGTCCAAAGTTCGGGGTTTTCCTTTTTGATCCCGTTAATCAAATCAATCCCGAAATTCAAGTGAATCGACTCATCACGCAGAATGTATTGGAATTGTTCGCCAATGCCTTTCATCAGGTTGCGGCGGTGGAAAGAGAGGATCATGACAAAACCGGTATAGAAAAAGATGCCCTCCATGATCAGGTAAAACCCAATCAAGTTCCTCAGTAACGCTTGGGCGCCTTCAAAGGTTTCGGTAGTGAAATCCGGATCAAGAATTTCGCGTGTCAGTTCCATTTCGAAAGCATCCTTGCGGGCAATCGCAGGAACTTCGTTGTACATATTGAAAACTTCGCCCTCATCCAGGCCGAGGCTCTCGACGATATACAGGAAGGTATGCGTGTGAACCGCCTCTTCAAAGGCTTGTCGCAACAGGTATTGACGGCATTCTGCATTCGTAATGTGTTTGAAGATCGCCAACACGAGATTGTTGCCAACCAGACTTTCGGCCGTGGAGAAGAATCCCAGATTCCGCATAATCACGTGTTTCTCGTCCGGCGTCAGTTGGTCGGACTTCCAAATCTCAATGTCTTTATTCATGGGAACTTCGGTGGGCATCCAATGATTGGCACAGCCATTGTCGTAATGCTCCCAAGCCCATTTGTAGCTCAGCGGCATGAGTTGATTTACATCCACCTGGTGACAATTGATCAGCCGTTTCTTGCTGGCGTCCACTCGTTGTTGTTTGCCATGCAAACTGGTTTTCTCACGAATATCTGTAGCCATGTTTTGCGACTCCTTGCAAAAATAGTTAAAGGTTTTGTTAATTAAATTCCCGAATTAGTTGGTCACTGACAACCGGAATCTGGTCTCGATGACCGGATTTCGACGCCAATGGGCGATTGTCAAACGCTCACGTTTGGCAACCGAATACTTGGCCGGTCAAAGTGGTCCGTGCGTTTTTACCAGCCTTTTTATTGGCACGCTTCGCAATCTGGATCATCGATACTGCATTGCTGGACCTCAGGCTGGCGGGAGACGGATATTTCCGCGGACGAACTCGCGTTCTTCATCCACCGCGGCTGAACTCCAAACTTGTTGATGTCCACCGTCGATTTCTCGACTTGGGTTGCTCCCAGCGACCGCAGATAATACGTCGTTTTCAAACCGCTGTTCCATGCCAACCGATACATCTCATCGAGCCTGCGTCCGCTGGGTTGGCCCAGGTACAGATTCAACGACTGGCCCATATCGATCCATTTCTGCCGTCGACTGGCACATTGGATGACCCATTTGGGTTCGATTTCGAAAGCGGTCGCGAAACGCGATTTGATGTCTTCCGGTAAGTTTGGAATTTCTCCCAGGGCTCCATCAAAGTACTTGAGGGCTTCCAGCATATCTTCGCCCCAGAGATTTCGCTTCTTCAATTCATTTACCAGGGTCACGCTCACCTGGGTAAATTCGCCCGAGAGATTGCTTTTGACAAACAGGTGCTTGTAAGTCGGCTCAATCGACTGCGTGACACCAATGATCGTCGAAATCGTCGCGGTCGGTGCGATTGCCATCACGTTGCTGTTGCGCATTCCGTGACTTGCCACCTGCTGTCGAACTTGGCCCCAATCCAACGTGCTGGATCCATCCATGTCGACTGGCATTCCCCGCTCCTGCTCCAGGAGTGGAATTGTATCGATCGGCAACAGACCGCGATCCCATTTCGATCCGGGATAGGACTCATAAGTTCCCCTTTCAGCCGCTAACTGGCTGGACGCCATGATGGCAAAGTAGGAAATGGCTTCCATGCTTCGGTCGGCAAATTCAACTGCTTCCTCACTGGCATAGCTGATTCCGCAGGCCGACAACGCGTCCTGGAACCCCATCAGCCCCAGCCCAACCGGTCGATGGCGCTGGTTCGAATTTTTGGCTTCGTCGGTTGGATAGAAGTTGATGTCAATCACGTTGTCCAGCATGCGCACCGCCGTCTTGACCGTCTCTTCCAGTTTTTCCAGATCCAATTCGCCGTCGGATACGTGGTTCAGCATGTTGATCGAACCAAGATTGCAAACTGCGGTTTCATCGCTGACGTGTTCAGCAGAATCTCGGTGCACAGGTTGCTGCTGTGAACAACTCCGACGTGATCCTGCGGTGAACGGATGTTGGACGGATCCTTGAACGTGATCCATGGATGGCCCGTTTCAAAAACACGAGTCAACATCTTTCGCCATAAATCGACTGCGGGGACCTTCCGATGCAGCCTGATTTTCCCGTCGGCGGCCTGCCCTTCATAATACTCGTAGCGTTGTTTAAACGCACGACCATACAAATCGTGCAGATCCGGCACCTCGTCCGGGCTGAATAGCGTCCAATCCTTGCCCTCGGTTACACGCTTCATGAACAAATCAGGAATCCAGTTCGCCGTATGCATATCGTGCGTACGACGCCGTTCATCTCCGGTATTCTTTCGCAGATCCAGGAATTCCTCGATGTCCAGATGCCACGTTTCCAGGTAAGAACAAACCGCACCTTTACGCTTCCCACCCTGGTTCACTGCAACCGCAGTGTCGCTGACGACTTTGAGAAATGGTATGACACCTTGGCTCTGCCCGTTCGTGCCCTTGATGTGAGAATTGGTGGCACGAATATTCGACCAGTCGTTACCTAGTCCGCCAGCCCATTTGGAAAGTTTGGCGTTGTCGCCGATCGCTTTGAAAATACTGTCCAGGTCGTCCGAAACCGTGCTCAGATAGCACGAACTCAGCTGCGGATGCAGCGTCCCAGAATTGAACAACGTGGGGGTCGCCGAAGTAAATCGGAAGGTCGACAGGATATTGTAAAACTCGATCGCTTTGTCGGTTTTTTCAGCTTCCTGCGTCGCCAGTCCCATGGCCACGCGCATCCAAAAATATTGCGGCGCCTCAAACCGTCGACCATTGATATGCAGTAAATAGCGGTCGTAAATCGTCTGCAAGCCGAGATACGGAAAAAGTCCGTCTCGGGTCGACACAATCGCCGCCGCCAGACGATCCAGATCAAATTCTCGTAGTTCCGGCGAAATTCGCCCCGCCTCGATACCAACCTGGACAAAGTCAACAAATTTCTCGCGATACAGTTTCGGTACATCGCCATCCGCCGAGGACTTACCGAGGGATTCCCGATAAATAATGTTCAGCACCAACCGACCGGCGACCGTGTCGTAATCGGGGTCGATTTCAATTCTGGCCCGTGCAGCCAGAACCATTGACCGACCGATTTCCATCGGCGTGATTCCATTGAAAAACTGTTTTTCGACTTCCTCGAGTAATTCGTCAGACGAGCATGTTTCGCTAAGCCCGCGACAAGCCTCTTCAATCTGGCCACGCAAACGATCGAAATTTACGTTTTCAAGTTTGCCGTCCCGATTCACCATAATCGAAGGAAACGCTTCATCGCTTTCCATCCGCTCTTCGGCACGCAACCGGCGAATCTTGCTGTGTTCGGCACGATAAAGAATGTAACGGCGAGCAACAGAAAAATGCTCCGCCTTCATCAATTCTCGCTCAACCACATCCTGAATCTGCTCGACGGAGACCCCAGCAGCGGACATGGCGTCGATTCTCACTTGATCGACGACAGCGTGCGTGATGGACTCAATTTGGTCGATCAAGTCTGCATCCAAACCGGAACGATCTTTGAGATCCAGTTCTGCACAAAAAGCCTTCTCAATTGCCCGCGCGACTAGCTGCGCATCAAATGACAATAGCCGTCCATCTCGCTTCTGAACATTCATTGTTTGTTGGGCCGATTTCTTTAACATTCCTTCGCACTCCAGTAAATTGTGTCCATGACTTGCCAGGATCCACATTGCACCTGAACTGTCTGTCGCGTCGAATCCGGAGCCCACCGCTCAGGTCCCGGAACCCTGATTTGAAACAGCATTCACAATCGAGTGACACGGAAGGTCACGCGGTCTAAAGAAACAATCCCTTTACAGCCACGACACTTGGTTTCCGTACCGTTACTGATGAACCGGGTAAGTCCTATTAAAATCGCTAGCGCACCGCGTTTGCGAGTCGTTTCAAATCCGTCCGACATCCGTCAACCGTTCTGCAATTCGAAAATCGCTCGGCCCGAATGCCAAAAAACCAGCAAGACCTAGCCAACCACGAAACTACCTGCTCTACCCAGACTTCTCATTTGACAGATTCGTGATCAAAACTTAACCTTGCCAAAGTGGCGGGAGCCCAATATATCGACGTTGTGCTTCCTGTCAACACAAAATGTTGTGCTTGCATCGGTATCGAATTTTATGTCGTACAACTCAACAAAAAAAGGAGGAATCCCCAGATCCCATCCGATTTCCGTCACGATCTGCTAGCTGCAAAACATCATTTCCAAAAAAGAGATTGGCTGATCCGGCGCTGGTGATCAGAATTGTGGGTCAGGTGGATCCCACATCGATGCACTTCCAACCAAAACCGAGTCGGCCGCACAGGCTTCGAGGAAAGTTAAGGATGTCGAGCCAATGTGCGGCAGTTTTATGATTCACCGAAACGAAGTGACTGTGGCCGAAGTCAATTGCTACTGGAAACTTAGCAAGTTCGGAATTACGACTTGATGAATGCAAATCGATCTGTATCTTGCCACCCTGCTTTTCAAGAACTCCTCGCGTTGGTGAAACGCAGACGGTTTTCGGCTGCTCAGCGGCAGGAAAAAAGAACCGATGTCCGTCTTCATGTTCTCCAAAATTCGCCACATGTGACGACGGGTAATTTTAAATCTCTCTCACCAGCAGATCTGGGGCTTCTTTTCCATGCCGTCGACGAGTCGTATTTTGACGGATTGGTCGCTTCGGTCTGCGAAATTCGCTCTGACAAGCCGCTGGCATTTCGATTATCCTCTCGGATGACATCGTCGGGCGGCATGACGACGATGCATGCAACCAAGGGCATGACTGCTGCCAACGTGGATTACGAAATCGCGGTCGCCACGACGCCGCTATTCCAGACGTTCAACTTCGACACCGCTGCCAAAGTCGGAGGACTCGAATGCAATGATCGACTGTCAGCGATGCAGCGGATCATGGAACACGAGTTGGTTCACCTGGTGGAAATGCTGCTATGGGGAGACTCAAATTGCGCAAAACATCCATTTCGGGAAATCGTCCTTCGTTTCTTTGGTCACCTCGAAACCAACCATCAACTTCTTACCCCCAAAGACGTCGCCCGCAAAAAACACGGGATTGCAACGGGCGATGAGGTTTCATTTGAAAGCAAAGGCCAACAACTGGTGGGATTCGTTAATCGAATATCCAAAAGGGCTACCGTGCTCGTTCGCTCGGAGTCTGGAATGCGCTATACCGATGGCAAACGATACCAAAAGTTTTACGTTCCGATTCATCGGTTGAGGAAGGCCACAAGGGCAAATTGATTCTGACTAGCTCCGGGGTTTCAGCAGCGACAAGACGCTCCGCCAAACGAAGTGCGTTATCGCAAAAGCGGTGGTAGTTTCCGTCAGGTTGCGCTCATTTGTTTTGGGTGTTCCCCGGGACTGTCCGTCTGATTGCAAACGTTAGGCGGCATGTGAGCCTTCTCAGGGAGCTGGCGTAAAGCCGGCAGCTGTGTGATTATTGGATGTGCTCTTCCGGCATCCCAACTTTATTCAGACCTCTTGGTGTTGATTTTTGATCCTCTAGCCTGCTTCATATCCAGATATCGACGTGAGCGACATCGATGGATGCCCTGCCCTTCGTTGATTCAATTGCAAAAAAAAAAACCACCTGCCGTTAAGGCAAGTGGTTTGTTTTCTAAGTCTTGAGTCTGTTCGGTTTAGTAACCGTAGCCACCACCCTTGCCGCCTTTTTGTTTGACGTCATTGTAGCCTTTGCCATAGCCCTTGTTGTCGTAGCCATAGCCGTAATCGTAATAACCATAGTCGTATCCATAACCTTTTTTAGGCGGCTGGAACGGAGATTGGGGTGGGGGATAGGGAGGACCGACCGAAACCGCCACCGCCACCGCCACCGCCACCAGAGCCAGCCAAACCGGCAAGTCCAGCGAGTCCAGCGAGTCCAGCGAGTCCAGCCCAGCCTCCTCTTCCTCCAACGGCAGCTCCGCCACCGCCACCGCCACCAGCACATGTGCTGCAAGCTGAGTAGCCAGAGAAGTCACCACTCGCTCCGCATGCGGCTCCAGCGGCACACCCATACCCGAGTTCCTGACCCGCATATTCGATCCCAGAATCGTAATAACCTGTGGTGGCATCAACACTGCCGATTTGATCGGACACAAACCCGGCGTCTTGGCTACCGGTCATGCCGACATCCAGCGAACTGGCGTCCGTTGCGACGACATCCTGAATCAATGCCGGATCGGCCTCTAAAGATACTGGCAAACCTTCTGAGTCGGACTCAACAACCGATGTCGCTTCTTCTTCAACTGCCTCAAAACTCACAGCTGCGAATCCGCTAGGTCCCGCCGCGACAAAGTCGTAGACACCTGATGCAAGATCAGAGATTGAGAAACTACCATCTTCGTTCGCTTGAACTTCAGCAACCGGTTCGTTGTTCTGCAAAATGTGGACGTAGGTTCCAGCAGCCGACTCGATGTCACCGAGAAGCGGAACGACGTGGCCCGTAAGAGTGCCATTTTCAAGGCGTACACGATTAGCACCGACGACTTGATTGGGTTCACCAGCATCGCTATTTTCCAAAATTTCATTGGCAACTGAGCGAGGAAGCTTGTCGCGTAAAATTTGCTTGACTGCATCCAAATTGGGTGAAACGGCTGCAGCTTCCATAACGTTGGCCGGACTCGAAGCGTCATGGCTAACCACTCTTACTCCATAAGCCGCGAACCCATTCTGCCCGGTTGCCACGAAAGAGTAAGCTCCTTCAGAGACACCATCGACGATAAATTCGCCATTCTGGTTCGTCACCGCTTCGTTGGCGACCTTACCATTCTGAACGAAGAAGATCTTCAGTTCGGACAACCCTGATGCTTCTCGGGTTTCAGGATGAATCGAAGCGATTCGACCTTGAATTGCACCGGCTCGGTTAAGGGCAACGGTGTGAATTCGAGTCGAACCAATCGTTTGATCTAGTTCTTGGACTTGGACAACTCCGTCCATATCAATAGAAATGGGATTGCTGTCGCTCATCCATTGATGTGCCGAAGCGGCCGCGGTCGCCACCATCGGCAACACAGCCAAGAGAGCAATCATTCTCACCGTTTTCCATCTTTTTTTCATTACTTCACCGTGTTTACAAGGCTGCCTACTCAAATTGTTTTCCCATCGGCCGCCAACAAGGCGCGAACCGAAACTGGTACCAGACTTCCATTTGTACTTGAGCCAAATACCGAAGTCAAGGAAATAAGGTATGGCAATATGGGGAAAGAAAGCGAAAAATTTCAGTCTTGGCCAAAGGAGGCCGAATTCCCTTTAAAATCAACGTTTCGGGGCTCTTTTTTCTCATTCCTTTTCCAGCTCAATCGGGCTTTATTTTGCCTTTTCTGGATATTACGCCAATTTCCGGACTACTGGCGGAGCCAAATCTCGATTTGACAATTCGCCCGCTGAGATTGGCCAGCCGCCCCGCCTCCAAACCCAGCTTCATGGCTTTAGCCATGCCCACCGGATCTTTGGCCATCGCCACTCCGGAATTCATTAGCACTCCGTCAAAACCCAATTCCATCGCAATCGCGACATCGCTGGCCGTTCCAACTCCGGCATCGACAATCACAGGATATTCTGGATCCCCCCTTTTCAAATCATCCAGAATGATTTGAAGGCTATTCGGATTCAGGATCCCCAAACCCGACCCAATGGGGCTGCCAGCGGGCATGACGCTAGTTGCACCGGCATCCTTAAGTCGGCGTGCCGTAATGGGGTCGTCGCTGGTGTAACACAAAACCTGGAACCCCTCGTTCACCAGTTTCTCGGTCGCCAACAATGTCTCTAAGGGATCCGGGAGAAGAGTTCGACTGTCCCCCAGCACTTCCAGTTTGACCCAGTCAGCGCCTGGATTTCCTAGGCCTTTGAGAATCTCTCGCCCCATCTTTGCACAACGAACCGCCGTTTCGGCGTCATAACAGCCAGCGGTATTGGGGAGCAGCACGTACTTGTCGGGATCAACAAAATCAAGAATGTTTCGCCCGGTACCATCGTGAAGTCGTTCTCGACGAACGGCGATCGTGACGCAGTCTACATCCGCCGCTTCAAACGATTGCTGCATCGTTTCGAAAGAGTCGTATTTGCCAGTGCCCAAGATGAGTCGGCTATTGAGAGTCCGATTTCCTATTGCAAGCCCGTCCGCATGGACTTCCAGATCGATTGCCATGTTAGCCGCCTCCAACGAGTGTGACGATTTCAAGGTTGTCGTTGGCCATCAAAACTCGCTCGGTAAAAGCCGCGGCCGGCTGGATTTCCAGATTGACTTCAACCGCAATCGCTCGTGCGGGCATTTCCAGTTGTTCCAACAAGTCGGAAATGGTGGTGCCTTCCCGGATCATTACCTGTTCACCATTGACAACGATCTCGATAGGCTGCTCATTTTCCATGTTTTTCCCGGCCAATTCCCGAATTTTTCGACGAAACGTTCGTTAGAAACTCTCCGCCATATCTCGAGCGTGGTAGCTGCTTCGAACAAACGGCCCGCTGGCAACTTTCCTGAACCCCAGTGTTTTGGCCTGCCGTCCCAACCAGGCAAATTCTTCCGGGGGCACGAAACGAACTACCGGCAAATAGCGATCCTGCGAAGGCTTAAGGTATTGCCCCAACGTCAAAAAATCGCAGCCCACGTCCAGCAGATCGGCGAAGACTTCCATTAACTCATCATGAGTCTCTCCAAGTCCTAACATCAGTCCGCTTTTTGTTTTGATGTCTGGGTTCTTTTCCTTGACTCGTTTGAGCAGTTCCAGCGTCCAGCGATATTCAGACTTTGGGCCGCGAACTCGTCGGTAAAGCCTGGGAACCGTTTCCGCGTTGTGATTGAAGACATCGGGGGCTGATTCAATAACGCGATCCAAGCCCTGCGGATTATGAATGAAATCCGGCGTCAGGACCTCAACTGACGCGCCTGCCTTTTCTCTTACCGCGACCACACAACGATAAAAATGATCTCCCCCTCCATCCGGCAAATCATCCCTTGTGACCGACGTGATCACGACGTGTTTGAGCCCCAACCTTTTTGCGGCCTCGGCCACTCGTTCTGGCTCGTCGGCTTCCAATTCGTCCGGTCGACCCCGTTTCACTGCACAAAAACCGCAGGGACGCGTACAGACGTTGCCGAGGATCATAAAAGTCGCTGTTTGCTGAGAATAACACTCCATTCGGTTGGGACATTTAGCGTTGTCACAAACCGTTTCCAGCTGTAACTCGTCCAGGAGATTCGCGGTCGCGGTAACGAGATTACCTTTGGGAACCTGACGTTTCAGCCATTTTGGCAGCCGCGCGCCTCGGCCATCAGAGTCCAGCACCGGCCCATCGCCCCCCTCGCCGCGGCCAGTGACTGTCGTCGGCCCGGTAATAATCGGCAATTCACTCATGGGCATGAAGTATCTCCAAATCTTTCATTCAGGCATCGGCGTCCAGCAATTTGAACGCCCGTTTTGGAAAGATGCGTTTTGCCGAAGCCTGCAGCGACGACTGGCAGCAAGTTTTCAATCAAAACCCTATTTTAGATCAACCCAAGTTAGGTGACTAGTTACAGTCGGTAAGCCGCCTCCTTCAATTCCAGGGCGAAACCATCGCCCGCGATCCATCTTTAACCGAAGCCGCGGCAAGGAAACAGCCTCCAATCCAATCGCCAGTCCGCCCCCCCAGTCGCGTTCGGTTCTCGTGGTTCGGCTGACACCCCAATCCGCCAGATGTGCATCGTGATTTTTATAAGCCGGGCGGAGCTCGTCGATCCTGAACCGCGATGTTAAACCGATTCCTGATCGACCCAAGAACCTATTATGCAGGAGCTCTTTACCTTTTTCCTGGAATCCGACGAGAAATGACCGGCCGGACCCTTTTGGTTTGCACTGGCGGTAAGTTCTTGAGTACGATCGTGATTCGTAAGTCTCTAAACGCCCGATGGCGTTAGTTTCTCATTTTATGATTGGCATCGCACAATCCAATGTTGGCCAAAAAATCAAAGAAGAAACGTCCAACATCATCCAAATCGGACGCGGATCAAAGCAAGACGATTTCCGACAATCGGAAAGCCCGTCATCGTTTTGAAATTCTGGAAAAAGTGGAATGTGGAATTGTGTTGATTGGCTCCGAGGTCAAGAGTCTTCGGGAAGGCAAGATTTCCCTCGACGAAGCCTATGTCAGAGTGATCGACGGAGAATTATGGCTAGTCGGGGCTGACATCGCCGAATATCGCCAGGCAAGTTTTTGGAATCACAAACCCAAGAGATTGCGGAAGCTTCTCGTTCATCAAAGGCAACTCGATCGGCTCGCCGGTCAAGCATTTGAAAAAGGGTTAACACTGGTTCCCCTGCGAATGTTCTTTAATGCTCGAGGGCTGGTGAAAGTGGTCGTCGGGGTCGGCAGAGGAAAGAAACTGCACGACAAAAGACAAAGCCTCAAAGACGCCGATGCCAAGCGGCAGATCAGCCGGGAGATGAAGGAACGGCAAAGATAGTCGACTATTCCACGCTTCAACCAAGATCGCAGAAACGGTCGAACCGCTGCCTCATCTTGGCGTAGAAACCCTTCAAGGCTAACCTTGTGAACAACACTCAAAGACTGCGTCAATTCATTGCCTGAATCATGCTCCGACTCGAAAATATCAAGAAAAGCTTCTTGCAGCCAGACAAGCAGTCGGTCCCGATCCTCGATATCCCGCACTTCGAAATCGCCCCCGGCGAACAAGTCGTTCTGATTGGCCCCAGCGGTTGCGGAAAAACGACCATGCTGCATACGATCGCTGGAATCAGCAATCCGGATTCAGGTAGCGTATTTCTTGATGGAATCGAACTGACCCGATTTTCCGAAGCCACTCGGGATCGAATTCGCGCCGACAAGCTGGGTTACGTATTTCAAACATTCAATTTGCTGCCCGGATTTTCTTCCCTGGAGAATGTTCTGCTGGGTATGACCTTTGCTCGGAAGAAGATCTCTGCGGATCGCGCCCGAAAATTGCTGGAGCAAATCGGCCTGAGCCATCGACTCCACAATAAACCCAACGCTCTGTCTGTTGGAGAACAACAACGAGTTGCCGTCGCCAGGGCCTTGGCCAATCAGCCTTCCCTCCTGTTGGCCGACGAACCAACAGCCAACGTTGATCCGGGAAACCAACAACAGATTATCGATCTGATCAAATCAAGCTGCGAAGCAGAAAAAATTGCGCTGTTGATCGTGACTCATTCCATGGATGTCGCAGAACAATTTGATCGTGTTGTAAAACTGCAAGACCTGAATCTCGTCGTGAGTCAACTCATGGCAACCACCCACAGAGACTGAGAATTTCACTATCGTCCGCAACTGAGACCTTTCATGAATGTGTTTAAGATCGCCTGGCGAAGTATCCAGCATCGTGGCTTCGGCTCGCTGTTGACGATCGTCAGCATGGCGTTGGGTGTCATGATGGTGGTCGCAGTGTTGTCAATTCACGGTGTGGTCTCGCAATCCTTCAAAAACAACAATAGCTTCGGGTACAACGTGCTGGTGGGGGCCAGGGGCGGCGGCCTGCAATTAACGCTGAATACGGTCTACTACCTGAGTGCCCCCGTTGAGAACGTCCCCTATGAATACTATTTGGCGTTCTGTGATGCTGAAACGCGTGAACGGGAATTGAAAAACTCGATCGCCTACATGGCCTATTCGAACGAGAGGCAATCCGCCGAGGTGGAGTCTCCTGCCTCGCCGGGTGCCGGTGGCCTGGGCCTGGCGTTGACGAAACAAATCGCGCAACACGCGATGAATGATCAACAGTCCTCGTCGATGAACCTGGAAAAACCGGGGCTATACAAGCGGTACACCCATATGGCCGTCCCCTTATGTATGGGTGACTACTATGTCGATCCGGAAACCGGCGCCGGTTATCGTTGTGTGGGAACCAAGCCAAGTTTCTTTTCCGATCTTGTTCTCGATATTGAAACCGAAGAGAATTTCAAGTTCGCCGAAGGTCGCTGTTTCGAGGAAGAAAACGAGCAACATGGCTTTTTTGAATGCGTTTTGGGCAGCGTCGTGGCCAATAGAACCGGTCTGACCATCGGAGATCGGATCAATTTGACTCATGGAGATCCAACGAGTGCGAACGCCCATATTCACGAAGAGACGGATTTCCATATCGTCGGGATTCTAGAACAGACAGGAACTCCGCATGATCGTGTCCTGTTTGTGAACATGGATGGTTTCTTTCTGATCGAGGGCCACGACAAACCGGTCGAGGACGATCGCATCCTCAATACTTCCGAGGACGCGGCAGATCCCAACGGTGAACCCACCTCGGATGCGATGAACGTCGATCCCTTTGGGGATGAAGACGAAGATATCGAAACTGCCGGTATCGAAACTGAGATTGATGATTCGGCGGCAGCAAAGATGGAAGAGCCGGAATTCCCGAAAATCGACACGCTAACACCTTTGCCAATCGAACAACGAGAAGTAACGTCCGTTTTGGTCCGCACTTCACTCAACGACCAATACGGATTGCTGGCCATGTTTCTGCCGGCTCAGATTAATGAAGGCGATTTGGAAACGACGCTTGACTGGTCACCCTATCGGCCTGTCAGGGCGCAGAAAGCCGCCCAAGCCGTGAATCCGGTGCAGCAGGTGACGGCCCTATTTCAGCTGTTCGTAGATCCGATTCGCTGGCTTCTGTTGGCCCTGACTTCGTTGATTTGTATCGTTTCGGCGATCAGCATCCTCGTCGGCATCTATAACTCGATGAGCCAACGCCAACATGAAATCGCCGTGATGAGAGCCCTTGGTGCTGGACGAGTAAAAGTGATGATGATCATGCTCTGCGAGGCCATGTTGCTAGCACTGGCGGGCGGCCTACTGGGCTGGATTTCGGGACACGCACTCAACGCCACTTTGAGCCCGATCGTCGAATCTCGCACAGGTGTACAGATCGGATTTTTTGATTGTGCGCCTGGGATTCCCTAGGGTTATTTGCTCAATTCCCCCGATTTGCCAGAGTGGCTCGTCAGACTCTCGATTTCCCCTGAGTTGCTGCTCATTCCGGGATTAATCGTGTTGGCGGTCGTCGTTGGGATCTATCCGGCGATCTCGGCCTATCGAACGGACGTCTCAAAATCCTTGGGTAAATGAGCCTCAGGCCCGATTTGCTCGTTTACATTCGAAGGCGAATCGCGATAACATTAGTTCGCTCGACGCCTACTTTGTTCTCAAAGACCCAGTTGAATGAAGCCCCCTACCAAAAATCGAAATCGGCTTGTGTGCCGATTGCTGTTGCTGCTGATTTTTTTGATGACCGGTTTGTCATCGAACTCACTACTGGCAAGCTATTGCCCGTTTTGCTCCGCCATCGCGCTAACGTTTTCCGAACAACTTGATTCCAACGACGTTGTGGTCGTGGCCAAGCTGTTGGAGGTACCCCCGCCGTCGGATGATTTGGAAGCGGATTTTCCCAAAGCAAAATTCGAAATTGTGCAGGTGCTCAAAGGCGAAAAATACGTTGACAAGTCGATGAAGTTTCGCACCCAGTTGGTTGGATCCTACCCAGCCGGCCAAAAGTTCCTGGTGATGGGTGTGGACCCTCCAAAGATCGCTTGGACCACCCCGATGAAGGCCTCTGATCTTGTCTTTGGTTACTTGGACAAGATCCAGTCCTTACCGAAAAAGGGCCCCGAGCGACTGATCTTTTTTCAGGATTATTTCGAGCACGATGAGTCCGTTCTAGCGTTCGATGCATACGACGAATTCGCGAGAGCTCCTTACGAAGATCTGATCGCGATGAAGGATCAGATGCAGCACGACAAGCTCATTGGCTGGATTCAGGATCCCGAGACTTCGGTCAACCGGCGACGATTGTACTTCACAATGTTGGGTGTCTGCGGGACGGAAAATGACATCAAGGTTCTCGAAGAATTGATTAAATCCGATGATCGTAAGAAACGAGCGGGTCTGGACGCGTTAATCGCCAGTTACCTGATGCTCAAAGGGGCGGAAGGGGTCGATTTGATCGAGAAGACTTTTTTGACCAACAAGGAAGTTGATTACGTTGACACGCTTGCAGCAGTTTCGGCGTTACGATTTCATGGCACGGAAGTCGAAGTGGTACCTCGCGATCGAATCGTCGCCGCGGTTCGTCGGTTACTGGATCGTCCCAAAATGGCAGACATGATCATTCCTGACCTTGCTCGCTGGGAAGACTGGACCGTAATGGAACGACTGGTCCAGATGTTCAAGGACGCGGACGAGGAAACCAATTGGCTGCGCGTGCCGGTGATTACGTACCTACGGGCCTGTCCACGAAAAGAGGCAGCCGGTTACATCACAGAATTGGCCAAGATCGATCCCGACGCCGTTCGAAGAGCTGATTTCTTCCTGGGTGGCTTTGAGGATGATGAAGATGAGGAGGAGGAGGATGGAGTCGACAAGGATTCGGATAGTCCAATCCAGCAAGACGGTGATTCAGATTCTAAATCGGGTCAAGACTCAGACGGCGAAGTCGATGGTTTGACTCAGTCTCCCACGAAAGGAAAACCGTCCGGTCTAAACGACGATGAATCCACCGTGCCAGTGACCATCCTGACGGAAAATGAAACGGACATCGACTCAGCAAATCCGCCAACCGAGGCTGCAGACGAAGTGACCGGAACCACCGCTTTTGATAATGGCGAGATTCCTGACGCGGCCGAGAACGAATCGACGATTCAAAAGACGGAAACAATCCTGACCCCGGATTCGAACTTTGAGGCTGCGACATTCGTATCCAGTTCTGCGGGGGAACCCGTTGATGCGCTCCCAGCGGGTCAGGTCGCCCAGTCGATTCCGGAGGCTTCAGTTGCCGCGTCAACGACGGCACCCAATTTGACTTGGTCGATTATCTTCATTCCGATGGGGATATCACTGGGCATCTTTCTCCTGCTGTGGTCTGTGGTCAACGGATGGTTTGAACGACTGATATTTTGAGGGCGTTGGTTCATGATCGGAAGACCGATTGGCCGCCAACAACCGTCGTAACCGTTCCCTGCCCCTAGAATTTGTTCAATGTTCAGTTTGGTCTAGAATGGAAATATGAATTCAGTTGCCTTTCAAGATCGTACCGCTCCTTCGGCCAACAAGGGCCAGGAGTTCCAATATCGTTCGGTTAGCAAGTCGGCTGTCGCCAGTATCGTTTTTGCGATCCTGGGGGCGTTGTCTTCTTTTGTAACTCCGATTTTCGTTTTGTTGCCGACGTTAGGAGCGGGCTTTGGGTTGTTGTCACTGCTAAGTTTTCGACGCTTCCCCGACGAACTGGTTGGCAAGCTGGCGGCCAAAATTGGATTGGTTGTCAGTCTCGTTTGTCTCGTTGGGAGTGTGGGATGGCACTCATACGTTTATGCGACCGAGGTCCCCGAGGGCTATCAGCGGATTTCTTACGCGATGCTTCGCGACAACCCCAAGACATCACTGCCTTTCTCAGAAAAAGCAAAACAGCTGGATGGTCAAAAAGTTTTCTTGAAGGGTTATGTCAGGCCCGGAGCGAAAAAAAACAATCTCAAAAACTTCATTTTGGTTGGTGATTTTGGCGAATGCTGTTTTGGTGGCAGCCCGAAAATAACCGAGGTTGTTGCCATCAACATCCAGTCCGACGACACCGTAAACTACAGTTTTGCGTTGCGCAGGATTGGTGGTTTCTTTCGCCTGAATCCCGCAACGAAGCGAATCGCCGAGAAAGATGTCCCGCAGGTTTTCTATGAAATCGAAGCGGATCATGTGAAATGACTTTGCCCTGCAAACGCCGCGCGACGCGCTTCTGGATTGATCGACGATGGTCCAGGCCTTTTTTGATCTGCGTGTTGATCTGCCTGACTTCCGGGTCGTACTTGCTGGCGCAGAATAACGGTCAGGACGAGAACAATGATCCGTTGATCAACGCGAGCAACGAGGACTCGAAATCGAAAACGCTTGATTTGACCTTTGACGACCTTACGTTCGATATGGAAAAGGGCTCCGTCTTCAAGAGATCCATGCTGACGGAGCAGATCAACGGATACCATGGTGCGACGATTCGACTTCGAGGTTTCATTCGTCCTTCTTTCAGCCAAAAAGGTATCACCAAGTTTGTTTTTGTCCGTGACAACAAGGAGTGTTGTTTTGGCCCGGGCGCAGCACTTTACGACTGCGTCCTGGTGCGGCTGGCCAAGGGAGTGCAGGCCGACTTCACTGTGTATCCGGTCGTCGTGGAAGGCAAATTTTACTTGAAAGAGTACAAGGGGCCCGACGGCAAGGTCTGGTCGATCTACCGCATGAAGGAAGGTCGCATCAAATAGGCTTCCTGCGTCGGCCAAATTTGTGGGTGCACGATTTACCCCTCGCCCCAATTGCCGGGCCCCGATAAAATCGGCTCCAAGATTTTCACTTCATCTGCCAACGCAAGCTACTGATATGGCGATTTTTGACTGGGTCAGCCGACGGGTTTTTACTCACGTTCACGGCAATAACTTGGTTTACAACACCTGCTGGGAAGACCCACGACTGGATCGTGTTGCGCTTGAGTTTGGCCCCGATGACAACGTGATGGTGATCACATCGGCGGGGTGCAATGCGTTGGACTACACGTTGGCTGGCCCCAATCATGTCCATGCGGTCGACATGAACCCGCGCCAAAACGCTCTTTTGGACCTCAAATGCAGTGCCATTCGTAGTCTCGAGTACGAAGAGTTCTTCCAGATGTTTGGCCAGGGTCGTCTACCGGGTGTCAAAGAAGTCTATCGCCAAAAGTTGCGTGAACAGATGCCAACCTGGTCTCAGGACTTCTGGGACAAAAAAATAAAATGGTTTGACAATCGCCGCAAGTCTTTTTACTACCGGGGCACCTCGGGCGCAATCGCAAGAATGATCAAGTCGTATACCGACCGCGTGATTCGTGTCCGCCCGCAACTTGATTTGTTGTTGGATGCAGAATCGCTGGAACAACAACAGGAAATCTACGAAAAATACCTCAAGGAAAAATTCTGGTCGGGATTGATGAAGTTCACTTTGAATCGCGACACAACCATGTCGATGCTCGGGGTTCCCAAGGCACAACGGAGGCAAATCGAAACACAATACGAAGGCGGGCTGGTCAAGTTTATTCAGGATTGCATGGAATCCGTATTCGCGAAATTGCCAATCAAGGACAATTACTTTTGGCGCGTCTATTTGAACGGTGAGTACACACCCAACTGCTGCCCCGAGTATCTGAAACCGCATAATTTTCAGCGATTGAAAGACGGAATGGTGGATCGCGTCAGCACCCACACCGACTCGGTCCAAGGGTTCCTCGAGAAGCATGATGGTGCGATCTCACGGTTCATCCTGTTGGACCACATGGATTGGCTCAGCGACAAATTCTTTCCCTTGCTTGAATCGGAATGGCAGGCCATCGTTGATTGTGCGGCTCCCAAAGCACGGTTGATCTGGAGAAGTGGCGGATTACGAACAGACTTCATCGACCAGGTTCGGATCAATCGAAATGGTCAGATTCAAAATGTCAGTCCGCTTTTGACCTACAATACCCGGTTGGCCGATCAACTCCATCAACAGGATCGCGTGCACACCTACGGCAGCTTCTACATCGCTGAGTTGAGCGCGTAGTTTCAGTTCACAGCAATGGTTCGGCAGTTTGGCCGTATTGAGTGCAGATATGGGCTTTATTTCCGACATGAAGATCCTTTATCACATGCTGTTAAAGCCTGTGCGGGGCGATGATCATGCGGAGCGAATGGAGAGCTTTTATGGCGGACAAGCAGATGCCTACGATGACTTTCGCCGCCGACTGCTGAAGGGACGCGAAACTCTTTTTTCCGAACTTCCAAAACCTGAAAATGGTGTTTGGGTCGACCTGGGCGGCGGCACCGGAGCGAACATCGAAAACCTGTCCGACGACATCGAAAAACTCCAAAGTGTCTATGTCGTGGACCTTTCCGATTCCCTGCTCAAAGTGGCAAACGAGCGATTCAAAGAACGTGGTTGGGACAACGCGACCGGAATCGCTGCGGACGCCACCAAGTTTCGGCCTCCCGAGGGCATGGCGGATGTGGTCACTTTTTCATATTCGCTGACAATGATCCCCGATTGGTTCTCAGCGATTGAAAATGCGTTGGCGATGCTGAAACCTGGCGGCCATATTGGAGTGGTCGATTTCTATGTGGGACGAAAATACCCCCCGGCCGGTCTGAAAAAGCAAGGTTGGTTGGCACGTACGATTTGGCAGCCCTGGTTCGCTACCGACAACGTATTTCCCTCACCCGATCACGTGCCGTTTCTGATCAGCCACACCGAAACAGTCCACCTGATCGAAGAAAGGAACCGGTTACCCTACGTTCCGTTTTTGCGAGCCCCCTACTACATCTATATCGGCCGAAAAAAAGAAACGGCCTAAAGATCCATGTGGCGCACAATTCTACTCGGAAAACTTGGCGTCTCGATTTTGGCTTCGCTGATTGTTGGCGGTGTTTGCTTGTCACAGCCATCGCGACATGAGTACACCGTTCTCCAGGCAAGCAGCTGGATCGGCGTGGGCATCTTTTTTCTATTGCTGGGCATCGCTCAAATCGTGGCGATCTACCTCATGACGCGGAAGAATTGAAATCAAAAGGGCGTCACCGGCGCGTCCAATCACAGGTGGTCTGCCGGAATCAGCGAAGTTTCGACAACACTTTTTGCAATGCTTCGCCAAACTCAGCAACTTCTTCCAGCGTGTTGTAAAGATAGAAGCTCGCCCGGCAACTGCCCTTGATGCCCAGCTGTTTGTGCAACGGCATCGCACAATGATGACCGGCTCGAATCGCCACACCTCGTTGATCCAGCAAGATGGAAATATCTTGCGGCGAAACGCCGTCTACCACAAAGCTGACTAACCCCGATCGTTGATGGGCGCCCGGACCCAGAATTTGCAGGCCTTCGATTCCCTCGAATTCTTTGAACGTGGCGACCGTCAATGCTTGTTCATGCCGTGAAATGGAAGACAAGTCCAAGGGGCGCAAGTAATCGATGGCAGCCGCCAAACCAATCGCCTCGACGATGGGCGGAGTTCCAGCTTCAAACTTGGCGGGCAACTCGCCAGGAGTAAATCCTTGAACGGTAACTTGATCAATCATGCTGCCACCACCCAGAAACGGTGGCATGGCATCGAGTCGAGACTGTCGTCCCCACAGAACGCCAATCCCTGAGGGTCCCAGCATTTTGTGCCCGCTAAAGGTCACGAAATCCGCGCCCCATTGCTGCACGTCGGTAACCTCATGCGGCACATGCTGCGCTGCATCGACCAGAGTCACCGCCCCCACCTGTCTGGCCAGTTCGACGATTTCAGGAACTGAAGTTATGGTTCCCAGCACGTTTGAGATTGCCGAGAACGCTACGATTTTTGTTCGACCCGTCAATTTGTCTTTGAAATCATCAAGATCAAGCTGGCCGCGTTCATCAATCGACGCGAACTTGACTATGGCGCCCGTCCGATCAGCAAGCTGTTGCCAAGGCACGATGTTGGAGTGATGCTCGAAAATGGTCAGCAATATTTCGTCGTCAGCTGCGACATTCTGGTCGCCCCACGCCCGCGCAACGAGATTGATTCCCATTGTCGTGCCCGAAGTAAAAATGACCTCGTTGTTGTGGGCCGCGTTGATGAACTGCTGGACCTTGGTGCGGGCCGTTTCGTATTGTGCCGATGCCCGTTCACTCAGCCAATGGATTCCTCGGTGAACATTCGCGTAACTGCGTTGATAACAATCGGACATCGCGTCAATAACTGCTTGCGGACGCTGGGTTGAAGCACCATTGTCGAAATAAATCAGCTGGCGATCCCTGTGGATTCTCTGGTCAAGAACAGCGAAATCGTCTCGCAGAGCAGCTGGATCAAATTGAATCGGTTGCAGCGTGTTCATTACCATCAGTCTAACACCGGCATTGGGGAAAAAAACGGACTTGACGAGGAAGGAAATGCCTCCTGCCTCGGTCCGAAATTGATTGTCAAATCAAACACAGTGAAACGTCTTGCGGGCTGACCTACCGATTTTCCCAGTCAATGTCTGACATTGCTGCCAAAGTAGTCTGTAGCGCCTGCGTTCCCAGTTTTCCGCCACCTTGTTGCTGCAGGCCATCGTAGAGCCGGTAGGCAAGTTCCAGCCCGGGAAGTCGGAGGCTCATTTTCTCACATTCTTCCAGAGCGATTCCCAGGTCTTTGACAAAATGCTCGACGTAAAATCCCGGCGCGAAATTGTTATCAATGATCCTTGGCCCCAAATTCGAAAGCGCCCAACTGCCGGCGGCGCCACTGCCGACTGATTCGAGGACCTTCCCAAGGTGCAAACCGGATTGGAAGGCATAAAGTAACGATTCGCAAACACCGATCATGCCGGCGCCGACAAGAATTTGGTTCACAACCTTCGTATGTTGACCCGCGCCCGGTCCACCCTGTCGCACGACGGTTTTTCCCATTGCACGCCAGCACACATCGAGGGCGCGAACAGCAGATTCGTCTCCGCCAATCATGATGGACAAGGTCCCGTCTCGGGCTCCGACATCGCCTCCCGAAACGGGTGCATCGATACTGAAAACGCCCTTTTCGGATGCGTGTCGGTGAATTTCGATAGCTAATGCCGGCTCACTGGTCGTCATGTCAACGATGATATTCCCGGGTTTACATCCAGCCAGAATTCCCTCTTCGCCAAGAAAGACCTCACGAACGTCATGGGGCATTCCGACAATCGCAAATGTGGCATCACTCGCGGCGGCGACTTGCCGCGGCGAATCGGCCCACTTGGCCCCCGCTTCCAGCAGAGATTCTGCTTTCGCCCTGGTTCGCGAAAAGACATTGACTTCCAGCCCGGCATCCAGGAGGTGATGACACATGCTTCTGCCCATCACGCCCGTTCCAACCCAACCGATTCTGGTTTGTCCTGGTTTAATCTCGATCATGAAGCATCCGTTAGAAAAACGATCCACCTGCGGGGGAAAGAACGGTCGCCGATGTCAATCGGGCAACGACCTGAAGCTGCATCCTTGTTGTGACATCGAACTTGGATTTCCCACCGCCTGAACCTTGGTGAGATAAAAGGAAATCTCGATGGCCGCGGCAGTCGACAACGTCTCAACTTTCGATTGTCCTGGCTATTCGTCGCCCCAATCCGGCCGATCGAGGATTTCGCGAATGAGAATGGCTTGACGAATGGAATGCGGCGTCGACAACATGCGTACCAGTTCTGCCGCAATCGGAGCAGCTTTGGCACCGACCACACCTGGTCGCGGGTCGTCCGTGACGGTTGGAAGGTTGTCGATTCGGCCGACGTCGTGGTCTAGTCGACGATGAACCGCGGAGTCAATTCTGTCGTGGGCGCCGGCAATTCCATCACCCAGCCGCTCCGCGTGTTGAGCAATCTTGCTCGTGTCGATATGCTTCTGAACGTGCGCGGCGACGGATTCGGTACGGATATTGGGGCTGATTGATTGACGCTTTTTGACGACTGGCTTGACGATGTCCTTTCGACGTCTTGGGGGCTGGATGACCTGCGGCTCGACAATTTCGACTTCGATTTCTTCAAACGGCGGTTGCGCCGGCCTGGGCTGTTGCCCCTGGGCTTTCTGCTGTTGCCGACGTTCGGCGGCGCGTCGCAGGAATTCTTCGATGTCTCGAGCCATTGTCTTTTCTCAGTATCTATCAAAACCTCGTCCGTTTACTTGCCGAATCGCCAAACAGATGGCTAATTGTTGTTGGAACTGACGGTCCCGGCCTTGGAAATCGACCGACGCATGTCCGTATCGGCCTGCACGTTCCGCAATTTATAATAATCCAGAATTCCGAGATTTCCGGAACGAAAACTGTCAGCCATTGCTTTCGGCACCTCAGCCTCTGCCTCCACGAGTTTCGCGCGGCTTTCTTCGATCGACGCCGTGTTCTCCTGTTCTTGAGCAACGGCCATTGCGCGACGACCTTCCGCGCGGGCTCGTGCGACGCGAGTATCGGCTTCTGCCTGATCAGCTCGCAAACGGGCACCGATGTTGTCTCCGACATCGATATCCGCAATATCGATCGAAACGATTTCAAACGCAGTCTGCGAATCCAGTCGCCGAGCCAGAACCGCTTTCGAGATCATGTCGGGGTTTTCGAGCACTTTCTTGTGAGATTCGGCCGATCCAATCGCGCTGACAATTCCCTCACCCACCCGGGCAATGATCGTTTCTTCGGTCGCACCACCAATCAACTGTTGCAGGTTGGAACGAACAGTGACACGGGCTCGGACTTTGAGCTGGATTCCATCCTTGGCAACCGCATCCAATGATTTTCGTGACGTCCCTTTTGCCGGGCAATCGATCACCCGAGGATAGACACTGGTTTGGACGGCTTCCAAAACATTTCGTCCGGCCAGGTCAATCGCAGTCGCTTCGCGGAAACTCAGGTTAATTGTCTTCGCCTTGTTGGCCGCAATCAAAGCCCGGATCACCATTGGCACATTTCCGCCCGCCAAGTAGTGGGCCTCCAGTGCTTTTGTGGAAAGCTCTTCGTCTACCAGACCGGCTTGGACCGCCATGATCTTGCTCGGCACGATTACGCTCGGCTTAACTTTTCGAAACGACATGCCGAACAGGTCCCAAAACGTAACTTTCGCACCCGTGAAGAATGATTGGATCCACCATCGAAAGTAGGAAAGAAAGACAGCAAATACAACGAACATGAAAAACAGCACGATCAAAATGACAGCGATCGTGATAATTTGCAGCGTCGTCAATTCACCTTGTGCAATCAGCATAGTTGTCGCGATTTTCATTGAGTTGCTTTTAGCGATGTGGGATCAAATGATTCGAACTTGGCCGGCCTTCCATTCTATCGGATCAGGAAGAGCCGAAGTAGTATCTGGGAGTCGCAGGCAGGTTTTTGCCAGTTTTTCGTATCGTTATATCCCCGGCTTGGTCCATGCGGCATTGTTTTTCGAAGAATTAACGGCAGCCTCAATGAAGGCCATACCGGCCACGCCGTCTTGGACGTTGGGGAAATCATATCCCTCGGCCCGCGGGTATTTCCCTTGAACTTCATCCGCGATCGCTTCCGCGGCCCCCAGATAAACATTGGCAAACGCCTCGATAAACGCCTCCGGATGTCCAAATGGTAGCCGCGTAAACTTGGCACATGTCTCGCCGTTATAAACATTACCGCGCCGGTGTATCTGGCGAGGCTGTTCCGCGAATTTGATGATCAGCTCGTTCGGATGTTCTTGATGCCATTCCAATGACGCCTCGGTCCCGTAGACACGAATATTTAAGTTGTTTTCGTCACCTGTCGAAATTTGAGAAGCATACAGCACACCTTTGGCCCCGCCCTGGTATCGGATCAGCATGTTCCCGTCGTCATCGAGTGGTCGCCCTGGAATGAATGTTGATAACTCCGCCGCCAACTCTTCGATCTCAAGACCCGTGATGTATCGTGCCAGGTTTTCAGCGTGAGATCCGATGTCACCAATACAGTTTGAGACACCCGAAACGGAGGGGTCCATGCGCCAATTCGAAATCGCACCGTCACCCTGCTCTTTCAGTGCGGTGATGGCATACCCCTGCGGATACTCCACGACAATTTTCAGGATTTTGCCCAACTTTCCATCAGCAACCATCGCTCGGGCTTCTTTGACCATGGGGTAACCCGTGTAGTTATGTGTCAAAGCGAAAACCTTACCGGTCGACTGGACGACGGAAGCCAGCTGTTTCCCTTGCTGCAAAGAGAACGCCAAAGGTTTTTCGCAAATGACGTTGAAGCCGGCCTCCATGAAAGTCTTGGCCACGTCGTAGTGCAGGTCGTTGCGAGCTACAATTGAAACGAAATCAATTCGGTGATCTGCAGAAAGCGCCGCCTCCTTTTGGGCCATCTCCCGGTAGCTGCCGTAGATGCGCGACGGATCGAGGAACAAATCCTGCCCCGAAAGCCTGCTCTTTTCGGGATCGGATGAAAACGCACCCGCAGTCAACTCGATTTTGCCATCCAACGACGCCGCCATCCGATGGACCGCACCAATAAAAGCACCTCTCCCACCTCCGACCATGCCCATACGGAGCTTGCGATTCAACGACATGAAATCCTCATCTGCTATTTGAAAACCGTTGTTCTGCTGGCAGCACGATTTTTAACAGATTTTTCGCCAGATTTCACTAACACAATCGCCGGCAACTCGACAATTTTCGCGGAGCTCGATGCGGAGCAATGCCTGAAGCCATTCGCAAGAAGTACGATCGGTTATTGAGCGGGCGTCATCGCAAGCTTTTTCAACGCATCCAGCAGTCCGATCATGTCATCAAGTGAGATCTCGCTCCATTCACCCGACTTGTGCCGGATTATCGCCAGCTTGAATGCATTGGAAGCGTCCATCACATCATCCGGAAGGTCTTGGAAAGATTCGAACGGACGAATGGCGGGTCCCGAGTTTTTCGAATCCAGCTTTGCGTCAACCATTTCGGATTGCGAACGAGTTTCGTCCTGGTCACCAAAATCCGGCCCCTCATGGACTGGTCCTTCAATGTAGTCTCGATCGTTCTGGCGCTTGTTCTCAGATAGTTCCAGGGACTGATTTTCTTCGTTTAACTCCGAGGCGACGATGTCGGAAGCCTTTGGCTCGTCGGCTGGAATCTTGCCCAAAGTTTCCCAACGATGCTGACGCATTTTGGAAACGGACCATTGGTTCTGGACGGCACCCTCCAACCACATCTCGGCATCATCCCAGTCCAGCGAAGCGTAAAAATGACTCCAGTAAACACCATCATACTCCTGAAACACGTGGCCAAACCGATCATATGTTCTTCTGAGTCTGCCAACATGTTGCGGTGTGACACCCCCCACCAATTGGCACCAGGCGTCGTCCGAGAATTCCGCTTTAGGGACCCCGCTCTTTTCGAGCGATCTTCGCCAAGTGCAGATAATATTGCCTTTTTCCCAATTGGTCGTTGAGATCAACTGGTTCCATTGGCCAATGAACGGTAACGATTGACTCGAAGCGGCATCGCTTAATTGAATATTTTGTGATTGATCCACGTCCGTTGGTTGGGGCATGTGATCTCCATCGGGTTTCAGGATTTAGAATTGCGAAGTCCAAAGCACCAAAGTTAGCGACCTGGAACCGCTTGGAAACCCAAAAATCGAATTTTGGTCCAAAGAAACGCCCGCGGCCCAGCGAGGAAAAGAAATCCCATAGAATCCGAGTGAACCACCATCCAGCGATCCGTTCGGTTTCGTCCGAAAATCAAGCGTCGGGGTTTTGGCAAAATTTGAGGGCGTGCCAGATTGTGGAAAACTTGTTCGTCAAAAAAACGACTAGCGTTCGATCGGTCGAACAGCTGGCGTATTACCGGCTGGTTCGGCTGCCTTCCCTTTTGAATCCGTTGTAACGGCACGCACAAGCAACAAGTATCGAGTTAGTCCTGAGTCGGAATCGTTGGCTGACAAACCAAACCATTTCTCCAACTCCGCAATCTCTTGGACTTCCTCATTCATTCGCTGTTCTATTGACTTTTCCTGATCGCGAATTACCGGATCAACGCCACCGCCAAGTCGATAGGAATTCAAAAGTTGCGCGGAAGCAGACTGTTGTAGTTCCGAGGCTGCCGTCTCGGTCGATTTGGTCGCATCGGCAGCATAAATCGCCGCGCTTTGACCCCGGTCCGAAGAACTATCCTCTGATCTATTTGCGGCACCAAAGCTTTCACGTTGGCCGCCCGGACCACGAACATTCTGCGCCAGATTCATCAATTTTCCACTGGAGGGCAACTGATATCCGGCAATATTGGCTTGTTTAGAAAGATCCTCAATCGCTTGTTTCATTTGTAACGGCGTCGAAATGACGTTGTATACGGCTTCCTTCTCAGACATCACTTGATTGGCGGGACCCACAACCTCAATGGAATTACGAGCGAACACCTGTTCGACCGTCGTGAAGGGTTGATTTTGCCGTGGCATCTCTACCACCAGGATCTGGTCAAATGAGTTTCCGGGATCGTTCAACTTCCCTTCCGCCGGGTCCACTCCCGCCAGACTCTCGGCAACCACCTCTGACGACACGGCACCGGAATTCTCAAGTTTGTCGACCGGCGATGCATTCTGCTCGTTGGCCCTTGTGCCACGTTTAAGACCGCTCTGGGACGACGGCCGACCTGCCATGCCGCCCTCGGCGTCTCCAGGTTTCATCCGCGGATAATCCTCACTACTGCGGCTTTGTATGCCGCCGCCTGTCGAATTCGAGTCGTTTGGGGGCGACGTTGTTTGACCTTCCATGGCAATTTGAAAAACCTCATCCGAACCAGCGGTCGGCCTCGAGATTGATTTCTTTGGCTGGCTAGGAGTGACCGTCTCTTTCAACTCCTTCTCCTCTTCGTCCGCCGTCTGCTCTTCACCGGCAGTCTTGAGTGCGACCGAATTCTGTTTTGAAATGTTCGGAAAAACAAAAAGCGTCAACAGCAACATCGCAGCCAAAGTCGCAATCGCAGCAAAACCAGTTCGCCAATTTGTCGCGAATTTGGTCCTGCCGGTCATATCCGTCGACGGCGGTACCAGCACCTCTCTCATAACGCGGAAGGCAAATCCATCATCGAGCTTGTATCGTGGCAACTTGCGGATCTCCGTGGATTGTTCGCGCCACTGGCTGGCCAACTCCGCATATCGAGGATTTTCCGCCAAGAGCCTCTCAGCGAGTTCACGTTCCTCACCGCTCAGCTCTCCATCGAATAAGGCCGTTAGCAGTTGTTCGTTTAGCGAGGCATCGGACATGGATTTGTTTTTTTGAAAACATCACGTTGGAAGTGCGTGCTTGGTTCCAATTCCTTATTCTTAAATCAGTCTGCTAATCTTTGAACTAAATGCGAATCGCTGTATCGCAATCAAGTTGGGTTTTCATTCATGATCAATTCCAGCTGCTCTCGCAGCTGCGTACGTGCTCGATGCAGGCGGCTCCTTACGGTACCAATGGGAAGATCCAAAACCTCTGATATTGCGTCGTAGTCCAACTCTTCCATTTCACGCAATACCAATATTGCCCGATGCTCTTCGGAGAGGCGGTCCATCGCCTTCATCAATTGGCGAGCCTGCTCCTGTTGTTCCATCCGAGTCTCAGGAGCCGGACCTGAGTCCGGAAAATCTAACCGCCCCGTTTCGTCTTTGCCCTCAATTGAAACGTTCGACTTCCGACGACGAATTCGAGTAATTGCAACGTTGTAGCCAATGCGATAGAGCCAGGTAAAAAAAGCACTATCGCCCTTGAAGGATTTCAACTTGGTAAATGCAAGTACGAATGCGTCCTGGACCACATCTTCCGCCTCAGGCTCGCTCCGCAAGATATGGACCATGCCGTTGTAAAGCCGGTCCTGGTACTTGCGGATTAAATGCCCAAAAGCTTCATTGTGGCCGTCGAGTGTTCGCCGGATCAGCTGCTGGTCATCTTGGTTAGCCATCGACTTGTTCATCTGGATTGACGCAGTTTTTTCCTAGAAGTTCCCGCACCATGCGAATTGGGCCAAAAACCGTCTTGATTTGTAAAAACGGCCTATTCTTTGCCCCTAATACCAGCGTTGTTGACGCAATCCTCAATCCCCATTGGCTGCGAATCGTTCTCAGTATAGCCACATTGCTATCACGTAGCACCATGCTGCGATCGGGATTCGACGACAGTTTTTTCTTCCCTCATCGTTGGAATGGAGTTTGAACGTCGAGTTAGCCGGCCATCTTGGCAGACTCCAATCGTGAATTTGTGAGATCGCCGGGCGATCCGTAAGCACGTACATATCCCAGCAACGCAAATCCAAATAGGATCGCTCCGACACTGACCCACTGAGAAATCGTCAAAGGGGTCCCCAGCAGGCCACCTTCATCCCGTCGAACGATCTCCAGCAGAAATCGCCCGATCGAATAAAAAATCAGCATCAGGGCGAACACTTCACCATCGTATCGTCGCAGCGTCCAGAAAAACCAGAGCACAGAAAAAAGCAACATGGCATTTATCGAACTATAGATTTGGGTGGGGTGGATCCGAAGCGATCGGGAAGGCAATTGTTTCACAGGTACGGTCAATTGTCCCAGCCGTTTTGAATCGACGTAGAACACCAACTCTCGATCCTCTTTCCACCTTCCGGCAGCGCTCTTGTAGAAACGGAGGCGCAAACTGTCAGGGGCAAATACCGTAATTTGATCATCGACAATAATGCCCAATTGATCCGCAACCCCGCCCGGAATAACGCCGACAACCGTTCGCGCGAATTCCGCATCTGGAGTGTTTTCGACCGTATTCACGCCCGTCAAGTCGCCATAACTGAGTTGTTGCATGTAGGGCGGTGATCCGGCAGGAAACTCCAGACCGGGCATGTCGTTCTCACAAACCCCGCCATAACAACAACCGTTCATCAAGCAGCCAATTCTGCCAATCGCCAATCCCAACATCATTCCGGGCGCGATCAAATCCCACATCCTCAGCACGGGCAACTTCGCGATCCGGAAATAGACCATTGCCGCAACCATTGCACCCATCAAGCTGCCGTAAACGACCAACCCGCCTTTGGTCATGTCCAGCACGCCGACAACGGCCTCGGCCAATGATTTACCGGTCCCGAAAAACTCGTCGGATTTTTGCACCACATATAGTAATCGGGCACCCACAATCCCGCTGGCAATCATCCAGAATGCCAGTGAAATTACCTGATCCGGGTGAACACCGATCTGGCGGCAACGGAGCAAAACGACTCCTACCCCCGCGAGGATAGCAAGCAACAAAAATACTCCGTAACCTCGGATGGCAAGGCCTTGTTTGACATAGGGACCTGTGGGATCTGCCGGGTTGACTCCGTATACCTCAAGCTGCGGCAACACGAAATAGATGGCGGCCGCAACGATCGCAAACACTGGCAGGAAACTGTAAGCTTCGGCTTTCCACCCGTGCCGGTACAAAAGCCATACAAAAACAAGCGCGCCGAGAATCAACCAGCCGACCAGGAGTCGGCCGTCGAACCAGTCGTGCGGGATGAAGAAGAGTGTTTGCTGCATCGTTTGTCTGTGGTTACTTTTGTGGCTCACCAGGCGGCGTCAGCACACAATTAGAGATGATTCGCAAATCTTGCGCTAGATCGATCCAGCTTTTCTGGCCATTAGAGCGTTTTCAAAATTCGTGTTCGCGTTTTTCCGTGTGGTTTAACGCGAAGAATTAGCACCATGTACGAACACTAAAGAGCCTGCCCGCCTCGCGACGAAGCCAGGTGCAACAGCTCCCGCAAGTTCCGTTCAAAGTTCGGTTTCTTTCAAGACCAAAAGATTATCGATTAAACGCGTTCGACCAACGTAGGCTGCGATTAGTACCACCGCGGGAAGTCGCACTTCGTCGAACGGGTCAAGCGTACGGGGATCCGCGATCGTCGCATAGTCGACACTGGAAACACCTCCGTCAATTAAGCGTTGATTCATCTCGGCGGTCAACTCGAATGCGTCCTGGGCTCCGTCGCGAATCTCTTTTTCGACATGACGAAGCGTTTCATTGAGCACCGCAGCAGTTGCCCGTTCAGGCTTTGAAAGATAGACATTTCGTGAACTCAACGCCAACCCGTCGGATTCGCGAACGATCGGGCAGACTCGAATCTCAGTCGGTACGTTGAGGTCTTCGACCATTCGTTTGACGACCAGCTGCTGTTGATAGTCTTTTTGACCAAAGAACGCCCAATCCGCGCGAGTCAGGTTGATCAACTTGAGTACCACCGTTGCCACTCCTGCAAAATGAGCAGGTCGAAACTCACCCTCCAGGACATTGGCTACGATCGGCGGTTTGACCGCGGTCGAGAATCCGGGCGGATAAATGTCGTTCGCCGGCGGGGCAAACACCAGGACTTCACCCACCTCCGCCAGCCTGTTCAGGTCCGACTCCATCGTCTTCGGATAATCTCCAAAATCTTCGTGAGGGGCAAACTGCGTCGGATTGACAAATATTGTGACGATTGTCTCGTCGGCTGCTTTTAACGAAGCCTGGACCAGGCTCAAGTGGCCTTCGTGGAGAGCCCCCATGGTCGGGACCACTCCAATAGTTTTGCCATTCGATTTCAAACCGGATACCAGTTTTTCTATATCGGCGCAGGAAGTAACAACAGATTCTGGCAACAAGTTCGAAATCTTTCCCTAAATGAAACCCCAGTTGCGGCTTAATCAGCTTGGTTTCTATCATTTCAACGTCAGCCAACCGCCAAACGAACAGTGATAACCAAAAACGGACTGGCGTCAACAATCATTCGGACTTTGCCAGAAATCATGCAAATCGTGGCCTTCTCTCCCAACTACGTTTTTTGAAGCACTTTCGTCGTTGAGAATGGAACTGCTTGTTAAAATTGACTCTGGAAAACGAATTTGAATCATCTATATTTCTGATACCACTGCCACTCGATGATGCGGCAACTATCACTCTTCAGTCCAAGAATCTTATGAGCCAAGCAAAACCTCACCCGAAGAATGATCCGAGAGTGAAACAGGCGAAGATCCAACAGGTAGAGGGTGAACCACAAGACGACGAAGATGTGGAAGAGGCGGGGAACCGGTTTCTTTTTTTCAACGTTATGCCCAGTTGGATGGTCAGCTTTCTGACGCACATCGCGGTCATTGTTATTTTGGCCATCATCATTATGCCGGAACGCACCGAGAGAAAGGTGGCGCTGGAGGCGGGAGAGCAATCGGCCGAACCTCTGAATTCGATTGATTTGAATCTGGATGCGATGGAGTTCGATTCCGAAGATCCTTTCGAAACCGAGATCTCGGAGGAACTCCCCAGCGAACTCACCGAAGAGTTGGAAGTTTCTCTTCCGGAAGCCGAGGCCGAGTTTGGCGATATCATGGGCGCTGAGGATTCAAGTTTCGAACTTGAGTCGATGGGTGAACTCAGCACGGCAGACACGAGCAATGAAACCAGCAGCCGAACGGGAGATTCGAAAAAGCGAATGCTACGGGAATTTGGCGGAAATGCGGCCTCCGAAGAAGCGGTGGCATTGGCGCTGAAGTGGATCGTCGATCATCAGTTGCCCGATGGAGGTTGGAACCTCGACCATCAAATCGGGCCAGGAAATCATCGAACGAGCTCTCATCCCGGCAGCATTCCCGAGGCGCGAGCCGGTGCGACAGCCTTGGCGTTGCTTCCGCTATTGGGAAATGGTCAGACGCACAAAACAGGCACTTATAAAGACGAAGTTCGGCAAGGACTTGAATTTCTCATGAAACGCGCCAAACGTAGCGGCGCCCGGGGTATCTCATTCCTCGAACCGGGTGGTTCGATGTATTCACACGGATTAGCTGCGATTGTGTTCTGCGAGGCGTACGCCATGACCAAAGATTCAATGCTTGCGCCTTTTGCACAGGGCACGGTCTGGTTCATCGAAGATGCGCAGGACCCGATCGGGGGGGGCTGGAGATATCGCCCGCGCGAACCGGGTGATACCTCTGCAGTGGGTTGGCAGCTAATGGCTTTGAAAAGCGGCAAAATCACAGGTCTCGATATCAACCCCCGAACTTACAAACGGGTAGAGAAATTTCTGGATAGCGTTTCCACAAGCGGCGGTGCTTTTTATGGGTATATGGACCCGCCACGGCGTCAGATGGCCGACGCACGAACCGCAGTGGGCCTGCTATGTCGGATGTATATGGGCTGGAACAAGGACACTCCTGGAATCGTGGATGGCGTCAACGCGATGGCCGATCGTGGCCCCGATACCGGCAGGGGTCCCAACATGTACTACAACTATTATGCCACGCAGGTCATGAAACACGTCGGTGGCCGGACGTGGACCGACTGGAACGTCCAGATGCGGGACCATCTGGTTGAGTCACAGGAAAAAGAGGGGGCCGCTGCTGGAAGCTGGACACCCGGCGATGGCCATGCCGAAGAAAAAGGTGGCCGTCTTTATTCGACATCTTTGTCTTGCATGACCCTCGAGGTCTATTATCGCTATCTGCCCTTATACGGCGATAAGGCTGCCAACGACGAATTCCCGCTCGATTAACATTCTGGCGAGGAACGGCGCCTAGCGGTGAAGATAAAACCAACAACGACCAAGGCTGCCAAGCCACTCGGTTCGGGAACCGCATTAGCTATGTAGCTATTTAAGAAACCAGCTTGGTTACCCGTATAATTTATGCCAAATGCGACATTGCCATCCAACAAGAATGCATTGGTACCTAGTAATACGAGACTGCCGTTAATGTCAACAAACATGGGACCACCTGAGTCACCCCCCTGTACCAAAGCTTCGTATTGAACGTAATCCGCGTCACCGGGCGAGTTGTTAAACATGATCAAAGAATCGTTGTTAGAATTTCCAAGGAACGGCACGTTTTCGCTATAACCTGAAATTCTATTTCTTCCGACAGCTTGGTCGCGGAAACCGCTCTGATTGACGGGAGATCTCCCAAAAACGTAGGCGTCTAAATCCTGATAAATTCCTGCATCTTCGATGAAGAGGTTGACTCCGTCAGGAGGAGTTCCAGACAACGGAACGTCACCAAATTCGTAGTGGGAAATTGAACTTGGAAGCCAACTATCAAGAATCCCCACCCACAGGTCAGTAGAACCGACCTTCTGTCCACTTACAACAGTTCGTATCACCGGTGTCTCATTCGCGTCGTTTCCCGGGTAAAAATGAACGGTGTCTCCAGGGGATTGAAGTGATTTGCCGAGATGACGACATTCCGACTTATTGCGGTCGCCCATTGACCATTAGTTTGACCGACTCCGCTCAAATCAAATGCTGCCGCCACAAACGATACGTTGTTTGTGAAACGATCATTGGTTTCAGGGGAATAATCGTCGATAAGAATATCAGCGCTAACAACTGCGTTCACCGCAAGCATTAATGAAAAGCTGACACTGACACCAATTTTACGCACGTATATTCCTCTACGATTGATGAATTTGGGTACCTTGGGGGATGTTCACTGATATCTCAACCATAGTTTATGAAACATTGCCATGGGTTGGCAATGTTTCACAGTCTACAGTTATAGAGATGGTCTTTTACTGGCAATAATGAACGATTTGCCAAAAAATCTTCAAAAGACACGTTTTCTACGCGAAAGATGCAGCCGTTTTCGCAACTCGCGAATGTGTTCAGGATTAGTCCGACAGCACCCCCCAATTATATTGGTGCCTTGTTTCAGCCATTGTTCGGCAGCATCGGCAAAATCGGTAATCCGTGCATCTCCATGCCACTGCCTCCCGATCGCGTCCCACGATTCACCGGAGTTGGGGTACACGACGATGGGCTTTTCGGTTGTCCTTCGGAGCGTTCGGATCAGATCGCTCACCAAGCTTGGGGGAATACAGTTCACGCCGATCGCTGATACCGAAGGCGTGTGGTCCAACAGCCTGACGCACTGAAACAAATCCGTCCCATCACATAGATGATCGGCATCGCGGCAACTGAGGCTCACCCAAGTTGGGATGTCCGTCGTCTGTTTCGATAACTCCGCCAGTACTTCTACTTCTGCAAGTGACGGGATCGTCTCGCACAACATGACATCGGGACTTTCCTCAAAAAGAATCATCCAGCGCTGAAGGTGAAACTCCATCAACTGGTCCTTTCCGATGGAATAGTCACCAAGATACTCCCCACCATTGGCGAGGAAGGCGCCATAGGGTCCGATACTGGCCGCCACCAGAGGACGTCGACGACTGATTCGGTTAGCGGTTTCCCGCCAGAATGTATCGCGGGCCGACTTTCCGAGCTGGACCGAACGACGAATTAATTCAATGGCCCCGGATTCCTCGACCCCTTGATTCAAAAACCCTGGCAAGCTCGCTTGATAGCTGGCTGTCGTAATGATGTCGGCACCGGCCTGAAGATAATCGGCGTGCACAGCCTGGATTTCATCGGGTCCATCCTGCAGCATTCTTGCGGACCAAAGTTCATCTCGAAGATCGTGACCTCGTGCCTCCAATTGGGTCGCCAGTCCACCATCCAACAACAAAAACTCGGTAAGCTGCATTTCAACCCTTAATTGGAATTGCGATCCAAATGAAGACTAACCCATCCTAATGATATTGATCCAGCGATGTTGAAAAACCAAAATCAACTTTTCAGTTCTTGAGTTAAACATTTTTGCAATTCATCTGGCGTGTGCCCCCTTACGTCTTCAGCGAGTAGACATATGAACTTTGAAGAGAAATTCGAAAGTGGTTTGGAGTACCTGCCATTTCTACAGGCCTACGGAACCGATTTGCATCAGCAGAAATGGTCGACCGTGCATGCCCAAGTCGCTTTGACGTCAAGCCAGATCGATTTAATAGCCGGTTTTGTGCGCGAAATGAAAGTGATCGTTTTCGCAGGGACCTGGTGTGGCGACTGCGTCAACCAATGCCCGATCTTCGATCATTTTTCCGCAGCCAACGCGAAAATCCGAATTCGTTTTTTTGATCGCGATGACAACCCGGATTTGGGTGAACTCCTCATGACTTGCGGCGCTCCCCGAGTCCCGGCAGTGATATTCTTGAGCGAAGATAACACTGTTTGCGGTCGCTACGGTGATCGCACACTGTCGAAGTACCGCGAAATGGCCAGCACCCAACTGGGGCCAACTTGCCCGACTGGAATTGGCGGGGTGGAACAGAGTCTTCTTAACTCGGTGACTCAGGATTGGCTGGATGAGTTTGAGCGAATTCAGTGGATGTTGCGGCTATCTGGTCGACTGCGGCAAATTCATGAAGACTGAGACTGATCCCATTAAAATAAATCCCAACTCGATCTCGTTTCTTCTTCGATCCGTTTCAACGATTGACTGACTTCCTTCAATCGCTCAGTGGTCTTAGAATCGCCCACCGACCCGAGCAAAGGCTGATTCAAGGCAACATTTTCAACTCTGTCGACAACTCGATCACGCTGGTCGAGAAACATATCTCGAAAATCAGCATCAAGATTTTCACACTTGATCGCCCGCAAGCCAATTTGCGGGCGTTTCCAATTCAATCGCAGCTGCGCCAAATGTTTCACCAACGAAAAAGGCAGGAGCCCCATGTCAGCCCGGCCCCGAATCCGACCATCAGTACATTGGCACCTGGTCGAATTCGGCCCTGTTGAAAGGCCTCTGCGAGTGAAATCGGAATGCTCGCGGCAGATGTATTGCCGTAGCGATCGAGATTGACAAATACTTTATCGCGATTGATTCCAAGGCTTTCTACGGCCGCATCGATAATTCGAATGTTGGCCTGATGCGGAATGAACAAATCGATTTCATCCAATGACATCGAAGCGCGAAACAGCATTTCTCCAACCACATCCGGAATCAGTCGAACCGCCCATTTAAACACGGCCCGACCGTCCATCCGTAAGTAATGTTCGTTGTTATCCAATACTTGTTGAGACAGCGGTTTTCGGGAACCACCTCCCGGGATAACCAAGGATTCACACAATTTGCCTTCCGAGGCCAATCGATAAGCTAGAATTCCGGATGCGGATTGTTCGTCCTGATCAGGATCCGCCGAAATCAAAACCGCTCCTGCGCCATCCCCGAACAAAGGAAACGTTTTCGAGTCCGCCGGATTCATCGTCGTTGATAGCGTCTCAGCTCCAATAACCAGTGCCTTCTTGCTGCATCCGGTTTTTATGAATTGGCTCGCCATGACCAAGCCGTAAATAAAACCGGAACAGGCTGCGTTGATATCAAACGCGGCTGCAACACATCCCAAGTGGGCTTGAACCAAGCAGGCGGTGGACGGTGACACAAAGTCAGGCGTGATCGTCGCCACAATGATCAAGTCGACTTCCGATGCATCGACCCCAGCTTGGCACAAGCAATTCTCGGCGGCACGAATTGCCATATCGCTCGTTGCCTCGCCTTCGGCGACCTGAAATCGAGAAAGAATGCCAGTTCTTTGAAAAATCCAATCTGAATCGCAACCGAGTTTGGCAAGATCCTCATTACGGACCACCCTGGAGCCCGCAGCCGACCCCGAACCGAGGATTTTGATTCCGGAAACACTGGTCTTTATTTCCACTGCATCGGTCGCCTCACGAATTTGAGACTTTTCGACAGAATTTTCGGCCGTGGGGGCAAATCGGCCGGATTTTAATTGAACCTTGCTACCGATCGCCATTTGGTGCCTTCCAAACGAAATGATGTTGGATCAAATCCGCGGTTGCCAGTCGAAACCGGAGATTTTCCGCTTTTTTCAGCGACGGCGCGATTCGAAAATGGGTTTCCGTAGAAGTAGCAGAAAACAATCAGACTTCCGATATCAAAACCCTGATTTTACGCCGTTCTAATGCGAAAAGCATGCCCTAATTCATTGAAAAAGCAGTCACTTTGGCCAATTCTCACATAAAAACTAGCAATTGGGGAAGATTGAAAAAGAACCACTGCGAATCTGAATATTCCAACTTTCACGCAACTTTTTAGGGTATTCATTTCATCTGTATGCGATAAATTTAATGGGCATGGAGTGATAAATTATTACCTGATCTTTGGAAAAGTGGACTGCAAATGAGCCTATTGGCAATCGTATATCACCTTGTTCCCGAAGCACCCATTCTGGTGGCTTATAACCGGGAGGAACCGCTCGACCGCATTTGTCCGGCTCCAGCCATTCAGTCTGGAAAACCGAGAATTTTGGCCAGCATGGACCAACACTCGGGCGGGACTTACTTGGGGATGAACCAAAATGGCATGTTTGTCGGCGTCGTTCGGCGTCGAAAACTGAATAAACCGATGGGAGCTCGATCTCGCGGGGCGCTCGCCAAAGAGATGTTGCTATGCAACTCAGCCAGCGTAGCGGTCGATCTGGCTTTGGAGGAATTGCATTCTGATCAATACGGCGGGGTAAACTTCGTAGTTGCTGATCCCGAATCAGGCTGGGTCATCCATTCTGGCAATGACACGAGCGTGAGTGAATTGGATCAAGGATTATGCATTGTCGGGGACAAAGACATGGATGACCCTCGAGACGATCGAGCCAATATGGCTCGTCGCCTGCTGACCCTGCAAACACTCGATTCCCCAGTGAAATTCCTCGCAATTGCCAGTAAAGTATTGGCGCGAACCCCAACTTCGCCCAACCGTCCCAGCATGGTTGTCAAGAAAGCCGGCTACGGAACTGTCAGCTCAACTCTGATATCGCTCGGCACCAAACCCCGTGACGCGATTTATCAATACTCCAATGGCTCTCCAGATGAGTCCAAGTTTGAAGACTACTCCCCGCTGCTCCGGGATATCCTGAGCCGTGGATTACGAGAAGCCCGTGCCAAGGCCCAAGCTTAACCCAAGAATTGTCAAATTCTTTCACCTCAAGACTCAAGGCAGCGTTTAAAACCGCTGCCTTTTTCGTGCGCGTTCAGGGCTGTCATTCACGAACAATCAGGCGGCCTTTCCTTTTTGCTTTGCCGAGCTTTCGTTCGCCAATGCAGTGGCAAGACAGGCGATTTGGCGAGGTGTTTTCTTGGCCAGCGCCTTTTTCGCCTCCTTTTTTGTAACTAATCGACAAACGATTGCGTTTCCTCGCTTGCCCGTCTCAACGACGGCCCCTGTTTTTCTCATTACATAGGCAATTCGTTGCGCCTCGTGACGCGAGATTTTCAAACCGGCCGCCAGATCGCTGGTGTCAAACTCAGCCGGAAGTTTATTCGGTAGCAGGCGGTGAAGGTCGGTAACATTCGAATATCGATGAGTTTCGGCAACTTCTACGATTTGCCTGTCCTTGACCAGAAAATCGCCAGATCGACGACGGCGTCGTTTTCCGTGCCCAGGAAACCTGATTTCCTCAATCGTTATCAGTGGCGTGAGTAAAGTCAGATTTGGGTGCGGAAACACCCGTGTGAAATACAGCAACTCGTCAAAAACATCCAACGCGGTGCCACGCAACGGACTCCACCTCCGAGCAATCTCTTTGCCATTTTTTCGACTAAGTTTGATCAAACGTTTGCGCGCAATCAGCGGCTTGACTACATCGACTCGAAACCCATCACCCAACAGCCGGTTAATTTTGTCACGAATTGCCGAAAGTCCGCTGCGCTGGATCTCGACCAAGCGATCGCCGTTAACCACGTCGATTCGATAACGACCGAGTTTGACCTCGATTTGAGACCCGGGCTCGCGGAAATGATCCTTTAGTTGTCGGTGCAGCGTGGTTTCCATACCCCCGATTCTCCGCGAATAAATTCAGCCAGAGCACGTTGCTCTCTAACGTTCGTGAGTAGCGCCCATTTTCCCCGTTGAAACTTACGGAAAAACGCGATCATGAATTGTGAAAACGCTCTAGATTGGAACGTTTATTCCTGTGGCAAGGAAGATTGATTTTGCGGGGCAGGCGTTCTCGCGATCGCCAACAGGCCAAGTTGACCCATTTTTTGCAGGTTTGCTATACTCGGCAGCATCCTCGGAATCAGCATCCGCTTCTCCGTCACGCCCAAGGGGACGACTCGGGAAGGCGCACGTCCTAGAAATGCGTTGAACTGATTGTCGCCGATCGATTTCCGATATCGAAAGCAGGACCATGTCGACCACAACTTCGCGAGGGATTCATGAAGAAATTACCGATTGCATCGGGAATACCCCGCTTGTTCGATTAAGGCGTGTCACCGAAGGCTGCTTGGCCACCGTGGTCGCCAAAGTAGAGAATATGAACCCGCTATGGAGCGTGAAAGATCGGATCGGGCGTGCCATGATCGATGCGGCCGAGAGAGATGGAAAGATCAACAAGGATACCGTTGTCATTGAACCCACAAGTGGCAACACTGGCATTGCGTTGGCTTACGTTTGTGCTGCCCGCGGTTACAAGATGAAAGTTACGATGCCAGACAGCATGTCAATTGAGCGGCGTCGACTGTTGGCCGCCTTGGGAGCAGAGGTAATCTTGACGCCGGGAGGTGAAGGCATGCCTGGAGCAATCAGAAAAGCGACAGAAATTGCGCATTCGGCGAACAACTACTTCATGCCCCAGCAGTTTCGAAACCCGGCCAATCCGGAGATTCACCGAAAAACCACTGCCGAAGAAATTTGGCGTGATACCGAAGGGCAGATCGATATACTCGTCGCCGGAGTAGGCACCGGCGGTACGATTACCGGATGCAGCGAAGTCCTGAAATCCAAAAAACCGGGACTGATCTCGATCGCCGTCGAGCCAGCCAACAGCCCGGTCATCACCCAGCGCAAGGCGGGTGAAGATCTTCAGCCCGGGAAACATACGATCCAGGGAATTGGCGCTGGCTTCATTCCTGACGTCCTCAATGTTGACATCATTGACGAAGTCATCGCGGTGCGGGACGAAGATTGCGTGCAAATGGCACGTGATCTTTCAACCAAAGAGGGATTGTTCTGTGGCATCAGCTGTGGCGCCGCCGCGACTGCCGCCTTGCAAGTCGCACGTCGACCGGAAAACGAAGGGAAAATGATCGTGGTCGTGCTTCCCGATCTCGGTGAACGCTACCTGTCAACCAACCTGTATCCCACGCACGCGTGACAGCTGATCGTTTAGCCCGGAACCAAAACGCGCTTTCTTTCTGTTTCCGCCGCGGTTCCATCGAAGATTTGTCGGCAGCGTCGCAATCCAGGCACTTCGAATGTCAACAAAAACGTTGGCGATTCAGGTGACAAGGCATGCGAGCAGCGAGGGCAATTCAATCGAATCAAGTCGTCTGTTCGAATGTAAACGTGTGATCTCCGACCCGGATCTTGTCCCCCTGCTTCAGCTGACAGCCATTTCCCTCTTTGCCGTTAACATAAGTTTCGTATTCGGGCGAAAGATTTAACAACATCAATTGATTGTCGTCGTTGACTAGCATGCAGTGTAGCGGAGCGATTGAGGGCCCCTGCAATCGAAGGTGGCAAGCAGCCCGGCGACCGATGACAAACTTCCGGTCGTTGATTTCGTAGGCTTCACCGGTAACCTGACAAACGAGTCGCCCCGGCGAGACGGCTGCCGACGGCACCGGTTCCCGTTTCTTCTTCTTTTTGGCTCGGTCGAAACGGTAGACCAGTTTTACTTCGTTGCCCTTCTCGTTGTACTGCACTGAATCCATAAACGCGTTCATCAGGTTGGCGCCTCGCATGGAAGGTTGGTCCCAACCACCCACTTGAGAAATCTCAAAGCCAGGCCCTTCGTCACGGATTCGCATCGCAAATCTCGTCGGCTTGATTTCGATGACCACATCAATTTTTCGGTCTTTATACGGTTCCTGCTCAAATCGTTCCTGCACGAATAACGGCAACTCTTCATTCAGGGTCGATGAAATTGAAGGGATCTTATGTTCGGCGTTGATCTCAAGGTTTCCTCGGTAAAGAGCATTCCGCAACGCCTGGTCGGCGGCGATTGCAATTCGTAAACAGTCGATCCGGTCCAGTGGCGCCATCGATTTGAGCATCCTTTCGCAAAAATCGACTAGCTGCGGAATCAACATCGGATCGTTGTCCAACTCAAATTCATAATGGGAGAGCTTGGAGCACTCCAATAATCGGCTATAGCTTTGGTCGCCATTGAGAATGTCCAGTACTTCTCGAACTGTGGAGACCAACAACTGGTTCAACTTGGTTTTAGGAATATAGCCAGCGGCTCCCACGCGCAATGCCTCGGCGGCGATTTCTTCACTGCCCATCCCGGTCGTAAGGATTACGGGAATCTCGAGTTTGTTCTCCCGGATTTTCTTGACCAGTTCCAACCCGTCCATTTTGGGCATCTGCAGGTCCGTCAAAATGATATCGATCGACCATTCTTCAAGCTTCTTCAAGGCTTGAACACCGTTTTCGGCGGCAATCACAACAAACCCTGAGGCCTGGCCCAACAGGCCTTCCATTAACAGCCGATCGACATCCGAATCATCGACTACCAAAACGTTTGTCACAGAATCCTCGCTTTCAACATCGATCAGTACCAGCACGAAATGCGCCACCAGCGATTGGCCTGACCAAGAAAATCGCCCATTCACGTACCTGATTGTATCAGCGTTTTTTCATCGTAGGTATCGAAAAGCGAAGCTTTCCCCGGCCAGTCTGGACAATAACTATCTGGTGCAACAAGAGTTTGAGATGTTGATCTAAATTCATTGGGGTCGTGAGTCGCACCTTGATTCTCGGATCTCAAATCACCGGAGTTAATGCATCGCCGCATTTTGCCCTAAAAACTTGACGAATCGACTTTACCAACGAATAGTCGCACGCTAAGTCTCGGCACTCATCAACTCATGTAACACTTCATTGTAGGCGTCCCGAATCGCACGCCGGGCGTGGGCCACCGATTCTCGCAATTCAACTGAAGATTCGTATTTCATCAGAAACGCAAGTTTTTCCAGCATCAAACTATCCTGGGGCAGATCGTGGCGGGCGGTGGTATTAATAAGTCGCAAACGCGCCTCCACGCCTCGCAACAATCGATAGTTGGCGGCCAGCTCCGCACCCGATTCTTTCTTCAGGTACCCGAGTGCAACAAGTCGGGAAAGCGATTGCAGCGTGCCCGTCAACAGTACGGAACGATCGTTGCGAGCATATTTCAACTGCAAGCCCTGTATCAAAAATTCAACGTCGACGGTGCCGCCCTCGCCACGTTTGAGATTGGCATCTGCACAGTCCTGCTGAAGGACAGCTCGCATCCGGTCAATCTCAACTGCCTGTTGCGGACTCCAACGCGTATTGCAAATGACTTTTTGAATCAGATTGACAACGGCATGCCGCAAATCGGTCGAACCGAATACGGGACGCGCTTTACAAAGTGCCTGCCGTTCCCACAGCCAACCCTGACCGGAAAGAAAATACCTTTCAAACTCAACAGTGGAAACGGCCAGCGGACCGCTTTTCCCGGTCGGACGTAATCGGCTGTCCATCTCAAACAACTTGCCAAACCTTGGCGAATGAGAAATGAAACGCGAGATATTTGCAGCCAATTGGCTGAAAAAGTGCTGGTTGCTTACACCGGTGGGTAATCCCGATTCAAACCGGAGATCAGGCCGGTAAAGAAAAATCAAATCCAGATCGCTGTGGTAATTCGGCTCCCGCCCTCCAAGCTTTCCCAATCCGACCACTACAAATGGACAGGTTGACTGCATTTCACTCCAACTGGCGTTCGTTGGAGTGTAATGGTGTAGCAAGGTGATGTATTCATGTTGCACGACCGTTTCCAGACAGACTTCCGCAACGTCAGAAAGTGCGCGGTGTGTGGTCTGGATTTCATCTCGGCCCAGTATGTCCCGAACGCCAACCCCCAAGTGTTGAGCATTTTTGAAACTGTGAACGATGGGCTCAATATCCTGTGCCCCACTCACGAGTTCCGTCAGGCTCTCAGAAAGAAAACAATAATCTGGAAGATGCTCGACCTGAAGTGCATCTACCAGTTCGTCAATCATGCCCGGATTTCGCTTGAGAATCCCGGTCAAATAGTCGCTGGTAGCACACAATCGAACATAGACATTCAAGGTCGGAGGATTGAAGCTGAAGAGCTCCCATAAAACCCCTTTCGCTCCGAGTGAATCACTAACCGCAGAAAGCGAAACCAGGGTTGCATCCGGATCCGGCGTCGCGGCAATCTCACGCAAAATCGCAGGGGCAATCGACGCGAGAAAATGGTGGCATCGGCGTGGTGAAAGGAAGGGTGTCTTCTCGCGGGCCAACTCCATCAAACAGACAAACGCCTTTGAAATATCCTTGAATCCGAATGCCGACAGCACTTCCTTTATCATTTGTTGGTTAGGCTCGGGCTCCAATATCAGATCGACCTCCGGAGGCACTTCTTGGTCTTCTGCAAAAGCCAAATGCCCGCCTGAATCGCGCAGCGAACCGAACGTCATGCCGAAAGCGCCATGCAACAGGTGATTCAGGATCGTGCGATCCGCTTCCGTCGTTTCCCGAAGTTTCAATCGAAAATTCTCTAACCCGTTCGATCCCGCAAATCCCATCCTGCCAGCCGTCCTGCGCAGTTCTTCTTCGGAGGTCGGTAGCGTGTGCGTCTGCAAATCGAACATCAGCTGCAAGCGATGCTCCAGTTTTCGCAGCCAGCAATAATTTTGTGACAACAAAGTCGCTTCTGCGTTGGTGAGACACCCCGCCACCTCCAGCGACTTGATCGCAGTCAATGTATTGGAAGTGTGCAAATCCCTCAGGACGCCCCCGTTCAGCAATTGCAGAAACTGAATTACGAATTCAATATCCCGAATCCCACCGCGCCCGGTTTTCACATTGGTCAATTCCTCCCCTCGAACGATGGCAAGACGCTCGATACGGCGTTTGAGCGCTTTGACGCCGGCAATGTCTGCGCGATTCAGATTCTTCCGGTAGATCCAGGGATTGAGTTGATCCAACAGCGATTGCCCTAGATCTAGATCGCCGGCAACCGGTTTGGCCTTAATCAACGCCTGGCGTTCCCAGGTGCGTCCGCGGAAATCATAATACCGCAGGATAGAATCCAATGATGAACAAATAGCCCCCTCGGAGCCGTCGGGCCGCAGCCTCAAATCGACGCGATAGATCTGGCCACCCCCGGTTGCCTCACCTAGCAGCCGAACAAAATCACGGGTCAGTTGTTCGAAGAACAGACGATTTGGTCTCGGTGAACGGCCATCGGTCAGACCCTCCTGCTCGTAAACCATCAGCAGGTCAATATCACTGGAATAATTGAGCTCGGTTCCGCCAAGTTTGCCGAGGCCGAGAATCACAAACCGAGTAGAAATTCCCTGTTTGGATTTCGGCTCCCCCCACTGCTGAGTAAGAGCCTGTCGGGCCCATCGCAAAGTGGACTCGCAGATCGCCTCCGCCAAAATTGAGATCTGGCCGGCGACCTGAGGCAAAAAGTACCCATGCACCAAATCACCGCACGCGATCCGTGCCATGTGAAGCTGCTTGAATCGGCGCAGGGTCCGCCTAGCAACGCTGCTGGTCTCGGCCTCCTCCAGCTGTTCCACCAGATCGCCGACCAATTGGTCGCGCGTCAAAAAACTTTGCGAATTACTTTTCAACCACAGGAAGTGATCAACATCCTTGACCAACAAATCACTGACAGACTGGCTATCTGAAAACAGGATCAATATGGATCGCAAGCAAAGCGGTGGAGTCAGCAGTCCTTGATAGATACCGGGTCCGGCATGCGTTTTGACAAACCGTTCAAGATTGTTGAGAGCGCGATCAACATCGATACAACGGGGCAATTCCTCGAAGATTCGTGCCAGCAATTCCGGTGCGAATTCTTCCGCGGCCGTTTCAAGGATCGAGAGGAGGTTCGCATCAGCCGTCCTTGGGTCCCGTGCGCCAATCGCTTCCAACCATTCCCAACAAGTGGTTTGGTCATGGTAAGGACTTGGCAAACAACTCCTGCTCATGGCTGGTTTGCCCTTTGCAACAATCGTCCACGTGGCTACGCCGACATGAATTGAATCATCGTTTGTCGTTTGTCGTTCGAGGTCACTCAGCGTGACGGTCAAAGTGCTCGACGGTCAAAGTGCTCGACGGTAACGCGATTTGGGTTTCGAAGGCTTGCCCCGCAAGGGCCTGGAATTTCCACGAATCTCGTCAATCTCTTGCTGCATTGGATCCGCTTTTAACATGACGTTTATTTTTTGCTCGATCCGGGTTAACTCTTCGCCTTGTTCGGGAGTGACCAGAGAAAAAGCGACACCCTGTTTCCCCATTCTCCCGGTTCGTCCGACTCGGTGCACGTAGTCATCACTTAATTCCGGTATATCGTAGTTGATGATATGCGAAACGTTGGTGATGTCGATTCCTCTTCCGACAACATCGGTCGCGACCAAATAGCGGACCTTGCCGGAACGAAAATCTTTCATCATCCGGTCGCGAGCGGACTGTGACATGTCACCGTGAAGGGTTCCAACGGCATCCAGTACTTTTGCCTTGAACAGTTTGCGATACAGTTTTTCAGTACCCAGTTTTGTTCGGCAAAAAATGATCGCCTGTTCCGGATCTTCCCGCTGGACCAGTTTGACCAGGAAATCGTACTTCAAGTCCGCAGGAACGTTCAAATAGAATTGTTCGATTGTGTCCGCGGCTACTGATTCTTTTGAGAAATTGATTACCTTGGGTCGATACATGTATCGGCGCGCGAGCCTTCGAATAGGTTCGGGAAGTGTCGCGCTGAGCAACATCGTCTGGCGTTCTTTCGGGCAGCGACGAAGGATTCTCTCAATATCTGGTCGAAATCCAATATCCAACATCCGATCCGCCTCGTCTAAAACGACGAACCACAGCTGATCGACATTCAACGTGCCTCGATTCAAATGGTCGATAACGCGCCCCGGCGTTCCGACAACGACGTGGCACCCTTTCTCCAGTTGATTGATTTGCTTTTTAATTGGGCGACCACCATACAGGCAGCAGCAGCTGACGTTGTTCGGGTCTGCCATCCTGCGAAACTCATTTTCCACCTGAACAGCCAATTCGCGGGTAGGGGTGAGGATTAACGCCTGCGGCTTTGGCTTCTTAACCGACAAATCGAGGCGTTCCAGGATCGGAATCGCGAAGGCGGCGGTCTTCCCCGTACCCGTTCTGGCTTGACCAATTACGTCATATTCGTCGAGTGCCAGGGGAATCACGCCTGCCTGGACCGGGGATGGTTTTTCATAACCGATTCGATCTAGCGTTTCCAGCATTTTTTTTGACAAACCCATGTGCTGGAAAGACAAAATTTGTTTGCGTTTGACGACTCGTTTAGCCACAGTATTTGAGACCGTATAATCCTTTGTTTGAGAAAATCGCAGATTTCGGAAAATTGTTCGGAATTGCTTGGCATCCGCGAACCTAAACCACATAAGCTATCCGGGTGATTACCGTCGGTCAACGTGGATTGTCAACTTGAGACGGCAATCTCAAGGCCTAAATCACAATGAACGTCAGTTTAAGATGATAAAAAGTTTGATCGACGCATTGCTATTGGCGCGTGAAGACGCGACCCAGAAACCGGCTGTCGCGAAACTTGCCCTGTCTGTTAGGGAGTGGGATGATGAAACCGTTGATGAACTGATACGCTGCCTGTCAGATTTTGGCGACGAATTGAACGATCCCGAGCCCCGAACCGGTGTCCATCCCGGACAGTCAATCGTTCACCTGGATCAGGTTTTCCAACCCATCATACATCAGCTGGTGATTCGTGAAGAACTACGCCGGGCCGGCAACGAAGATCCGCGTTGGTCGCAACAGCGCATCCAATCTGTTGAGACGCTGTACCGATTGATCCCCGCAGACAGCGATCTGCGTAACCACGTATTGCAGTGGTTGGCCACCTCGGGATCTGAAACCGCCATCAGTCTTTGGAAGGATTTGATATGTGACGATCCTCCCAAGCACCGGCTTGGCATCATGCTCGCGTTCGCACCCTTGCTGCGCTCCAACGTGAATCTGCCACCAGAATTGCTGGTAGACCTGCTGAACCGGGCGACACAACACTCGCAGATCGCACCAGCGGTATTTGATTTGTTCAACTTCCTTTACCGCACTGGCCAAATCGAATCCCATCCGGCCAAATCAAGAGTCGAGCCGCTGACGGATTTGCTCGGTCAAATCACCGGCCAGCTTGGCCGAATCGAGGAGGGCGACATTCCGCTTGATTTTGATGCTCGCCGACTGAACCAGCTGGTTTCGGATTCGGTCGCCCTGATTGTCGCGCTCTGTGACACGTTCGCATTGGTAGAACATAAGGATGCCATTGGGAAATTGAACCAGGCATTACAGCTGCGACACCGGCGAGTGCAGACGGAGGCTGCCGCCGCACTGGCGCGGATGCAAATCGATTCGGGTAAAGAGGCTTTGATTGGTCTGGCCAACCAGCCGGTAGCGCGACTTCGCGTACTGGCATATGCTGAAGAACTTGGATTCAAACACGAGATATCGCTTGAACTGCAGGGCGAAATCGCAATCGCCGAAAGCCATCTCGCAATTTGGCTTTCCGAACCGGACCAAATGGGCCTTTCGCCCAGTGACATCGAGCTGCTGGATAACCGCGAAATGTACTGGCCCAGCTACGAGCACCCGGTCCAATGCTATTTGTTCAAATACTCGTACGGAACCGGCGACTCCGCCCACAGTAATATCGGGATTTGCGGCCCGTTAACCTACGCCTTTGCGGCCGACCTGCGTCATTTACCGATTGACGAAATCTATGCCGCGTTCGCCGGCTGGCAAACAGTGCACGACGAAATCTTCCAAATGTCCCTGTCGCGCGGTCAACAGGTTTTTCCAAACGAAATTCGACGACTTCAAGCCGCCCTTCGCGACGAGGAACTGGAAGATATTCAGGTTCAGACCATTGGAAGCTTCTTCGGTCAGTTGGTGCTGATTGCGACCGCCAACTGTAATGGCGAGTCGGGGACCGTCGTCGTCGATGACCACGATTCGACCTGGTTCAATTTTGGGAATTCGGATGCGCCCATTGATTGGCAGCTCGCTTATTCCATCTGGCGAGGGAAACAGCTACTTTCCGAATTCAATTCCACAGAATCCCAGTGATAATTCCGGTTTGGTATCCCCGGCAATCAGGGAACCCAGAGGATCATCTCCAACCGCTTGGTCGTTGTCGGTGGAATGTCTTATAATGAAGCGGTCATTTACCTCAACCGGCGAATCGAATGCAAGCTTCCGAAAAACAACATCGAATCTTGATAGTCGACGATAACGAAGCCAACTGCGAGCTGCTAGAAGCCTATCTGACCGATCTGGATTGTGTTACAGAAATCGCGGTCGATGGCCTGGAAGCCATGGACAAAGCCGTCTCATTCGGACCAGATTTGATCCTGCTTGACGTGATGATGCCCAAACTGAGCGGATTTGAAGTGTGCGAAAAGATCAAACAGGATCCCGATCTAAAGCGGATCATGATTCTGATGGTCACGGCCCTCAACGAGTTGGGAGATATCGAGCGGGCTGTAAATGCGGGTACCAACGACTTCCTTTCCAAACCGGTCAATCGTATCGAACTGCTGAAGCGCGTCGAAAACATGTTGGAACTCAAAGGCGTCAACGATGAAAACGAACGTTTGCGGCAGTACATTCAGAACATGGAAGATGCCAAGTAATTGGGGGCGTCGCGACAAACAGTTTGCCGCATGACGCACGTGGTGCCATTGCGGCTGGCCGTTTCAACGACTGGACGACAGTATTTCAGCTGGTCGGCCCCGAGGCTGACGCTCGAATTCGCGCAAAATCGCTAACGGCTTGAGCCGCTGGCGTTGGTTTTCTGTAAAACCCATTGTAAATCACAGCCGGGGAGGATGGGCTGGTTTTGCCTCTTAAAATCGCTTTTGATGGTGAGGCTACCGAGATCTCGAAAAGTCGATTTCTCTTCCTTGTGTCGAGCAATTGTCGATCCAAGATCCACTTTTTCCGTGATTGTCATCATGCCGCGAATTTCTAACGCGATTTTCGAGTAGGTTCTCTGATAATTGGAAGTCATGGCGGTCGTAAGGCCGTCGAATTCGACTCTTGCCGTTGTTTTATTGCGGCGACTCAGCTAAAATTCCGATATTGAGATTGATTCTCATTATGAGTAACGCAAGAAACGGATCGTTTCCCGCGGAGTTTTAGAAACCGAATGATCAAGCCAATCACTCAGATTCCGTTGCAGCAGCTTCGGCCTGGCAATCAAGCAAACATTTCCTGCCTGCGTGGTTGCCCGCACGATGTTGCCCGGTTTTCGGAACTTGGACTGCAACGAGGCGCGAAAGTTTCGATCATTCGGGGGGGTAACACCTGCATCTTGAAACTGGATGGCAATTGCATGTGTGTTCGACCATCAAAACAATTGACCATTCTCGTTGAACCCGCCTGAATCGGCGATGACCAGCTCTTGTGTCGTAGTCATGAGCCAACCAAGAACTGACGTCAAACCTCTCACAGTCGCGGTTTTGGGAAATCCCAACACCGGCAAATCGACGCTTTTTAATGCGCTGACTGGCATCCACCAACATACGGGTAACTACCCCGGCGTAACTGTTGAGAAACGATATGGCCGTCTAGAGTTTGAAGAGACCGTCATCGAGCTGATAGACTTGCCTGGCACCTACAGTTTAGCGCCCCATTCACCGGATGAATTGGTTACCGTGAATGTACTGCTGGGGCGACCGCCAGCTGACAAGACTCCCGACCTCGTATTGTGCGTCGTTGATGCAAACAACTTGCAGCGTAATCTATTTCTGGTCAGTCAAATCCTTGACCTGCAACGCCCCACGGTGGTTGCGGTCAACATGATCGACATCGCCGAACGCAACGGACTTGAAGTCAATTTCAACCGTTTATCGGAACTTTTGGGTGTCGCGGTAGTTGGTGTCCAAGCGAAAAAGAGGACCGGTTTTGCTCAGCTCAAATCTTCAATCCTGGCCGCCAGCGGCCGACCTCCCGGGGTTTTTCACAATCCTTTCTCCGCAGAATTGAACCGGCGAATCGCTCGACTGGAATCCCATTGCCCCCCGGGACAGGAATCGAATCGTTTTGCGTTGACGCGGATGTTGTTCGACACGGATGGCTTCATGACGTCGCAGCTCACTGGGCCGCGGTGGACGCCATTGCTCGACTCTCTACGTGTGGAACGAGCCGAACTGACATCAACCGGACAAACGGTCGCCGAGTTTGAATCGGAAGCGCGGTATCAGTGGATCAAGCAACATATCGGCTCATGCTTGAGACAGACGAAGCCCAAACAAAAGACCACGTTGACCGATCGATTCGATCGGTGGCTAACCCATCCGGTCTGGGGTCTGCTATTTGCAACCTTGGTTCTCGTCTCATTGTTTCAGCTTGTCTTTTGGGCCGCTGAACCGGCTTCAGAGCTAATCAATGGCTTCAATCAGTTGGGAGCTCGCGCCGTCAATTCGATTGTGCCACCGGGCGCCTTCAATTCACTATTGGTGGATGGCTTGATTAATGGAGTCGGCAGTGTGCTGGTGTTTCTGCCCCAGATCCTGATGCTGTTCTTTGTGCTGGCCATTCTGGAAGATACCGGTTACCTGGCTCGTGCCGCATTCTTGATGGATAAATACCTTTCTCGCTTTGGGATCAGCGGTATCAGCCTGTTTCCTTTACTGTCTTCCTTCGCGTGTGCAGTACCCGGGATCATGGCAACGCGGGTCATCAAAGAAGAACGTGAACGATTGATCACGATTCTTGTTGCACCACTCATGAGTTGCAGTGCCAGGTTACCCGTTTACGTCCTGCTGATCGCTGCCTTTGTTCCGGACAAGTATTTTCTGGGTGGTCTGCTGGGCCTGAAGGGACTGACCATGTTGGGGATGTACCTGGTTGGCATTGTGACTGCCGTTCTCGTCGCCTGGCTGCTGAAGAAGACAATTTTGAAATCCGGTACATCATCCTTTGTGATGGAATTGCCAAGTTATAAAACCCCCGGACTACGAAACGTAGTGCGTCGCATGTTCGACGGTGGTTGGTCTTTTGTCAGAGACGCCGGCACGCTAATCATTATGATGACGATCATTGTCTGGGCGGCGGGATATTTTCCCCGGAATGAAAACAACCTACCCGTCGATTTGCAGAACCAAAAGCAGTCCATCGCTCTTCAACTGGCGGCGTTGGACGATCGTTCGGCGGATGGCCTGCGGGCAAAACTAGAACTGGAACAAACAAAGGTGGCCAATCGAGTCGATGCCTTTCAGTTGAGAAACAGCTTTCTGGGCCGTGGGGGCCAGTGGATCGAACCGGCGGTAAAGCCACTGGGTTGGGACTGGCGAATCGGCAGCGCGGCAATCGCGTCGTTTCCAGCTCGGGAGGTCGTAATTTCCACGATGGGAGTTATTTTTGGTCTGGGTTCGGATACTGACGAAGAGTCCGCATCGCTCAAAAGCACGCTTGAGAATGCAACGTGGGAGGGATCGGATCAAAAGTTGTTTACGCTGCCGGTTGCGTTGTCCGTGATGGTATTTTTTGCGTTGTGCGCACAATGCGTTTCCACACTGGCGGTGATTCGTCGTGAAACCAACTCCTACCGCTGGCCTTTATTCACATTCGTTTATATGACAGTCCTGGCCTATCTCGGAGCCCTGATCACTTTCCAGCTGTTTGATCGGATCTGCTCATGACCGTTTTTTTCGATTGGCAAACCTGGTTTTCTCTGGCAATCGTTGGGGTTGCGATTTTATTCATGCTGCGCAGATCACTGAGAATGTTTCACGCGACGATCGACCTACAAAACACCAGTTGTGCCAAGTGTCCCGCTTCGCGCAGCCAACATGGCCCACGAACGATTGAATTGCATCAACTGCAATCTTCTGCCAAGCTGCAAGCTGATCCGAAAACAGGTCCCTGTAAGTCTCGAATCGCGGTCAAGAATTTAAGAGCGGTCCTGCGTTGCTGCTTGAACGTGAATTGTTGATTCGCTTGGCAACGATGCTTTGGAACAGAACCGGCCCCTTTTTGGCAAATCGAAAAAACTTGACATGCTCGGCCTGCAACCCGGCATTGGAAAAACAGCTGCAGTAATCATAGTTTTCGTGCCATGGCACCAACCCCATCAACCAAAATGCGGCCATTCCCAACTTCAAATAGAATAAATTGAAGGTTTGAGAGGGCCAGCTTCCCTGTGGCAAAGCGACGTCGGCAATCATGTATTTGCCACCCGGTCGAACCAGACTGGCGGAGTGCTCAAGCATTTTTGCCATCTGCGCGGAACGGAATACATTCAAGAAGTAGTTTGCCGCACACACGTCGTAGTAATCACGACGTTGATGTTCAAAAGCATCGCCACATATTAACTCGACACAAATTCCTTCCTTGTCAAATCGACGCGCGATACGATCCAACATTCCTTGGGAAATATCAATGCAGGTAACTCGCGCACCTTGTCGCGCCGCCATGACCGCATCTTCGCCGGCGCCTGCGCCCAAATAAAGAACCTTGTCACCCGCAGAAATGTATTGCATCTGGAATCGTTTGCTGGAACGGATCTGATTGGTCGAGTAAAACTTTGCGGCTTTCTCGTAAAACCAGGCGGCCCGATCGTAGTTCCGGCTGAGCTCAGTTGATTCCGCTGGTTCGGATCTCGCGTCGTTCATCTATCTTGCCAACCAGGATGCATACAACTCAGGCCGTCGGTCTCTCAGAAACAGTTGTCGAGCATGAGAAGCATCCACGCATTCCAAATCGATGTCGCAAAACAACGTCTCTTCCCGGTTCAAGCCCGCCCTGGCAACTACCGTTCCACGGGGATCACAGACAAACGACTCTCCGGCGAAAGTCAATTGTTCCTCTTCGCCCACCCGATTGCAGAGAGCCGTAAAATACCCGTTCTGAAAGGCGGCCACTCGCAGCTCGGCCTCGTACAGTCCTTCCGGCCATTCGTCGACGGCGCCTGCCTGAGGCACGACCACCAGCTCCGCGCCGGACAGCGCTAGAGCACGCATGTATTCAGGATAGTGTCGGTCGTAACAGATCGCTACGCCAAGGCGGCCAAACCGGGTCTCGTAGACCGGGGCACCGCGATCTCCCGGGACGTAATAACTTTTTTCATGAAAACACGGGTAGTCGGTAATGTGGACCATCCGCGTTACTCCAAGCAGCGTACCATCGGCATCGATGACCGGTGATGAATCGAACGTCTGACTCCCGGATCGCTCGAAGAGGTTGATTACGATCACGACACCAAGCTCTTTGGCCAGTGAACAAAACGTGTCAGTGATGCGACCGGGAATCATTTCGGCCAATGTCGCTACATCTCCGTCACTGGGAACTTGCGGGTAAAATGGCTCAAACGCCAACTCGGCGAAACAAACAACGTTGGCTCCGCTGGCTACTGCAAGTCGGGTTGCCTGCAAGCCCCGTTCGATATTTTTGGCTTTGTCATGGGATGCGATCTGTTGGATCAAAGCAATTTTGATTTTTCTTTTCATATCCCACCATGTAATACTCACAACTCATTTGTGTTACTCTCCAATCCGGATAAATTCAACTGGGGTAGAGATACATGGTGTGAACCCGACGAACGTCGTGCGGTCAAATCACGATTATCAAAATCTTCCATTCCTCACAAAGTGCTGAAATGCAAAATCAATCAGTTGGGTCAATTCCCCGGGCCTCGCTAGTAGTTGTTTTGGCGGTGATGATGGTCGCTGCCGCCGCGCAGTGGTCTCTACGTAAGAATTCGCCTCAATCGAACCCAAATGCCATCGGTGGATATTCAAGTCCACCACCTCTTTCAATGATGCAGGAGTCAGATCCCGTGATCGCCACGTTGTCAACGACTGCGAAACAGGCCATGGCCGACGGGGACGATTCGAAGGCTTGGGATGCGGTGGTCGAGCTCACCCAACAGCGACCCCGCGAGTACCAGTATCAGTTTCTCAAAGGAGAGATAGCTTTCTGCATTGGCAAAATGGACGAATCGGTTGCCGCCTTTGACGAAGTAATTCGCCTGCAACCTCGAATCGAACCACGCCTTTGGCAACGTGGATTGGCACTTTATTATGCGGACCGGTTCGAGGATGGAGTCAAACAGTTTGAAACTCACCAAACCGTTAACTCACAAGATGTTGAGAATGCTGTCTGGCATATGCTCTGTGCCGCCAAGGTAACCAGCATCGAAGAGGCTCGGAAGAATTTAATTCCGATCGAGCGTGACACCCGAATTCCGATGGCGCAAGTACACCGGATGTTCGCTGGTCAATTGACCCCGGAGGATGTTCTCAAAACCGCCGCGGCAACTTCTGCATTTGCGCCGGCAAACAGTCGTCAGCATGATCTGCAACTGTATTACGCTCACCTTTATATTGGTTTATTCGAGGAAATGAACAACAATTCCGCGAAATCAATCCAGGCAATGCAAACTGCCGCCAAGGTCAACCCGATGGGCGAAGACAACATCATGGGCAGCGTTGCCAAAGTTCATCTCCAATTGCGTCAGCAGTCCGGCAATCAGTCAGACGCTCAAAAGAAATAGCCACCCGGCCTTAGCCATCAAAAAAACACCCGTCATCATGGAGGCGAGAACGGGTGCGAGTAGTGAAACGTTTTTTTAATAACTTAGTCGTTGGAGACCAGTTTTGGAGACGCTACCAAAAACTGATTGAATCTAAGAGGACCAGCAAAGGAATGACTGTCATGGGCGTTCCTCCGTTGCAAAAAAAGAATCGAATACCAACTGCCTTCACTTGAACTATACCCCCGGAATCGAAAACGACAGCGAAAACGTGCCGCGTGGACCAAGATCCTCTTAAACAATTCCGTTCCTTGACGAATCGTCCCAATTGGTAAAACTTTGATGGCTGGAGACGAGGTCAAAAAAGGGCGTCGAATTTGATGCAGTTGGGCGTTGCGTATCGAGCGACGCGATAAACCGCATCAGTATCAGATTGAAGACACTCCAGTCGTCAAAAATGCCACGTAGAACGGCGGCAGATTGGAATTGGTTTCCTTACGCGGAGCCATTTTGCATCACCGGGGAAGCGGAGGCGACGAGGCGAACTTCACAAAAAACGACCTTAATCGCCTCCCTGCGTTCGCCACGTTGAGAGATCACCAACTGTTGGGCAGAGCCTGATTGAAAAGTGGCATCGTTTCTGCAAGCATCCTCGATTGTTGAAATCGAAAGAGATCGATTCTTCCGGCAAGCATTTAAGGGAACCAACGATGATTGCTTTACTGCGTGGCTATCACCCCTATATTCTGTTGCTTTTTGCACTGGCTGCAGGGATGCTGACTTGCAACCTGCTGTAGCCGTTTCCCATCAATCAGGTTGAGGTGCGTCGACGATAGGCAATGAGCCCGTTCCAAGATATCGAAAATCGGACTGGATTCGGCGATGCAATTGTGACAGGTTTTATTTGGGCGCCAAACCTTCATACTTACCGAAAACCATGCGACCGGCGCTTGTCTGTAGCATGCTGGTCACCGTGATATCAACTTCCTCTCCAATATGGTTTCTCCCGTCTTCGACGACGATCATCGTGCCATCGTCAAGATAGCCCACGCCCTGCCCTGCTCCTTCGCCCGGTTTAACGATGCGGATCCGGATTAACTCACCGGGTAAAAAGACGGGCTTGAGAGAATTCGCGATCTCATTGAGATTAATGACTGGTACGTTTTGAAGTTTGGCAACTTTGTTCAGGTTGAAGTCACCCGTGACGACCTTGCCGTCGAGATGCCGAGCCAGCAGGAGCAGCTTGATATCGACCGTTTGTCCCTGCATTTCCGGTAGTTCTCGATCGTAGATCTTAAAGTCAATCTTTTTGTTATTTCGCAAACGATCAAGTACATCCAGTCCTCGACGCCCGCGCGCTCGACGCATTTTGTCACTACTGTCCGCGATCCCTTGCAGTTCGCCAAGGACAAATCGCGGCATCACCAATTGGTTATCGATAATGCCCGTATCGATAATGTCCGCGATGCGGCCGTCGATGACGACGCTGGTATCGAGAATGTATGGCTTCAGCCCTTTCACATCCTTACTGAATTCCACGTAAGGAATGACAAAGCGAAAATCCTCCCTGGTTTGCCAAAGCAAACTAATACAGGTGTAACACAGTGAGATCCCGCAAAAGGAAACGATCAGGATGCGCATCATGTTGGGATTGATACCGGCTCTGACCCCCGTTCCCATCCCGAAGATCGGAGTAAGTGCCAGGTCGACCACGTAGGTCAAAAACAACCCGACCACCAGGCCAAAATAGACGCTCGAGATCATATCGATCCGTTTGTTGCGAATAAAGACATCCGTGACGATGGCAAGTACGGCCCCTAAAATGAACAGGAAAAAAACAATGCCGCGAACTGGCGAATCCGGGTCGGTCTCGGGCGTCAGAAAGTTTAAGCTCGCTGTGACGGATAAACCCACTCCAATCGCGACGATCAGGAAACATCCTCTTAATATCCACAATGCCATTTTTGTCTCGGGGAAAAGGTTGCGAGCATCGGCAAATTTTGCCTCCATCCGCGATAAGAATAAAAACGAATCTGCGGCCATCTGAAAATGGACCGGGGAACGGTTCGCTCAACACTCTGGTGGTGTCAAACCCGCAGATCCCTGAATAAATAGAAATCTTGCGATTGAATAATGTTTAATAATCCGTATCCCGCTATACATTCCATCTTAAGACCGACGGCTTGTGAACGGTAGCCTGAATTCTACGGAAACATCTTTCGGTAGGTTTCCTCGCAAAAATGATCCGTCATTCCAGCTATGTACTCGACGGCCATCCTTCGAATGCCAATCCTTTGGGCACGCGGCAAATACTTCTGGGGAAAGAAATCTGGATTTTGGCAATAGGCTTCGTACATCCGTTTCACTCGAACCTGTGCCTGCTCTCGAACTTCGACCAGTTGCGGATGACGATAAACACGCTCGTAGAGAAATGACTCAAGCTCCTGCTTTTGCTCACACACTTCGGCAGAATGGCCAATCAGAAAATCGCTCGCCAACGCTTCTTCCACGCTTTGAAAATCGTGCTTCTTTAACTCGCCCGCGCAATGGGAAAGCAAACTCGTAACCTGCTTGTCAATCAGTCGGTGGACCAAAGCTTTTCGGAGTAACCCCGGATCCAGTGCGGTATACCGCTCTCGAACAAAGTCCAGACACTCGCCTATCAGGCTGAGGTGTTTCATCTCGTCAATCGAGACCAATCCCAGCTTGATCGCGTCATCCGCATCGTGGGCATCGTAAGTCGTACTGTCAGCCGCGTCGACCAACTGAACTTCCATCAGAGGTTTGCAACCGACATGATCCTTGTTAACACGGCTCGTTTGTCCAAGCAGAACCTCGCGCGTCAAATTGAGGCCGGGGAACTTTTGGAATCGAATCTCGATTTCCTGCACGATCGTCAGTGCGAATTGATTGTGCGAAAAACCGCCCTCATCGGCGATACACTCTGCCAGCGCATCCTCACCGGCATGCCCGTAAGGCGGGTGGCCAATGTCGTGCATAAGTGCCAGCGCCTCGATCAAGTCTTCGTTGAGCCCCAGCGCGCGGCCAATGGTTCGGGCGATGGTCGCCACCTCCTGCGTATGCGTTAACCGGGTACGATGGTAATCGCCCATTTCTCCGGTAAACACCTGCATCTTGCCGCTCAATCGGCGATAGGCCGAACTATGCAGGATTCGATCCCGATCCCTTTGAAACGGTCCGCGGTAAGGGTGCTCTGCTTCCGGATGCACACGACCTCGGGAGTTGATGCTGCGCATCGCAAACGGGGACAGCAAAACCTGTTCTCTTTGATCCACCCAACCCATCGGTTGATTAACGCGGTTCGGATCAATGGCAGTGTTCATGGAAAATTCTGTGTTGCGTTGACATTGCACAGCAAAAAGAATCGAACGCCACGGAGGGCGAATAAAGAATGAAAGTGATTACGGATCCAGAGCACCGGGTGGCAACTCGTTATTTGGCCTACTGGGGTGCTCCTGATTTTGCGACCCCCGGTTTTGAGATAAAAATAAATTTACAGCCGAAATCAATCTCAACGACCTGCAACCACATAGTCAGAAATCACGCGAATGCCATTTTTCGCAAACTCGCCGCCTGTCCGGCCTGGCCAAATGAAGTCATCCGATCCAGGCAGACTTGCTTCATCGCCGCCCGCGCTGGTTTCAAATAGTCGCGCGGGTCAAATTTCTCGGGTTGTTCCATCAACACTTGGCGAATCGCCCCCGTGATCGCTAACCGATTGTCGGTATCCACGTTGATCTTGCGCACCCCGTGCTTGATACCTCGTTGGATTTCCTCGACTGGCACACCCCAAGTTTGACGAATCTTTCCGCCATAGCGGTTGATAATATCCTGCAATTCCTGAGGTACGCTGCTGCTACCGTGCATCACCAGGTGACAGTTGGGGAGTCGCCGATGAATTTCTTCGATTCGATCCATCGCCAAAACTTCGCCGTCAGGTTTTCGGGTGAATTTGTAGGCGCCATGACTGGTACCAATGGCAACGGCCAGAGCATCAACGCCCGTTGCTGCCACAAATCGTTCCGCCTCATCAGGATCCGTCAATAACTGGTCGCGGCTGAGCGTGCCCACCGCACCGTGACCGTCCTCCTGCTCACCTTCACCCGACTCGAGCGAACCCAAGCATCCCAACTCTCCTTCGACGGAAACGCCGCGAGCGTGAGCCTCCTCAACGACTTTCGCGGTCACCGCAACGTTATAGTCGTAATCTGCCGGCGTCTTGCCATCTTCTTTCAGCGAGCCATCCATCATGACCGACGTAAAACCGTTTTCGATGGCGCTCAAGCAGGTTTCGACACTATTCCCATGGTCCTGGTGCATGACGATAGGAATTTGGGGGGTAGAGCTCGGCGGCAGCCAGCATCAGATGACGTAAGTAGTTGTCTTGGGAATAGGCACGGGCACCGCGCGACGCCTGCACAATGACGGGGGAGTCAGTCTCTGCGGCGGCTTCCATGATCGCTTGGATCTGTTCCATGTTGTTCACATTAAAGGCCGCGACGCCATAATCATTTTCCGCCGCGTGATCCAGAATAACTCGTAGTGGTACCAAAGCCATTGAAGGGTTCTCCGACACTTATAAACCGGCATCGTGATCTTGCCAGCGAAGAAAACGACACGCGCAAAAGGTAATCATCCAGATCCAGCAATCCGAACACCAGATCATTCGCGATGTTGATCTCGCATTATCGGCAGCTTGGTCGGTCAACTCAATGGCTGCTTGTTCAATTCGCGAAAAACGCGGGCGATTCAATGTCCGGATGTGGTCGTCAGTCGATCGCTAGCCATGCTATCGCCAAACAAGTTGTCCATCTGCGTTTGCACGACGCGAATCATCAGAAACCGGTGCGTCAATTTGTGGTTGGAGGCCGCTGAATCCGTGGTGTCAGTCGCGGGTGTCGACCCAAAAAACAACTGACCCAATTCCGCCTGATCGTCGGTGGGTGCGATTACCAGGGTCTCCCCAGGCCGCAAGTCGACCGCGAAATCCAGATCCGCAATTTTGGCAATCTTCTGACTATTGTCAAAGAAAAATGATCGCTCGGCGACTCCAATCGTCGGCCGAACTTGACCATGGTGGATCTGCGGAAGGATCTTCAGCCTAACAGTACCATCGCCCTGTGGCAGGGTCGTCAGTTCGAAAAAACCTCGCACCAATTCCCCCGCACCGACGTTTTGGAAATCACCATTGTGGACGACCCAACTGAACTCCTGGTGCACGTCGGAGGTTTGAATGGGGTACGCCTGGCCGTCACGATTGTTGATCCGCTGATGGACAATCATTCGTGGCTTGGGCTCAAGCAAGTCCCTGGCTGCCATCTGCTGCTCGACCAAATCCAGAGCTTCGTGCTCAATCGGCCTGGGCTCCAACAGCTCATTGAAAACTGCCGGCGCGTGGGACGCCATAATGGCAACCCGAATTCCATTCTGATCCAGTTTCTTGCGATTTTTCAAATCGACTTCCTGTTCATCGAGCGATCGCCAGAAGAACTCGAATTTCTCTGTTTGAGAGCTATCGAGTTGTGCGACGCCGATTTCGAGAGCTACCGCGTCTTTGGCCATTCTACCTTGAGGAAATTTAAACTCAGCCGGTCGCTCCGGTGGCTTCCAGCGCGCACAACCAGACAAAACGACAAGGATCAGGATAAAGCCGGGAAAACAGTTTTTCATTTGCAGTCGATGCCCTCGGTGCGGGAGTGATAGCGTTGCCAGAGAAAACGATCAATAGAGATCAAAGAATCCCCCCTCTTGCTGGCTTACCCCGTTTCACCGTTTTGCCAAACCAAAGTTAGGTGAAAAGCCACAATCCGATTGCCTAAACGCCCGTCTCCAAAATCATCTATAATGGGCTGAGATTTTAGTATTTCGTGCCCTGATCCTTTGAGATTCAGAACACAACGAAATTGATTCGAGGAGTCAAAAATGTCTACTGTTGCCAGACCAATCCCAGATAAGCTTCGTCCTTTCCTTGCCCAACCCAAACAATTGCTGATCGACGGCCAATGGCAGCCCTCGCTACTGGGCCAATCCTTCGAGGTTCAAAATCCATCGACCGAACAGATCATTGGTTGCGTCGCCGAAGCCAAGGCCGATGACGTCGACGCGGCCGTACGCGCGGCCCGCCAAGCCTTCGATTCCGGCCCCTGGGCCAAAATGACGCCTTCTCAGCGCGGCAAACTGATCTGGAAGATTGGTGACCTCATCGAGCGGCATAACGACGAGCTGGCTCAGATCGAAACCTTGGACAATGGCAAACCGTTCTCCGTCGCCAAAGTCGCCGATGTTCCATTGGCTGCCGACATTTTTCGATACATGGCCGGATGGTGCACGAAAATTGAAGGCAATACGATCCCGATCACCGTCCCTTATGCTCCCGGCGCGGAGTTTCATGCATTCACGCTGAAAGAGCCGGTTGGCGTCGTGGCACAAATCATCCCCTGGAATTTCCCGTTGTTGATGGCGGCATGGAAACTGGCTCCGGCACTGGCTTCTGGTTGTACGGTCGTTTTGAAACCTGCCGAACAAACACCGCTTTCCGCAATCCGCCTGGGCGAGTTGATTCAGGAAGCAGGGATTCCCGATGGAGTCGTCAATATCATCACTGGATTTGGTGAAACGGCAGGTGCGGCTTTAGCGGCTCATGACGGAGTCGATAAAGTTGCGTTTACTGGTTCGACCGAAGTTGGACGACTGATTGTGAATGCGGCCAGCGGAAACCTGAAAAAGGTGTCGCTGGAGTTGGGCGGGAAGAGCCCGAATGTCATTCTGAAGGACGCTGATCTTGCGACTGCGATCCCGGGTGCGGCGAACGCAATCTTCTTTAATCATGGCCAGTGCTGTTGTGCGGGTTCCAGACTGTACATCGAGCAAGATGTCTTTGAGCAAGTCACCTCGGGAATCGCCGAGGAAGCCAATAAACTGGTGGTCGGTGACGGTTTTGAGGAAGCAACCGCGATGGGGCCGCTGGTTTCTCAGGAACAGTTCAATACTGTAACGGGCTACCTGGATCGGGGGCGTGAAGCCGGTGCCCGCCCCCTTTGTGGCGGTGAGGCGCTGGATCGCGACGGTTTTTTTGTCAAACCCACTGTGCTTGTCGATACCCATGAATCGATGGATGTGGTCCAAGAAGAAATTTTCGGCCCGGTCGTGGTCGCGATGCCGTTTTCCAACGTGGAGGAACTTAAGCAGCGGGCCAACGATACCATCTACGGACTCGCTGCCGGCGTCTGGACCGCTGACATCAAGAAGGCCCATCGTTTGGCCAAGACGATTCGGGCCGGCACCGTCTGGGTCAACTGTTACAACGTTTTTGACGCGGCGTTGCCATTTGGCGGCTATAAACAATCGGGTTGGGGTCGTGAAATGGGCCACGAAGTGTTACACGATTACCTTGAAACAAAATCCGTTTGTATGGCGCTCTAGTTCGTCGCGTTCGGATGGGTGAATCATTTCGGTAGCGGAATTGGCACCTGAACCAGTCTGGATTCGTTTGCGAATTCCGCCTTGTTTTGCCGAAGTAACAAACGAACCGCTGGCGAAGTCCCGGCACGGAGTGTTTTCCCAACTCGTGTTCGCGTTTTTCCGTCGGTCTTGACGGGGAATTGGGCGCCACCATTCGAACAGTAAAGAGCAACTTGCTCTAAAGCGGCCGGACAAAAACCTCCGACCTCCTATCCTGGATATTTGGCCTCCCCCAACAGCCAGTTTCTAAAAATTGAGAAAATCCGCAATCAGCAGCCAAGATCCTCCTTCAGCCAGCGAATATCCAAAAATCAGAATCCGCTCCAGCAATTAAAAAGGTAACCGTTATGTTCCTCGCTCAAGCCGATATCTTTGACGTCTTGCAACAGATCGACAGGGATTTCTTGGGAATTGTCTTGATCATTGGTACCGTCGGTTTCTTTGTGACGTTCATTGTCAGCATTGTGACGATCGCGCGAACATGCAACAGCCTTCTCCTGACGCGCATGCAGCATTCCATGGTCAAAAGCCTGCTCGCCCAAGGATACTCGATCGCCGAGGTAGAACGACTGGCTTACGGCAATCATCGCTGGGGTGACCGATTTCGAAGTCTTGTTCAATCAGCCAAGTTGCAAATGGACAGACTAAGGAGGCCCCATGCTGCCGGGAATCAGCCCGTTCCACCTGTTAAACAGGCCGTTTAGAATCAAGCTTGGTACGAGTGGTTGCCAATCCGGGGTACGGATGACATTCGCCAGAATCCCTCATTCAATAATTCCCAAGACTTCCAAATCGTAATCGGTATACGACCTAAGCTCTCCTCTCAACCACAAAACCGCTGTCCCTTTTCCGTCGCGATGAGGCACAATCGGCCGGATGTGGTCGACCTTGGAATTTCGGGTGAGGGATGTGAATGCCCAGCTTTTCCCCTGATCATTTGTTTTTCCACGGTACATTTCGAAGCGCCCATTTTTGGCTGGTTCGCCGCTCGAAACATCGACGTCCGAGGAAAAGTAAACCGTCTGCGGCGCGTTCGGATCAATACAGATCAGCCCGGTGTAATCGTCTTCTCCCGAGTACAATCGCTGGCCCGCAAAGGCGACTTGATGGTCGATCCATCGTTGACCGTCCCAGCAGGCGTAACGATAACGGTGGTCATTGCCTCCCTGCCCTCGCGGCAAGCCTGCAGAATCTCTCTGAACCGAATAGACAGCGACGGGATTCCCGTTCACATCCAAATGTAAATCGGACGGCCAAGCCACATTGTTTTCGTCTCCGGAGAAAATCCGAGTCGCTTCCGCGGGTGTAATCGGACCATCATCCATATCTTTGATCATTGAGCCGTCCGTACGAAAAAAAGCTCCGTCACGAAAATACGCGTGGTACAGGCTATTGTCGAAATCGCGCGGATGGCCCTCGGTAAAAACAAAGTGGACTGTGTCTTTTCCGTTGGAAGCATATTTCACATACGGACGATGTCTCTGAGGGACCAGGAAATCAATAAACCGACCGCCGTTGTCCCACGTCCGACCATCATCATCCGAGAACATCCAGGATGGCTTGAAACTGTCGTCAAATCCTCGGTAGAAATTGTAGATTCGACCCCTTGCGCGGTTTTCAACGGCCAAACGAAAGAGGTTCGAATACGTCACTCTTGACGACTCACTGGGAACGAACGTCTGCTCAGCTTGCCAATCGGTGGCATCCCCAGGATGTTGGCTGATTCGGTAGTAAAACGAATTTTCTTCGCCATGTTTGCAATACATTGCCAACAGACGACCATCGCCAAGCTCAACCAACGCCGGCGAATTGTGATCGTCCGCAGAGAGTTGGTGATGCAGCACCGATTCGTGGGTCTGCCCATTACCAAGGTCGTATGAAACAACTTCGATATTGCCTTTTCGAGTCGGATCGCTTCGTCCCATCGCGACAACTCCGAAAATAAGCTTTCCGTTGCAGATCAGCGCGCGTTCGTCTTCGAACCAACACCATCCGCCATCGTCGTGCAACGAGACCTCTTGTGAGAGGATTCTTGGTTGGGTGAAGGTCAACCCCACCAGGCAAATTGATATCGCGACAGCAGACTTACTTTCGTTCAGCATTTTTGTTGGCTCTTTTCACGAAACAATCCACAACAGCATCGGTGTTGTGATGCAGAACCGGAACCGACGCAGTGGTCGAGATTTCCGCTAGGCAATGATTTCCTTGATCGGGTCCGCTCCCTCAACTCCAACCAGTTTTTGCTCGAGGCCGCCGTAGAAATATGACAGTCGGTTGGGATCCAATCCGAGCTGACTCAGGATCGTCGCATGAACTCGCCGGACGTGCATGCGGTTTTCAATGGCGGCAGCACCGAGTTCGTCGGTTTCGCCAAAACTGACTCCACCTTTAATTCCGCCACCGGCCAGCCACATCGTAAAACCGTAGGCGTTATGGTCGCGACCTGTTCCTTTTGCATACTCGGCGGTCGGCTGCCGACCAAACTCTCCCCCCCAAACGATCAGCGTTTCATCAAACAGACCACGTTGCTTGAGATCGTTAATCAATCCCGCGATCGGCTTGTCGGTCTCGCCCGCATGAAGGCTGTGATTGTGTTCCAAATCGCCGTGGGCATCCCAGTTGTCATCATTATGGGCACCGCCAGAATAGACCTGAACAAAACGGACTCCCCTCTCCACCAGGCGTCTGGCCATCAGGCACTGTCGACCGAAATAACTGGTCTTTTCGTTGTCCAAACCATACAACCTGTGGGTGGCTTCCGTCTCCTGACTCAAGTCGACGGCTTCTGGTGCCGTGCTTTGCATTTTGTACGCCAACTCGTAACTGGCAATTCGAGCAGCAAGTTGTGAATTCCCGCCTCGCATCGCCTCATGATCATCGTTGTAGGCTCGTAACGTATCCAGCATGTTGCGCTGGGCGAGATCCGTCATCGACGCTGGTCGCTGCAGGTCAAGAATCGGAGTCCCTTGGCTGCGAACGACGACGCCCTGGTAAGTCGCCGGCATGTAACCACTGGACCAATTCTTGGGTCCGCTGATTGGTCCCCCCTTATCATCCAGCATCACAACAAAACCAGGCAGGTTCTCGTTTTCACTTCCCAGCCCATAGTTGAGCCATGAACCCAGGCACGGATTCCCGCTCTGGATTTTCCCCGAGTTCATTTGCAGCATCGCGGAGCCGTGAATCGGGGAGTCCGCGGTCATGCTGTGCACGAAAGCAATGTCGTCAACGCAATCACCGAGGTGAGGGAATAAGTCCGAGACCCACTTACCACACTCGCCATACTGTTTGAATTTCCAGCGTGGTTCGACGATGCGACCCTGATTTTTGTGACCACCGCGTCCAAAGGTTTTGACATCAATCGTCTTCCCATCCATTCCATACATATTGGGCTTGTAGTCGAATGTATCAATGTGGCTGGGACCGCCATACATGAACAAAAAGATGACGGATTTAGCGCGGGGGGGGAAATGCGGGTCTTTGGCGGCCAACGGATTGGACCACTTCGTTTCACCATCGGCTTGAACCTGCTGAGCTGCCAAAAATTCACTGTCTAACAAGCTGGCCAAAGCCAAACCGGTAAACCCGCCACCGGCTTGCCAGAGAAACTCGCGTCGCGTACGACGACAAAAGTTGTGATTCATCGTTTTCTCTCGCTATGAACACAGTTCCATTAAAACCGTCGGATAGGATCCCTAAACGACATCGATCCTGTCATAAGCAAATTCCACTTCCGCCATTTCGCCCATGCTGAAGTTCGAGGACGATCGACTCCCAAGCCGTTGGCTAGTCGTTTAGTCCACGTAGACGAATTCATTCAGGTTTAGGGCCATTAAACAAAAGTATTCCAACGCCTGGGTGGGCGTCACACCGGGTTCTGACTGAACGGTTTCAATGAAATTCAATCCTCGCAGGATTTCCGCCTCGGTCGGTTGCCGCTGGGTAACACGTTTCAGCACCTCTTCCAGTTGTTGGGGGACGCCGTTGAATTCATTGCGGATGTCGTCCGCAAACAAACGGGCTTGCTGATTCGTAAAATCGCTGTTCAGCATCCCCAGCGCTTGTGTCGGCTGAGTCGTGATGAAACGGACCGGGCAAGTATTATCGGTATCAGCAGCGTCGTTGGTGGCCAGAATCGGCACCGGTAACGACCGTTTGATGTGGATGTAAATGCTGCGGCGGCGACGATCCTGTTCGGCAGATGTCCCCCAGCCTTTCCCGGGTTGCGACTGACCGGCTAACACTTCCTCTGGCATGGCAGTGAATACGCTCGGACCGAACATTTTTGACAGATTCAACTGCCGACTTACGGCGAGTATCGAATCGCGAATCTCTTCTGCCGCCAGACGGCGCAGGTTAAACCTCCAAAACAGATCGTTGTCCGGATCCACTGCATAAGCCGCCGCATCAAATTGACTCGACATTCGGTACGTATTGGAGGTCATGATCACGCGATGCATCGCTTTGACGCTCCATTTCTGTCGGACGAATTCATCGGCCAGCCAGTTCAGTAACTGCGGGTGAGTGGGGGGCGTGCCCTGAAATCCGAAATCGCTTGCCGAACGAACGATGCCACGACCGAAATGGTACTGCCAGATTCGGTTCACCATGACTCGGGCGGTCAACGGGTTTTTTGAACTGGCAATCCACTTGGCCAATGCCAATCGGCGGCCGGATGTTGCTCCACCGGTTGGTGGTTCGACCTCCGGTTTGGGAGGCGACAACACGGAGATAAACGCCGGTTGGACTTGAGCCCCCTGAACATGGGCGTTACCGCGGACCCTGACATAGCTCTGCGGTGGCTGGCCTTCGTTTTCCTTGACACACAGGATTTGAATGGAGCCCGGAGGATTCTCAACCAACTTCTTCAGCTTATCCTTGAGTCGCTTGTATTCGCTGAATTGCTTACGGGTTAGCAAACCGCCGACGCGCTTCTCCAAAAGGCGAATTCGATTCATTTCATATTGAAATTCTTCGTGTTCGACAGGTTCAAAATCCGGCTTCACGATCGTTTCGATGGCGATGATCTGTTTCTCGATGCCCGCAACGACGGCAGCGTGATGCTGGATTTCTTCGTCCTCGGCTTCACCCGGTAACGTCCTGACCGAAGCCGCGAAAACCGACTCGTCGCTGCGCACCCCATAGCGACGAATGTTTTCGAAGAACGACACGAGACTGTAATAATCCTCCCGCGGAATGGGATCAATCTTGTGATCGTGACATCGAGCACAATTCACCGTCAGCCCCAACATCGTCTGTCCGGTTGTCGCCACAATGTCATCCAAATCATCGTACATTGCTTGCTTCGGATCCGCCGGTTCGTCATCCCATTGACCTAAGCGATAGTAGCCCGTCGCGATCATCGAATCCTGGCTTGGATCTTGAATTTCGTCGCCCGCCAATTGCTCTATCAGAAACTGATCATAGGGTGTGTCGTCGTTGAAGGATTGGATTACATAATCGCGATAACGCCACACGAAGGGTTTCGTTCCATCCCGTTCGAAACTGTTGGATTCGGCATATCGAACCAGATCCAACCAGTGTCGCCCCCATTTCTCGCCGTAGTGGGGCGACGCCAAAAGCTGGTCGACCAGTTTCTCGAAAGCGTCTGGATCGGGATCGTTGACGAACGCTTCGACTTCCCGGGGCGTGGGGGGCAGTCCGATGAGATCGTAGTAAGCCCGTCTGACCAATTGTTGGCGAGTCGCAGGTGGCGCTGGTTTCAGACTGACGGATTCCAATTTCGAAAGAACAAAGCTGTCGATGTCGTTGCGCAGCCATGACCGTTGACTGACATCTGGAATGTTGGGGCGAACCACTTTCTGAAACGACCACCATTTTTTTGTTTCATCACTGACCTGCGGGACCTCGGTGGGGCCTTCAGGATCGAGTTCGATTTCTTCGCTGGCCGGATAAGGCAAACCAAGCTCGACCCATTTGGTCAGAATTTCAATTTTTTCTTTTGGCAGCTTGCCATCGGGCGGCATCTCATAAACGTCGTAGTTGATGGCTTGCAGGAGAATGCTTTCGTGGGGTTGCTCCAAATCGACGGCTGGGCCCGAGTCGCCACCATCAATAATGGAAGCCCGTGATGCCAGCGCCAAGGATCCACTAATATCCGCCGTGTCGCTGGCATGGCATTCGAAACAGTGTTCCTTGAGAATCGGCTTGACGTGTTGAACAAAAAACCGGTCTCGCTCGCCAGTTAATTGATGGCTGGCAGCGGGCTCTTGAGCGAGAATTGGTTGGTCCATCAAGAAAAAGCCAAAAGCAATGGCCACGCAGGCGATTGACCGGGGAATTCGTTCGGGCAGCATAGTCTTTGGTCCCATTGATGTCTCAATCTTCAGCTCAATCTACAGGATACCTTGTCGAGCGGCATTAATGGGCTCTTTTAAATCCACTCCTCTCACACCGACGATCAATCGCGGTTTTTTCGCAGCTGTTCACTGTATTTATTGAGAGTTTTTCGCTCACGAGCGGTCAGACTTTCCTCGCCCTGTTCGCTGATCTTCTGAAGAATCGCATCGGCCTGAGACTTGAGCTTTTCATTACCGCCGTCGGGATGATGCACACGAAGTTTTGGCCTCGATTTAATCCATTTACCCGGATCGCCGAACTGCAATCGACTGAAATCCCAACGTTGCAGGTAATAGACGACGCCGAATGCCGCACCGATCAGGTGGGCCTCCCAAGCCATATGGCTGCTGGGATTAAAGGCGGTCATGAAATTGGAAAGTAACAACAGCACCCCCAACAGCCAGGCCGGCATAGGGATTATCGCCATCAACAGGATCTTCTCTTTGGGATACATGAAGATGAACAACGCGACGACGGCTGACACACCTCCCGAAGCTCCCACGATAAAAGAGAACTGGTTACCCAAAGCGAATCGGACCAACGTGAATCCGACGCCGGAAACAACAATCGCAACCAGGTAGAATTTCAGGAATTCACTTCGACCCAAACGGTATTCCACGGGACGGCCAAGAAACCACAGAGTGATCATGTTGCCGGCGATGTGCCAGAATCCGATTTGGGAGTCGTAGGACGCGTGGGCAAATCCGTGGGTCAGGTACGTCCAGATATAAAACGGATGAGCCCATTTGATACCCAAAAAATAGGTCAACCAGTGTGTTCCACCGCCATCTGGAATTTTCGGAGAGAACGTATCCAGTATGAAAACGATCACATTGATGATGACGATCGTCGTGACCATCGAGCGACCGGCCAGTGAAAAACCACTTGAGCCACGATAGTCTTCCTCGCGATAATACTGTCGGTCTTCAAGGCCCATAGATTCTGTCGTGTCTGCGATTCCATCGGTTCAGCACAATGAAGCATCCGCTTGCGGATGCGCTCTTTAACATGATACCCGGTCAGATAGTTGAGGGTATGCCTCAATCAGATTCCGTCGTTGGCAAGCTTGCAGAACAAGCCGACGGATTGCGAAGGGAAAGGGGCGGACTCGACGCTTGAAGCCGCGCGTTTTGGATCATCGTCCTGCAAATGCCTTGGTTTCCGCTTGCCGGGCCATTTCCTCGATGCGCTGGTAGCGTTGCATGATTTGGTCCATCAAAGACTGGATTCGAGCTCGGAATACACGATTCTCCTCCTGTCGTTCGGACAGAAAGGAAGTCACGGTATCCAAGTCGTTTTTGAGATTGCCGTTGTCCATCTCGAGACCTGCCGTGGTGTTCAATCGATCCTGCAATTGAGCCTCTGCATCAGCCAGCGATTTTTCCTGAATTCCGTTGTTTTGCCGGACGCGATCAGTTTCCTCAATGAAATTCGTGGTCTGAGCATACAAATCTCCCAAAACGTAAGGGAAATCTCTCAATTGACGGATGTAGACGCGATCCACTTCGGTCACCGCCTCCTGTTGTGTAAAGGGAGGAATTTGTTCGGTGCCCCGCTGATACCCTTCGGCCGTCAATTGATCAACCAGGACCGTATCACCTTCGGCGAACTCGACCTCTTTTCCTGCTTGCAAAGAAGGCTCAATGGCTTGCCCCAGCGGCGTGAACGCACCGTCGGTTTCCAAGCTTCCATCGGCATCAACCTGGTAGGCACGGCTGGATTTTTGGTCAAATCGGTAACGGATGAACACCTCTTCGGGCGTTGGTTCGAACCTCTGCGTTACTCGAGTGGCGGCGTTTTCGTCAATCCAGTTTTGAATCTTACCCAACGACATTCCGTCAAACGCGTATCGGTCGATGAGTTTTTCGTATTCGGCACTCGCAGGATCGAGATTGAGACTTTGCGCCGTTAAATAGTTTTGCATCAGAGCTTGCCGAAACCTACCGATGTCCATGCTATCACTGCGAATGCCTTCGGCCAGCTGCTTTAGTCCTTCCGGTGGGTCTTCTTGAGAATCCACAAAGGACACGATCCCCAATTTGAATGTACCTCGACGATCCAGCGGCATTTTTTCAAACAAAGACCAGCTTGTCGAAGGTTTGGCCCACTCTTGGCCGTTGGCGATGAACATCGGCTGTAACTTGATGCTCTCAGGAGTTTCTTCCGTCACCAAAACCGTCCCAATGTAGCTTTGCGGATAGGGCTGACCGATGATGGATCCGTCTGCAAATACATACAACAAAACATTTTTCAGTTTGATCTGATTTTCATCATCAGCCGGCCGAGCCGTGGCAAACGTAAAGGTTCGCAGATCGCCATCGGCAACGACTTGACCGCCAGACCAGACGCGACCACGACCGGCCATAGCGAGCGCCAAAGCTTCATTGATACCGCGCAGTGAGTCTCGGTCATAAACAATGGATTCGGGTGAACCGTAGATCGCCAGGTCCGCGTCCTTTTGATTTTTGAGAGCTAGCTCTTCCGCCTTTTGCGCATCCTTCATCGCGTCGTTACGAAGTTTGTAAACCTGAGCCAATCCAATCGAGGCACCGACACCCGCAATAAATGTCAAGATCACGAAAACGATATTGATCCAGTGCCAGGTCTTGGATGCCAGCACCGTGAACACGATCAACAGGATGAACACCAATCCAACGATGCCAGCGTACATGAGGTCCATTTATCTTTGCCCGGTTATTCTTGGGTGGTAACGGTATCTGGAGCGTCGGAAGTCAAAGTTCGGTCAATACAGGAGGATCGACCTGACCCGCATCGAATTGGACGAGAGATTCCGAATTCCATATTAAATTGGGCAATTTGGCTCGTCAAGTTTAGCTATCGTCCGGATTTAAGGCGTCGCTTGTCTTTCGTGCGATTGCGATGGGCGACCCTCATGAGCCGAATAATCACTCAAGTCTGCAAGGTTATTTTCCCGACAATTGATAGGAAGTAAGGAATTGCGCCAATTGTAACGACCCGCAAGTTGCGTTCAGGCGAATTCTTTTAACGTCAAACCTTTCGACCGCTGAGCGGCTTTGGGAGGTTTGCGTCAAATTAATAGTCAGGAGTTAACGGTGTTCAAGACCCAGATCACCCGGCTGCTTGTATTAGTAGTCATTGTGGACATCTGCGCAATGATCGGTTGTCATCGGGGATATTATCGCCGGCAAGCCGATGCGGAGGCGAGTCGCTTGGTGGAACAGAAGGCCACCAACCCGCGGTGGGATACCCCCGACGGTGAGATTGAGATCGATCCCATGTCGCGGATGTTTGATCCATTCTCGGCGGACCATCCACCAATTCCTCCGGATGATCCGACGTCGCATCAACTGATGCATTGTGTCGACGACAAACCCGGTTATCCACTTTGGCATGCTAACGGCGATACCGATTATGTTTCCAATCCGGAATGGTTGTCCTATCTGCCGGTTAACGAAAAAGGGCAACTCGTACTGAATTTGGATCGGGCGTTTCAATTGGCATTGCTGCATTCTCCGGACTGGCAGCAACAGAAAGAAACACTCTATTTGTCAGCACTGGATGTGAGCCTGGAACGTTTTGGTTTTGATTCGCAGTTGTTTGCGGGATTCAACAAGTTCTATTCTTACAGCGGTAGATTTCGAGGGTCAGACCCTTTGAGGCCGGTCAACGTGACTGGTGGAAGCATTCCGGATCCCGGCACGATCGATTCGGGCAGGTCGAGTTCCCAGCTGGAAAGTTCGTTGGGTGCCAACGGTGGCGGAATCACACTGGAGAAACTTGGTATTACCGGCACCAACTTCGTCGTTAGTCTTGCCAACACAATCCTCTGGGACCTCACAGGTCCCGGCAAAGGTTACTCCGTTGGTTCCATTGTCGACTTTTCGATCGTACAACCCCTCTTGCGCAACGCGGGTCGCGACCGCATCATGGAATCTTTGACGCAATCGGAGCGCAATTTGTTGGCGAACGTTCGGCAGCTAGAACGATTTCGTCGCGGATTCTACTTGGAGGTTGCTACCGGTCGTACTCCGGGGTCGGGGCCCAGTCGGGGTGGTGCGTTGGCGTTTTTGGCAGTGCCGGCGTCTGCGACAACCAACATCGGTGGTTACTTTGGACTGCTATTTCAACAACAGCAGATTCGGAACCAAGAATTGAATGTTCGGCAACTGGAAGCCGTATTGGAACTTTTCCGTGAATTCTTTCTGCGCGAGCGGCTTGATGCGGTGCAATTAAAACTGTTCGAATCCACGGTCTACAATCAGCAGTCTTCGTTGCTGGAATCGAAGATCAATTATCAAACTGCCGTCGATCGCTTTGTCAGGTCACTTGGACTGCCTCCCCATCTGGACGTTGTCATCGAAGACGAATTCCTCGACCGATTTGAATTCATTAGCGATGAAATCAATGAACGACTGATTGGAATTGGCGATTTGAGAGAATCAACCGGCTCCGCGCTTAACCTGATCGACGACATGCTGCCGGACAGTATGACCGATGTCGACAACGTAGAATTTGAATGGTCCGACACACTCAATCAACGAATCAGTGATTTGGCACCGTACCTCGAACAAGCCATCGCAACGCTGCAGGCGATCAAGCAAGACGATCTTCCGCAAGTTGCCGAAGATTTCGAACGCCTCGATGCCGTTCGCGAGAACCGAGTCGCCTATTTGAAAAAACTGCGACAGGCGATCCAGTCCGGGCAGATCATTTCGGATGTTGATCCTTTACTTTATGAGCCCGATTCCATTCCCACGACGGCGGACCTGAAACGTTCCCTCGACGACCCAGACAATCCCCGCAATATCGTTAAACGCATGGCCCAGCTGGCCGAGAATTTGAAGCAGTCATTGTCGGTCGTACAGGGAATCGAACAGGAACAGGCCGGGTTAACGCCCCAACAACTCTTCCAGACTATTCTCGAGCAGCTTCAGGAAACCATTCCTGGCCAGCTGTCTGAGTTAAACAACATTCTGCTTGAAGTTTCACTCCTGCAGGCCCGGGCCCGCTCAAATTCTGTGGAAATTAATGATGTGGAAATCAACGCGGAAATGGCAACCCGGGTTGCGAGGTGTCTGCGACGGGATTGGATGAACGCTCGCGCTGCACTGGTCGATCAATGGCGACAAATCGAGTTCGTTGCCGATCAACTCGAATCTCAATTCGACCTGATCCTGGAGGGCGATATTCGCAATGTGGGCGACAATCCGTTCAAGCTCCGTTATGAAACGGGGCAATTGCGTGGCGGATTCCGATTTGACGCACCCATCGTGCGGCTTGCCGAGCGAAATCAATATCGAGCGACGTTGATTAATTATCAACAGACTCGACGACGGTTCTACCAATTCGAAGATGAAATCAGCAGAAATCTGCGTCAAATTGTGCGAAACCTGGATCGCGACAAGGTCCTGTTCGAACTCAACCGACGATCCGTCCAGGTTCAAATTGAACAGATCGAGTTAAACCGGTTCAGTCTTGAGGAGCCCGTCGCACCCAACGCCGGATCTGCGCGATTGGGTACGTCGACCGCACGGAACCTTGCGGACGCGATTAACGGTCTAAACACTTTCCAAAATCGTTATCTTGGCACCTGGGTGGAGTACGAAATTCTACGTCGCAGTCTCGATTTTGACATGGGAACCATGCAAGTCGACGAATTCGGACGCTGGATCGATCCAGGCTTAATCGACGAGACGATTGGAGTCCGGTATGCCAACTCGGTGGGTATTGAGCTGGATTGTCAGTTTTGTGACTTTGGTGACTATTCGTTCGATGAGACCGGTGGATTGGCCGGAGATACTGCTCCAGACTATGCGCCTGCGGAGCAGATTCAGGAGAAAGTCGATCGAGAGATCGAGATGGAAATCGAGCGTGAGAACGTAGAATTAGATGCCCCGCGACCTTCGACGAGAATCGAAACGCCGACCCCGAAAACGATCGAGAGGCCATCCATTCCGAATGAAGACAGCTATTTTCGACCTGTACCGGGAAATCGCGAAATCGAACCACCACCGAGACCCAATGGGATTGGACCAGACTCCACGAGCATGATCGAACTGAATCAGCCTTGGGTCACATCCGAGATTCAACGTCTGCCGTCGCTGCCGGTCGGCCCGGCGACCGCACCGATTCAACAAGTTTCCAAGGTTTCAATGGCCTCGCTTTTGGAAGTCAGTGAGACAGATCGCGTTCCAAGCCATACAAAGGGCAATACCCAATCGTCGCCGCTTCCACCTGAGACAAAAGCGGACCGACTCCTCTGGGAATCCGAATTCCAGTCTTTTGGAAACCGATTCGATCGGTTTTCGTCGGCAAAATCCCCAAAAGATGACGAATAGCCTCGGTTTGCTTAAAAAACTCATGTTTTGACAAAAAAAGCTTCCCCATTCTTGCAAAGCCATTCGAAACAAATAACTCGCGACGCGGTTTAACTAACTGTCGGCGTTATCTTTGTTCCTTGCCAACGGGATTTGTTTCGACATCGGTGATTCGGGCCCTCCCGTGATACAATGGAGGGTATCGCCCGGTTAGCACGAGTTGCTCTTCTTCAATAACTGGCAATTTCGGTCCATCTGTCGCCGTCGATCGGCTTCGACCAGGAAAAATAAAAAATGGCTTCCAAAACGTCTCAAATTCAATCGCAATCCTGCTTCCGCCGCCGCGTCCGCCAAGGCCTCATCGCGCCTTTGGTCGTATTCGGAATCGTCGCCCTGATTTTACTTGGGTTTGCCGGTTTCTATTGGCTAAATAGCGGTGATACCACTTCCATGATCGAGCCGATCATGGCACGAGTCACCCGGGGCGAATTTGTTTCGCAGGTACTGGATCAAGGCGAGATTCAAAGCAGCGAAAATGTAGAAATTCGCTGCGAAGTACGAGCCCGGAATGGTCAGATGACCGTTCTTTCGGTGATCCCGGAGGGATCGCTCGTGAAGGAAGGCGATTTCCTGGTCCAAATGGATTCGACTTCCTTTGAGAAGGAATTGGAGCAGCAAAAGATCGCCATGGCGAATGCGGAGACGTCCGTCATTCAAGCGGAGACGACTCTGGCCTCCGCCGAAGCCACGCTGAATGAGTATATCAAGGGCATCTTCGTCGAAAATACGCGCATGATTCTCAACGAAATCTATGATGCAGATAGCCAAATCAAGACAGCGCAACAAGAGCTAAAGCAGGCCGAAGCGGTTTTCAGCCACAGCCAAAAACTGCATGCGAAGGCCTTTATCACCAAACAGACCCTGGAAGCGGATGAGTTTGCCGTAGAGCGCGCCAAGATTTCGCTGAAAAAAGGCGAAAACGCGAAGCTGTTGGCCGAAAAGAAAAAGGAAGTCTTGGAACAAATCACAAAACAAAAGGAAACGGTTCGTCTCGAAAGCGATATCAAAGCCGCTAAAGTACAAATGGCCAGTGCTCGGGACGCTTTTCAAGTAGAAACCGAAAAACTGGCTGAGATTAAAGAGATGATCGACAAATGCACGATCGAGGTTCCCCCGGGCGTTTCAGGCCAAGTGGTGTTCGCCAAAGAGTCGTCCCGCGGCGGGAACGACTGGGTCCTCGAGGAAGGGACGACCGTCCGCGAGAATCAGGTTTTGATCCGTCTTCCGAATCCCGAAAAGATGCAGGTCAAGGCACTGATCAATGAGCAGAGCATCACTCAAATCGAACCCAACATGCCGGCTTCCATTAAGGTCGATGCTCTCAACAACACAACGCTCAAGGGAGTGGTTACCAAGGTAAATCAGTATGCCGAATCCAGCGGCTGGATGAGTTCAAGCATTCGCAAGTACGCGGTTTTCGTTCGCATTATCGACCCGCCTCCGGCTTTGAAACCTGGCATGAATTCCTCGGTGGCCATTCAGGTTCAATACGAACCGGACGCGCTGTTGGCCCCGATTCAAACGGTTTACGGAGTTCAAAATCAACAATTTTGCCTCGTCAAAAGCGGTGATCATTGGGAAACATTGGAAGTTGAAGTCGGTGGAGACAATTCTCAGATGGTCTACATCGAGGACGGCGTCGAAGAGGGCATGGAGTTGGTGATGAACCCAGGTGCCTACAAAGAATACATGGATCTACCGGAAACAAAACTGGATACGAAAATCGAAATTTCTGAAAATGAATTGGCGGCGGTGGGTCAAACCTCCACGGAATCGGAAGCAGTTGATGGTCCCTCCGGCGATCTCGGACAACGCCCCAACGGTGGAGGTCCCGGAGCGGGTGGTCCAGGTCCACGAAGAGGCGGCGGGCCCCAAGGCGGCGGTCGTCCCGGAGGTGGAGGTGGTCCCGGAGGTGGAGGTGGTCCCGGAGGTGGTGGTGGCATGGGAGGATTTTCGATGCCTGCCAGCGGGGCGGCACTCGTGCAGTCCAAAGACACCGATGGCGACGGCAAACTGACCAAGGACGAAGCCGGTTCTCCCTATACTTTCTTCTTCGATCGGATCGACACTGACAGCGATGGATTCCTCAGTGCTGCAGAAGCGGACAAGTCCATTCAACAAATGAAGAAACGGATGCAAGGAGGCGGCGGCGGTGGTGGTGGCTTCGGAGGAGGAGGAAGCGGTCAATGAACGCCCCCGAAACAAAAATGGCGGCGGTGATTCGCGGTCTAAAAAAGCATTACGTCCTCAAAAGTGAAACAGTCCGCGCTCTAAGAGGAGTTTCGTTTGACGTGCCTGAGGGCGATTACGTGGCCATCATGGGGGCGTCGGGCTCAGGAAAAAGTACGCTCCTCAACTTGTTAGGTTGCCTCGATCGTCCCACCGAAGGATCTTTCGTGTTGGGAAATGACGATGTCGCGACGATGACCGATGACGAACTTTCCACCATTCGCGCGTCTAGGATCGGATTTGTGTTCCAGTCCTATAACCTGATTCCCCAATTGAGCGTGGTCGAAAACATCGAGGTTCCCCTTTACTACATGGGGACGTTGAACACGAATTCTCGAAAACGAAGTAAGATGTTGGCAACCATGGTTGGTCTGGGAGATCGCCTCGATCATCGCCCGACCCAGCTTTCCGGTGGTCAACAACAACGAGTCGCCATTGCACGCTCTTTGGTCAACGATCCGTACTTCATTCTCGCGGACGAAGCGACAGGTAACCTGGATTCGGTCACGACCGAGGAAATCCTCGCCCTATTTCAACGTCTCAACGACGAGGGTCGTACCATTATCATGGTGACTCACGAAGACGAAGTCGCCGAACATGCCAAACGGGTGATTCGGCTGCGGGATGGCGAAATCCAATTCGATCGCCCTGTCGAAGGGCGGAAGACATTTTCAGACGAACGGATTGACGAAATCACGCATGGAGTTCAGGTTCGCGAGGAGGAACCGGCGGCTTTGTAACGCTGATTTTCCACCGTCCAACTTGCGTTTTTTTTGACACACAGGGGTTTGGGTTAATTCCTTTCCCCTCAACCCACTTGGCTGATTATCGATGTTACTTTTTCGGACCTGGAAGCTGGGAATCAAGAGCCTGCTGCTACACCCAATGCGGTCGGCCTTGACCGTTCTGGGCATTTTTATCGGCGTGGCCAGCGTGATCTGGCTGTTGGCGATTGGAGAGGGAATCAGCCAGGAGGCACAGCGCCAAATTGAAGATCTGGGTGCTGAGAACATCATCATTCGAAGTATCCAGCCACCGGATGAAAGTGGTGGTAATTTCCGGCAGATCAATGCATTTGGTGTATCGCGGGCCGAAGCAGAACTGATCGAACGAACGATCTCAACGGTCCGGCGGGTGTTACCGATCCGCGAAATCCCCCAGAAATTCGCCTACACGGGCAACCCGAATGTGAAACCCGTTGACGGTCGACTCGTGGGTTGTACTCCCGAGTATGCGGATGTCACCCAGTTGTCGGTGGCCCGCGGTCATTTCCTGACGTCCCAGGAATGCGAATCAAAATCTTCGGTCTGCGTGATCGCAGCCCGCTTGGCAGGGAAATTGTTTCCGTCCGAAGATCCGCTCGGCAAACAGATTTTTCTTCCTGAGAAGAAAGAATTTTTTCAAATCGTCGGCGTTTTAAGGCATCGGAATGCGACGGCGGCCATCGGTGGTTCATTGGCCGCCCAAGACTTCTCGCTCGACATCTACATTCCCATCGGCACCATGCGTTTGAGAATGGGAGATCAGGAAACCAAACGGACGGGTGGATCCTTCTCGACAAAAATCTTTGAACTCTCCCAAATGACCGTTCAAGTCGATAATGCCAAAGACGTTCCCAGGACCGCGAAATTGGTCGAGGCGACTCTTAAAGCGAACACCAGGGATCGTCAGGACATCGCAGTCGTCGTGCCTTACGAATTGCTGGAACAGGCCAAAACGACCCGGTTGATGTTCATGATGTTTATGGGACTGATCGCGGCCATTTCATTAATCGTCGGCGGTATCGGGATCATGAATATCATGCTGGCCACTGTCACGGAGCGAACTCGCGAAATCGGCATTCGACGAGCGCTGGGGGGGAAACGGTCGGATATCACGCAGCAGTTTCTGGTCGAGACCATTTCCCTTTCGATCGTCGGAGGCGTCACTGGTATTCTTGGCGGTTTGCTCTGCCCGGTGACTGTGAAAGTCGCTCGCTGGTTTGTAGAAGAATTTGCACCCAAGTTTTACGCCAACCTACCGGATGTGGCGAAAGTCATGACGCCCGAGATTGTCCCGATCTCAATTCCCGTTGCCTTCTTCATCTCCGTAGTCGTCGGTGTCCTGTTTGGCCTCTACCCCGCCATGCGAGCAGCTCAGATGGACCCCATCGAAGCCTTGCGGCACGAGTAAACATCGACCAACTGCTGGGGGACCGTTTGGGGATACTAACGGGTCGTTGTCTGAGAAAACCCCATCATCGACAGGTCATCGCTTTGAATCGTTCATGACCGGTTCTGCCCTGCCTCTTTCCTCTGCATTCAATTCAAGCATTGGACTTGGATGTTTCGGACTTGTGGTTCAAAAAGCGGTACCCAAACAGACGCATCCAGGTCATCGCGCAGCCAAACCAGAATGCAAACCAGAATGCAAACCAGAATGCAAACGAGAGCACGAACGTGATCCCGAAGGTGGCATAATTCAAATATTCCCGACCACTGCTTACATACTCAAACAAGATCGGGCTGCTGGCAGCGACGAGAGAAACTGAGATCAAGAGTATCACCAGGAAGAGCCTACGATATGGCGACTGCGGCGGAACTTGCAGCATCCCAGGTAGGGCCGCAACCGCGAAAATCGAGCACGCGATCACAGGACTTGCGAATATGGAGCTGATGCTTGCTGCGTCGTCGATTAACTCACGTTGCAGGTTCCCGGGAAACCAGCTGTAACCAACCAATAACATCCCGCTGAACATCGTGAGGGCCAGGTAGGTGGCCAAGGAGACTGGCTGTGCTTGTTCTCGCGTGCCCGGTGTGAAACGGTCCAGCGTCGAGGGAAACGGCCGAGGAAGACTGGCCCAGCAATAATGACCGAAACAATTGGGGCCGTGTAGACGGTGAATTCAAAATCGTCCCAAACAAGCCCAAACAGCGGACCAATTCCCCCGTAGACAAAAAACACAATAGCGACGAAGTCAAAAGATAAAGAATCACCCGTTGCCAAATCGGCGCTGCCAGCAGCATGATCAGACAGGTTGCAATCGTCCAATGCTTCCAGGGGATTGAGTATTGCACGCCATAGAAGACGTAATCTATCCAGTTGTCATTCGACCCGGAGAAGTTGGCAAACAAAGCAACCAGGAGGACTGGCAGAAACGCCATCACGATCCATCCCGTCCAAAATGCGATCGGCAACCAAACCAATTTCTTACCGACACTCGATGCTTTGAGGTCCGCCAACTCCCGCCGGAGATCTTCGTTTTCCTGCATGAGTTGCCGACAAGATTCGCATTCAAATGCAACAATACGAGAACCTGGGAAGGTAGTTTCCTCAAAAACACCATGCATCTTAACAAAGTGTTTTTAAAAGCAAGGCAGAAGGTCCCATGCTGGCTCGGCTTCCGCGTGAAGACAAATCCCCAGCGTTGATTGAAAGTGACAATTCCCCGAGGAGACAATCCCTAAACAGGCACGGAACATCAAGATTTTGGCTGGATTTTTCAGCCAAAGAAGAAAGAAATGCGTCAGTCCGAATTCTTTACCCGAGCTTCGATTGCATCGAGGATGGAACCGAGGACTTTTTGCGTCGACTCGGGCTCGTTCTCACTGGCATTGTAACGATCGTATTGAGTCTGAATCTCGCCACGAGTCAGCATCGTGCCTGCGGTTTTCACAGAGCGATGAAACGCCTCGGCGGCTTTTTGACGGGACTCCAGGGACAACCCATTTTGACTGGCAAAATTGATCAACTCGCGTTGAGCGGTTGGCGTCCCCAAGTTTACCAGAATGTCACTCACAGAATCTGCGAAACCTGGCAGGTACAGTAATTTTGCCAATTGATCCTGGTAGCCTCCAAAATCATAGAAGCCATATTTTTCGCGGTCACCAGATATTCTTCGCAACCATTCCACGGCGCTAACCGCGTGCCGTCTGCGATCGAGATCCGTAACTGACCAAGGCTGTGACAATTCAAAAACACGCCGGGCAGTAGCAGCTACAAACTCCGGTGCCAGCGAAAACGGAATCGCGATTAGAAATGGATCATTTTCGGCCAGGCGCTGGATACGAAACTGACGGTCGGTATTCCGATACAACAATCCGATCGGGATTCTTTTTGTGCGTAAGTCTTTTCGAAGTTGCTGGATCAATTCGGCATAGTCGGGGAGATCAATCGTGTCGGTCACGAGCAATATGTTGAGGTCGGGGTCTCGCACGGCTTCTCGAAAGAAGCTTCGGCCCGTCGAGACGGATTCCCCAAAAAAGCCAGCCGTCGAGAGAGATGCAGCGTAGGATTGGGCGATGTCTGAACGAACATGTCCGACCAGAGCGGCGGCGCGATTTTCACTGCTGGCCATGAAGACGGCCAACAGCGTCATGAAACTGCTGCCGGAATAGGCGTTTTCTGGATCTATCTTCGCAATCGCGTCAAAGGCGGCAAATTGAAGGTGTCGATCACCAGTCGTCAGGGCGCGAACCAACGCACTGGGCCGGCTCCCAAAACCATCGACCAACTCCGAAGTACCGATGTCGCCCAAGATCTCACAACAAGCCGTCGCTGCCGGAATCAAATCCAATGTAAGGGCCTTTTTCAAAACCGAATTAACTTCATTTCCATCCGTCGGAGAAAACTGCTCGATCCATCGTTTCACGTCGATCGTGACCGCCGGGCCGACGATTCGTTTGGCCGCCTCCAAGTGCGTGAGCAGATAAATCGCGCGATTCTTGGGCAAATCAGGTCGCATTTCGTAGAGATCCACGGCACTTTGGGCAGCCACAACGCGAGCCGCCAAAGCCGATGAAAGTGGAACGGGTTCAAGCCGTTTTTTTCCGGCGTTCCACTGCCAAAGTACGACCTCATCCATAAACGTCCCGGAAACACGGCGCCGACCCATCAAGTAGTCGAAGGATCGTTCGTAAAAACGTTCGCCGACGGTATCACTGTCAACCGGTAAACGCTGACTTCTCTCCAACGCCTCGCGGGCGACCTGGCGAAGCGATTCCGGCACCTTGGGCGACATGTAGATTCGCAGGATTGCGTCGGTGGCGTCCCCGGAGGGGTAGTTTGCCAGTGCGCCAATGGCCTCCGCCTGGACCTGCAAATTCGTTGCCCGCGCCGCGCCCATGAGCGGTGCGATGGCGTCATCTCCCATCGAAGCTAACGCACTGCGGATCCCGGGAAACTCATTCTCTCTATCCGGATCGGCAAATGCCCCGATCATCGCCGCGACGGCGGGCGCTCCGATTCGTCGAAGCTTGCGAAACGCGACAGAGCGGACGGAAATATCCGAATCGCTGAGAGTCTCGATATATTGGTTCAATCGAGCCGGGCTGCGAGACTCCTGTTGGGCGATGGCCAGTACTTTTTTGGCGAAATCGCGACCTTCCGGTTGCATCCCGTCAGTCGCATGCAGCGCCAGGAAAAAATCCGATCCCAACGATTCGTACACATTGAAGAGACTGGCATCGTCTTTGGCCAACGTCGTCAACTGGTACAAATAGAATTTCGCATCCGCATACTGCTCAATGTCCATCATCAATTTGACGGAATTGGCGAAATCGATATCCGTCGCCAGATTCGATGCGCGTACCGCGCGAATGATCAGTTGCGTACCTTCTGGTAAACCCGGATCGATGGTAGGTAATTCGTAAAGCTGGGGGGCCGCTTGTGCCGGGTCGTCGCCCTTGATCGCGAAAGGATCGTCGCCTTGAGCGAACAAACACGCGGCCAACGGCAGACAAATCCATACGAGGATTGCGCAAACCGATTTCGGTAGATTGACGCGAAGCATAGTCATGACCAAGGATGAATCGTCTCTAGCGGGTCGTTGTCATTAGGCCTGAATCAAATATGCCGATTGTAATTGGCACAGCTATTTTGTCCTTAGAGTTCGCCATTTCCTAACTAATTTGTGCCAATTTGTGGTCAATTCCGATGATTGTCAGGGCCATAGCAAGCAAATGCAAGTGCGAAAGAATAATGATTGTGACGAGTTGAACGAATTAACGAACGTCCCGAATCGCGGAATCGGGCACAACGTAATCGACAAATCGGAGACCGGTTCGGGTAAAGCAGACGAATCGAGAACTCTTCGAGCCACCGTTCGACGTCAATCCTGAAGCCGCTTTCGCCACCCATCAACCTGCTCCGCGACTCGCCGGGGTGCGGTAGAACCAGCGCTTTGGAAAGCCTCGATCGCGTTTCGGACGCCCAAGACCTCGAAGACCGTTTCGTCGAGGCTGCCATCAATCGTTTGGAAATCGTGCAAGGTGAGGTCAGCCAGTTTCTGGTTTCTTTCGGTTGCCAATCGAACCAGTTGGCCAATCAGATGGTGCGCTTTGCGTTGTGGCATGCCTCGCTTGATCAGGAATTCCATCAACGTCGTCGCGTCCAGAAACCCACGTTCCAGTCGTGATTCAATCGATTCTCGCTTCAAGCGGGCGTCAGCAACGATCGTCGTCGCCAACGTCAAACAGGCTTCGATCGTATCCACCGCGTCGAAGAGGGGTGGTTTGTCTTCCTGCAAATCACGGTTGTACGCCAACGGTAATCCCTTCGTCAAAACAAGCAGCGTCTGCAGATCTCCAATCACGCGAGCGGACTTGCCGCGGATCAATTCGAGCACATCCGGGTTGATTTTTTGGGGCATGATCGAAGAGCCCGTGCAAAATTCGTGAGGAATCTGAATGAAATCGAATTCTGAAGTCGACCACAGGATCCACTCCTCTGCCCAACCGCTCAGATGAATCCCGACCGTTGCAAGGCAGAAAACAACTTCCAGCACGTAATCACGATCGCTGGAGGAGTCGATACTGTTGGCCACGATTCCGTCAAACTCCAACCGCCGCGCTACATTTTCCCTGTCGATTGGCAAAGACGTCCCGGCCAACGCCGCGGTTCCCAAACTGCAGAGATTGACTCGCCGGCGACAATCCTGCAAACGATCTCGGTCTCTTTGGATTTTCTCGCAGTACGCCAACCAGCAATGGGCGGCCAACACCGGTTGCGCTCGCTGCAGGTGAGTGTACGCGGGGATAATCACATCTACGTCCGTTTGGCAGCGTCCTAAAAACGCCTTTTGCAAATCTCTTAGCAAGTGATCGAGGCGGTCAATCGAATCACGCACCCACAATCGCATATCTGTTGAAACCTGATCGTTGCGACTTCGCCCGGTGTGAAGTTTTCGCCCCGTATCACCCAAACGATCGATCAACGCCTGCTCGATGTTCATGTGGATATCCTCAAGCTCCTCGCGAATCTCGAATTTTCCATCTCGGATGTCGTCGCGTATCTGCAACAGCGCCTGCTCGATCTGTTCGCACTCATCGGATTCGATGATTCCCTGATCGGCCAGCATTCGCGCATGGGCAATGCTACCGGCGATATCCTGCCAGTAGAGTCGTGCATCAAAACTGATACTTTCGGTGAATTTTTCGACACGTTTATCAACGGCCGAGTCAAACGCGCCGCTGCGACTGGGACTGCCCAATTCTCACCTCGTTCAAAGATCCGCAGAAAAACTCAATACCACATCATTTCAAAAATCGTAACCACCGCCGGTAACGTGTCAAACTGAACAAAAACCAAGTTAACTCCCGTATCGCCTCGCTGCATTAGGTCCCCCTCAATCCAGATGGCAATTCCCGGAATCGAATCTTCCATTAACTTGCAAATGAAATCCGGCTAGACTTAGGTCAAACCAATGACTTAGGTCAAACCAATCATATTCCGATATCCATGTTCCGGTATCGCACTCACATTCCTTGAGCCCGCGTTGAATCGCCATGCATCCTATCAGCAATCGAAGATCGTTGTCTCTCATCTTTGCGGTCATGATCGTCCTGCTGGGGAGCGGGAACCGGCAACTCCTGGGCCAGGGAAAAACCGAGAATACGGACCAAAATCGATCCGGTGTCGTTTTCTCAGATTGGATTTTAATGCAGCCTTCCGGTGCGGAGGCGGAATTCCTGATGCCGACCAAACCCCGTTACCGGGAACGATCATTTATCCCGGTGCAAAATCGACCGCCAATCAAAGTCCGTCAACATCAGGCGACCAGCGAGGATAGAACCACCTCTTTTGTGTTCGGCTACCACGACCATTTTGAAACACCGACCGGTAAACGGGTCGCTAATACCCTCGACGGGGCAGTTGGCGGTAGTGTCGTGCGCGTCTCAGGAAAACTACTGGCCGCTCCCAAAAAAATCGTTTATGGAAAATATCCAGGTCGGGAATTTTCCTACGTTTTTGCCTACGAGGGCAAAATCCACCAAGCCGCCGGTCGAGTATTTCTTGTTGGAAAGCGTCAGTATTTTTTGCAGGCTCTATTTGAGAAAGACAAGTTTGATGATGAGATCGCCGAAAGATTCTTGAACTCGTTTCGAATCGTCAAACCGGACTTGCCTCCCCGTCCGCCCTTCCCGCCGAAGAAGTCAACGGACCAATAGAAGTTCCCCATTAGACGCCTTCAACTGGGTGCTATTCCCCTTTGTGAAAGGATTACGATCGGATTTGCGTCCGCATCTTGCTGATCACGCCGCGCAATTGGTACGCTGGGGAGATTTTGCTTCCCCGGTGATCTAACTAAAGGTCTGGTTAAGTGCCTCGTCGCGACGATATCCACAAAATTCTGTTGATTGGTTCCGGTCCGATCATCATTGGTCAGGCATGCGAATTTGATTATTCAGGTACGCAGGCTTGCAAAGCGCTACGTGAAGAGGGCTACGAAGTCGTCCTGGTGAATTCGAATCCGGCCACGATCATGACCGATCCGGGTACTGCCGAACGGACTTACATCGAGCCGTTGGACTGGCGGATCATCGAAAAAATCATTGCCAAGGAAAAACCGGACGCTCTGTTGCCGACCCTCGGAGGTCAAACCGCGCTGAATCTAGCCATGGAGCTATCGAGTCATGGCGTACTGCAGAAGTACGATGTCGAGATGATTGGCGCCAAATCCGACGTGATCGACAAAGCAGAAAACCGAGAACGATTCCAGCGTGCGATGGAAAATATCGGGCTCGAGATTTGTCGCGGTAATACAGTCAATACGGTTGATGAGGCTCGCGTCGCGTTGGAACGCGTCGGTTTGCCGTGCTTGATCCGGCCCAGCTTCACGATGGGCGGCAGCGGATCGGCGATCGCCTACAACAAGGACGAGTTCGAAACACTCGTTCGCCGTGGCCTTGACCAGTCTCCGACCACCGAAGTCCTGATCGAAGAATCGATTATCGGCTGGAAAGAGTATGAGATGGAAGTCATGCGGGACATGGATGATAACGTCGTAATCATCTGTTCCATCGAGAACTTTGACCCCATGGGTGTCCATACGGGGGATTCGATCACGGTGGCGCCGGCTCAGACGCTCTCCGATAAAGAATACCAGCGAATGCGTGACGCCAGCCTGGCCGTGATTCGCGAAATCGGTGTGGAGACCGGTGGCTCCAACATTCAGTTCGCGATCAACCCCGACACCGGGAGAATGATCGTCATCGAAATGAACCCGCGTGTGAGTCGATCAAGTGCACTGGCTTCCAAGGCCACCGGTTTTCCGATCGCCAAGATCGCCGCCAAACTCGCGGTCGGATACCGGTTGTGGGAATTGCCGAACGACATCACCCGGGAAACGAAAGCCTGCTTTGAACCAACCATCGACTATGTCGTTACCAAGATTCCGAGGTTCACTTTCGAGAAATTTCCAGAGGCCGACTCGACTCTGATGACGCAAATGAAAAGTGTCGGCGAAACAATGGCGATCGGTCGAACTTTCAAAGAATCGTTTCAAAAAGCCCTTCGCGGCCTGGAGGTCGGAAGTTTTGGTTTTGGCTGCGACGGAAAGGACTTGTGGGGCACGGAAGATCAACCGGACAATGACACGATTCGTTCCAAACTTTCCATTCCCAACGCCGAACGGCCCTGGTTTCTGAGATATGCCTTGAAAAACGGCATGTCCATGGAAGAAGTCCACGGCCTGACCAACATCGATTATTGGTTTCTCGATCACCTGATCGGCATCATCGAAATCGAAGACCGTCTGCGTGCGATCACTTTGCCCACTGCCACCGCAGAAATGCTGAGAGAGGCCAAACAATCCGGTTTTTCGGATCGCCAGATGGCCCACATCTGGGAAACCAGTGAAATGGACGTTCGGGAAACGCGAAAAAAACTGGGCGTTGTCGCGACCTTTAAGTCAGTTGACACTTGCGCGGCCGAATTCGAGGCCTACACGCCCTATTATTATTCGACCTATGAACAGGAAGATGAAACGCCCCCGAAAACTGATAAAAACCGAATCATGATTTTGGGTGGTGGTCCCAACCGGATCGGCCAAGGAATTGAATTCGACTACTGTTGCTGTCACGCCAGCTATGCGCTGCGGGAACTTGGAATTGAGTCCATCATGGTCAATTCCAACCCGGAAACGGTCAGTACAGATTACGATACGAGTGACTTGCTGTTTTTCGAACCGCTTACCGTCGAAGATGTTCTGAACATTTGCGATCGCATGCAGCCCGATGGAGTAATCGTGCAGTTCGGCGGCCAGACTCCACTTAATTTGGCGCGCGCGCTTTCCAATGCCGGAGTCCCCATTATTGGCACGAGTGTCGATACGATTGATGCCGCGGAAGACCGCGAACAGTTCCAACAGTTGCTGAAGCGACTAAATCTCAAACAGCCGCCCAATGGAATTGCTCGCACCATGAACGGCGCTCGACAGGAGGTCGCCAAAGTCGGTTACCCCGTCCTCGTCCGTCCCAGTTTTGTGCTTGGCGGTCGGGCCATGGAAATTTGTTATGACAAAAGCCAGTTCGAACGGTTTGTACGAGAAGCCTTCATCGTCTCCGCCGGACAGCCGGTGTTGATCGACAAGTTCCTCGAAGATGCCATCGAGGTTGATGTTGACTGCGTCAGCGATGGCGAAGATGTCGTTGTCGCGGGAATCATGGAACATATCGAAGAAGCCGGCGTCCACTCCGGCGATTCGGCTTGTTCCATCCCCCCCTACACGCTGGGCGAATCCACGCTTGATGAAATCCGCAAAGCCACTAAGGGAATGGCAAAGTACCTGAAAGTGGTTGGATTAATGAATGTTCAGTTCGCCGTCAAACGCGAAGACGACGTCGAGAATGTGTACGTCCTGGAAGTCAATCCTCGGGCCAGTCGAACCGTGCCGTTTGTCGCCAAAGCCACGGGAGTCCCAATTGCAAAAATTGCCGCCAAAGTAATGGCTGGCTCACGATTGGCCGATCTGGGATTCACCGAAGAACCAACTCCCAACCACGTTTCGGTCAAAGAGAGTGTGTTTCCATTTCGAAAATTTGTGGGCGTCGACATTGTCCTCGGTCCCGAAATGCGTAGCACCGGCGAAGTCATGGGAATTGCTCCCCAGTTCTCCATCGCATTCGCCAAAAGCCAACTCGCCGCTGGCGTTAGACTTCCCGATTCAGGTCGGGTTTTTGTGAGTGTCGAAGAGCGGCACAAAGATCGTATTGTCCAAGTGGCTGCCGATCTCCACGAAATGGGCTATGAACTTCTCGCGACATCCGGTACCGGCAAACGCCTGGAACTTGCAGGTATTCCCTATCAGCCGGTCAAAAAAATTATCGAAGGTCATCCGAACCTGATTGACCACATGAAAAATGAAGACGTTGATCTGATTTTGAATACACCCAGCGGTAAAGGAGCCCGAACCGACGAAGGCACCATTCGCGCCACCTCGGTCCAACACGGAATACCCTGCATTACAACCATCCAAGCTGCCGAAGCCGCCGTTGCCGCCTTGCGCGCATTGCGGAGTGAAGAGATGCAGGTTCAGTCGTTGCAGGAGAGGTTTCCCCATTTGGCCGTATCCCGAAGCCGGGTGTAGCCAGCCGGAACCACCCCGCTACGACTCGCCTCGATGGTCACGCCGTGAAATTTCGCCTTTTTGAAGAATCCGATTTTCGTGAGTTGCAGTCCTGGTACCTCGACTCACGTCTCAATCAAGCGCTTGGTCCCGTCGATCCGGATTGGCTGGCGGCTGTGTTGTCAGAGACCCCACCTTCTCAGTATGTTGCCATTCAAGACGGCCAAATGGTTGCCTGTTTTGGAATCGCCCTTCCTAAGTACCCACTCGAGGATTTTGTGGTCACCGACATCGCCGTACGACCCGATCTGAGACGAACAGGAATTGGCCAGCAGGCGATTGCATGGATCACCCGGCAATTCGAGTTGAAAACGGGTCAAGATTGGATCGCTTATGTCGAACTGCAGAACGTGGCGGCACAGGATTTTTTTTCTTCGGTCGGTTGGCAATCGGACGGAAAGTTGGACGAGTCCAACATGTTGAAGTTTCGGCTTGGCAACTGAAAGGAATTCCATGTTAAAAATTGATCGTTCCGTAATTGGTATTACTTTGGCCAATATCCGCCAAGCTTTTTTCGTAAACTGACTCCTCCGACGCCACTCGGCCGCTGGAATCAAAATTCACTTTGTTCCATACTTGCTTCGATGCAAAACGAACTAATAAAACGTGACCTGGACGTTCTGTGGCATCCGTGTACGCAGATGAAGGACCACGAGCAGTACCCTTTGATTCCCATCAAACGGGGAGAAGGCATTTGGCTCTACGATTTTGACGGCCGACGCTACATTGATGCTATCAGCTCTTGGTGGGTCAATATTTTTGGACACGCCAATCCAACGCTTAACCAGGCTCTTCAAGATCAAGCGGCACAGATCGAACACGTGATCTTTGCCGGATTCAGCCATCAGCCCGCAATCGAAATCGCGGAACAACTGGTGTCAATCACGCCACCCGGCCTGGAGAGGGTTTTTCTAACCGACAACGGCTCCTCGGCTGTCGAGATCGCACTCAAGATGAGTTTTCACTACTGGCAGAATCTCGGCCGGTCCTCAAAGCGCGATTTCGTCAGTTTGTCAGGAAGTTACCACGGCGAAACTTTTGGCGCGCTCGCAGTTGGCGATGTGGCCCTCTACAAACAAACGTACGAACCACTGCTAATGAAGTGCCGGACCGTCGAGTCACCGGATTGTTACCATCGGGAATCGGGTGAAAGTTGGCAAGCGTATTCCGAGCGAAAATTCTCTGCTATGGAGTGTGAACTGGAGGCGCACCATGAATCAATCTGCGCTGTCATTGTTGAACCTCTGATCCAGTGTGCAGGTTATATGCGGATGTACGATCCGATCTATCTGACACGTTTGCGAGAGTGTTGTTCTCGTTTCGATGTGCATTTGATTGCTGACGAGATTGCCGTCGGATTTGGACGCACAGGGACTCTGTTCGGTTGCGAACAGGCCGCCATTGCACCGGACTTTATGTGCGTTGGCAAAGGACTGACCGGTGGCTACCTGCCATTGTCGGCAGTCCTGACAACCAACCAGGTGTACGAAGCGTTTTATGATGACTACCAAACACTTCGTGCATTTCTCCATTCGCACAGCTATACCGGAAATCCGCTTTCCTGCGCGGTCGCCTTGGCAACACTCAAAATGTTTGCGAATGAAAATACGATCGAAAAAAATCGCGGGCTTGCCAAAATCATGTCTGACGCTTTCGCGCCATTGGCAGATCACCCGCACGTCGCGGAAGTTCGCCAAACCGGCATGGTCGTTGCCGTTGAAATGGTAAAAAACAAAGAATCCCGGGAACCATTTCCCTGGCAGGAACGCCGGGGAATTCAGGTTTACCTGCATGGCCTGGCGAATGAATGCCTGCTTCGACCGCTGGGCAATGTGACCTATATCATGCCTCCCTATATCATCAAAGAGTCAGAAATCCGTCACCTGGCAAAGATCGCGGGCGAAGGAATTGAACTGGCGACCCGATAGGGAGCCTCCGGGATATTTGCCAATCCGCTGTTTTACGTCATAATTGCTGTTTTTCCGAACCTGAGTCGATCGCTCATGCTTAACCCCTCCACAAATGAGTCAACCGTTACTGCCTGGACACGCGAGCAAGTGGCAGTGCTTTTCGAGTTGCCCTTCAATGATTTGTTATTTCAAGCTCAAACGGTCCATCGAGAGAATCACGATCCCAACTCGATCCAACTGAGCAGCCTCCTGAGCATCAAAACGGGAGCCTGCCCCGAGGACTGCGCGTACTGCCCGCAGAGTGCGATACAAAACGGGGCTCAAAACGGAACAACTGCTGCCGCTTGATCAAATTGTCGCTGCCGCCGAAAAGGCCAAATCCAATGGGGCGGCCCGGTTTTGCATGGGGGCTGCGTGGCGCAGTCCCAAGGATCGTGACATCGAGCAGGTTGCCGAAGCGGTAGCGGCAGTCAAAAAACTCGGCCTGGAAACTTGCGCAACACTGGGAATGTTGACTCCGGAACATGCGGATCGTTTAAGTACTGCTGGACTGGACTATTACAACCACAACCTCGATACCTCGCCCGAGTATTACGAGGAGATCATCTCGACGCGAACCTACGAGGATCGCCTCGAGACGCTGGAAAATGTTCGCCATACCGGCATGAAGGTCTGTTGCGGGGGGATTGTCGGGATGGGCGAATCGAAACAGGACCGCGTCGGTTTGTTGACAACGTTGGCCAACCTCGACCCCCACCCGGAAAGCGTTCCGATCAATAATCTCGTCAAGATCCCTGGCACGCCGCTATCGGAAACAGAAGACATCGATCCGTTTGAGTTTGTGCGAACGATTGCCGTTGCCCGGATCTTGATGCCATCTTCATACGTACGGCTATCCGCCGGGCGTGAAGAAATGAATGACCAGCTGCAGGCACTTTGCTTCTTGGCTGGCGCCAATTCGATTTTTTACGGCGATCAGCTTTTGACCACCAGCAATGCAACTGTCGAACACGATCGTGAGTTGTTCGCAAGATTGGGCATGGCAGCGGAAAGTGCTGCGGCCGAGACGCCTTGATCATGTCTTGGCGAGACCGGCTGCAGACGCGACACCAGAATCGGTTGGATCAACAGCTTTGGCGAAACCGCAATCTATTGTCCGGCCCCCAAGGGCGTTTCGTCGAAATCGACGGCCAATCTCTGCTCAATTTTTGCAGTAACGATTACCTGGGGTTGGCCAACCATGCCACGGTGAAAAACGCTGCTTGCGAAGCGACACGACGCTGGGGAGCGGGCACTGGTGCGTCCCACCTGGTTTGTGGTCACTTCGAGATTCACGAACAACTTGAAAACGAACTGGCCTCATTCGTCGGAGCAGAACGGGCAATCGTTTTTTCAACCGGTTACATGGCCAACTTGAGCCTGCCTCAAACGTTTCTCGATCGGCACGGCTTGCTGCTCGAAGACAAACTGAACCATGCTTCGCTAATCGACGCCGGACAACTCTGTGCCGCCAAACTGAAAAGATATCCTCATCTTGATGATCAGTGCGTTGAAAGATGGCTGACCGATTCCGATGTCGCACAAAAAATGGTCATGACCGACGGCGTCTTTAGCATGGATGGGGATATTGCCAACGTCAGACGGCTGGAAGAAATCTGCCGTATTCGCGACGCCATCTTGGTCGTCGACGAGGCGCACGGATTGGGGGTATTGGGGGATCGCGGTGGGGGTTGTCTCCAGGCAAATGGGATTGCTGTCCGTGACAATATCCTGGTGATGGGGACGTTGGGGAAATCGCTGGGCAGTTTTGGAGCGTTTGTGGCTGGCGACTCCCAACTGATCGAATCTCTGATTCAGTTTGCTCGCCCCTACATCTATACCACTGCCCTGCCCCCCGGGGTCGTCGGTGCCGCGATTGGCGCGCTGGAAGTATTGCTCCAACAGCGTTGGCGCATCGAGAAACTCCAGAAGAATATTGACCATTTGCAGGAGCGGGCAAAACAGGCTGATGTTCGAATCATGGCATCGCAAACGGCCATTCAACCGATCGTCGTTGGCAGTGTTGAAAATGCGATCGACTTGAGTGCGAAATTGAGGGATTCTGGAATTCTGGTTGTGGCGATTCGACCGCCGACCGTTCCGGTTGGCACCTCTCGACTGCGAATTACGCTGACGTCGGATCACGAATTCGAAGACATTGATCGATTGATTGGATCATTGTCGGATTTCGGCATCTCGGCAATCTTCGGGGAGGCCGCAAAATGAAAACGCCGTTGGTTTTGTTACACGGCTGGGGAATGAACTCGCAAATTTGGCATCCGATTCGGCAGGAACTGGCAGGTTCGTTTGAATTGCACCTACTCGATCTGCCTGGTTATGGCAACGATCGTCCATATGCAGAAGGCTACGAGTTGGAGCGGGTAACCGAGCGGGTGTTGTCGGCAGCACCACAGCAGGCGTTTTGGATCGCCTGGTCATTGGGCGCAACAATCGCCATGCAGGCGGCTCGACTGGTCCCCAACCGGTTCCTCGGACTCCAACTGATATCACCGACTCCCAGGTTCATGACGGGAGCTGGCTGGCGTTTCGGAATGGAAACCGCACCGCTTCTGCGACTTGTGAATGAATTTGAGTCAGACTACGAAAAGGGATTGAAGAAGTTTCTGCTACTGCAACTGAATCAACAACCCAGCGCTCGTAAACATTTGCGTCAATGCCTGGATGCACTAGAGCAATTCCCGCCGCCCAACATGGAGACCCTGCGAAGCAGCCTGCAGCTGTTAACCGAAACCGACTTGAGAAACGATGTACGGCAGATTTGTGTGCCAACCCAAGTCATCGCTGGAAGCGATGATCAAGTGATTCCAGCGACTGCCAGCCGTTGGTTGTCGAAGGGCATTCCGACAGCCACTTTTGAGCAACTTGCCTCCGGCCATATGCCTTTCTTGAGCGCCAAGGACCAATACCTGGGCTGCCTAACCGCATTTACCGAGGCGTGTGCGGCATGAAATTTGTCAAGGAACAAATCGCACGCCAGTTTTCTCGCGCCGCGTCAACCTACGATGACGTTGCCCAGCTTCAGTGTGCGATGGCGGATCGTTTGATCGAGCAGATCCCAGTCGGCCAAACAGGTAAGTTGGTTGATTTTGGCTGCGGGACAGGGTATGCACTCGAGCAGATCTCGACGTTCACTGGGTTGGAGTCGAGTGGCATCGACATCGCACCCGGCATGATCGAACAAGCGAGAAAACGGCTGCGCGGTACCAACCTGGAAGTCGGCGATATCGAGCAGAGCCGTCTGGCCGATCGCTCAATTGACGTTGCTCTGTCAAACGCCGCACTACAATGGTGTGACACTCGCATCGCTTTCGAGGAGATGGCTCGCGTGCTAAAGCCGGGCGGATTATTTTTGGCATCGACTTTCGGTCCGGGCACGTTGGCGGAATTAAAACATGCGTGGCAGTTCATCGGTGACAGGCGTCCCCGTGTCCACGAATTCCCCGCACCGAAAGATCTGGTCGACTGTTTGAAAGCCGCGGGTTTTCGTGATGTCCAACTGGCCGTGGAAAATCGGACACTGCGATTTGATTCTGTCCGTTCAATGTTCCACAGTATTAAACAACTCGGCGCGACCAATGCCGCCAGTGACCGGCCGGCGGGCCTGTTGGGACGGGAAAGGTTTTCGAAACTGTGCGATTTTCTGGATCAACGCCGTCGATCAGGACACATCGAGATCGGGTTTGAATGCGTCTACCTCTTTACGCGCGTTGCCGGGGCCGCGTTGCCCCTTTAAGACAAGGGTATCTGTTAGGGACAATCGCGGACTGGGAACAACGGGGCCACAGCTTTAACCGGTGGAACAAATCAGGTTGGCATCCAATCTTCGCGAGGAATAAATTGCTTTGGGTTTGTTGGTAACCCTCAGGAAAACAACTGCCGAACCTTCAACAGAAGCCGGCTGAACAAGACCATTTTTGGATAATGCAATTGTTTTTCGGCCGCTAGCTTATGGAAACTGGCCCAACATTGCCCGTTTTCCGGCCTGCTACTAGAATCACGACTCGCCTGGGATTGATGAACCATTATTTGCGGTCCACGTATGAAACTCGATCAGAGGATGCAACAAATCCAGTTGATTTTGTCCGACGTCGATGGCGTATTTACCGATGGCGGGATTGAATTTGACAACCAGGGTATCGAAACCAAGAAATTCCACGTTCGAGACGGATTGGGCATCAAGGCCTGGCAGCGAACAGGTCACCATTTTGGAATCGTAACTGCGAGATCTTCGCACATCGTCAAACTGAGAATGGCAGAGTTGGGCGTTGATATCATTCGCCAGGGATCCGAGGACAAACTGCAAGTTGGCCTCAAGGTAATCGAAGAGCTGGGACTTGAGCCGGAAGCGGCCTGTTTTATCGGCGATGATCTGTCCGACCTGCGTTTGATGCAGCATGTCGGTCTAGCCGCCTCCGTCGCAGACGGAGCTTCCGAAGTGAGAACGATTGCCCATTTCACCACAAAATGCGTGGGTGGCAACGGAGCCGTTCGCGAATTGATCGAGACGATTCTGAAGAGCCAGAATCGCTGGTCAGAAATTGTGAAATCGTATCAGGACGGCTGACGGATGAGAGCGCCATGGTCAAGCGAATGATCAAAACCAACTGGCACTGCTTGCCAAAATGGTGACAAGGAAAAGGAATTCAAGATTGTCGCAATCAGCCCAACCCACGCGATCGAAACGGTTAACGTTGAACTCGTTCGCGCTGTACCTGATGTCACTGGCAGCCATGATTGCGCTATATGCGGTCTATGCCAAATTCCTGGTACCTATCCTTGAAGGGCCTCGAAATGTCATTAAGCGGCGCATTGTGGCGCCCAATGTGAACCCACCCTCTTCCCATTTTGATAAATCCGAACTGACTCGTTTGCTTCCCAGTGACGCTTGGGAACACGGTGACTGCAAGACGCTGCTGACCCCACAGGGCACCATTCTGTTCCAGAACTTTGAGCGAGCGAGTGGCAAATTCATTGACGTCTTTCCTTTCACCTTGGTTGCCGCCGGCGTCGCCAGCGAGAAAACAGATGATCAACCCAACGATCCCATCACCGTGCTGCGTTGCGTTCGGCGGGCACGACTTAAATTTGACCGCCCGATTGCCGAAGCGTTTGCCGGCAAAGCCAAACTGGATTTCGCTCAATTGGAAGGACAGGTGGAGATTTTTCGTCCGCCAACCAGCGCGACGTCAGAGGATGGGCTGAGCATCACGACAAGCAACGTGCAGATCGAGAAGCAAAGGGTTTTCACGATCGAACAAGTCCAATTTGCTTATGGTCGCAACCGGGGAAGCGGCCGAAACCTCTCGATCGAACTTGCGCATGATTCCAATGTTAATGAGATCACGGGTGATTTCTCCAGCATTCGTGGCGTCAAACGAATCGAGTTAGCCTATCTCGATCAGATGCGTTTTGAGCCCGCCACCACAAACAGTTTGGTCTCGGATTCAACGGGAAATTCCGTCGCAGCGAATGTTTCGGCTAATGACAATTCCGGCTTAAGCACCTCAAAAATGGACGGTCCGATCGTCGTAAACTGTGATGGACCTTTCGTATTTGACCTGGAAACAAAGACGGCGACACTTCGGGAAAATGTCGTTGTCCAAATGGAAAATGAATACCGAGACAATATTCGCTGTAGCCAACTGGAGATTTTCTTCCGGAAGCAGCGATCATCCAAAACGCCGCCCCCAATTGCACGCGGCAAAAACGCCGGGGAAGAATTCAGCGACCTGACGCTTCATCAAATTGTCGCCATTGGAACTCCGGCCATTATTTTCTCGCCGCAGCGGGCCGCGAAAGTTGAAAGTGGGACGATCCGTTACAACGCAACCCTCCAACGAATGGTTGCCGAACAAAGCCAGGATTTCAAGGAACCGGTCGTCATCGTCAGTCCTGACTACCACCTGGTTGCCGAAAGAATCACGTACCAGTTGATGGAAGATGGATCATTGGGGGCCGTCGATGCACTCGGCCCAGGAAAGATGCTGCAGGTTGCTTCGGAGAATCAAAAGGAATTCTTCCTGCAATGGCAAGGTGAGCTCGCTGTACGCCCCAAAGGATCTGAAAAGATCATTTCCCTGTTGGGTGGTACCAAGATCCGCTTTGATGGCGACACCCACGTCGAGGCTGGCCGATTGGATTTATGGTTGAATCAAATCCAGGTGGTTAAATCTGAAGGCGATGGCAAAACCAAGAAAAGCTGGGATTACCAACCGAAAAGACTCGTCGCAAAATCCAATGTTCAAATTACCTCTCCGCAGCTTGACGGAAAGACCGAGCGGCTGGTTGCAGTTTGGGAGCAAAACCCAACAAAACTTCAATCGCGCCGCCTCAATCCCCTCGAATCGCGATACCAATTGGCCGCAGGAGCGGCCAACACGGCGATTTCCTTCCGACCAAGCTATGAATTCCCACAAAACGTGCCACAACCGGATCGTTGGGCCGAAACCAGCAATGCCGCGGCAAACGAGCCGGCCTTCCAGCCCATCCGTCGAGACCGTCGACTGGCTCAAGTCCGCTTTGACGAAGAAGTCCCCCGCCCGAAGAAAAAGTTCGCGTTTGAAGGTGACCGGGTCGAAGTCAAACTGGCTAACGAACAGGATAAAACCAGCGTTCGTAATCTACTGGTACAGGGAAATATTCTCATCCAGGAGATCTCCCCGCCCGACAGCGTACAGGGGCCAGTGGTTATTAAAGGCGACTCGCTGCGCTTGATCCCGCAAACCGAAAATATGCTGCGAATGCTGGTGGCAGGTACGCCACAACAGCTGGCTTCGGTAAATGCGAAGAGCCTTCAATTGCAGGGACAAAATATCCACCTCGATCAACAGGCCAATAAACTATGGGTGGAAGGCGTCGGAAGAATTTACATCGAGAATGACCCAACCTTGCAGAAACCCAATCTCGACCAGCCCCCCTCCGACCCTGCGTTCGGCCAATTCAATTTCGATAAAGTTTCGGTTTCCTGGCTGGGGGGTATGATCTTTGACGGGTCCAATATCTATTTCGAAAACGATGTCGAAATGAGCTCTCAGGGCAAAAATCAAAAAGCTCAGGGTACCCTCACTAATTCATCCAGCGAAGGGCTCAGCCTCAAACTCTCAAAACCGGTCGACTTTCAAAATCTTGAGTCCGACCAAACCATGGACGATGTCGAGATTACCGAATTGGTGATTGTCGATCGATTGCCCAATGAGGAACGGGTGTTTCAACTGGCCAAGGCCAGCCAAGATCCTCCGATTGTTTCAAGTCCCCGACCAGCCGTGATTGCCAACCAGACGCTTGATGCGGACGGTAGTTTGATCGAAAAACAGGAGCTCAGAGTTTCACAGGCGACGATGGATTCCGGCAGCGGTACATTCAACGCGAAGGGCCCGGGCGTCATCCTGCAGTACCGGAAAGGTCAGGTTGAGCTATTGCCCTCCAATTCTGCCCGTTCCGAATTACAAGACGATACGACCAAGAACGCGGAGGTATTGACTCTCGTGCGAGTCAATTTTGATGGTTTGGCCAGCGCAGATGTGAATCAAAAAGAACTGATCATTCGTGGGAACGTTCGGACACTCTATGCGCCGATCAAGTCGTTTGACGAAATCCCTGATCCAGATCTGTTGCAGCAGCTTCCGGATGAAAGCGTCAAAATCACCTGCGATCAACTCCAATTGGCGGAATGGTCACCGCGAAATGCCAAAAAACCAACCAAGGAGCTGATCGCGACGGGAAACGCTCACATCGTCAGTAACTCCTTCGAAGCAATCGCCAACCGTGTGAGCTACAACGAAGCCTCTGATATTCTCGTTGTCGAAGGATCACCTCGCTCGGACGCTCGATTATCCTTCGCACAAACACCGAATTCCCGAAAACAAATGGTCGCCGGGAAGATCTTGTATCGAATCTCCGACAAATGGGCCGAAGCCCAAGGCGTTAAGAACATCAACATCGAGAGCAAGTAAGACCTGCTATCACAACAGATATTGCCACTGACCCAGCCAATCGCTAAAAAAACTCGATTTTCTTCAGCCTCCGTTATTGGCCAAGATGGCATTTTTGTATTCAAAACCCGCTCGACGAGTGATTCGCGCCCCAGGCGCAATTCGATGTTGGTTGGTTTGTGCGCTTGCCATTATCGCCACAACGGGTTGCAAACGACTCCACGTCAACGGACTGCAAGATCGAATGCGACCCTCGAATGAGCGAGAATGGAGACCAGAACAATCCAGAATGCCGTTCGTGGAGATGAACGGTTCACAATTCACACTCCGAAACGTGCGTGATTGCAGCTACGTCACCTCCGACGATTTCGTCGTCAACTACCAGGATCGAACGATTGATCTTTCCCAAATTCAATCGGTTGATTTCATTGTCGTTCCCTTCAAGGAAACACCAATACTGGCACACACAATGTTAAGTTTCGGACTCGATGATGGAACCTATCTGGCAGTCTCGGTGGAAGTTCGCAAGGAAATTGGCGAGAGTTTCAGCTCCCTGGGCGGAATGGGGAGAAGGTACGAGATCATTTATGTGATGGGAGAAGAGCGCGACCTGATTCGGGTGCGAACCAAAATTCGTGAATTTGATGTTTACGTGTATCCAACCGTCGCAACGCCCATTCAGTGCCAGCAACTATTCGCCAGTATCGCCAAACGCATGAATCGACTGAACTCAGAACCGGAGTTTTATAACACCCTGACGAACAATTGTACGACGAACATTAAAGATCACGTCAACCAGCTTTCACCCAAACGAATCCAGGATTCGTGGCAAGTGTTGTTGCCCGGTTTCTCAGACAAATTCGCTTACCAAAACGGTTTGCTTGACAACCGAATTCCGTTTGAGGACCTCAAAGCCATCGCACATGTCAATGACCTGGCAGCTGAGCATTTTGATGATGCCGATTTTTCGAAAAAGATACGCGGCAAGCGGCAGATGATCGACCGTTACCTGGCTCGTGAGGCGATGCGGTCAGTCACCATGGAAGGAAAAGGAGACCAGTATTTATCCGAGCAACTTCGACGTCCGTTGAGGCGCTAGCACAACGTGACAACCCTCAGCGTGTCGGAACTTTTGCGGCTGATCGGTCGCCGCGCGGGTCACCTAACCTCCGAGATCACTTCGTCAAGGATTTGATTAAACTGTTGACTGGTGAAGTCCATGCGGCCCGATGCCTGGGCACAAATTCTTTTTTCCATTTCGGCCAATTCGCCATCGACCGCAACCAGGCGGAGCATTTCCTTCATCATGGCCACCCGATCTTCGTGACTTTCGGGAATATTGACCTGAATTTGACCGGTTGAAATTCCAGCCATCGCCGTTTCGAACTCATCATCGGGAATCCCCCAGCGGTTGGCGCGTTCGACGAGAAACCCGATTTCCTGCTCGGTGAACCGTTTATCTGCCGCCGCCAGATTCACCAGACTGTGAAAAAGTTCAAGTTTATCCATTCCATCCCCAACCAAGCTTGTTTTAAAGTTATGACTTCCGAATGAAGTCCGCAGCATAGCTCCGAACGTCTTTGCCGTTAAGTACATGGACCATCCGCATCTGCTGAACGGTCGAATCGCTAAATCGAGAGAGCGGCAGATGCACCCACGTCTTTTTGAACATTCGGGCCAATTGCCGCCAGGCTGGCCCCGGCGGTGCCGGACTGAGCAACGCGATGTGTGGACATTGACTGTGCAGACAGGCCGCCGCGAGAATTCTCTCCTCCAACGTGGTCACAAAATCCAGCCGCCGATCCTGCCAGATGTCATGGATGCTGACCGGCGGAAACAAGAATAGGGCTCCTCCATAGTTCGCCAGGCAAATCCCCGGTCCGACTGGTGTTTCGCTGAAGTCGGTTGCAAAAAAGGCCAACGTCGATTCGTTCTGATGCTCAGCGAACCAGGTTGTCCGCCAGGGATAGCCACGTGGATCGGCCGGTGTATCAAACAGCATGACGGCGGCATCCAGTTTTCCCTGGGTCGGCGGCAATACTTTGACGTGAATTTCGTTGTCGTACCAGTGTCGCACGGTTTCGCGAATGTCGATTCCGTCTTTAATGCTGGTAGTGAATTTTTCGGTTTGGGCCAGGTCCGCCCCCATGATTTCCCTCGCCCGATCAAACACCGTTCGGCGGAAATTCTCGATTTTCTCATCCTCGGGTGGCCAACTGCATTGCGAAAACGGATTCCATTTTTGTTTCCAATCCTCTCGCCGCTGAGCATCCGGCCTGGGAATCAACTCCAGGTGACACCATGTAAGCGGTGGACCCGGCAATCGATTGGCACTCTCAACAATCTCGTCATCCGGCAATCCGATCTGATTGAGCGACATCCGGACCTGGGGCAGCCCGAGATCCTGATCAAAACGGTATTGCTTGGCCTGCTCCAAAACATGCAACGCATACCCATCTCCCGCCACTTGTTGGGCAGCCGTCACAATCGTCGTCAACTGCGGCGTAAAACAATGATCGATCAGAGTCAGATTTCGAATGTACTTCAGGCATTGCGCTAGCAATTTGGGAGTGATCTTTCGGGCTCGACTCTGGTATTCCTGGCGGTACGTCTCGCGGGATGCAATCAACAAGTCCTTGACACCGTCAATCGACAAATTCGCATCGTCTTCCAGTTCGCTGCGTGCCGTCTCGTAGAGATCGGTGATAAACGGCAATTCTCCCATCAGGAAATAGAGCGAGTTGGAATCGACCTGAAAGTGTTCGACGTCTTGCGTGGGTTCATTGTCAGGACATTTAAGCTGGCGATCGAGAAACGCCTCACGAATCCACGGCCAATCGAGAATGCTGGGAACAAACAAGATCTTTTTGAAGTCAATCGAAAGCTGTTTGAGCTGCCAAGCCATATAACGAACACGCAGCTGCCATTGAGGCTGGCGGGCCGGTTCAATGTGTGGCAACACCGCCGCCGCAAATCGCTGGATCGGCAGCTGCTTCAAAGCGTAAGCATCCGGCATCACGCGGGAATGGGGCCGATAGCGACTGGTCTCAAGATCGATAAAGCGACGCGGCAAACGATCCCCCATCGCCGTTCGGATCGCTGCGATCACGGGCTGACACGGATCGATGGGAACAAAACTTGCCCCCAAGCGGAGTTCATCTTGATCTTCATCTTCACTCTCATCTCCATCCTCGTCGTCGGCAGCGGGTTCCCAATCTGGTGAATCCCCGGGTTGCCATTGAGTTTGAAAGATGGGGCGATCACGCTGGACGACAATGCTGGGTGTCGGCAAGTGCAGGATTGCCGACTCGACCGCCGATTGAAACGAACCGGGCAACGGAACGGCCAGGCAATCAAACTCGTGAGCCAACATTGAACGACGAATTTCCCACGCAAAATCGCCGCTACCATGAACCACCGGAAGCGCCGTCACATGGGGACCGATTTCCAGCAGTGGATCGATCACGGTTATACCTCGTCGTCATCTTCGTCTTCACCCTGATCGAGACCGAGGTCAGGGTGAAGTGGATCCTCGGGAGCAAAGAAAAAATCGCCGAATCCCATTGGTAAAATCTGCCCTCCCAACGTGCGCTGCCTTTGTTCGGCAAGTGAGTGCAAATCCAATGCCTCTTCGCCCAGGCATTTTTCTAGCGCCTCCCGCCAGGCAACATCCGTTGCCAGCGGGTGTTCCTCATCTTGTTTGATTCGTTTCATGGCATAACGCAACAGGTTAATCCCGTCCCGGGGCGAAAAATCGAGCTTAAGTTCATGGGATTTTTGCAGAAACTCAACGGTCATGGCCAGCATATCATCGCCACAAAATGGAAGGTGATATTGCAGGATATGTTTCTCGTCCGCGCGGGAAGGAAATTTGAGCGTGAGTGTCGGCTGTAGTCGACTGAGAATGTAATCCGGAATCTCAAACGTCGATTCGTCCTGGTTCATCGTCACGGCGCAGCGAAAATCCGGATGGGCCTCGATACTGATGCCCGCTATAATCGACTCGACGTACCTGCGATGATCCAACAGAGGTGCCAACGAGGCCCACGATTTTTCATTCATCCGGTTGCCTTCATCCAGGATGCAAACGCCGCCGCGGATCATCGCCGTTACCAGCGGCGATGCGTGGTAGGCAATCTTGCCGCTCTGGGCCAAAACCGGTGTGACCAGCAAGTCCTCGGGCCGGGTGTCAGCGGTACACTGATAGATGAAAAGTTCTTGCTCTCGTTGATGCGCAGCGGCCATTGCCAAAGCGGTTTTGCCAATCCCTGGCGGCCCTACCAAACGTGGCGTCAGCGGTAAATCCGCCTCATCAACGACGATCCAACAAGCGAGAACCTGCTTCAGTATTTCCTGTTGACCGATCCACTGCGTCGAAATATCGTGCGGCTCGGAAAGCTGCAAGGTGACGCCCTGGATCTTCTTCGTTTCCGCCATGACTCGAACCCTAGTTACGAACTTCCAGCGGAACACCGTCGCCAGTTAATGCTTTCAGGAAGTCTACCAGGAAGCCGATCTCTAGTTCGGTGAGTTGGAGCGGCTTCATATCCTTGTCCAGTTCAGGATCCTCCGGGCTTCCACCCTTGTTGTAGAATTCGACAACCTCTCGGAGCGTTTTCAGGCTGCCGTCGTGCATGTACGGTGCGGTTAATTCAACATCTCGCAGGGTCGGCGTTTTGAATTTGAATTTGTCCTGCGGGTCCTTCGTGAACTCAAACCGTCCCTCGTCCCTGGTCGGTTGGCCAAATCCGACTCCCGTGTTATGAAATCCTTCGTCGGCAAAGCTGGCGCCGGAATGACACTTCCAACAACCGCCGCGACTCTCAAAAATCCACATTCCTTGCCGTGCCGATTTTGAAAGTGATTCGTAGTCGGAAGCACGAAAACGATCGACCGCCGAATCTCCCGAGACCAGCGTCCTTTCAAAACAGGCCAATGCAAACGTGAGATTCTCCTGAGTGATCGACGACTCCGCATCTTCGGTGCGACTTTTCCCAAAAACGTCTGCAAACTGCTGCACGTACGATGGGTCAGACCGAAGTTTGCCGAGGACCGCTTTGACGTCTCCTCCCAATTCAGTTTCACTGGTCAAGGGTCCGAGTGATTGGGCTTCGAGAGAATCGTCACGCCCATCCCAGGAAAAACTGGTTCCATATCCCCGATTCAGTACAGTCGGCGCATTCCGTCGGCCCTTCTGCCCTTTGATTCCGATCGCCAAACCGTCGGGACTGGCAAATCCATGCTCGGGCTGATGGCAACTGGCACAAGAGGTCGTGCCGTCGGTCGACAGAATAGGATCAAAGAACAGCCGTCGTCCTAGTTTGGCCTTCTCCATCGTCGTCGGGTTATTCTCCGGGGCAACGGGAAGGGCTTCAAAACCGGCAGGAATTCGATCAATACGGATATCAGGCGGCAAATTATCCTTGGGCAATACCGGTACGTTGTCGTCAACAAACGCCCCACAATAGATGCCAAGGTTCAACATCATTGGAATAAACAGGGTTCTTGAAAAAGGGGTTCTTGAGATCATCCGATTTCCACTAAACTCGAAGTAGTTGTCGATGTAACCGAATTATACAATCTACACCCACGCTGCGGTTGGGGTATCCCTGTTGCTGGAAACCGAGGTTCCGGTCGAAAAATTCGATCGAGTACGCGGGTTAACAGAAGAACTCCCGCAGCTGGCAATGACCAGCCAAGACCCCATCTTCAGTATCGCTTTTGAAACACCCCGCCACCGTGAAGGGTAACTCTCCCCAACCGCAAAATTTTTGCCGAAAAGAAGAAGATCATGATATTCGCCCGTATTTGGCTTGCTGCGTCAGTGTTTTTTTGTGCCAACCTGACAGGATTGACGACGCTCCAAGCCGCGATTTTTCACGAAACGACCTTGGAAATTGGAGATTCGCTACCCGATTTCGATCTGGCAGATTTCCGCGGCAAATCCTATCGCTCGAACGAATTTCAGAATCGCCCCACCCTGGTTTTCTTTTTTGGCGTGGAATGCCCACTGGTTCGACTTTATGCTTCACGATTAGACCAAATTTCCAAGAAATTCGCCGATCAAAACGTGGCCTGGATCGGAATCAATTCCAATCGCCATGATTCACTGCAGGAAATCGAGAAATTTGCAAAGGAAACAGGTCTCCAATTTCCATTGTTGAAGGACGCGGGGAACAAAGTCGCGGATACTTTTGGAGCCACCCGAACGCCAGAGATCTTCCTCTTCGACAAAAACGGCAATCTTCGCTACCGCGGTGCCATCGATGACCAGTATTCCTATGGCCGACAACGTCCCCGATCGGAGAAAAACTTTCTGGCGGACGCGCTGGTCGCAATTGGCAATCAGCGAACTCCCGCAGTCAGTAAGACAGACGCGGTCGGCTGTATCATCGGTCGCATCATGAACGCCAAAGATTCCAGCGACGTAACGTACTCCAACCAAATCAGCCGGATACTGCAGGATCGCTGCGTTCAATGTCATCGGACCGGCGAGGTCGCTCCCTTTAGCATGAACGACTATGAAGAAGTTGTCGGTTGGGCCGAGATGATTCGCGAGGTGACGCACGAACGCCGTATGCCGCCGTGGCACGCGAGTCCTGAGCACGGACAATTCAAAAACGATTCGAGCCTGACGAAAGCCGAATTGAATTTAATTGACGAATGGGTCAAGTCGGGCGCCCCCCAAGGCGATCCAGAAGATCTACCCCAGCCAAGAGAATTCGTCGAAGGATGGCAAATCGGACAGCCGGATATTGTCATACCCATGGCCAAGATCCCTTACTCGGTTCCTGCTACTGGAGTCGTTCCTTACCAGCATTTTATCGTGGACCCGGGTTTTGAAGAGGACAAATGGATTCAGGCAGCAGAATGCCGCATCGGCAATCGGGCCGTCGTGCATCACATCGTCGTGGCAATTCAGGATCAAGACCAAATACAGCGTCATGGTCAACTCGACTCAGAATGGATTACCGCCACAGCACCCGGTGCCCCGCCGTTAATACTGCCAGACGGATATGCCAAATTGATTCCGGCCGGATCGAAACTGGTTTTCCAAATGCATTACACGCCCAACGGAACGGCCCAGACCGACATCAGCTCCGTTGGTTTCAAGTTTGCCGATCCATCCACGGTTCGGAAATCGGTCGCGACACAAGAAGCCAGCAATCAGAAATTTCGCATTCCACCTCACGCCGAAAACCATGAAGTCACGGCGAGATATCGCTTTCGAAAAGATGCGTTACTGCTTTCCCTGTTTCCCCATATGCACCTGCGAGGAAAATCGTTTCGGTACGTCGTCACCTACCCGGACGGCGAAGAAGAAATTCTGCTCGATGTGCCAAACTACGATTTCAACTGGCAGAACGGGTATGAACTTGCCAGTCATAAACGGATGCCAGCCGGCACGATCCTGAAATGCGTCGCCCATTTTGACAACTCGGAAGGTAATTTTTCCAATCCTGACCCGCACAAGACCGTCGGTTGGGGTGATCAAACTTGGGATGAAATGATGATCGGGTATTTCGACATGGCGTTAGCCGATCAGGATTTGACGAATCCGGAAAACCGAAATCGGACCGCCACATTGATGCAGACGTTATCGAAACAACCGATGTCATTGGGTGCAGAATTGAAACGTGCAGCGCGTGAAAGTCTGAAATCTCGCGAAAACATGGAGCAATTTGGGTTGCGACTGCGACAATCGTTCCCGCAAATTGACCGGGTCTGTTGGACGGTCGTTGCCGGCGGCAAACTGACGGTGAAGCGCGTCGCACAAATAGATACCTTCGAAGCAGCCTGTCAGTCCGAGGGCGTTTCTACAGACGCGGATGGATGCCAGCTCTTCGAAATCTCGTCCCGCGATCAGCCAGTCGCTTTTGGCAACTTGAAAACAGTCGCCGCACCCGACATCGAATTCATGAGCTCGGTAGCCAATTCAAGTTTTCATATTCCAATCAAGGTCGGCAACCAACCGGGTACGATCAATTTTTGGAGTGCCGAGAACGAAGCGTTCCCAGCAACAGTGCAACAGCGATTGATCGAACTGGTAAAAAGTTCGCAGGCGAGCGAAGAGTGAAAACCGGCATGCGTTGCGACTTAAAATCCCAGAAGCGCAACGCGATCGTCATATTTTGAACGCTCGATTGCGACGCCCAGAGCGAATACCGACGACGCCTTCGGTTCCTACAAGGAGTCCAAACCCGTCACGCATTCGGCAATCGAATTCCCTATCTCTCCGGAATTCGCGTAAAGCCTTGTTGGGCCCGCGCCGCTGAGTTCTGCCGTGGACTTGGTCGGGTTACAATGTGATTTCAGAAACCGCGTTGGAATTCCCCACCGGGACACGCCATGAGCAAAATCTGGAGTATCATTGCCGGTCCGACCCTCGGTATCGCTATCGGCTTGCTCATGTCATCGGTTGGTCTTTCGGATGCGATCGCCTGGACGGTGGGCACCACAACCTGGGTCGCTTTTTGGTGGATTACCGAACCCATTCCGATTCCGGCCAGTTCGCTGATACCGCTGGCCGTGTTTCCATTGGTTGGCGTATTGGATCCCAAACAAGGTGTAGCTCAAGCGTTTGGCGATCCTTTGATCCTGTTAATGCTGGGCGGCTTTATGTTGTCGGCCGGTGTGGAACGCAGCGGAGCCCATCGCCGAATCGCTTTGAACATGGTCAATTTGTTTGGCAGCAAAAACCCCAGGACCTTGGTGTTTGGCTTCATGGCTGCCTCCGCGGTCTTGAGCATGTGGATTTCCAACTCGGCAACATGCTTGATGCTGCTACCGATTGTGATGGCCGTTGTCCAACAGACCACCTGTCGCCGCTTACAAGTCGCATTGCTGTTGGGCGTCGCTTATGCTGCCAGCGTCGGCGGAATCGGGACTCCCATCGGCACCCCTCCCAACCTGATCTTCATCAACGTTTACAAAGAAACGACCGGGCTGGAACCCACATTCGTGCAATGGATGCAATGGTCACTGCCCATCGTGATATTGATGCTGCCGGTGGTAGGTATCTGGCTGACCCGAGGACTTGCCAAGATCGAACCGATCAAGCTTCCCGAGGTTGGCGCCTGGAGAATCGAGGAAATTCGGACGTTGACCGTGTTTGCGGTGACGGCCGGTCTGTGGATCACCCGAAAACAGCCTTTTGACGGTTGGAGCGGAATCCTGGCGGATCTGGGCATTCCCCATAACGCCAACGATGCCAGCGTCGCGCTTCTCGGTGTTGTGGCAATGTTCCTGGTTCCCAATGGAAAAGGCGAAAAACTTTTGGATTGGGAATCCGCCAAACGAATTCCCTGGGGGATTCTGATTCTGTTTGCCAGCGGCGTCTGCATCGCCAGCGCCTTTACGCAGTCCGGACTGAGTGGCTTGCTGGGAGCACAACTTTCCCGACTTGGCATGCTGCCGATGATTTTCATGATAGGGATCATTTGCCTCGCGGTGACGTTCCTTACCGAGGTCACCAGCAATACCGCCACCACAACGTTGCTGATGCCCATTCTCGCGGCGGCTGCGATCGGGGCCGAGATCGACCCGCGCTTGATTATGATTCCTGCAGCGATCAGCGCCAGTTTTGCGTTTATGCTGCCAGTGGCCACCGGACCCAACGCGATCATTTTTGGTTCACAGCGATTCACCGTTCGTGAGATGGCGCGGGAAGGTTTTATGCTGAACCTGATTGGCGTGGTTGTCATCACCACCTGTTGCTACATCATGTTCCGACCGGGTTAGTTAGAGCTCAATGTCATCGGCCCGGGAAGGCTTCCAGCCTGCTGACAGCCGATGTGAGGGTCAAGCAAGAACCCTTTGAAAAAACGCTACTGCAGCGTGCCATTTTGGGAGACCAGTTGCCCTGCTTCCGCGGCGTCCATCGGTAACCGCGGCTCGTTAATTGCGTTGTGCCACGGGTGAATGCCATCGTCGTACCAGAAATGGCCGCCCAGATTTTCCACCGTAGCGACCTGGTCATCGGTTGGGAGCTGGATGTTGGCGGCCATCGCGATCTGACCTGCGAAGCGGGCAAAATGGCGGACGATTTCCTCGTAGTCGGCCTTGAGAACGCCTTCGCAATTCACGTAGTTGTGATAACCAACCAGTTGGAACTCTTTGTTGATCGCGATCAACTGACGTCCGATCACGGTCTCGTCTTTTGCATAGGCATATACGACTTGCTTGTTGGCGTGGGCGGCGTTAGCGAGCACCGACATTTCATTACAACCCCCGGGGCTGAGACACGTGTTGAAATAGGTTCCCATGAAGAAAATTTCAATCGGGTTGTCGACCACACGCAGCGTAACGGTTTGTCCGGCAATGGTGTGAGTGTACGGTTCTGGGCACAGCCAGCGATCGACATCAATCTTCCTCTGGCGTGCTTTACGGATCCATTTCTGATTAAAAGACAGGTGAATTTTGTAGTTTTCAGCTGCCTGCTGTTGCCAACTTGCCACGATTTGCCGCAGGAGCTTTTGCTCTCGCGCCGACATTTGTGCGACCCAACGAGCCATCGTGATGTGGCGTGACGGGGACCAACCTTGGATATCGCAGCCGGTGTGGCGATACCAGATCTCTCTAGCTGCCTCATGAAAAACCTTACGAAACGCCTCCAAACCCGCCAGCAGGCAGGATTCTCGCGTAGCGCGGAGTGCAGGAACCGCGGCTGAAGATTCGTCCTGTCGGGCAGTCAAGTAATCGAAGCGAGCCTGTTGCGAGGCGGTAATCTGACCGGATTGAGCGCGCGACTGGAGAAATGCGATTTCACTGGCGCGTTTTTCGTTTAACGCGAACGGACGCCGCAGCGATTTGGGGATCTGAGTCTCCTCGCCGGCCAGCTGTCGGTAGTGACTTAAGCGACGCAGCCATCGCCGGGAATCAGCCGGCCAATCAGACTCTTGGTCAATAACGGTGCGTGAGGGAATTTTAAGGTTGGACCACTGACGGAGACGCCTCTCGATGGCTGGACGAAAGATCGTGCAATCAAAAGCAAGAATAAGTTCCCCAATCAGGCCTTGAATAATTCGGCGCAAACAAGGTGTGAATGTTGTCGCTGGAAAACGAGTCAGCCATTGAAAAAAAACCAACAGCACTTCGACTCGCTGCTGTGTGCAAGTAAAATTGGCCAAACAGGAAATTCTTTTGTCTTCTGGCGAACCCATTGCTTGACGATACAGCCCAACCAGTTGCCGAAGTTGCGCCGCTTGGACGTCGGATCCAATCCGAGCCGGATCGATGGCGGCCTGCAGGAATTTCACGTCATGGGTCGACCAGCCACGATCCAGTAATGCCAACGCTGCGATTTTTTCGTCGAACAGTCCCGTTGCTTCAACCTCGTTAACCAGCCGTAGCAGTTTGTCATAACCTGGGCGACCCGAAACGGAAACGTAGTTGCGCGCGGATTCCGTCAGCCATTCCCGGTTCAGGGCATAGTGATCAACGGTAATCACCGGCAGCGGCAAATGCTCGGTTCCGCGATCACAGATCGCCCAGGCGGCCATCGTCGTCGGGAAAAAGTGGTCGACGAAATCGCAAATACGGCCACGAGTCCCCTCCAGGTTTTTGATGTACTGTTGCAGTTTCTCGACAAGGTTGCCTTTCGCGTTTTCCCACGGAAAGGGCTTTTCCCGGATCCATTTGATCAAACTCTGAAAAGCCACGTTGGTGCGGATCTCGTATAACAACAGCCAATCACGCTCGCTTTTCGTGCGGCGACGGATCGCGTTGAGCCAGTCGATCGCGTTGTCGATCCGAACAATTTTTTCCTCGTCATAAAAGACGGTGTTGGACAACACGTGGAAAAATCGTTCGGCAGCGCGGCGCCCGGAAAACCAGTAAATAAGCCTGCCCAGGTGTTGTTCGAATGCCGAATACCGGCACTTCGAACCGGTGAGGTGGTCGAATTCGTCTTGCTGTGTCGCCGACAGAACAAACGAAAATGCAGCTTGAGAACCACCGAGCAACCGGTAACACAGATCGACTCGTTCGCGCAGCAGGCCGACTTCGGTACGTTCCTGATTCAGGGACTTGTTACCAGAATTGTGGGCCAGATAGCTGCGCCACTGCTCAAGACTTTGACTGATTTCATTTAACGCGCCCAATGTCAATTGGCTATCGGACGTGCCGGCAAAAGCAATCTTCGCAACGGCCATGGTCGCCGTTGACGAATGATTCAAGCTTAAGACTTGCCAACGGTTCTTCCAGCGCGGACAGCACCGGCGCGTGCGATACCAAATACAACTTGCCAGCCGATTGGAAAATCCGCGAATTGATGGCACGCGACAAACGGCGGTGCTTGTTGAGTTCGTACCTTAGTTTTTCTGGTTTTCGAATGGGTTGCGTTCGGGACATGCGAATCTCGGGGCGCAGGGAAGATCAGTCGCCACTGGTCCTGAATCGAACGCACCGGTAGCGACAGAAGCTCTGGGAAAGCCAACAAAGATGGACTGGTTCGCGGATCAGCGATTCCGGATTGACGACAGGGTCAAATGGAATTGCATCGCAATCAGCAATAACGAGCGTTCGAATTGAGGACCAAAATTCGCATGGTTCGACTAAAACGTAAGGAGAGAAACGTTGCAGCAAGTGAGAGATGACTTGATCCAGAAGGTTCGCGTCTATTGCGGCTTCTCATTCTCAGAAAAAGCAGGCACTTCCGGAAAATCGTTTTTGCAGATCCAGTCCGGTCCGCACTGTCTCAGTTTATTTTGCCTTTGCAGGAAATCCGGTGCCCTCCCAACACCCTCCAACGCAATCGAAATCTCATTTCGCAACACGGAGAAAGCTCGGACGTGTGAAACGCTTCCGCGCATAGTCATACCAGACAAGTCGCTGGCTGACATTCGTATTAACGGAAGTTTAGAGGGGATTTCGAAGAATATCTGGTTACAAAGATTTGCTGCAACTGATCGCTGGATTAGCTCTATTCCTTAATCAAGACATCAATATCGACGGGTCTCGTCGGTGCCTCCAACTGAAAATATTAATAGTCTCTAAAGAGCAATTCCAATTGCCTTGTACGAAAGTACTGATTCAATATGTCTTTTTCATATAGTTTGTAGAGATTTTTTCTCTGTTCGTCTGTGAGCTCGGCAAGAATTGTTTGGCAAGATTCTTCTCGAATCTCTGAAGAAAATTGAGCGATTTTTTTAGCGATTCTGTCTGCCGATTCTGAGATTCGTGTCTTTTGATCGGGTCGAATCCTCAAGACTTCAACTAACGATGAGTCCGTAAGCAAGCGAGGTAGACCTTTGTCAACCAATCTACTCTCCGTCAACGAATCAATTTGCGAAGAAACCAGGCAATCTTCCACCTCCCGTACAAATGTCTCTTTGAGCATGTTTTCTCGCTTGCGCCTATCTGCAATTTCTTCTACGGACGGACGTGAGCTAAGAGGCGCGAGCAATGTAAATTCGTCCAAGTACCTTTTTCTGATTGCATCAAGTTCTTTCTTTTGATCCTCGACCAACTCCATTGTGTCTATGATTCCCGATTTAGTTCCATTCAAATCATTCAGCAAGGAAAAAATCAAGCGCTTTCGGCGTTCGGCCGCTTCTGATTTTCCAACCCGAACCAATAAATCTTTGTCATATTGCTTTTCAATATCCGCGATTGTTTGTTCCTGAGCCGATACGCCAGTTACAACCACCAGTGAAATTGTGAAAAAAATCAACAGAGTTTTCATGGCAACGGATCCTTTATGGAATAGCTAAAACCAGGGCTGTCTTACTTCAAATCAGCCCCTTGTCCAAATTTGAAAAAACTTGTGTTGTGCAAATTGAGTTCGATATTCTGTCAATTAATGTTCCTTGGTGGCAGGGTCTGATCAAATGGGGGTTCGTCGCCAGTTGTTTCCGCTTGGAAGACTTCGAAATAACCATATCCGGGTTGGCCCAAGACTCGCCAAAGTCTATCCGGACCAGGATCTGGTCCGGGAGATTAAGCTTCTCAGATGCACCATTATGAACGGGTCCGGGTTTAGGCTGGTGGGTTTCCCAACTACGCAGTTCGAGGAGATCCGATGTCACCACATGACGTTAAAAAACCGAGATCGAATTCAACTTTGGCTTGACCGGCTCAGCCGGCAGGCCGCTTCTTAACAAACAAGAATAACGGGTCAGGAGCCAAAAAATCAAAACGGGCGGTTTACTGGCTGTTTGGTCAGAGGAATGGGGCTAGAATCAGCCAACCATATTGTCTTCAAGCAGGTGTCGGGATGCCTCGTTATCACCACCCGTGCCGATGTAGCCGGCGGCATCTATCACGCGTGGAATCGTAGCAATGCGAGCCACTACATTTTCTTTAACGATGGCGTCGACGACGCTTTTGAGCGGATCGTTGCTGAAGGCTTAGTGCGGTTTCCGGTCGATTTGATCGCTACCTAGTGGATGAAGAATCACTGGCACATGGTGTTCCCGCCCAGGGAAAACAAGACGATGTCGGCGTTTTTGGGCTGGGTCACGATGACTCACAGGCTACGCTACCACGCCCACGACACGACGACTGGGTACGCCACATGTTTATCAGGGGGCGATACAAGAGGTTTCCAATTCGGGACGACGAACACTTTCCCACACCGTTTGTCGGTATGTCGAACGTAATGCGTTAACCGCGAAGATTGTTTCTCGCGCGCTGAAGATTGGCGATGGGGAAGTCTCTGGAATTGGATCGGCGGAAACTCAGTCATCGACTTGGCTCCATGGCCTGTCAAGCGACTTCCACGTTGGATTCAAAGAGTCAACGACGTGCTGACCAAGAAGAGGCCGATGCAGTGAAGCTTTCATTGAGAGAAATCGACCCTTTGGAACGGGTGACTGGGTTCAGAACACGGCCAAACACCTCGGGCGTAAATCCACCATCCGAAACAGAGGGGAAGGCCAAGGAAACTTCTGATTTGGCAATTTGGCTCTGACCCCTTATTCTCGAACAAGCGGTTGTTTCGTTTCTCGGTGCCGTAGACGAAGCCACGCCAGCCTTGAGCAGTGTGCCGGGCAGGTGATTCAGCAGCTGCTGTAACAGTCCCAGATTGATTGGGGCGCTAGACTCGTAAGTCCACGTCTGAAACTGAAGATCATAATGATCGTGCGCCGACGAAGACTGGTCATCGGGTGACGACTCATGCGAGTGCTCCACTCCAAGCAACACCTCCATCCGGAATCCGGCCGAAAGTCGCGTCGAAGATTTGCCTCGTCGGTTTGACTTCTCGAATCTACTGTTTGACCTCAGGTAGAGTGGTCGACATGGATCGTCAGTCGGTTGCGAAGGCCGGACTAGAAATCAATCTTGGCTCTCAATCCAAACATCAGCAGGCACACGCACGCACCTACGGTATTCGTCAGTTTCTGCAATGAAAACCCGGTTCACTTCGTGCGGATCAGCCTAAACACTGTTGACACGTCTCTTGCAAGCGTTGGCGTTTATTGCGGTATTACGACCGGCGTTCCTGCCGATTGAACCAGTTACACGGTAGTCATCTTCTCCGGTGCAACGCTTGAATCGCTCTTATTTTGTATCCCAACCAGTGAACGCCTTTCGGGCGGGCGTCGTTGCTGGTCGCTTTATCGACCAATCAACATTCCCTGGCGGCGGGTCTTTCCAAACTCTTTCCGAGCTTGATCGTTTGCTGCTTCAATTAGCCCACGGGCATGACAAGTTCTGACCTTGCGTGGACAGTCACCAGCACCTGTACGGGCAGACAATCGTGCTAGAACGCAATGAAATCGGGAATCGCTGATTCGTTTCGGGAAAGTTCCCGGTAACTCTCTAGGCTACAAACCCGTCAATCGACTCCCGTTTCGTTGACCCGTCGTCGCTGATCTTGAAGCTATCGATTACTTCGCCAGCGTAATGGCTCCCGTTTCGTCACCCCGGTTGGTTCCCCAGCTAGGCAATGACGCGACAACGAACCACGCCAGAATCGTGTTGGCTGGCTTCCATCAGGGCTACCTCATGAGCATCAACGAAAAAGCCGTCACAATAAAAGTCCCTCGTTGCGAATCGTTTTTTGATCTTAATTGCCGGTTCAACGCGACTACCCACATGTCATTGACCTTAATGGTCGGATAAGATTAAGTTGGAGGTGGTTGAGGACGACGGGGGCGAAAGACTCAGTTGCAACGACGGTGTTCCCTTCGCTTGTGACGTAAGCGAGTTCCGCCCGAAAAGCCTTAGAAGAACCAACTGTCAAATCCCCAAATTGCCCACCAATGGTTTCATTTACCGGTGCGCTACGATCACCAATCAACTGAATAGAGCTTCCAATTCCGGTCAAAAAGTTGTTGTAAGTAACAGCTGCACTAGAAGCGGCGTTAAACGCCTCTACAACCATTAGCACCGAACCACCTCCTTGCAAGTAGCTTGATACGGCAGCATATTCAGAAGCGCAGTCGGGATTCTGGAAGGCACTGTTGTAGTTTCTGTTCACCGCAGCAAGTCTACGCCGCCTAGCAGGCTGGCATTGAGTGTTGCACAGCACTTTCTACTGCGGTATTGTAAATATTTAGAGAAGGCGTTACGAGAAGTGAAATCTTGCTCTGGAGATCAACACGCTTGTTCCGCCGCCTAATACATTTTCAAAAAAGCTACGATATTTACGGCGGGGCCGCTGAAGGGAATGACAGGGGCATTTATGTCCCCGACAACAGTCAACAAGCCTGCATTCGCTTGTTGGACCACGCCGGAGCCAAATAAGCAGCCACCGCTACGAAGGCCGCTGTTAGTACCATTTGTCTCATGTTGAATCTCCTAGCTAGTTAATTGTCTTGCCTAAAGCTATTTTCTTGCCTAAGTTAACGAAGTGATTCTAAAACCAGAATCAGTACCGGTCAACCGTTTGCGGAAGGTTTGGCTTGAAATTTGGTCAAGTCGTGCAAATATGCACAACCCTTGGACTTGAATCCTGCATCAGAAAGACGGGAAGTCCGAAAGACTTGCCTGAATTGAAAATTCGGCTCCTGACCCTTTGTGCCCTGTGACCCTTTTTGTCCTGTCGCGCTGTCCAATTAGGACCTGCAGCTAAACAATTACGAAGGCTGTTCGAATCCTATCGATTGCCGGACGCTTCTTGCGTCTTACATTTGCTCTTTGGAAATCGCCCTTGCTTGACCAGGCTGGCAAGGTAGAAACGATTCTCAAACTCTCCGTACGGAAGTCGTATGACCTCGTCCGAGCCCTTGTATTGAATTTCGATATGACCGAGAAAGTTCACGTTGTACTCAAATCCTGGCAACTCTTTTTTGTCAACCGATGGCACGATGTTGATGGATCTTAACGACTGTTTCAAAAACGCTGGCGTGGACCGTTGTAGGTTGTTTTGGGTTGATGGAGGCAGTCGTTGCCAGCAAGTGCATTTCAGAAAGTCTGCCTTCGATTTTTTAGCCGCCGCCGATCTGATTGCCGAAAGTAGCTTCTCGGCGGTCGGTTGTCCGTAGCCGACTTCAACTGACTTTTGGCGCGATGTAAAATCGAGCGCCGCGGAGTTCATGCAAAATCGCAATCCGGTTGGCTCGGGGCCATCGTTAAAGACGTGCCCGAGGTGGGCGTCACATCGACTGCACGTGACTTCTGTGCGAGCCATACCCGCCGAGTAATCTGCCACATTTCGGACGGCTTGATCTGAAATGGGTTGAAAATAACTGGGCCAACCGGTTCCCGATCGAAACTTGGCCTTGGAATCGAACAACGGTTGGCCGCAACAAACACATTTGTAAATCCCGTCTTTCTTCTGATTCCAATATTTGCCGCTAAACGGTTGCTCTGTCCCTTTTTGGCGTGTGACATTGTACTGATTCGGTGTCAGTGACTGTCGCCACTGGGCATCCGTTTTGATAACCTTTTCCGGATTCTCCTGTGGGCGAGTGGCTGGCCGCTCCGGCGATCCAGCCCAGGCTCCGCAACTCGAAACGCCAAACAGGAACATTACCAAAGCCAAAACGAGTTGGAAATTGGTCAACGGTTTCATCTCAGACTCCCAAATTAATTAATGACAGATCCCCAGATCAATTCTTCTGAAACAGGCGCAACTTCCTTTGCCGGCGGCAATGGCATTCTATTAATCTTGCTGGCAGTCGCGGCGATCGTGTTGTTCTTTCTTTTGCGTCAATACTTTGACCTGACTTACCTTTCGGACATCGAGTCCAACTTCAAACAATATTACGCGGATCAACCGGTGGTCGTTTTTTCTCTGGCGTTCCTCGTTTATTTTCTGGTAACCGGCCTGGAGTTAGCTATTCCTGTTTCAATAATGCCTGTATAAGGGGTATCTCCAAACATGTATATGCTTCCATATATGCTTCTTGTTGCTATCCCGATAAATATTGAAAATTCCCTACCGCATCGTTCCCGGTTTGACTAAGTCCGCCCCTTAGTTTAAGCGATTCAATAAAAGAGACATTATTTTTAATAAAATTTTCTTCCGAGATTCTCCAGCCCAAAGAAACACTTGGGAAAATTCCTCTTCTGTTTTCTTTTGAGAACTTTGCTGATTTGTCAGACCGGAGTGTACCCTCTACCAAGTATTTTTCGTTGTAAGAATAGTTTAGCCTTCCAATGTAACTTTGTCTTCCCATCTCCCATGCGCTTCCATTATTGGTCTGGTTTGCTATACTTCCAGCAAAGAGATAATCCAGGGAAGCTGTTATGAAGTCGTCTCTTCCGGCAGAAATCCAATAGCTTCTATAATCAATGATTTCATATAATGCCAGAACCGAAACACGATGCTTATCACCAAAAACACGATCGTAATTGGTGGAAAACTGTCCGGTAATAACCCTGCTATTTGTATTGCGATGCGTCAATGTTGGGTTACTAGCTCCTCCTTTGGAAGTGTAAATTTCACTAGTATGCTCATAGGTCCATGTCTCAACTAAACGTTCAAATGTTTTGAAAAAATTATAATCCTGCCTGTAATTTGTAAAGGCTTTAGCCGATAATCCTTTTATTTGTTTAAATTTATAATTCAAACTTATTGTTCCTGTAAGATTTTGACTTTCAGTTTTTTTATAGCCGCTAATTTCACTATTTGTGATTACATGAATACCACCTGTTCCGCCACCGTTTGCATAAGGTATTTTCGTGGGGTCGGGTAAAAGTAGAAGGGTAATAAGGTTCTGTATTCCAATAGTCTGACCAGACAGAATTTTCTTTTTCATCAGCTCTCCAGGGGAAATCTCTATTCTCGACAATACTTGATAAATCCAATTGCAAACTTAGATTATCTGTGATCTGGGCATCAATGTTCGACCGTAAATTATAACGTTGATAATCTCCTCCATTATTTTTGAACATAGACTCCTGGTCTAGAAACCCCAGAAACCCATAATATTTGATTTTGTCACTTCCGCCTCGTACCGATAAATTGTGTTGTTTTTGTGGAGTCCATTTTCTGGTAACAACATCTAACCAATCGGTATTTGCATAGTCTGGATTAGTTCCATCGTAAAAGAGTTGTACTTCTTCTTCAGTAAAACGAGCTGTAAATTCAGGTTTTCCTGCCTGTAAATGCTCCTCTCTCAACATTTCAGCATTCTGGCCTGAACTTGCCATGGTTAACATATTACTTCTGGTTTGAAATGTTGTGGATGTATTATAGGTGATGGTAGGTTTTGAAAATTGACCTCTTTTTGTTGTTACCAGAATAACGCCATTACCCGCTCTTGCACCATAAATGGCTGCTGAAGCATCTTTAAGTACTGAGATGGATTCTATTTCGTTGGCATCAATATTATTAAAATCAGCCTCAATCCCATCAACTATTACCAGAGGAGAACCGAATCCTCTAATACTTAAGGATGAATTATCTGCTCCGGGAAGTCCGCTTTCCTGTTTGGTAATTAATCCGGGAAGACGGCCTGCAAGAGCATTCGAAGTACTTGCCACCGGCGCAATTACAAGTTTGTCTGCGTTAATGGTTGCAACGGATCCGGTAATGCTTGCTCTTTTGCGGGAACCATAGCCTATAGCTACTACTTCATTTAGACCAATAGCATCTTGTTCTAATACAACATTAATAGTGCTTCTCCCTGAAACACTTATTTCTTGCTCCTTCATCCCAATGAAAGAAAATATCAGGATGGCGTCTTCAGGAACTTCAGGAATTGAATAAAACCCTTCCAAATCCGTAATTACTCCTGTTGTTGTACCTTTTATAATAATGTTTACTCCGGGAATAGCATCTCCATTGAGATTATTTACCTCTTCCTGATACATTAATTTCCTGGGCATTTAGCTTTGAGTAAATAAGATTTACGATGAGGAGAAGTAAAATTTTACTTAGCCAGTTTAGTTTAGTTTTAGTCATTTTGTTATGTTTCTTTGTTTGTAAAAGAATTTCATCTAAGCAAATATTATAAATATGGATTAATTATATCTTTCTTTTTTATTCCAAATACTTTTGATTATCGACTATATTTTGAAGAAATAATTGGTTTATTGAGATCGGCCAGTCATTAATTATCTTTAGCATTTTTAGATTAGTATTGAAACTTAGATTAAGTAAGTCTTCGGCCTAGCGGGTATTTCCCAATTCGGTTTATGCTATTATCTTTTGTAGCAAAAAATACAAGAAAAAAGAACTTGTGGTAGAACAGAAGCGAATTGAAGGTGAGCCGGAGGATAAGGTGTATTAAGATCGCAAACCTCCTCATGCTTCCATTGCCACGTAGCAATGCAGGAGCCAGTTTGCTTGCAGAACTCCTTATGGATAAATACATGTATCATCTTCCTTTTCATCGCCAGATAGCGACAAGGACACATTAACTTTGTGCTATCTTCTCCGAAAACTTTAGGTTCATTTTGCCTTGTACTCTTTCGGCGTCATCCCATAAAATGCTTTGAAGGAAGTAGAAAAATTTGCTGCAGAGTTAAATCCTACTTTATAGGCAACTTCAGAAATAGACAGGTGCCCGGCTTTTAATAGCTGTGCTGCTTTTTTCAATCTCATCTGTCTGATATAATCATTAGGAGATAACCCGGTCAACGATTTTAACTTCCTGTATAGGTGCGTTCGACTGAGCCCTAATTCTTTCCCCAGTGCTTCAACTCCAAATTCTTCTCTGTCAAGATTGTCTTCAAGGGTTTTAGCCGCTTTTGTAATCAGCTCTTTATCGCGAGGAGAGATTCCTATAAGTTCCAATTCCTTTTCTTCCGTGGAAGTGAAGTGATCTTTAATATTGTGTCTGGTTCTAAGAAGATTAGCAATTACAGTTGTCAATTGCTTAGGTAAAAAGGGTTTTCCGATATATGAATCCGCTCCGGTTTCATATCCCTCCAACTCACTGTAGATATCGCTTTTAGCTGTGAGCAGGATAATTATAATATGACTGGTCTTTATATTTGATTTAATTTTCTCACACATCTTTGTGCCACTCAGTTCGGGCATCATTACATCACTAACAATCAGGTCATAATCATTCAACATTGCCATTTCCAGTCCAATCCGACCATTGGTTGCTTCATCAATTTGGTAATATTTTTTTAAGATAGATCTGATATAAGCACGTAATTCATAATCATCATCTACGATCAGGATTCTGAGCGCATTTTTGGACAAGTCAATTGTCCCCGACTCTTCCATTTCCAATGGAAGCTGATCAGGTGAATCCATTCCAGTGATAAATGATTGTTCACTTTCCGTCTTCTTCTCCGTAATAAAAACTTTGGTCGTATGGGAATTGAATCGTAACTATAGTTCCTTCGCCAAATACGCTATCAACAATTAGAGTTCCATTGTGCAATTCAATTAGTTTTTTTGAGTAGGCCAAGCCTATTCCGGAACTATGTATTTCAAATTTTTCGTTTATTTTTTCATCCTTGCTATTGTATCGGTCAAATATTTTAGCCAGTGTGTCTTTCTCCATTCCAAAACCCGTATCCTGCACTTTCATAATCACATTTTTTTCTTCGCTAAGGTTGATGCTCGACTTCTATTTCTTTACCTTTGGAAGTATTTTTAAAGGCATTTGACAGAATGTTGTTTAGTACTTTCTCAATTTTATCACAATCATAATTGAATATAAGTTGCTTAAAACTTGTATTCAGGCTAAATTGAATTTCATTTTGAACTGCTATTTCGTTAAAAATGCTCATCGTTTTCTGAACAGTATTTACCAAGTCATTACTTGATTTATTTAGTGGGAGAACATCCTGTTCCATTTTTCTGAAATCAATCAGCTGATTGATTAATTCCAGAAGTCTTTTGGAGTTTATACTTATTTGAGAAAGTTTTTGTTTCAGTTTAGAATTGCCATGTTGGTTAGAGATTATCTGTTCCAAGGGCCCTATAATAAGAGTAAGCGGTGTTTTAAATTCGTGCGAAATATTGCGTAAAGAAACGAAGTTTCATCTGGTGTAACTCTCTTTGTTGATTTTTTTCCATTTCGCCATCTTTATAGCATTCTTCATTTTCTCTTTATTCCTGACTTGATTCCTGAAAATATACACGATCAGGATAAATACAGTACCATAAATGAGAAATGCCCACCAGGTATACCAGGGCGGATTTTTAATGGTAAACGAGATTTCGTCACCCTTCTCATTCCATATATTATCGTTGTTCGATGCTATTACTTTAAAAACGTATGTACCGGAAGGAAGATTCGTGTAGGTTACCTGCCTCTGTTTATTCACATATTGATACTTAGTAGCAAGTCCTTTCAGCCTGTAGGCAAATTCGCCTTTTTGCGATTGAGTAGTTGAGTGTTGTGTATTTGAAACTAATAGTATTTTGATTGTGTTTTAATTTGATGGGAATATTAGATCTTAGTGCTTCCTGAATTAGATGTGCCAGTCACATCATTTAGTACAGACCCATTATTAATTGAGATATCTTCAATCTTTACAGGATATGTTATTTGATTGTCGCGAATTTCCTCAGGATCGAAAATGACGATACCATTGGTACAACCAAAATATTGCAGATCGCCAGAGTCAGCGAAATTTGAATTGTAATGAAATTCATCAGCATTCATCCCATCACTCCAAAAATAATTTTTAAAGTCGATTTTACTATAGTTAAAATTTGAAAGTCCGTTGTTGGTTCCAATCCATAACCCACCATTAGTATCCTCCTGAATGGAGCATATATCATTTGATGGAAGTCCGTCTTTTACAGTATAATGTTGAAAACGGTTTTCATCAGGCAGAAAAAGGAATAGTCCAAAAAATTCAGAACCGGCCCAAATTCGATTTTTTGAATCTTTGAATACAGTCACAAATTTATCTTTGGGAAGATTGTTACCTGCACTCCCATCTACCTCGAACTTTGTGACTATCTTATCTTTTGAAGTGCGAAACAAACCGTCAGTATAACTGGCAATCCAAATATTCCCGCTACTATCCTCAGCCATGTCCAAAACTGCGATAATGCTTGAGCCATTGTATTTTTGCTCAATAAATGTATTGGAATCCGGATTGAATATAAAAACCCCATTACCACCAATCCAGATTTCGCCTTGTTTAGTAAATAAAATACTAATGACACCTGAACCTTCATTTTTCGTATCGATTTTATAGGACTCAACAGATTTTGTTTTAGTATTAAGCTTTACTAACATTCCGTCATCTGTACCTATCCATATATCCCCATTCTTTTCACTGGAAATTGTTCTTATGATCTTGTTCTGCATTTATTTGGAAATGCCCCGAAATGAGATCAATATCTACACGTTTATTATTCTTATCGATGATAAACAAGCCTTTATCCCAAGTTCCTAGAAGCAGCATGCCATCACTGCATTTATAAATAGCAGTAATGTTTTTACTTAACTTCTCTATTAATTCAATAAGGGCTTGATTTTGATTGAAATGTTTTGTCACATAATAATTCACATTCACTCCTCTTGAAAAGGTTCCAAACCATAAGTTGTTTTGACTGTCATTCAATCCACAGGTAATAATATTACCTTCAATAGATTTTGGATCATTAATATTGCTAGTAAGATGGTTAAATGTCTTTCTTTTTGTATCATAGAAGAAAAGTCCATCACCCCCGAAATACCCAAAATTCTCGTTGTGATCCTTAAGTATGAAGTTTAAATTTGTTCCATGACCAGAGTGAATTTGCTTTGCTTACAAATTCGATCTTCTTTGTTTTTTTGTTTAAATTGAACAAGCCCTTGTCTGTGGCCACGACCATAAATTATTCTCATCATAAGGATAAAATTGATGAATAATTTTGGGCTGTATACTCGATTCTAAATCCCACTGATAAGGAGTAATATTATCATTATCAACGTTGTACTATTAAAGTAATTGGCTATTTTGTATAGCGATAATACATATGCCTGACTGGTCTGTAAAAACTGATGAAATTTGGCCGGGTAATTCCTCTAACGAGAGAATATTCTTAAAGGAGATAATCTTTTTCGAATTTTTATCGATGCGAGTCAGACCCTCTGTATGTATAACCCAAATTTCATTTTCTGAAAATGGGGTAATTTTTATTATGTTTTCAGGGTTTAGTTTAGAGAATGAGGCTGGCAATATATCAACTTGACTAAAATTATCTTCTTTTCTGTTATAATAATTTAGCCCCCCTCCCATGGTTCCTATCCACAAAATATTATTGGAGTCTTCCCATAGTGAGGAAATTTGATGATAGCGCAAGGATGTAGCGTCTCCGGGTTGGCTTTTGTAAGTCTTAAATTCGTATCCATTGAATCTGCACAGACCTCTTTTTGTGCCAAACCAAAGATAACCTTCATAATCCTGTAGCATGCAATCAACCCTGTTGTTTGCTAAGCCATCTTTAATAGTGACATGGTTGAATTCAATACTGGTTGTTGATATGTCTGTGCTATAAGCATAGCGGGATGTGCCAATACATATAATCAGCCCAAGCATTAAAATATAGGAATATGAAATAATTTGCAGCCTCATGGAAATCTCTCGGATAAGATTAATTACTAGCCACAATTTACTAAAAAACAATTGTAAACTATACAAAGACATTTACAAAACATATTGGAAAAATGGAACAAGAACAAAAATCTTTGGGTAGATTCAGAAAGTCAGTTTGTGTTGGATGTATGATATTTACATTCAGAAAAATTCATATTTGTGAGTGTATATTAATTTAAATGAAAAAGAGTTATGCTAAATCCAATAAAACGTAATATTTATATCATTGCATCAATATCAATAACAATGCTATTTCCAGCGTGTAATGAACGCAGTAACAGTTCTTCACCGGAAGATGATGACATAACTGTAGTAGCCTATTATTTTCCAAATTACCATGAAGATAAGCGGAATGCGGAGTATCATGGAGATGGTTGGACAGAGTGGGAACTCGTGAAAGAAGCACAACCCCGATTTGCAGATCACCACCAGCCAAATGTACCGGCATGGGGATATACCGACGAGGCAGATCCTTTGCAAATGGCACAAAAGATTGATGCAGCTGTAGATCATGGTATTGATGTATTCTTGTTTGATTGGTACATGTACGAAGACGGGCCTTTTCTTGAAAGGGCTCTTAATGAAGGATTTTTAAAATCTGATAACTGCGAACGTATCCAATTTGCTTTGATGTGGGCAAATCATGACTGGATTGATATACATCCGTATAAAAAGGGTACTCCTCATAAATTACTTTATGGGGGAAAGGTAAGTCCGGAAAGGTATGATGAAATATGTGATCTTTTAATCGAAGATTATTTTAAAAAACCTAATTATTGGAAGATAGATGGTAAAGCATATTTCTCTATTTATGATATCCAGAGATTTATCGAGGGATTTGGCAGTGTGGAAGCTACTAAGGCAGGAATGGATCGTATGCGCGAAAAAGCAGTTGCTGCAGGATTGGAAGGTATTCACTGGAACCTTGTATCATGGGATGAAACAATTTTACCGGTAGAAGACGCACCAAAGAACAATGCCGAACTGGTATCGAAACTGGGGTTCAATTCAGTTACATCTTATGTGTGGATCCATCATGTTATACTACCTGAAACTACAACAGATTATAATTATGTGCGTGATGCTTATTTTAAATATTGGGAAGATGCAAAGCAAAAATTCGACGTTCCTTTCTATCCAAATGTAACAATGGGCTGGGATGCAACTCCTCGTTGTGACCTGTCGTCTGAATGGGAAAATGTTGGATATCCTTTCATGAATACTTTGGGGAACAATACTCCTGAAAACTTTAAAAAAGCCTTGCAAATAACAAAAGATAAGCTGGTTACGATCTGGACCCTGACGGACCAAGGATAATGAATATCAATTATTTGGAATGAGTGGACTG
>CALODY010000019.1:0-322019 GCA_942492215.1 Pirellulaceae bacterium
TTATGGTCTAGACCTACTAATCTTTTTGGTTTACGGAGTTTAGCTTACTTGATGACATTAAGAAAGAAGAAATATAATGAATGTTATGGAATATCCATTATTTATGACAGGTACATTATCGCCAGCACTATAGAAAAGATAAAAGAGATAATATTATCATAGAAGTTTAACACTTATATATTTACAGAACAAGAAAGTGCGCAATATTATTTTAATCAAATATTGTGAAAAACTAGTAAAGGTGTCAATTGTTATTATTATTATTAATTTTTTAATGATATCAGTATAATATCCTTAGAATTATAGTAAAAAATTTTGTTAAGTTATTTATCAAATTATTCATCTACAAATATGGTCCTAGTCATGAGGAGATGGAAGATGTTTTGTAGGACTCAAAATTAAGATACTTAACTGTAGTATACCAAGGTTTACGTGATACTAAATTAATACATATTATATCCCTATCTATCGTGTCCTAATAAGGATGGATTGGTGATTGTTAGACACAATCGGTCGTATCTATAATGTTTGTGGAACTAACTAAAACAATAATAACGATTCTTCTATTAATATTGATTCAAACTATGCCGATAAATACTACTCATATGTTTGACTTGGTAATTCAATTGTAAAAGGAAGACGTTGTTAAAATAAACATCACTGGTAATATGATGTTTCGTTACCTGCAGTATCATGTTGTTAGTAATTGTTAATATGTTTTATATGTAATCACGGGATAGTATTCTGAAATAAAGCTTGCGCTATGAGAGTGCCTTCTCGATAGTCATCATTTCTTAGAGCTACCTATTAATATCCAATCCTATCAGTTTTGCAGATGTGTCTATACTTTTATGATCTGTAAAACTCGTATGATTCAATCCAGTCGGTTTCAAGTTCCTTGTAGATGGTACCGTAAGGCAAATCATATACATCTATGTTTCACAAATGATATGTAGATCTTTTTATTTGACGTTGCTTTTCATATTTCTAATAGATTATCAATGCTATTATGCATATTCCAAGCGTTAAACGTTACAACCCCATTCCTTTCTGCAACCATGTTTTTCTCCTATCGCTCGCTGCATCCCAATTTGGATTATGTTCTTGCTCTGATGTGGCCTTCGTTTTTATTATATGATAAAATGGAGTCGTATGACACATCTTCATACCGTTATACTGAGATTTCATATCTCTTAGGTGCATCGAAATGAATTATAATTGTTTTTCTTTTGGCTATGTTACGGCATAATAGGACAAAGTATGTTCTCCTCCCATCATTACTGGCAGTTTGTTGGCTTCATATAATGTGGAAGTTATTTTAGGAATCATCTTGTCAAGAAAGGACAACATAAAAGTAGTAGCAGCTGTATTGCTTCTCTGCTCCTTTTCTTGTTCTACTGGTGTAGGAATTTTTAGATCTCCAAGGTCGCATAATTTGGCTCTTTCATAGATGTCTATTTTTTCATCTAAAACAAAAGTTTCAACTTGGATGTTTTAGTTAATCAACGCCCTGTCCTCTTACGGTTCCTTTTCCAAAACTTGTCGTAATATCTACTGAATACCATATAACATGACATTTGATTCGTAAAATGAAACTTTGACAGGGATGTCTGCAAAACTATATCCTGCCTTTGTTTTTCAGGAACAGCGAAATGAGGTTCAAGAAAGTCAAGATCGGTTTTCACAACGATGAAAGGATAAAGCGTGATGGCTGTGATTAAATGCTTTATCATCAAAACTTTGCCTATTTGCCATCATCTGGCTGGCTGGCTAACTGGGAAACGACTTTATGAAAAATTTATCAATAACCTGTTAGCCGCAAAAACTGCAAAGAACAACAACAACATACCATCACCTGCTCCAAAATAATTCGTCCAAATTTGACTGGCGTGGCTTGCCTAGGATGGATTTAAAATTATAGTTACAGATAGAAGCTGATCGAAAGTTGCTTCCATAGCCTCAAGATATTTTTCTGTATCTATCTCTTCTGCCTTTGCCAGATCTACAGGTTTGACACCATCTCCTGTCTTCGTTTTGACATATGAAATAATATCTCCAGTCTTGATTTCTCCATGTCCACCAGTAATTTTTTCGCTTTGATATGCTGAGGTAATCCTTGTAGCTTTCAACTTCTTTTATCTTTGCCATCCAAATAGCTGCTTTACCATTTGTCCTCTTGCCATATTTTCCTGAGACTTATTTATCATTGCCGAGGTCTGGTGGTATTCTGCGCAATTCTAAATTCTGGCGTTTTCTTGTATAATATTTTGATCTTTTCCTTGGCAAACTCAAAATCCTTTTCTGAATTCACTTTACTCAAAATATCCAAAATATTGTATCACCTGTATAAATGGAGGAGTATGTGATTTCTTTCCTGTTAGACCTTTGACGTTTACTGTGTCATCTTCTAGAACCCTTAGATAATTTTTCTTTAGGATCACTGAATACGACATAACGATATTGCTTGTCAATTTCAAGATCCACACCAAGGTTATTTCTGAAACAACTAGATACTTCATCAAGCCTTGCCTACCGAAGGGTTTTTTAAAAAAAGTGAGTCTGTATCACCGTATAATACATCAATTCCTATCTCTCTACATTTTTCTGATTGTTTTTGTTGTTGTGGTTCTTCCGATTGCGGCAGTTGCATCAGCTTTCACTGGCAGACAGTAGAGTGGGAAGATCTCTGCACCCATTACTCCATAACTAGCACCACGAATTACTTTGATAAGCTTGAATTACACGTTGTATGTTTGCTGTTCTTCAGAAGTGATTGTTTTGTCTTTAGCAAAGATGTTTGTAGTAATTCACCCTTAAATCTCGTAGTGATCCGATCAAAAAGAGAAGTCAAACCTCTCTTTCTTTTGCATATCCAATGTGTAGTTCCTGGTATACGCTGGCTGAGTCCTTCTTGCAACTTTGATGTGGACAGTTAACTAACTCATACGAAAGATTATGTGTCAGAGTGGATACTCGGATATAGACTTGCAAAGTCCACAACAACGACGTTGAAATGGATACCAAGCGTAGGCTCCACTACCAAACCACCTTGTTATTTTTTTTTTTTTTATAATTGCGGTAGAACGATGAGCAATCTTCGCAGTTTGCAGTTCATCCTTCGCTTCGGGAATAAGCAGGTTTCTCTGACGATGTTCATAATATAACATTCCTCTTATCCATTGGTTAACACCAAAGCGAGCAACATCATCGATCGATAATCTACCTATCCGGGAGATAACCACTAAAAGTTTCATTAATAAATTACCATTGAAAACCTGTCGATTCGAAAGTGAGTTCAGCATCCTTAAGACAATATTGTGCTAGTTTTTGAATTGGAGCTGCTGATATCACCTTCGAATTCAACTTTGCTGTCATTTAGCAGAGCTTCACAAATTGCGTTAAGTGTATATTCTGAGGTTTCATTGTGCTAGACGCATGATTGGATGGATTCGTTCTGGAATGGTTCTAAATAAATCGAGATGCAGTCCATGCTTTGTTTGAACAGGCTCTGCTTGATGCCTCCTCATTTTATAAAAGTCTCTCTTTTTATTTCGATTGGAATTTCATCTTTGAAATCATCATCTTGCTGATATTGGATTTTAACAATACTTCAGATCCTGAGATCCAGCGTAAAGGTATGGAAGATCGAAATGTCACTGTCATAAGTAACGATGATTGGATATGATCTTATGATTTGAAACGTTTTTTGTGCAATTCTTTTTCAGACTTGCAAATCTCTCGTCTGAACGATTAATGAAGAGCCATTATCATGCAATTTGTCATCCTGTCTAGTGCATATAGCACTTTGAATCCATCAGCTTGCGACAAATCCAACTGCGATAAACATGCCTCTCGAGGTCGTGCGGAGTAGCATTCTTACCTTCTTCTGATTCAACTTCGATGTCGACTGAAACCCCTTTAAGATCAGGAATAGTCAGATTGAGAAGGTTACCCCAGCTTGTAATGTATTGTTGGTATTCTTCATTGTTTTGCTTTACCTTACGTCTTCTTCGTTTATTTTATTCCATAACAGGTTCTCTTTAGCTCCTGTTGAACCTTATTAGAGATTTGGGCATTGGAACTGTTTTATTTCTTCTCCTTTTCTAATATAATATGCTCCAGGAATTAACTCCAGTATCGCAAAGATAATTTTCATGGTATTTTATATCTGCTTCCCAAGATGTTACTTTTTCTCTGATGCTGTTTTCTGTTTCACCAATTGATAGTGGGTCAGGAGCAGTTATTTTTAGAAGTTCGATCTCTTGTCAGAGATCAGAGTCGATTTGTTTGTTATCGTTCTAATGTATATTTTTTTCTTTCTCATTTTTTCGAACTGCAAACGTTGTGGCATCTTTGTAAAGTAGTTAGTTGTGATTAGTTCTGTCACGCCAGAAGTGAGATCGTGCTAGACTTTGAAATCATAAAACTTCAGATATCCCTTTTGTTCGTCTCCTGAATAGATTGCTGAAAGTAACAGTGAAGGTCTGTTTTCTGGTAGCTTTTGCAAGTCACGTATAAACATTTTTCTCTTTTCTGACTGAACATATTCCTGCTGAGTCAATGTGTTATTTAATGTCGCTTATGAATCGTATTAAATGCTTCATATCACAATTACATCTTGTTCTAGTATTATATGCATATTTACGTGTGCAGGTAAGAATTGTTTGTTATATGAGTTAAAATCTGAAAAGCAATTTTTTCGTACGCTTACAAAAAATGATAAACGGTTTACTAGCATTATCAATTATTACTTCTTCTATTTTTTTTGCTTATTCGTCTTTAATTACTCATCTTGCGGATGCTTAATTATTCATTCTTGATACTATCCTGGCCTTGCCTACCAACCGTCTTTACTAAGGGATCTATAAAGGCTCGTGCAACCAGCATGACCGGCGCATTTGATCGGTACTGCGAAGCGTCGCCGCGCCAAACACGATTCTCCGCGCCTCTGCCTGCCGTCGTATGAACAGCCCGAATTGGCCTCCTGCCAACGATGGTGCGACCTCGCAACGGTTCGGTTGCGATTCAAGAAGCCTTGATCGATCTCGGAGTCGCCAGCGGTCATCCCGAGCTTGCGTCCTGTCCCCTGGGCGTTGTGGGGGCATAGCGGCGGTGCGTTTTGGAGCGGCAGCATGACACTGCTGCATCCCGAACGCGTCGCGGCCGCCGATGTGTTCGCGTCCTGGCCGATGCGATCAGAATTCAACGAACAAGCCGACGGCGGATTCCACTACCCGAACAAACGCTGGCCGTTCCGATGATGGTTGAATTGGGGACAGAGGAAGGCGCGGACAAGACCGATGCTTTGTTTCTCCAGGTTCCATTACCTCCCGCGATTTTTTCGAATCGTGGATGCGAGCCCGCGGTAACCGGATCGGGATCGCCATCGATCCGTTGACCAGTCACCAGGTGGCAACCAACGAGCCGGCGATTCCCTGGCTCGATGAGTGCCTCGACCGCCGACTGCCCGTTGACGCGATTGCCGGCCAAGTGGACATGGCGAGCGATGACGTTTGGCTGGCCGCCTTGCTTCTCGAAGCAAGCCGTACCGGAGACGAATATGAAGGCAAAAAATCACTTTCGGTGTGGTTGCCGAGCAAACGCGAATGCAGGAGACGCCGGATGCAGCATGTTTCCGATACCAACGTCGCCGACCTCACGCTCTCCGCCACCTCCGACACAAGCTCAACGAAGTGACGGCACAATCCGGCGAAGCCGCCGATACCAGTGAAGATCCGGCACTTCAGGTCATCGAACAGACTAGTGCGCCCATCGCCACCGTGCCGATGGCTCTGGAAAAACCCGCAATGGCCGGCAGCTATCTCATGTCGGCAACGACAGCGACACCATCCTGCCGTTTGCGGACATGACCTACATTTGACCCGGCAGCGACAGAGCATCCTGACGCGGTGTACCGTCGCAACGGTCAATACGTTCGCTGAATCGGCCGCCTGTCGCCAAATGAGTCGCCAGCACTGTACGCCAGGTAATCCGTGGCTCGACAAAAGAATCGTTTCGAGGTGTTGGCAATCCATGCCGACTTCGACGCCCTGATGATGTCATTTGCAAATGCAGAAAGATCATAATCTTGCGATGAGCGTCAACGGAATGCCGCGCGAACGAAGATAATAGAGTGCTTGCTCATCCAGTTCACCGACTGTCGCACCGTGTGTGCATTTCACGTCGTCGGCGTAAATCTCCAATTGCGGTTTCGGTTCACGACCGCATTCTGTCGGCAACGCGCTGGTTGTTTTGCTTGGCGCGTCCGTTTTTGGCGTCTTTGATGGACAAAAGATCTTCCTGCTGAAGACACTTTGGCGTGATCGTCGAGAATGGCCTTTGTAGAGTTTGTAGGCCGGAAACGGCTGAGTGTGACTGACCCGCGTACGGCAATCCATCAACTGTTCACCCGAGGGCATGTGGAAGAGCCCATTGAGTGCGGAGACAATCTCCTCGCCATCGAGCATGCAGTTGATCCTGTCCGAGCGATCTTGGAGCCGAACGAGAAGTAATGCGAGCGGAATTGGCTGTGATCTTTTTGGGTCACCTGCGTCAGGGCGATGTGCAGAGAATCGGCTTGCTCGTGTTGCAGTTTGTGATGGTCGAGTTCGGCGTGCTCGGCCAATTCGATTCTGGTCACCGCGTTTGAGAACAGCCACGTCTTCGCGACCGAGCTGCAATGACTGATCGGGACGTCGCTTTGGCCGTTTCCGCTTGCCGGATCAGGTTGCGAGGATGAGCCACCGTCGGGCCATTCTCGCCGAGCGACAAGAAGATCAAGTGGATCGGACGCTGGACTGAAATGCTTCTGGAACATCGATCGATCCTGGTCGTTCATGAACGCCCCGTTGAGGGCTACGAACGACGCGTCCGCGTCGCCGGCATCGGACGCGAGTCGTTGTTCGACGTCGCACGTGTTTTCACGAATCGACGTCGCCAGATTTTCAACAACCACGCCAGGGGTGACGTGGTGGCGAGTCGACCATTGCGGCACGTAGTGCCCGTTGACGAACACGACTTGAATAGCATCCAGGTCTGGTAAATCCCGTTTAGCTAGATCGGTAGCAGAAAAAGCACCTCCTTTAGCCGTCTGGAAATCTGCTTCCAACATGCGCCCAATCAGGGCAGCGGAATACTTCCAGTCTTCGTCGCGGCGAGTAGGAAAAGCCTGATCCTGCAGGACATCGTAGGCCCGCTGGCGAAACTGCGCCAGTGGATGACCGCTATGCCCGTTCAATTTATTCCGATAGTCCTGGAATAAGCGATTGAAGCGGTCCCGAACTACGGTATCTTGTGCTTGCATTACTGCTGACATCTCATACGCTTTTGCGGGTATGGTATACCCGGTTTTTTGTTCTATCCTACCGACAGGGCTTCCGCTTCGGCCTTCACCCAGTCATAGCCTTTATCTTCCAGCTCCAGCGCCAGGTTCTTGTCACCGGACTTGATGATGCGGCCCTGGTGAACTACGTGCACGAAGTCCGGCACGATGTAATCGAGCAGGCGCTGGTAGTGCGTCACGATGATGAAACTACGCTCTGGGACTGCGCAGCTGCGTTGACACCGTCGGCTACCACTTTCAGCGCGTCGATATCCAAGCCGCTATCCGTCTCGTCGAGGATCGCCAACTTGGGCTCGAGCATCGCCATTTGTAGAATCTCGTTGCGTTTCTTTTCGCCACCGGAGAAGCCTTCGTTCACCGAACGGTCCAGAAACTCTTGTCCATACCCGAGCAGCTCGAGGTTGCTGCGCAGCAGCTACAAATTTCTACAGGCTTGATCGGCGGTTCGCCATGATGTTTGCGACGGCGTTGATGGCCGCTTCGGAGGAAGTACGCGTTGCTGACGCCCGGGATTTCGACCGGATACTGATACGCCAGAAACACGCCTTCGGCGGCCCGCTCTTCTATCTCCATTTCGAGCAGATCTTTGCCGTTGTAAATCGACCTCGCCACTCGGTGACTTCGTATTCTTCGCGTCCGGCGAGCACATTGCGCCAGCGTGCTCTTGCCGGAGCCATTGGGGCCCATGATCGCGTGTACCTCGCCCGGGCTTGACGCTGAGGTTGATGCCCGCAAAATCGCCTTTCTTCGACGGCGGCGTGGAGATTCTTGATTTCAAGCATGATGCTTTTTTGTATTAAGGTAAAGGTTTTAAGTTAAGACAGGCAGTTCTGGCAATAAAGAACGGCGTCATAGGCTGCCGGTTAGCAACAGGTCTACCCGACACTGCCTTCGAGGCTGATGGCGAGCAGTTTCTGCGCTTCGGCGGCAAACTCCATCGGCAGCACGTCATAGACTTCTTTGCAGAAACCGTTGACGATCATGTTGACCGCATCTTCCGTCGACTCAGGCCGCGTTGCCGCAGGTAGAAGAGCTGGTCTTCGCCAATCTTGGAGGTCGTCGCTTCGTGTCTCGACTTTGGCCGTGTTGTGTTTCGATTTCGATGTAGGGAACGTGTGTGCACCACAGCGATCACCCATCAACAGCGAATCGCACTGCGAGAAATTGCGAGCATTTTCGGCCCCCTTCATCATCTTCACTTCACCGCGATAACTGTTTTGACCAACGCCCGCCGAGATGCCTTTGGAGATGATCGTGCTCTTGGTGTTCTTGCCGATGTGGATCATCTTGGTGCCCGTATCGGCCTGCTGGTGATTGGCCGTGACGGCGACACTGTAAAACTCGCCGACCGAATTGTCGCCCTGCAAAATCACGCTGGGATACTTCCAGGTAATCGCCGAACCGGTTTCCACTTGCGTCCAGGAAATCTTGGAACGTTTGCCCACGGCACGCACCCCGTTTGGTTACGAAGTTATAGATACCGCCTTTACCTTCCTTATCACCGGGATACCAGTTCTGGACGGTCGAGTACTTGATCTCAGCGTCATCCAGCGCGACCAATTCGACCACGGCAGCGTGCAACTGATTCTCGTCGCGCTTCGGTGCCGTGCAGCCTTCCAGATAACTCACATAGCTACCTTCCTCGGCGATGATCAGGGTACGCTCGAACTGGCCGGTGTTCTGGGCGTTGATGCGGAAGTAAGTCGACAACTCCATCGGGCATCGTACGCCCTTGGGGATGTAACAGAAGGAACCATCGCTGAAGACGGCTGAATTGAGCGACGCGAAAAAGTTGTCCGAGTGCGGCACGACCGAACCGAGATACTTTTTGACCAACTCGGGATGATCGTGTACCGCTTCGGAAAACGGACAAAAGATCACGCCGTGCTTTTCCAGCGTCTCGCGATAACGTCGTCACGATCGAAACGCTATCGAACACCGCATCGACGGCCACGTTGGCGAGCACTTTTTGCTCTTCCAGCGGAATGCCGAGTTTCTCGTAGGTTTCCAGCAGCACCGGATCAACTTCATCGAGGCTATTGAGCTTCGGTTTTTGCTTCGGCGCCGAGTAAGTAGACGGACGCTTGGTAGTCGATCGGCGGGTACTTGACGTTGTGCCAGTTCGGCTCCTCCAGCGTCAACCAGTGGCGATAGGCTTTCAAGACGCCACTCCAGCAACCACTCGGGCTCGTTCTTTTTGCTGGAGATCAACCGCACAACATCTTCGCTCAACCCTGCGGGGATCGCGTCCGCTTCGATGTCGGTGACGAAACCGTGCTCGTACTCACGCTGGGCGAATTCTTCGAGCAGTGCGTTTTCAGATGTCATACTTTATCTCTCCAGGTTTGCCTTAATGCACCGTTTAAATGGTGGGTGCAAGTCAGTGTAGGGTTGTGTCGATGCAATGTTTCGGAGGGCACGGCCAGCCCACTCGTATGCCTGGGCGGGTGGGCATTGGTGAGCCATGGTCGCGTTCAGGTCGCGGTATGGGAAAAAATCCTCCGGCAAATTGTCTCGTGGAAAATGGCTTCCTCCGACACCCGGAACGCAGTGCCTTCTGCAATCGATGCATTCATCAGGTGGATGTACAGCATCCGCTGGCCTTCGTGAAAACAGTCCACAGGGTAGACCACCACGCAATCGGAGTGTTTGCAGTCAGAACACGGCTCGGCGACGACATGGGCCATAGGAGTTCAGAGGGCTGAGGTGGGAGGGGCAAGTCAAACAGGTTCCGTTACGCGTCACCAACTTGATGAGCATTGAACGTGCCAAAAGTTGGCGATTGGTGTCTCGGAATGATTCGTAAGGCCTTTCTGTAGAATGCCTTACGGGAAATTAGGTGCATCGTAACTGGATTTCGGTTGTAACCAAATTTGGTCACTTTCTCGCAAGCGATCCGGCTGGTCAGCAGTTCCGACCACGAACGACGCATAATCAATCTCTCAAACCAAGGCTTGTCGATATTTGGTCATTCAATCATATTGAGAGGGTTGGTTCTTGGTTCTTGCCTTGTGGTTTCGTTGTTTCCCACCTCCCATGCCTCATACGTCTCCCACCTACGAACGACTCGTCGAGCAGATGCTCCGGCAGCTCAACATGGGCCACGGCCTCGACGAGCTGCTCGCTTCCGTTTTCGACCAACTTTCCGGCGTCGTTCCGTATAACCGGATTGCCGTGGCGTTGCTCGAGGAGCCCGCTCATGTGTTGCGACTGGCCTCGTGTCGCTTCGACGGGGACGTGAACTTGAAGATCGGTTATGCCGCGCGGGTGGCGGGCTCAACGCTGGCTCCGCTGCTGGAAACCGGACAGCCTCGCATCATTGCCGATTTGCCGGCGTACGGCGGCCTGCGCCGAAGCCGGGATCGGGTTCGACGGCTTCGATCGTCCGCGAGGGCATGCAGTCGAGTTTGACGCTTCTGTTGGTCGACGGTAAGCCGATCGGGGTGATCTTTTTTCCAGCCGGGAGAAAGCGACGTACACCGATCGAGCACGCTGAACTGCTCGCCTGTGGCGTTTGGCGAGCCCGATCGCGATCGGCGTCGAAGGCACGGCTGATCGGTCAGCTCGAACGATTCAACGACGAACTTGCTCTCGAGCCAACTCGGCCAAAGACGACTTTCTCGAGACGCTTCAGCAAGAGGAGTGGACAAGCAAACCGAACAAAGCGTCGCCGCAGTGAGAACCGCTACCCGCCCTCGCTGGTCGAAATGGGCCAGGTGGTGAATTCCAACCTGGACTTGCAGGAGGTGTTTCGCCACGCCGCCGTTGAGATTCACAAGCAGCTCGGCTGCGACCGTGTCAGCCCGTCGCCCGCCTGGGGCGTGCGACATCGCGCTACGGTTTTGCCCTCGAATTCAGTGGCGGACGTCAGCACTGGGCCGACGTGCCAACACAGCCTGTTCCCGGTTCGGCGTTCGACTGGGTGATGCAGCACCGCGTTCCCCAAGTCGCCCGGTCGCTGAAAGCAAGCTCACCCTGTTTCCGGAGGATCGCCGGTTGCTCGAGACGGGTTCACGGATCAGAAGCCTACCTGCCGCTGCGTTCTCGAGATCAGAGCGTCGTGCGGGTAGGGCTGCTGGGAATCGTTTCGAGACAGGAACGAACGAACTTGACCACTGGGATCTTGAATTGTTGCGGGAGATTTGTGGCCAACTTTCGATCGCCTCGGACAACGCGTCGGCGTACAGCGAAATCGATCGGCTCAAGAGCGAACCGAGCAACAGAACGTCGATCTGCGAGATGAGTTCCGCACCGACCACGACTTTGGCAACATCATCGGTGACTCGCGCCGCGATGAAGCAACTGAGGATCGCCGTCGGACAGGTGCCGCTGACCGACTGACGGTCCTGATCTTGGGCGAAACCGGCACAGGCCAAGAATTGATCGCCCGCGCGATTCACGAAGGCAAAGTTCTACGACGTGACAATTTGCTGGTCAAGGTCAACTGCGCGTCGCTCCGCCCCGACTTTGATCGCGAGAACTGTTCGGCCACGGGGAGGCCAGCGCGTTCACGGGGCGAACGAGCGGCGACGGGGACGATTCGAGCTATCACATCACGGCAGTATTTCTGGACGATCTCCGAGGTTCCCGCTGAAACGCAAGTCATGCTACCCCGCGTGCTTCAAGAACGTGTGATCGAGCGAGTAGGAAGCGGCAGCGAGCCGATCGATGTCGACACGTGCGTGATCGCGGCGAGCAATCGAAACTTGAAGACGGCATCCGAAGAAGCACAAGCCAAGGAAGATCTGTACTATCGTTTGAACGTCTTTCCGATTCTTGTTCCGCCACGAGCCAGACGCGAGGACATTCCAAGCTGCTCCTGAATCACTTCATTGGTCGTTTTTCCGCTCGCATGAACAAGAGCATCACACGTGTCGACCGGGGCACGATGGAGGTGCTCATGCAATACGATCACCAGTGAACTCGAGAATATCATCGAGCGTTCGATGATCATCAGCCGGGGCGATACGCTCGTCATCGATTCTTCATGGTTGCCGGCCGACGCGATGCGTCTCGGCGGCACGATTCACTCTGGTGTAACTGCTGGTAACGGCGAGCAGCCCCCCGACGTTCGCCGAGATCGAACGTCAAGCGATTCCTGACGCGCTCGCTCGCTGCGGCGGAAAGGTTTACGGCGAACGCGGTGTGCAGCCGCATCGTTGGGTTTGAAGCCCACGACGCTCTACGGGAAAATGCGGAAGCTCCAAATCAAAGGCAGTCGGCAGCACGCCTAAGCAGGTCGTCGAAAGACTTTTCGTAAATCGGTCGTCGGCTCACAAGAGTTCGGCCGAACGACTTCACCACATTCGCTTGCGATTCAGGCTTGCATTTCAGCAAGAACTGAAGCTTGACGAGAGGTCAGTCCGTGATGGCGTTTTTTTCCGATACCTTGTCCTTATCGCCTGACAGCCGCTTGCCAATCGCCCGACGTTTCGCGTTGATACACGACGCTGCCTCGATCGCGATCAAGGACAGCCATCCGCCGCCGACCAAGTCCGCGACCATCGCGTGTTTGTTGATGATCCGGTCGATGGATTCTCGGGGTGCCGAGATCACGACTTGCAACTCGCTCGGCGCGTGCTGGTAGTCCGTGCCCGTGTGTAGCGACTGCCAGGGTAGGCCGGTCATCAGGATCGTGCCGCCGTTGCCTGAGAGTATCCCGAAGCGGCCGACGACGTTGTGGACCGCTTTGTTGCCGCTGCCGAAGTGTTCCTGGGGTCCACCGTCGATGCGTAGTACTGCATGTTGATCCAATGGGCGACGACCATCGGTGCCGTCATGATCTGCTCCAGCACCTTGAACTCGGGATCCCGGTGATAGTCGTAGCTGTGAAGGAACGACCGACCGTCGAGCGAGGTCGCGGCCGGGTCAGCGATCGCGGCGCGGCGATGAATGCCGCGTTTCCGGCCATCCCCATTCCGGGCCGAACTTCCGACCAGTCACTACTGCGTCGCAACAGGTCGTGCTCGTCTGCGCTCGAAACAATCGGCAACCGCTCGTGGCGTGTCCGCTGGGATGCTCGCCGCCCTCGCTGGAAGCTCAGTTGAAGATCGCCGAGATGCGATGCTGAGGAGCGACGTCGAAGAACTCAGTTCGATCGCGTCGGTGGTGGTGTTGTGCAACCGGCGACAATGAACGTCGTCGGGAATCAAGATCGAAACCGCGATCGGCCAGGCCATTCGTAGGGCTGGTTCAGCAGCATGGCCGCCAGCCGCGCGTTCGGATTCGCCCGAGTGGCCGCCACAGGCCCGCAATCCAGCCCGCCTGGGCCAGCGGATTGCTCCTCGTCTGGCTGGCGTGTCCGCAGAAGACGACCAGCTCGAGCAGAAGTCGTCGATCAACCCGATGCCTCGCAGAATCGACTCGGCCAAGTCGGCTTGCTTGGTCAGTGTGCTGCCAGGCCTTCGAGCCCCCGCAGACTCGGTCCCGAGCCGCTCGCGATCGGCCTGGCGCCATCCGTCTGGGCGACGACGAGTCGGATGCCCGCCGAGGCCGATCGTGCGAGCTGGCAACTTGGCTCCGTACAACAACCCGGTGGTCTCGACGAAGGCAAACAACTAACGGCCGACGTTGGAATTCCCTCCACGATTCTCTCGACAGGTCGCATCACTCGACCGCTTGGCGATCGCTTGACGCCGGCATGCACGTCCGAGGAACGATGCCCCTCGTGACGTTGAACTGGGTGTCAGCAGAACCGTCGACCTGGTTCGAACCTTTCGATTCACCCAGCGGCACGTACTCGATCGGCAGCCCGGAAGAAGCCCGCGAAACCCGAACGTCTCGATCTTGTCGGACGCGGCTTCCAGATGTCGTCGAATCCGCTCGGACCGCACGTCGATGCAGAACACCATCTGGGCGAGTTTGCGGTGCGTCGATTGGCCGCAGCTCGCGGATTCGATGAATTGTCGCTTGGAGGCAATCGAAACGGCGAGCGGGCCGATCCTCAATGGTCGCCGAAATGCGATCTCGCTGCTCTGCAGCAATACCGCAACAACGCGTCGTCGCTGGGATCGTCGCCGTGGTGTGGGGCGACAGACGCGCGGCCAAACGCGTTCGTCGGCGATCGAATTCCCAGCCCACGATCTGGGATCGCAGTGCTCGGCGAGGCGCGCGTCGTAGGCCAGTCGCATCGCCAGCAATCCGACGAAGTCGTTGTCGCCGGCGTCTCATCTGCCCGGGCCGCTTCGGTCCATCTCGCTTGTACTTGGTCCAGGCACACCAACCTGGCGTCGAGAAGGCGCTGGCAGAGCAGCACGTCTTCCCACGAGCTCGTGGAACGTGAAGCCGCCTCAACAGGATACTCCACCGCGTCGAGCGGATCGTGCGGCAGCGAGCAACGTTTCCGGAAAGCTGGACACCCGAGCAGCTCGAAGCTCCGGTCATGCTGGGCGACGGCACGCCACGCCTGAAACAACGGCAATCCCGCCAGGGACTCGACCAGATCGCCTGGCCTTCGTCGTAGTGCGTAGTACAGTGCTTTGAGATCTCCTCGCGATGACGCCCACTCCAACCGAGCCATCGTGCGAGGTATTCGGATCAACGTGCGGATGGCGGCCAGCGTTTCGTCCTGCGGCTGCGGCGCGTGTCGGCGGCTGCCTTGCAGCGTTCAGCAATCGCTCCACGCTGGTTCACGTCGATCCGCTCGGCACCCGCGACACCGTCGGAAACCACTCGTCGATGGCGGCGTCGATATCGAGGTCGAAGCGGCCCTGCAGCGAATTCGATCGGTAGTAGCCGATCGGCATCAGCATCTCCCAGTCGGAAACTACCCGCAGCGACTGACGGGCGTCCAGGAACCTCTGATCCGCGATTCCCGCATAGGGATTGACCGCCACGTAGTCCTTCAAGAGGCCAGACGCGGGGCAATCGCCTCGGAACGCGGTTGGCAGACTCGCTCTGATGTCCAGGCGGGAAACCCGGTGTGCGAGTGGTCCGTGGGAAACAGGAACGGGCCGATTGTGGCGACCGCGGTCGCGTTTCGGTAGTCGAAGCGAGCTAGCGTGTCACTGGAGGTTCATCCAAGAAACGTGGACATGTTGTCTCGCTGATGAACGATGTGGGGTTGATGGGCCGGGCCCCTGGTACGTACTGGGCCGTGGTCGACTTGGCGGAACGTTCCAATTTGCCGATGTGCACACCCGTCGGAGGAGCGCGTCCGCGTAGAAGCCTTCGAGGCGTGCACGTAAATCGACTCCAGCAGGTTGCCGATCTGGCCGGTCGAGCAGTCGCGAGGATGCAGATTAGCAAACCGAGCCTCCGATTCGCCAGCCACGATCGCAACGACCTCCAAACCCATGTCGGCATGGTCCCGCACGGCGGCAAGCCTCTGTGGCGACGATGCTGAAGATCGATCGAACGAGGAAACTCACGCCGAAAGCCGAGGACCCCAGCCGAGGACAGCGTCAGTCGCGACGAACCAGTGCCCGGTCGCCACGGTGAGCATCTCTTCAATCCGCCAGAGTCCAACCGTCAGCAGCAAGCTCGAGTAGCAAACCACCAGACCGACAAGGGCGGTGCGTTTCGTCGCCGGTCTGATTCCAGCGAACACGCCGCCAGTAAACGCCAGGCAGTCGATCGCGAGCAGAAAGACCAGCAGTCACCGCATAGCCCACGGTCCAGCCGCGGGACCGTGGCACCGGCGACAGCAGCGCCGAAGCCGTGGGCAACGCCGGCGGCCCCACGCGGATTATCGCACGCCGGTTGTCGCCGCGGTCGGCTGGGATCACGCCGCCGCTACTCAAGAAGGCGTGTGCCTTGTAGAGCGAATGAGCGACGATGTGCAGCATCGCTGCAGAGAAAGCGCCCAAGCCGCATTGCAACATCATGAAGCCCATCTGAGCAATGGTCGAGTAAGCAAGCGCACCCTTGACACTCGATTGTGTCAGCATGACCATCGCGGCGAAGCAAGCCGTCGTGAGCCGACGATCGCCAAGAGCGTCAGCGTCCAGGGGCGACGGACGATCAGCGGACTCATGCGAATGATCAAGAAACCGCCGGCGTTGACGATTCCAGCGTGCATCAATGCCGACACCGGGAGTCGGTGTCTCCATCGTTCTGAGGTAGCCAAGTGTGAAATGGGAACTGAGCGGACTTGGTCACTGCGCCGCAGACGAGCAGCAGCCTGGCGAATCCCAATCGGTGGCGTCGGCACGAAAGCGTCCACAAATCGCGGCAAATAAGTCTCCGAAATCGACCGTGCCAAACGCTGCCGATAGATAATTGCGATCGCTGCCACCAGGATCGCGACATCCCCAAGCCGACTGATCGTGAACTTCGTCCATGCGGCACGCTGCGGTCGGGCCGTTCGCGATAATGCAGCAACAACTGATGCAATCCCAGAGCTGGTCATCAGCCAGGCAGCGAAGAACATCAGCAGATTCCCGGAGATGACCATCAGGGAGACCGAACCCAAGGTAAAGCCGTCCAGCGGAAGTAGCGGCCCTGCAGCTGGCTCGCCGTCCAGGTAGCGGATCGAGTATCGGCAAATGCCTCAGCCAACGAAACTGACCAGGGCCAGCATCAGCACGGCGGAGATGCCGTCGCAGTACACGCTGAAAGCATCAGGGCCGGGAGCCCGGCGACCTGGTAGCACCGTGAACTGCCGGGACCAGCCCCGCCGACGAACCCGATGGCCAGTGCGAACGCGGCGGCGGCCGCTGATGCTGCAGACCGGACAGCCAAGACAGCGAACCGCCGGACATGATCGGTGCGACGTCGGCCCACCGCGTCGGCAGCAGGCAAACTGCCGGCACGCAGGCGGCGGAGAACAACGTTGCGGTCGGCAGAACAAGTCGCGAATGAGGAAATCAACCATCCAACGCGTGAACTCCAGTAGTGAGACTGATACGCGAATATTAATGCACGACTTAGATGTCGTCAATCTCTGTTAGTAATTTGTCAGTATTATCAGTTTTGTTGACTCGAGCTACGAAGCCGAAAAAACAGCGTCAATGTCCGGAAATCCCGTCCCGAAAAGATTTCTGGCGATTTAAACGTGAGCGGAGGGTAACCGTTGAATCGCCCCTCGGTGCGTCGGCGGTCGAACGCGAGTGGACGGTTCCGCTGAAGGACGCGTGAGATTGGTCGCCAGGCGGGGTTTTTCAGCGGATGGCCAAGTTCTCCTTCCAAGAAGGCCGTCGGGTTCGACACCGTCCGGCGAAGACGCCGAGTCCAGTCGAGAAGAGCGGCTCGAAAGCGGCAGCGCGAACCGTTGAGCCGGTGGACGTTTCCTGACCAACCACGCTCACGTTCTGATCGCCTTGCACCCAATCCCGATCTCGTACTCCGCGAGGTTGCCGTGCAGGTCGGAATCACCGAACGGGCGGTTCAGCGGATCGTTCAGGAGCTCGAGGAAGAAGGCTTCATCCGCCGCGAAAAAGTCGGCCGGAAAAACCATTACGAAGTGCTCACGCAAGAGCAGCTCCGCCACCCGATCGAGTCCCATCGCACGATCGGCGACCTGCTCAAGCTGATCCGCGATTGAACGCTTCCTCGGTTCAGTGTCGACAGCAGAAGGAAGATCGAGACTGGTCCGTGAAAAGTTTGGGGTTCCGGAATTATTTGGTTGCCCAGGTTAGGTTCCGTGGTACGACGATCGCTTCCGTCGGAGTAACTAACCGCTACCTCTTGTCTCTCCCCTTCGGGATAGAGAGGCAGCTGAACAAAACTGGTTTTGATAAGCGTTACGTCAATGTCAAAGTTTTAGCTGTCCAGAATGAGACTGACCTGAAACAGAAGCGGCAATGCGAACCACCTGAGCAAACGGTGAGGCATGGGGACCGGGGATCGAACTCTCATTTCACCAACTACTTCCAAGCAAGTCCGGTGCCATCAATTTTAAAAGGAGCGATCGATTCGTCGCAGTGGCTGCCGCGGTGTTTGGCGATGCAGAGGGCGCGGCCGATGCGGTTCTCGGAACGGACCTTCCCCATCAGAATGATCGTGTTGGCGTTGGACAAGACGTCGCCGCTTTGAATCGGGCGGGAGATCAAATCGTCGAGCATCACCTCATGGCTGGTCGCCAGCAGCATGCCACCGATGCTCGTATGGTCGTACGCGTTTTGCGTGACGCGATCGGCGTTGGCTCGATAGTCGACGCGGAAGAGGTCGCGGGCGAGCCAGTCGTGTTCCTTGCGGATGACCTGTTGATAGACGTATTCGAACAGTTCGAACTGATCGATTGGGTGGCTCGTCGACCGGCTCGACCCCGTCGATGACCACACGTCGCACGCCATGAATGAAATTGCCGTAGAAGAATGCGATGGCTCGGTCGAGCTTTTTGATCTGTTCGCTCTTCCATAGCCGCCACGCGTCGCTATCCATGTCGTCAGCGGTGACGCGACGTCCGGCGTGTTCGAAAAGGTGCATCGCATCGCGGCGGGCATGGGAGCGATCCCAGACGTGGCCCTTGTCGAGACGTTGCTCGGCCTGGGCGGTCGAGAGGTCCCAGTCGAACATGCGGCGGGCGTACTCGCGATGGTTTTGTGAGTCGCCGCGAGAGGTCATGTCAAACAGCACCCCCCGCTGACCTTCCTGTGCGACTCCGGCGGCGGCGTAGCTGAGCCCGAGTTGGGTCTTTCCGATGCCGGTGGCTCCGATCACGACGGTCAGTTTGCCAGGCAACAACGCCGCCCAACATTTCGTCGAGCGGCGGAATGCCGGTTGTTGTCGCTCGTCGTTCACGATCAGCCGGCGTACTCAGCGCCGAAGAACTCTTTGCTGCCTTCGACGTCGGCCTTGATCGTCCGCGATCCTTCTTGCCAGTTCGCGGGACAGACCTCGCCGTTGGTTTCGAAGTACTGCAATGCTTGACCATTCGAACGCTTCATCGACGCTGCGTCCCAGCGGCAAGTCGTTGACGACTTGGTGACGCACGACGCCTTCTTTGTCGATCAAGAATAATCCTCGCAGTGCCACGCCGCCATCGAGCAGCACGTCGTAGTCACGTGAGATTTGCTTGTTCAAATCGGCGACCAACGGGTAGCCGTTTTGCCGATACCGCCCTGGTTGCGCGGCGTGTTGGTCCAGGCCAGGTGCGAGAAGTGGCTATCAACGGAAACACCGATGATGTTCACGCCGAGTGCTTCGAACTCAGCGGCCCGGTCACTGAACGCGATGATTTCCGTCGGGCAAACGAACGTGAAGTCCAGCGGGTAGAAGAACAGCAAGACGTATTTGCCCTTGTAATCGCTCAGCGAAAAGTCGTTCTTGAACTGACCGTCGGGCATGACGGCGGTGGCGGTGAAATCGGGGGCTTGTTGGGTAACCAGAACACTCATGGTCGATGTCTCTCTGCGTGTAAGTGAAGGGGGTTGGAGTGAAACAGAAGTAACGGGGAATAAAGGGGGTAGGAATCAGCTCCGGTTGTCAGATGAAGTCAATCGCGAAGGTTGCTGTCGAAGACCTGGACGTTCTCCCAGGTCTCTTTGTTCAATTCGATAAATTTCAAATGCCGCGGGCGACTTGGTATAGCGTCGTGAGCCGCTTGATCGAAAACACGACATGCAACGCCACATCATAGTCCGCATGTTGACCGGGTCGGTCGTAACGCGGTTCTCGCTTGCCGACGGCGAAGTCCAGCGTACCTTCGTGGCCTGTCAAGTATTCTTGGCAGTCGTCGAGCAGTGTGGTCGAAATCGATGCGTCATCGCGGTTCTTGAGAGTGAAGAAAACTTGGTGGGCGAGTCGTGGCATGGTTGGTTGTTGGTTGTTGGTTGGTGGGAAAACTCGTAGCTAGGATGAGCCGTAATGAGCTAACCGGCGGTCGCCCGGCGGGCGTCGGGGGGGTGTACTTGCAGCAGTCTTGAGGACAAACGTCGTGCCATGGGCCGAGGTTCGCCGAGGCTGGCTTTTCTGCTGGTGAGCCTAAACGTTCTTGGACAAGGCTCGGATCATGCTGACGAATTGCGGATGCGTGCCGGCTAGCGGCGCGGGCCATCTTGAATGCCTCGTTCCTCGCAAAGGCACGGCGGCCTCTTCGTCGAAATCGAACATCACTTCCATGTGATCACTGACGAATCCGATTGGCAAATGATCAGTGATTCGAATTTTTTGCTCGATCGTCCATTTGTGCGATCGCATCGAGCACATCGGGTTCGAGCCACGGTTGGCTCGGTGGTCCACTGCGACTTTGATAAACGAGATCCCAATCGTCGCGCCGCACGCCTCAGCGACCAATCGGCTGGCTTCGCGGAGTTGTTTTTCGTAGTCACAATTGTCGGCCATGCCCATCGGGATACTGTGCGCGGTGAACAAAACTTGGTCGTCGTCGGCTGAACCAATCGATCGGCGGCGGTTCACGAACGTTGTCCGCCAGCGCTGCGATGAAACCGGGATGATTGAAACCCATGCGGACTTTTTCGACGATGGGTGCATCGTCGCCGATTTGCTCGCGGGCCGCGATGATGTCCTCGCGATACTGTCGGCAACCACTGTAGCAACTGAACATGCTCGTAAAAAACGCCAGCGAACGGCGTTGCGTCCGTCGGCTTTCATCTGCTGCAGTGTCTCGGTGAAGTAGGGCTTCCAATTGCGATTGCCCCAGTAGACCGGCAGGTCGATACCGTGTGTTTCGAACTCGGCCTTGATCGCCGCCAGCAGTTGCGATTGTGTTGGTTGATCGGACTGACGCCGCCGAAGTGCGCGTAGTGCTCGGAAACTTCAAGCATCCGCTCGCGCGGGACGTTCTTGCCACGCAGCACGTTCTCGAGGAAGGGGATCACGTCATCAGGTCCCTCGGGGCCACCGAAGGAGACGAGCAAGAACGAATCGTAGGGAGGTAGTTCGGACATCACATGCGACCCTCCATCACCGGTTGCGTCATCGCCATCAAGATCCGCTTCCGTGATGATCCGAACCCCCTTTTCGTGCAGCGTTTTCATCGCCATGTCGATGCCTTCGACCATAATCGCCACCGCCGGTTTGCCATGCGGACGAACGATCAGGGGATAGGCCTGGATGATGTTCAATTCCGCCTGCAACAGTGCCGTGCAAACTCGCAACAGCGGTTGCGGACCTTCGGGCAGTTCGACTCCGATCAGAGTCGGTTTCGATGATCGCCAGACCCGAGCGTTCGAGGATTTCGCGTCCACGATCGGCGTCACTGATCAAGAACCGCACAAAGGCACATTCTGCGGCGTCGTTGATCGAAAGTGCAACGATTCGGATTCCCGTGCCCTCGAACCGGCGGATGACTTCGAGCAGTTGACCGACGCGGTTCTCGAGGAAAATGGTGAATTGACGGATCGCGGGAATTCTCGGCCCCTCATCGTCTCGTAAGGGGTGTTGCACTTCGGATCCAAAGCTCATGCGTCCGGACTCGGTAGGTTGGCGGCGGACAGAAATTCGTTGCGGGAGTGTAGCGAGTTTAGGAAACTCGCCAAGCGTTTGAACCGCCGTCATGTCCTCCATGCGGCAGTGCGCCGAATCCCCCTTGAGCCGTTCGGGCTCAGCGAGTTGTCGATTGAAGTCTCTCACACGGACCTTTTCGCCGGCTTCTTCAAGACGAAGCCCGCCACGACGGCGATGGGAAACGAGACCCAAATGGTGGCGACGATTTGGAACGCGAGCGGTTTCGGGTCGAGGTACTTTTCGTACACGGCGAATCCCGCGTTCATGGTGGCGAAGATCACGGCTAAGGTCATCATCACATTCCAGGCCAAGCGGCTGCAGTCCATTAAAGCGATCTTCGCCCAAGATCCCGCGACTGTTCATCATCAGGAAGAACGCGAAGTAGGCGATCGGTAGGCAGCATCGTCGCGAAGGTACTCGCCAGAATCATGAGTCAGAACTTTTTTGTCGGGGTCGGTCCAAAGGGCCACCCAACTGGCACCGGACACCCCGGTGACTAGCATGCCGATCATGATAATCGTATGGCTGTCAGGACGATCAACGAGTTCGCGGATCGCATAACCATTGATGAGCATCAAGGATGATGATCGCTGAAAAACCCATTCCGAACACGCCCAGACCGAAGATCGCTTTGGCTAAGCGATCGCCCAGCAAAGGAGAGCAGCGTCTGCGACAACTCGAACGCGTTGCGTGAGACGAGGGCCGTGGCTATTTTTCCTCTCGGCAAGGCCGTGCGATCATTTCCAATTTTGCGGCTTGGTCGGTGGACTTCCGGCCTCACCGAGTTCTGAATCGATCTCAAGCGAGCAAAGCGGATTCGACTTTGTCATACAACGGTGACTGTTAGCATGGTCGCCAGGTTGTTGGTGTGTTGGAAGTCTTCGTCGATCCGGTTATGGAACGACGAGGCTGCCGCGACGACGACACAACTGGTGACCAAAACGAACGGCATTACAATGCCGGTGACGTCGAAACGGGCCCAGCCGCGGAACGTGGTCCGGTCCGAGAGCGAGCATGGAATACGGCAAGAGGAACGTCATGCCGATGTCAACCGTCGCCGCGATCGCGGAGATCATCACACTGCGTTGCGTGCTCATCAGTCGATCGAGCCAAACTCATTGCCCGCGGGAGACAAGCCCGCCACCAGCTCGCGGAGATCGCCTGCCGGTTGAGTGAATTGGGTGAAGTCGGGCACCAAGCCGGCCATCACCCCGCCCAAGTCGATTTGACCTTTGGCCAGCAACAGCACCACGATGCCGCCAAAGCAGATCACGATCATGCCGATGAAAGCCAGTAACACGTCAACCAGTCGAGTGGTTTGCCCTGCCGGACGTTCAACTTCACGATGCACGTGGCGGCAAAAAAGAGAATGAGCGTGACCGTCCATTTTGCTCGGCGTTCGCTTCCCAATCCTCGCCGCCGCCGAGCGTCCAGAAGTTCGATCCGCGCAGTGTCAGAGCACAAACTGAACTGTGGCATGAAAAAATCATGTTGGCCAGGATCGAGGCTATGATCCATCCCCGCTGCGCCGGATTGATTTCTGCTTGAATCGCTTCGAAAGGGCGGCGTCCGGTCGAGAGTGTGTCACGTAACTGATCGCCGACAACATGACGACGCCCAGCACGATCGCAACGACTTGAAGCCACAGCATGCTCGTCCCTCCGAGCACGCCGAGGAACAGCGAACTGGCGAGCGATCCGCCGCCGAGCGTGATTGCACTCGCAGCCAGCCTGGCCCAGACAATTTGACGTAGGCACGCAGCGTCTTGCCTTCGGCTTGGGCCTGCTTGAGCAATGCCCGATCGCGACCTTCTCGCTGACCTCTGCGGGGCCTCTGGTTAATGGATTGTTCAGGTGCCGTCAACCGGGGGCTGTCGTTGCTGCAGAGCGGGTCGGATCTGTCGCCATGAGTCATTCGTGGTGGGGAGAGGTGGGGGAATTCGTTGCGAGCAGGGCCTCAATGTTGCCAGATCATAACACGGACGATCGGGGAACGCATTGCTGGACTCATCACTCACACTTTCCAAGGCAAGCGGCAGACGCCCCACTGCCCGCAGTTCTCGTCCACGGCGACTTCGATCATCGTCAACGCGTCGCCGAATTGCTCAGCGGTTTGTTCACGAACCCGTTCGGCGATTACGCGTGCGATTTCCTCCGCCGTCGTGTTGACAACCGGTATGATGATCGCGTCTTCGTTGGGGAACACCCAACGTCGCTCGCGAAACCGGACTGTCGTTTCCGTTTCGTCTTGGGTGACGAGGATCTCGCGGTGGTCCCGCGGCAAGATCACATGATGGTCGAGGGCTTGCGTTTGCTTGAGGACGGCGTCGCGGAGGGCAATGAAATCGACGACGTAACGGTTCTCATCGAGCGGTTCCTCCACGCTGACGCGGACCCCATAGTTGTGCCCGTGAATTCGCTCGCAAATGTCGCCGGCGAAGGTGATGAAGCGAGCTGCGGAAAAAACGAATTGCTCTTTGTGACGTCGACTCGATGGCTTTGGTCATGCGTTCTCTTTTTTCGGATCGGTGGGAAGGTTTGCAAGCCACGAATGAACTCGCCGACGACGGTCTCTGCTCGGTCAATCGTGGGTTGACGTGTGGGCGTTTGCTCAGCAGCAGTGCTTGAGCCTCGGTCGGTGTCATCTGGCGATGTTGGATCAGCCAACAGATCGTAATCGGCCTGCTGCGTGCCCGGTCGGCTTTGCAGTGGATATAAACCACCTCGCCTTGCTCGACGTGTTCTTGGATAAAGCCCACGCCTTGGCGAACGTTCTCGATCGTCGGGTGGTGTAGTCGATCGTGGGAATGTGCAACCGAACGATGCCGAGACGCCCGTACTCCTCCACCGGGCCCGGCGTATTCTTCTGCACCGTGTTGACGACGGCCCGAACACCGATGGCCGAGAGCGATTCGACATCGCGGGTAAAAGTTGACGCGTGCACCGACGATGACATAGTCGTCGATGAAGTCCCACCAGTTGCGAAGCTTTAGCACTCCGCTTCCAGCACCACGTTCCATGCTAGCGTCGGATAGAAAACGGTGCCGGCATAGGCACGCTCGTAACAGTTGATCGCTGTTTCCATATCAATCGGTTGTCGATCAAACGGGTGTTGCCGACACGGGCGGCGATGAGGGTGACGGCCGGACGATCGAGCGTTTCGAGTCGTTGTAACGTCTCAGCATCCACCACAACGGCGTAGTCGATGCGGTCGCATTTGATGAGAAGGCCCTCGCATCGCCTGTTGGAGTGCTTCCACGCCAGTCTCACCTCGATCGACCTACTCTGCTCGCTCGACGAAGCGCGGACGAAAGCGAGAGTGCGATCACACGCTGTTGCTCGGTGAGATAACGGTTGCGGCTGCTCATGGCGAGGCCGTCGGCTTCACGGACGATGTCGCACGAAACGACTTCCACCGGCACGTTCAAATCCCGAACCATGTGCTCGATCACGCGTGGTTGTTGATAATCTTTTGTCCAAAGAACGCGGCATCGGCGGGGACAATTTGGAACAGTTTCATAACGACGGCCGTGACGCCACGAAGTGCGTCGGCCGCGACTCGCCCCTCGAGGGATGAACCGACCGGCGGGGTGCAAGACGTAGGTTCCAAAACCACCCGGATACATGACCGCGTCGGTGAGCAGGAAAACGGCATCGACGCCCTCGGATTGAAGCATCGCGAGATCCTGGTCCAGCGGTCGCGGGTACCGACTCAAGTCCTCGCCCGCCGCGAACTGCGTCGGGTTCACAAAAATCGTCGCGACACAAACGTCACACCGCAAGCGGGCACGACGGACCAGCGACAAGTGGCCCCTCGTGCAACGCGCCCATCGTCGGCACGATTCGATCAAGTTTGACGCTCCGCCTTTCGTTGGCGGCACCAATCACGCATCGGCTCAATGTCGGAGAAGGTTTTCAAAGCGAACCGTGTGAGAGGTTGGGCGGTGGATTCGGATGCCTATCGGCATAGCGAACGCGTCCAAACGGCTCAAGTCGCCCGCGAGTTCCGCTCGCCCAAGTCACTCTCAAGCCCCCCCCAGCACAAGTAGAATCAGTAACGATAGTTTGCGATCATGAAAACGTACCTGCCCGCCACGTTTGACCTGAACCAGCCCTTCCTGCGGTCGGGTGACCAGCCCTAAGCGAGACGAGAAACTGACGAGGGGCTTTTTGGCGGCAAACCGGCTCAAACTTTGCTCGGGGCCACCGGGACGGAGGTGCAAACCGATGTAGTGGCCAACGTGATCGCGAATCCTGGGCCGACCGGCGTTGATCCTAAGCCACAATAAAAGTTTATAAAAGGGCTCAGCTCTATGGGGAGTTCAAAGAGTTCTTCCCGCACAACGCGGTTCATTATTTCGTCAGCTATTACGACTACTACCAGCCCGAAGCCTACATCCCGCAGCGTGACGTCTACATCGAAAAAGACGCGTCGATCAACGAAGAAATCGACCGTCTGCGGCTGGCCAGCACCAGTTCTCTGGTCAGCCGCCGCGATGTGGTCATCGTCGCTTCGGTCAGCAGCATCTACGGGCTCGGTTCGCCCGCAGGACTACCGCAAGATGCTGGTCCTCGACATATCCGCAAAGGCCGAAACAGACGCGCCGCGACTCACTTGCTGCTGAAGCTGGTCGATGTTCAGTACGACCGCAACGATGTCACGATTCGAACGCAGCAAGTTTCGCGTCCGCGGCGACTGCATCGAAATCTGGCCCAGCTACGAAGAGTTCGCCTACCGCATCGAAATGTGGGGCGACGAAGTCGAACAGATCTCGATGATCAAGACCGGTCTCCGGCGAAATTATCGACACCTGTGATCAGGTTTACATCTATCCCGCCAAGCACTTTGTGATGCCCGAGGATCGCATCGCCGCCGCGATCGGAGCGATGCGGGAAGAACTGGCCGAGCAGCTCGAGAAGCTGCAGACGCAAGGCAAAGCTGCTCGAGGCCCAGCGTTTGTCCGCCCGCACCCGGTTCGATCTCGAGATGCTGCAGGAGGTCGGGCATTGCCCCGGGATCGAAAACTACAGTCGCCCGCTGTCGGGAAAGCCCCGGGCGACCACCCGACACGTTGTACGACTACTTTCCCGAAAGATTTCGTTACCTTGGTCGACGAGTCGCACGTCACGATTCCGCAGATCCGCGCCATGTACGCCGGCGACCGCTCGTCGAAAAACGACGCTGGTCGAGCACGGATTCCGTTTGCCCAGCGTGCTGGACAACCGGCCGATGAAGTTTGAAGAATGGGTCGATCGAACCGGTCAAATCGTGTTACGTCTCGGCGACTCCCAGCGATTACGAACTGGAACAAACCGGCGGCGAAGTTATCGAACAAATCATTCGCCCGACCGGTTTGCTGGACCCGGTCGTCGAAGTGGTTCCCGGCTCGCGGGCAGGTCAATCATCTGTTCGACGAGGTCCGCGAGCGGGCCGCGATCAACGAACGCGTTCTGGTAACGGCGCTGACCAAACGTCTGGCCGAAGACTTGGCGACCTTTTTGCAAGAACAAAATGTTCGATGTCGCTGGCTGCACAGTGAATTGAACGCTTTCGAACGGGTGGAATTGCTGCAAGAACTGGCACGCGGAAGGAGGAAGTTCGACGCGTTGGTTGGCGTCAACCTGCTGCGAGAAGGCCTCGATCTGCCCGAGGTTTCGATGGTGGCGATCCTGGATGCCGACAAAGAAGGCGCTGGTCGTTTGCGCGATCCGCTCTTCAAGAACGGGGGCCGCGTCCCACACAGGCAAACACGTACACCACGCCGAATCCGGGGCGACTATGCAGACCACCCACCGCCCGCTGGATATCGCCCTCCGACGGGCGTAAAGCGATGGCTGCCACTGCGAAACCAGTTGGTAGGCACGGGCCGCGTCGTCATAGTCGTGATGCGTCGTCGATTCACGTAGCAACACCGCGCAGATAAGGTGCTGCGGCGCTACAGGCTGGAAAACATCCTTGCTGACGATGCCGCCTTCCTGAGCCTCTTTGGCAAGCTCGGACTGACGAATCTGCGCTTGCATCGCGTAGCTTTCTGCGTCCCCGCCATCGCCCGCCAAAACTAGGCAGCTGCCAACATCGCGCACGCAGCATGACTTCTTCATAATCCGCGGCCCGGTACGGCCGTCGCGTATCATCGGTCAGCAGCGACTGAGCCTCCGCCAGCGGAGCCACCGCGGGCATTTGATCGAAGTGGTCGCGTGACTTCCGTAGCAAGCTTTCGGCTCGCCTTGGTCGACCCGATGCCAGGTGGAGCACCGCCAAGTCCAAATTCGCCGGCTGAGCCCAACGCGGGTTTTCTTTTCCAGCGGATTCGAAATGTTGCTGAGCCGTTGGCAGATCGCCTTCCAGAAACGCCACCCGCCCATCCGCCAAATGGTCGCGCGTCGCCGCACAGCCACCGCACGCACTCGAGACACCGACCGCCAGCACGCAGACGACTAGCAAGCGGATTGCGGGCCAGGCTGCAGCAAATTCGGCGGCACGACGATTCCCCGACAAGTTCGTTACCCGTCGCCTTGCTGGAACACGCCATAATTCCACCACTTACCGCCACGGTTGTTGTGGTAACCCTTGCGGATGGTCGCCGATTCTTTGATGTACTCGCCACTGTGCAAGTCCACCATTTCTAGCGTCAGCAGATAATCACGCTGCGTTGTCTTGTTCCGTTCGGTCGTTCCCGTTGTGATGCGCGCGTACAACAGGTGATCGATCGGGGAACCCATTCGGCCAAGGGCAGCGGCGAACAGCTCACGGTTCTGTGGAACGAACAGTGGTTCGAGCGCAAGCGGGTTTCCACCTGCGCCGCTGCATCAACCATCCGGCGGCTGACGCTGCGGAAGCTGGCGTTGCCGTTGATCTGGGAATCGATGCGTTCGTACAGCTGATCCTTGAAATCGACCATTTCTTCAACGCTTTTGTTTTCGATGCCGATGAAGCACACGGCTGCGGGACCGGCTGGAAGCGGCGGCATATTCTGCCCGGTTGCCGACTGAAATCCGACAGGGTGGACAGTTGGACAGCGTGACAGCAGCTTGGCAACGGACTCGTCGACCAGCGGATTCCAGACCGCCGAACCGGCTTGGTGACTGCCGACTAGGTCCATATTGTCGGGTTTCAGGATGTGTGCGTACTGCGTGCTGCGGCACCCGAGTGTCGCAGCCACTGCTGCAACGGGCGTCGCCGCCTGGCAGAGTTTCAGAAATTCCCGTCGTCGCATCGTGACGTAACCTGATCGGATGAAGTAAACGAAACCGCCATTGCGGAAAAGCGTCTAAAAACGCAAAAGCTAGCAAATCGGGGCATTCCCAACCAAACCGGCAGCTTTCTACGTACGAAAACCGATGGTTAGCTGCCAAGACGAAGTCGGGTTTGGAATGGGTCTGCCGATCAAAGATCGGCGGCAGACGCCCAACTGCGTTGACAAACCTGCCCGGGTAGCGAAACTTTTAACTTTTTGCCCAAACCTCCACGATCAAGACGCCCCCACGCTGCAGCTAGCATCCGACTTACGGATCGTGAGACGCGCCGATTTTTTGAACCGATTCCTTATGAGCATTGTCGAACCTTTCCAGATGACCGTCTTTCCGCTGGCCACTGCCGCGGTTGCCGAGCCGTTGCCGCCTGATGCGGCTGCCACGACGGCGGTCGGCATATCTGCCTCCGGTGGGGCTCGAGTGGAATTGTCGGGGTTCGAAGACGATGACAACGTCGATGAAGACGACGACGACAACCTGGATGATGACGACGACGAGGAAGACGTCGACGCGCCGCCACCCGGCGACAAAGACGAAGACGACCTGGACACCTTCGATGATATCGATGACGAAGACTTCGATGACGACTTTGACGACGATTTCGAAGAAGAACTCGATGACGACTACGAATTGGATTTAGACGACGATATCCCCACCGAATTTGGGGGCGCCGGATTTGACTCCGACGATGACTCCGACGATTTGTTGGACGATGTTGACGATCTTGATGACCTTGCCTGACGCTCATTCAGTTGACGCACAGTTGACGCACTTCACGGGCCTGTAACGGAATATGTTCAAAGCAGTATCGACGGATGTCTCTTTTCCCGAACGTGAAGAACAAATCCTGAAGCTGTGTTATCAGCAGGGCATCTACCAAAAGTCGCTCGATCGGCGAGCAGACGCTGCCGTTTGTGTTCTATGAAGGCCCGCCGACAGCCAACGGTATGCCGCACCCTGGACACTGCCTGACACGCGCGATCAAGGATGTTTTCCCTCGTTACAATACAATGCAGGGGTTCCGTTGCGAGCGGAAAGCGGGCTGGGATACGCACGGGTTGCCGGTCGAAGTCGAAGTCGGCAAGGAACTGGGCATCCATAGTAAAGAAGAAATCGAAGCCTATGGCATCGAACCTTTTATCCGAGCCGCTGCCAACAAAGCGTGTGGCGTTACATGCAACAGTGGGAGCGGCTGACCAAACGATTGGGGCTTTGGGTCGATCTCGAAAAGGCCTACGTCACCTATCACCAAAGCTATGTCGAGAGTGTTTGGTGGAGCCTCCAAAAATTTGTTCGATCGCGGTTTGCTCTACCAAGGTCACAAGATCGTTTGGTGGTGGGCTCAGGGCGGTACGGGCGCTTTCGGCCGGCGAAGTCGGCCAGGGCTACCGTGAAGTTGCGGACCCCAGCGTGTTCGTGAAATTTCCCTTGATCGATCATCCACAGCAAAGCCTGCTGGTCTGGACGACGACGCCCTGGACGCTGCCCAGCAATATGTTTGCGGCAGTGCATCCAGAATTGGAATACTCGTTGGTCACGCCGAATGCAGACGAAGGCGTGGAGCAAAACGCAGCTGCCGAGGCGGATCAATTATGGATCGCTTCGGCCTTAGTGGAAACGATCGCTGCTAAGACCAAACGCGAGTTCTCGGTGCTGGAAACATGCCAGGGCAACGATCTGGTGGGACTGCAGTACGAACCGCCCTTCGACTATTTCTATAAAGACCATTCGAAATCCGCTGGAGAATTGGTCGCTGGTGGTCAGCAAACGCATTACTGGCGCGTCGTCGCAGCGGATTTCGTCACCACCGAAAGTGGTACCGGGTTGGTTCACCAAGCGCCTGCGTTCGGCGAGGTTGATTACGATGTTTTGGCGACCGAACAGCAACGTTTCGTCGAAGGCCAACAGCCGGATTTGCTGTACTGCGTCGGCCCCGATGGCAAATTCACCGACGTCGCGGGCCCGTTCGCGGACATGTGGGTCAAGGATGCCGACAAACCCATCTCGCGTGACCTGAGGGAACGCGGACGCCTGTTCTTGCTGGAACAGTACCTGCACGATTACCCGTTCTGTTGGCGCCGATCAAGACCCGCTCATCCAATACCCGCGCGAAAGCTGGTTCGTTCGCACGACCCAATTCAAGGACCGGATGCTGGAAAACAATGCCAAGATCGGTTGGCAGCCCGAACACATTCGCGACGGTCGATTTGGAAACTTTCTTGCGTCGAACGTCGACTGGGCGCTCTCGCGTGAACGCTTCTGGGGCACGCCGTTGCCCATCTGGGTTTGCGACGATACCGGACGGATGGAAGCCATCGGCAATTACGATGAACTGCTGTCCAAGCCCGGCGTGCAGGGAACCGACGTTTGGGAAAAGGCCAAAACGGCAAATCCCGAATTGGTCGACGACCTTAGGGTCCACAAGCCGTACATCGATGCGGTCACTTATCAATCGCCGTTCTCCGCGGCAGGTCGGATGCAACGCGTGAGCGAAGTTATCGATTGTTGGTACGACAGTGAAGCGCGATGCCGTTCGCTCGAGTCGGTTATCCGCACCAACCAGGCAGCGAAGAACAATTTGATTCGCAGTTTCCGGCGGATTTCATCAGCGAAGCCTCGACCAAACGCGCGGTTGGTTTTACAGCCAACTCGCGATCAGCACGCTGCTGTTCGGTCCCAAAACGGCGGAGGACTCCGCGAATGTGGATTCGGCATTGACGGACACAGCGGACGCGAAAGCGCCGTGGCCGCATCCATTCCGCAACTGCATCGTGTTGGGGTTGATGCTTGCCGAGTGGTACGAACCCAAGAAGAGCGATGGCAGCAAGGCGATCGCTTTGACCGAAGAGGAAGCCAAGGAAAAGTTCGGTGGCGAGTTCGAGAAAAAAGTCGGCAAGATGTCGAAACAGTTGCGGAACTACCGCAGCCCCGACGAAATCTTCGACCTGTACGGCGCCGACGCGCTTCGCTGGTACTTCTTCGCAAACCAACCGCCATGGACATCGATCCTGTATAGCGAACGCACCATTCGCGACTCGATTCCCGAATTCCTGTTGCGGTTGTGGAACGTGTTCAGTTTCTTCACGATTTACGCCGAGATCGATCAGTTCGACCCCACCGCGGGCGTCCAGTTCGCCGGTGGCGACGGCAGCGGCCAACTGTCGCCCGAAGAATTCCAATCGGCAACCGGCTACCGAGCTCCTCAAGAGCGGGCGGAAATCGACCGTTGGATTCTCTCCGAATTGAATCGAACGATTGAGTGCGTTACCGACAGGATGGATGCGTATGACAACTATGGTGCCTGCCAACACATTACGGCATTGGTCGACGGGCTGAGCAATTGGTATGTCCGACGCAGCCGTGACCGCTACTGGGCCAAGGAAAAAACCTCGCCCGACAAGCTGGATGCGTACTGGACCCTCTACGAGTCGCTCGCGCAGATCACCAAACTGATCGCGCCCTTCGTGCCATTCCTGGCAGAGAATCTTTGGCAGGAATTGACCAAGCCATTCAGTGGCGGGGCTCTGGAAAGCGTTCACTTGTGTGATTATCCAGTGTGCGATCCGCAGCGTGTTGATGCGACCCTCTCGCAGCGGATGAGCCTGCTCCGTGAGATCGCGTCGCTGGGCCGTGCGGAAGCGCGTTCGGAAGCAAAGCTCAAAGTTCGCCAGCCGTTGGCAGAGGTCACGGTCGTGCTTGCCGACGAGGGCTCCATCGCGTGGCTCAAGCAGCATGACGAGCTGGTGCAGAGTGAATTGAACGTTAAAGCCGTTCAGTACGTCACCGACGCCGAAGACTTGGTTCAATATAGTGTCCAGCCGAATTTCAAACGGCTCGGTCCGCGAGTGGGCAAACACATCCCGCAGGTCAAGAAAATGCTCGGTCAAGCCGACGGTGGTGAGCTGATGGCCGAACTGCAGGCCACCGGCTACATCGAATTAACACTGGGTGACCAAACCTTGCAGTTGGACAGCGAAGACATTCAGATTCGGCTTCAAGCCCACGAAGGTTCCGCGGCAACGCAGGGCCCCAACAGCGTGGTCGTGCTGAGTACCGAGGTCACACCGGAACTGTATCGCGAGGGCATCGCGCGTGACTTGATTCGTTTTATCCAGAGCCGGCGTAAAGACATGGGGCTGGATTTTATCGATCGCATTCTCGTTGGCGTCGTCACGGAGAGTGCGGAGGTGCAGCAATCGATTACCGAGCACGCGCAAACCATTAAGCAGGAAACTCTGGCCGATGTCCTGCAAGGCACCGCCGTCGCGGACAGTGAACCACAGGCCCTAAAAGTGGCCAACGCCGACTTGCAGCTAAGCGTGGTGATGGCGAAGTGAACGACGCACCGATAACGACGAACCGATATTGGTACCCTGCACCTGAGCCTGTGAGCAGAGGAAAACCTTCGAGATGCGTCGGACGGCGACAAGGTTCGCGGAGAACTCGCCGGCTGGTCGACGGAGGTGGGCCCACTCCAGAACCCGCTCAGCTGTAGACTGGTCGGTAATGCGTTTTCTTAGCGGGTCGGCTCTACACCGCTGCCATCGCCAGTACTCGCTCGCACTGCCCTTGCAACGCGTCGGCTGCATGCAATTCCACAATACGGCGTTCACCGAAGCTTCTCAAAAACGTCTCCTGGCGGCGTGCCAGTTGCCGGGTATGGGTTTGCACGGAAGTGATGGTTTCGTCGAGGCTCACGTGGCCGTCCAAATGCTCGAACACCTCCGCATAACCTACGGCCTTGGCGGCTGTGTGGCTTAGTTTGACGTATTGCTGCCGCAATTGCTCGGCTTCGGCGACCAGCCCCGCATCGAACATTCTAATGACGCGTTCATTGATCCGTTCATGTAGGATGTCACGGGGCCGCGAGCATGCGAAGACCTTGCATTGGTGCGGCAAACGCTGTTGTTCAAACTGCATCTGGCGATGACTCAACGGTTCGCCTGTCAAACGAGCAACTTCCAACGCACGCGTCATCCGTCGCTCGTCGTTCGGGTGCAGTCGATGGGCGGATAGCGGGTCCACCTGCAACAGCCGTTCACGCAGTTTCCCCAGCCCATGATCACGAACGTCTTCGGCGACCTGCCTGCGAAAATCCCAATCCGCCGGAGGGCCAGGATCAAAACCACGCAGCACGCTCTTGACGTACATTGGTGTGCCGCCAACCAAAATCGCGTTCCGACCCCGCCCACGGATCTCCGCTACCGCTTGGTGAGCGGCACGCAAAAAACAGGCAACGCTGAACGCCTGGTCGGGATCGACAATGTCGATCAGGTGGTGAGCAATCGCCGACCGATCTTCGGCAGTGGGTTTTGCGGGTGCCGACGTCCATCGAGCGGTACACCGCCATCGAGTCCATCGAGACAATTTCAGCATTCAGGTGCTCCGCGAGCTGCAGCGCGAGAGCTGATTTGCCGCAGGCTGTCGGGCCGGTAATGACCCAGCAATCGTCAATCAGAGGTGGGAAAGCAACGGTGTCAGACATCAAAACCATACGCACAAAACTCTAGAAGCCGTCCGGGAGAATTTAGCAAGCTGTCAAGTTTTGAGAATCCGCCTTGGAACGCATTCAAATCTCAAACGGCAGATGACCATTGGTTGCCTGTTAGGGAGCCGTCAGGTTGGGAGCCCACGGCTGTGGCAGCAGCGGGGGGCAGTTCTCCCGATTTGGGGTAGCTCTCGCGGACCGCCTTCCGGAGCGTCGCGGACAATGCCTTGATTCGTTCCTGCTGAGCAGGTTCGCCGCTAAGGTTTCGCTGCTCCAGCGGGTCCGTTTCTAAGTCATACAACTGCAGGCCCTTGTCGCCCTCACCCCATTCGGTGTAGCGAAACCTTGGTGCTCGCAACGAATAGCCATATACGCGATCGGCTTGAGAACGTCCCTTCCCTCGGAACACTTGCGAAACCGCCCAGCCTCGCCCCATTGCATCGTTGTCTTTCAGCATCGGCGTCAGGTCTTGCCCCTGCAGGTTCTCCGGGGCCTCGACGCCGCACAACGCAGTCAGCGTGGGATAAAGATCGATCAGCCCCACCGGTGCGTTGACGACGCCTGACCGGACTCTAACTTTTGCTGCAGTTCCGGCGGCACGGCGATGACCAGCGGAACCCGTGCACTCTGCTCGAACAGGCTCAGCTTCTGCCATAATCCATGTTCCCCCAAATGGTAGCCGTGGTCGCTGGTGAAGACCACAATGGTATTACCGGCTAAGCCCAGATCGTCCAGCTTGCCCAGCACGCGACCAACTTGGGCATCCATGAAGGTGATGCTGGCAAAGTACGCCTGGACGGCCTCACGACGCTGCTGGTCGGTCATCTCGTCTTGCACCTTCTTCTGCTGGAAGCAAGGCCAGGTCGGGAACATTTTCCAGGCTTTCCTTTGTTGGCTTGATGACCGGCATCTCAGCCAACGGATAGTCGTCGAAATAAGGCGCGGGGCGCAACATACGGCGTATGGGGCCGGTAGAAGCCCACCGCAAGAAAACGGTCGTTCGCGTCCTTACGCGCAGCGTTCCAAACCCACTCGGCATCTTTAGCGAGCATGCCGTCGGTATGTTCGATATCGGGTCGAGGCGAAGCGTACCAACTGAGCGTGCCACCAAACTGTCCCGGCACAAGGGAGAAGATGTCATCTTCTTCAAGCAATCGATCACAGCCCGCCGGATTCAGCTCCAGTTCCCAGGATCCCGGATCATCGTGACCGTTGGTGCCCACCGATTTGGGGACGTTGTAGTGATACAGCTTGCCAATTCGAGCCGCAAAGTAACCCTCCATCCGAAACGCATGCGAAAGGCTCCGATGGTGCGGGATCGTCTGGCGAAAAATTTGGCTGTTCGCGTGAATGCCAGTGCTGTTTGGATACAACCCGCATAGCATCGAATTGCGACTCGGACCGCACAGCGGGTACTGACAATACGCGTGCTCGAGCGCGTGCCCCGTGCCGCCAAACGGTCGATATGCGGCGATTGAACCTGCGGATGCCCATAGCTGCCAAGGGAGCAATTGAGATCATCGCTAATGATGAATAACACGTTTGGCTTATCAGCCGCCTGGGCGCCCCCCGACATGGCAACCCAAACGGTCGCCAACAGCATGCATTTCAATCGTCTCAGCGGCATTTGAGCAACCTCCTTGGGTCGAAGCATCCTCTGGGTTAAAACTGCCGGCGATGCAAGCAGAGCCTGATCCCTACTGCGCGAAGGTGCTTCGTACCAGCACCGCCATCACGCCATCATTGTCCGTCGGATCGATATCGTACATTCGCAGGAACAGCGTGCCGCTGGTATCGGCGGTAAAGTCGGCGGATTCGCCAATGCGGAAGGGCCGAGCATCGGCGACGTTGCCCGAAGTCGAAATCGCGCCGATCAGAGAACCCAGCTTGATGCGTCCGTCTTTCAGCTTCGCCGGCTCTGGAATCACGATGCCAGCCGGTCCAACTTCGTTGCTGATCGTCCAGGTTCCTTTGGCCAGGATGTGGACGGGGGCACCGGCAACCAACTGGATGCCAGTATTCTGCCACTCACCCTTCGCGAAAATCTGCACAAATTTCTTGTCCGATGCTCGCAGGTCCTTAACGCGTTTGAAGAGCCGCTTGATCGGCAAGCGAGTGGTCGGGTGCAATCCGCAACAGCGACTCATACACGGCCTGCGCCGCAGCGAGGTCTTTCTTCCGTTCGTATTCCATTGCCAGACGCTCGGTCCTTCAGAATGAAATCGCGATGGATTTCAGAGAGCTTCGGATCGGCGGGCAACTTCGGCGGTTTCGGTTGGTTCGCAGCCGGTGTCGGCCGATTCGGCCGTTGGGCAACGGCTGGAGCACAAACGAAGAGTAGACGTTAGCAACCAAAGAGTGGTTGCAGCAAAACGGGATTGATTGCAATTCATGGAAAATAGTAACTCCAAAGCGAGGCGAGTGGCTTGGGCGGCATCTAACAAGTTGCCATTATGAGGAAACATGGTCGAACCGGTTGCGTCGCGCCGTTTCGCCAAACACTTAGCGACAGCGTGAGCCCTCCGAGCACAGCCAACTCCCAATGCAAGGACGGCACGGCCCTAGTTTAAATAGAAAGCAGCCCGGCGTGTGGCGACAGCGCATATTGTCTGGCCAGCCCAGGCGACCTTGCCGCTCGTAACGATTGTGCAGCCCAAACGGTGTTGGCTGCAGCTGCGGCGCGAAGGGGTCGATAACGGGTCGAGGTAGGAAGCTATCGTTTCACCTCATGGATGAGAACCTTCAGTTGTCTGGGCACAGCCCGCGACTGCACAACCGAGGTTCCCAGTCTTGCGTACGATTTCTTACGGCATTCCGTTGTTGGTCATCGGAGTTCTTGCCGCGCTCCCATTTCGACGTGTTCCCGAAGAGGTTACGGCTGCAACCGTGGCCCAATCACAGCCGTTGAATCCGCCGCCAGCAATGATCGAAGTCACTGATCCGCAGCCCTCTGTGTGGCTGCCCCCGCCTCAGATCGAACCAGCTCCCGCCCCTGCGCAACCGGCGCTCCCAGATTTACCGGGGACTTACGAATCGGTTGCGGTACCCCTGGAGACTCCGTCGGTTATCACCGAGCGTTATTCAGCGGTTGACGAGCGTTTATTCGGCGGTTGAACCAAATGCGTCCGATACACAACCAGCACCTTCCCCTTTGATTCAGGCTTACCGGCTGCCACCCTCGCACGTCGAAGGCACGCAGCCTCTCACGCAATGGAGCACGGGATTGCCAAATTGGAAACGATCAGCCGGCCGCCGGCACCGCGCAACAGGTGACAGCCCACGACGGACTCACTGCCGTGCCAGCCAGCCACCCAGTGGAAGATCGTGGAGTCGATGAAAACGCCGCCTCCGTCCCCCGCACCGCGTAAACGTTTGGAGTATTAGGGAGCCCGTTCGTTAGTCCCCCGAGGGCGTGCTGTGCTCGATCCCTACCGACCGCCATCAGAAACGTCTATGGAGGATGCTACGGCCGGGCCGACGACATGGAGCCCGACCATCGTCGTCGAAGCGTGGCAAATCATGCTTCAGCACCCGGGTGTGTTTGCGGCCTGCTACCTAATCGTTTGGTTGCCACTAAGCCTGCTAATCAGCTACGTCGATTGGCATTTTGTGTCTGGAAGAGAACCTGCGGGCCTCCATGCTTCTGGAGAAAGCGGGAAATCTACTGTTTGGCGTGCTTGCCGCCGGTGCGGTCACCTTGGCAGCCGAAAAAACACGCAACGACCAGTTGCCCTCAGGGGATGCAATCGCTGGCGTCTTCAGCGAAGTGCTGGCCGCAACCGATAACGGCTCGTATTGTGTATGCCTTGGCGGTTGTCCTTGGGTTGATGATGTTCATTCTTCCCGGCTTGTACATCGCCGTTCGCGGACTCTACTGCGAAACCATCGCCGCCACCGAAGGCTTGTTCGGTATCAGAGCGTTTGTGAGAAAGTTTTCGTCTAACGAAAGACCGGTTCGTCGAAACAATGGTGCCCGGCTTATGCATGTTTGGCGTCGCGTTCCTCTGTGAAGCCCCTTTGATTGGTGTGATGACCGCGTTGGAGACACTACTCACCGACGACGCGTACTACATGTACTACTGGCTTATCGACGCCGCCCTCAGTCAATTCCTTGGCATCGGATTTGTCTTTGCTTACGTTCTCGCCTACTGCGGATACCTCAGAGAACGCACGCGTCACGACAAGACAGAACGGCGTCCGCGGCACGAAAAGACAGAGCGGGGTCCAGAGGCTGTGCCGGGTACGATCGGAGCACTTCGCAAAAACCCATGGAGAACCTCCGAGCCATCGCCGGGGGATGCAAGTTTGTGACAACGGTTTCCTACCACTTGTCCTGATTCAATTCGCACAAGCGTTCTTCGGTGGATTCCCATTCTGTGGCTAGCTCCGCGATCTGGTTGTGCAAGTCCATCGCCTGCTTGGGATCAGTGCAGGTCAACAACTGGTCGTTCAATGCCTTCTTTTCATCATCTAGCTTGGCAATCTTTCGCTCCAGCGTCTTGATTTCTTTTTGTGTGCGACGTTGATCTCGGTGCTCGGTCTCGGATCCGCCTCGCTGGACTTACGAAGCCGGCGTGTTCTTTTTCTGAGCGTCCCGTTCTCGCTCCCCATCATCGATTTCTTTGTTCATCGCGTACAGATACGCGTCGTAGTCACCCAGATAGTTCTTCACGGTACCGTCACGCACTTCAATGATCAAGCTGGCGATGCGTTTCATAAAGTAACGATCGTGGCTCGTAAAAATGACGGTTCCCTTGTACTCGAGCAGTGCTTTCGCCAACGCCTCAACCGTTTCAACATCCAGGTGGCTTCCCGGTTCGTCGAGCACGAGGATGTTGTACGTTCCCAGCAACAGGCCGGCCAAACACAACCGCGCTCCGTTCTCCTCCGGACAACACGCCGATTTTCTTCTGCACGTGCTCGTCACGAAACAACAACGAACCGGCTACGGCCAGAATCTGCTGCGTAGTGGTTCCGGCGTTGGATTGGTATTCCAAGAATTCAACACCGTTTGGTCTTCGGGAAGCGTTGTGTAGACATGCTGGGCATAAACACCGATTTCACAGTGGTGGCCCCAGCGGATGGAGCCTTCGACGGGCTGCAGGGATTCGGTCAGCGTCCGCAGCAATGTGGTTTTACCTTGCCCGTTGTCTCCAACGATCGCGGCCCGGATTCCATGTCCGACCCTCCAATTGAATATCCGTCGCCACCGCGTTATCGGGATAGCCAATCGACAACTTGAGGTACGAATCGCCGGGACCCTGCCGTGATCAGACTGTGGTGCCCGGAATGAACGGTTCATCGGGAAAGTTTCTGCTGGAAACCAGTTCGCAACCGGAAGAGGGGCGAGTGCGTTTGACCAGCAGTTTGGGAGCATCCGGAACATCAACGCCTTCCGGGATATCAAGGGTCCGTTTGTAGTGCCCGCCTCCCGGGTGTTTTTGAGGATAAACTGTCTTGCCGGAAATCAGCGTGGCCCAATAGTTTTGTCCCCCCGAGGCATCACCAACAAAGTTTTGCCCCCATTGGTCGAACACGTGCCCCCAGGGGTTAGCGAACGCGTAATTGGCGTGGACTATGGTCTGGTGAGTTTTCGGGTGAAAACGCCAGATTCCAGCTTCGTTCAAACGAGTCAAACCATAGGGACTTTCGACCTGGGAATATTTGAATGTTCCCTCGTTAAAATACAGCCCACCATCGGGACCCCACTCAAAGGCAGCAATTCCGTGGTGCGAGTCGGCCGAACCAAGACCCGTGATCAATCGCGTGCGTTCGTCGGCGACATCGTCGCCATCAACGTCTCTGAGAAACAGTATATCGGGCTGTTGAGCGACATAAGCACCGCCCTGCCCCAATTCGAATCCGGTTGGCAGGTAAAGCCCATCCGCAAACACCTGACAATTGTCGGCTCGTCCGTCGGAATCACTATCCGTAAGTATCAGGAGTTTGTCTTCGAGTTTGGTTTTGGGTTTCCAATGCGGATAGGAGGGCATGGTTGAGACCCACATGCGTCCCTGGCTGTCAAAGTTCATTGCCACCGGATTGGCGAGTTCAGGAAAGTCTTCTTCGGTCGCAAACACGTTGATTTCATAGCCATCTGCCAGCTTGAATTTCTTGATTTGTTCTTCCGCAGGGCGGTAGTCCAGCGAACCCAGTTTTCCACTTTTGCGATTGGGATCGTCGGCTCCACCCACGTTGGTTTTGGGGTTGATGAATGGCAAGGTATTACTGTCGTCGACCGCTTCGGGGACGGGTTGACGTTGGCCAATCGCCCAAATTCTTGCGTCGCGATTGGCGGTCATCTGATCGAGGATCGCCCGTTCGCGTTCCATGACGTCCTGGTTGTTGTACGTGCCGTCCGATCCTGCTTTCCCGCGTGTGCCATAGATCGAAAACCCGTTGACGGCCCGGTAGCGATGCCACCAATGGAAGTTCTTGTCGTCAATGGCGGATTTGAGTTCGGGGTCAAGCTCGGTGGATTCCGGACTCGCACCAAAGAGCCCTGCCATCAAAATCGGCCCCAAGGCCTGGTGCCCCACGGAATTCAAATGGAAACCATTTCGAGTCAGCCGAACCGGGCTTTGGCCGAACAATTTCAGGGTCGGCGTATACAAATCAACAAACCCCACACCGTTCTTTTGAGCCACCCGACGAATCGTATCGGTGTAGCTCTTCAGGCGGGCGTTTTCTTTTTCTCCATCCGGCAGGTTGGGATCACCGGTCTTCTCAAATGCGATTGGTGAAACGAGGACAACTTTTGTCCCGGTTCCGCTGTTGGAGTAATCCTGCTCCTTGGTGTGTTTCACGAGTTCATCCAGCGATTCGTAAAATGCCTCCCTGCCCTGTTCGCCAGCAAACGATTCATTGCTGCCAAAAAAGTACAGCACGGTGTCCGCCGCCGAATGGGTCAGGTGGACGTCGGGTTCACCAAAGTCCAGCGACCGCAGCCTGAGATCGACGGTGTCTCCCGAAAAACAGAGATTTCGAACGGTAAGTTCTTTGTTGGGGAAGGTTTGGTATAGCAGGGTTTCCCATTGATTCTGATGCTGAAGTGCTTCGCCGAGCGCATTGCCCACCAGGCAGATGTGATCCCCCAGTTCAATCTCAAGCGCCGTATCACTGGAGGAACGGCGAATTGCGGTTCGACGACTCGAAGTCTGCGAAGTGTTTAGATCAGCTTCCTGCCTGGAACGATTTTGAAGAGTCTTTTGTGGCTGACGACTTTTCAATGGCTTGTCAGGCACGAGAGTTTGGGTTTGCGCAAACAACGAGATCGACAACAACAGCGTGGCCAGAAGTGCCAACAAAGGGACTTTAAAAAACGTCATTGTGAAACCGGTTTTTATTTGGTCTGTGGTCATTTGGATTGCCAGGTGATTGCCTAAAATCGCTTCAAAATTCAGACCGTATTCTACTTTGGTTTGATCCTCGTAACACCGCGCCTTGTCCCCGATTTCGTGCGGATCCGATTCCTGCGGATATACAGCAGTACATTGAAAACGAATCTTGAAACGCAATTCTCTGGATGACGAATGCCAGAACGAGAAGCGGAATGGGAAGCGGAATTGCGCAAGTCACGCCCTACATTGGCGTTTGAAATCAAGATTTGACGCGTTCTGACGAGAGCTCGCCGAGGTAGGTTTCTGAGAAAATGCCGGCGAAGGATCGTTCAGATCGCCGCTGTCCCTGTACACAGGTATTGAATGACCGACGCTGTGACAGTTCGGAACAGGACGAATTGGCAAGCCGACGAGTCGCTGCCAAATCAGAATGCGCGATTTCAATGCAAGGTGACGATTATTCAGATTGTCGATCGATGGTTCTCGGTCGCCGCCTGCCAGAGAATCAAATGGTTTGCTGGCGCCTATAATTCAACTTGCTTTTGCTGCGGCCAGAGGATCCAGTCACCGTCGAGGCGAGTCTGTTCCGCAGATTGGAAACGAAAATCTCTGATCTTTTCACCAGTGCGTTGGTTGGTTAGTGGCTGTCCATCATCGTCTTGAAGGTTATTTCCGAAGCTATAGATTTTCAGGCGATTGTCGTCAAACGCCATGCTAAGCGGCCCGCCAGTGAGAGGATCCACGGGTAGCGATTCGATGTACTTCGGCACCAACTGGTTCGCGGCTGTGGGCCAATCGCCGCTCGCTTTTTTGAATCGGTACGCCGCGAGCGCCAATTCGACCGCATCTCGACGAGCCATTCTTGCTTCCATCGCGTGGCGGATAGACTCGACTCCAGGAAATAATATGTCGATCAGATAGTACTTAAATCGTTCACTTTGCGACGCCTCGGTCAGCGTCTGATCAATATCCATTTCATACGTTGCGATGGGCTGATTGAAGGCGACTTCCGCCTCATCCATCAATTCATCGTACCTCCGCTTCATTTCCTTACGGCTGGCCATCGCAATCAGGCTGACGGGACCGACAACCTTTTCCACGACGTTAAAGACAGGTTCGTCGACACCCATTGCAGAATTGCCCCATGCAGCATGCATTTGCTGGATGATGTCAATCCCTTGGGAGGTCATGCGACCATCGCCATCTCCGTCATCGGTATAGACTCGTTGCAGAATGTCGTACATCATCGCTCGCTCACCGGCAAAATTGATATGATCTCGCAAGGGAAGCTCGGAAACCGTTTGCTGAAGAGATTCGATTTGATCCGGCGACAAGAAATCGGGAGCCATAACCGCTTCTTCGATCTGATCCAATCCCAAGTCCGAGACGGCTAACGCGACAAGTCCGCAAACCAGAATAGGGCATTCCGCGGAGTGTTTGGCGACGCCGAACGTGGCCAAGATGTTTGCTACCGCTCGATCAGGATCGTTCTCCTCAATTGCCAGTCGTGTGTCAATTTTCAGCAATTGTGCAACCGAGCGGAACGATTGAACGTGAGGCAGCAGCACGTGAATTAACGAATTGGCCATGTAATCGTCATAGGAGCCTGGATCAGATTTGCCGTTAACGACCTCAGCCTTGAATTCGCCATTTTCATCCACCATGCCCGGTACAAGCGCCAACGCGTCCCGAGCGCTGTAGTCTGAGACGTTTGATTTCAATTCCAAACCGAGGGCGGGCTTTCTGCCGGCGGCGCGAAATGCAGCCAGCATGTCACGATGCTCTTGAAGAAAGGCAACGGCAGCAGGCCAGCTTGCGTCGTCGGGAGTTAACAACTTGCCGAGACGCTCAGGCCCTTGTTCTTCCGACACGAAGACCTCAGGAAAATGATTGTCGCAAAAGTTGTGCTTGATCCATGTCTCGCGGTAGATCGGCCACGCTTTGTCTTCCTCGGGCTGGCTTATCGCAGTTGCGTTCAGATCTTGCATAAAGTCAACCGACGGTTTCGGCTGGCCAAGGAAAAAATATATGCTGATCGCAATGTAACTGGCCAAAGCACCTAAACTCAAATAACCCGCGATGCGTCCAATTTTGAGAAACATGGATCGGTTCCTTTTCTTGCTACGACTGATTAAGACAGCGGTTTCATTGATGTCACCAAATTCGTCAAGGATTTTCTGATAGCTTTGGCCTGAGCGTTGCCCGTCTTCAAAATGGGCGATTAGCTCGTCGCAAACCTGGGATTTCTCAAGTCGAAACAGGCGAGTCTTCTGTACAACTTGAAGCACCGCAGACGCTGCCTCTGCGGACAGGTCGGATTCGGCCAGTCGAGTCCGCCAGTCAAGTCGTCCGGTTAGTTGCAACCGCAAAACGTCCTGAAGCGGTGTGTGCCAATAGCGTTTGAAGTTGGGTAGAACGGTTGAACTCAACAGGCACCCCCTTCAAGGGCCAGGGTTTCCTGACGCTGACGAGTCAATCCCAGCGCGGTCATCCCCTTTACCAAAGCCGACCATTGGGCCCGATCGGACTCAAGTTTTTTTTTGCCCTTGTTGGTCAGCCGGTAGTAGCGTCGTTTTCGACCGTTCGGAGCCAATTTTTCCCGCGAGGCGACCAGTCCTTTGGACTCGAGATTGTAAAGCATGGGGTAAAGCGTCGATTGGCCCAGTTCGAAAACACCTTTGGAACGGTTTGCCAGGGACTCGACCAACTGGTAACCGTACATCTCGTTTTCGACCAATAGTTGCATGACCGCCGTCGGCCCGGCACCCCTCATCATTTCCCGTTCGAGCTTCATTGAATGACCCAATCTTGCTGCCGTTGTTTATAGTATGTACAGCATAGTATGTGGTATTCGGTCGATGGTCAAGCATGTTTTTGGGATTTGTCGCAAGCTCAATTCGAAAGTTGGACGTAAATCGAGAGGGACTGCTTTGCCGATCAACCTAGCGTGAATTCCGGCAAGCGGACGATTTCCCCGCCCTTCATTGCTGATTCGTGCGCGCAAATGCCGACGCACGTCCAGTTGGCGCTGGTGACTGCATTGGGCCAGGGATCGCGGTCCTCGCGCAGCGCATTGATGAATTCATTGACCAAATGCGGATGGGATCCTCCATGTCCACCTCCCTGAATGAAGGAGAGATGCGCCGCGTCGTGGATTTCCTGCGGCAGTGTGAATTTTTGAATTTCAGGCGGCAGTAGGTGCGCAAAATCCGGCACATCAACTTTTTCTGGAATTTCAGGTTCTCGTTTTTTGGCGGTGTGAATGATGTGAGGCTCGTTTTCGATCAACGTCCATTCGAAACTCTTCTTTGTACCGTAAACATCGAAACTTTCGCGATACTGTCGTGCCACGTCATACAGGAATCGCCAAACGTGGGCGGTCAGGTCGCTGTCTTTGATTTTGATGTGGCTGGATTCCACGGCGAACGCGTTTCCGGACTTCGCGGCAATTTCGTCGCGAACCGTACCGGAACCAAAACAGCTGACGTATTCTGCCAAACCGTCTACCAGTCCGAGGCAAGGGCTGACAACATGCGTGGCGTAGTGCATGGGGATCATTTTCTGCCAGTATTCTGGCCAACCGTCCATATCCTGCGGGTGTGATGCGGCAAGATGTTGAATTTTCCCAAGCTCGCCTTTTTGGTACATGTCCTTGATGTAGAGAAACTCGCGACTGTAGACGACTGTTTCCGCCATCATGTACTTCAAACCAGTCGCATTGACTTTTTCGACGATCTGACGGCACTCATCGATGGTCGTCGCCATGGGCACCGTGCATATCACGTGTTTGCCCGCGTCGAGGGCCTGCAACGACATCCAGGCGTGATCATTGATGGGGCTGTTGATGTGAACATAGTCGATGTCCGAGTCCGCCAGCACATCATCGAAGTTCGTGTATCGTTTTTCAATATTGAATTGATCGCCGGTTTTGTTCAATTCGGTCGGATTCCGACGGCAGATTGCCACGACTTGTGCGTGAGGATGTTGCTGGTAAATCGGAATGAATTCGGCACCAAAACCCAAACCGACCATGGCAACGTTGAGTGTATGATTCACGGCTTGTCTCGCTATTCTGTTGGCCTAAAAACTTTCTTCATTCCCGACCACGTATTCTTGATACGGCGGTTAGGTTGCCTGACTGGGCGTCGAGCACAAGATTTTGCCCACAAGCGCAAGTTAAAACAAGTTGGCAGGAGGAAGAGGCAGCAACCGTGCGATGATGCGAAGTGTCGTGTGCCGATCGAGAGAATGGAGCACCGGCAATCATCTCAGATCGTCGTTCGAGTGATTTTGAATCGGCAACGTTCGTGTTTTAGCCGTCTGACGCAGATCAAATACCCCGACCGACGCCCAACGCAACTTTTTTCTATACGCAAAAATGCGTGTTAATGCGTCTGGCTATGGGGAGATTTCTCCTTAAAAAAGGCTCTTCCGCGTGCGGCAACGGACAGGTTGGCCGCGAGATGATTCGTCGGTAATCACCCAATGCCATCGTCTTGCGTGTCGCAGAATGCCCCAGCGTGGTACTGCGCCCCTTCATTCGTGGCACGTCTCGCCGTGGCATAGGTTTCCGCTGAATGTATTGTGGAAGGCCCGCACCCGTATCGTCCGAAAAAAAGCCACACCGGGCAGGACTTCCGACTTCATTGCGACATCTTCAGATGAGAGAATCGCGGGTAGCGGTCAGCTGATCTGCCTTGGCATGGTTCTTGCAAAACGCACAGACAGAATTTGACCATCAGCTGGTCTTCCCAGATCGACTGGAAAACCCAACGGGCAACGCCACAAGTCACTCTCAGAAAAAGCGAGTACAGACATGCCATTATTTAGAACTAATAACTTATAACAAACGCAATGCACCGAACGACTTTGGAGCACTGAAGATCACGATACAGCAATTCTATCGACCCAACGGAGACAGTACTCAACTGCGAGGCGTTTTGGCTGACATTGTGTTGCCATCCGTCACGGACAAGTTGGATGTCGGTGAATCGGACCTGGACTACCCCGTGCAATTTGACCGTGTTCGTCGTGCAAAGTACGCATCGTACGCCATGACAAGCCCGCGAATGATCGAGGAGCTTGGCGAGCGTTCCGCAAGTCGGCGGAATTCGTCTAACGATTTTCAAAAGCCACTCTCAAACATCTCAAAGTATTTTGTTAATAGGGACCTTAAATCGGTTTCGCTCAACGAAGAGAGGTCTCTTGCTCGTCGCCAACGATTGAGCGCAGGCAAGGAAAAAGAGAATGCAGTCACGGAGCAGATCAATACGAACGAGATCAATACGAACGAGATCAAGCGAGATTTCTACCTCGATGAAGTTCTGCGAATCACCTTGAATTACATGGATTCGCAGTCAGAGCGAAGTAAGACTGCTTTGTTTTCAACAGCAGCTCGATCACAAACGGCTCTTCCATAGTAGTCGACAAAACCTCGGTCGGGGTTGCCCAATCGGTCGACCCGAAGGTGGGTTTTGAATGCAAAGTTCCGGGTACATCATCCCACGAAAACGGGCCATCGGCCGAAGAAGATCTGAATTCGATGTGGCAACGCAGGCCCACGAATGTTCGTTGTACGTGCGTCCGGGAATGTTGCTGGGGAATGGTGACACCTTCGTAGGACTATCGACCTTGGCTGAGTTGCCGTACGTCATACCGCCAAGAACTTCCGGAGCCTCCATTCTACATTTGATGAGCAGCACCCCGAGCCAAACGAAACTTTTTCGATCGGGATTCAGCCTTATTGAGCCGAATGAATCGTGTAACGTTTGTAAGGGTCAACAGATGGCTTCGTTGCGTTGAGAACGTGGTTATGCGAAAGCGGTCTCAAATGGGATCGAATCATTGTCATTGGACGAATTTTCGGAATAACCCGCATGCATTAATCGGCGGCGAACATTGGCAACCGCCTTTCCCGCCTGACTCAGTTTGTTGGGACCTATATTCTCGCAACGACCAGCGTTTCCCAAACTTTTGCCCGCTAAATCATCCGTACCTTGTCTTTCATTGCTCAGAGCTCGTTCCAATCCAAATTTGTTCACGCGAATTACCCTGTTTCCGTGGAGCCGATCAAGGTATGGACCAATCAGGTAATGCCGTCTGAAATCGCAACAAGCATTGAGTCGCAAGACTACGACCTGGTTTCCAATTCAACAAAGTCCAAACGTGTTCGCGAATTTACGCGGGGTCGAACAACTGCCGGGACGTTGCTCTCCCTGTTCGGAGAAACCGGAAAGGTCGGCGTCGCTGACGATCGCTCACCGATTTGGCCAAATGGCTTTGTTGGATCGATTTCGCACAGCAACAGTTTTGTTTGGGTGGTCGTTGCTCGAGAGTCTGCAATTGCTTCGGTCGGGATCGACACCGAGCAGGTTGCCGATGGAAAAACCCAAATTCAACTGCGCTCGGAAATCGCGACGCCCCAAGAATGGTCGATTGCCGACTCGTTGGGACTCAGTGCTGAGGCGACATTCACGCTTGTCTTTTCGGCAAAGGAAGCATTTTACAAATGCTGTTATCCGCTGAGCCAGTTGTACTTTGGCTTCAAAGACGTCGCTGTACAAGCCGTCGACGACGGCAAAATCCGCTTTAGTATGTGTTCTTCGAATCCAAATCTGGCATGCCCGAACTCGAACGAACAACCTCGACCGGAATGCATGCCGGTTTCGCTCAACGTGTTCTATTTCCTCCATCACGTTGACGTTTTCACCGCCGCGTGGATCCACCCGCCAGCCAGGAATCGCCATGAACATCCATGACGTTTACAACCAGATCAACAGTCGAACCAAGCGTGACTATCCACAGGAATCTTTGCATGCGCTGATCACAAAACAATGTGAATCCACGCCCGATCGGGTTGCGGTTCTGGCTGGAGACCAGGTGCAGACGTACGAGGAGTTGAACAAGCGAAGTAACGCGTTGGCCAACTACTTGAAAACCCAGGGAATTGGCCGAGGAGATTTGGTCGGCCTTTGCTGTGATCGCGACGTTGACATGCCAGCCTTGTTGGTCGGAATCATGAAAACGGGCGCGGGCTATGTGCCGTTGGACCCGGAATACCCGGTCGAACGGCTCGTCTACATGGTCGAAAACTCGGAAGTTAAACACGTCGTTGCGCACTCCAATCAGCGACAGCTGGTTGATCAGTTCAGAATACAATCCACCATTGTCGATCGTGATTGGGACTTGGTTGCCGCCGCTGGCTCGCAACAGCCGGCTCCAGATTGTGATCCTGCAACCGACGTGGCGTATGTCATCTATACTTCGGGATCCACCGGCAGACCCAAAGGCGTACTCGTTCCGCACCATTGTGTTGTCAACCTGTTGTGGGGCATGACTCAATGGCCTGGGTTCACTCCGGAAGATCGAATTCTCGCGACGACAACTTTGTCATTTGACATCAGCGTGGCCGAGATGTTTTTGCCGTTGGTTACGGGTGGATCAGTCGCGGTGGTTTCCCGCCAAACGGCCAAAGACACGGTCGCTCTCGTCGAGGCAATCGAGAAATTCGACGTCACTTTCTTGCAAGCGACCCCGGCAACGTGGCGGATGATTGTGGAAGGCGATTTTGACGGTCGACCCAACATGAAATTCATCACCGCTGGAGAGCCTCTTCCACGCGACTTGATCGATCCGATGCTCGAACGTTGTGGCGAAGTCTGGAACCTTTACGGCCCCACCGAAACGACCGTCTATTCGTCCGGAACTCGCATCACGACAAGCGAAGACCGAATCACCATCGGCGTTCCATTTGCCAACACCCAGATCTACGTCGTCGACGAAGACAACAATCTTTGCCCACCGGAAACGCCTGGCGAGTTGTTGATCGCTGGTGAAGGCGTGACTTTGGGGTATCACAACGGTGATGAGTTGACAGCTAAAAAATTCGTCCAGTTCAATGGGACCAAGGCCTATCGAACGGGTGACCTGGCGAGGATCACGCGGGACGGGCAGATCGACCACTTGGGCCGGATCGACAATCAAATCAAATTCAATGGCCACCGCATCGAGCTTGGTGAAATTGAAGCTGCGATCGGGATGCAGCCCAACGTACGCCAGGCTGCAACGGTTCTTCGAGAAGATCAACCGGGCGACAATCGCCTGGTCGCGTATCTGCTCGCTTCCGACGAACAGGCTCCCAACCTTTCCGAAATCCGCGCTAATATTTCAAAAACGCTTCCCGATTACATGGTGCCTAACACGATCGTCGTGTTGGATGAGTTTCCTTTGACGCCCAGCGGCAAACTCGATCGAAATGCGTTCCCACCGCCGTCCACCAATCGTCCCGATATCGCAACCGAATTCGTCGCCGCGAAAACAGAACCTGAAAAACAGTTGTCAAGAATCTGGAGCGAGGTTTTGCAACTCGACAAGATTGGCTTGCGAGACAACTTCTTCGAGTTGGGTGGCAACTCGATTCGTGCGGTCAAGGCTGTCGTGTTGATCAAGCAGCAAATGGAACTGTCGATCACGGTTGCTGAATTCTTCGAGAACCCGACGATCGAATCTTTCCTCGGTTTTGCCGATAGAAAAAATACTTTTTCCGTCAAACTTCGATCCCCCAGCCAACAACCGGGAAAAAAAGGTTCAGGCGAATACGCGATCGTGGGATTGGCCGCAAGATTTCCCGGCGCCGCCGATGTGAACGAGTTTTGGGAAAACCTGGTCGGAGCCCGGGAGTCGATCAAGTTCTTCACGGCCGAAGAACTCGATTCAACACTTGATCCTCGTGATACTTCGGATCCAAACTATGTGGCGGCTCGGGGGGTTATTGAAGATGCTGAATATTTCGACGCACGGTTTTTCAATACCACACCGCGGAATGCAGAACTGACCGATCCCCAACAGCGAATCTTGCTGGAGTTGGCCTGGACCGCACTGGAGGACGCCGGGATCATCCCCAACAAGACAGAAGAAACGATTGGCATCTGGGCGGGAACTTATTCGACCAGCTATTTTATCAAGAACATTCTGTCCAACCCGGATGTCGTTCGTCAAACCGGCGAATTCCAACTGGGTGTCTACAACGAAAAAGATTACATCGCGACGCGCGTTGCCCACGCACTCAACTTCACTGGCCCGGCGATCAACGTCAACACGGCGTGTTCAACGTCGCTGGTCGCGCTGATCGAAGCCTGCAAGAGCCTCGACGCTGGCCACTGCGACGTTGCCTTGGCCGGTGGGTCATCCGTGACGTTCCCGCAATCCAGTGGACACCTGCACCAAGCCGGAAGCATCTTCACGCCCGATGGCCATTGTCGGCCTTTCGATGCCGATGGGGCAGGAACTCTATTTAGCGACGGCGCCGGAGTGGTGGTTGTCAAGCGTTTGGAAGACGCGATTGCTTCGAAGGATCGAATCTACGCGGTCGTCAAAGGATTTGGAATCAACAACGACGGGAGTGAAAAGGCAAGCTTTAGCGCACCGAGCATCAATGGTCAGGCAGCCGCCGTATCGATGGCCCAAGCGAGCGCTGGAGTCAACGCCGAATCGATCAGTTACATCGAGGCACATGGAACCGCGACACCAATCGGTGATCCAATCGAAGTGACCGCGCTGCAATCGGTTTTCGAATCTCAAACCGGACAAAAGCAGTTTTGCGCAATTGGCTCGGTCAAGTCAAACATTGGTCATACCGTTGCGGCAGCTGGTGTTGCCGGATTGATCAAGGTTGCACTGAGTCTGCACCATGAGCAGATCCCGGCTACGCTGCACTACAAAAATCCCAACCCTCAAATCGACTTTGAGAACAGCCCGTTTTTTGTTTGCGATTCGCTGCTGCCCTGGAAACGACACGAAGAACCAAGACGAGCCGGCGTGAGCTCGTTCGGTGTGGGCGGAACGAACGCTCATGTGTTGCTGGAAGAAGCTCCGGTGATCGCGGAATGCGGAATGAGAAGCGTTGAATCCAACAACGCCGACACGGTTGACGACCAACAAGGACTCACGGGCGCTGAAAACCAATTGCCCGTAATGGTTCTCCCAGTTTCCGGAAAATCGCAAGAAGCTCTCAGCGCCAATGTTGAAAATCTTGCCCAGCATTTGACTGAACTTGGGGACAATTCAAAATTACCAAACATCGCTTGGACGTTGCAAAACGGTCGCGATGAATTCACGTACCGCGCCGCAATTGTTTCGGATAATCAGGAGGACGCTGCGGTAGCATTAGCCACCCAAAAGGCACCACGGTTCATGAAACGCAAATCATCCGCCAAACCGCGCGATGTTGTTTTCATGTTTCCGGGTCAGGGTTCACAATACGTCCGAATGGGCCAAAACCTGTATGAGAATTCGAGCTTGTTCCGGGAAAACCTGGACCGCTGCTCCGAGATTCTCCAGCCCTTGTTGGGTCGCGACTTGCGCGAGGTGCTGTTTCCTTCGGTCTCCGACGAAATGGCTGCCAACGAAATCCTCAAGAACACGCGCTTCACGCAGCCCGCGCTGTTTGCCCTCGGCTACTCGCTCGCTCAACTTTGGCTCTCTTGGGGAATCCGACCGACAGCATTGATGGGTCATTCGATTGGCGAATTCGCGGCAGCTTGTACAGCGGGCGTTTTCTCGCTGGAAGACGGTTTGCAAATGATCGCCGAACGCGGCAGAGCCATGCAGGCGTTGCCTGGTGGTAGCATGATGAGCGTTCGCCTTCCGGGCAACAAGGTTGAGCCGAGGCTGTGGGGTGACCTGGCGGTTGGTTCTTACAACGGCCCCAACTTGTGCGTCGTGGCCGGCCCCGAAGATCAAGTTGAGGAACTGCAGCGTCAACTCGAAGCAGATGAGGTCGTTTGTCGACACCTCCACACTTCACATGCGTTCCACTCGCCGATGATGAACGAGATCGTCCAGCCGTTTGCCCAGTTTGTCGGTCAGTTTGAACTATCTCCGCCTGGCATTCCAATTCTTTCTACCGTAACCGGTCAATGGATGATGGACCAAGAAGCGACCGATCCTGAATATTGGGCCAACCATCTGCGAAGGCCTGTTCGGTTTTCCGAAGCCGTCACGCGAATGTGGAGCAACGCACCAGACACAGGCGGCGATCCCACTCGCATCTTGATTGAATTGGGGCCACGCAAAACGCTGGCAACGTTGTCGAAACAACACGCCACCGATCCAAAACAACAAGTCGCGATTCCAACGCTCGGCGACACTGCCGAAAACAATGCTGAGTGGTGGAGCATGATGACCGCAGTCGCCCAGCTTTGGTTGGCTGGAGCCGACATTCAGTGGGATCAGATTTCAGGTGATGGCCAACCCCAAACGGGTCGCACCGAGAGTCTGCCAACCTACGCGTTTCAGCGCAAACGTTACTTCATCCCGCCGGGTACCGGGTCTCCAACGGAACCCGTCGCTGACACGGTTCCTGCGATTCCAAACCAAACTTCTTTAACCGATTCGTCCGCAATCCTGCCGGCCGATCAATACGTCCAACTTGTTCCTCAATCGGAGCCTGCCGTCATGAGTCGTATTCCCAACATCATCAGGACCATTAAAAGCGTATTTGAAAACACTTCCGGGTTTGACCTCAATGAGTTTGAAGGCGACACCACGTTCTTCGAAATGGGGCTCGACTCGTTAGTCCTGACGCAGACCGCCACGGCCTTGAAAAAAGAAATGGGCATTGAGGTCACTTTCCGGCAACTGCTGGAGAATACTCCGACCGTGGATGCGTTGGCGGACTGGTTGGACGAAAACCTGCCGGCTGACAAGTATCAACCAAATCCGGCTGCCGCGATCCAACTCGCGGGATCTCCAGACGTCTCAACGGATCACACCGAGACCATTCTGCCACAGCCGACGCAAATAGTGCCGCCTCAAGTCGCGAATCAACCGTTGGCGATACCAGCCCACCCCGCGCAGTTACAGCCCCCGGTCGTGGCCCCACCCCAACCGATTGCGGCTGACAATTCGACTCATGCGATTGTGCAAAACCAACTGCAACTGATGGCGGCTCAGCTTCAACTTCTGGGCGGTCAATCGACGAACGTGAATCTGGCGGCGCTGAATTCAGAATCTGTCACTCAGCCGCTGGCGTCCGATTCACCAAGTCAACCGGCAGCGACCGCTCCGACCCATGTCGCAACACAAATGACGGAGTCCACGCCGATTCCGACACCCACAAAACCGATGGAACAAGTTCCGGACAAAGTAGATCATCAACCCGAACAACCGGCCAAACGATTCGACACGGTGAAACGCCGGGACGGAAATTTGAGTGTCGAACAACAGACCGCGCTTAATGAAATCATCCGCCTGAACAATGCAATGATGCCCAACAGCAAAGCTTATGCGCAACAGCATCGCAGGTACCTGGCCGATCCCCGGACCGTTTCAGGATTCCGCCCCAACCTGAAAGAGATGACGCATCCAATCGTCGTCGAGAAATCAAAAGGCGTATTGTTGTGGGACATCGACGGCAATGAATATGTCGATTTCACCTGCGGATTCGGTTCAAACTTTTTGGGTCACACCCACGAGATCACGGTCAAAGCGATCAGTGAGCAAGTGCAGCAGGATTACGCGATTGGCCCACAATCTCCCCTGGCGGGCGAAGTCGCCAGGCTGTTTTGTGAGTTGACTGGCAATGAAAGAATGGCATTCTCGAATACCGGGAGCGAAGCTGTTTTGGGTTGCACTCGGCTGGCTCGCAACGCAACCGGGCGGGATCTGATCGTGATGTTCAATGGCGACTATCACGTGGATTCTGGATGAGGTCATCGTTCGCGGAAGTAAGCAACAGAAAAGCTTTCCGGCTGCGACTGGAATTCCGAAGGAACATGTTGGTAACACGTTGGTGCTCGAATACGGTGCCGATGAATCACTGCAAATCATTCGCGACAATATTGATCAAATCGCAGCGGTCCTGGTTGAGCCGGTACAAAGCCGAACTCCGGAACTTCAGCCGCGAGAGTTTTTGTTGGAGCTTCGCAGGATGACGGAGAACGAGCCGACTGCACTGATTTTCGACGAAGTAATATCCGGTTTGAGAATCGGTTGGGGTGGAGCGCAAGAGTTTTTTGGGATTCGCGCCGACCTGGCCTCCTATGGAAAAGTGGTTGGAGGCGGGATGCCAATTGGCATTGTTGCCGGAAGAGCCGACTACATGGACGGACTGGACGGTGGGTATTGGGAGTACGGCGACGATAGTCGACCCGAAGCCGGAATGACCTATTTCGCTGGCACGTTTGTTCGTCATCCACTGACGCTGGCAGCCTCAAAAGCGATCCTGGAACATGTCAAAGCTGGTGGCAAGCCGATGTACGACCGGATCAACGGACTTGCGGATTATTTGGCTGGCAAGTTGAACGGTGTCTTCAAGGAACTCGACGCACCGATGTTCCTGGCCCACTTTGGTTCATTGTTCAAAATTCAATTTCATCAGGAGTTGGTTTACAGCGAAGTTTTCTTTGCCGGATTGCGTCGGCGTGGGATGCATATGTGGGATCACCGTCCCTGCTTGTTGACACTGGCCCACGAACAGGAGCACGTTGATCAACTCGTGGACGCCGTGCGCGAAGCAATCATTGAATGCCAACGGTACGGCTTTATGCCTGGCGATGGTTACCAAAATGTGCCCCAGGAATTTGACGAGAACAAACCACCGCAGCGTGCTGCACGCGTGGGTAAAGACAGGCAGGGAAACCCTGGCTGGTTCATCGCCGACCCAGTGAACCCAGGTCAGTTTGTTCAAGTCGGACTGCCGGCAAATTAGCGGAAAAAAACATCAAAGACAAAACAAAGGCTGGAGACTCAGTTGTGAGTTCAATCAATACTTCTTCGAGTTATGGAACCATACCGGTGGCCATCGGTCCGTCGGGTCGTGGTTCGATCGAAAAACGATACGCTGCCACGGAAGCGCAATTGGAAGTCTGGCTTTCGAGTCAGCAAAGCGTTGAGGCCAACTGCGCTTATAACGAAATCAGCTCGCTGGTCATCCGCGGCTCACTCGATCCGCAGCGCCTCAAAAACGCAATCGACAGAGTTGTTGAGCGTAACGATTTGCTTCGCTTGAAATTCAGCGCTGATGGTCAGGAAATAACTATTCAGAGTGAGACGGACTACGTCTTCGAAACCGTTGATTTTTCTGATCTGAGTTCGGGCGAGGTCGAAGACGCATTGTCTTCAGTCGTCGTCGAACAGGGCCAGATGCCGTTTGACTTGGTCAGCGGTCCCCTGCTCCGCGTCGTCGTACAAAAGCTGTCGGAGCAACATTACAAAGTGACATTGGTCGCCCATCACCTGGTGCTCGATGGTTGGTCGCTGGCCGTATTCTGCCGTGATCTCGGTTACTTCTACGACACCTTGTCGGGAGTTTCATGCGATCCAATTCCGGCTGCAAACCAATACGTTGAGTACGCGTCCAAAATTGGCGAGTACCTCGCTTCTGACGCCGGCAAGACGGATGAAGAATTCTGGGTCCATCAGTTCGCTGATCAAATCCCGGTTCTCGACCTGCCGGTCGAATTCAGCCGCCCGCCGCTACGAACCTACACTGGCCAACGACTTGACTACGTCATTCCCGCTGAACTGGTCGAACAAGCCCGTAAGCTGGGAGCTAAATCGGGATGCAGTCTATTCAACGTGATGCTCGCCTCGTTCAATGCTTTTGTCGCGAGAATTAGCGGTGTCGAAGATTTTTGTGTTGGCATTCCAACCGCGGGCCAGGCGGCCATGGATCAGCCGGAACTGATTGGCCACTGCGTCAACACGATGCCGCTACGCACCAGGGTCGATGTCGACGACTCCTTCGTTGATTACCTGAAAAAGACACGAAGCAGGTTACTCGATTCTCTCGAGCACCAACGCTATTCCTACGGAATGCTGTTGCGAAAACTGGCGCCACCCCGTGACCCGAGTCGTCCAACCATGCTGAACGTTTCGTTCAACATCGACCCGGTGATTGACGTAAGCGAAATGGGCTTTGACGACCTGGACATTGAATTGAAGATCGAACCGCGGTGTTTTGAGCACTTTGAATGGTTCGTCAACGGCGTGATTCAAAAAGACAAATCGATCGAACTGCAAGTTCAGTACAACGCTGACCTGTATTCAAATGAATCAATGCAGTTTTACCTGGAAGGATTTGCCACGTTTTTGGAAAGCTTGACTGCTAACCCGAATGCGGCGATCGCGTCGTATCACTTGATGAACCTTCGACAACGAGAAAAGGTAATTGTTGACTGGAATGCGACTTCCCTCGACTACCCCGTGGCGGCCACGTTGAACAGCGAGTTTTCGCGCCAAGCCGCCGAGTCCCCCGATGCATTGGCAGTCAAGTTCGCGGACAGTGAGTTGTCCTACGCGGAAGTCGAATCCCGCTCCAATCAACTTGCTCGATACTTGCAATCGCAAGGCGTCGGGGTTGGAGATTTAGTCGGAATTTGCGTGGAACGCAGCGCGCAAATGTTGGTCAACCTTTACGCGATCATGAAGTCCGGGGCGGGCTATGTGCCGCTTGATCCAGCCTATCCAAGTGAACGGTTGCAATACATGTGCGACCATTCTGGGTTGAAATTGATCGTAACAGAGTGCAGCTTGAGCGAGCGTGTAGCGGAATTTAACAAGCCGCAACTCGCGGTTGACTCAGTCGCGGCAGAAATTGAACAGCTTGATTCAAGTTCGCTAACGTGCAGCGCTACACCCAACGACATCTGCTACGTAATTTACACTTCGGGTTCGACCGGGAAACCCAAAGGCGTGCAAGTACCACACGGTGCGGTCGTCAATTTTCTGTACGCGATGCGTGAAAGACCTGGATTTGCCGCGAACGACTCCGTGCTGGCCGTGACAACACTTTCATTTGACATCGCCGTCCTGGAACTCTATCTGCCAACCCTTTTTGGCGGAACTGTTGTCATTCTTGACAGCATAGCCGCTGCCGACGGCGCAAAACTTGGCGAACAACTCCATCGCCATGATATTTCACTGATGCAAGCGACTCCGGCGACATGGCGATTGATGATTCAGGCGGGCTGGAAGGGAAAACAGGATTTGAAAGTGTTGTGTGGCGGTGAACCGATGCCACGGGATCTTGTCCAGCCACTGCTCGAACGGTGTGGGGAGCTTTGGAACATGTACGGGCCGACCGAAACAACCGTTTGGTCCGCGGTTTGTCAAATCACTTCTGCCGACGATCCGATTTTGATTGGAAAGCCGATCGGCAACACGCAGATTTACATTCTGGATCCCGGCGGCAACGAAGTTCCGATCGGCAGCGAAGGTGAGATCTTCATCGGCGGCGCCGGCGTGACGCTGGGATATTTGAATCGCAAGGACCTGACGGACGAGCGGTTTGTCGAAAACCGTTACCGCAACCCTTTCGTCGATTACATCAACGACCGGCTCTACAAAACTGGCGACCTGGCCCGGTATTGCTTTGATGGGAACATCCAGTTTGTTCGTCGCAATGACAAACAAGTCAAGGTTCGTGGTTTCAGAATTGAGCTTGGCGAAATTGAGGCGGCGCTTAATTCGAGTGCGCAACTCGAACAAAACGTCGTGATCGTACGTGAAGATACCATGGGCGACGCGAGGTTGGTGGCGTACCACATTGCCAAACAGGGCCATCGCGTTGAGTCCAATTCGCTGCGCGATCATCTTCGCCAAACGCTGCCTCATTACATGATCCCGCTAAAATTTGTGCAGCTGGACGCGTTCCCCCAAACGAACAACGGCAAAATCGACTACAAGGCGCTGCCCGTTCCAACGGCAGAAGCCGGCAACACCACGGACGTTGTCGCCCCCGGTACTCCAGCGGAAAAGTATCTGGCAACCATCTGGCAAGAGTTGTTGGAAATCGAAGACATTGACCTGCACGATACGTTCTTTGACATCGGTGGACATTCGTTACTGGTGATGAAAGTGATCGCGACCGTCCAGGAGAAAACCGGGGTCAAGCTGGGTCCACAAGATTTCCTGATGGGGACACTGGAGCAATTGGCGGGCACGATCTCGGAGTCGTTCACGTTTGAAGATTCGAATACGACGATCGCCGCTGAAGAACAGTCTGGGCTCGCAGAGGAAACCCATCCGCAAATTCAAGTTGAACTGACGCAGGAAGTTGAGCCCACAGGGCAAGGTTCCGTTAAGTCCAAACCGGTGGCAGTTTTTAAGAAACTGAAAGGATTCTGGGACTAAGTAGGTGCCTCGCAGGAGCATGACCAACTTGGATCAAGACAAACCACAATGAGCGCACGATTTTTTGGACATCCTGAATCCCCGCTATTCGGCTTCTACCACGCAGCACGCCGGGGAACTCGGCGATCATCGTCGCAGCAAGCTGCAGCGAACTGCGCTGCGGTAATCTGTCCGCCGATTGGTCAGGAATATATACGCACCCATTGGTGTTTGCGATTGCTGGCCAAACAGCTTGCCCGAATCGGCATCCATGTGTTGCGGATGGACTACCACGGTGTTGGTGATTCTTCCGGCACGCCCGAGCAGATCAGCTCGCTCTCAGATTGGACGCGAAATATCGAACAGTCAATTGACCATCTCAAAGCGGAGTCAGGTGCGTTGACGGTGATGCTGATCGGCCAGCGGCTGGGCGGGACCATGGCGGCCCAGGTTGCGAGACATCGCTGCGACGTTAATTCACTCGTGCTTTGGGAACCCATCATCCACGGACGGGACTACCTCAACGGACTACGTTCGATGCATGCTCAAATGTTGGACCTTTGGGTTTGCAAGATGACAACGCCTGCTGACCAGCAGGTTGAGGAAATACTGGGCTCCCGTTATGCCCGTCCGTTGCTCGACGAGATCGAACAAACGCAACTAAATGTTGCGGCGGTCTCTCAACCTCAATTCATCGTCGATATTGATTCGAGAAAGCAGGCTTACTCCCACCCGGAGCCAAGCCTACTGCGCGTCGTCACTGAGGAAAACAAGGGAAGCTGGGATGATCTTAGCGTATTGGAAACCGCTCGCTTGCGACCCAAAACTACGCGGACGATCGTGAAAACGATTGACGATATGTTCAACCGGCTTGACCGATTCGGCGCGTTAACTTTAGACGAGCGGACACAACACTCCCGCCCTGGGCTTGGCCACGAAGGAGCTCGATAATGCGAGAGACTGTTTGCAACTTTGGTCCCAGACCCGGTTCCGCCCAGGACGGCGGACTGCTAGGAATCCTGACCACGCCGGATGACGACGTGAAGATTGAAGGCGCTCCCATTGCAATGATCTTGAATGCCGGTATTGTTCACCGGGTGGGCCCGTTTCGGTTACATGTCGACCTGGCCCGCCAGTTGGCATCGCTTGGTTTTTCGACATTGCGGATCGATTTGTCCGGACTGGGCGACAGCGCACCGCGCCGCGGCAAGATTGAAATCACAAACCGGGCCGAACGTGACGTTTCCGAGGCCATGGACTTTTTGACCGAAGCGACTGGTGTAGACGAGTTTGTTTTGCTGGGCCTGTGCAGTGGTGCTTTCAACGCACACCAAGTGTCCGTCAATGACGAACGGATTGTTGGGGCGGTGTTTATGGACGGAATTGTTTTCCGCACGCCTGGATTCTATCTTCGCCATTATTTCCTTCGTTTTCTGCGGCCACGTTTTTGGCGGAACTCGATCAAACGACGAATGATCCAAAGAAGCTCAAGCAGGATCGAAGAAGCTGGGCAATCGCTGAGTGAAAGCGAATTTTTCGACGTTTCTGACCTGACACCCGAGAGCGTTGCCGGCGATTTGAAAAAGCTACTATCGCGCGGTGTCCGCATGTTGTTTCTTTACACGCATGGATACGATGACATTTGCTCCCGTTCCCAGTTCAAGGAAATGTATGGCCTCGAACCAGATGACGGACCGCTGCAAGTCGAATACTACCCAAAATCGGAGCACACATTTCGACTGATCGAGAACCGCAAAGTTGCTTGCGATCGAGTGACTAGCTGGTTTGCCAAGCAGTTTTCGGGAGCCGCATCAGTCGGCTCGCTCAATTCAACACCGACGGTTTGATCGTTGATACGTCGGTGATTCGGACGTGTTTCGGACCGGAGCAAGTTTGACCGACCGCAAACGGTGCATCATCGCTCAAAAACGAGTGGGCTTCTCGGCGGGTACGCTGGCGATCACCATTTCAGATTAGATCCTCGCTGCTTGGCGCGAGAATACCGAGCCGATCATGGCATCGACGCCGATCATCACCGCCATGAATAGACCCAGGTTACGCCTGAATTCAACGCGTCCGGCCATCTCCATCATGCATGTCGCGATTGTATTTTTTGGCAGGAATTTGAGTTTACGAGAAAGAGCGGGTTGTGGCGAAGTCCGTGCTTGAGTCGATGCATGAAAGCCAACGAATTCGCCGACTTTTCGCTCCAGCGAGATGGGTTTTAGAATCCGCTCGGCCTTTTTGGATTTTAAGAATTGTTGGTTCAAGCTCCACTCAGCCAACTTAGTTGCGTCATCAACGAAATGTCGTAGCACCCCCTAGGGGAATCGAACCCCTGTTCCCGGACTGAGAATCCGATGTCCTTGGCCACTAGACGAAGGGGGCCGGTACATTTGAATTTCAACTGTCTCAAATGAACTTCAATCGGCGGAAGTCAATTGAGAATTGATCTCGTGTGGCTTTGTGGGCGATCTCCAAGCAGCGGTAAAACACATGAGTCGTCCCGCCGTTTGAATGGTTGTTCGTTTGGAAATGCAAAGAGTGCTTTCTGTTTGATGGGCACTAACGTGGCACGATTGCCAACATCCCCGACGATTATATTCGTATTCTGGTTCGCGTAGAACGGGGCCGTAGTCGATCGTAGCCGGTTGGTTCGCGAGTCCACGGGACGCTGCGATTTACTCTCGTTAAAACGTTGTTTGAACCGGCGAAGTCGTGTGGGGCCGAGGGTTTCATTTTTGGCTTTGGGAATTCGAATGTTCAAATGGCATTTTAAGCCAGTTGCTGATGGAGACTTTGCGAATCTTCGTCGCAAATTTTTCGGCTTAATTGCTGATTCCGTTTTCGATTTGGCGACGCAATAGTCTTTCCAAGTGGGGAATTGTCTCCGATAATAGGTGGGCATTCGAATTTGGCCGCGGGCAGGTTTTCCGGCGGCGAAAGATTTCACCAGTTTTCATCGTCGGAACAAAATTATGGGGTCTTCACGCACAATCAAGATTTTCGACACGACGTTGCGCGATGGTGAGCAGTCACCGGGTGCCAGCATGAATCTTCAGGAGAAGTTGGAAATCGCCCAAACACTCATCGACCTGGGTGTCAACGTGATTGAAGCAGGATTTCCGATCGCATCTCCGGGGGATTTCGAGTCGGTCCGAGAAATCGCCAGTAATTTTCGAGGGGCGGAGATTTGCGGTTTGGCGCGGGCCTCGGATAAGGATATCGATAGGGCGTGGGAAGCGCTTAAGCTGTCGCCGGACCCGCGGATTCATGTTTTCCTGGCGACTAGCGCGATCCATCGGGAATTCAAACTCAAAATGAACCCGGAAGAGATCATCGCGCAAGCGGTCAAAAGTGTCCAACGGGCAAAAAGATACTGTGACAACATCGAGTTTTCTCCCGAAGACGCCGCGCGGACGGAACCGGATTTCTTGTGCCGAGTCGTCGAGGCCGTCATTGAAGCGGGGGCGACAACGGTCAATATTCCGGACACGGTTGGATACGCCACGCCGGCTCAGATGGGAAATTGCATCAAGAATCTTGTTGATCGCGTCCCGAATATCGACAAAGCGACGATCAGCGTTCACTGCCACAATGATCTCGGATTGGCGGTCGCCAACAGTCTGGCCGGGGTCTTAAATGGGGCGGGACAAATCGAATGCACGGTCAACGGGATTGGCGAGCGAGCCGGAAACTGTTCACTGGAAGAAGTCGTAATGGCGATGAGGACACGGCACGACTTTTACGACTGCGATACAACGGTCAACTCAAAGCGGTTGGTCCCAGCAAGTCGTCTCGTTTCCATGATTACGGGGTTGCAGGTTCAGCGTAACAAAGCGATCGTCGGTCGAAACGCTTTTGCTCACGAGGCGGGTATTCACCAGGACGGAATGCTGAAAGAGCGCACGACTTACGAGATTATGCGGCCCGAGGACGTCGGATTTTCCAGTACCGACCTGGTACTCGGCAAACATAGTGGCCGAGCGGCGCTGGCCGACCGAGCCAAGCAATTGGGTTTCCACTTAAACGGCGAACAACTGCAGAGCGTGTTCATCGAGTTCAAGAAGTTGGCGGATCGAAAAAAGGAAATCTTCGATGGCGATATTGCCGCCTTAATCGAAGATGAGATTCTGGGCGCCGCCGAAGAGGAATGGTCCCTGGTCACGTTTCGTGTTGATTTGCAGTATCAGCGAAAACCGAAGATTTCTGTGACATTAGCCCGAGGAGACGAAGAAGAGACGGTGGAAATGTCGGATGGTACAGGCCCGGTTGATGTGGCGTTCTTGGCTGTCAAAAAAATCACCGGAGTCGATTTTGAATGCAAGGACTTCAATCTCCGCAGTATGTCTCTGGGCCACGATGCACCCGGTGAGATCGCGATTGAGGTCGAGTACGAGGGAGATTTGTATCGGGGTCGCGCTGTCTCGATGGATTGCATCGAAGCGTCAATTAAGGCGATCTTGAACGCAGTCAATCGAATTTTGGTTTCAAATCGGGTTCCTTCGAAGACAACGACTTGATTCACATAAAAAAAGGCTGCCCGATCGGGCAGCCTGGTTTCTTGATCGCAAGTTCACAATTGTTGCATTTAATTTCGGAATAGTTCTCGCAGGCCGAAGGTAAAGAACACCGCCGTGGCGAAGTTCAGCACCTCTTCCTGAGGCGTGTATCGCAGAATCAGAGTGTCGAACGGTTTTACAAGGAGCCTCTGCTTAGGATCGTTGACAGCAGCATTCAAGCTGATACGAATGGCGATCTGACGGTCACCGGGGATTCGTCGCAACACAATCAGTTCGGTAGGAGGTACGTTTTGAACGGCTCCGCCAAAGACCGAGCTGGTTCCAGTGCCTACCGTTTGGACTCCTGAAATTGCGACAGCAGCCAAGATGTCAAGATCATAATCTCGAGGCAAGATCCTTTCACCACCGCCTAACAATCCACCCGTGTAATAAACATCCGTCTCGCGAGTATCGACGTAAACGATGTCGCCGTCTCGCAGGATAATGTCTTCGGGACGGATATTGGGAACCTGTCCGGGTTTGAGTCGCAAAGGTATCGTGATCGTACTTGTTTCATCTGCGACAGTTGGCAGAACTCCATATGGGAATTGATCTGCAGTTCGCGTTCGATAGAACTCGGCCAACTGTTGGTCACGTTGCGCAATTTGTAGTCGATCTCCCCGAAGAATTCTTACTTCCGCCTTGGCATTGACACCAGGCAAACCCCCAGTCTCAGAAAGAGCGTTCAAAACATCGTTTTTGTAGGCAGGTAGCTGCAATACAAAACCGCGACTACTGAAGTCAGACCTTTGTGCAACCGCACCCGTCTGGGCTCGACCTTGAAATTGTTGGCCTTGCTGAGCTTGAGAGTTGTCTTGTCGCACCACAAACACTCGGTAGGTCCGTTCTTTCATCAGCGTGACGATAATCCGGCCATCTTCTTTCAAAATCGGTTCGGGTCCGCCGCGATAGGCACGTTGAATCAGGGCTTCTGCCTGTTGGATGGTCAAACCGCGGACAGGAATTGACTTCACCAATGGCAGCGACAGGGTTCCGTCCTCTCGGACCGGAACAGGAAATCCGATTGCTGGAGGCAAATCGCTGTCCGGACTGGGAAGTTGCACCGGTGGAGCTTCTTCGAAGTTTCCAAGAACACCCTCGATGAAAATGCCTAACACATCATCGGCATCAAGCGTGTAGAATTCCGGCTTCGTTTGTCGGAGCCGGGCAACATCAATCGGAACCTTGTCAGCCTGGGGTTCTGCAAGGAAACAGGGTGGGACCCGACCCACCGGAATCGTGTCGATCGGCGAAAAAATCGCGGTGCAACCCGTTAGCGACATACTTACGAGAATGGCAGCTAAGACGGCCATATGCCCGTATCGTTGCCGACAAGTCGATTTTTCGGTGCGAGTAACCATCTGTTTCGGACTCCTTGGTATCGGCTCGTTGATCAGCCGGATTGTTAAATTCTTTGGATTGTTAGTGGGTCAAGATTTTTGCAAAGAGTTGTTCACCGTGTGCGCGTTTCCAAGTGGAATTTGCTACTGCAGACGACGATTGGATGCCGCATCGCCAGGCGTCGAGGGCGACCGATCGCTTCCTTGTGGATCGACGCCGGAACCTGTCACGGTTGGCGGATTCGGAGCCGCATAAGGGTCATTGCCGGGCGTTGACCTGGCAAATTCAGTTTGCCCTTGGGAGGCTGCTGCGGGCGATTGCGAGGCGGTGCGATAACCCATTCCCGGTCCAACAATTGGAATCCCCATTCCGCTTGGATTGCCGGAAGCAATATTGGTTGGGGCGATTCCCGGAGGCAATAGGTTTTTCGAGCCTGGACCAACGATAGGGACATCCTGCGGGAGTGGGTGAGCGGCTTTCTCTTGTGCCAAAGCCGAATTGATCATCCGCGAAATTAGCACGTCGTTATAGCTGCCGACTTTACTTTTTCGTGCGGCGGCGACACCGGCGGGATAACCCTCAAACCAGCGGTTAACGCATTGAGCGCCTTCTTCGCATTGATACTGGACACCTCGATAAGATTCCGGTGGCAGCGCTGGAACATAGCCGTCGCCACCATTAGAGACGTCCTCGTAGCCGGCACGAAATCCTGCTTCAAAATCGTCCCCGAAAGGCTGCTCACAATTCCCGTATTGCAGGTTGTAGGCACGCCGAGACCAAACCAGATCGCGCCAACTTAAGGCAACGGACTGCCGGGTGTTTTTGCAGCCGAGCGATTGGAAAACCATCAGAGCAGCAAAAGCGTAAATCGCTAACCGCCATACAGGCAGCGTTCTGCCGGATGGGCTACGGAGGTCTTCTGCGTTAGTCGAGTCAAACACGCTATCTTCCTTGAACATCATTTCCCCCTGGTGTGAACTCCGCAGAAAACGATCGTGCTTGGGGAGCGGTCGTTTCAACGGTACATCTGATGAAGAACCTACGTTCCATCACCTCACCCAGTAAATCGCCACATAAGCTATGCCGAATTTAACGAAGATTGCGGTTATGTCCGTTTTCATGAAAAAAACGGTCGTACTGCGGATGTTTAGAGATTCTTCTCGCGTTTTTTCGTTAGATTTGGCATGCACGCGGATGATAGCGAATCGCGCAAGCAATAGCTGATTGCCATCTTTGAAATGAAGATCACCGAATTTTTTGGGCGGTCCGGAACCGACATGGTGCCAGGAAAACCCAAGCGGCCCGTATTGAGAATCTGCGCGAAAATCAATCGCTCGCTCTTTTTAGCAAGTGAAAGCAGCTCCAACGGCTTGGTTTGATCGTGCGTTTTACGTTCGTTCGTGAAGTCACATCAAATCAATGCTCGACGCGAGCGGTACAAAAAAGCTTCGCGGGCAAGAGAGCGGGAACGCGAAGAGACTATCGAGTTTCCTCGGAGTGCACCCAGCCAGTTGAAAAAGCAGAAAAGACCGTGGAATTCTTGCGAATTTCTATGCCGTTTTTGACAGCTTCTTGAGTTAAGCCACTTGTCCATTGACGAGGTGAATCAATCGATCCGCAGTGGCAGCCAGTTGATCATCATGGGTCACCATGATGACCGTTAAATTCTCATGTTTGCGTAACGACTCAAGTGTCTCCATAACTTCGCGGCCATTCTCGGCGTCAAGATTGCCCGTCGGTTCGTCCGCCAGGAGAACGGCAGGTTCCGAAATGAGTGCGCGGGCAATCGCCGTACGCTGCATCTCGCCCCCGGAAAGCTGATTCGGTTTGTGAGTCAAGCGGTGTCCCAAGCCTACTAACTCAAGCAGTTGGGTAGCGCGCTCGTGATAGTTTTTTCTATTTCGCAGGTAAGTCCAAAAGCTGTCTTTGACCATTCGCGGCACGAGCACATTTTCTAATGTCGTGAGCTCGGGTAACAAATGATAAAACTGAAAAATCATCCCGAAGTCCCGATTTCTCAAGTGTTCCTTCTGGCGAGCAGGCAGCGTATCGATTCTGGTGTCTCGAAAGAAAATCTCTCCTCGGTCTGGCGCATCCAGCGTCCCCAACAAATGCAATAACGTACTTTTTCCAGATCCACTTTGCCCAATGATCGCGGTAAACTCGCCTTCGTGAACTTGCAGGTTGACACCTCTTAGGACGGGGACCTCAAGTTTGGCCTTGCGGTAGCTCTTGTAGAGGTTGGTCACTGACATGACCGACGTATCGGCGATCTTCAACGGCGCCCGGACCTCGGGATCGGAGTGTCGAGGTCGATCAGCTTGGTGTGGGGCTTGGGTTCGAATTGCGTCATTCATAACGAAGTGCCTCAACTGGGTGTAAACGGGCGGCACGTAACGCGGGTAAGACGCTGGCCAACACGGCAATGCAGATTGCCCCGAAAGCAACCCAAACAATCATCCAGGGACTGACGATCGTTGGAATTTCAGAAAAATAGTAAATCGTGGGATCAAATACTTCGCGGCCGGTTACATACGCGACGACGTCCGCGATTTGGTTGATATATTTCAGGAATACGAGTCCTAGCACGATGCCGGCGCCGGTACCGACCGTACCTAGCGACATGCCATATCCAAGGAAGATTGACATCACACCGCGACTGGGAGCTCCGAGGGCCTTCAGAACTCCGATGTCCTTCGTTTTTTCGACCACAATCATGAAAAATGTGGCCAAGATTCCAAATCCAGCGACGGCAATGATCAAAAACAACAAGATGTTGAGAATTGTAAGTTCCATACTGACGGCACTGAGTAACGGGGCTTGCGTGTCCAGCCAGGTGTGGATGTCATACGGCACTTGCGAAGGCGGGAAACGTGCGATGAGCTTGTCCCGAACCGCAACCAGGTCGGCACCTTCCTTCAACTTGATTTGGATTGCAGAAACTGACGCATCTCCCGTTAAGGGGTCCACCATGCCGCGGATTTTCTGTAATTCGCTCAAGGGCATGAACGCAAAACTGGAATCGTATTCGTGCATGTTGGACGAATAAAAGTCGACGACTGTGCAGTTTTCACTTACCGGCTGCGCGTTGGCACCGACGGTGGGGAACATGATCTGAACATCGTCGCCGGGACGAACCATGTGGATATCGGAGATAGAACCATCCTCACGAGCGAATTTTCGACTTGAGATGGCTATACCGAGGATAATGCCGGTGTATTGATCTTTAAGGGGATCAAACATTTCTTCGGGGTGAATCTGTGGTCGCAGGTGAGCGTGGGGGTCAAAGGGAGAAAACTTCTTCTGCGTCGGCTGACTCGCAACATCATCCGGTCCCGCTTTATCGAATTCATCGTTGCGAGACCGTTTTGCAGCAGTAGCTGAGTGAATCGAATTGACATCCGGAGCCATATCGGGCAGCGGTGTAAATGCAAATGAGTTTGCATCACGGCCAGCTGAATGTTGGTTCTTGGATTCACGATTCTTGTGACTTACAAGTGAGGCGGGTTCGGCACTGACTGGGATGCGACTGGAATGCTCAATTTTTTGAACGTAGTTGGTTGCGGTGACATCGTTACGCGCCGATTGCTGGCTAAGGTATTCGTCTAATGCCCGTTTCTGACGGACTTTTTGCCGCCGATACGGCCACCCAGCCTCTTCAAAAAGCACTTCATAGCCCTGCTCTTCCAATCGAAATGAAAACGCTGCTCTTTTGAGAGCGTTAGTCAAATAAGGTTCAAAATCCGTAACGTTCCCGAATGTCTCATCATCCACGCCTAATAACATGACCTGTTGCGTCCATGGCCGGCCATGAAAGTCAAACGATAGCAAAGCCGGGTTTCGAACAACACAAGTTAATGATTCCAGGTCGTCGCCAATCACTTCTTTGACGATTCGGACGTGTTCTTCCGGATAGGGAATCTCGCCAAGAAGAGGTGCCGCGATTTCCACGTCGGACAAGATGCCGTGAAGTCGGCTTTTCATCTGTTCGACGAATCCCGACATCACGCTGTTGACGACAATAAGTGTTGCGACCCCGAGTGTAACGCTGACAATCGAAGCCAGCGCAATGAATCTTGTTTTGAGGTACCGCCAAGAAAGCAGCAGTTTGTACATCGCCAATCCTTTGGCTGTTGATCATTCCGTGCATGGTGCCAATATCCGATGATTGGCTGATTGGGTAATTTGAATTGCCAGGCATCCGTCGGCAACAAAATTACGACTCGGTTCGCAACAACGGGAACAAAATAATGTCGCGAATGGACTGGGAGTTTGTCAGAAGCATCACCAGTCGATCAATACCAATTCCTAACCCGCCCGCCGGCGGCATCCCGTTGCGTAGTGCCCTGACAAAATCGTGGTCCATTTTGGCCATCGATTCTTCCTCAGAAAGCCCTTGTAGTTGAGTCTCGAACAGTCGCTGTTGCAGGTCAGGATCATTCAACTCGGTATACGCGTTGGCGAGTTCCATACCGTTGACGAAAAGCTCGAATCGTTCGGCAATGTCTGGATTTCCGGGCTTTCGTTTGGTCAACGGGCAAATGCTGGCTGGATAGTCGATGACAAACACAGGGCCAATCAGGGCGTCTTCAACTTTGACTTCAAAGACCTCGTTCTTGATCACATCAACGTGTTTGTTGGCAGTTTCCAATCCCAGAGCCTGCGCGCATACTTTGATAGCACTCTCGTCGCTTGGGTCAACTCCGGCGTGCTGGGCAAAAAGTTGATCATAGGACTTACGGGCAAACGGCGCAGTAAAGTCAATTTGGGTGTCGCCGTAGGGGACCGAGTTGCCAGCACCGATCGACTTCAAAGCGTTAGTAATGACTGATTCGGTCAGGTCCATCATTGATTCGTAGTTGCCATACGCCTGGTAGACTTCCAACATCGTGAATTCTGGATTGTGTTTTGGGCTAATGCCCTCATTGCGATACACCCTGCCCAGCTCAAAAACACGCTCCATCCCGCCAACCATCAGCCGCTTCAGGTGCAATTCCAGTGCAATTCGCATATTGAGCTGCATATCCAGGGTGTTATGGTGCGTCTCGAACGGTCTCGCTGCCGCACCCCCCTGCAATGGTGTGCAGGGTTGGACCCTCGATTTCAACAAAGCCCAAATCACTCATCGTCTGGCGAATGGAACGAACAATTTTGGAGCGATTGAGAAACCTGTCTCGCGCACCTTCATTGTAGGCGAGGTCGATATATCGTCTTCGTTGACGAACCTCAGGATCGACCAGTCCAACGTGTTTCGCGGGAGGTTGATCCAGTGTTTTGCAGAGAATGAAGACTTCTTCCGCGAAGATTGATAGTTCACCCGTCTGCGTCCGTCGCAACATTCCATCAACTCCGATGAGATCGCCGAGGTCGAGACACTGGATCAATTTCCAGTTTTCCTCGCCGACTTGGTTTTTGCCGATGAATAGTTGAATGCGTCCGGTCCAATCTTCGATATCGATGAAGTGAAGTTTACCTTTGTCTCGATGTAAAATGATGCGTCCGGCGGCACGCACTTGGGGACCCGCCAGGGTGCCTTTGCCTTGCTGCTACAGCCAATCTCGAAACGAAATCTCGCCAAGTTCTTTCTCATTTGGCAGGGCTGTGGAATGGCCGTCCTCTGAGACAAACTGAATTTCCGTTTCACGTGCACGAATATCCTTCAATAGATCGCGATCGTCGAACCGTTGCCCCCAAGGGTCGATTCCGAGTTCGATAATCTGTTGAAGTTTCTTTCTGCGGGATTCTTCAGGAGATAATTCGTCGCTCATGAGTGTTTGCAGTTCTGGGCAAATTTCTTGTACATACCGCCAACTCGATCATCAAACTGGCACCACGGGGAGTAGGTCCGGACCCTGTGTCTCAGTTTCAGGCGGAGAGGATAAAGTGGTAACGCCTGAGCCTAACCTTTGCTGGCGTTCGTTTGGCCGAGCATTGGGAACTATCTTACGCCAACGGATTGTTTCGAAAAAGTACGAGCAAAACCCATGTTTTATCGTTTCAATTTCAGTTGCCGAAGCGCGCGCCATCAGCCGATTGGCTAGCGCGGGGACAAGGCGATCAATCCACACCAGCATTCGCCCACCGTGTGACAGAATGATCTCCTGATTCCCGCGTTGGATTGCTCGAATCGTCTTTTGAGCGACCGCTTCGGGGGCCATTGCCCCACGCTGTTTCCAGTCTTTCCGCGTGTTGTCTTCGATAGCCTGGTCAAAAAACTCGCTGTCGGTGGTGCTGGGACTAACCAACAGCAGGTCAACCTGACCCATCAATTCCGCTCGAATGGCGTCGCTAAATCCGTGAATCGCGAATTTGCTTGCGCAGTATTCACTCTTCAAGGGGACTGCACGATGCCCCAGCACACTGCTGATGTTCACGATGATGGGTTGAACACCAACTTTCAACGCTGGCAGCGCTTCGCGAATCAACTCCGTCGTCGCAAAGAAATTAACTTCAAAGATTTCTCTTAAGCGTATCGGAGTTGCTTCGTCGAACCGACCCATGGCACCGATGCCAGCATTGTTTATCAGGATGTCGATACCGCCGAAACACGATATCGTTTCCTGTAGCAGCCGTTGTCGTGTCGAGGGTTCTGTAATATCGCCCGCGACAATTTCACAGATGCCACCGGTGGACTGGATCGAATTTCGAAGCTGAACCAGCCTGTCTTCTCGACGGGCGGTCGCGCAAACTTGCGCGCCGGATTGCGAAAGTTGTTGCACCAGATGCCAGCCGATGCCGCTGGACGCGCCGGTGACGATCACACGCTTGTTTTTCAGACCACGCTTGGCCAATGTTAGCCCGCCTCGCGGTTAGGTCGTTGCGTCGTCCAGTGGAAGATCGACTTTGATTGTTTTGGCGAGCGGGGGGACCGGAGTTGCCGAACGGCCCTTGTCGGCAGTTTTCATGCTGTCTCGGTCAGCCGTTGGAAATGCCTTCGGAACCTCTGCTTCCCGTCCCGGGGAGCCAGTATGTGCTCGCGAAATGGTGGGATCCATGTTGGATCCTTCTTCATTGCCCGCTGCGCAGGCCTTTAGGGATGAAGAATGCGGAGAAACAATGGCGTCCGCTGAATCAATCTTTCCAAGATACTTTTGCGGTAGTCGACAATGGACCTTAACCGTCTCTTCGCCGTATTGGGTGGAAAGAATCTCCCCTTTGTCTGCCAGGTAGGCCAGCAGTTTTCCATTGGATACAGAAGTCTCAATGTCGACGTTGCGAAACGAGCGACTCAATGCGTCGCTGACCACTTCATGAAGTTTTTCAAATCCCGTTTGGGATTTGGCACTGACCGGAACCGCGTTTGGATAACGGTTCAAGATGGCATCCAGTTGTGAAAAGTCCTGGATTTGATCCACCTTGTTTAGAATCAGCAAGGTGTCTTTCTCGTCGACCCCAATTTCCTGCAGGACACCAAAGACCGATTGAATTTGATCCATCACTTTCGGGTTGCTCGCATCGGCAACGTGAAGCAGCAAGTCTGCCTGTCGCGTCTCCTCAAGTGTGGCTTTGAAACTGGCGATCAATGAGTGTGGCAGATCGCGGATAAATCCGACCGTATCACTCAGTAATACGGGGCCCCACTTCGGTAGCTGCCAGCGACGAGTCCTCGTGTCGAGAGTCGCAAACAATTTGTCCTCGGCCAAGACCTCCGCATCGGTTAACGCGTTCATCAACGTGCTTTTGCCAGCGTTGGTGTATCCGACCAACGAAACAGTCATCGTGCCGTGGCGGGAGGAAACCTGTCGTTCTTTTCGATCCTCAACCTTGCGGAGTTCCGATTTCAAATCGTGGATTCGTTTTTCAACAAGTCGTCGGTCCGTTTCCAATTGTTTTTCACCGGGACCACGCATCCCGACGCCCATTTTTAATCGGGAAAGGTGAGTCCACATCCGTTTTAGTCGAGGCAGTGAATACTCCAACTGGGCCAACTCAACCGCCAGGCGAGACTCATAGGTTTGAGCGTGGGTCGCAAAGATGTCGAGGATCAACTCGGTTCGATCCAACACTTTGATGTTTAAATGCTGTTCCAGGTTTCGATTCTGGGCGGGGGAAAGATCGTTGTCAAAAATGACAACATCGGCAGCATGAAATTCGACCAGCCGCAAAAGCTCGTCGACTTTGCCTTTGCCAAGAAAGGTGGCTGGGTCAGGTTTGTCCCTTTTTTGAACTAAACCTGCCATAACAATTGCGCCGGCAGTTTCGGCAAGTCCTTGAACTTCTTCCAGAGGATCCAACTCGATCAAATCGTCAGGCAAAACAAGTCGGACGACAATCGCGATCTCATGATCGACTTGTTGCGATTTTTTTCTGTCCTGCACGGTAGAAATGGAGCTCCTGTGGCGAGTTGGAATTGACCGAAAACCCAATTGGATTCGATCCGGTTCTATTATAGTCTCAAGTTAACAATTCAGAATCGGCGGATTTGCATGAAGCGTTGATGAGAAGACAAAATTCAGCATATTGGGTTCGGATATTATCGGTCCTTTTCAGTCAGGCCATCGGAATTGTCGGTATTTTTGGTGTCGGTTTTCAAACCATCGGTCGAGCCAGTCGCCGATGATTCCTCGGCGGTTTGTTCCTCGATCGATTCGGTTCCGATTTTCTCTCCGGGAGTCAGAACGAGGTAGACCTTGGTTCCGATGGGGGGGATATTTTCCGTGAGGGCTTCGAATAAAAGTCCGTCATTGGATTGACTGCTTTTCACGTTCAAATCCATCGTGGCAGTTGAAAAATTGGAAACACAAATCAATTCGCCCGCGTCACCGTAGTAGATCTTGTCACCCGTGTCGGGGTCTTCCCAAATCTGGCTACCGCCAAACACCCACTGATGAGTCATTGGTTGGCCGGTTCGTGAGTCACGGATCATTGATCGGGCGGACCGGGTAACCGTCTTTTTTTCGTCTTCGTCGAACCACGTCACCTGCACATCGATCACTGGACCCGTGGCAGGCTTGTACTCCGGATCCCATTGTGCCGGGGTGCCTTTGTCAGCCCCTACGGCCAGCAAGGCGGCGTGTACTTCAGAAGAAAGCGCGTTAGTCGCGACAACCGATTCGTGCTCCTTGGTGTTGACTGGACAGGCAAACATCTCAAGCGGCCCAACCTCGAAGCAAATCATGCCGCCAACAATTACCTGTTTGGATTTGAAATCGACCCAGACCTCGTTCTTGAACAATCGTTTCCAGGTTTTTGGAATGTCGATCGTGTGTTCTTGGGTCTCCGTTTTTTCGTTGTCCGTTGCGGAAAGTCTAGATTCTGTGTTGTCAGCAGGTTGTTGATCACTGCCGGCAATTTCGCTTTCACTTTCGACGCTTTCTTCCTGAATCTCGGATTGGGTTTCCGCCCTTGCCGCGTAATCGGAAGTCGTGCCTGAATCCGCACTTGACGAAGACTTGACGGAATCCTGAGCCTGTCTATTTTCCTGTTGGCAGCCGATTGTGGACAATCCGCAGAAGGTCACTACAGTCAGAAACAAACAGCAATCCAAACCGGTCTGCAGTCGGAACTTTTTTTGGGTGGGGCGGTAAGTTCGCACCTCTTCCTCCATCAATGTCTTCGATCCAGCCTGGGTTTCAACCCGTCTAAGAATACGCTTGATCTATCAAATGGGCAATAACGCTGATTGCGTTCGATCGCATCTAGCGGCTATGCCTAATCGGACGATAATGAACTGCTGGTCGAGAACAAACTCTCTAAACTTACCCGGATTATGGCAACCAAGACCAGCAAACGCGACAAAAAAGCCGTCAAGAAACGCAACCCGACCAATCGGAAAGAATTGCTGTTTTGGCATCAGTTAAATGAACAAGGTCTGTCAGATTTGGCGGCCGGGAAAACCAATCCTGAAATCGTTCGAGCGTGGAAAAAAGTTGCCAAGCGGTTGGCCGATCCAAGTTTTAGCCGGAAGCTGTTCAGCCTACTGGGTGCCGATCGGAAGTCGCCGTTGTGTTGGTTATTAAACGATGCGACTCGCGGTAGATCGGCGGAAAAAAATCACCAGAAGTGGTTTCGAACTCTTTTTGTGAGTGATGGTCCGGCTGATTCCCAGCGAAGGCGAATTGCCCAGCAGATCGGGGCGAAGATTTGCCACAATTCGCAATTCGAATATCGGGCTGAAACCGTGTTTGACGGTCTCGGGGCGGCCTTCAACATTCCCGCTGGCAGATTTGCTCTCGCTGACTGAGTTTTGCCAAATGGTCGATTCGTTGTTGAGTTTAGCGAATGGTCAATTCGTTGAAGACGCGACTAGCGAGAAATCGCCGTGGATCGATCAAACGCTGCAGGTTGAATTGCCTTTGCTTCTTCGATTTCAGTTTCCCCAGATCGATCCGCTAATTGAATTTGGCGAGTTAGCGTCCGAGAGAATGGGCATCATGATCCAAGATCTGCTGGACCATGATGGCTGGCCACGAGCGGATTGTCTGGGGATGTTTGGACCATTGTTATGCAGTTGGGCGAGATGTTTTGCGATTATCAGACGGCTTCGAATGGAATTTCATCCCGACGCGGAATCGCAACTGGAATGGGCGGTTCGACAGTTTTTGCGATTGCTGCGCTCCGACCGGAGTTTGGTATTCAGTGGTTTTGAGAATCCAGAACCGGTATCTAAGGACTGCTGGAAATTGCTGTTGAGCCTGTCTCAGGATTTGGATGATCGTTCGTTGGCAAACCGATGCCGAAAGAAAAAGAAAAGAGCAACTCCCGAGGATGATCCGCCACCCAGTTCCGTATCGGAGTGGGGAGAATCTGGATTATTACAAAGTGCCTGGGCCAAAGGCACGCCGAAGATCGGGTTTGACTATTCCAGCCGTTCGTTTGCCGTAGAATTGGGAGCCAGTCAGCCGTTGGTTCAGGGCCAGGTGATACCGCGAATTCGTCGTGACGGGAAACCATTGGAGCCCCAGCAGGATTTCCAAATCGTTTGCAGTCAGCACGATGATGACCTCGATTACATCGAATTCGAGATGCAACTTTCAGATATGATCGTATTGAATCGGCAATTGCTGCTTTCCAGAGATGACCACTTTCTGATCATGGCGGATTGTGTGACGTCTGTGGTTCCCTGCCGCATCGATTACGAGTGCGACTGGTCGCTCGCTCCAGGAATCAAATGCATGGCGGAAACTGAAACTCGGGAAATGTATTTGCGAGACAGCAAGATCAGATCGTTGGTGCTACCTTTGGCACTGCCCGAGTGGAAGGTAGCCGTGGGAACGGGACGGTTTGAGCCAACAGGATCGGGATTTCGACTGTCACAGGCTTCGCAAGGTATGGGGCTATACGCGCCCCTGTTTTTTGATTTAAGTTCGAGGCGAAGCAAGCGAAAACGGACTTGGCGTCGATTGACAGTTGCCGAAAACATGAGACCGGTACCACCCGACATCGCGGTCGCGTTTCGCATTCAAATTCATAAGCAACAGTGGTTGCTTTACCGCGCCGTGGGCGGCAAGGGAAACCGCACGTTTCTGGGCGAAAATTTTATTGGAGAGTTCGTCTTCAGTCGATTTGATTCCGAAGGCACGGTCACCGAACTGTTGAGGATTGAATGAACGAACGACTGATTTCGAATTTGGATCAAGTCAGGAATCGAATCGCGGATGCCGCATCGCGTAGCATGCGCGACCCAGCCGGGATCCGTCTGGTGGCAGTCACCAAGTACGTCGACGCCGAAACGACACGTGCGCTGGTGGAGGCCGGTTGTCGAGATATTGGTGAAAGTCGGCCGCAAGTACTTTGGGAAAAAGCCGAGTCGCTGGGGGACCTGGATATCAATTGGCACATGATCGGGCATTTGCAGCGGAACAAAGTCAAACGGACGGTGGCTTGTGCCAGCCTGATTCATTCAGTGGACAGTTTGCGGCTGTTCAACGCAATCAACGAGGCGGGGCGGGAAGCCAATCAAGTGGTTCACACGTTGATCGAGGTGAACGTCTCCGGCGAGGGCGCAAAGCACGGATTCGCCGCATCGGATTTGGCTTTGGCCTGGGAGCCTATTGCTGCACTGGACTACGTCTCGGTCGGCGGATTCATGTGCATGGCAGGGTTGTCCGGCGGAAGAGAAGAAGCGAGACGTGAATTCGCACAACTTCGACGGCTTGCCGAAGACTTGGCACCCTCGACACCTTCAAATGTCAATCTGTCCGAACTCTCGATGGGCATGAGTGGAGATTTCGAGATTGCGATCGAAGAAGGCGCCACGATCGTTCGGATCGGATCGGTGCTCTTCGAGGGCATGGACTAAAAAAATTCTTCCCTGTGGAACCTTCTTCGAGGCAATGCCTCTAGCTTTGCGATTACTCCTCACCCTTTTCCGGTTTCACATCCATGACATCTTCGTGCATCCAGATTTTGAGGATTGGAGAAAGCACGAGGCAAATCAAACCGGATGCGATGGCGGAATACGCGATCAATTTGAAAACGTCTCCGTAAACATTGACGGTTTCAATGGGAACCGGAATCACCGATTCGCCACCGCCCTCGGAGACGCCAGTGAACTGCGCAATGATCGCGGCCAGGAATTGAGAAAAGGCTGTTGCCAAGAACCAGGTGCCCATGACGGTACTGACCAAACGCGCCGGAGAGAGTTTGGTCACCATGGACAATCCGACCGGTGACAAACACAACTCACCGGTTGTCTGGAACAAGTACCCCATGATCAGCCAGAACATCGTGACCATTCCCTCTGCATTTGCCGATGCGGCTCCCATCCAGTAACACGCGAATCCCATTCCGAGTTGGATCAGCCCAAACGAGAATTTCACGGGAGTGCTGGGCTCGATACCACGGTTCCCCATCCAGCCCCAAAGTGCCGTAAAAATCAAACCGAAGATAAGGATAAAGATCGGATTGACGCTTTGAAGGACTGACGCCGGGACCTCGGCACCTCCAACCGAAAGGCCAACGTTGCGGTCGGTATACGTCCATTTAGGGAGAGTCTTGTCTTCTGCTGACAGGTTGTCAAATTCCTTGACGTATTCACGCAGGTAGGTCAGGCCAGTCATCGTTAGTATGTTTTGTCTGCCGATGGCATCCACCGTTTTTTCGGCGTCAATACGTTTGACCAATTGGTCCACCAGTTGATTGCGAGCAAGCTCATCGTCGGTCCTCAAAATTGGCGAAGCATTGACGGCGGCAAGGACTCGACTTTCCATCTCTTCCGCACGTTCCAGTCCGGCTTTCCAATCGGCCATTTTCTCTTCTGGCGACTTTTTCACTTCTTCGCCAGAACCATCGTCAGGTTCCTCGGCAGGTCTAAATTCGTTCCACAAATCGGTGATCAATTTGTCTTTGGCCGCGTCAACGGCGGCATCATATTGTTCGCCGTTTTGTCGATCTTCAATCTTCTTGCGTTCAACCAATCGAATTACATTTGCCAATCGTTCAGCCATGGCAGGATCGCCGTTCTCGTATCCAAGAAACTCCTGCGTCAATTCGGGCAGGTCTTTCAGATCCGCATCCGTGGTGTCCAATTGAATCGAAAGCGTGATGCTGTCCCCGATTTGAGCCTGATCAACTTCCTCTTGTTTCCCAATGACGCGATCAACATTACGATCCGTGAAATTGTTGACTGAACTTCCGGCTTGCTCGAAGAATGACCAAAACAACATGGAGAAAAACGTCAAAATCATGACGACAAACATTCTCTCTCGAGCGACTTTGTCCAGTCGGAAGATCTGCGACGCCAAGTAAATTAGCGCTCCCAATCCTGCGACTAACAGAACCAAGCCGGCCGGCCGGCTCATTTCTTTTACGACCGTACCGACGATTTGCATCATGGCACTGTCGCTGTATTCGAACTGTTTGATGGTTTCGTCCGGTATCATCTGAACGCCGCCTTCTTTTCCGAAGATCGGTTCAAAGCCGGAAACCAACAGCATGAATACGGGAACACTGATCAGTGCACCCAAATAAACCAGCCATTCCTTGGAGATGCCAAATTTCTTTTCCTGTAACCCGGCAATACTCGGCGGTAAACCGGCTCCGGCGGGTAAACCTGCCCGCGAAACGGCAACCACCGATACGATAGCGGCTATCATTAGTACGGCGGCTACGATGTAAAACACCAAAGATGTCCAAAATTCATCCGGATGGAATCGCACCATCGCGTACGCGATGCCGCCAGCGCCCAGTAATATCAAAAACTGGGTGAGCAGATTCGAAACGGGGCTGATGGCTAGATCGCCAATTTTTTCTCGAGCCCCCAGCGAGCGAAATGCGATCACGCCCGCCAAAACCAGCGTCACCGCGACAATGACGTTGAGATACTCGTTGAAACCTGCCAGCTGTTCAAGATCCAGGATATTCAGAGTTGCCAAGACAATGCCGACCAACAGCAATAGCTGCGACAAGATCGTGGGCGCGATAAATACCGCCAAACCGGTTAACATGCCGATCGTCGCCAGGCCGAAACCCTTGTGCCAGCCGTATTGCTCACCGATATAGCCGCACAACAGAGGTGCGATCGCCGCCCCGAGGTTGATGCCAATGTAGAAGATCGTAAAACCACCATCCCGTTTGGGGCTTTGTTGCGGGTACAGCGAACCCACCATCGTCGAAATGTTAGGCTTGAAGAACCCGTTTCCAACAATCAACAGGGCCAGCGCCGAAAAGAATGCGGTTTTGTTCTGCACCGTCATCGTGAGATGGCCAGCCGCCATCAGCAGGCCTCCAAGAATAACGGCCCGCCTCGCTCCAATGAGTCGGTCGGCAATCATGCCGCCAAAAAACGGGGTCATATAGACCAGTGCCGTGTACGCCCCGTAGATGGTGTAGGCATTACTGTCACCATAGCTCATGAACCCCTTGATCATGTAGAAGACCAACAGGGCCCGCATACCGTAGTAAGAGAACCGTTCCCAAAGCTCAGCAAAAAAGAGAGTGAACAATCCCGTTGGATGCCCAAACATCATTTCCTTTTGAGGCAGGTTCAGGTCTTTCATCAATGGCTCCGAGAATGGTTTTACGATCGTAGGTTCGGTTTCGAGACGCTGCTTTTTAACTCACGCCCAAAAAACCAGCAAGTCAATTGTCATCAACCTAAGTCGATTAAACAACGGTCTGGACTACTTTTTGGGTTGGCACTGGCCGTGCAGATCGGGTCGAATACACTTGGCTATCTACTGAACCAATGAATCGGAATTAGCACCCGAGAGACCGGACTTCCGCTCTTTTTGATCGCTCCAGCGTACGCGTCATTCAGTCAGGGTCACGAAGAAAAGCTGCAAGAAACTAGATTGCCAAGCTTAAATTCCGAGCTTTTGGTGACCACTGCCGTTGCCAAATGGCAACGTTTGGTTTCCGAATTTGGCCACGGGACAACTCCAAACGGCCCAGTAAGTTGCCGTGGGCAGCATTGTTTCGGACAAGAATTAGTCCGGGGACGTATGGTGGGAGTTGTTGAAGATTGAAGTTTCGGCAACACAATCGGGCTTTAATGCTGATGCGACCGAAGTGTTGGGTTTGCAATTCTTCCAAATTCGTTAACGATCCTCGAGCGGCACGAATTTTCGCTCTTGGGGACCCGTGTAGACTTGTCGGGGCCGACAGATCCTTTTGTTGGGCGACGCGTGCATTTCTCTCCAATGCGCGATCCAGCCCGGTAGACGGCCCATGGCAAACAGAACGGTAAACATCTCGACGGGAATCCCCATCGCCCGGTAGATGACGCCCGAGTAGAAATCAACGTTCGGATACAGCTTGCGTTCGATAAAATATTCGTCTTCGAGCGCGACTTTTTCAAGCTGCTGAGCAATCTCAAAAAGTGGATCATCCAGGTCGAGATTATCCATCAACTGTTCGCAGGCCGACCTGATAATGTTGGCCCGGGGGTCGAAATTTTTGTAGACGCGATGGCCAAATCCCATTAATCGAAATCCGTTTTCCTTATCCTTTGCCATCTCTACATATTTTTCGACATCGCAACCGTCTTCCCTGATTTGGGTCAGCATTTGAACTACCGCTTCGTTGGCTCCACCGTGGAGCGGTCCCCACAAGGCGCAGATTCCCGCCGAAATGGAGGCAAACAAATTGGAGTCAGCGGAACCCACCATCCGAACCGTTGAAGTGCTGCAGTTCTGCTCATGGTCCGCATGAACGATTAACAGCAAATTCAAAGCTCGAATAAAGACAGGATTGGCAACGTAGGGTTCGCAAGGCACCGAAAACATCATATGCAAAAAGTTTTCGCAGTAGCCGAGTTTGTTTTGGGGATAGACAAGTGGTTGCCCAAATGACTTCTTGTGACTATAGGCTGCAATTGTCGGCAGTTTGGCGATCAAGCGACGAATTGAGACTTCCACCTGTTTCGGGTCGTGTGGATCGAGCGAATCCTGATAGAAAGTGGACATCGCGCTGACGACACTCGAGAGGATTGCCATCGGGTGAGCATCGCGTGGAAAGCCGTTGTAAAACATACGCATGTCTTCGTGTAACATCGTATGTTGTCGAATCGAGCTTCGAAAATCAGCCAATTCGTCGACCGTCGGCAATTCCCCATAGATCAGCAGGTAGGCGACCTCGACGAAGTCACAGTTTTCGGCAAGTTGATCAATCGGATAACCACGATACCTCAGAATGCCGACTTCACCGTCCAAGTAGGTTATCGCACTTCTCGTCGATCCCGTATTCACGTATCCCTTATCAAGGGTGATCAATCCGGAATCCGTCCTTAGATTCGAGATGTCAATTGCTTGCTCGTTTTCGGTACCCTCAATGATCGGAAGATCGAGTTCCAGATTATCGCAGGTTAATTTTGCCGAATTTGCCATGGATTTCTTTCCCGAAGCAGTGGTCGTCACCGGATTCTCCAGCGTAAGAAGAGTACTTCTATTAATCAAAGTCGCAAGCGAATTGGCGGAAAAAACACGAATCCGCGGTTCATGTCGCGAAACTCTAGTTTACTCCTTTTTATTCAGCTGGGGAACTCTCCCAATCCGATCTCGCCATTTTCACGGGAGCTTTGATGTTAATCCGCAACGATTGGCGGATTGAAACAGGCAGTCGAGGATAATCGGACTTCGTTTACGCTTAAATTTGCCGTTGCAAACGCCGTTAACGATTATGACAGAGGGGAAGAAAAACCGACCTGTTATCGGTTGATCGTGGAATCGGCCGTTGGAGAGGCGACCTGTTCGTGATGGTCGTAGTACTTGACGGGAATCTCGCTGCGAAGCTTTTCAATGTATTTTTTGAATGCCTCCGCTCGTTTGTCATCCAACATCTTTTTCTTGATCTCGACCTGCGCTTCGAGGAATGGTTTTCGTGTAGCTTCTGTACGATCTAAAACACGCACCACATGGAAACCATCGGCTGTCTCAAAGTAGTCACTCAGTTCACCGACCGGAAGTGTGAAGATCTTTTCGTCGAGCTTCTTCAAAACGAGGGACCCCTTCGAAGTCCAATCGTGTTGTCCACCGTCAAAAGCTCGAAACCCATGAGATTTCTTTTTTGCGATCGCGGCCAAATTTGCGCCGTAGACAATTTGATCCCGAAGTTCGATGATTTGCTCTTTTGCTTCCGCCCTTGAGGAGCTTCGATCAAAACGGATCATGACCTGTTCCCATTTCGCACGTGCCGGGATCGCATACTCCTCGATTCGCGCCCGGTAGTCATCCAGCATCTCCTGATGCGTGATGTCTTCGTCGACCTTTAGCTTTTGCGACATGAAATATCTTGTCAATTGATCCTTGGCCCAGGAAATCCTCATCTTCCTTAAAGAGGAACCTTGCGCTCGAAGTTGGCCGTCCATTTCGGCAGCGGATGTGACACCGGCGCTGGCCATCATTTTGGGCAATGCCTTGTCATCGAACTCAGAGCTGGCTTGCTCGAGAACCTTGTCCATGTCGGCGCCCTCCGGCAACATTCTCTTCACGCCGACGTAGAGCATCTTCGAGTCCACGAAGTGGGGCAGCATCTGCTGAATTAGCTTTTCGCGGGCGTCGCCCTTGATCTTCTCGGGTGCAGTTGGCATGAACTGTTCAACGCGCTGATTGACATCGAACAACAAATCACCCACAAAAATGGGCTCATTCCCAACCATTGCCAGCAGACGAGTCGGTTCGAAAATCTCCTGGGAGGCTGCCCGGTCACGGTTAGCTTTAGGGCTGATTTTGGTCGGTTTCGTTGGTTTGTTTGTGGGAAGGAACGATTCCGTGTTGACGGGCGAACTGTCAGGATCGAACGAAAAAGTTTTGGTGGGAGACTTGGTTTGATCCGTGTTGAATTTCTGATCTGCATTGTCCGGCGCGATGAAATCGTTTGATATGGGTTCGGTGGCGAGTGAGTTTTTCTTCGGACTCACACCCAATTCTCGAATGATGGTTGATTTCGACGGAGAGGCAGAATCCGCGGCTCGATTGATAAGTTGGTCCCGATCGGATTTGATCCCTGCAAAGCTACCGCCTGTAGAATTTGACGCTGATAATTTGTTTCGTTTGGAAATCGACACTGGGGTTTTCGGCGGTTGCCAAGCTGATTCGCCAGCCGTTTTTTTCGGCGTTAATGTTGGCGTCGGCTTCTCCGCCGAATTTGTGTTTGGTTTGGTCAGATTGAATGCGCCAACGTACTCTGAGACCTTAGATTGCCTGCTGGAGTTGCTCGCATTCGCGGTTTCGCTAGCGCGAGGATTGAAATAGGGGTCAGGAATGGATTTTTTCCGGGATGATTGAAGAATGGGTGCTGCATTCAAACTCGTGATCATCACGAGTCCGATGAATATCGCGGGCAGCGTTCGTGTGAAAATCGAATCCGGATTCATCTGCTTTATTCTTGGAAGTTAAGCGAGAATGTGGCGCCGAACACAGGCGCAAGCGTTCCCTCAGTTCATTTTTGAGCCTCGGGCGGAGGAGAATAGACAGGCTATGCGACCGGCTGCAATAGTGATTTAACCAATGCCAGCATCTTTTTCGGTTCGATCACTGTGGACTTCAATGTGACCATCGCGGTTTCTTCATCAATCAGCCGGATGATCGGACGGGTCTTTGCCAGTTGTGAAAATCTTTGACGGTCACCAAATTTGATCACCAGGTATTTGTCCTGAATCGTGATCATGTTGATCTGCCAAACGGCAGCCTCCAACTTCAGTTCAGCTAAACTCATCAACCGTTGTGCCGGAGCAGGTAGTTTGCCGAACCGATCACGCAATTCTTGTCGCAATACCTTGACCTGGTCAAAGCGTTCCAAGCGTGTTAGCCGGCGGTACAAATCAATTTTTTGACGGCGATCCGAAACATAGTCGTCGGGCAGGTACGCGGCGATCGGCAAATCGACCTCGACATGCATCGAGAGTTTGGCAGGCATCTGTTTCAGCCTCCGGACCGCGGTTTCCAGCAACTGGCAATAAAGTTCATAACCGATTGTCGCGATATGCCCACTTTGCTGAGTCCCCAACAGGTTGCCAGCTCCACGGATTTCCAGGTCCCGCATTGAGATTGCAAAACCGGCACCCATCTCAGAAAACGTTTCGATCGCCTGCAGCCGTTTGGCAGCTGTCGGATTCAGGTGCTTCTGCGGTTCCAGTAGAAGGTAGCAGTAGGCTTTGTGTTTGTAACGCCCGACACGACCGCGAAGTTGGTGCAAATCCGAAAGGCCATACCGATCGGCCTCGTTGATGAAAATCGTGTTGGCGTTGGGAATGTCCAAACCGCTTTCAATAATCGTGGTCGCGATCAATACATCAAACCGGCCGTCGATAAATTCCGTCATCACCTTCTCAAGATCGCGTTCCTGCATTTGCCCATGTCCGATCGCAATTTTTGCTTCCGGTACGAGCGATTCGACTCGTTGTTTGACGATGTGAATGTCATTGACTCGATTGTGAACAAAAAATACCTGCCCGCTCCGGCTCAGCTCGCGCAGGATTGCCGAACGAATTACTTCGTTGTTGTATCTAAGAACCTTCGTCTCGACGGCCGAGCGATCCTCGGGGGCTGTTTCGAGGTTGGAGATATCGCGCACACCGACGAGCGACATATGCAACGTCCGCGGGATCGGCGTTGCCGACATCGTAAGCACATCCACGGCGCTGCGCAACGTTTTGAGTCGCTCTTTGTGTTCCACGCCAAATCGTTGTTCTTCGTCGATGATGACCAGTCCCAGGTTGAAAAATTTGACATCTTTGGAAACCAGGCGGTGGGTACCGATCACGATATCGACTTTGCCTGCCGCCAACCGTTCCAGCGTTCGCTCATGTTTCTTTGACGTGCAAAACCGGCTGAGTTTGGCAATTTCGAGCGGGAACTCGCTCATTCGTTCGACTGAAATTTTTGTAATGTTGTTCGGCAAGGACGGTTGTCGGAACAAGAATGCCGACCTGATAACCGTTTTCGACGGCCTTGAACGCGGCTCGCATCGCAACTTCTGTTTTGCCAAATCCAACGTCACCACATAACAGCCGATCCATCGGTTGAGCGCGTTGCATGTCCGACTTGATCGCCTCGATTGCGGATACCTGGTCGGGTGTTTCGCGATAAGGAAAAGAATGTTCAAACTCGTGCTGCCATTCCGTGTCGGGACCAAAAGCGATTCCGGGTCGCCCGTCCCGCTGGGCCTGCAGTTCGATCATCTCGGCGGCCAGATCGCACACGGCCTCTTCCACCGAAGCCTTTTGCTTGGCCCACGACTTGCCGCCAATTTTGGCCAGCATCGGTCGCGTTTTCGAGCCGCCAATGTACTTTTGCACCAGGTCAATTTTGGTCGCCGGCACATAGATCTTGGTGCCGCCGTAGAACTCCAGCTTCAAGATGTTCGGTCAGCTGACCATCTTTGTCGAGCATTTCCAGTGCCGCGAAACCGGCCGATGCCGTGGGACAGGTGGACGATCAAATCACCTTCCCGGAGATCCAGAAAACTGTCGATCGCCTTGCCCAGGCGTTTGCGCCCGCTGCGACGCAGCTCCGTGCGATGGAACATCTGGTCGCAGCCGACGACAATGTTTCGCGATTCCCTCAGGCGAAACCCACTGTGCACGCAGCCCAGCCCGAGATGCAGCCGACCCGATGCCGCAATCGCCGTCGATGAGAGAATTTCGGTGACGCGGGGGATTTCACCTTCGACTCGAGCCATAACAAAAGTCGCATCGTTTCCATTGACATCGCGTGCCGAGTCGTTCGACCTGAATCCGCAAGTCGCCAATGTCGCCGCTGAACTGTTCAATGGAGTCAACCGGAAGTTGCCAAACGGAACCCAAATGTCCCTCCGAAACAGCGTTGAATGTCGCGATTGGGTGTTTTGCTCCATCGACTGCCGATATCGTCCCAGCTGAACAGAGCCTCTGGGTCGGGGCTCCTCTCAACGTACATCTTGGCCTGATCATTTAGCTCGCTGGCTCCACCAAGACCACCAAGCGGTCGGGCGGCAAGAAGTCAAACAAGTGACCTTGGTTTTGGGCTTGGGGAACGAGGACCGTAATTTCGATTTCATGACGTTCGCGTTACTGCGTTGGGTTGCACCGTCAAACTGCCGCATGGATTCGACTTCGTCGTCAAACAGTTCGATGCGCACCGGTCCGGCCCAATCGGGCGCAAAAATATCGAATATCCCGCCTCGCGTCGAGAATTCTCCAGGCAATTCAACCGCCGTGGTCTCGTGAAACCCCTGTTCCAGCAACCAAGTCTGAAACTCAATCAGTTCGATTTGATCGCCGACCTTGATGCGCCTGGAATGACCCTTGATCGAGTCCAACGAGGGAACGGATTGAAGCAAGGAAGGAACGGAAGCCACGATTACCGGGTCCGCATCGTCGGCCGCCAGAGCTTTGACCAACCTCAATCGTTCGCCGTATTCTTCCAAATCAACCGTCAGTGATGATGTGGCTCCCTGCAGGCAAGCCGGGAATCGCCCGATGGAATGGGAGTAGAACGTAGGCAGATCATCGAGAAGGTTGTCCTGCGCTTTGTCATCGGCAACCACTACCAGTAACGACTCGAATCGTTCCGCAAGTGCGGCAATCAGCAGCGCGCAAGACGAACCGTAGACCGAGTCAAAAGTTGCCGTCCCCTGACGTGACAGGGAATCCACACAAGCTTGGAACTCAGGCTTTGCGACGATCGAACTGCGCAAGCCGAGTAGTCTCTCGGCTGCACCAAGATGCGGCACTACTTCTACCATGAACCGAGCATTCTAGTTGGCCGCAGCGAATCTCCAAGATGGGCGGGAATCGCAGAGCCGATTCAGAACCGATCACACGCTGAAATTCCATGCCGCTGTCCGAAGCCAGCGCGAATGCTTCACTACGAGAAGACGTGGACCTAAATGTTCGTCGGTCGGTTGACGACGTGGTACTGTGCTTTCAACTCATCCATCTGCCGGGTTCGCAATTGCCCCAGATTATTGGCTTGCCAGATCGTACCTGAATCAACGTCCAACGCGGTCAACCACTGGTCGCCATAGCAGTAGGTATCAATGACTTTCACATGTCCGAGATCGAGGATTTCTCCGTCGGGTTGAGGCGTATGCCCGACGACCGCCGACTTGCCGCTCATATGAAGGCCGGGTGGATAGTCAGTGACGTGCCGCCAGAAAATGACGTCATCCGGTTGCTGATCCAGCGGCAATTCTTCCTCATAGTTGGCGTGAACAAAAAAATGATTATCCGTTTCGTAATAACGGATACAGTGACTGAGAAACGTCAGGTGGTGTTGAGGGATTTTTTTGATATCTCCGCCGTAGCTGGCCAATGTCGCATTCCCACCGTGCTGAAACCAAAACGAGAAGTCTGATTGCCCATTTTGAATCGCTTTGTACATCATGATTTCGTGATTGCCGATCAGCGGAATAAAACGACACTTGGAGACCAGATCGATGAGCAATTCGATGGTTTGGGCGGATTCCATCCCGCGATCGATATAGTCGCCAAGCCCAACGATCGTGTCGTCTCGGTCCGGCTGGATTTCGGCGAGCAAGCGACCTAAAGCTGTTGCGCATCCGTGAACATCGCCAATTGCTATCGTTCGAGGCATGAGGAGAATGTGGTTGATTCAGTGACTGGGTTTTCGTGGTGAGCAAACGCCAAGATATTCGGCAGCTTTCTATCTTACGCGTGGTCAGCAATGTTTCAAAGGTCGCTTACATCATTGCCAGGGCTGGCGCAGGTTCGCGACGATCTGCTCCGTCGCCGAATTTACTTGGTTGCACAGGTTTTCACACAGCATCTGAACAAGCGTGGTTGTTTTTAAACCCGGGCGCGGATTTGAACAAGCCAAAACGATTCGCCGTCGGTGCTTCTCGTCTCGTCGATCAAACGTCAGCTCGGAGCAGCATTTTCCTTTCCCCACGAGAGCGGGGAACGAAATTGTCTGGCGTGAATAACTGGCCCTGACGCCTTGCTTCAAGGGCTTCAATTCGGTTGCTTCTTCTTTTTGGGTTGGACGATTTGGGCGATGATCGAACAGGCCTCGATCCGATTTTCTTCCGAAAGTCCACCAAGTTCCACTCGCTCCGCACGGATCACGATTGGAGCCACGTTGGAATTGGTCAAAATGGAGTTGCCAGTGGATTTAAGCGCCGTACGGATTCCTCCCACAAACTCCTGAAAATTCTTGTCGACCAATTTCATATTGACGACATTTTCGTCTGGCAAGGAATATTCGAACTGTAATGTCAGGCTCATATGCTGCCCTGGCGGGTAATGGCTGCCACGAATCGGTCAAATTAAAGGACTGCTGCTGACAAATGACGGTCAGATCCTGGGCCAACTTTCGACCCGCAAGTTCTTGGAATTCCTGCAAAATTTTTTCGTCGTTTTTCTCGAACTCTTCGGGTTCGTCCGGCGACTGTTCTTGTCGTTGGACAGGAGAACTCGTGGCGGATTTTTTGACGCCGTCCTGCCAAGGTTCAGGAGTCGATTCCGACGGTGCGGAATCGGCTACGACCGACCGACGTTCCGAAGTGGAAAGGGAATTCGTTTTCGCCTTTGTCAACGGCAGCGATTGAACGTTTCGCCATTGGTCCACGACTTGCTTCATCGTGTTGTCATTCATTCCAACCGAGTATTCGACTAGCACACGTCGATCTCGAACAACCACAGCAATCGTACGCTCTACATAGCCATCGGGGAATTTGTGGGCAGCGGTCGGCACCAACGCACAAATGAGCAACCATTCCGTTACGGCAGCAATGTGAACGTGCATGTGTGTCTACTATTCCAAATCAAAAAAAAGGGATAACGATTAGCCGGTGAGGAATGAAAACGGGAATTGGAACTGGCAGTGGGTGACAGGGAAGAATATCATATTGTAGGCCAACAAATATCGCTGTTAACGGGATACCCATGAACTCCAACCAGATACTTGAACGCGAATTCCTCGAGATTCGAGCAAAGATCCTCGAAATCGGTGCAGCTCTGGATCGCATTGATCGTGCCGAAGGCGACGTTCGCGGGGACGCTCGTACGAAATTGATTCAAGATGCCATTCACATCGTTGCCACTTCCGAACCGCATCGGGCCGAACGCATTCAACTGATGTTTTCTCGTGAATATGATGAAGCCTGGCAAGAGAAATTCGAGTTAACGTCTCGTACCTGATAAACCGACAGGTGGCGGCACTGTTGAATTGCAACGTCCTTACAGGAAGTACGAATGTATTATATCGATCCCCATCTACACATGGTGTCTCGTACCACGGATGATTATGAAAACCTTGCCAAAATGGGTTGTGTCGCAATCAGCGAACCCGCTTTCTGGGCCGGTTTTGATCGCGGCAGCGCCGAAAGCTTTCGAGACTATTTTCGACAGTTAACTGAGGTTGAACCTCGACGTGCGGCTCAGTTTGGCATCCGACATTTTACATGGCTCTGTATCAACGCCAAGGAAGCAGAAAATGTTGAGTTGTCTCGTGAAGTCTTGAATCTGATCCCGGAGTTTCTGGAGGCTCCCAACGTTTTGGGAATTGGCGAGATTGGACTGAACAAAAATACCCGCAACGAGTCCATTGTTTTCCAGGAACATGTCGAGTTGGCGTTGAGGTTTGAACAGCAGATCTTGATTCACACTCCACACCTGGAGGACAAGTATCAGGGCACCAGGATGATTCTTGACATGCTGGCCAATCATTCGACGCTTGACCGGAATCGGGTGCTGGTAGACCATGTCGAAGAACACACGGTGGGACCCGTTCTCGAAGCCGGATACTGGGCGGGCATGACGCTGTACCCGACAACAAAGTGCACGCCGGCACGAGCCGTCGACATTGTCGAGCAGTTTGGGCCGGAGCGGTTGTGTGTGAATTCGGCGGGTGACTGGGGACCTTCAAAACCGACGGCGGTCCCGGACTTGATTCTGGAAATGAGGCGACGCGGACATTCGGAAGCGCTCATCCGACGAGTGGTTTTCGATAATCCACGCGAGTTTTTCGGGCAAAGTCGCAATTTTGATTTGCTGGATCCGGCGACGCGAAACGCAACCGATTCTGCCGTATAACCAAACGAGCGCGGCCGCGAAAAAGGAATCGGGCGGATCCCGTTCGCTGGCCCCGTTTGGGGTCACCGGTTGCGAAGCTGACTTTCCGAGTTCTTGCCCGTTTGACTTCGAAAGGTTTCGCTTGCTGGAAAACAGCAATCAATTCATCCAATTCTGGCTGCTTGTTGTCGGGCGCAAGTTTTTTGGCTTTTCCCACGGTTTCAATGGCCTCGGCGAATTCTGACAACTCGGCTTGGGCAACCGCGAGTGTTTCCAGATAAGACCAGTCGTTCCATTCGCTTAACTTGCAGGCTTTGGTAGCCATTTCGACGGCGACTTTTCCGTCACGATACGTGTCTTTGGGGCAGGTAGCCAGAAACCATGCCAGGCTGTTCAGCCCATCTGACATCTCCGGTGCGATGTCGACCGCCTGTTCAAGATCCGCCTTGGCTTTTGAATATTCACCTTTACCCATATACGCCACACCGCGATTGGCGTGGCCGATGGCCGATTTCGGCGCGAGTTGAATTAGTTTGTTGTAATCGGAAATGGCCTTGTCGTATTCTTGTTGCGCGACATAACAGACCCCGCGATTGTTGTAGGGCAGAGACAGGTTGGGGGCGTAGCGATTGGCCCGCGTCAGATCAAAGATCGCTTCTTCGATCTTTCCCAATTTGTACAATACCCAACCGCGGGCATTGAGAGCCATGGCGTTCTGGGACTGCAATTTGACGGCTCGATCCGCTTTCTCCAGCGCCGTCTGCAAATCGTTATCGGCCAGAGCGAGATTGCTCAAGCCAACATAAGCGTCAGAGTTTCGCTGGTTCAACTCCAGCGCTTTCATGTAGTCTTTGCGAGCGCCATCAAAGTCGCGGGCATACAGTTTGGCGCTTCCACGATTGACGAAGTAGCGGGGAACCTTCGGGTCAAGCTTGATGGCCCGATCGTAGCTGGCAATGGCTTTGTCATATTCATTAATCGCATAATTAACGCGGCCCAAGTTGAAATGCGCGTGGGGAAATTCTGGATTCAGTTTGATGGCATAGCTGAGATCTTTGATGGCCAGGCCGTACTTTTGTTGAGCATGAAGCACCATCCCCCGGTTGCTCCAGGTGACGGGGTTCTTTTGATTGATTCTTAGCGAGGCATTCAGATCCGTGAACGCTTTGGTCAATTCCTGATTCTCGTAATGGATCATGCCTCGATGTGCCAGCGCTTCTGCGTCTTGGCTCTGGGTGCCAATCCGTTTGTCGTAGTACTTTTTGGCGTTGTTCAAATTCATCACGTACTGCATGGGCAGCCAGCCCTCAACGTTATCCAGCGCACACCATTTTCCTTTGATGGACACAATCGTGTGGATCTCACCTTCAAACACCTTGTCGACAACAGCTTTGTGAATCTTCGTGTCAAAGTTCGCGGTCACCACAACGCGATCCCCTAACTTCTGCGCCAACGTTTCCGGGAGGAAAATGCAAGTAAGGGTGAGACTTAATAGAAAGGTTAGTTTGGAGAGGATGTCGTTTTTCATTTGTTGATTAAGTAATATTGCGCTATCAAATTCGGAAATACAAACGTGTGGAACGGGTGAATGCCATAAAGCAAATCGGCGCGGTAAAACCGGTGAAGCGTTGGCATTGGCGCTTACCTTGGTCGCGCTAAATTGCACGGAAATCGTAAGACGATCTGCCTCATGTTAACTGGAGATCGGGAAGGGACTGACCTATTGTAACCTTCAATCTATTTTCCGATACAAAACTGACGGAATACGACATCCAAAATATCATCCGTGTAAACGGTTCCAACGATTTGACCTAGATCGTCCAACGCCTGACGCAGCTCGGAAGCCACGATTTCTTCGCCGGCGTTGGACTGTGCAGCGTGTAGTGCCAGTTGTACCGATTCTTCGGCCGAGCGAATGCTATCTGCAGCACGCAGAACGGTGGAACCCACGATCCCTGCCGGTAAGTCGTCGATCTGCTGGGCCGTTGCACGGATCAGCGATTGGAGTTCTTCGATACCTGTTTTCCGCGCCGCACTGGTTACCACAAAGTGGCCTTGCCAATGCTGTCGGATTTCATCTTGAGTCAGGTTCGGGGCCAAATCCGATTTGGTTTGAACGACGATCACGTCATCGTCGCCGGCCGCCAACTGGTCAACCTCCCAGTCTGACAGTCCGCAGGACCCGTCAACGCACCACAGTTTGAGCTGGCAACTCGCTTCCATCGCTGCACGTTTGACCTGTGCTTTACTGGAAACCATGTCCGATTTGGCCGCCCTTTCTCGGCCCGCAGTATCGACCAATTCAAAATTCTGTCCATTCAGATCGACTTTGGCCAACAGGAAGTCCGTCGTCGTACCGGGAATGTTCGTGACAATTGCCCGTTGGCTGCCGACAAGAACGTTGTACAGGCTACTTTTTCCGGCATTGGGCTGGCCAAAGAGTCCCACACGAATTGCATCCGACTCGAAATTGCGCCCATGGATTTGACGGGCAATGGATTCGATTGTCGATTTGATTTCTTCCAGACGCACGACGATTTCAGATTGATCGATGAATTCGATGTCCTCTTCGATGAAGTCGAGACCCGCTTCAAGTTCGGCGAGCACAAATGTGAGTTGGTCGCGGGCGTTTGCCAGCGGGCCGGAAAGTCCACCGGCCAACTGCGCCAGTGCACCCTGGAGTTGTGATTCGCCTTCGGCATCAATGATCGCCAGGACCGCTTCTGCCTGGGCCAAATCCAGTCGCCCCGACAAAAAAGCCCGCAGGGTGAATTCACCGGGATTGGCCAATCGCGCTCCGGATTCACAGATCCTGGACAAAGCACTATTCAATAACACCGGTGATCCAAACGTATGGAACTCTGCGGCCGGTTGCCGCGTGTAACTTCGGTTCGTGGGCCAAAAGATCAATTCGCCAGGAAGACGGGAATCGTCAGCTAAAACGATGGCGCCGGCGACCTGAACCGCGTAGCGACGAGAATTCAGGTAGCTGTCATCGGACGCGATAAACGAATGTTTCAGGCAGGCGGCGCAGTCTGGACCGCTAATTCGAACGATCCCCCGCACGGCTGCCCCCGAAGCCGAGGCGATGGCGGCGATCGTATCTTCAACATCAAAGGATGGCATGGGAGGGTGTCGGTGTGCGACGTCTCAACAGAAAACTAATTGCGATACTGCCGTCCAACAAGTGTTCGACAATTTCGCTGACTAGGCTTGCATCATGCTGTCATCAAACTCCACGTTCCTTGAGTTTCTTTTTGCGTTCTGCATTTCGTCGTTTTCTCTCCAGCAATTCTTCTTCCCGCTTTAAAGCTGCTTTTTCGTCAGCTTTGCTAACCGGCTTTTTCTTGGCGGGTTTGTCAGCTTCAAGGGCATCGAAAGCCGGCAGGTCATCCGTTGCCAAAACCGGTTTGGGCAGGAGTTTTCGTTCCGCAATGCCCCAAACGCTGGAGGTAATGAAATAGAGACACAGGCCTGAAGAGACTTTGAAGAACATGACACCCATGAAAATCATCATAAAAGTCATCATTTTCTGCATCATTTTCTGCTGATCGTCGGCAGCTGGCGGCATGAAAAGCTTTTGCTGAGCGATAAACAAGACCATCGTTATCAGCGGCAGTATGTTCAAATAAGGTCCCAGCCAGCCTGTTTCGCCGGCCAGCATGGCAGGCATCCAATCCTTCCAATACAGCAGTTGGTCGGGACCTGACAGATTCGAACACCAGCTGAGTCCGGGGATCAACGGCTGATCACGAAGTGCCATGTCCACGGACAGTCCTCGATACAGGCCGATGAAGATCGGCAGCTGAAAGAACATCATGAAACAGCCGCCGAAAGGGTTGTAGCTGTGACGTTTGAATAGCTCACGTTGTGCGGCAGCTCGCTTCTCCATGTCGTCCTTGTATTTGTCGGCAATCGCCTTCATTTGCGGCTGAAGGTGTTGCATCATTTGCGCATTCAAGGCGGCCTTGCGCGAGATGGGAATCATCAACGATCTCACAAGAATGGTGAGCATGATGATCGCGAGCCCATAGCTGAAACTAAAGGTCATCTTGTAAAACACATGGAGCAGCCACATCAGCGGCTTGGAACACCAGGCGAACCAGCCGAATGAACGTAAATCATCCAATGCGTACTGCTGCAATACCTCCGCGTCTTTCGGTCCTCCAAAAATCTCGAAAGACTGTCGATAGCTTTCCCCCGGCGGGATGGTGACGGTTTTTGCCATTCGAAAAGTGCAATCAACCAGTTTTTGCTGTCGAACATTTTTTTCGGGAATCTTGCCGCCGTTGGTGTCCGCGGTGATGCTGTTGCAACTGAATCTTTCATCTCCAATGGATACGGGGATCAGCGAGACATTGAAATACTGAGTGTCCACGCCAACGTAGTTCAGAAATCTCGCTTCCGGATTGTCGATCGTAGGGTCGCAGATGTAATAGATACTGGGTGGTGTTTTGATTGAACCCTTAACGATTTCGGGGCCGCCAAAAAATACGAAGGGCTGTTTCCCATTGGAGCCAACAACATCACGTGCTCCGGCAACATAGCCAATCGCCGTTGTCCGGCCGTGAATCTTGTTGGCGTACCACCACGTTTCGGTGGGGGCTCCTGTTGGCCCGTCCAGTTCATAAGCAATGGTTTGCGGTTGATCCGCTCCGTTTTTAATCTCAATCTCAAAATCAAAATGGAAGGTGCGAGAATCCAGATCATAGATGTCTTCGGGTGGCAGCGCGGGTATTTGGAAGCGTTTGAAAACCGTTATTGGTCCGTCCAGACCCAACGCGGCCAGTTTTTCCACTGTCAGCTCATATTTGAGGACGACTTCGTTTCTTTCACTGGCGGCATCGGGAACGAGAGTCCATACTTCGTTCCGCATTCCTCGATCCAGGTCGGGCCAAGTCTGGTCGACTGCCGGCATCGGCTTCAGTAGCGTCAGTACAAACGATTCCGGGTAGTCGAAGTCCGGATCGATTTCGTCGCCCTCTGGCCGCAGTAACTCGATTGGTTTGTCCGTTAGCGCAACTTCAAAGGCAAGTTCTGATTGTTCACGAGCAACGACTAATTCGATGTTTGTGCGGGGCTTCGTTTTTTGCGCAAGCAGCCGTTCAAACTCCCTGGCGGAAGTAATCGGTTCGCCATTTAGCGAAAGCAGGATGTCGCCCACCTGAATGCCGCTGCTGGTTCCCGGACAAGTCGCCAACGAAGCGGGTGTGCCGCGGCCAACCGTTCGGACCTCGCATCCTGTTTCCGTATCAACGCAATCCAGGCATCCGAGATAGCCGCCCTTGTACTCAAGATCGCGATACTTGAACCGACCATTGCTCTTGTTTCGAAAATTCAATTCGACACGATGAATCGTTCCGCCGTTTTCGTTGACCGTGATCAAATACCGATCGGATCCGTTTTCATCGAGCGAACCGATCGTGATAAACGAATCGATTAATGTCGCCGGGATCTCCTCGACAGCGGCCGAACCAGTAGTTTCGTCGGATTCAGGGATCAGTCGATTGGTGGCGTCCGCCAATTCTGGCGTTGTGCCGGTTGGTGCCGACTCGGTTTCGGCGCCCGGGATTTCGATGTTTGAATCTGGCGAATCAAGCTTGGTCTCTTCGTCGCTGTCCTGCCCTTCCTCGTTCGAGCCGTCACCCTGGGGCGTCTCCTCAGCGTCGGCGGGCGAAGCCTGGGTGAGTTGACTGGTCGGATCAGCTTGAGGTGCCGGTTTATAGATGCTTTGCAAAGTCATCGCGACCATCATGATCAACGACGAAAGCAGGATAAAAGAAATTGCGCGACCGTTCACAGACTCGGGTTCCTGGTAATTTGAGAAACATCGGGCAATGGGCCAGGGGTAAACGGAGCAATTCCTGGCGTTGTGCAAAGACGGAAGAACACCCTTTTGGCGTCACATTCCAAAGAAGTTAAATTCCAAAGCCACGTTAATATTCTCGGGCCATCGGTAAATATTGGAAAGGGGGATTCTGATCGAAAAACCACAAAGCAAAGAACGTTTACGTAAAATGTGAGCGTTCTTTATGCGGTTGCGACGCAGAATGACGCCCCGAAACCGTCTATCGGCCTTCGAGTAACCGTTCACCGAGAAAGTCATCAAGATCCGGAATTTCGAGAATCTTTTTACGTGTGATTCGAGGATCGTATTCCACGCGCCGAAATTCGACCTGTTCCTCATCGAGAATCACGTAACTACTGCGCGGATCGTTGTCTCGTGGTTGTCCGACACTACCCACATTGATCATCAGTTTTTGATGGCCGAGCGTGTATTGATTGCTGATTTCGCTGGGGGAGTAGAATCTGCAATTTTCTGTGAAAACCCCGGGAACGTGGGTGTGGCCTTGGAAGCAATAATGCTGGATGAAGCCAAATATCCTTTCGATTTTTCGCTGATTGTAGATGTCTTCAGGAAAAACGTATTCATTCAATGGGCTTCGCGGCGAACCGTGTACAAACATCAGCTTGCCGTTGCGCTTGGTACGCGGCAGCTTCGCAAGAAACTCCCACCGTTGTTCGGCGCCATCGAACGACTTGTCCTCCAGCTGACTACGCGTCCAAAAAATCGCTTTTTCCGCGCCGCTGCTGAAACCCTCGGGATCGAAAAGGGCTCCGTTATCATGATTGCCGAGCAAAGTCGTATCAAAGCTTTGACTTACATCAATACATTCTCTCGGATTGGGACCATAACCAATCACGTCGCCCAAACAGTAGATTTCTCCGATATTTTGCTGCTCGATGTCGGCCAAGACGGCATTAAGAGCCTCAAGATTGCCGTGAATGTCGCTAATGATCGCCAGTCTGGCCACAATTGCCTCGCTTCGGGGGGGCCCCATATCAGAGTTTTTTTAACCGCTGGACTGGATGGAAATTCCCGATCAGTGGCAAGTCATAACCGATTGCAGCAACAGCGGCGGCAATGTCGAAGTTTGAATTCTAGATCGCAAGGCGGTTCAGTGGTTCAACAAGTATTCCTAAACATCGGCATGAAGTTGGAATTGTCGGGGTTGCCCAACTGATATCTTCGGTTCACAAAAAAGTTGGCTCGAATATTAAGCCAATCGCGTAGGCTGTCAAGCGACTATCGTCCGGTAAGCAGGCGATCTCCTAGCATGTTATCCAAATCGCTGACCGCGTGGATTTTCTGGCGTGTGGTTTCGACATCGTATTCGATTCGGTGATAACGTACTTCCCGATCTTTTGTATCGAGAACGACGAAACAGGAACGAGGGTCGCCATCACGCGGTTGGCCGACACTTCCGACGTTAATCATGCATTTTTCCTCACCGAGCTGAAACACAAAGTCACGTTGCTCGGGGGTAACGAAGTGACCCGACTCCATGAACATACCGGGAATGTGAGTGTGACCCTGGAAACAAACCTTTTCAAATCGACTCATGAGCAGCGCCATCAAATCTTTTTCGTAAATATGCTCAGGAAAAACGTACTCATTGGTCGGATCTCGCGGAGAGCCATGCACAAACAAGTACTCACCTTCGTCATGTCGTCGAGGGAGTTCGCCCAAAAAATCCCATCTCTGATCAGACTTATCCATGTTTTCCGTGTCGGATTCCAGCTCTTGGCGAGTCCAGTAAATCGCGCGCATCGCGACCGGGTTGAATCCTTCCGGGTCGAAAATGGCGGCTTGATCATGGTTGCCAAGGATTGTCAATTGGCACCGTTGCATCACCAAGTCCAGACACTTGATCGGATCAGGGCCGTATCCAATGATATCTCCCAAACAGATAATCTCGGCGATATCCATTTCACCAATTCGGTTCATGACCGCCGTGAGGGCTTCATAGTTGCCATGAATATCGCTAATGATTGCCCGCTTCACGGATTAGGCCTTTGGATGGATCGCATAGTCGGTATTTGTTATAGAAAAGTCGCGCGAATCTAGCTTTGCAATCAAAACAAGGTCGCGATTCGGCAGCCCCTGAGAGGCTCGTGGACAGATTAAATCCCGCCACAAAGCGACAGTTTACGTACAATTCCAAGTAGACGCAATCGAATATGGCGTCATTTTGAGCGGACACACGGGTATCCAACCCGAGTTGAGCAGGTTGCGGTGGCCCCTCAGATCCAAATTCCGTTACTACGATCAGAACCCAGGAGAGTTACCTTTGTTAGTACTGGCTATCGAAACTTCCGCGAAGCATTATTCTTTGGCACTTCTCGGCGATCAGGACGTGATTTGTGGTTTCGACTCGAGGGATTCCAATTTTTGCACTAATGAGGCCGATGCGAATTTCCGCCACTTGGGAGGGACACCAAGCATATCTCGAACTCTTTTCCCTGCCATCTCAGATCTGTTTCGAGAAACGGGTGCCAAATTCAATGAGATCGATTTGATTGCGGTTGCCCAAGGTCCCGGGCTTTTTACTGGTTTGCGGATCGGAATTGTTGCGGCCAAGACCATGGCCTACGCAATGCAAGCGGAGGTAATTGGTGTTAACACGCTCGAGGCGATCTCCGCACAAACCGCCGTAGCAATGTCAAAATCAAATGCTTTGTTGCGCCCGGTTCTCAACGCCCAGAGGAAACAGCTCTTTGCCGCGGCTTATCGGTATGTGGGCGATTGGACTGTGGACCAAATTGAAACCGACGGGATCCTCGAGAGGTCGGAATGGACGGAACGTCTGTGCGCCGAAGACATTGTCACCGGGAGCGGACTGTCGCCAATGGTCGATCAGCTGATAAATCAGGGAAGCCAAAATGACGGGGGTCCTATCATTGCGCCGTCATCCGTTTGGGATTGCACTGCCGAAGCAATCGGACGAATTGGCAGGAACCAGTTCTTGGCGGGGCGGCGGGATGATTTTTGGAAACTGGAACCTCACTACTTTCGCCCCAGTGCGGCTGAGGAAGTGTTGTTGGCCAAATCAAATGAATCGGCGGCAAATTGACTGACGGCCACCTGTCAAATTGGCTGACTTCACCACCATTAGCCACACTTTTTTTAAGCAAAGATCGGGGCAAACAAGGATTCGTCCATATTTTCTCGGCTATTTTGGGCACGACTTTTGCTTCACCAAGCATCGACGGGCTTTCGACTGTTTACTGGCGTACCTGCCCTCACAATCCGACCCAAACTCAAAGTAGAAACTGGTGGCAAATCGTTTTGAAAGTTTTGATGGGGCTCCTGACCACTTCGACGACAAAGTGGCTGTCGGCAGCTTTTTGATTGCAACTCCCGGGCTTGAGGGTACTCCGTTTCAAAGGACGGTTATTTTCGTCTTGCAACACAACGAACACGGGACATTTGGCGTCGTGCTGAATCGCCCAGCGGATGAAAAAATGAGATTTGCCTGGCATGAGATGACCGGCGGCTCCGATGAAGACCCATGCATCGTCCAGGGTGGGCCGATCGGCGGCCCGATATTCGCAATCCATCGCGATCAATCTCTCAGCGAATTGGAAATGCCCGGGGGTATCCACGTTTCTTACGGTGCCGACAAGTTTTCCGAACTGCTCACGTTGGATCAGTCGGCATGCCGTATCGTATTTGGTGTTTCAGCCTGGCAAGCGGGGCAGCTGGCGAGCGAACTCGAGGCTGGTAAATGGTTTCAGATTCATGTTTCGCCCGACCATGTGTTTGACGATCCGTTCTTCATGTGGGAGAACTTTCTTCGATATTATGGAGCCCAAGTGCTGGCGGATGTCGTCGGCCTACGGGCATTTCCCGAAAACCCACTCGACAACTAGGGTCTCGACCGATTCTTGAACAACCGAGTAATATTTTCGTAAGATAAATGCAATAACGCTGCATTGCCTGTCAGTAATTGGTGGTGTAGGCCTGCGAGTACTCAAATTTCAAAACTTAGGAGTTTATTCATTATGCGTTTCCAGTTCATCATCACCTTGGCAGCGATTGCACTATTTGCCGTTGGCTGTGAGAAACCCAATGATCAAGTTGCGGCTAACGGAGGTTCGAATAGCAGTCAAGACCATGACCATGACCATGGTGAGGCGGGTCACGACGACCATTTCCATCCGGAACATGGCCCCAATCATGGACACATTTTTGAACTGGACTCGCCCGACTATTGCGGTGAATGGCAAAAGTTCAAAGACAACAATGTGATCAAGATGCACATTCTTGATAAGGACAAGAAGTCGGTTGCCGTCAAAGTCGACAGCTTCAAGGTGATTCCGATGGCAGGCAACGACTCGACTCCGTTTGAACTGGCACCTGAGTCTCCCGATGACGAAGGCAAATCATCGGTTTATTCACTGGACGATCAAAACCTCAGCATCGCGATTCCTTTGGGGGTCACGATTGAGATCACGATGGGCGATCAAACGTTGAAGGGCAAGATTGACCAGCATGAACCGCTGGATCACTGAAGCAATTGATGAAAAGAAACCGACCCATTGGCTGCCGTTCAATCGGCAGCCTTTTTTTTCGGGCCGTGTTTCGTGTCAATTGCCCGATCGTAAAAGCCAATCGGGCAAATGAATGACGCCGGTTGTTTTGACGGACTACCGTTGCAGCAACGCGCTGATGCTCCAGCGATACAAGCCCCATGATTTCAACCCCAGCGAGAACAGGCCGATCGATTTGTAGCCGATCGCCATCAACCCAAAGGCGTATAGCCCGATTGCCAGTCCCCCCGAGGTGAATAACCCCAACGAGAAAAGTCCCGCCGTAAACAAGCCAGCCGAAAACATCCCAAAAGATACCAGCCCGATCGCGTACAAACCAAAGGCGAAAACCCCTCGTGCAAACCCACCGACTGCGATGACTCCCGTCGCGCGGTCGCCATACGCGATGATCCCCTTGGCATGTCCGGAATCCTCAAGGCGATCGTGATCACGACCAAATGCAATATCGACCAGAGGAAAACCCATAACTTTCGTCGCTGACTGAAGGCGAACGTCGTTATTTCGGGCGACGATTTTCCGCCAACGCATGATTTTTGCGAGTGCCGATAGCGGTCGTGCCTCGATCGGTTCTCCATTCAGGAATCGCTTCAACTCCAAGCCGAGCTCCGCGGCCGTGGGATACCGGTCGGCTGGGTCTTTTTCCAGGCACTTGAAACAAATGGTCTCCAGGTCGGGACTGACATGGTTGTTCGTAACTTGTTTAAGCGGTAACGGCTCCTGCTCGATCACCTTCGAAATGGTTTCCACTAATGTCGCACCTTCGAACGGAGGCTTGCCGGAAAGCATCGCATACAGGATGGCTCCCAACGCATAAATATCGGTGGCGTCGGTGACTTCACCTCGACTGCTGGCCTGTTCGGGAGCCATGTAGCTGGGCGTGCCAAGCATTTGACCGGACACGGTCAGTTGAGATTTGCGATCGCGGCGTTTGGCCAATCCAAAATCGCTGATTCGAGTGTTGCCCGTTCCGTCAATCAGGATGTTGGCCGGTTTGAGATCACGATGAATGACGCCTCTCTGGTGAGCGTAGTCGATTGCGTCGGTAATCTGCAGCAGAATCCTGGCGGCGTGATCGTCTGACAGTGTCGCTGTTTGAATTCTCTCGGCAAGGCTTTCACCATCGATGAACGCCATGGCTATGTAGTGCCTGCCGTCAATCACACCATGATCGAATACTTGCACGATGCCCGAATGGTCCAGATGGGCGGCCGCTTGGGCTTCAATTTTGAATCGGTCGATCTCCACTTGGCTGGCAAGTTGTCCTTCCAGAATCATTTTCAATGCGACGATTCGATCCAGACTGGATTGGCGAGCTCTGAAAATGACTCCCATGCCGCCGCGCGCAATCTCTTCCAATAACTCATAGTCGCCAAAACTGCGTGTGGAGAAACGGTCGATTTCCTCGGACGGTGATCCACCCGGCTTAATCGTCGCCGCCTCAAGCCCCGCGTCGGTTCCAGGAGTCGATAGCAAACCGCCGCACTCGGGACAGGTATTGTCAGAGACGACGGAAGGTAGTCTGGCTTGACAGTGTTTGCAGGTAAACGAGTGATTCATTTCAGTACCATCAGGGATTGGCGGCCATGAATCAGGATAGCAAAAATGTCCGCATCGTCAGAAACTTCAATTACCAACCGGACGTCCGAGTGATGTGATTGTCCGGTGGCCACGAATCCAAGCGAACATGCCATTTTTTCAAATTCCATTTCGAGCCAGCAGGACGATCCAGAGAGAATTTGGAAGCCCGCTGCTTAAGGATTCACGGGATTGGCAGATGACCGAGTCACGAGCCACGTTCATGTGAGAGCGGGGGAATCATCCGGTCGAGTAGCGTAGCTTGAATTGAAAAGCAAACTGGGTAAAATCTTATTGAGACAGTTCGCTCCAAAAAGATTGCCATTTGTTCAGTTTTAAGTTTATTATTCTCAATAACGCCATGTCGAATCTGCAGCCCGTCCAGGTCTCATTAACGCCCGAAGAGCGATTCGCGGACTATTTGCAGAGCCGGGGAATGCGAAATACCGAACAGAGACGGGTTCTACTGGAGCATGTTTTCTCGGAGCACGAACATTTTGATGCAGATGGATTGATCGACCGACTGCCCAAAAAAGGACTTCCCGGCTACGTCAGTCGTCCAACTGTCTATCGAACGCTGACAGAATTTGTCGATGCCGGGTTATTGAACAAATTTCAACTTGACGGACGCAGCGTCTACGAACACGACTATGGTTATCCGCAGCATGACCATTTCTACTGTAGCAAATGCGAAAATCTGATTGAGTTTCAAAGCCAAGAATTAAAGCGGTTGCGAGACGCGATTGCCGAGGAACACAAGTTCCATGTGCGTAACCATCGCCTGATCGTGAATGGCGTGTGCGAGGACTGTCGTCGAGGCCATCGGAGAAAACGGCGCAAGGTTGATCTGATTTAGCGCAGTTTATTTTGCACGATAGAGCCAGCAAGCCAGCCGGACTGGCAACAAATCGTTTGCAGCAGAGACACAAAAATCTAACGACGATTTTCAACCGCAAGCTATTTCGGCCTACGACAGCTCGAAAGACGAACTTTCGTCCGACATGATCAATTCCTAAAGAATGGAATCGGGCTGGTAGGTTGCGGCATCCGGGTATTTGGCTTCGTATTGTTGGACTTGCTCACAAAAATAATCGACCTGCTGTCTGGCTGCCCCAACTTGCGTTTTTCCTTCGGCCAGGATTTCAGCCAGCAATCGTTTGTCCAATCCCAGGCGTGGGTCATTGGCCAACCGATCAATCAAGTCGTTTTCCGGAACCAATCCGTTGCGCAAATCATGGACCGTGGTTAACGCATGTTCCTTGATGGCTTCGTGAGCGGATTCCCGACCGATTCCGGATTTGACCGCGGCCATCAAGATGGTTGTTGTCAGCAAAAACGGCAGATAGTGCGTATTTTCTCTTTCGATCATGACCGGATAGACATCCATTTGATCCAGGATGGTCAACAACGTTTCGAACAATCCGTCGGCGGCAAAAAACGCATCCGGCAACATGACTCGACGGACTACCGAACAGGACACATCGCCTTCGTTCCACTGATCACCTGCCAATCCCGCCGCCATTGCCAAGTAGCCCTTCAAAATAATGTGCATTCCGTTGACACGTTCGCACGAACGCGAGTTCATTTTGTGGGGCATCGCGCTGGAACCTGTTTGGCCTTTCGCAAATCCCTCGCTGGCGGTCTCATGTCCTGCCATCAACCGTAGCGTTCGGCAAAGCGATGAAGGACCGCTCACCAGTTGGGTCAGGACACTGACTGTCTGGAGATCGAGACTCCGTGGGTAAACCTGTCCGACGTTGGTGAATTGTTTCGGGATACCAAGATGCTTGATAACGCTCTCTTCCAAATCGCGAACTTTTGCCAAGTCCCCTCCCAGCAGAGATAGTTGGTCCATTTGAGTTCCCACGGCGCCTTTGATGCCGCGCACCGGATAGGTCGAGATCAGCTGCTCAAGCGGTTGCAGGCTGACCAACAGTTCTTCGCCAAACGTCGCCAGTCGTTTCCCAAAAGTAGTGGGTTGGGCCGCCACATTGTGAGTCCTGGATGTGATCGTTAGCTCACGCCACCTCCGAGCAAGGCGTCCCAAGCGGGACAACGCGGCGACGGCACGATCGCGGACGAGCTGCAGCGAATGATAGACCTGCAGCTGCTCGACATTCTCGGTGAGGTCACGCGATGTCATGCCTTGATGAATATGCTCGTGGCCGGCGAGGCTGCAGAATTCTTCGATCCGCGCCTTTACATCGTGTCGCGTGACTCGTTCGCGTCGCATAATCGAAACGAGGTGTACCTCGTTTTTTGCCGCTTCATAGTCGGAAATTGCTTGATCGGAAATTTCCAAACCGAGTTGCTGTTGAGCTTTCATAACGGCGATCCATAGTTCCCGTTCCATGACGACGCGACCCTCGGCGGACCAGATTGCTTTCATAGCATGGGATGCATATCGCTCGGCAAGAATGTTGGGAATCATGGTTCGGTTTTCGTTTAAGGTGAGGGGATCCGCCATTGGTTGGCTTTTTGGCGATTTACCGGTGTTATAACTCACGAACAGATTCTTATTAACGGGCCGGCCAAAAAGAATTTCATTCTGGTATCACCAAAAGATCTCATTCTGTTCCAAAAAAAGTTGTCAGATCGCAAAGTCCCGCGGATTCCGTGCTGAGACTCGCAATCGGTTTGGCAACACGTTCCTGGCAGGCTAGATAACAACTTTACGTGGGCAGGGGCAATTGGCTACGATTAAGCCTAATTAGGTAAGCAGGCCAAAGTCTACCGATCAGCGGACTTGGTATCTTCGGGACTGGAGAATTGGCCGATAACATCTTGGTAAATGCTCCGACAGTGATAAGGGGAATTCCTCGCATTGTCCGGACGGCAGTTTTTCGCCAACAAGGAGAATTCGGTGGTTAGGCCCTTACTCTGTATTCTTATCTGTTCACTCGTCTTCCCTGCCGCGTTGGCCAGTTCATCGTTCGCCCAAGATGAATCCAAAACAGCCAAGCAGGAAGCAAAACAGGAAGCTGCCGAAGTCAAAGAAAAAGAAGCTGACACTCCTCCGCAGGAAACAACCGATTCAAAAACAGAATCGGAACCTGAGGAGTCGCAAGTCACTGCAGAAGAAGCGGAAAACAAGATCAGCCTCGAAAGCAAGTACCTGCTTCCGCCCTCGACGAAGGCTTGGGTGTCGATCCCGGACGTCGATGAGCTCGAAAAACGCTTCAATGAAACCCAATACGGTAAACTCGCGAACGATAAAGCGATCCAACCATTCGTAGAGAGCCTGAAACAACAGGGACGTGAATGGTTGGAGAAGCGCAACGTGCGTCTGGGGATTCAGGTTGAAGATCTGCACAAGATTCAGTCGGGGGAAATTTGCCTGGCCGGAGTGCTGCAGGAACTTGAAGGCGGACAGCCGGCCCGAGGATCTCATGGATTGGTGTTGTTAGTTGATGTCGGTGAAACGGAGGACGCGGCGTGGGAACTTTTCGAAAAAGTTAACGAGGATTTGGCCAAGAACCGAGAAACCACACTGGAGAAATTCGAAATCAACGGCGTCCAGGTAAACAAGACCACAATCAAGAATCCCAGACGAGCGCGTTTCAGCCAAGTCAGCTTTCAGACGGTTTGCAGTGGTTGGCTGTTGGCGGCCGACAACGAAGAGATCTTTCGGGATATCTTGCGGCGACTCGCCAGTCCGGCCGAAATCCAAAAAGAGGCGACGTTCGGCTCTCAACCGCAGTTCCTGGCCATCATGGAGCAAGCGAATTTGGGAGAACATGAGTCACAAATCGACTGGTATATCGACCCGTTTGGCTACATTCAGCTGGCTCAGGCGATCTCTGATGAAGAAGCGGAAGTACGGCAGCAACGAGACAATTGGGCCAAGATTCTGCAGCAGCAGGGATTCGACGTGATCCGCGGTGTTGGCGGAAGTATCGGGCTGGCAACCGATCAACATGAGTTGCTCCACAAAGCCTACATTTATGCTCCGCGTGAGAAATTGACCAAGAACCAAAAACGCGTCTTCGAATTGTTTGACTTTAGTTCATCCAAGAACGGCATGCCCTACCCGGCAGATTGGGTACCGGCAGATGTCGCCGGCTACTTCGCGGGGAACTGGGATTTCGAAAAACTGCTGAACAATGTCGGTTTTGTCTACGACGCCTTTCTCGAGGAGGGTGACTTCGAGCGGATGATCAACGATTTCAAGGTCGATCCGGATATGCAGTTGGATATCCCCAAGTTGGTCGGAATGCTGGACAATCAGGTAACGATCATCTCCACGACTGAACAGCCCATCGACGAGTCCAGCGAGCGTGTTTGCATCGGTTTACGAATCAATGGCGATCCGGAATTTGTATTCCAAAGCGTCAAACGGGCGGTTGGTCGCGGAAACGGCGAACAAATCATTCTGGGCGGCCACAAGGTCATCGAGGTCGACACAACGAAAGAACCAGAAATTGACCTGGGTGATGAATTCGAAGGATTGGATTTGGGCGATGATGTTTCAGACGAAGGCAAGAATGAAGAAGAAGAGCGATTCAATCTGTTTGACAAACGGTATTTTGTTGTCGCCAAGGGGTACCTGCTGGTGGCCAACGAAAAGAACTTCCTCAAAAAGCTGTTGATGTCCAAACCCAAAATCAAATTGAATGAAACCGAAGACTATATTCAGATTCACGATGCTCTGGAAGAATTAACCAACCAGGAAAAAGTCAGTTTCCGGCAGTTCGGTCGAATTGACAGAGCGTTGGAGACGAACTACGAGATGATTCGGCGCGGAAAAATGGGCCAGTCGCAAACCGTTTTGGCAAAGGTCTTGAACAAGATCTTTGAGGACGACGACGACAAGAATGTCGACGCCAAAAAGGAACGCGAGCAAAAGCTGGATGGGTCAAAATTGCCCGAGGATTATGCGGAAACCGTTGCTCCCTATCTTGGCCCAACGGGTTGGGTCATGGAGACCGAAAATGACGGATGGCGGATCACCGGTTGTCTGCTAAAAAAAAAGGCGATCAGTGAAGTCGTCAAAAAAGACGCCGAAAAAGTTACCGAGGCAAAATCTTCGCAACGATAATCTCGGTGAAACGAAGTAGCTGAATGGGCGACAATTCCGTTGCAGCTGTTTCATAAAAGTGAAGGCGTGACGTGCTTCGAATTGGAGTTGCGTTTTTCGTGACTGAGTTGGCCACAATTCAGTTGAGAAATGGACTGCGGCGGCACAGGCGGGCTATTTAATTGCCGGCCCTCCAAATCAAGTCTTTGCAATCGATACGGGCCCAGTACGCGTGTTGGCGATCGGCTCGACGACGTACATCTTCCAGCAGCACTTCCGTCGACGGCAGGACGATATCCTGGAATGATTTTCCGCGGCCCTTGATTTCGATTTCCTTGTCAAAATTCACAAACTCTGGCGAGAGCCATAACGTGGCGTTGTTGGCGATCTTTGGTGATGCCGGGCCAATTCGGAACTCGTTTGGATTGTCGCTCTTGGTTTCTCCAGAGATGACCATTCGCGGGGCCTTCGGCAAATAGTCTTGGGGCCAAACGACGGCGTCTGCCGGGATCCCGTCAAATTCCAGGAACCAAAAATAGCTGTCCCAGGGGCGGACTGATTTACATTCAAAGCTGAATCCGCTTTTGTCCGGCCACCGACGTCGTTGAGCATTGGCCCATTTCAATATTTCAGGAATCTCTTCGGTCAGCAATTCGTTGGCACGCCCGTCATACATCACGACGGTGCAGTCCATATACTTTTTCGATTTCAGCCACCGGTTCCAAGCTGATTTGTTCTCCGTGATGGCAGGGAAATCTTTGCTTCCCACGACACTGTAGACCGGCAGATTGACATGCTGGTTGTCTTCGTAAATCTCTGTGTAGCGGTCCATTTTTCCGGAAACGCTGATGATTCCTGCCCAATGTTCGGGATGCGAAAGCCCAATGTCGAATACCGCGTCCCCGCCAATCCCGTGGCCGGATAGAAATACTCGATCCGAATCGATTGAGAACTTTCGCATTGCGGCTCGCATGGCCTTCAACACGGTGGCATGTTCGCGTCCCGAATATCCAAATGCGCCTTGACCAGGCATTCGCCAATCGACTGCCAATACGATATACCCGTTTCTCATCGCGTGTCCCGTCAGCACGCCAGTCCCTGGCGCGACGATTTCACTTAGCTTCGGGTTGTGGGTCCCGCACCATAACTGCAGATTTTGATCCACCGTTTGACGCCCCCCCGGAAGTGTGATCAGTAGCGGATAGCGACGATACGGATCGTATTCTGGTGGCAGATGTACCAGGCAACGGAATCGTTGCGTTTGTGGATTGATCTTCGGGCCCGGCAGCTCCACAAAAAACTCGATCGGTTGTTCACCGGAGTGTTGGCTGAGGTCGGGAGCATCGACTGGGATCATTTGCCGCAACATGGGCGCCAAGTATTCGGGACGGCCACATTCGAATCCATCCAGCTCGTTCAAAATCCTGGATCGGCGAAGCGGATCTTTGCATTGAAGGTATTCGGTAATCAGATCGCGAACAGCAAACATGTCCTGAGTGACGGCCAGGTTTTCTATCGCATTATTACTCCCGAGCAGCCAGCCGCTGATCGCAAGAGAAACTTTCTGTTCTGGAGGCAACGATGCATCGTTTGCCAGACGCAGGTATGCGTCCAATCGGGGCGCATTGACTTCATTCAATTCCGTTTCCAGCTCATTCTCGAACCGTTTGATCGCTGCGATTTGGTCCGCATTTACATTTTGGATGCTGGCAAATAGTTCGTTGATCTGGTTACGGGTCTGGTCGAGTTTTTTTTGAGCCTCGACGACCTGGTTCGCCAGTTCTGCAAATTCTTGCTGTGTTTCTCCCGCGATTCCTTCCTTATTGAACGCTTTGGCAAACGAAGCGGCCAGCAAATTCTGGCCCGAGTCGATTCGCAATCGGATCTCCCGAAGGATGTGTTGGGCAAAAGCCTGACGAATCGCCACGCGATCATCATCGATTCGTTCCGTCAGGTCAGGAAATCGCTTTTGAATTGCGAGGAGTTCTTCGTCGGCGAGGTTGAACTGCTTCGCCTGCAGAAATAACTCAGCGATATTCAAGTATTCGGACGGGTTTTCGGGATCTCGTATTTGCTTCCGCAAAACGTTGCGCAAGACATCCGTCGGGATCGTGCCCGTACCAACTTTCATTTTCCATTGTTTCAGTCGTCCAGCATCCTTGTTGCCGACCAGCGTTTGTAGTTCGCAATATCGAGGTCCAATGCTCGTGATGCCTTGGACATAAGTGATGGGAGTCGGTTGGCCGGCGACGCGGATGGTCATCGTTCGATGGCCCACTTCGTTGAAGGGCCCTACGCCGATGATGCTGCCTCCGCCCTCTGAACCCGGATACGGGCGCTGCAGGGTCGGGATTTCGATTTCGTTTCGGGAGGAATCACCTAATGGCCCACCAATTCTGTCAAAACCGACAAAAATCCGTCGCATGCCATCGTCGATCCGGACAATCTTCAGTTGGTTACTAAAGGGGTTTGCGACCGCAGAACCTTCCGTGATTTCCGGCACCGTAGCGACTTCGCCCTCGAATTGTAGTCCGCTCTTCATTGTGACGACATTTTGTAGACCTTGGCCGCTTACGCCGGATGAGGTGACGAATAGAGCCGCGAATGCAAGAATGAGGGGAACCGTTAGTCGAAACAAACTCGGAAATCTGATTTGACTCGAGCCGAATCGGACAGACGAAGCGTTATTAAGCTTCCAATCGACGTGCTTTCGGTTTCGCGGTGGTTCCTGAGATCTTTGTTCCATGACCTGCTTTCCGGTTTCAGGATGAAACCTTTTTAGTTTTTGCCCGGTTCTATTATAGTGCAGACTGGAGATGCGGCTTAACGCCGATCCAAAGCTATGTAATTTCTTCGATTGCTTCAACAAAAAGGCAAGTCCTGTAAATGGCGTCCTGCCGCAGGAAAATTCGTGTCTGCCCCAACTGGATCTGAAATGGCTGTCGAAAATGAAATTGAAGAGGCGGGTTCTGCCGGACAAGCCCAAGGCCGGCCGGCTCCGACAGTTCGGACTGCGCAGTTGATTTCGGTACCCCGCTGGCTGGTCTATTTTCAAGCCGGATTGTTGGGCGTGGTCGCGACAACGTTTTTTGTTTTCGGACTGATGGTTGGGAGCTTGACCTCAGGCTCTGAGCGTCCAAACGATGCGAAAGTGGATTGCCGTGTCTCCGGAAGCGTGACCTACCGGGAGCGTGGCGAAACGAAACCGGATGAAGGTGCGGTGGTGTTTTTACTTCCCAAAAACCGAAAACCCGATGAACGGATGGATGCCAGCTCGGTTAGCCCAGCCGCATTCCAAGCTCTCGACAATCCCGGTATTGAAAAACTGCACCAATTGGGAGGTGCGGTGGTCAGGGCAGACGAGAACGGGATGTTTGAGGTGATCATCGATGGCAACGAGAGCGACGGGATCGACTACCACGTCCTGGTCGTTTCCAGGAACCAGGCCGGCACGGAAACCGAGCAGTTATCAAAACCGCAGGTAGCCGCCATCGGTACGTTTTTTATGCCAGTGGAAAGGCTGGTACACGATCGTGCGATTTATTGGTCGTCCTTGACGGCACGATCCAAGTCTCAAAAGCTGTCAGCAGTCGAATTCTAGATCAGTTCTATTTCACTTTCGTCAACCACCAGCTTTGCTGGTGCGTACCAACAAGGCTCTGCCGTTCTTGGTAGTAACCCGAGGCGTTAGCGAGGGATGATGACTGCGTTCCCTTGCTCACGCGTCGGGTGACGATTTTCGGCACCTTTCAGGGGCCTTCCTCATACCATCGGCTGTGCCAATGGTTATTGATTTTTCGCGGCCAAGTTTTGCAGCCTCGGTTATGTCGAGATCAGCCGGGGTCTGCCGAACTCCGCCATACGATTATTTTTTCAGCGCCTTGATCGCTGCCGGCAAATCCTTGTCGACGATCCCCTTGGCACCGCTTTCCTGCTCGTAGATTCGGAATTGGACGTCTTCTGCGATTTCCCTAATTGCCGAATTCCAGTATCTCTCGCGATCCTGCGGGCTATCCGGAACTTGCAGTGGACGGACAACGCGAAAGCCTATGCCTGTGGCGGGGGTCGAAGTGTACCACCATGGGCTGGCTGGCAAGTTAGGGTCTTCATCTTTCCATTCTTCGTCGTCCGAACCCAATCGAGATGCCGAGCGACATTGTGCCGCATTCATTTCGAATGAGCCGCCGCGGATTGCCAGAGGAAACGTTGCTGTCGGCCACTGGATTACATTTTGAACAGCTCCCGCTGCATTCTCGATGGCGGCGTATCCGTTTTCGGTATACCGATCGAGGACCCATTCGGCCACGTTGCCGTGCATATCGTAGAGGCCCCACAGGTTAGGTTTCTTTTGCCCGACCTTGTGGCTTCGATCCTCGGAGTTGTCGTCGTACCATGCATGGTCGTTCAGGAGGGAGGCGTCGTCACCGAAGTGATAAACGCCGAAATTGCCGGCTCGGCAAGCGTATTCCCATTCTGCTTCGGACGGCAAACGATGGAATTGCCCCGTCACCGCACTCAGCCATTTTGAATACTGTTTGGCGGCATACTGCGTCATCATGACGGCGGGTTGCCGAGGATCCTCGCCGCTTTGATACGTTGTTTCCGGGTCGTAGAGGATTGACGGTGCCGTGATCGCGTCGATTTCTCGATCATCAGTTACCGTCCTGATACCTCTGGACTCAAATTCGCGAAACACATCGTGCAGTGCCATGTACTGATGGTATTCAGCCCAAGTCACCTCATACGCACTCATCCAGAATGGCGCCAACTCGACCAGAACTCGGGGACCTTCGCATTTTTGGTGGCCCGGTTCCGATTCAGGACTGCCCATTTTGAACTGACCGCCCGGAATCGGCACCATGGTAATCGATACCTTCGAGCCCGGGATCGTGGTCGTGTACGGAACCATGAAACCCGAATCGGTTTTGACAAATCTCCCCTTCGCAGGTTGCTCACGGACCAAGCCCACTTCTTGAGCAGCCACCAAAGTTGTGGAGTGCGATTGAGAATCAGCGGCAGCCACCCATCCGACCGCCAGCACAAACGCGGCGATCGTGCAGCGAGAATCAATTGTTGCGAAAAACATGGTTAACGTTAACCGCCATGGTCAAGGGATCAGACTTCTTTCCATTCGCCGGGGATCGGCACCGGGAAACGACCTTCTGCGTCCGGCTTAACGGGAACCGGGCTGTCGTAGTCAATGTTATCCAGGTAATCGCAGAACTGAAATTCGGATTTCATCATTTCATCCCAGGTAACTGTCTGGCCCGTATGGCAGGCAGCACGGCCCATCTGCGTTGCCAAATCCGAATAAGCAGCACGTTTTGCTTCGTTGTGAGGCCGATCCAATCGAATGCTTTCGATCAAATCGTTCCATTCATATTGCCATGGGCTGTGGGCATCTTTCGTTGGAGTCCAAGCAACATTGTCCATGTCGACCCGTTGGTCCTTAAATCGGTGAACCGTGGCGGCGTGTACGTTGCCGGAAAACTGCGCGGCGCACTTGGTGCCGTGGATGAATGTGGCAAAATCATTCTCGGCCTTGTTGATTCGACGGAATCCGCAAAAAGCTTTGGTGCCGTCAGCAAAGGTAAACTCCATGGAATAGACATCGAGGTTCTGGCCACAATCCGTGCTGCGTGGAACGCGACCGCCCAGACCCCGGACAGAAACAGGCCATTCGCCCTTGATCCAGCAGCACTCGTCGATCTGATGGATCAAGTAGTCCACCATATGGCCTGATCCGATCCAGAACAAATGAATCCGGCCAAACTGAAGTTGATCGACTACATTGTTTGCCGATTCTTTTTCATTTCCCAGCCATTGGGCAGGTCCGAGGCGGTTGGCACGGATCAGCTGAATGTCACCCAATTGGCCATCGTGGATTTGATCCATCAACGCCTGCCGTGCGGGTGAATGTCGGCATTGCAGACCGGCTGCGATTTTGACATTTTTCTCTTGAGCCATCTCACCCGCGCGAAGGATTCGCTGGAGCCCGCCAGGATCCGAAGCGAAAGGTTTTTCCATGAAGACATTGATGCCTTTTTGAACAGCATATTCAACATGAATCGGTCGAATGTAGGCGCGCGTTGTGCACATGGCGACGTCGCCGGGACTTAGGCAGTCAATCGCTTTGCGGTAAGCGTCAAAACCAACGAATTTGCGATCGTCGGAGACGCCGATCTTTTCGCTGAAACCGCGCTCGAGCGTATTGAGTGACGCAGCGATGCGTTTTTCATTGATGTCGGCCATTGCGAAAAGTTCGATCGGACCCGAATCAGCAACCGAAAAAGCATCTCGAACGGCACCTGTTCCACGGCTTCCACAGCCAATCAGTGCCAAGCGAACTGTGTTTCTTTCCCCGATGTGAACAGAGCGTGCGAGCCCCGGGAGGACGGTGGCGCCGACAGCGGCAACCCCGCTTTCCTGCAAAAATTGGCGACGGTTCGTTCCAGATCTTTCAGAAGCCGGGCTCATCTTTCTTCTCCTCAGTTTCATTCGGGCTTGGTCAGCCGTGGGTATCATTGTTGCCAGCAGCAGTTCTTCCGTTTGAGAGCAAGAGTTGTGCCAGCGATGGCAGCGACTGCAGGCGGAGTGGACGGCTTTCGTCGAAGTGTCCGACGACGGGCAACTCATTGCGTGATGGGGTCTTCTATGGCCGATGCCGCAAGACTTCGGAATACGGCTTGTTTGGGCTGCTCGGATCCTTGCCAGTCGTTTGGAATGTGATTACTTGCGAATCCAGTTACATTTCAATACTGGGCCAAGGTTGCGCAAATTGGACTCGTCGCGCCACGACAAACGGCGTCACTTTGAAAAGAGGCCTCAATTGGATGTGCCAATCTGCACGTTACCATTGTGCGGTTGGAAGGCGGGAGGGTCGCTGAGATTCTGAGGCGTGAGTCTTGCCGTGTGAAACTCACCCGAGTATTTCGCGCTTGCGATTGAGATAATCCCAAACCACGAATCGGTCCAAGTCGCCTCCGGCCGTAAAGAACACACGGCCTTTGGTCTGCTCACTCAACCGGTGGGCAAACCGAATGTCCTCTTCCGATTGTGACCAACTGGGAACCAGAAACGTGTTGATCGTGATGCCTTCCTGGGCACACAATCCGCCCTCACGCAGCGTCATTTCTTCGGTCCGTCGATGCGGCGGATACAGCATATACAGAATGGACTCTTCAAAATGGGCCGTCGGCAATCCATCGGTAATCAATACAACCTGGCGGTTCGGCGTGTCCTGGTTGGCGAGCAGTTTCCGGGCCAATTGAAGTGAATGTTGAATGTTCGTGAAATGCTGATGCACCATGTGCTCGCTGACTTCTTCCCGACTCATATCGACTTTCAACTGTACAAATGAATCGTAGATCGTGACCGGTTTGGGCATCAGCTCGAGAATTTCGCTTTGACGTTTGACTTTTCCAAACGTATACATCTCGATGAAGTTGAGATAATCCCCTGGGTATTCGCTGCGAATCAGGCCATCCAGGGCCAATGCCATGCGTTTCACGTTGATGTACTGGCCGTCATAGCGCATGGAGCCGCTCATATCCATCACCACCACGGTCGCAGATTTCGGGTTGTTCTTCGTCCGATGAATCTCGATGTCTTCCGTCTTCATTCGAATGGGAACCTGGCTGCCCCCGCGTAGCATTGCGTTAATGAATGTCTGAGGAATGTCCATATGAGTCAGAGAATCGCCAAACTCATACTCTTTCGTCGATTGAAGCTCGACCGCACCTTCGCCGACGATGTTACCTTCATGTCGACCCGTCTTGGAGGCTTTCAATTTGCTGAAAATACGTTCCAGTAGTTTTCCCTGAAAGACTCGGTAGGCTTGAGGTGTTAGCTGAAACCGGCCGTCTTTCTTCGTGAGACCTTGTCGTTCGGCAGCCTCTTTGATGTAGTTTTCGATCGTACGCTGCATTTCTTCCAGAGAGTGCATCGTTTGCTCGTCCATGAATTCGCCCAGTTGATCCAAGTCAATAATTGCGATCTGAGCCGTTTGTTGCGCCTCTTCGAGTTGCTTCAGCAACTCATCAATCTTCTCCAGCTCTTCCTTGATTTCAATCGCTTGAGGGATCGTCATCGAAGTCCGACCGGTAAATACGTATTTGCTGGCCAGTTCATCCACCTGGTACTTGTCTGCCAGCCGCGCCATGAGGCCAAAAAGGTGTGCCGCAAGCGGGTGAGTATCGTCACCGATGTCGTAGGATATCAATTCCAGGTCATACAACTGTTCCTGATGAACGGCCTCCCGAATGGCATCTTTGAGATGGGCGGGTGCCTCCGGGCCTTGTTTGGCTTTTTTTCGAAACGATTTTTTTGCGGCATTTTGCACGGATTTCGTTTCGTAAGTCTCGAGGATCTTCCGTTTCCGTTCCTCCAGCAAGGCCCGGATCATGTCGAGACTGGGGCCCAGATTTTTGAACTGTTCGGGATCCAATCGAACCGCACGGGCGAGTTCTTCTTCCGTCAATTCGCGCATGCTGCCGTACGCCAGCATTTGGTTCATCATAGGGGAGACAAAATCCGGAGGCGGTTGGGTCGGACTGGGAAATTTGACCGGATCGTACTTCATATACGAATGTACAATTCCGCCAATTCGTTTTTTCTGTTTCATGGTTTATTGGGGAGTGGTCCGTTGGTTCGTGGCCACCGCAGCGTAACGAGGTGAATTTGGTATAACCTGTTGTTTGCAGGGACGCTTAGATTTCATAGGACGAATGTCCGTGAGCCTGGCCGCGCGAAATCATGTCCATCGAATACAGGCCTGCCAACACAAACTCGACACAGGAGGCCCTCACCGCGTCGTCGGAGGACGCGTTGACCTCGAAAGCTTTCTCCCAGGCTGGCGGAACACGTTTTAACCGCTGCGCGTAGTCAGCTGATGGGATCAGATCACCGACTTCGATTCGAACACCCTTTCCAAAGATTTCTGCAATTTCGTCCAGCCCATGCGACGTGACATACTCCTGGAAAACTACCTTGATCGCTTCCGCGATGATGCTGTCCAACACTTGGCGTTCGGACATCTGATGGGAGCCCATTAAGTCCAACTCCAGTTTGCCCAGCGACGACGTGTATAGGTGGGCCAGGTCGCTGATCCTGGGAACTGCTGGTTTTTCATTCAGAATGACGCTTCGATGCCGTGCGCTGGAGACCATCGTGCGATAGTTCGCAATGCTAAATCTCGCGCTGACGCCGGATTGATGATCGACGTATTTTGACTGCCGGGCCTGGATTGTCACCTGTTCACAAATCTCTTTCATGAAATAAGGCACGCGCACGGGATATTCACCGTCCAGATCTGCCTTCGACTCCTGTTCCATGATTTCAATGCCGAGGTCCCGTTCTCGGGGATAGTGAGTCTGGATCAGGCTGCCGATGCGGTCCTTCAGTTGAGGAATGACTTTGCCACTGCGATTAAATGTCGCTGGATTAGCCGAGAACAGAATCATGACATCGATGTCGAATCGAACGGGATAGCCCCGGATTTGCACGTCTCGCTCCTCGAGAATGTTGAACAAACCGACTTGAACCAGTTCATCGAGTTCGGGCAATTCATTGATCGCAAAAATTCCGCGATGCATCCTCGGGATCAGTCCAAAATGCAACGCTTCTTCGGTCGACATGCTGACGCCACCGGCAAGTTTTGCCGGGTCAATCTCGCCAATGATGTCGGCGAATTTCGTGCCCGGTGCCAGACGCTCGGCGTATCGATCATTTCGATGCCACCACTTGATGGGTACCTCGGCAGGATCGTGAGTTTCAACGAATTCCCTGGCCACCCGACTGAGTGGGCGGAATGGGTCTTCGTGAAAAGGAGCCGCAGGTATGTCCAGATACGGGATCTCTTCGTCCAAGAAATTGATCAAGCCACGCATCAACCGACTTTTTGCTTGACCTTTTTCGCCGAGGTAAAGCATGTCGTGTTCCGAAAGGAGACCGATGTTTATCTCCGGAATGACGGTATTTTCGTAGCCAATGATCCCCGGATAAAGTTCATCACCGGCGGCCAGCTTCCTCAAGAAATTCGCGCGAATCTCATGTTTGACGGTTTTGGTTTTCCATCCGCTTTCGGCAAGCTCTTGAAGATTGTTGGGTTTGGTTTTTGAAATGGTCGACATCAAAGCAGGATTCCTCGAACTCTCATAAACAGTTGGCGGGCTGCCTGTCCCGATCTCAACTCGAGAGCAGAGTGGATAGGAGGCAACCGCCTGAAATGGCTCATTGATTGACACGTCATCGACGAATGAAACCCGAGCAAACCCCGAATTCAACTTTCAGCGGGCGTTTCTGCTCAGCACGTGCACACCAGAACCGGACTCTTATTTGTACGATTAACGGTTCTTGAGGGAAGAGATGACCGGCCGAAGGCAGCGAATTAGCGCGGACTCAAGAAAGCCGATCCTTTTTCGACCGGACAGAGCTTGCTCGAGCAGGATGCTCTTTACCGATCAATGAATGGCGCACATTCCCCCAAAAAACTGAGGGCAAAAAAGCGAATGCGAATCGAATGAATACTCGAGTGCCATGTCTACCCCAAAAACTGGGATTGGCGGTTCGTTCGACCAGGAAATTTGAATAGGAAATATATCGCCTACCCAAAATCAAAATTTGAAGCGGTACTCGACAATCGCGTCGGCACCGACTGAAAGCTGGTAAATAAACGTTAAATGCGACTCCAGTCGAATGCTAAGGCTCGAAGGCGACGCCAAACCACCGGAATGATCACGGCGATGGCCAAAAACGCCCAAATTTTTGCCACACGTGTGTATGGGTTGGGGCCGTTTTGTGGGTCGCTCGTTTGGGATTGCAACTGCGGCTTCGAATTCGATTGAAACATCAGTTTTTGGACGTGAGAGTTCAAAATCTGTTCGTTGGACGGCAGCAGAAAATTGTCACGATTTTTTTCCTTGTTCGCCGGCTCGACAGTTTTGTGAGAGGCCATCATGAAAGCACTCGTGGATTTCCGCTTGGCGACGGGAAGTCGGGTTGGAGCTGCCGAGCGGGAAATAGGGTTTTGACGGGAGGGCTCCAAAAGATAGTCGGCATAGGTTGAATGCTTGGCCGCTATTCCCAACGCCAAATCATCCGACGTTAAACCTTGCCGCCAATACGATGTGGAACGCAAATTCAAGCTGCCGCGATACTTTGTCTTCAAAACCGGTGTCTCATCGATTTCGAAAACTGTCAAACTTGCCACGTTTGGGATCGGATTTCTTGTTGTTTCGGCGATATCACCGATGTCTCGCCAGTCGCACAAGGCCAACGAGGGAATCAGTAGCAACCCTTGAAATACGGTGCAAATAAAAAGATTCTGGGACAGAGGTCGATGCATATCCAAACCGTCCAACAAAGAAAACGCGGCGTGCCTTCATTGGATTTCGACGAATTCGACACACTGGTTCATTTCAAATCCACAAAATCCTCCGAAAACCGGCATTTCTTCGAAATTGTGATGGCTTGCGCCGCGCCTCTGATTCACTTTTTGAAAAACGTATAGTCAAATGCGACGTGTAGCGATTTTCACCGGATGAAATCTCAGAGTTATCAGGTCCGGTTGAAAGTGCGGGAGACCATGGGAAACCGTCGCTTTGCCGAAATTCAATCTACCGAGGACAGGGTAGAAATTGAGCGTTTGGCAAGGGATTTGCCCCGCGTATCCCGCGTCCGCTAAATCCAGAAACCAGCGCGCCGAGCTAACAGTTTGAGTCTGCAGTCGCCACCCAAATGGCAGTTTCACTTTTTTCAACCATTGATTCCAAATAATCTTCTAATGAAATCCGTCGAATTCATCTATTTCGATTTGGGAAACGTAATTCTAAACTTCAGCCATCAGTTGGCGTGCCAACAGATTTCCAAATGTGCGGGCGTACCTTTTCAAAGAGTCTGGGACGTCTTGTTTGAGGGCGACTTACAAAAGCGATACGAAACAGGCTTGATTTCCACAGCCGAGTTTCATCGTTTGTTCTGCGAGCAGACCGATTCGGATGCGGCATTGCCCGAATTGCTTCATGCCGGTAGCGATATCTTTGAATTGAATGTGGAGATTTCTCCGGTCGTTACCGCTTTGGCTTCAGCAAACTGTCCGATTGGAATTCTGTCGAATACTTGTGCTGCCCATTGGGAGCATATTGTTCGTAAATATCGCATTGTGCGGGACTGTTTCCCGGTTGCGACGCTCAGCTACCAGGTCCAATCGATGAAACCGGATGCGCTCATTTTTGAGAAGGCCATCGATGCAGCGGGGGTCCAGCCGGACCAGATCTTTTTTATGGACGATCGACCCGAGAACGTCGCGGGCGCTATCGCGGCCGGATTCGATGCCGTCGAGTTTCACAGTGCGGGACAGTTGGCATCGCAGTTAATGGACCGCAAAGTCAATTTCAATATGTAGAACGTCTTTCTCTCGTTGACGCAATCCATGCAATGGGATGACTCGTCAGCGATTCTTGAGTGAAACGCAAACAGTCCGAGCACGTTTCGCAATCCCGATGCCGGGTTTGGCACATGCCGCAACAAGTGATTTCAGGGCCCTCGAACCCTTGTTTCACTCCGTGCTCGACAGCGGTTGGAACAACGGGACGGTGCAGTTTGAATTGGAATTTGCGCGGCGGGATCTTCGATATCAAATTGCGTTACCTACAGAACAGGTCTAGAATTTGGGAATCTTCGATGAGCTGAAATGGCTGCAACTTTTTCTGGGAATTCACGATGTCCGAAAAGACCATTCATAACGCAATTTGGACGCCAGGTTGGTACGAATTGGACCAGACACTCGTGCTGGGCGAGCGACAAAAGTACTGGTTCTTTCAGGACCCACCGGAAGAGTGTCGAAATCGAAGCAGTGACTTAGATCTCGTGTTTTATAACCAGCTGGATTCGACACGCAATTGCGTTGTTCGATACGCAAAAATCATGGAGATGTCACACCCGCAACTGGGGCCATTGCTGCGCGTTGATACGGATGGACTGGACTACATCTTCTTTCCTGTTGATGGCGAAGAAGTCGTGGTCAATGCCGAAGAAGAGCCCGGCGTCACCTACAACGGAGACCAGGAAATCGAAGACTGGTCGGTGTTTGTTACGCTTGCCGAAGTCTCCCAGCCGATGGCCAGCATCGTTTAGCGGGTTCGGGATCGACGTGTCCTGACGTCGGCAGGTTGCCTTACATCATTCGATCGATCTCTTGCAGAGCGGCCAATCCACTTCGATTGATGCTGATCGTGCCGGCCGGCCCTTGATCTTCGCGTACGTTGATTCGGATGAGTGGTGCTGATTTTGCTTGAGCGATCCGCTCGGACTGTGACCGTACGGTGGGAACCGACGTTCCTGCGCCAACTTCGATAATTACCAACTCCTGCTTGGGAATGGACTCCAACCAGGCCATGTACTCTGCCGTTTGCCTTTCTGTCCGTTCGCCGATCCAGTCCCAATCTCCGAACATCAAGATATTGGGGCGGGCAACTTGTTGGCAGCTCAAGCAGACTGGCAGTCGCGATTCGGCGAGCATCGTCGACTCATCGATTTCAAATTCCAGCTGCGCGGTCTTCCATGTTCTTTGCGAGCACGGGCCTGAACACTGCAGGTGGGAGAAACTCCCATGACATTCGACGATTCGATGCTCGCTGAATCCAGAATTCTGGAAATGACAATCAACATTGCTGGTAAAAACGAAGTATCCAAGTGGTTTTGACCTGCTCCATTTGAGAATAACTTCAAATCCTGCGTGTGGGATTGTGGACCGATACAGTTGGAGGCGATGACCATAAAAACCCCATGCTTGGCGCGGATTGTCGTGAAACCAACGGGGGTTTGCCAAATCATAAAAGGACCAGCCCAGGTTTTTAAATGCCGGATAGGCGCGCCAAAACCCCTGATTTCCACGAAAATCGGGCAAGCCCGAGTCCACGCCCATGCCGGCCCCCGCAGTAACCAGGATCGCCGAAGAATCTCGGATTAACTGAGCCGATCGTTGAAATGAGTTCATTTAAACCTCGCAGGACGTGCCAGCTGGGGCTTTGAAATCGATACGCCTTCCGGGAAAATATATTTGTGCATCCAAATTCGATTTGGAAATGTCATTGTCATTTGACTATCAAGGGTTGGACTCGAACCAGGGTCTGGAACGAAAATGAAAACATCACGCCCCCTGCGATTGCTCACCCAATCGGTCCTGCTCTTGGTTGCAATAACCCTTCTCGCCAACCGTCTACCGGCTCAATCCACAAAACGCGCGGAGAACGATGAACGGGACAAGCCTCCGATCCAAGCGCCCTCAGCACCCGTTAAGCCTGTTCAAAACCAGAATCGGGTGCCTGATCAAGAACAACCAGCCGACTCCATTGTATCGGATTTAGGAGTCCAAAACGCCCCTGTCATCATTGCCGCCGAAGCGCATGCGGGCAATCCGTACGGCATTGGATTGGTTTCATTTCGAATGCGAAGCGGGGATGAATTAATCGACCGAACCAGCGCGATTCTGCTGGAGGAAGCCAATCGACGTGTGTTCTATCCTGTGATTACGCGCACTGCGTTTCGTACCTTTATGCAAAATGTCGCGGGTATCGGGGAGGATCATCCCGATGATGTCCACAACGTTTGGTTCCTGTTCAAAGGAGATGAGCCACTGGATTTGGTTTTGCAAGGCAGCGGCGAAACGAAGATCCAAGTTCCCGTCGAATACGCACGGAGTCGCCGCTACGATCGATACGTGCGCCAGTGGTGGCAGGGGTTTACCAGGGCGACTTCAACGCAAATTGAGGCGGGTGACTATCCTCCGATCGTGGAAACCTATTTGACTTCGATGCTTGGGAATCGATTGGGACTAACCGTGCCCAAACAGCTCAAGGGGAAGCCGGATCCGCTGTTTCAGACTTTCGAGCTATTGTTCAACGCCGAATCGATTCGATTGGAGGCGATCGAAAAATCCATGTTGTTGGGAATCGATCAATCGGAGGCCAACCAACCCGTGCCGACGCCGATTCAATGGACCCCCCTCATTGTGAGCGACCTGCCGAAAGATATTGAAATCGAGCCGATCGCTTCTTGCGTCCCGGAAGAGTGTTTCTATCTCCGATTCGGGACGTGGCAAAACCAGGTTTGGATGCAGCGGTTGATGGAAGAATACGGCGGCAATCTCGGACGCATGGTCCAGTTGCGAGGTTTTGAGTACAAAATCCAATCCAAGTTTCTTGATCAACTGGCGATTGAATCGACTGACTTTGACCAACTCCTGGGCGGCAACCTGATCGACGATGTTGCGGTAATCGGTTCGGATACGTACTTCGACGATGGTTCGGCGGTCGGCGTGATGTTGCATGCCAAAGATTCAAGACTGCTTAGAGGCAATCTGGCATCCAAACGTAACAAGTTTGTCAGAGCCAATAAAAAGCTGGGTGTTACGCTCGAGGCTGTGCAGATTGGCGATGCCATGGCTGAGCTACTATCTACTCCAGATAATCGCTATCGCTCTTTTTACGTGATCAGTGGCGATTGCCATCTGGTGACGACATCTCGCAAAATCGCAGAAAGGTTCCTGGAAGCGGCCCAAGGAATTGGTTCTCTCGGCGAATCGGATGAGTTTCGATTTGCACGGTACAACATGCCTCTGGATCGCGAAGATACCGTTTTTGTATATGCGTCAACGCGGTTTTTTCAACAGCTTTTGACACCCGAATATCAGATTGAATTGCGACGGCGGAACCAGATCATTACCGATATGATGATGCTGGAAATGGCGAAACTGGTGGCCAACAGCGAACATGTTCCCGCTGACGATTCTGGGGATCTGATTAAGACGGGACTCTTACCAGAGGGATTTGGTTTTCGAGCTGACGCGGGGAGTTTTCAATCGGCTGGAAATACTTGGGTCGATTCCATTCGAGGCCGACGTGGGTTCTTCATCCCCATTCCCGATCTCGAACTGAAATCGGTAACGGCGGACGAATCCAGTTGGTTTCGCGGTCGAGCGGCTTTCTTTTCACAAAGTATTCGTTCGCTCGATCCAATGGTGATTGCGATCAAACGCTACGATTTTGAGAAAAAGATTGAAAGAGTCGTATTTGATGCGAGGTTGGCACCATTCGGCGAGAAGAAGTACGGCTGGCTGATGTCGATGCTGGGCCCGCCTTTAAAGCACGAGATTGAAGCAAGTCCCAATGACGTGGCGCGCTTGCAAGCCAGCATCCAGGGCGGGTGGGCCTACCCGGATATTCCTGCGCACCAGGTTTTCGCAGCGGTGCAGGATGAATTGGATCCGAGGCTCGATTTGAGCCCGACTTCCTTTTTCCGCGCGGTGGAAACCATCAAGGCAATGCCCGGATACGTGGGAGCCTGGCCAAGCCCGGGCTATCTGGATTGGTTGCCAGCCCTCGGAGCCCAGCCGGATCCTTTGGGTTACACCTATTCGAGGATCTTGCAGTTGTGGCGGCTCCAGTGGGAAGGTTATTCGATCCTGGCATTCGATCGGGAGCGGTTGGAAAGATTAAAACCGGATTTGAGGGTCGTCGAAACGGAAAGGCCGGCCCAAATTCGACTCTTGGTCAAAGATCTTGTCGGTTCCCAACTCAATGCGTGGTTTAACTCGATGGATTATCGTCGGAGTTGGCAAACATCGATTGCCAATGTTCGATTTTTTAATCTTTTGACCCAGCAATTCGGAATACCGCCGGAAGTCGCACGAATAACCGCGGAACGATTGTTGGACGTTGATCTGGTTTGTTCGCTGGACGGGGACTACGAAATCACCGAACTGCCCTCGGGACGCAAGCTCTGGTATTCGAATGTCTGGCCATCGTTTGCACGTCCCCTCTTGCCGGCGGACTATAGTGCCCCACTATTAAAATGGTTTCGCGGTTTGGAGGTTGAAGTGATCAAGACGGAAACACAGTTTTCCGTTCACGGATTTCTTGATATTGAACGGCAAACTTCTGGAACCAAGCTGCCATCGTTCGAGATGTTCGGCGGATTTGGCGGGTTGTTCGGAGGTTCAGATTCAAAGAAAGTCCAACCGTCCAGGCCCAAGGAAAAGAAGTAAATCTGAACTGTCATCATCAACGATTCGCTTATCGGACTCCGCGAATTGAGTATCATGGCACCCTCCTTGGATTTTATCGACGCCTACAAATTTTGAATCTGAAACCCTTGGCAGCTGAATATGGAACTGGTAATCGCGTTGCTCGCGTTGACGGCGATGGAAATCGTCCTGGGCATCGACAACATCGTCTTCATCACCATCGTGTCAGCGAAACTTCCCCGGCACCAGCAGCCGCTCGCCAGGAAACTTGGTTTGGCACTGGCCTTGCTCACCCGCTTGCTGCTGCTGTTTGCACTTTTTTATATGGTGAACGGCCAACAGTTTCAAAAACCGGTCTTCAAGTTGACGGATATCGGAATACCCCAGTCGTTGATTCAGAGAATGACAACTGGCGACCTTGCCGAACACCTGGGGATCCCGACGGAGGTGATGGCTCAAATCGACGAGGAAAATTTTGATGAGGCAAATGGAGTTTCCTGGAAAGACATGATTCTGCTGCTGGGCGGGCTTTTCCTGGTTGGCAAAAGCGTCTACGAGATTCACGACGAACTGGGCCCCGCCGGTGAGCACTCGGTGGAACCTGCGGGAAACGCGTTTGTCGGCGTCTTGATTCAGATCGCATTGTTGGACATTGTGTTTTCACTGGACTCGGTGATCACAGCCGTCGGGATGGTTGATAACATCTGGATCATGGTGGCTTCCATTATCATCGCGGTCACCGTCATGTTGATCTTTGCCGAACCGGTCAGCCGATTTGTCGAGTCCCATCCCACGCTCAAAATGTTGGCGTTGAGCTTTTTGATTTTGATTGGCGTGATGCTGGTTGCCGAGGGCGTCGGTGCCCATATGGACAAAGGTTACATCTACTTTGCAATGTTCTTTGCATTGATCGTGGAAGTGCTTAACATCTCGCTGCGACGAAAATCTTCCGACCCAATGGCCACGCCAATTACGGCCGATTAGCTTTTTTTGATAAAGAACTCCAGACTAAATTTTGATGGTAGCAAGATGATGCGAAACTCACGTGTGACGGTAATCGTTTTGATGTCGACGTTATTTTTGTCCGGGAATCTATTGTTCGTGGAATCGAGTTCCGCCCAGAACGATCGTTCCCCCAAACCGGAAATTTGGTACGGCGTATTGGATATCAAAGTGCAGAAATTGCGATTGGAGATTCGCGTCCGAGAAAAATCAGACGGCTCATTGGAGGGCGGCATGGTCAGTCTTGATCAGAGTCCCAAAGAGTTTCCGTTTAATTCCCTTGAGCGAACCGACAAAGTGCTCAATTGGTCGATTGATTCATTGGGCGCTTCATTCCAAGGGAAGCTCAACGATGACAAAGATCAAGCGACCGGAAATTACAAGCAGGGCCCAGTCGCCGCGAATCTGGTTCTCAAAAAGGTCGCGAATGTGCCGCAGCGAAAACTGGTGCAGGTTTGGCAAGGGGACATGAAAACAGGCGTCCAAACTTTTGAATTTCAATTTCGGGTTTTTGAAGACGCTGATGGGGGTCAAACCGTATTGCTGGATAGTTTTACCGAAAGTATTGAGGGACTGAATTGCTCGATGGATCGGGAGGGCGACGAGGTCACGATCAAGATTCCCATCACGGCAGCCAAGTTCGTTGGTAAAATCAACAAGGCGCAAGACACGATTGCAGGAACCTGGATTCAACGCGGTAACGAGATTCCCCTGACCGTCCATGCCGTGGCGTTAACGGAGACCCGCAAACTCGAAATCAATCGGCCACAGACGCCCAAGCCTCCGTTTGATTACGATGCCGAAGACCTGGAAATTGAAAACAAGGCTGGCAAATCGGTGTTGGCCGGAACGTTGACGACGCCCAAAGGAAATGGACCGTTTATCACCGTGATTTTGATCAGCGGTTCCGGTCCGCAGGATCGCAACGAAACGATCGCCAATCATCAGCCTTTTGCTGTGATCGCTGACCATCTGACCAATGCAGGAATTGCCGTCTTCCGATTTGACGACCGCGGCATCGCCAAATCGAAAGGCGATTTTGGTTCCGCGACAACCAGGGATTTTGCCTCGGATGTTGGCGCCATTGTGGAGTCGTTGAAAACTCATCCGAAAGTCGACCCCCAACGAATGGTGCTCGCGGGCCATAGCGAAGGCGGGATCATCGCGCCGCTGGTTGCCAGTCAACGGTCCGACGTGGCTGGTATCGTGTTGCTGGCAGGAACCGGAGTAACCGGAAAAGCAATCTCGCTCAATCAGTCCCGCAAAATCTCATCGCTGGCAGGCATGCCGCCGGAAATGGTGGACGCCCAGGAAGTCTTACTGGGAAAGATGTACGATCGGATCGAACAAGGCGAGGAATTCGATGCGGAGTTCCTGAAGCAGTTGGGCGTAGAAGTGAATGAAGGCCTGCCGGAATCGATGCGCAATCAGACGATGATCGATGCGATCGTTGCCAAAGCCAAACTGCAAATGGATTCTCCCTGGTTCAAGTTTTTTGCCTTTCACGATCCCGCTCCGGTGTTGGAAAAAGTCACGCAACCTGTTTTGGTGATCATCGGAGAGAAAGACGTACAAGTCGATCCGGATTTGAATTTGCCTCCCATCGAGGCGGCGCTTGAAAAAGCCGGCAACAACGATGTTGAGGTGAACCGCATGCCAAATCTGAATCACCTGTTTCAGAATTGCCGAACAGGATCACCGGCCGAATACAACCAGATTGAAGAAACGATTTCACCAGAAGTTCTCAATAAGTTGACGGAATGGCTCCAAAGTCGTTTCAATTGAACTTGGTCCATTTGCATCGCAAAACCCGGAGGATTCTGTCGCAGGTTTTCCTGCAATTTCGAATGGATCCGCCAATCAGCAACGCTTGAGTTGACAGAAAGCTCGGGAATTTCAGTTCGTGTTACATCTCTGAGTTTCGCCATTCCTCAATGGATCAGCAGATCAACTCGCCTCGTCAGACGTTATTCGGAGTTGGATGGACCCAGTCACCACGGAATTTGCGGGCGAGTCGCCCATTGGCTTCATCGTCGTCAACAACCCGGCCGGTTTGACTGTCCCACTTCAGACTTCGTCCCAACTCCATCGACAAGTTCGCCAGGATGCAGCAAGCCGTCGAGATGTGCCCTTGTTCGATATCCGCAACCGGTTTCTGACCACTCTCGCGAGCACGGAGGAAATCCTGCATGTGTCGCCGCGTTGCCGGCGCCGCAAAAGTTTCCGTCCGCTTATGCTCAAGATCCTCCGGGTACTTATCCTTTTCATCCAGGTAATCACCATGTTCCCGAGTGCCCTTGCCTTTGGGAATAAAGTCGTATTCCCGCACACTTAATTTAAGTGTCCCGTTTTCTCCGTAAAGCGTCGCACCCCACGGATATTTGGGGTCAGGGTTCTCCCCCCAGTTGCGCTGGTTCCAGACGACCTGCAACTCCCCATAGTCGAAAAGTGCCGTCTGCGTATCGGGGGTGTTGATCGGCGAATCGGGATCCTGCATCAAAATTCCTCCGCTGGCGGCAATGCTTTCTGGCCAACCGAGATCCAGGAAGTAACGAACCAAATCAAAGAAGTGGACGCATAAGTCGCCTGCCTGCCCGTTACTGAATTCTCGGAACGAACGCCACCGTAGGGGATGAATTCCAGGTCGATAGTCTCGCCAGGTGGCGGGACCGACGAACATCTCCCAATCCAGATGATCTGGAGGCGCTTCGGGCGGCCCAAAAGTTGGCTGGCCGCCGAAGTAGCTGTGGACATCGACGTAGGCGATTTTTCCGAGCTTACCCGTGCGGATGAATTTATCACGGGCTTCCAACAAATGCGGTGTGCTTCTTCGTTGCAATCCGACTTGGACCGTTCGTTTGTATTTCCGTGCCGCTGCCACCATCGCCTGGCCTTCCACGACGTCCCAGCTGATCGGCTTTTGGACGTAGACATCCGCACCCGCCTGGCAGGCGGCGATCATGGGCAAGCTGTGCCAATGATCCGGGGTGCCAATCAAAACAACGTCTGGCTTTTGCTGTGCAAGCAGCTCGCGATAGTCTCCAAAGGTCGGCGGTTTCTTTTTTGAAGGTTGACGTTGCGAAACCAACTCTGCCGCTTCCGCGACCATCTTGCTATCCACGTCGCACAATCCAACCACCTCGACAGGAGCGACCTGCATCAGGTGAAACAGATCCGTTTTGCCATACCAGCCGCTGCCGATCACGGCCGTCCGGATGGGTTGATTCTGGGTTGCCGCAAATGCTCGCCCCTGGATCGCCGCCAACGAAACCACGCCGCTGGCCCCTGCCTTCAGTAAATCTCGACGGTTCATGATTCCTCATCCCTTTAACAAAAACTCAATGCTCGGTCGCTGGCAGTTGTCATCTTAAACGTTTTCATACCATTTTCTGGCGACCGAAGTTCCGGCGTGACGAGGGTTCGCTCGTTCCGGCCGTCAACCTCAGTGAAATGTTCATTCTAGAGATTAAAACTCGCCGTCGCCAACGCTTTGCGCAGGTCATCATGAAAACGTCGCTTGTCGACTCCGATTCATACGCAAATGATCAATCATCTGCGCAATGCAGTCGATGGACAATCTCGCGGGGGGCATCCATCGCGACGCCCAGTTTAACCCGGCGGCAGTCCAATCACGGGCGACCCGTCTTGCTCTGGCTAACATGATGTCGTAGATCTCATCCTTTCAATGAAACGGCAATCGGATGCGACCGTCGACGTCAGTTCTCATGCCCGTTGAATTCGTCCCTGTTTGCGTTTCAACCCGCAGTTTCTGGTGCAAGATAGAGAGGCACCAACAACATCGTATCCATGATTCCGTGAGCCAAAATAAGCGGCCACAGCCGTCGTTTGGTCATTAAGAATGAGATGCCCAGCGCGCCACCCATACATGTTGTTTGGGCAATCCCCATGGGTCCCCATCCGAAGTGAGCAAATCCAAAAATAATTGAGCTGAAAATCAGTGCCGCCACCAACGCGATTCTCGATTGGCCACCAAACAGGTGCTGCAAACGCGTTATCAGGAAGCCTCGATAAACGACTTCTTCTCCGAAAGAGGAGACGAAGTAGACTCCCGCCAAACTAACTAACAACATCGGCAGGTTGCCAGACAAATAGTTGTATTGGGTCATGTCGGCATCCTCCGGGATTCCGACAATGTTTGCCATCACGATCGAACCAACGATGAACCCGGAGACGGCGAACATCAGAATTGGAATGGACTGCAAGACTGCCCAGCCAACTTTGGACAGACTTATGGGTCGCTCACAGCTCAATCCAATCGAAACCCATGTTTCCCCGCGAAGCTTGATACCCAGCCAAATCAGGCCCAGCATCGCCACATTGCCAACCCAGATTGCGCCCAAGAACAACATTGGGTTTGTCGAACCCATCATTCGCAAGGCCAAAATGACCATCAGCACAGGTGAAAACACGAGCGCAATTTCACATAGTTGAGCCCATCGGTTGGACGACAGCAGTCTAGCCAAGTCAGAACTTGCCTGTCGAGAAACAGCCAACTCATCGAGTTGGGGGCGAACGATTTTTTTGGCATCTTTTTCGGTCAACAGACAATCACCAAGTTAAGTGGGGAATGAGATCGCCGCTCCAACTCAGCCGGCGGCAAGCCGAGGGTTGATAAAGATCCAATTGACCTAAACATTCCGTGGTTGGTTATTGATGCGCAGTCGAACTTTATGCAAAACGGATTACCGTGATCGGGTATTCGCCAATCGAAGCGCGATATTCCCTGTTTCTTCCAAAAACTTTGGTTGTTTGTGCGGTCAAGTTAAGCGAGTCGGTAAGCCGGAGATCATTCTCCCTCCAAGCCGATGAATTGGCCCTTTTTGCATACAGATTATCGCCTGTTGACTGAGTGGATTTCGCCTTCATAGTTTTACTTGCGGCCAATGGCTTGGCCGCGCGGCAAGCGGACGAATCCGCGTGCCGCCGCGTTGGCCATGGCCGTATCGTTCCGACTACCCGACGAGCTGAGCCAAGTTGAAAACGAATTCCTGACCGTCAAAATCGACGGTAATGGATCGGTCGTCGCTACTGGGACCGAGTCGCAACAGTTCGCTGGCCAACGGGTTAGCAAGCCGTTGCTGGATCACCCGCTTGAGAGGCCGGGCTCCATATTGGGGATCGTAACCTTCATCGGCAATCTCATCTCTTGCCGCGTCGGTGACTTGGAGTTCCCAGCCTTGATCAACAACCCGTTGCTGAAGCAGATCAATCTGCAGGTCCACGATTTTGCGGATCTCGGATCGGTCGAGAGTGCGAAAGATGATTTTCTCATCGATTCGATTCAAGAGTTCCGGAGCAAACCGGGCTTTCAACGCAAGTTCGACGGCGTCACGCATTTCTTCGTTGCTACCGCCTTCCTCGGTGATTTTCTGGATCACTTGGCTGCCAACGTTGCTGGTCATGACGATGATGGTGTTTGTGAAATCAACGGTGTGTCCGTGATTGTCCGTCAGGCGACCATCATCGAGGATCTGCAGCAGGATGTTGTAAACATCGTCATGAGCTTTCTCAATTTCATCCAGCAATACGACGCAGTACGGGCGACGCCGCACGGCTTCGGTCAGTTTGCCACCCTCGTCGTAACCGACGTATCCGGGAGGCGCGCCAATCAAACGGCTGACACTGTGCCGTTCCATGTACTCGCTCATGTCGATGCGGACCATTGCGTTGTCGTCATTGAACATGACTTCCGCGAGTGCCTTGCAAACTTCCGTTTTTCCGACACCGGTGGGGCCGAGGAACATGAATGAACCGATCGGGCGATTGGGATCTTGTAGCCCACTGCGACTTCGTCGAACCGCGTTGCTGACGGCCGCGACGGCTTCATCCTGCCCGACCACGCGCTGGTGCAATCGCTCTTCCATGACCAATAATTTTGCTCTTTCGGTCTCCAGCATGCGGCTGACCGGCACGCCCGTCCAGGCGCTGACGACTTCAGCGATTTCGTCTTCGGTGACCTGTTCACTTAACAGGCGCTTCTTGTCACCTTGATCTTCGTCCTGGGATTCGGATTCGCGCGCTTCAACGGCTTCCATTTGCTCCTGCAGTTTCTTCCGAGCTGAGTCAAGTTCGTACAGCCTTCGGTAGTCATCTTCATCGACGGGCGTCCCCGACGATTGCTTGGTCTTGATTTCGGAATCCAGTTTGTCGAAACTCAGTTCGACCTGGGCCAATTCCTGACGAATGTTCTGAATTCCCGTCATGCCAAGTTTTTCGGATTCCCATTGTTCCCGCAGGCTGGCCAACTCGCGACGTTTTTCTTCCATTTCCTCCTTGACGGCATCGAGCCGCGCCTTGATGCCCTCGTCGTTTTCATCCGCAAGCTGCCGGGCGGCGAGTTCCAGTTGTGTCAGGCGGCGTTGGACCGTGTCGAGCTCCTCCGGCACACTGTCCATTTCCATTGCCAATCGAGAAGCGGCTTCATCAACCAGATCGATGGCCTTGTCTGGCAAGAATCGGTCCGTGATGTACCGGTTTGACAATTGAGCGGCAGCCACCAGGGCAGAATCCCGGATCTGCACACCGTGATGCGTTTCATACCGCTGCTTCAGACCCCGCAGGATGGAAATCGTATCTTCCACCGAGGGCTCATCGACAAACACCGGCTGGAATCGTCGTTCCAACGCAGGGTCTTTTTCGATGTACTTGCGGTACTCGTCCAAAGTCGTCGCTCCGATGCAGTGCAACTCACCGCGGGCCAGAGCCGGCTTCAACAGGTTGGCGGCGTCGCTTCCTCCTTCGGCCGCGCCAGCGCCGACGACGGTATGCAACTCGTCGATGAACAGGACGATCTGTCCAGCGGCAGAAGTGACTTCTTTCAAGACAGCTTTCAACCGGTCTTCAAACTCGCCCCGAAATTTGGCGCCTGCGATGAGCGCACCCATGTCCAGGGCCATGACACGTTTGTTGCGCAGACTCTGCGGTACATCGTTGTGCACAATGCGCAGCGCCAACCCTTCGGCGATTGCCGTTTTACCGACACCGGGTTGCCCGATGAGTACTGGATTGTTTTTGGTACGCCTGGATAAGACCTGGATGACGCGGCGAATCTCCTCGTCTCTTCCGATGACCGGATCGAGTTTCCCGGCTTGCGCCATCGCAACGAGATCGATGCAGAATTTCTCCAATGCCTGGTATTTGTCTTCCGGATTTTGATCCGTAACTCTGGCCGAGCCACGTACTGTCTTGAGCGCTTCGAGGATGGAGGATTCCGTGATGGCATTCAACTCCAATAGGCGTTTTGCTTGGGAGTCGACGGACGCCAACGCCAGCAGCAAATGTTCGGTCGAAATAAATTCATCCTGCATTTTCTCTGCTTGTTGGGCGGAATTCTCGAAAACCTGCTGAAGTTCGCGACTGATGTTGGGAGCACTGCCACTAGATGAGGAAGGCAGACGATCAAGCTCCGACTCGACCATCTCATTGAGTTGCTGGACCGGTGCGCCGGACTTTTCCAACAGCGGACGAACAATGCCGTCAGACTCGCCCAGCAGCGACGACAATAAATGCAAGACACCGATTTCCGCGTGGCCTTTGGCTGCGGCCATCGACTGGGCGTTGGCGACCGCCTGCTGTGCCTTGGTGGTTAGTTTTTCAAAACGAAACGACATGGTTATCTCCTTTTCCGGTCGATCCAGATGTTTGGTCCCGGTTTTTATGTTTTAACAAGTAAATCTTCGAAAGCCATTCAGCCGGTCGCTTCTCACTGGCAGAAGATTCAAGGTGAAGGTAGTGATGGAGCAAAACGTTTGCCAAAGTGCAAAGAATTCTGATTTTGGCAAACGCAACCGCAGTAGGGATGCGGGTAGACGCTTCACGTAGATCGTCGCATCGAGCGAAAAAAAAACGTGGACAGCCAATCGGGCCGTCCACGTGGTTCAAGATGACAGATTACCGTCAGGCAAAATCAGTCTTTTACTTCAAACTCGGCGTCGATTGCGTCGTCTTCGGCCGCTGCTTCCGCCGCCGGTTCCGGCGCCGATTGCTTGCCTCCAGCCGCCCCGGCATCTGCACTTTCGTACATCACTTTGCTAAGTGCGTGGGAAGCCTGTTCCAACTCCTTGACGGCCGTCTTGATCGCGTCGGTGTCATCGCCTTTTGAGGTCTCACGGACTTTTTCAATCGCAGCCTCCAGTGGAGCTTTGTCACTCTCTTGAAGCTTATCCTTGTGCTCAGACATCATTTTTTCCATCTGATAGCACATGGTTTCGCCTTCGTTTCGAGCCGTGACCAACTCATATTGGCGACGATCCTCTTCGGCGTTCATCTCGGCGTCGGTTTTCATCTTCTTGATTTCTTCCTCGGAAAGTCCCGACGATTCCTTGATTTCGACGTTAGCTTCTTTGCCGGATCCAAGATCCTTTGCCGTCACGTTAAGGATTCCGTTTTGGTCGATGTCGAATTTGACCTCGACTTGCGGAACACCGCGCGGAGCTGGCGGAATGCCGGTCAGGTCGAACTTGCCCAGTAGCCGATTATTGACCGCCATCTTCCGTTCGCCTTGATAGACTTGAATGGTGACGGCGGTCTGATTGTCGGCGGCCGTGCTAAACACCTGTTTCTTTTCCGTCGGGATGGTTGTGTTACGCTCGACCAAGGGAGTCAAAACACCGCCCTCTGTTTCAATTCCCAACGTCAGAGGCGTCACGTCCAGCAGCAATACGTCTTTGCGATCGCCGGCAAGCACCGAACCCTGGATGGCCGCACCGATGGCCACGACTTCATCCGGGTTCACGCCCTTGTGGGGATCTTTCCCGAAGATTCCTTTTACCATCGCCTGCACTTTGGGCACTCGGGTGGAACCGCCGACCAGTACGATTTCGTCAATGTCCTTGGGTGAGAGTTTGGCATCTTTGAGGGCCTGTTCGACCGGTTTCTTGCAACGCTCAACCAGGTCATCAATCAGCTCTTCAAACTTCGACCGGGTGATGCTCATTTGCAGGTGTTTTGGTCCACTGGCATCGGCCGTGATAAACGGCAGGTTGATGTCTGAAGATTGAGCGCTACTGAGTTCTTTCTTGGCTTTTTCACAGGCTTCCTGCAGACGCTGCAATGCCATTGTGTCGCTTCGCAAATCGACACCCGTGTTCTTTTTGAACTCGTCCGCGACATAGTGGATCAGGACTTCATCAAAATCATCGCCACCCAGATGCGTATCACCGCTGGTGCTAATGACTTCGAATACTTTCATCCCGTCATCATCGTTCAACTCGAGGACCGAAACGTCGAATGTTCCACCGCCAAGGTCAAATACAACAATCTTCTGTTCCTTGTTGGATTTGTCCAAACCGTACGCCATAGCGGCGGCAGTCGGCTCATTGATGATGCGGGCCACTTCCAAACCAGCAATTTGACCAGCGTCCTTTGTTGCCTGTCGCTGGGCGTCGTTAAAATAAGCCGGTACCGTGATAACGGCCTTGTTGACTTTGTGTCCCAGATAGGACTCCGCGGCTTCTTTGAGTTTTCGCAGTGTCTTTGCCGAGATTTCCTGGGGCGTGTATTCCTTGTCACCCACGCCAATCTTGACGTATTCATCGGGGCCCCCTTTAATTTTGTAGGGAACCATTTTTTCTTCCGAGTCGACTTCGCTATGACGCCGCCCCATGAACCGTTTAACCGAGTAAACCGTTCGAGTGGGATTGGTGACTCGTTGGTTCCTGGCCGGGGCGCCAACAATCGTCTCATCGTTGTCAGTGAACGCGACGACACTGGGAGTCGTTCGGTCGCCTTCCTGGTTTGCAATCACCGTCGGTTCTTTACCGTCCATCACGGCGACCACGGAGTTCGTCGTTCCGAGGTCAATTCCGATAATTTTTTCGCCTTGAGCCATTCCTGCTCTCCTTTTTTATTGAGTAAGTGGCGAAGAAGATCGCCTATTTTTTTAATGGTTGAATCAGCGACCTGCCCATTGGACATAAAGACGCCGATGTTTTCCATTTTTTGCAAAGCACGTGCCAAGTCATCGATTCAGAGAAGTTTTCCAACAAACGATGGAGGATTGACCGTTTCAAGGCGATTCGAAGGAACTTGGGTTGAGTGGGCCGATTTCATCCAGCCCGAAAGGTAGCCAGACTGACAAAATGGCATCGACGTGCCTTCGACAGAACGGGAAAGGATCGACCACGTCCATGCCATCATCTGACAACGTTACGGGGCCAATCTGCGAAAATTGAAGGCGGCAGGATCCGCTATTCTTTATCTCGCCTTTTCAATCCGGCTCGATCCAGCAAGGACTCCCTGAAGAAATCGTCCATCATTTCGTCCTGAGGTGGCGTCCCGTATGCGCCAAGTGCCGTTGGATCGTATTTGATCTCGAATCGGTGTTTGGCTATGGTCACTTCCATATTCGGGTCCAAACGCCGACGAATCCCAGCCATGATCCGTTTCCCGTCGATTTTGATACCGTTTCTCGAACGCAGATCACGGATGAACCAATATCCTTCCTCGATTTCCATCAGGCAGTGGTGACCAGAGACATTGCCAAAATTGAGAACAATGTCGCAGCCTTCGCGTCGTCCAATGCGCAGCCGCTTTTTCATTAGCGGAATTGGGTCTCCGCCACCTAAGGGCACAAGTTCACCGTACATGATTCTTTCGCAAATCAGGTTTGCGCTGTACAACGGGAAGGAAAAGCCGCTCAATGCGGAATTTGAAGATTACTTCTAATCTATTCGGTGCCCATTTTGACGTCAACTAAATTCAATCCCCAAATACGCTGGGAGATGGACTGGAGGGCCGACGGGCTTCGCTATTTTAGCTATCGGTATTACCTGAAAAGTCTGTACGGACATCGCGTTCAGCGTGTCAGCGTTGATGCCGGGTTTACCTGTCCCAATGTTGACGGAACGGTTGCATTGGGAGGTTGTACGTTTTGTGATAATCGGAGCTTTAGCCCCAGCCGCAGGTTGCCGCGGCAAAGAATTTCGGACCAGATTGACGAAGGCATCAAGCGTTTGAAAATGCGTTACAAATGCAATCACTTTATGGCCTATTTTCAACCCGCCACCAACACCTATGCCCCGGTGGACGTGTTGAGAGGAGTCTACGAAGAGGCCATCTCGCATCCCGACGTTGTTGCACTGGCGATCGGAACACGCCAGGATTGTGTTCCCGATGACGTACTGGATCTGCTGGAAGAGTTCGCATCCCGAGTTCCCCTGACCGTCGAATATGGACTTCAAACAATTCACGATAAATCTTTGGAGTGGATGAATCGTGGCCATGAATACGACTCGTTTGTCGATGCCATGGATCGCAGCGTCGGTCGCGGATTTGAGATTTGCGGCCATATCATGTTGGGATTGCCAGGCGAGTCTCACGAGGACATGATGGCCACGGCCAAGGCGGTCGCTGCGTCCGAATTGGACGCTGTAAAAATTCACAACCTTTACGCCGTGGAAAATACGCCTTTGGCAGAGCAGGTCAAAAAGGGCGAGGTGCAACTCATGCAGTTTGACGAATACATCAAAACACTGGTTGACTTTTTGGAACTTATCCCGCCAACCATGATTGTCGAACGCATCAGCGGTGAGGCTCCCGGAGACTGGTTTCTGGGTCCGCAATGGTGCCTTGATAAACCGCGAGTTTTGAGAGGGCTTGATGCCGAATTTCAGAAACGCGAGTCATGGCAGGGCAAGCGATTCGCAAATTGACTGCCTGATCACATTGTTGATGTCAAAGTCTCACGCTGGTTTCGCCCGTCAGATGGATGGTGTCAGCAGAGTCGCCGATTTTGAGAGATTCCGAAATACAGAACGGAAAACTCATTGGCGAACACATCAAAGGCTGGTTCGCGTACAAATCAGTCCAGGAATTTCGATTGAAAATTCCAGCTGTGTGCAACGGACAGTGCAAAACGAATTTCGCGGCAATGGATTTTCGGAATGCGATCTAAAGATCAGCGGTTGAATCACCGAACAAAATATGTGTGGTTGTTCGAATTTTGAGCAACGAAAGGATTCGTAAAGATGAATGGAAGACGGAGAAAACAGGTTAGCGTTGGGGCAGGAAATTGAGGTGGTTTCGGCAAGTTTTCGCCCAGATTACCCAGTCCACTTGACCAGAAATTTCTAATTAGATAACGTTATTTACGTACCAAGGGCGTCGTAGCCAAGTGGCTAAGGCAGCGGATTGCAAATCCGCCATCGTGGGTTCGACTCCCACCGACGCCTCTTAAAAAAACGGCGTTTACGATCAAATCGGCTGATCGTAAACGCCTTTTTCGTTGGCGGCAATCGAACCGATAGCTGATGAATCATCCGAATGTCGACCTTGTCGATCGACCTTCATCTGATTTCGACTTTCACACTTCCACTGGCTTATCCATCGCTTGCGATTCGTGTGGTAGAAAGAACCAGCCTTGTTGTTTCACAATCATGACTGGCCCTGCGTTCGACCAGTGTAACTATTGAGTCAACGTTCTTTAATTGATAGCTGCCACCGTCGAAAACCGCGAATGGGGCTCGATCCGATTTGTCATATTCGTCCTCGTCATTGATCGAATTCAGCGTCGATGCAATGATTGGGGCGCAATAACAAGAAAGGACGATCAGATGTCGAAACAACGGAAACGCAAGGTGCGGCCTGTATGTCAGGAGCACTGGCAAAAAATGCGGAAGGAGGCGCTTGCGGTGATGCCTTTTTGGTCCAGACCTTTGGCTGGCATTAAGATCAATCGAATGCTGCAGGACAAAGGATTCGTGAAATCGAAAACGGAGTGCAACTACTGCCCGTCAAACTCTAAAGAAACTCAGGAAAAGTGAAACGCCCCCGTCCATATTTCCGATCTCTTCTAATCGAAATCTGAGAGCTGTTTGGGTGGGAATGCAGCGCGGAGGGCATTGAGTACGGCGACGACGTCGATCACTTCCTGCGAAATCGCGCCGGCGACCGGCGGTAAGTATCCGGCGGCGGCTATGAACATCCCGACGATGCTGATCGCCATGCCACCCACGGCGCTCTGCAACGCGATGCGGCGCATACGCCGACTGATATGCATAAACTCGTCGACCTTCTTCAGCGATGTATCCATGATGACCGCGTCGGCAGCCTCGGAAGTGACATCACTGTTTTGTCCAAAAGCCAACCCGACCGTCGCCGCCATCAACGCCGGCGCGTCGTTGATTCCGTCGCCAACAAAAATCGTATTCTCGGTTTCCGTCTCTTTGCGTACCAATTCGACTTTTTGTTCGGGGCTTTGATTGGAATAGACTTCTTTGATGCCGACCAACTCGGCCAGGTAGCGGACTTCGCTCTCGCGGTCGCCGGAGACCAGCATCACTTTGTTAAAACGGTGTTTCGGTTTCAGGTGCTGAATGAATGTTGAGCCGTCCAATCGCGGTTCGTCGCGGAATCGGAAGGTCGCAACGAGTTGGTTGTCAACCAAGATCAGACATTCCAAGCCGCCGACGAGTGGAGGTAGCTTTGCCATTTCTGCCGGCAGCTTTTTGGCCAACAATTTACGGCTGGTTACTTCAACCTCTTTTCCTTCCACGATTCCGCGAAGCCCTTCCCCTGGCTTTTCGCTAATGGATGAAACCGGTAGCAATTTCAAGTTTTCCGTATTGGCCGCGTCAAGAACGGCGACCCCCAACGGATGTTTGGAATAGCGTTCCAGGCTGGCGACCAGCTGAAGAATTCTGGATTTCTGTGAACCTTCACTGACGACTTGTTCCGTCAATTGGGGTTTGCCATAGGTCAGTGTTCCGGTTTTGTCAAAAATGACCGTGCGACAAGTGTCCAACTTTTCCAACACCGCGGGATTTTTGACAATGATCCCGTACCGTGCGGACAACGATATCGAACCGATGATTGCCACCGGTATGGCGATCAACAAAGGACAGGGAGTGGCGACAACCAAAACTGCCAGGAACCGAATCGCTTCTCCGCTGATCAGCCAAGCTGCGATAGCGATCGCCACCGCAACCGGCGTGTAGATTGCGCCAAGCTGGTCTCCCAGTCGCCGAATTCGTGGCCGATGTTGTTCGGACTCCTTCATCACTTCCATAATCTTGGCGTAGCGCGAATCCGTTGCCCGTTTATCGGCGCGAATCGTCAGCGCGGTCTCCCCGTTGATGGCTCCCGAGATAACCTCTGATCCTGGTGTTTTCGACATCATGTACGGCTCGCCGGTCAAATACGATTCATCCATGACGCCATGACCTTCGATCACGGATCCGTCGACGGGACAGATCTCGTGAGGAAACACGAGCAATTCGTCGCCGATTTGCACTGCTTCCAAATCAACATCGTCCAATTCGGAACCGTTTTTTCGGTGCGCGACCGATGGCATTCGTTTCGCCAAAGCTCGCAAAACCGAAGACGCTCGCCTGACGGCGTAGGCTTCGATGGCTTCACCACCGGAAAGCATCAGTACAACAAACGTGCCAGCCAAATATTCACCTAACAGCACTGCCGTAACGATGGACAGGCCAGCCAGCAAGTCGGAACCGAATTCACGACGGAGAAATTTGCCAAGCAGATCGATTACCAGCGGCGCACCCCCCAGCAACAAGGCGGCGTACAAGGGGTACTGATCGATCGGCCCTTCAACGTGCATCGCATAACGCATGACCAGGTGAGTTACGATTGCCGCAATTGCCAGAATTGCGATCGGCCCTTGCTTTTTTTCCCACATCATTTGTAAGAAACGATTAGCCGTGTGGGTGGGTTCGGTCGTTGAATCTTCCAATGATCTAGCCTTGATAGTCAGAGCCGTAATTTTGAGTAAAGTTTCCAGGCGTAGTTTCAATTTATCATGCGGTCTTGAATCTCCTCGACCTGCGCTGAAGTACCGCATTTTTTGATTCGATGTTTCCCGGCGTGTCGCCAATGCTGTCGTCGAACGCATTGAAGTTGATGGTCGATTTTCTGCCAAAGCGGACAAGAGAGATTAAGAGTCGACACACCGACTGACAGCCGGAATATCAATTGCCCTACCGTTGCGATAAATCTTTCATCATTTTTTCGGTCATTCTAAGAACGCCGGCGGACGACCGGCGTCAGACGGCCCGAAAAATACCGTTCCCACCACTTTTGCTTTTCGCCATTACCATTTGATCTCGTGGAGCAACGACGCACCACATTCTATCTGCCTGTTGGTGTAGGTAGTCAACGGCAAAACGATTCGGCTGGCGGTTGAAATAAAGCAAAAGACCGAATCGCCGCGACGTCATTTGTTAGAGTCAGAACCGCGTCAAGGACAGGCGTCACCTGGCGTTTTTTGAGCGAAAAATCATCAGCAAAGGCAGTGACTTGCCATTGAATTGATAGTGCCGCGAAAACTCGTGGTTGGTGGACTTGTATCCCGCTATCGTCGGATTTCTACCAACATGCCGGGCAAGAATTCCTCGGGTAGCATATCCAGGTTTCGCGTGTCTCGAACCGTAATTTGGCGCTGATCCTGATTGGCCAAACGAATTAAGGTGCGGACCGCGTCTACGCATCCATAAGCCAACAATACGCGTCCGTTTGGATTGAGATGTCTATCAAGACCTTCGAACAGCGATGACATCAACGCAAAATTCTCGTCGTACAAAGCGAATTCATCGATCTTCAGGGGTTTTTGATTGACCCACGGCGGGTTGGAAATGATGAAATCAAACGTTTCATCTGCCGCGATTACGGAAAAAGCAGACGCGTCTTCCAAATCAACCAATCGCACATCGAGCCGCCCGGCAAGTTTAAGTCGTTGCGCGTTAAAAGTCGCATTGGCAACAGCTGACGGGTTTACATCCGTCGCGACGACTTTCTTGGCTCCCGCCTGCAGACAGCAAAGCGACAACAGTCCCGAGCCCGTTCCAATTTCGAGGACCGTTTTGCCTTTGAACAGTCCGCTGTCGCGAATCATGGTTCGCAAGCTTTCGGTATCCCGCGGATCCCAGAACACGGTTTCGAACACGGCGATTTCATGGTCAAAATCCTCGACCAGTTTCCATGACTTGACGGGTGGTAGATCCTCCGACTCCGTGCCGTTGGCTGGGGGCTGGTTGGTGAGTGATGAAACCTTTGCTTTCAAAAAACGTGTGGTCGGAAGGCCAAAAGAGAACTCCATAACGACGAGAATGACGAGCACAACAATCAGGCAGTGTTTCTTGGTCATGTTACATCCAGTGCCAGCCACGTTAATCAGCGGGCCGAGAATTCCGTCACTCGAAACTGATCGTTGGGCGCATAAGCAGTGTCATCGGGATTTGCTGATCCGCAAACTTCCGCCGGAAATGGTGGCGTTCGCGTTCGTTCCTCGAAGCACATTCTCCAGCAGCACCTCCAGCGTCGCATCGGTGACGCTGATCTGGATATGCTCCGACAAAGTTTCTCTTAACGCGGGTTCAAAGTCGAGTTCCGTTCCCGTGAGCTTCGCAATCGAGGCGAGGATATTGCCTCGCGAGCTAGAGGTTGTGAGTGTGTATCTTTTTGTTGAATCGCCGGTTGGCCGCGGTCCTGCCATGTCCAAAATCGACGCTTTGATTGCCGCGAGTTTTTCTGGGGGGCCAGATGCAGTAAACGATTTTCCGCTTGTCGAAATTCGAATCTTTGGAAATCTATCACGAAATTCCCGAACAAGATCGCGCGAATTTTCGAAAGGACCAAAGCTCATTTTACCGGTTGTCGGTGCCTGGAATTCAATCAGTTCCACGGTCTTTCCATCCTTTGATCTGCGGAACCATTTATCAAATCCAACGATCAACAATGCAACCTGGCCATCCAGCGGGAGCGGCGGCAAGTTGACGGCCGACCATAAGTCGTGGGGCAATTCCTCGCCTGCGATTTGAAATTGATTCTCGGTTGCCAATTGCTGAAGTATTTCAGAGGGTACTGAAAGATCGGGGAGCCGAAAGGCGTTTTTTTTATTCCAGGCGACTTCGAAAATCCGTTTCTGTGTTCGGGTTTCCTTTTTCATCTGCTGCCAAAGGACGGGCAGCGCCCAAGCGGTTTTCTTTGGGCCGATGTAATAAAAATCGTCAATGCGACACACGCCCCAGTCCTGTTGCCGGGCCACCGTCCAAAGGAATTGTTCGATCGTGGCGTCTTGAATAGAGATCGAGACGCTGGTGGTGGGATCGATGCGACGATCCACAAACACGGCGACTCCTTTTTGTTTCGAAAAACTTATCAACCGATTCTTCAATGGAGCATCGCGCCACGACACCGAGAAAGTTTGAGAGGTCTGGTCATCGAGTTGTTTGCCTGTCAGCCAAGGGGAGGCCTCCAAGGTTGATGGTGGTTGTGCGTTCGCCGGCCATACGAAAACGCTGAAGATGAGTACCTGCGTGACCGCGACGATCAACCGCTGAACGGATCGCGATTGGGGTTTTCCCGTGAGGCGGCACATCAAATCACCCAGTCGTTATATTCGTTACGTTTTGAAATAGTCCGCTGAAAAGCGCCTAAAATTGAAACCATCTTCCCTGACAACTGCTATCAAGTCGTTGTCCCGTCCGTTTGTGGCAACTACACTCAACGTTTGGAAAGTCAATTCGCACTCCCGTTCCTTGCGTGAGCCTGGCAGTTGATGATTGTCAATTTTTTGTCGTTGTGCGCTGGAATCGGGAGTCGGTAAACATGTCGGAAGAAAAGATCCGATATCCGCTACTGGAATTATATTACCAGCAATACCTTACCGACGAGAGTTCGGCCGAGTTTATTCGCTCCGTTTCACGCAATTACACGATCGGATCTTTGGAACGCCTGGCAGTCTATGGCGGTCGATTGTCGCGTCGCGCAGCCATTCTTGCCATTGGTTTTCTGGGAGACTTTCGCTGCAACGAAACCATGGGGCGATCGTTGGTCGACAAGGATCGAGCGGTGCGATTGTTGGCGGATCATGGTATCCGGGAAATCTGGCATCGCCAGGGAACTTACTCGCAGCAACAAGTTGTCCAGCGTTTGTATCGCTTGAACGCGCAGGATCGTTTGGACGAGGTGATCGAAGTGGCTTCGGGTTTAATCGATCTTAACCCGGAATTGGGAGAGGCCTGGAATCAGCGAGCCATCGCGTACTGTGCTTGCGGCGAATTCGCAGCGGCCGTGGCAGACTGCCGAGAAACGCTGGTTTGCAATCGTTACCATTTTCCGGCAGCCATGGGGCTTGCCCACTGTTGCCTGCAGATGGACGATGTCCACTCGGCTTTGGATGGATTTCGACTGGCACTGAAAATCAATCCGGACCTCGACGGCGTTCGCAATCATATTTCGCACCTCGAACGCATCCTTAAAGAAGGTTAAGCCGACGTTGTCGTTGACAAGAATGACGCTCCGTTAATTTGATCGGCGTTCTGTTTCTGGGGAGTGGCTTGACGCAGCTTCCTCCCTCTCGATCCGATGGGATTGGCCTTCCACCGCATTTTCATTCGCCGATTTGACGCGGTCAGAAATGTCGGCGAACATGGAAGCGATGGGCCATTCGTGGCAAGGGTGATTATCAGGATCGGTCGAGAAGTCGGATTCTCGCATCAACGTGTTCGCTTGCCTAACGAGAGGGACGGACGTGAAATACCTTTTTGTTTGCTTCGCTATTGTATTAGGGACGGTTTGCATGGCGAAAGCGCAAGAGCCAGAATCCAGTTCAGAAGAAGTAACGCTGCCGAAATTGGGCGACCCACTAACGGACGAGCAAGTCGTCTCGTTCGCGACGCTGGCTCTGAAAAATATTCAGACCGAATACCCGAACAAGCCGAGCAATGTCGTCGTCGACGAAGCTTCCGTGAGAACTCCCCAAACGATGCATCCTGCTTTCTATGGTTGTTTCGACTGGCACAGTAGTGTTCACGGCCATTGGATGCTCGTCCGCCTGTTAAAAGACTACCCGAGCAGTTCGGTCGACGCGGAAATTCGAGAGCGGCTTGCCGAAAACCTCACTGCAGAAAACCTTGCCGGGGAACTCGCCTATTTTGAGGAAGAACAACATAAGGCGTTCGAACGAACCTACGGTTGGGCATGGTATCTGCGGTTGGTCCAGGAGTTGGAGACTTGGGACGATCCTCTAGGCAACCAATGGCGAGAAAATCTCCGGGGATTGGAATCCTTATTGGTTCGGAGAACGTTTGATTATCTGCCCAAGCTCACATTTCCGATTCGCACTGGAATCCATCCCGATACCGGTTTTGCGTTGGGGCAGATACTCGATTACGCTCGCGCGGTTGGAAATGACGAACTGCAGGATCTAGTCGTTGATCGCGCGCGGGATTACTACCTTGCCGATGTCAGCTACCCGACGCGGTATGAGCCGTCAGGTCAGGATTTCTTTTCAACGAGCCTCAACGAGGCCGACCTGATGAGGCGTGTCTTGTCCCGGGCTGAGTTTGTTGCCTGGTTCGATCGATTTCTACCAGGTTTGAAAATGGGCGAAGGTGGAAATCTGCTGGAGCCAGTAACGGTGAGCGATGTGACGGATGGATATATTGTCCACCTGGCAGGTCTGGATCTATCTCGCGCTTGGTGTATGGAAGGGATTGCATCGGCGCTTCCCGTAGATGACTCACGCGTGGAACTGCTACGCCAGTCGGCCGAGGATCATGCACAGAAGGGATTCGATTATGTATTTAGCGGTCATTACGAAGGCGAGCATTGGTTGGCGACGTTTGCGATCTATTTGCAGGCTGGTGTTGGAATCCAGCCAGGTGACTTGAAGACTGACCGATCGGTTGCCAAGGACGCCATTAAAAACAATCCTGAAAATGGCTTCGTCGTCAAATCGTCGGTTTCGAATCGGGAGATTCAGATCCTGGTTGGCTCCGACGTCGACCCACTGCGTCCCAAGCAAACCGCGATTGAATTTTTTATTGCCAACGAGACTCCGGTAATCCTCCGTGATGTCGATATCACGATTCGACTTGATCCGGGAATCCGATTGACGAAATTTGACTACGGCGAGTCAAAACTTAATCTCATGAGTCGCAACGAGAGTTTTACGAGGTTCGAGGTGCGTCGTTGTCCCGAATTGGCGCTCGGTGAGAAGCTTGTCTTTAATGCAACCGTCATGGGAACGAAAGTCGGATCCGCCAAATTCGAAGTATCGGCCAAGGCGAATTCTGATGGGCAAACTCCCGTGGAGGGCGTCGTTCGCGAGATAATCAACGTTTCCCGTTAGCCGCAAGGCTACAAAACGCGAATAAGTAGCGAGAATGAGCAGCAGTTCGTAATCATATAGACCTCGATTAGGACTGTATTTCCCGTCAGTTTCCCGTCTCCAGTCTTTTGGCCTTCTGGGGCATTTATTCCCAAAAAAGGATGGCTGGTCATAGGCCCCGCCGGTTTGGAGGCCTATAATCCTCGGTTTTATTAGGCCGCCAGGTTGCCAAAGCAAATCCTTGGAACAGGATGCAAGTGCTTTACGGAAGGAAGCTATGTTTCGTCGCGAAATATTTTTGATGTTGTGTTTTTCCCTCGGATTCGTAGCGTCCGAGTTGATTGCCCAAACACCACCGCAAAATTCACAGCCAGGAGAATCACCTTCTCTGAAGCCTCAGGCCGTGGTCACTCCCCAACTCGATGATGCTTCTTTGGCTCAAAAGGCAAGTTACATCATTGGATTCAACACAACCGCTCGATTGCTGACTGAATTGAAACAGCAAGGGATCGATTTCGATCTGGATAAATTGGTCGAGGGAATGCAAAACGCGGTCAAAGGTGGCGAGCTAGGAATGACGCAGGAGGAAGTCCAGACGGTCATGATGGCGTTCCAGAAAGTTGTCGAAAAACAGCAAATTGAAAAAATGACATTAATCGCCAACAAGAATAAGGCGGAAGGCGACGCCTACCTGGCGGCAAATGCCAAGAAAGAAGGAGTCAAGATTCTACCCAGCGGCGTCCAGTATGAAGTGATCGAGGAAGGAACCGGCGAATCTCCCGCACCCGAAAGTCGGGTCCGAGTCCATTACCATGGGATGCTGCCCGATGGAACCGTATTTGATTCGTCGCTGAAACCACTCGATGGTTCGGACCCCCAACCGGCAGAACTGGTCGTCGCCCGTTTCGTCCCGGGTTTTTCGGCTGCCCTTCAGGCGATGAAAATCGGCGGGAAATGGAAAGTTGCCATTCCCGGCGACCAGGCTTATGGCATGCGAGGCAAAGGCAACATTGGTCCCAATCAGACGCTGGTGTTCGAGATTCACCTGCTTGGCGTCGTTGAATGATCCCGGTCCAAGCCGTGCTTATTCGAGTAGAACTCTTGCTTGGGTTAGGTTTCCGTTTCAGTCGGCGAGGTCCAGGTAGAAGAAAAACTCTTGGTACGGTTGGAGAGCATCGTTCATCGACCTGATCTGACCAGTTTTCTGAAAGCCAAATTTCTGGAAGAAATTGTGAGCGCGTTGAAACCGCGTATCCGACCAGAATTCAACTCTTCGAAATTTCTTTTCGATCGCCCAGTCAACGGCAACTTGCATTAAGCGTTCGCCCCACTCAGATCCTCGGAATGGTTTGGCCAAATAGAGCCGCTTGAAATTGCAGACCATCTCTTGATCGGGGTCCGGTAGCCCGGCGTGACTGCCGATGATCACTGGCGGCTTCGCCGTTTTCGTTTCGGACAATACCCAAAAAACGCCACCCTTGTCGGCGAAATTTGTCCGCAAGTCCTGCAAATCAGCCTCCGCATCCGCGAGGCAAATGCGATCGTTATATTCCCGCAAAACTTCATCGATCAATTTCACGATTCCCGGTTGATCGTTTTCAGTTGCAGGTCGCAGTTGAAACATGTTGGGTTCAATCGTCAATAACCGTGTCGCGTCAGTCCGGGCAGAACTCTTTCCGAGGGCTGATTTGCATTAGAATTGGGGCGGCAAGATGTATCAAGAACGAAGTCCGCCGTCAGTTTTGCAGCGGCGCATTCGCGACATATTCGGCAGCATCCATTGAGCATACGTGGCTGCGGGCATTTCATGCGACACGACAGGTCAATAATTTAGGACTAAGTTCTTCGTCAGTCCGAGGCATACGTTGGGAATTGAAACAATGATTGCAATTACTGGAGCAACAGGATTTGTGGGGCGAGAGCTGGTTTCTCAGTTGTCTGAGACGGCAACTCCGTTGAGATGCTGGTATCGATCTGAATCCAGCCGTGCATTCGCTGACGACCTGGATTCGCCGATTGATTGGATCGAGGGGGAATTGGGTGACGTCAAAGCGACGAATGACCTGGTTGACGGGTGTGACGCCGTTGTCCATGCAGCGCTTTGGAAGCCAGGTGCGAGTTTTCGGGGAGGGGAAGGTGATGTGGTTGAGTTCACCCGGGTTAATCTGCTCGGATCTTTACAACTCATCGAAGCCGCGTTTGCAGCAGGCGTTAGCAAGTTCGTCTTCGTGTCCACCTGCGCTGTTCACGAGAAAATTCTTGACGATCGTCCGCTGGATGAAACGCATCCGACTTGGCCTTTTACTCATTACGGAGCCCACAAGGCGGCAATTGAGAAGTTTGTCCATAGCTACGGTTTGGGGAAAGGATTTCCGATTTGCGCGATTCGGCCAACCGGAATCTATGGGGCGGATCAACCAGTTTGGAAATCGAAGTGGTTTCCATTGATTGAAAAGATCATCGCTGGGGAAATGGTGGAGGTCAAAGGAGGCGGAAAGGAAGTTCATGTCAACGATGTGGCTAAAGGAATCCAGGTTTTGCTAAACGCCGAAAGCGTCGCGGGTGAAGTCTATGCCTGTTACGACCGTTACGTTTCTCAATATGAAGTGGCAATAATCGCCAAAGATATTTCGGGCAGCCCAAGCCGGGTTGTCGGCGAAAGCGCTTCTCCCAAGCATGAAATCCAAACCGGCAAGCTGCGTGCTTTGGGGATGGAATTTGGCGGGACCGGCTTGCTGGAAAAGACGATCAGTCAACTGATCGAGGAGATCTGAGTTCGTAATCGAATTCAGATCGTCGTCGAGAAATCAAATCAGTTCCAACCCATGAAAAAAACGACCGAGTTTCCTCGATCGTTTCGCTTTATCCAAGCTGTTAGACGGTTTGCCGGTGATTGCGGTTTACGTGCTGAACGAATTGCCACAACCACAGGTTTTCTTCGCGTTGGGATTGTGGAACTGAAAGCCCCTCGCTTCGATGCCTTCGTAGTAGTCGACCGTCGTGCCCTCAAGGAACAAGGCGCTTTTTTTGTCAACGACCACAGTCACTCCGTGTTGCTCGCTTTTGCTGTCGTTGACTTCATCGAAGTCCGAAGCAATGTTCAAGCTGTAATTGAATCCGCTGCAGCCCCCTCCCGCGACACCAATTCGCAGCACGGCATTGTCATCGTACTCGCCTTCACTGATGAATCGCTGGACTTCCACTGCTGCCTTTTCGGTAACCGTAACGCTCATTCGTCTATATCTCCAGGGTCAGGCTGTTTTCTGAAATAGTTTGTTTTGATTCGCTATCGACATTATTTGTAACCGGCAATTAATTGTCTATCGCTTTTGCCGATGTTGCCACCCGAAATTGTAAAGGATTTCACGGTGTTTCGCTGATTCATAACTGTGTTTTTCGCAATTGGGGGGCCGGTCGGCCACTTGGCCGTTCTTCGTTCCTCGCAAAATCGGGTCGGCGATTGGTGGCCAGAAGCCGCTGAATGGGCCCGTCTAGTCTTTAGCGAATAGGGATCGCAGGCAAATCTGTGACCAGGTTTCGAATCCTTCCAGCTCTCCGAGAAGATCTTGGACGGGGAGGAAGCCGGACTCGATAATTTCGTCCTCGCGGGCCTGAACTTTCGGCTGGTCGACGGTGAATAGATGGACGATTCCCAAGTGGACTTTGCCAACATCATTCTGATCGTCGTTGATTAAGCCGACACGTTGTTCCGAGAATGTTGAATCGATGGCGATTTCTTCATCCAGCTCCCGCTGCATCCCCAACTGGTAGGGCGAATGATCATCTGCGTCGAGGGTCGAAATGTGCCCGCCGATTCCCACGCTGCGTTTGCTGTGCAGTCGCGACTCGCCCTGCCCTTTCCCACGCGTGTACTGGAATACATCAATCGAACCGTCCTCCTTGATGTACTGGAAAACGCAATAGGGAATCAATTGCTTGAAACCAGGGTCCTGTTCCATTTCGTCCCTGGGAAGATATTGGGTGTTGATGGGATCAAGCAGGGTTCCTAGATACTTTTCGCAATCAGCAGAAAAGCCTTGGAAATATCCGCACGCGCGAAACAGCTCTGTCTTGACGACCATAACCTGTTCGGTCTCGACAATCGACATGGTATTCCTTTGAAAATGCAGAATAATTGGGTCGGTTGGCAGCAAACATCCGTACTGGTTTCCTCGGAGCATGATTCTAAAACAGTCCGCAATGACTTTCGACCGGCCGGAACGATGTTTGAGGGCTGAGCATAAAAGAATCTCAAGAGGACAATTTGACTTGAGACGAAATTTTGCCGCGATGCACCTGTCGGTTGGGACGGCGCGTTTGCAGGATCCCCGGTAAAACCGACTTCCTTTCCGACAGGCGATCGCCGAATTCATCTTTGGGAGCAAATACTTTTGGGATGATTGATTTAGGTTTACAATTTGCGAATCCGACCGCCTTAAAAATTGAGAATTGAAATGCCCAACCCCCATCAGATTCCCGTCGGCATTGACCTCGGAACGACGTTTTCTGCAATTGCCTATCTGGATAACGACGGAAGGCCCTGCACCATCACTAACAGTGAAGGCGAACTAACAACCCCGAGCGTCGTGTTTTTCGATCAAGATGCGGTAATCGTTGGCACCGAGGCAGATTTTGCCGGCGAAAACGACATTGATCGATTGGCAAGGGCCGCAAAGAGGGATATGGGCGGTCAACGATATCGAAAAAAAATCCTAAATCGTTACGTGCCGCCGGAAGTCATCCAGTCGTTTGTTCTGAAGCGGCTGAAAGACGATGCAGAACTCAAGCTGGGCGAATTCAGCAAAGCCGTTATCACTGTCCCCGCGTACTTCAATGAACCCCGACGCAAGGCGACAAAAGACGCGGGCGAAATGGCTGGTCTGGAAGTCATTGACATCATTAACGAACCGACGGCCGCGGCACTTGCCTACGGTGTCCAGCGAGGGTTTCTCAACGAAAAAGGTGAGGCTCAAGGCCGCGAACTGGTTTTGGTGTACGACCTCGGTGGCGGGACCTTCGATGTGACGTTAATGGAGATTGAGGAATCAAGTTTCACCGCCATCGGAACGGCAGGCGACGTCTACCTTGGGGGAATGGATTGGGACCAGCGGATTTTTGATTTCGTGAGCGAGCAATTTGCGGCCAGTCAGGGTGTTGATTTTGAATCGGACGCAGTTTTGCGCGAAAAGTTGATGAATCATTGCGCACGAGCCAAAAAATCGCTCACGGCGCGTAACCAGACCGTGATCCGATTTGAACACGAAGGAAAACGTTTCCAGATCGACATCTCTCGCGAACAGTTTGAGGCGCTGACCAAGGATTTGTTGGAACGGACCCGACTCACGACAGACCGACTGTTGCGCGACGCCAATCTAAAATGGTCCGACTTGACCAAATTGCTGCTCGTCGGAGGTTCGACCCGCATGCCCATGGTCTGGAAGATGTTGGAATCGGAATCCGGGCTGCAAATCGATCGTTCCCTATCGCCGGATGAGTCGGTTGCGCACGGGGCTGCCATCTATGCAGGTATATTGATGAAACATGGTGCCTCGGCCGGCAAGGGGATCTCCGTCACGAATGTCAATTCCCATGATCTGGGCGTTTTGGGTGTCGATCCGGGGACGAAAGAGCCGCGCCGAAAGATCGTCATTCCCAAGAACCACCGTCTGCCCGCGCAGGCCTCCAAGAGATTCCAGACATCCAAGGACGGCCAAAAAAAGATCGTCGTACAGGTGGTGGAAGGAGGAACCGACGAGGGGCAAGGTTCGACAACGATCGGGAAGTGCGTCGTTCACCATTTGCCGGAAAACATCAAGAAAGGCACCGAGGTCAAAGTCACCTTTAATTACTCACACTCGGGGCTGTTAAAGGTGTTGGCCGAAATCCCGGCTTTAAAGCTGTCCGCAGATACGGACGTCGATCGCTCGGGCGGAATGAATCAAGAAGAAATCAGGGCCTGGAAACAGAGAATGGTAGCAGGATTGGATTTTCTCACCGCCCAGCCAACAGATCGTGGTTCGAAGCCGGTGTTCGACGGAAAAAATCTGAAACAAGAATCGAAGGCTTCTGTGGACCGGGCTCCGTCAGCGACCAGGCAATCGCCGAAAGCAACGCATCCAGTTGCTGATTCGCCTGCCAAAGAAGCGACGAAGACGCCTGAGAAAATTCAGAGGAAGAAGAAAGAGACGTTGGATCCAAACAAGGCTGCCAAGGTCGATCGTGAGGCTGTGCCCGGTCAGCCGTCGGAAATAATGGTGTTGGGGGAAGAGGAGAAAAAACCGGATGTCGGCGCTTCCGCTCTCGATTTCCTCAAGGACTTCGCGGATCAACAGGATGCGAATCGACCCGAGTTTGTGGAGGTCGAAGAATCAGCAATATTTGCCTTCGATGATGCGGAAAAGAAACCGGATTTGGGCGAATCGGTCCTCAATATGCTGAATGAAAACGAAGTAAAAAAATCCAGCGCCAGCGGTTCGGCGCTCGAGGATTTTCTTTCAGAATTAGAGTAGTCGCAGGCGAAAATGCGGCAAGAATCGGAAGTCGGAATATTTTCGGACGCCCAAAACTCTCTCCTGACAATGGGGGATGTTCGCCATCAACGATTGGCGATTAACGATTCTTCAATCCAGAACTTCGCCACTGCAACACAATCGGACGCGATGAATTTCCGCCTCGTCGAATCAAATCGCCAAGGTTTCATTTCGCAGTCGGGCATTGGCTGTCTCAATCGTCGCCAAATGAATATCGACGATGTCTTCGAGATCGGGTGCATATCCGCCGGCCATCGCGATCGCGACGGGCACATCGAGATCTCGACAAAAGTCGATAACCAATTCATCCCTGCGACGAAGCCCATTCTTGGTCAGTTGCAGTCGCCCTAAACGGTCTCCCTGAAAGGGATCAGCTCCGGCCAGGTAAAAGACGATGTCGGGTTCGAACGTCAGGAAAATGCGGACGATTGATGCTTTTAGCTCGTACAGAAAAACGTCGTCGCCAGTCCCACGAGGTAAGGCGACATCGAGATCCCCGTTAGTCTTTTGAAACGGATAGTTTTCCTCACAATGCAACGAAAACGCAAACAGCGTGGGATCATTTTGGGCAATCGAAGCAGTTCCGTTACCTTGGTGCACATCGCAGTCGATAATCAGAGCGGTTTGGATCTTCCCTTCTGCCTGCAACGTACGTGCGGCGACACATGTGTCATTGAAGACGCAATAGCCTTGTCCGCTATCGGCAAACGCATGGTGGGTACCGCCGGCCAGATTGGCAGAAATGCCCTGCTCCATTGCGGCTTGAGCTGCCGCGACAGTGGCTCCCGTTGAGCGCCTTGAGCGTTGCACCATTTCCTCCGACCAGGGAAAACCGATTCTGCGTTGCTGGAGCGGAGACAGGTCGCCGGTCGTGACGGCCCGCAGATAGGCCGAGGTATGGACCCGCAGCAGCTGTTCATCCGTCGCGGCGGGGGGCAGCAGCAGCTGGCAATGATCGGCCAGCCGACTGGTTAGGATTCGTTCACGCAGCCGCGTGTACTTCTCCATTGGAAACCGATGGCGAGGCGGAAGGGGCAGTTCGAAAGTATCGGAATAAAAAAGCTTCAAGGATCGGTGCGATCAATTGGGATTCATAACGCCTTGCTGCACTTGGCGCAATAACGCATCAGCCTGATTGCGACTGGCATCGACGGAAACTTCGGCAAACGCGTTCTCGGTTTCCCAGACAACGACCTTCGTCACTCGCAAATCGTAGCCCTTGATGGTTTTGATGAGTTTCGGGGCGATCTGATCGAGCAGGTAACGGGCCATGTTTTCGGCGGTCGGGTTGTAGGGCAATAAATAGATACGATTGGGTTTGACCTGCCGCAACGCTTCGACGGCATTCCGGTCCTGATCCCAAAGCAGAACACCGTGATCCCAGTGCTCATCGATCCAACCTTTGAAAAGCTTGTTCAATACACTGAAATCCACAACGCGTCCCAATTCGTCAATCTCATGGCCGCTGACGTGGAACTCGATCAAGTAATTATGTCCATGCAGGTTTGCGCATTTGCCCTCGTGGTTGAGCAGCCTGTGCCCGGCACAGAAGTTGACCTTGCGCATGATTGTGATGCTCATGGTGTCCGTTAATCCTGTTTGTCGATTGGATTGAGTTTGGGATTGTTCTGGTGGCGATATTGATCGCGTTTCGATTTCTTGGAAATGTTTTCCTTGAATGCTTTAGTTAAATCAACACCCGTTTGATTAGCAAGACAAATCAGGACAAACAAAACATCGGCAAGTTCATCTTCGAGGCGGGCGTTTTTCTCGGAATCCTTGAAGCTTTGGTCGCCATACGTCCGCGACAGGATCCGGGCCAACTCTCCCACTTCTTCAACCAGTTGGGCCAAATTCGTCAACTCCGAAAAATAGTTGACTCCAATATCCTCGATCCAGGAATGGACGATCTGTTGCGCTTCGTGCACAGCGATCGGATTGTCCTGCGATTCAAGAAGGATATTCAGATTCATCAGCCGTCCCGCGTTCCTGATCCACAAAAAATTCGTCGCTGGTCGCCATTGAGCATCGGGACTCAATGACGATTTCGCCAATCGAGGCCACTTCCGAGATGGAGACCCGATCCGTCGATCAACATTTCAACGGTACGATAACATTGGAATCGTTGAATTCAGAACGTCAACGGGACTTGCGAAAACGAGCGAATTCTGATCATTTTCTATCGCAAAAGGCTTTCAAATCTGCTGACAAGAACAATGCCAGATCGTAATATTGTCACCTGTTTTCCCCTCTCCGACCTGCTTGCCGATCAAATTCGGCAATCCGCTGGTAGTGATTTCAATGTGATCCTATCCAGCCAGGATAAAATTGCCGAAGACATTCTGCAGGCGGACGTTTTTTGTGGACATGCGAAAGTTCCGCTGGACTGGTCCCGCGTCGTAAACCAGAAACGATTAAAATGGATCCAGTCCTCCGCTGCCGGGCTTGACCATTGTCTGCTTCCGGAAGTGATTGACTCGGAGATAGTCGTTACTGGTTGTTCCGGGCTGTTTGCCAATCAGGTGGCCGAGCAAACATTGGCCTTGCTGCTTGGTTTGGTACGCAGGCTGCCAGTTTTTTTTCGAGCGCAACAGAGAAAGGACTTTACGCGTCGGCCGACAGACGAATTGTTTGGAAAAACGATCGGAATCGTGGGTTTAGGTGGTAACGGCCAGCGAATTGCGAAAGTCCTACGCTCGATGGTTGGACGCATTGTCGCTACCGATTTGTTCCACGTGCACTGTCATCCACTGATCGCCCAAGGAGTCGTCGATAACGTGCTACCGGCGGCCCAACTTGAACATCTGTTACCGCAGGCCGACATCCTGATCGTGACGTTGCCGTTGACTCAAAGTAACGAGAACCGTCTGAGTGAAGACCAGTTCAACCTGATGAGAGCCGGAACCTATTTGATCAACGTGGGACGAGGGTCGGTCGTCAACACCGAGTGCCTGGTGAAAAACCTTCAAATTGGACGTTTGGCTGGTGCTGGCATCGACGTCGTTGAACCCGAACCCTTACCGCCAGAGTCACCGCTTTGGGAGATGGACAATGTCATCATCACACCCCATGTGGGAGCCCAATCCGCTTTTCGGGTTCCATCTACCGTGGATCTGTTCTGCAAGAATCTCGATCGCTACCGCGCAGGGAAAAGCTTGCTGAATCTCGTCGATAAAAACTTGGGCTTCCCAAGGCCGGAGCACCGGATTTCGTCCGCATGACAAACGAGCGGAGGGGCTGCATGTTGGTCGGTGGAGTTCGGGAAATCGCCACCTTTTTTGGCAAAAACTTCAATTCCGAAAGCTGACATGGACCAAACTGCTGATCGTCGAATAAAATAGGGGTGAAATCTGAGGATTCGCTCTTGGGCTCGTTGCAACCGTCATCAACTCCAGCGAATCATTCTTTCGATTTTGATTTCGAATTGTTTGCACTGGAACCTGACTTGAGTTTTGACGAAAGAACATTATTTGCGACTCAAGGAGATGATCTATCGCCCACGGTAACTCGCGATGGGAAACTTCAGGAAAATCAATGCCAGGATTTGATTGATCGTTATCAAGAAATCCTCGGTGATAAACGTCATAGTTGGACCACCCATTTGCGCCTGTTGAAGAAACTTGGTTCCGGAGGCCAGGGAGTTGTGTACCTCACTGAGCGACGCGGATCAGACGGATTCACATTGCCGGTCGCGCTGAAAGTGTTGTCGCCGGAGAGGTATGCGACGCCGATTCATTACGATTCAGACATGGCCCGCATGGGTCGAGTGGCGGCAAAAGTCGCCAGGATCCAGCATGAAAACCTGTTAGTGGTTGAGAATTTTCTGGATCGCGATCGGATCCGCATGATGGTCATGGAGTGGGTGGAAGGTTTCGACTTGCGCAGGTTGCTGACGCCGAAGATGTTTGGCTTGATCAAGGAGCGGTTCAGCGAGAATAAGTGGAAACACATTAATGAGGTCGTCGTCACCGCCGGCCCGGAACAGCCTCGCTTTAAAGCCGGTGTGGCAATTGCCATTGTGCGAGATTGCCTTGAGGCGTTGGCCTCCATGCACCGCGAGGGCATCGTTCACGGCGATGTTAAGCCGGGAAATATCATGTTGAAGCGGAGTGGCCATTCCAAGATCATCGACATTGGATCGGCCTTCGATATAACGGATCCCCCGCAGCGGCGTGCCTGCACGCCCGCTTATGCGGCGCCGGAAGTTCTCGAAGGTATCGATAATACACCTCGCAGTGACCTGGCAAGTTTGGGGTATGTGACCATCGAGCTGTTGTCCGGACGACCTGTTTTTGGTGGAATCAATGATTTTCAGGAATTGGTGCGTGCCAAACATAATTTGGTTGACCGACTTCCGGAATTGCTCCCGGAAGAAGTCGCCTGCAACCATCTTTTGATGGCGTTTTGTCGCGGTATGATTGCAACGAATCCGCAAGAGCGGTTCGCCAGCGCCGAAGCGGCCGAACTCGTGGAAGAAGGTGCCGCAGCTTTTCATCGTCAACTGGTGAAAAATGATCTGGCCAGCGAATATGAAAATGATATTCGGATCTGGATTGACGAATTGCTGGAATTTGAAGTTGGCAGTCTCGAGTTTTAAGTCCATTGAGACGACGGTGGCCGGTCCGCACAACGAAACTGACGACCGTCATAGCACAACGACTTGACTTCATCTCGGACATAAATCTGATGCAGAACCGGTCAGAATCTTCCGCAATTCGGCCATCTCGCGTCGTCGATGCTACGCGGCCCAATCAAAACCCGTTGTCTTTTTGATTCGGTCTTCAAAGTTCCCAAGTAACCCGCCAATAACATCCCACTTGTTCGCACGACGAACTTCGATGTCCCCCTGCTGATTGACACGTACGATCGAGTCGTCTTGCACGCCAGCACTATGCAGGTCATTGCTGTGCAACTCGCCATCGTTGATTACGGTCTCCAATGTTGCGCCCGTCATCTCAATGAATTTCATATGTCGTTGTTCAGCCATTGTTCTTCTCAAACGTGGGGATCGTAGCTCATTTTAACAGGATGCGAAGCTATTTTACGACGCCAGCGGTGCCTGGACAGTCGTTTCATCCAATAAGTTCGTTTCTGGCTGGAATTCTTCGCCTGTCACATGGAAAACACCTGAAGATCGTACCGTGAGGTATCAAACGTGCCTGCCTCGCTAAGGTGATGTCGACGTCATTCAGGCGAGTTACTTGGGTACGATTCGGCCGTCGACCACATTCTCCGCTTCTGTAATCGAGGTGTTTTTGTCGAACTCCAATGACAGCTTCAAGTCCTTGGGAAGGCCATCCTGGATTTTCTCAATCGCTTCCGTGAGTTCATCAATTTTCGCCTCCTTTCGAAAATAGAGACTTGCAATCCAGCCCACCACATCGCTCTCGGAAATCTCCAGTTCCTGACGAATTTGCGCCATGGTGGTCGCCCCCGAGAGGATTCTCAAAACCACGCCATCTCGATATTTTTGGGAAAAGCGAGTGGCCCGTTTGTCACGCATCACGAGAGACTGTTCGCCTTTGATGTAATTGCCCGCGGACTCAAATTCGGTGCCTGATTCCGACCTCAAACGCTGTTTTGAATGGCCGTCGGAGGTTTGGGTGGGACGATACCAGCGTCTAAGCTTCAGAAAGTAAGACTTGCTCTCGCATTGATTACAATACCAGGGGCCCAACCGAAAGACTCTTAGAATCCGCAATGATAAGACATCCAGCAGTTCCATCGTAAGCGTAGAAAACCCTCGGGTGTGGGCGACGTTCTGCCTGCAAAGAGGACAGAAGCCGATGGTTTTCTTTCTTCGCTTCATTGCGTCGATCCCCAATGCGATCGTTGATTGCGGACTACGAGGATTCCATCGTCCCGTTCCAACTGCGGTTTCGTCCTTCGTTTCCGCTCAATCGAATTTCGCATGTTCGTTGTTATAGCCGACCAGAACAATCTCTCCAAGATTCCTCGTCGCGAAATGTCTTCGATCTCCAATTGTGCCGCCCCTTACAGGGAAAATTTGAGATGCTCCGACACGACCTTACCGTTGCCAGATTCTGCCGTCATATTGCCGTCGACCGTACGGGAATCAGGTCACCGGAGCGGACTTTCGGTTGGCAAAGGAGAATTCATCCTATGTATTGCCACGCGTATTGACGCCAGCCACTTATTTATCTTTGTCCCAACCAAACGGGTGTCCTGTCCAAGTCGTACACTTCTCGATCCTGCAACCGAGTCCAGTTTAGTATTGGGCGCTTTCTGGTTCTATCCAATTCGGGCAATTGTTATTCTCTCAGGCAATAAATCTTGGTGGTTTAGGCGGATTTTGAGTTTGTGGCGATTTACAATACGCCAATGAAGCACCCGCTGGAAGAGAATTGGGGTCAGTTTACGTCGCGAAGGCCAGTTACATCGAATCGACTTTTCTTGCATCATGCCGTTTATGCAACGCTTTGAAGTCACCGAAACCGAAGAAAACGAACGGCTGGATTCCTTCCTGGTCAAGCAGTTCAGCAAGTTCAGTCGGGCCAAGCTTCAACGTGCCATTACGGCCCAGCATGTGTTGGTCGATGACCAGCCAGCCAAATCGTCCACGCGCCTGCGAGCCAACCAGGTGGTTACGGTCACACCGCTGGTTCAAGAATCAGACGAAACAATTCCCGAGAATATCGACCTCTCGATCCTTTACGAGGACGAGCATCTGGTCGCGATCAATAAACCACCGGCAATGGTAGTTCATCCCGCCAAGGGGCACTGGTCCGGTACTTTGACATCGGCACTGGCTTACCATTTTCAGAAACTAAGCTCGGTGGGAGGGCCGACACGACCTGGAATTGTTCACCGTCTGGACCGAGATACGAGTGGCGTCATCCTCGTTGCCAAAACCGACGCTGCTCATCTGAGTTTGGCTGCCCAATTCGAAAATCGAACGGTCGAAAAAGAGTATTTTGCGATTGTCACTCCACCTCCCGACCGGGATCGTGACATCATCGAAAAACCAATCGGAGCCCATCCCTACCAGCGTGAAAAAAAAGCAATCCGGGAGGCCCATCGAACCAGCAAAGCGGCAACAACTTTTTACGAAGTCATCGAGCGATTTGACGGATTCGCAACGGTTCGCGTGAAGCCCAAAACCGGACGTACCCATCAAATTCGGGTTCACCTGGCTCACATTGGGACACCCGTGTTGTGCGATGGGTTATACAGCGGCCGATCTCGATTATCGCTCCACGATCTTGGCGTCAATGAAGCTGCCAATTCGATGTTATTGCAGCGTCAAGCGCTGCACGCGGTACGGATTCGTTTTGAACATCCAGCATCAGGCGAGTCCGTCGAGATCGTTGCCGAGTTGGCAGACGACATTCAACAGACTCTTTCAGCCATCAAGCGGCATCGTAGCCTCAAATGAAGAACTCAACCTCTGACGGCTGCATCCTGAACTCGAATCGCAACCGCTCGGCAAGTTGAACAACCGCAGGCAATCAATTCAGCCGACCGTTTCGGAACTCAAATTCGCATGCTCAACGTAAACGTCGTCAGTCGGCGATCTTGAGGCTTTCAATCATTTCTTTGAATGCTTTCGCATTTTTGTCGACGGTCGGCTTGGGACCATAGAATTTGACAAAGTAGTTCCCGTTGCCTTCCGTTTCAATGATTGCGGCGAGCATCCGGTAGTTCTCCCGTTTGACTTTGGCTTGACCGCTGAATGGTCCGCCGGGAGAGTCCAGGAACGTCCCCGTAATATCCACAAGGTGAACGGTCTGGTCCGAAATCTCCTTCTCTTCCACCTTGGTCTGATCAGCAGTGTCGCTTCCATCGGATTGTGTGAACTGATCTTGCCAGCGCTCGATGTTGGCTTCGATCGTTCCGCCGGCACCCATGATGGTGAGTCGACCATTCTGTAGGTCATTTCCTGTCTTGGGGATTTGAATTTCGGCTTCCAACATGCGACTTTTCGGCGGCACCATTTTCCATGCCCCGGTGGCCCGGAATTCGATATTGCCGTCGGCAACTTTAATGATGATCGGTTCTGGCACCTTGTCCTCATCGGACGCCTGTTTTTTTTCTGCTGTCGCTGCGGAATCACCTGTCGTTTGAGCAACGGCAGCATGGCCAGCCCAAGTCCAGCCGCAAAAGACGATGAGAGCGAGGCTAAGACTGCGAAGTTGGAATGTCATCATGATCGGACCTGTTTGGGGGTTTAATTCGAAACCAGTTTTATTAATAACGTCGCAAGCGCACCTATTGTCAACAATCCGGCAGCGATCGCAACGATGCCGAGCAGCTGCATTTTTCGGCGCCGCCGCTGCAATGCCGAATGAGGGTTCCACTCGTCCGAGATCCCGCAATGGGAATCGTCGAATACGCGGTTCGCCTTCCGCCTCTCGACCTCTGCCAGGAGAGTGGGAAATACTCGTTCGGCAGGCTGCCAATCTTCCCAGTCTTCGCGCCATACGATACACCCGATCGTAACGTCTCCTTTTTCCAGATGTTCCTGCATGAACCGCGCTTTTAGCGGCCCCTTCTCGCCAATTTTCTTGCTGCGAAAATACCAGATCTTTCTGGGAGCCTCGGCAATCGGGTCCACTTTGCCCATGTTGGACGGAGGCTTCGGTTTATCAAGCAAAAAGGGATCGGAGGAGCCGAACTTGGAGGGTCGTTTCAGTGTTCTGGAACTGGTGACTGGAGCAACGTACGGATTGCTGAATTCCTCCAGCTTCCTGTCAGATTCAAGTTGAATGGAAGCACTCAAACCGGCTTGAGTGATCTGATTGTCGACATCAAAAATGGACTGCGAGTCCATAATCTCCGTCTTCCCGTCGGCGTCGATCCACGAAATCTCAGACTCTGACGGCACAGCAATGGAATTGCCACAACGCGGGCATTGCCCCGTCTGACCGGATTGCGCAGACTTGACGTTCAGGCGTTTCTGACAGTGTTTACAGGTAAATCGTATTCCCATGTTTTTTACGGAAGTTTCGACGAGTGGCGTCCTCGACAATCCATTATGAAATCGACCGCGGCAAGAAACAACTCATCCGACGAAGACATGCCAATTTCGATAGGCCAATACGCGTTGGAAAACCAACGCCGCTTCGCTCAAAATTGCAGAAAATGGTTGAATTTTTCCGGGAAGAAAGCCACTTTTTACCGCCTTACGCGGCGCACGTTATGTTTTTTGACGAGAATCCATCACTTTGCTAATGATCTGGTTGTCAAAATAATTGATCGACATCCCGGCGTCGATAACTAACTGTTGAGCGTTGATCCCGGAAGACCGGGGGCTTAACAGAAAACAAGCGGCATTGGCTGCTTCCTGCGTCGTGATGGCTGTGCCGCGTGGAATCACTTGTTCGGCGAAGAGATAGGCATCGACATAGCCAGGAATGCCAGCCGAAGCCGATGTTTTCAGCAATCCAGGAGAGACGGCGTTAAAACGTACGTTTGAAAATTTACTGAAACTCTTGGCCAGGAATGCCAGCGAGCTGTCCAAGGCGGCTTTTACTGGGGCCATGAATCCATAGTTTTCGCTGGCCATCCGCGTGGTTGAGATAGAGATGGTTACAACCGAAGCATCCTTTGAAAGCAGGTCCTTGAAAGCATTACAGATTGCGATCAACGAAAAACAGGAAATGTCAATCGTTCTCAGGAATTGTTCCTTTCCCGTTTCGTGAAACGGTTTGATGCCCGTCTCGTCATAGGCGGCAAACGCGATCGAATGTACCAGCCCATTAATTTCCGGATGGGACTCTGCGATCTGGTTGCGGACGTGAGCGATCTGATCTGGATATTCAACGTCGCACACGTGAACCTCCCGGCCGTTCATCAGTTTCTGCAGCGTTTGTTTTCGTGCTTCGCTGCGAACGACATAAATGACCCGGGCACCGTGCTCTTCCAGAGTTCTGCCAATGTGCCAAGCGATACTTTTCTTGTTGGCAACACCGAAAACGACGATCGCTTTGCCCGTAAGTTGAAGAAAATCCATGATCCGAACCCCAGCGATATTTTGATGCCAATGCAGAATGTGACGAGCCATGACTCCGCGGAGCCATGGTTTAGTCGGTTTGTGCAGCTTTGGTAACGCTGCAAGCAAACGATAATCGAACGGCCATTTTCCCGTTTACCCTTGCCTGACCGGTAAGGAAATACGCGTTGGAAACGGTTTCGTCCAGTTTCGCATGAATCTCAACGGCATCTCCGGGGCGCACCATTTGTTTGAACTTGACGTCGTTCATGCGTGTCAACACGGGAACGCCATTCTCTGTGTCAAGGATTGATGCCAGCAATATTGCCCCCGCTTGTGCGACGCACTCGCAGAGGATCACTCCCGGTACCAAGGGATAATCAGGATAGTGACCCTGGAAGAAATATTCGTCGTCCCGGAATGACTTGCGGCAGATAATGGAATCGTCGTGTTGTTCGACGATCTCATCCACCAACAACATCGGCGTTCGATGGGGAATCGCGTTCTTGATTCTTTCGAGGGAACTGTGGGTTGACATGGTCAATCCTGTTTTCAGTTTGAGCGTGACGAAACAGGCGACGTGGCCGGCATGCTGCTCAGATAGTTAATGACGTCGTTGGCAACGATGACGCCGTAATTGATCGTTCCCAGCCAACCCGACATGATGATGCCGCAACTGCCCGCGTGATAAAGCCCGGGAACCTGTTCGGGTAGCCCGCGGCTGACCGCCAATCCTTCAAACTTGGTGCCGAAACTTGCTCCCTCGATGTGTTTCGTGTAATGTTCGAACGTGATGGGAGTGGCGGCTTCGATGTGGACGATCCGTTCGCGGCAATTGGGAACGTATTTCTCCAGAGCCTCAAGTGTCGTGTCGATGAGATCCTGTTTGCTTTTGTCATATTCTTCTTTGCTCATGCCAACCCAGTCTTCGTAGTTGGCATTCGTACTGGACACAATCAGCGTCCGGCCCTTGCCTTCCGGTCGCGTATCCGGGTAATAGAAAGAAAACGTTCGACTGGTGATCTCTCGGCTGAGGAGCAAGTCGGTTTGAAAACGGTCGGCGGTGCTGCAAAACAGCAAGTCACCCGTCTCCCGGGGAATGGAGTCGCCTTCCTGAAGGGCCATGTAGACTTGGGTGCTGGAGTTGTTTAACCGTACCGCTTTGGCATCATCGACAAACGTCGGGTCGAATTTGTCTTCACCGATGAGATGGAAGATCGTTGATCTGAGATTAGCGTTCGAGACAACCGTTTTTGTCCGGATGGTCTTGCCGTTGACAACCACCGCCTCGATGCCGTCTGCACCCACGTTAATTCCCTCAACGGTGCAGTTGATTCGCACGTCGACGCCATTGGTTTTCATGACCTTTTCCATGGTCTTGATCAATTTGTCGGTTCCGCCCTGGAATACAAAGACACCCTTCGACATAAAGTTGGAAAACACGATTCCATAGGTCAGCGCGGGATCTTCAAGCGTCGATCCGTTCGCATACGTTATCGGTTCCATCAGCAGCCGGACGACATCCTCTCGACCGGGAAAGTATTCGTCGAATAGTTCACGCGTCGTTTTTGACTGGTCGTCGTAAAAGTTCATGCCGCGGGCTGCGTCAAAAAACCTGTCAACCGTATTGCGCTCCAGTTCAAAATCATTCGTCAGAAGTTTGGTGAAGTCCTCTCGATTAAACGTCGTCGTCAGCGAAAACATCGGGTTGTCAAATCGGACCCCTTCCAATTGCACGATCGAATCGGCAATCTCATTCGACCAGTATCGCCGGCAGCTTTTGACCATTCCATAAGGGAATCCGTGCAAAGAAATGTCAAAAATGTGACCGCCCGGTCGTTTGAACCAAGTCGCCAAGCCACCGAGTTTGTAATGTTGTTCGAGCAGAAGAACCGATAGTCCATCTCGGGCCAGGATGTTGGCGGCCGTCAAACCGCCCAGTCCACTGCCGATCACAACGACGTCGTACTGGTCGGCGGTTCCATTAAGAAAGTCTTTGGGCATGAGTCTGAGAAATCCGTCGCGTCAATCCAGCCAATGCTGGAGTTGGGGTGTCGTGGAGATGGGGCATCTCGTTAAGCCTTGGGTTCCCGCAGAATACGCCATTTGTTAACGAAACTCAACGGTGGGCTATCGAGACCGGCACCGCTAGATTCCGGATTCACACCGAAATACGCTACCCAAATTGTGCAAATCGCAAATGCTGAAACAGCGTCGTTAAGTTTGGTTGACTGGCCCGCAAGCGAGTTGTCGTGGCGATGAGTGATTTTGAGAGGAGATCTGGGGAATCATTAGCAGCGAACAGGCACGAATGGAGACAAGTTGGGAGAAAACGTGATGTCGGAGAAAGATCGAATTGTTCGGCGGTAACCACTTTCCAGATAGTATGGATCGGAGAACATTGTTCATTACGGGATAGCGATTCGAATAGAGAATGGGCTTCGCCCACCGCGGCATGTTTGCGTGGCCGACGCGGCTAGTCCAGTTGTCTGCAATGGATTCTACTTGCACTACCACTGAACCGATAAGCTGATGCCATGGCCAGCGCCCCACCAACTGACAACCCCTATCGCCGAACCGAACGCACGATCCGACAGCCTCCAAAGAATCTGCTGGGGAGCCTCCGATTTCTGGGGCCCGGGTTCATTCTTTCGGCATCCATTGTTGGTTCGGGCGAGTTGATTGCTACCACGATCGTTGGGGCCAAAGCCGGTTTTGTTTTGCTGTGGTTCATCATTTTCAGTTGCATCGTCAAAGTGGCCGTGCAGTTGGAGTTTGGTCGGCATGCGATCAGCACCGGCGAGACCACGATGGCCGCTTTGAATACGCTTCCCGGCCCACGTTTTCGAAAAACAAGTTGGTCAATTTGGATCTGGCTCATTTTGCAGGTGACCAAGCTGCTGCAGGTGGGTGGAATTGTCGGTGGCGTGGTGCTCGGTTTGGAGATATTGATTCCTCAGTTGGCGGAAACGAACATCTGGGGAAGCGGAAGCGCCGCTATTCCACTCAGGATCGTCTCGATTTTCGTCGTGGCAGCGTCTGTCTCTTTGCTCGTGTACCGAGGCTACTATTTGGTGCTCGAAAAAGCCTCCTTAATCATGATTGGTTTATTTACTTTGTTCACAATCGTCTCGCTGTTTGCGCTGCAATCCACTGAGATGGCGATCACGTCCGGGGAATTAGTTTCTGGTTTGGTTCCAAGTATCCCGACCGATCAAGTGGTCCTGATTGTGGCGCTTGGCGCGTTTGGAATCACGGGAGTCGGTGGCGACGAGATCATGGCCTACAACTACTGGCTGATCGAGAAAGGTTACGCTTCCTACGCCGGTCCAAAGCAGAATTCCGTTGAATGGGAAGATCGAGCCAAGGGTTGGATCCGCGTGATGTACTGGGATGCGATCCTGGCGATGGTTTGTTACACGGTTGTTACAGCGATGTTCTACCTGTTGGGGGCCGCAGTTTTGCACCGAAATGGAACGGTTCCCCGTAGCGACGAATTGATTTCAACACTTGCGACGATGTACACCGAAGCGCTGGGGCCGTCGGCTCGTTTGACATTTGTCCTGGGCGCGGTGGTGGTGCTGTACTCGACGCTTTTTGCCGCTTTGGCGGCCTGGACGCGTCTGTTCTCGGATGCATTTGGCCAAGTCGGGTTTTACGATTTCGCGAATCCTGCCGCGCGGCGTCGGGCGATCAGCTTTTTCGCCTGGTTGTTTCCATTTCTTTGGGGCGTAACGTACCTCTGTTTCAAAGCGCCGGCTTTAATGGTGATTTTTGGTGGCCTGGCGACCGTGGTGATACTGTTCATCGTTGTCTTTGCGACGCTTTATTTTCGGTACTGCCGGCTGGATCAACGGCTTCGCCCCTCGACACTCTACGATGTCGCGCTTTGGACAAGTTCACTGGCAATTTTGATGGTGGCGATCGTGGCGGCGACCCGGATCTAGTATCAGGACAACGACTGAGGTCAACGAGCTCCGTCGCGCAAGCATTACCTGGGTTAAGTTGTCCTCTCAGGTTGTCCACTCAGCTTATCGTGCATGCAGTGGATCAGGCATTGCCAATTCAACACTTTCCTTTTTGTGGATAGGGCCTTGATAAAGGGGATGTGATACGCCGACACGTTTCGTTCATCGAGAACTTGGCAGAATCGGTTGGAATACTCTATTCTAATTGTGTTATTCAGTCCGCGACCAAACCCAAAAGTGAGAATTATGAAACACGGTGCAAGAAACGATATTGTCGGCGAAGTCATTCAAGTCAGCGATGAACCCGGGGTGATGGGTAAAGCGACAGTCAAGGTCTCAGGTGAGTTTCAGTTGTCTTCGGTGATGACCAGGGAATCAATGGAATCACTTGACCTGAAACAGGGAGACCAGGTTCGGGTTCTAGTCAAAGCGGTTAACGTGCTATTGGTGAAAGACGATTAAAGCGGCGATCTTGAAGATCAGCCTTTTGAAACTCCGCCCGAATTTCTGACGAAGGCCGGAACCAAGTCGCTCGCAAGATTACCGTAAAACCGCAAATTGCCGACAGGGCAGCCTTCAGCCTGTTTTGAGTTCAAATTGCGAAGAGCGACTGAAGTTCCGGCTGATTGGCGTTTGCACGAACGGTCGACAAAGCTGTTAGTAACCCAGGCGAGGAGAATTGAAGCGGACTACCTGGACAACGGGCACACCGCGATTACCAAAACTACTGCTGCGTTACGCCTTTCCAATTGTCCGTTCGAAATGGGGATGCAGGTAATCCGGCACCGTTGTACAGATTGCATCCCTCAGGATTGTCCGCCCATGCATATCGGACGGCGACCGGTCGAGAAATTTCGGGACTGGACACGATGACTTCATCACCGTCTATGGAGGCGTCGGCCCAAACGAATTTTTTATCTGCTCCGGCAATTTCGAATCGTTGCAGCTTTTCCCCTCTTGCATGCAGGCCAGCGGCATGATCAAAGCTCAATCGGATTCGGTTGTTGTCCGATTTCGATGAACGAAAAACGGGCCCCGAGAATTCGATCTTTTTCCCATAGTCCTTTGCCAGAGCGTTCAGGGCCAGTCTGCGTCCGACCTCCTGTTTGTTTTTTGGATGGATGTCGTTAGCGTCACCAATGTCGATCGTGACGGCTTGACCTGTCTGTTCAAGCGAAAGCGCCATTGACTGGGCTTCACGAAGCTCCGCCCATTTGCTGTCTCCCGGGGAATCCGACGCCGGTGTGAAATTTGCCAACTGAACCCAGTAAAAGGGAAACTCGTTGCTCCATTTATCTCGCCAATCCTCGATCAACAACTTCATCAGCGACCGGTATTGAAAAGCCCGCCCAGCATTGGATTCGCCCTGGTACCAGATGACGCCTTTGAATCGAAACGGGTGCAGGGGGTGAACCATGGCGTTGTGCAAAACCGTTGGTTGATTGGGGCCGGCAAATCCATTGTTTGGTTTGGGGCCCAGCACCCGGGTTTTTGTGGAAAGTTTGAACTTCCACGGGCCGGCCAATGAAATGGGCTTTTCACCCTCGACCGACGCAAACATCGAATCCGGTGAACCGTAAATGCCACCGCCGAGGTTTTCATCGGTGACTCGAATCGCGATGGACATGGGGCCGGGTTTTACCAACTGGCGATCCACCGAATAGTTGCGGTCGGCATCCCAGTTGTTTTCACCACCCACCTTGGTGCCATTGACGTATGTCTCATCCATGTCGTCAATCTTTGCCAACGATAACTGCAACTCCTTGCCCGACCAGGATGCGGGAATATCAATGGTGCGACGATACCATGCCACGCCATCCACGTCCGGGTAGCCATGGTATTCCCAGTGGCCCGGCGCAGAAATCTGTTTCCAGTCGGTGTCGTTCAGGTTGGCCTGTTGCCATTTGTCAGAACGATCTTGCGTCGCAGCTGATAAATCCTCGGACCACTTTTGTAGTTTTTCCTGAAGCTTGCGATTGGCTGATTCGTTCCGGGGTAGTGCTTCAATCTTTTCGACCACGGATGCAAAGTCCGCATGGGTCTTGAGTGATTCGCCGCTAATCCACGCTTCAATGATCGTCCCGCCCCAACTCGTATTGATCAGCCCGATCGGGATATCGAGTTCCCGATGTAGTTCCCGTCCGAAGAAATAACCAACGGCAGTGAATTTTCCAACCGTTCCGGGTGTGCAGGATTGCCAACCTCCGTTCTTCGCATCGTCCTTGGGGAAACTGCTGGTAAGACGGTCAATCTTGACGTGGCGAATCAAAGGGTAATTGGCGTTGACGCGTTCTTCGTCCCAGTTGCCGGAGTCTTTAACGGTCCACTCCATGTTGGACTGTCCGCTGCAGACCCAAACATCGCCAGCCACCACGTTGGCGAATTCAACTTTTTCCCGGTCGGACTCGACGACGATGGAGAAAGGCTCGGGACCGCCTTTGACCGGGCTCATGTCTATTTTCCAGCGCCCATTTTCATCGACATCGGTGGAGGCAATTTCGTCGTTTTGGACGGTAACGGAAACACGTTTCCCCGGCTTGGCCCAACCCCAAATCGAGATTTCCGCATCGCGCTGGACAACCATGTTGTCCGAAAAAATGTTGGCGACACGCAGTTGTGCAATGGAAGTACTGGCCAACAACAATACCGTCAGCGCCGAGGCCATCAGTGATAGTTTTCGCATTTGTTCAGAGTCCCAATTCAGGTCGAGGTTTCAGTCAGGGCAGCAAACCGACAAACCGTGGGTTGTTGCAATCTGAAATTTTTGGCGTGTAGACGGATGGAGAAACTGCAACCGGCCAACCTATCATTAGCTGGCTGTCGTTTCCAGCCAACGCATTATCCACCGCGAATTCGTCGGTTTCAATCGCGCAGGCAATGCATGTTTGCCATCGAGATACCACTCATCATGGCCCCGATGATGCCGACATAGCCTTGGTCGGTCCCGCACAGGAACACATTTTTCAAATGTGTCGAACCGTCGAGTTGTTTGTCGGGAGCCCCGTAGACGGCTCCGTTATCGTGCCAGGTAAACCGCTTAATCGTGGTCGGCGTAAACAGGTCCGTATCAATGACATAGGGCCGGAAGTCATGCGTGAAGCGAACGCTGGATTCAACGCTGCGGTCATACCAGCGAAGTTTTTCGCGCTGGTACTCCGCCGGTTCCAACTGATGCCAACGGTCAAAATCGGCAATGCTGGTGATTCGAATGACTCCGTCGGCAAGTTTTTCGTCGTCGCCGGAATACTGATAGTTGTTGGGCGAGCAAATCACGCCGGTGCGGACATCGCAGAGGTCTGACTCGGGACGCATCCAGTGGAACGTTTCCGAGTCGTTGTAAAAAATGATGGTGTCGGCGTTACCAAGTTTTTCAGGTTCCCGATCGAGAATCGAAATGGACTCAATGAACGACAGTTGTCCAGGTCGCGGAGGGCTTTCTTCGAGGTTATCGGAACACATTCTCATGGTCTCGACTTTGCCGGCCGAGGAGAGGATTCGTTTGGCAACCAACTGCTGACCATCATCCAATTCGACACACACCGCCTCAGAATTCTCGACGTGAATTCGTTTGACGCCGTGTCGCAGCTTCAATTCACCGCCGAGGCCCCGGAATCGTTTTACGAGGTTCTTCAGAATCAGCCGCACGCCTTTATAGGGCCGCGCAAAACCTTCCAGAAAGATGCTTCGAAACATGATGCAGAACTGGCCCCAAGCCATATCATGCTCGGCGGCGTTGCCGTACCACATCAAGGGACACAAAATCATCTCCACCAACAGCGGATCCGAGAGGGTCTCATTCAGGACCTCACGTCCAGAGATTTCAAATGCGGATTGATCGAGATCGTCGTAGTCGACAATCTTCTCGACCAAGCGATTGAAATTGTCAATCTGAGCAGGAAACTCCCGCAGCACCTCCGATCGCAGCAACTCAATATCGTTGTCAAACTTCAATTGAGAATCGGGAAAAACAATCCGCGATCCGACTTGCGGCGCCAGCGAAAAATCTTCCCATTTAAATCGTAGCTGTCGCAGGATCCTGGCAAGCGGACCTTTTTTGGCACCCTTTTCCGTGAAATTCGTGACCGCGTGCAATCCGACATCGTAATCGCGACCGTTCATTCGGTAGAACGAATTCAATCCGCCAATCGTGTAGTGGCGTTCCAGGATACAGACTTGCTGGTCATAGTGGGCCAGACGAATGCCCGCCGCTAACCCTGACATTCCGGCGCCAATGATGATTGTGTCGTACATAATTGCAGAAACCGTGGCGCGCTCATTCGCACCACGGTCCGAAGGGTTCTAATTTTGGCTGCCCGGCCAAGAATCGCAGACGTTGAAGCGATCCCGTTTCTCTGGACGAAAGTTGGGGGAGGTCTAGGTACCGACGCAGTCCACCATTTTCGGCGTCAAATAGTTGACGGTCGTGCTCATGGACGCGAGTTGCGTGTAATCCTCTTCGGGAACTTGCACTCGATACCGCTTTCGCAATTCCATTACGATATCAAGGAAGTCCATACTGTCGAGCTCCAGTTGATCACGGAAGTTCACTTCATCCTGCAGCCCCGAAAGATCTTCATCAGGGGTAATGTCGGCAAGAATATCCAGAATGGCGTTTTTAATTTCTGTGGGGCCCATGGGGCGTTTCTCCATTTTCAAAAAGCTGTTTACGATTGCCAATCGAGCCAACTCTAAACTCGTTTGATGACCACGGCAGAATTAATCCCTAGCATGCCGAACGAGTTATTCAGAATGTAATCGACTTTGGTGATCTCGCGAGGTTCGTTTCCGACAAGGCCCGGTATTTCGCATTCGGGATCCAAGTCATCCAGGTTAATTGTAGGGTGAACCATTCGGTCTTCGAAGGAGGGCAAATTGCCCCCCAATTCTAACGCACCCGCCGCTCCCATCGTATGCCCGATAAAGCTTTTTGTATTATTTACGAACGTTTTTTTACTTTTCCCAAATACACGTCGAACCGCATCACATTCTAGCGAGTCGCCCATGCCCGTTCCCGTCGCATGGGTGCTGACAATGTCAATTTCTTCAGCCGATATCCCAGCCCGGTTCAATGCCATGTTCATGCATTGGGCCTGCCGTTCCGGGTTCGGTAACACAAAATCCGTGGCGTCCGTGTTCATCGCATAGCCAACGATTTCACCATAAATGTTTGCTGATCTCGACTTCGCGTCGGAAAGTCGCTCGAGTGTATACAGGCAACCACCTTCCGCGACGACGATACCGTTGCGATTTTCATCAAATGGACGAGAAGCTCGCGTAGGATCCTCATGCCGAGCTAGGGCACCCTGACTGGCAAATCCGGCAAAAATTCCAAACGTGTGAATGCTCTCCGAAACACCGCCTGCAAGAGCCAGATCGCATTCCTGCAGTCGCAGCATTTGCAGGCCCTGAACCAAACCCGCATTGCCTGCGGCACAGGCAGCACCGATCGTGTAATGCGGTCCCGTAATCCCCATGTTTAGGGCAATCTCCCCAGCAGGGTTGTTGGCCACGGTGCGTGGATTGTGGTGGTGCGACCAAACGCTGGTGTCATAGTCGAATGCTTTGATCTCATGGATTTCGCTTTCGGTTTCGACGTTTCCGTGCTCGGTAACACCAACATAAACGCCGATTCGCGACCGATCGGTGTTTTCCCAGTCGATGCCCGAATTGATGACCGCTTCGTGGGCACAGTAGCAACCCACGCTCCCTGCACGCGTTCCACGTCGAGCATCACGCCGAGATTGATGACGGCGAACATCGAAATCACATATCCCGGCCAGCGTTTTGCCAAAATACCGAATCTCGTATTCCTGAACCCCGCTTCTTCCACAGAGCAGCGCCGCACGGAACTCTTCCAGGTCATTCCCGTTAGGCGACGTCAGGCCGATTCCTGTGATGACGACTCGTTGCGAATCGGGGAGTTCATGGGGCTTGGGAAACGAAATCATGTTCTTAACGGCGGTGGTTTGACCGCCCAATCGGTTCAGGGATCGTAAAAGGAAGGATTCTTTTTAATCTGAAGCTACCGGCAGATTCCGCGGTTTGCAACCGACGATTCATTTACGTTCGGACTGCCATCCAGTGGCTACCTGACGGTGGTTCCGCTGCCGGCGGAAGGCAAAGCAAGGGCGTCAATCATCGCGGAATAGAAACTAGACTCAATGTCCGCCAAAAACACGAGTTCCGTACTTCATTAAATATTCCATAAGCTGTAATCTTCCATGCGCGAGATGCTCGGCAGAGGGAAAGAGTCATCCAACATAATACCTGTTTTGCCGCCGCTACGTTTCAAAGTGTTCTGTTTTACCGAGTGATTCCGCCAGCAACTTCATGCCTTCCGAAATGGAAACCTTTGGATAATAGCCAAAATCTCGTTTTGCACGTGCAATGTCAAAGTAGTGGCTTTTGGCAAGTTGTGAGGCGAGAAACCGAGTCATTCTCGGTTCGGATTCTAAATTGAAGAGCTCGTAATAGGTTTCTAACGCAAACCCGATTCGATAGGCCGCGTAAAACGAAATCGAGCGCTTCACCCGGGGAAGTCCACCAAGTGCAAGCACATCGTTGATCCATCCCCAGCAGTTGACCGGGTCGTCTTGTGAGAGGAAATAAGCAGCGCCACAAACGGGTGAACCGGGTTTCATAGCCTCCGCCGCCTGGATGTGGGCCAACGCAGCATTCTCGACATAAATCGTGTCAATTTGATTCGTACCATCGCCGACACGACGCAGCTGGTTTGCCTTCGCCCGTTTAAACAGCCTCGGAATGAGATGGCGATCGCCGGGCCCCCAGATGAGATGGGGACGTAACGCACACGTCATCAAATCGGGATCATCATCGGCGTGAAGCACATATTGCTCTGCCAAGGCTTTTGAATGCGGGTAGTGGCACAACCACTTTTTCGGGTAACCCACCGTCTCATTTAGGTTCATCTGATGACCACCATCAAATGTCACGCTCGGGCTGCTGGTGTAAACCAGTTTGGCAACATCCGACTGGATGCAGGCTTCGACAACATTTCGAGTCCCAATGGTGTTGTTGCCGTGGAAGTGTTTCCACGATCCCCAAATACCCGAGACGCCCGCGGTGTGAAAAACAACATCTTGGCCACGGCAAGCGCTTTGAATATTTTCAAAACTGCGAACGTCGCCGTGCACGGCTCTGACGCTCATGGTCGACAACAGCTCGTCACGTCGACGAGTCATTGCCGTCACTTCGTAACCATGTTCCAGCAACAAGCGTACGAGGTAGGAACCCAGAAATCCATTCGCGCCAGTAACCAAGGCTTTCATATTAGCGATGCCGGAAGTTCGTCCATAGGTTCAACTATTCGCGGCTTACAGGAAATCGCGATATAAGGCCGCATTCTACCGCGATTTTGGCTCCGATCGAAGTGGCGATAGTGCCACAGTGTACTTCGCGACGATCCAAATGACGCCCATTGCAGGTGCAGCAGTAATTTCGACGAAGGCGACGCGGCCTTCAATTTTGGGAATTTACCGCAATAATAGGTCTGTTGGTTTTGTCAAAACGAATCTGGAAGCAGTTATGCGTTTCGCCTCTTTGAGTTGCCTGTTTCTGGGCCTAGCGATATTGTCCGTGGGATGCGAGCGGGAATCGGCCTCCCGTGATTCCGCCACGACGGTCTTACTGCCGAAAATTCGCCGTCCGGATCCGTCGCTTACTCCGGAAGCCCAGCGGATTTTTGAAACGAATGTTTCCGAAGAACTTGTTCTTGAATTGTCTCCTCGATTGAGGGTGATGGCCGATCGTCTCCAGGGTCAAGCATCCGACCTGACCGATTTGTTCTCTGAGACGATTATTTACCAGGGATTGGAACCTTTTGATTTTCTGGCGGCGGTTGATTCCCAATCGACCGATCAGAACCACCCCGTCTTCCATATTTCCTGGCCGCTGAACCAATCGCGAGACGAGGTCTCTGTTTCCCCTCTCGAGATTTGGCAACCGTTGTTAGATGAATTCCAGTTTGAAGACACCCAGTTTGGCGTGCTGCAGGGCAAGGCCAGTGAAACCGAGGATGTCTTCATTATGGACGTCAAGTTTGAAGGCCGATTTAAGGACGCGCAAAATCACGTTTGCGGTGTCAAGGCGAAACAAACGGTCGAATGGTACCCTGTCGCGGGAAACGCCTGGAAAATTGGCAAATGGTCGCAAAAAGAATTTGAGATCATTGGCAGTCCCAAACCACTATTTCAAAACGTGACTCAAACCGCCATCGCTGACGAGGCTGTACGCGAGGCGCTTTCCAGATCCAAACACGAAGAGATCCTGCTCGATCGTTTCTCAAGCGGTTCACCCCAGTTGATTCGCGACGCGGACCCAACCCCGGATCACCGTTATTTCAGTGATTGGGAATCTTCGTATCAGTATCCCTCGGTCAGCGTGGTGGATATTGACGGAGACCAATGGGATGATCTGTTTGTCACCGATCGCTGGGAGAAAGCGGTTTTGCTTCGGAACAACGGCAATGGATCATTTGACGATGTCACCGCCGCGAGCGGCCTGGACGTGGAAGCGTTTGGCAACTGCGCGTTTTTCGTCGATTTCGATAACGATGGTGATTCCGATGTGCTAGTCGGGCGGACTTTGGAGCCGAGTCTTTTTTTTCGCAATGAGAATGGCAAGTTCGTGCCCGATGAAGAAATCAACGAAGTCCTCAGTGACGTCAAGTTTGTCGTTTCAGGATCGGTCGCCGACATCAATCGGGATGGGCTATTGGATATTTATCTCGGTACCTATTGTTACACGTCGGGTCGGCTGGAAGACTGGATTCCCAAAGTCGTTCGGGAGTCGGAAGAGCTGACGTTCAGGATGAGGATCGAGAAGAAGTCGCATGGCTACCTGGATCGTGCCGGCCCGCCAAATGTTTTGCTGATGAACCGCGGCGGCAAACTGGAACGCGTCCCGATTGACAACACGCTCAAGCAATGGAAAAACTCCTACCAATCCGTTTGGTATGACGTGGATGCCGATGGTGATCAGGACCTTTATGTCTGCAATGACTTTTCTCCAGATGTTTTTTTTCGCAACGATACGGAGCGAGGGTCTTTTGAACCCAGGTTTACGGAAATCACCGATGAAGTATTCCCCGAAGGGACGATGGGGTTCGGGATGGGGGCCAATTTCGGGGATTACAATTCCGACGGCCAACTGGATCTGTATGTCTCGAACATGTATTCCAAGGCCGGAATGCGGATCCTCGAAAAAATAGGAGGTGACGTGGATCCCCGGATCGCGGTTTCGGCACGCGGCAATTTTCTATATGAGAATCGTGACGGAAAATTTTACCAGGTCGCCGGACTCGAGCAGGACTCCCAGCACGTATCAAAAGTCGGTTGGTCGTTTGGTGGGCAGTTCGCTGATTTCAACAATGACACGAAACTCGATCTGTATGTCCCCAGCGGTTTTTATACGGCGCCCAAGTCGATTGCCTCACAAGTCGATTTGTGAAGTTGCCTCTGGCGCACGGTCGTGCGAACGGATCCATCTAGAGGGCGGGAATTTTTTGAGGCAGAGCAATGGAACGAAGCCAATTTGAACCTCGCGTTGATTAATTTCGAAGCCGGCCCCCGCGCCGGGTCTGGAGTCTTAAGCAACTCGTTCAGCGGTAACGAGCGAAACCGGATGTTCCTGCAATCCGATGGCAATTTCGACGAGGTTTCGCATGTTTCCGGAGCTGATTTCCGCCAGGACGGACGCGGATTTGCACTTCTCGATTTCGACCGGGACGGTTGGCTGGACATGGGGGTCATATCCACGCAACGGCCCAAGTTTCGACTTTTGCGAAATACCATTGGAGACGGGCAAGAAAAACCTAACCGTGCCGTTTATATCAGTCTGGTTGGCGGGCACGATGGAACTGATTCACAAACCGAATGGAGTCCACGTGATGCCTATGGCGCGACGTTTGTCGTCAAAACAGGTGTCAAGAAACGTGTTTACCAGTTGTCATGTGGTGAAGGACTGTCCACCCAGAACAGTAAGTGGGTGCATGTTGGCATGTCGCAGGACGAGAAAATCGACCGTATCGATGTGACTTGGCCGAGCGGCAAGAAGACGACGCATGAAGATATTGTTGCCGGCTCACGTGTGATTCTTTTTGAAGATGGACTGACCGAACAACAATCGCAAGATTGATTTGAATCGTTTGAATCGCCGTGAAGGCCTCGACAGCTCCAGTCGAATGTGGCACCGATCATCTCGTTAATTTCATCGTAATTCGCGTGTTAGGTCGCAGGAAATGAACTTACTCATGCCAATCAATGCACCCAAGAGTTTCTTGCTGCTGATGTGCTTCGCCGTATCGCTGCCCGCGCCGATACTGTCGGCTCAGTCTTCGGATTCACTGATTCAGAATGGTTCATTCTCCGATTGGCAAAACGCAAAACCCGTCGGCTGGACAGTTGACGTTGGAGCTTACACCGACAGCAAGACCCCGGCGTCGAAAATATCAAAAGTCGACGGAGGTGGTGTTCAGTTGTCCGGTGATGCCTCAACCAAGGGGTGGCGAATGCTGAGCCAGAGGGTCAAAGTTTCACCGGGTGACACGCTCCAGCTGAATTTCGATGCAAAAGCCGATGGTCTTAAGCGTGAAGGAAAACAGTTTGACAACTGCTACGTCGGTGTTTTTTTACGCAACGCTTCTGGAAAACCCGTCGCGACAAAGATCTCACCGATTGTTACGTCGGAATATGTCCAAGACTGGCAAATCTTTCGAGTACCGGACAAGGTCGCATTTGCCGACGTCATCGTTTTTTTGTCGAAGACCGGCAGGCTTTCCGTGCGAACGGTTTCCCTGCAATCGCTTCCACCCAACGACAGCTTTGACATTTTGGCCAAAGACATGGACCGCCATTATAGCTATTTCCAACTCAAGGATATTGACTGGATTGAACTGGTCGACAAGTACCGGGAGGACGCGAAATCCGCCGGCGACACGGATGCATTTGTGAAAGTCATTGTTCAAATGCTGGGCGAACTAGACGATATTCACACGTGGGTGATTCATAAAGGAAACAGGATCAGCACACACTTTTCGCGGTTTCGGCCAAATTTCGACTTTGGCAAAATTGACTCGCAACTGGTCAGCAAAAAGAAGGTGGGAAATTTTGGCTTGGTTGGAAAAACCGCACAAGGTTTCGGGTACGTTCGAATCACCGGGTTAGCTGGAATTCAGCAGAATCAGATTCAGAAGATGATGGCCGAAGTCGCAAGCCTGTTTGATGCTCCGGGCATGGTTGTCGATTTGAGGTCCAATGGAGGAGGCGCCGAATTGGTGGCTCAGGCGATCGCGGGAATGTTTACAGATCAGCGGCAAGTCTACGCCAAGCAGGAATACCGATCGGGGCCGCAGCATTCCGACCTGGTTGAATCGGGGACGCGCATCATTTCACCAGCTAAAGGTAAGGTCTATACTCGACCGATGGTCTGTTTGATTGGGCCAGGTGCCGTGAGCAGCGCCGAGGGGTTTGCCATGATGATGAAATCGTTGCCACATTGCACGCTGATCGGCCTTCCGACTCGCGGAGCCAGTGGCAATCCTGCTCCAGTGGAGCTTCCCAACGGTGTCGATGTCTTTTATTCACGATGGGTTTCGCTGATGCCAGATGGCACGCCGATCGAGGGTGTCGGAGTCCAACCGGATGTTGTCGTGGAACACAAAGCTGGTGGCGACCCCGCCTTTGATCGTGCGATCACGATTCTCTCGCGAGAGTCGGGGCATTCCAACTAAATTCAAGCGACCAGAAACAGTAGCATCCCCCGGTCCCGCAAGTGCCGCCCCGGGCACCGGATTTTTGTGGTTCGCAAGTGGGGCGAGACTCATGCGGATCGGCCCCGATGATCGCCAGTGGATAGTCAGCGTACGTGAATCAACGGGAAATACGGATGAAAATGAACATTGGCTTTATCGGCACTGGCGCCATCTCGGAGGCAGTTGTCGTTGGCTTGATCCAGCATGGGGGCTGGAGCGATCGCATATTGATTTCCGAGCGCGGTCGTGATCGCTCACGCGAATTGAGTGAGCGGTTTGCGAATGTTCACGTGTCTCCCGACAACCAGGAAATTGTGGACCAGGTCGAAATCGTTTTCGTCGCCGTCCTGCCGCAACAAGTCGACGCGGTTTTGGAGCAGTTGACAATTCAGAACAAGACCATTGTCAGCCTTGCGGCGGGGATCTCAATCGAGGAAATCCGGAACTCTGTTGGGGACTCGAATGCGATTCATCGATTGATTCCGATGCCACCGAACGAGTTTGGGGTCGGCCCAATTCCGGTGTTTCCAGCCAGCAAGGCGCTGAATACATTGTTGAGTCGAATTGGCACCGTAATCGAGGTCGGTGACGAGAATCATTTTTCCACATTTTCCGCCAGCAGTGCTCTGATGGCCACATTGTTTGAGATGACCGCGACCAACGCGCGGTGGATTCAGGCCCAAGGAGTTTCCGCCGAAATCAGTTCCCAATATGCCACGTCACTTTTTTACGCTTTGGCCAAGATGGCAGATCGACTTGACCCACAATCGCTGCAAACCATCAGTGAAGAATGCCTGACTGCTGGTGGGCTGAATGAACAGGTGCTGATGGCCCACCGAGAGGCTGGTTGGTTTCGTTTCATGGCTTCGGAGTTGGACAAAGTAATGTCAAGGGTTCAATGAAAAACGGTCTTGATCGCGATTCAGCTGGAGCGTTGATCGGTGGTGCTGGCGGTACCACCAACTTTGTACTGACGGTGCCAATGTGGATTGTAGAGGGAATTGTCGTTTCACGTTGACCTGTCCTACCATCATTGTGCGGCCTTTCGTTGTGCGCGCCTGCAACAATGGTGAAGCCGATTTCCCAACAGCCCAAACAAAAAGATTCCTGTATAGTTGGCGAGCAGATCAAGCAAATCGAAGTTTCGGCGCGGCACGAAAGCTTGACTTACTTCCTCGATCGTAATCAACGTGAAAACGATCAGGCTGCCCAACAACCAATCGCGCAGTCCAATTCGAACACGATGGTTCCGGAGTGTGAGGTTGATTAAGAGGGTCAGGGTACCGATCAAAAAGAAATGTGCGAGCTTGTCGCCTGCCGGCACCGAATGGACCCACCGAAAAAAGAAAAAATTCTGCGCGGTATTGGCGGACCAGGCGATGAAGACTAACAGGCCCGCGAATAGCACCGTTGCGATCAAGAGGGATTTTTGACCCATGGGGACCCGGTGGATTCTTACTTTCGATGCGACCCCGGTTGAAAATGAGCTTCGTTCAGTGATTCACCTACTGAAATCCTAGCCCAGAAAATCGAAGCGGATGACGGGTTTCTGTTCGTCGCTTGGTTTTCACTCGAACGTCATCCATCGACCGTTTATGAGCCGTTGATTGGGCTTGAAGCGGGATTTGTATTTCATGTGCGGCGAATTGGCGACATAGTAACCGAGGTATAGGAACTTCAGGTCTTGTTGTTTGCAGAACTCAATCTGCTTCAAAATCGAGTAGGTCCCAAGGCTATCCGACTTCAGTTCCGGATCGAAGAATGTATAAACCGCCGACATGCTGTTTCGACCGAGATCGCAAACGGCAACGCAGGCCAATTGGTCGGCCAACCAATAGGATATTTCAAAGGATTCGAAACAGCTTCGTACGAATCCCCAAACGTACTCTTCGATATCGATAGCGGAGTCCCGTTTGGCCAGTCCACGTTGCTTGCGATGTTTGTTAAACAACCTGACCCGGTTTTCATCGGCCACCAACTCACCGATGACTTGCCTGAATTTGGAATTGCCATTTTTCAAAACCCGACGTTGATTTCGACTGAAGCGGAAATCCAAACAGTCCAGTCGGATGGGTTCACAAGCGCGACACTGGGGGCAGTTGGTTTGGTAGATGAATTCGCCTGTACGCCGATGACCATCCGCCAGTCGTTGATCCGCCTCCTCCAGCGTTATCTTGCCCAGCGGCATTCGCAACGGCATGCGCGCAATCTCGCCATCGAGATAGGGGCACTTCTCGGTTTCGTCGATAATCACTATGTCAGTGGCTTCGGTTGCCGTCATAGGACACCTTGACTTCGATCCGCCCAGTCATCAGCGCGGTTGAAAATACGTCATACGCCTTTAATTAGGGAAAGCTGCTGATTTCAGTTTGCAGACCTTTTGGGCTGCATTCCATACGAAACAATATCTCCCTATGATTGTAACCGGCGCGATCCTGTCAACCAAAAACCGGAACTTCGGCCTCCCCCCAGCCGACCGTAGTGTGGATCGCGAACGATGAGGCCGTCTCAACACGGAACATCGGGCGTTTCGATCTAAAACGTGGCGTGTTCGGGGAAATCATCGAACTCGGAATAGCGTTCGGGAGCCCGGTTTGAAAATCGCGTGAAGTCTCTCTCCCAGTGTAGATCGACGTCTCCTGTTGGGCCGTTGCGCTGCTTTTCCACGATAATCTGCGCGTCGGATTCATTGCTGTCCGAATCCGGATCTCCCTTTTTATAGTAGCTTTCGCGATGCACAAACATGACCACATCGGCATCCTGCTCAATGGCACCTGATTCCCGCAAATGGCTAAGCTTGGGTCGATGGTCACGGGAATCCTCGGCCTGGCGGTTTAACTGCGACAGACACAGGACAGGTGTTTTCAGTTCGCGCGCCAAACCTTTGAGCCGCCTGGCGATCTTGGCTACTTGCTCTTGCCGCGGATCGTTGCCATTGTCGGGTTGGATCAGTTGAAGGTAATCGATCACCACCAATCCCAGGTCCTTCTCTCGACGTTTGATTCTGCGAGCCGCGCCAGCGATTTCAGATACATTCCGCGTTGGCGAATCGTCAATGAAGAGAGGTACGGTACTCAGGTCGCCGGCAATCTTGACCAATCTTTTGCGATCATCGGCCGCCAGCGAACCGTTTCTCAAGCGGTGCCCATTGACCCGGGCTACCGAACAGAGCATCCGCTCGATCAGTTCGATGGCCGCCATTTCCAGACTGATAAACAGGGTGGGCTGGCGCGATTTAATTACCACGTTTTCTGCGATATTCATCGCGAACGCCGTTTTTCCCATGCTCGGTCGCGCTGCCAAAATGACTAATTCGGACGCGTGCAGGCCACCGGTCATCCGGTCGAGGTCAGTGAAGCCCGTCTCGACGGTTCCTTCCTGGCCTTCTCCGCGAACTCGCGCATCCAGGCGATCCATTGCATCCGAGAGGACCTCGTCAATCGAGGCCAGGTTGTTGGATTGCCGGGTTTCGCGGATGGCAAAAACTTTTTGTTCCGCGTCGTTAAGTAGCGCATACGGGTCACTATCCGGCCGATACGCATCGGAAAGCAGCTCAGAACAGGTCGTGATCAGGTTCCGCGAGGTCGCTTTGCTGCGGACGATACTGGCGTAATAAGTGACATGCGCCGCATGAGGGACGGACGTGAAGATTCTGGCCAGGCCAGCAGCACCACCAACGGACTCATAATCATCGTGTGCGACCAGACGTTCACGAAGCAGCAGCATGTCGATCTTTTTGCCCGCTCCATGCATTTCCATCATGTGATGGAAAAGCTTCCGATGCGCGTCGTCGTAAAAGTCCTCCGCCCGAAGCATATTGACGATTTCGTCGCAGCTTTCCGGCAATAGCATCAGGCTGCCCAGCACACCAACCTCGGCTTCGAGGTTAAAAGGGGGTTGGCGATCCACGGTCTCAATCGGCTTGGTGCGCCGACTGATCCGCTTGCGATTGGCTTGAGATTGTGTTGTCATTCCGTTCTTCCGTCGCTCCGTATGCCATATCAGCATCATACGCAACTTGTTGGCGGAAACAACCAACAATGAGGAAGAAGTGTTTGAGCGAGTTGCCGCACCAGCCGATGGTGTTTCGGCAAGCCGGAAATCGATTGGGTTTTTCGCAGTCGAATGATTCCCAACCCGTCGCCACGTCAGGAAAAAGGCTTAGATCCTCTCACCTTTTTTCCGGAGGGCCGCTCGAAATGGACTCTGAAAAGCTGTCGATAGATTGACGGTGCCATCAAAACCGATTGCCCTCATCCCAAGATCATAAAGGATGCATGATCGGTTGGATGGCGATCCCGAACTTCTTCGCAAGCGGGTGATCCGCCGCCAAGTCAGCGTTTCCCCGTGGCTGGTGTCGATGGAATTTCAAAAATTCCATTTCTGGTCGCTCGGAAGTCTTGCGAGCACAGTGATAACGCTGAGCGCAGGAAAACCTGAATCAATCAAGCTGAGCGACCCAGGGCAACGAGTTCCCCGCGCCGATTTTTCGGTGCCGCTGCAGAAATCGCGATCACGATCAATTGGATTCGATCTCGACCGTCGGAACGACCCAGACCTTCAAGTCCGCCTCGATTTCCTGGTGCAAGTGGACCTTGACTGTATACAAGCCAAGTTCCTTCAGGACGCCATCTAAACGGATCTGATCATTTGTCAGATTGATCTCGTTTTGTTTGAGTGCAGCCACGATTTCAGCGGCCCCCACGCTGCCGTAAAGTTGGCCTTCTTCGTTGGCATTGGCCTCGATGGTGATGCTTTGTTTGGCGATCAACTTGCCCAAGTCTTTCAGGTCCTTGAGGCGAGACTGTTCGATTTCTTGAAGTTTTGTTTTGTGTTTATCCACCATCCGTTTATGGTGATCGCTGGCGACCGTTGCCAGTCCCTGAGGCAACAAAAAGTTGTTGGCGTAGCCGGTTTTTACCTCCACGACCTCACCTTGTTTGCCAAGATGATCAACCGATTGGATCAACAGCAACTCGATGCCACCGTTTTTGCCCTTGGGCAATTTCGAGAAGGCGGTGGCTTTCCGTTTTCGTTTTTTCATCTTGGTACTGGGCATGATCAATTATCTCGCGCTGGTTTCAGTTATTTTTAGTTGGATGAGTTATCGCTCCATCCAGTTCAACTTGTTTCACAAAGCGTCCTAAAACGGTACCTCGTCGGCTGGCGGTGGGCCTTGAGCAGGCGCTGAGGCAACCTCTGCGGACGAATGTCGCTCGGCCGATCGGGAGCCGCCATGGTCACCACTTCCCGACTTTCCACCGAGCATCTGCATCCGTTCTCCGATGACTTTGACTTTCGATCTCTTCTGGCCGTCCTGTTCCCATTTATCCTGTTTGAGCCTACCTTCGATCAGGACCGACGAGCCTTTTGAAAGGTATTCACCGGCGATTTCTGCCGTTCGCCCCCACAAGGTAACATCAAAAAAATTAGCTTCATCGACCCATTGGTCGTTCTTTTTGATTCGATCATTTACGGCCAGCGTGATGTCCGTGACCGCCAGCCCGGAAGGAATGCGGCGAAGTTCGACGTCGCGTGTCAAATTTCCGACGATGATGACTCGATTAAAGCTGGCCATGAGAAATCCCCCAATTCACTACGTGACAAGAGCTGATTGCGACTGATTCCTTTCAATACCAAAAAATCTTCCTGCTGATCCAACCATGACGGTTGCTTGCGACACGTTTGGTCATTCGCGTGTATTTTTTTCCAGACTCGACAAATCTAGGTCGTAACGGCTTCTTTCTTGGTTTCCTCGGCTGCGGTTTCACCGTCGGTCGGCGGAACTTCACCTTTGGCAACGGCAACCATGGGGTCAACCAAACGCGGGTCCAGCTTGATAGCCAAGTGGCGCAGGACCATGTCGTTCAATTTGCAGGCCCGGTTGAATTTTGCCATCTTGGTGCTCTCAACCTTGAAATAGGTTAACCAATAGGCGCCTTTGCGATGTCCATTGACTGGATAGGCAAGCTTTTGTTCGTTCCAAAGTCGACTCGCCAAAATTTCGCCGTCGACGGTCTTGATCAGCTCTTCTACCGTATTTGCCGCAGCTGCCGGGTTTCTCGCGTAAGCGTTGGCATTGAAAAGAAACATGCACTCGTAAAACGTATCGGCCACGAAATTCTTCCTTATTTTGTTTTTTAGATCTGTGTTTTGTTGTTTGCGGAAATGTCGGGTTCTTCAGTTTTCCTCGATCTTGATACTTGGTTTTGCTCGACGTGGGTCGATTCAGTGCCCTCAATCGTTTTTGGCAGCTCCGGTTTGGCGTTGAACCTGTTCATTGCAGATTGAATACCATCGCTGATCCAGGTTTCGACCGCGTCCGATGCCTTTTCAACCGCGTTGGAAATATCTGGTTTTTCGTCGTCTGTAAACCGTCCTAATACATAATCTGCCGGATCCCACTCCGGTGCAGGTTTACCGATGCCAATTCTCAATCTGGCAAAATCCTGCGAACCCAAACGATGAATAATGTCCTTCAGTCCTTTTTGACCGCCGGCCGAGCCAGCCGGACGAATCCGCAACCGGGCCGAATCTAAAGCCAAATCATCGCATACGACCAATAGGTCAACCAACTCAAGCTTGTAAAAATCAACTGCCGCCCGTACGCTTTGCCCGCTCAAATTCATGTAGGTCAAAGGGCTCAGCAGGACGGTTTTCTCGTTCCGAATACTTGTCTCAGCGACTTCCGCGTTAAATTTTGATTTGGGACGTCCAACGTCGTAACGGCGAGCCAAAGCAGCCAAAACATCAAATCCGATATTGTGCCGTGTCCCTTTATATTTTTGGCCGGGATTCCCCAAGCCCACCACTAATTTCATAAGACCGTCAGTTTCGCCGTTTCAAATTCGCAAACCTCTAAAAAATTCGAAATTCTCCAAATTCAAATCTGGCGGACCCGCAACTAGTCTTCGTCTTCCGATTCGTCTTTGGCACCAATGACTTCCGGTTCGGCACCCTCTGTCGGCTCTTCGACCTCTTCAGAAACTGCAGTCGGCAACGAGCAACCGACGATCGGTTCATCCGGGTCGCTGGCCAGTCGTACCGAGCTGGGCAACGGTACATCGCCCGCCGAGATGATTTCGTCGAGCTTCAATTCATTGATCTTGAGTTCAATTTTATCAGGAAGTTTGTTGGCGGGGCACAAGATTGTAATTTCGTGTTTCAAGAATTTGATGATCCCGCCGTCATGGGTTCCCGGTGCCTCACCCTTAAGTTCAATCGGGAGTGTTACTTCAACTTCCTCGGTTGCGCTAATGCGAGCCAAATCCAGATGAAGAACACTAACGCCGAACGCATCCCACTGCACATCCTTGATCAATGCACTTTCCTTGAGTTGTCCGACCAGATCGACAATATGACTACCATTTAGAATGGCTTTTTTCAGATCACTTTCGCTTACACTCAGCGCGACCGTGCCTTCTCCATGCCCGTAAAGGACGGCAGGAATCTGCCCGGTTTTCCGAAGGCGTCTCATTCTCAATGTTCCCGTTTCTTCCCGGGTAGCGACGTTAAGCGTATCCGACACGAATTTGACCTTTTCGAAATTAGAAAACTATTTCTTCTGGATTTGTTGCCCTATTCAGTTGCCAAGCTTCGGCAGACACTCCCAATCAGCGGGTCCGGTCATGAATTTACGAACAATAAAACCGAACGCGAAATTTTCTCAAAAAAAGCTGCGTTTACAAGCCCAACTTGCTTTTTTGAGTTGAATTTTGTCAACTCGCACTCACTCTCGGACCGGTCAATCCGTTGCTCGGTCTTCACTGGGAAAAGAAACTGGCAATAATGATCTTTATCGAATCGTCTGCACTGAAAAAGGTTGATTGAATGAAAAAGGAGCCAGAGCGAAAGAAAGCTCGAGCCCAGAAATTTGAATATGTCGAGCCAATTGGATTGCGAGTCCTGGTTCGCAAAGACGAGCCAAAAAAGGAAACCAAAGGTGGGATCGCACTACCGGATTCTGCGGAAATACCCACGATAACCGGGCGAATCGTCACTATTTCGGCCGCCATCGAACACGATGAAGATCTTCCCTTGAAGCAATATGACAAAGTCCTGTTTCACCCCAAACATGCGATTCCCGTCGATTTTGAATCCGACAATCAGTTGTTTGTCGTCCCGGCCGAAGACATCGTGGCAGTCTTTCGACGCGATCCAAAAGCTTCCGATTGATTCGAACTGGCGGAACCTTGCTGAGACGGCGGGGCGAGAGTGAACTTTGGAAATAGCCCGCGAGTCGGCCAATCTTGCTTAAACAGTGGGCGCTGAGAATTTCAATGTCGGGACCAAAGGGTCTTATTTTTAAGTGATCATCCGACCGGCGTTGAATCTACGATGTTCTTGTTCCTTAAAAAAACTGAGATTGACTCAAAATTGTTCGGGAAATACGTTGATTGCGACCTGTTTGATGGTCGAACTTTTTCAATCTCGTATCTCGTTCTCAGGAGTTTCTCATGAAGGACCGACTTGTATTCTGCCTGGCCATTGGCTTGTCAATGATGCTCATTTCGAGTTTGAACGCCCAGCAGAGTTGTTGCTACCCGAGCTACCCGGTCGCTCAGAATCGTCCAATCTGCAACTCAAGCTGCCAAGCAACGACGCCGTCCATTACGATGCAAGCTTGCCCGACAAATGGTTGTACGCCGATCTCAACCTGCTACGGTACGCCTTCCCAATGCTCAACCGCATGCTGCAGTCGGGTCTCGAGCTGCCCACCTGTCGCCAACTGCGGTTCGGCTGCAAACTGCGGTTCGGCTTCAAACTGCGGTTCGATTCCATGCGGACAAAACCTATGTGGAACCTGTCCGTCAGCTGTCGTGACAGCGTCGTGCGTTCAGAATGTCGTTCCTAACACCGGGTTCCCAATTGCCGCAACCCAGCCATTGTCAGGAAAACCGTGTGGATGTTCCTCGACTCTGTCGAAGGACGAAATCGCCAAGATCAAGCAGACTTTCGCCATCAATCCGGGAGCTTCGGCGGAAGCCAAAAAACTCAATTGCTACCAATACTGCAATACCGTTTTTCCAAACTACCCTTGTAACGGCGAGTGCAAACAGTACTGCCCTGGTCTGTTGGTGGATACCTGCAACTGCATCATTCTCCAATCTCCCTATGGAGAGGTTCCGCTGTGCAACGTTACTTTCCAGCCAGTTGAAGATTTCTAGTCCCAAACGAAATGCCGTAACGCGCGGGTTTAAAGGGAACGTCGACGGAGATCTGGCTTAGATTATCGCCGCTATTTGTCACACACGACTCGAAATCCAGCCTTGGAATTGAACGAGGTTGGATTTCGTTTTTGCGAAAACGCAACCGCATTGAACACACTCGCCGAGGGGTCACTACTGGCGAATCCGAGATGTTGAACCAATACCCCATTTTCGGTGTGGTCGGCGCAAATCTCCGAAACGCTACCGAGAATATCAAAGATTCCCCAGCGATCGGGCAAATTGATTCCGCCGCGAAAGTTCATCCAGGTCAACTTCTTTCGCAAATTGTGACCAACGAAATCTTCAAAGGATGCATAGCAACGCAGCCAGTCCCGTGGAACACTTTCACCCAGAAAGGTGTCGCTTCCGGATCCGCCTCGCATCAAATACTGCATTTCGGTCTCGGTCGGCAGGCGAAAACCCTTTACTCGGGCAGCTGCTTCAAAATGAACAGGATCTGGGAAGGAATAGACCTTTTCCAAACCGTTTTTGCTGCTTAGCCAATTGCAATACATCGCGGCATGACGCGCCGAAACGCGAACGACGGGATAATCCCCCGACGGTGAGGCGAGTTCGTCCAACTCCCAAGTGCTTGACGCCCATTTACCTCCGAACGAAATGTCGCGGACAACTTCTTCGGGTTTCTCGCCGGCGTAAGAATCGTCATTCACAAACTGACGAAACTGTTCCGTGGTAATCTCCAGGTCGGACGCCGAGAAGGGTCCAATTACAGTTTCCAACGCTTTGTTCTCGTCATCACTGATAAAAACAGTCCCTCCACCGACATTCACCAATGTGATTCCTTGATCCAGAATCTGCCAATCGCTATTGGCAGGCGCCTCCGCATCGGGAAGCTCGCAGGAGTTTTTCTGGAGTGCCCATTTGGCGACCGCATGCGCATAACTGTCTGGTGAAGTGGCGTAGATTGATTCGACGAATTGCAGCACTTCCTGCAGTTTTTCTTTTGGCAGCTCCCTTGAACCCCCATCCAGAAACAAAACAGGAAGTAAGAACAGCTTCACCGACAAGCTTTCCTCTTCTGCCAGGATTCGGTCGGCAATCTTTGCCATCGGCGATACAGTGATTCCGGAAAAACGATGCCTCAGACCTGTGAGTTGAGTCGGATCAATCCTGGACGCTTCGATGGTTTTTTCCACCAGCGAACTGTCACCTAGATCGAACGCGAGTACGGCAAACTTGTTTTGTGAATCGGGTGATGGTAACGATTCAAGTGACGGATCCAATCCAGTCGAAACGAAAAAGCCGTGCGGCACCGTTCCCATGGCCTCGACGATGTTCGAATGCTCTTCCGCAGAGACCTGACTTGCAAGCCGCAGCAACGTTACATGGCGATCCGCCGAATTCCCGAGGATCCAAACTTTCGCGAGCGCGTCTCGCAGCTGGTCGTGTTCCGAGGCAAGCTCGAACTGCTCTGAAGTCCAGTTAATGTCGACCTCGGCGTTCTTCAGTTCCTCGAGGTGGCCGATGACTTCTGCAGCTGGGCTACCCAGATAAGTGGCATACAACAGCTGGGCATTCTGTTTGGATTCGAAATGTTGATAAAGGAACGAGACCAATCCAATGGCAGTGATCAGTAAAGCCGCCATCAATCCGGTTTTCCAAAGTCGGAATTTCGTTGCCTTTGCCAAAAACTCCGTCTGTTTGGATTTCAGTAAGCGATTCCGCGTCGCCAATTTCCAACGAAGCAAGCGAAGCAATGACGGACATCGCAGCGTTCCCTGCCGCAGCGTCCATATTTCGGAAAATTCCTCCAATTCGGTCTGCGCCCTGCCCTGCCAGGTTTGTTTTTTTTCCTGCTGGACCCAAATGCGTAGCGGCTCGACGAGCATGTCGTGGGCCAGCTGAAACTCCTGCCCTTGAGGCTCATCACGTTGCTTCGTCGATACCGGCTTGATGAATCGACACTGTCGTTCCAGTACCGTAATGGAATCCTGGAATTCCTCTGCCGTTGTACCAACGGGACACGCAGCCACCAATTCATGATTGGTTCGGGATTGGGTTGTGACGCGCGAACCGACGGTTGGCAATAGACTCTCGACAATCGCCAGGACCTGCTTCAACAGTCTTTTCCTCGAAACCGCAGCAGTTTCAAATGAAAAAGTCTCATTCATAAAACGAATGACAATGCCTTGCCAACCACCAAGGCTCCCCAGCATGTCGCGGGACCAAGGCCGGCCAGCGGCAACCGAGGCCAGAATTGACAGATGGCCACAATTGACTTTGCCTTCCTCCGAAATGGCGGCGATCGCGTTTTCCGCAAATTTTCGTTTTTGCGGGTCCATCTCGGCGGGATCATCCGCGATAGAACCGTAGGCTCTGCCAAAAGAGATCAAAACACTTGTCGCGTGCCGCGCGTCAAGCAATTGCATGGCCTGCGAGTTGCGACCATCCTGAATCTGAACTTCCAACAGCCTGAGAAATTCCTGAGTCCGCGTCCAATAGTCGTCCCTGACGCTGATCAAGCAACTGATTCGATTCCCATCGCAATGTCTTAACGCACGAACCAGTTCGGACGTTGCAATGTCTGCGTTTTGAGACAGGCAATGCTCAAATTGGTCCAGGATGATCAATAACTGTCGATTTGCCGACAAGTATTGACCTTCGCGAACGTGCCTCACCAAGTTGTGAAGCTCCCAATCGGAAGCTGCTCCAAGGCGCAATTGCTTCGCCAGCAACGTGACCAGGCAATTTTCCGTTGGTTGCGAAACGCAATCCAGATACACAACCTCGACATTCTTCGATAGTCGTGGAATTAGTCCCGCCTTGAGGAATGAAGTTTTTCCACACCCCGACGGACCGTAAAGCAGACCATGGGAACATTGTCCAATCGCTCCGTCGAAACGACTGAGCCAGAATCGCAAACACTCAGGGTTTCCCCAGCGATCCTTCGGCCCGGGCAGCAACTCCAAAAAGAATCCCGCATCGTTTTCGTCGTACGGTCGCAGGCATTTCGGAACCACAGTGGCCGCCTGTGCTCCCCGATCGTAATTCGTGATTTCACTCTGCAATTCACTGTCTAGCTTATTACCGGTTGCTGGCCTTGCTGAATCCAAGCCCGGGCCGGTATTCGATTCCAGCGATTCCAAATCTTCGAGAAATGCATCCACCGAAGCGTAGCGATCCCGCATCAGTTCCGATAAACACTTCCGGCAGATTCGATCCAGCTCTGTCGGAACTTTGGAGTTGCTCTGATCGAGATGCCGGTGCGATTGGGTCTTTATTTGCTCATGAAGTTCGACAAAACTTGAGCCGTAAAAGGGATAGTCGCCCGAACACATCCAGTAGATGACTACACCCAAACCCCACAAATCTGTCCGCTCGTCGATTCGATGCGTTTCTCCGCTGAGTTGTTCCGGTGACATGAACCTCGATGTCCCGGCAATGGAACATTTTCCGGTCGCAGCCTGCAACGAATTCAGCTCAACGGCCAAACCAAAATCCGCGATGCGGGCATTCAGTTTGCGGTCAATGATGATGTTGGTTGGCTTGAGATCGCGGTGAACCATGCCATGCTCATGAATGAACTTCAGGCCCACCGCGATTTGACGGATAATTTTTAATGCCAGTCGAAGATCAAACCGTTGCCCCATCCAATAATTATGTAGATTCGTTCCATCGACAAATTCCATCACGACGTAAGGAGTTCCGTCTTCCTCTTGCTCGACATCAATGACTGAAATGATCGACTCATGGCGCAGCTTGGCGACGCTACGGGCTTCGTGCAACAATTCTCGCCAGACACTTTCATCGATTCGCCGGTCCAATCGCGGAATCTTGATCGCAACCGGTCGCTCCAGCCGAGAATCAAATCCCTTCAAGACGAAACAAAGTCCGCCGTGACCAATCAACTCAAGGACGTGATACCGGCCGACTTTTTTGGGCAGATCACCGAGCAGGTCCTCGAGGGGAAAACTATCCGAGCTCGATTTAACAATTTTGGTTAAACGTGGGTCATCGGGACTCGATGATTCATCATGAATGATCGACATAGGGCTGGCACCGTGGTGAGTGGTTCGAAGCTCCGAATATCATAACGCCCGTGAGTTGCCCGAACAACAAAGATGACAACGGAATCCACTTCTTGAACACGCGACGATAGGTTGCATCGCCACGGGAAAGACGTTCAATCCCACAATCCTGTCTGGCGGAACGACGCCATAATCTGGTTGGGCTACCGAAAATTCCAACATCGATGTTGCGGGATTTCAGGAGGTCTTGCGAATTCGACCGAGGAAAAATTCCGATCGCCGCCCTGGAATTTGGCGATTCTCAGCTGCCGGAAAATATCGCACTGATCGACTTATGCTGGTGAATTCGCTTGATGGCCTCACCAAGAATCGTCGCAACACTGAGGATTTTGAGGTTGGGCAGATCGTTTTCGGGCAAGAGCGGGATGCTGTCCGTCACCACAATACTGTCAATCGAAGCCTGTCTCAAACGCTCGATTGCCGGGCCGGCAAATACGCCGTGCGTTGCCGCGACGTGAATTTCGGCCGCACCGTGTTTTCTGACCAGTTCAGCAGCCCCACAGATCGAACCTGCCGTGCTAATCATATCGTCAAACATCAACGCAATTTTTCCTTCAATCGGACCGCCGATGATGTTCTCTTGAGAAACCGATTCCGCCGATAGGCGACGCTTATCAATGATGGCAATCTCACCGCCCAAACGTTTGGCGTGCCCCACGGCCCGTTTGATGCTTCCTTCATCCGGACTCACAATCACCAAATCCTGATGGGGGATGTTGAGCGAAAGAAAATACTGATTCAACACGCCGGCAGCATACAAATGGTCGACCGGTACATCAAAAAATCCCTGAATCTGGGCAGCGTGGAGGTCCATCGCCAGGACTCGATCCGCTCCGGCACGGGTGATCATGTTCGCGACCAGTTTCGCCGTAATCGGAACTCGGCCTTCGTCTTTGCGGTCCTGCCGGGCGTATCCAAAATACGGAATGACGGCCGTAATCCGCTCGGCACTCGCCCGGAGGCAAGTGTCGATCATGATCAACAATTCCATCAGGTTGTCGTTGACCGGTGGACAAGTCGGCTGTATCAAGAACACGTCGCGTCCTCGAACATCCTCGATCTTGCAATGAAACTCGCCATCGGGAAACGTGGAGAACTTGCACTGACCAAGCTCAAGGTTCAGGAATTCCGCGATTTTTCTGGAAAGCACGGGATTTGCCCGGCCACTGAAGATCTTGAGTTCAGGCATGAATCGACATCTTTTGAATGGACTCGGTCTTGAGTTACGAGTTGGGAGGGTCTGTAGACCGGTTTCGCATTGCTCGCTCGACTTCGGCAAGATGCTCGACCGTATTGACGCTCAGGGCCTCGATCGGTTTAAGCACCGGTAGCGCCCGAACATCCTCACCCTCATCCAGCATAATACCGGGAACATCGGTGATGTAATACTCCTGCTGGCGATTGTCATTGGTGAGTTTATCCAACGCTACCAGCATTTTTTGGCAATCAAACACGTACGTGCTCATATTGACCTCACGAATCTGGAGCTGCGCTTCGGTCGCGTCTTTATGTTCGACAATGCAATTGAAATTCCCGGAGTCGTCCCGCACAATGCGGCCCAAGCCCGTTGGGTCATCATGAATCAACGTTCCCAGGATGCACGCCGGCCGCGTTCGCTCAAATTCATCCAACAAAGACTTGATCGAAGTCGATTGCAACATGGGGGAATCCCCGGCGACGATCACAACCGGTCCGTCATGTTCTGCCAACGCCTCCCGGCACATCATTACGGCATGCCCGGTCCCCAGTTGTTCCGACTGCAAAGCAAACCTGGTCGCACCGGCATCGGCCAGTTCCGCTTCCACCAAATCGGCGCGGTAGCCAACGACCACCACAAACCCGGCCACTCCCGCGTCCTGCAACGCATCCAAAACGTAAGATACGAGCGTGCGGCCGTTGGCCTGACACAACACCTTGGGAAGTTCAGACTTCATGCGAGTGCCTTTACCCGCGGCGAGTACGACTGCGATCGGTGCGTCCATTTTTAAAATCTAAAGGATGGATGGAGTAAATTGAGTTGTCGTGGAAAACGCCGCACGAGCCGCCAGAGTTTCGCTTCGCGTCTCGTTTCCCGTTTGTTGCGAGCCCTCTATGAAAACCGAAACGGGTCTTCAATACCAGCCCTCATGTACGCGAGTGTTCCAATCACAGCCCGACAACAGCAAGCACAGGTTTTCCGCCAGGGAGGATTTCCCGTGGCCTCGAGTCGCGAGTTTCGAAACCCGCATTCATTCTTCAATGTTTGGCAATGAAACAGGAAGGACAAAGCAAGAAAAGCAAGGCGGCGCCGGTTGACGCTGACCGATTCTTGATGCGCAGAATGATCATCGGTCGTGCGTGATCCCTTTACGCCGATACGCTTCACATACGTCCGTTTAGGGATTCATTTTCTTGGGGGCAAACCTTTGCGAGTCGCGCGCTGTAAATAGATTCAGAATCTCTTCATCGTCGAGCGCTTCGGCAACGTGACTGACATGGTGAAAGTCCAGTTCCCGGCTATGGATGGTAGGAATGGCAATGGTGAATGCTCCAGCGGCGACGGCAGCGGTCGAACCGTTCCAACTGTCTTCCAGGACCAGCATCTTGGCCGGTTGGACGTGTAACCGCTGTGCGGCGGTCAAGTAAATCTCCGGGTGCGGTTTCCCTTGCGCGACGTCGTCAGCCGTCAGCACGAATTCGAAACGCGGTTTCAAATCAAACATCCCCAAGGCTCGTTCGGCAAATTGGCGATGGCTGCTGGTGGCCACTGCTTTGGGAACTCTCTTTTGCTCCAGCAGTGTCAACAGTTTTTCCAAACCCGGCAGCGTCTTGATGCCCGACGGCAGCAACTCGCGAAAAATAACATCGGACTCCTCTTGGAGCGCGTCGATGGATTCATCAAGTCCGATTTCGCGACAAAGCACCTCGAATGCGGACGTTCCGGGCAGGCCCATCATTTTGAGCTTCAAGTCTCGAGTGAATTCGTGGCCTCGGCGGGCGAGCAGAATTTGCCCGACTTTGTCGTAAAGATCTTCCGTGTTAAACATCAGGCCATCCATGTCAAATACGACTGCCTGAATCTCGATAGGATTCAAAGATTGTCCTTGTTTGGCCTGATTTTACTGTTTGGTCGGCATGAGGATAGGAGCGCCGAGCGTGTCTTTGTTTGGCTGGAACCCATCTCCGTCCACATCGATATAGATTGGATTGGAAATCGCAATCGGCATCAACTCTCCATGAACCGGGCCCATGACGCGGCCCAGTTTAAGGCGTTCGCCAGCAGCAATCACGATCACGTGGGCGTCCTCCTTCAGAGGGACTTCGATTGTCTGTTCGAATTTAACACCGTCATTGGAAAACATGCCTTCGGTTTCCCGACGCGTGAAATCAAGATCGGGAACCAGTCGCCCGTTGACAACGACTTGAACCCGATTGATGTCCAGCCAATTGGGACATTGAACTTTGACATCCAATTTGACGCTGGCTTGGTCAACGGCCATCTCATCCCCGATCTGGGCGGAAATTTCACTGTTCTCTGCCAGCGAATTTCCGCGCGCCTGAACCGAAAGGAACGGTCCATTGCTCATCACGATTTTACCTGCAGAGGAATTGCGAACCATTTCCATCGTGTCAATCTCTGCAGGTTCGTCGGTCGAACAACGCACGAAGTTTCGGCGAAATCCCGAACCATGAAAATTATAATGGGCGTCCGCATTGATGACGCCGGGGATCCGATAGCCTTGATTCAATAGCTGCATCCAATTGAAAACCACGTTGCCTCCCTTTCCCGGCTGAGGCAGTTCCGTGACTTCGTCAAAAACGCTGGCCAAAGGGTGTACCTCAACAACATCAACAAAGCCGAACATTCTTTCAAATCCTTCATCGGCTTCGTTGTTTGAATCGCGATCACCCAATATCGAAATCAGATTCGGGTGGTTCATCTGCATCAGCTTTTCGCTGTTGTCGTCCCAGAATTTGAGTCGTTCAATCTGAACCGTCGGATCCATGTGCGTTGTCGGCCCACCGCCATCCTGAGTTCTCGGCCGCAAAATCATAGGAAACGCATTCTGGTGATTGATGGGCAGCGGCGAACCAGTGAGTTCGATTCCCGGACACGTCGCCAACTGGTCCAGGGCGCCCAACGCTTCCAAATGCGGAACGTAGCTGTCCACGCGGTTGTGCTCGGTACAGGGGGCGAACTCAATATGCTCAGCCAACAGATTCAAGACTCGGCCACGCTGATCACTGGTATTGTCACCTGATTCAGAAGAGTGGCTATGAAATTCGGTACTCACCCAGCCCGTGGTGTCGACCGATCGCTCTAATTTCGATTCAATCGAAACAACCTCGCCTCTTCGGACCTCGACTGGCTGAATGTCGGCATCGTATTCCGGACCGTGGCTGACGATCACTTCATATTGGCCTGGTCCGATCGGCTGCTGAAACGTCCCGTCTGCGGAATAGACAATGTTTTGAAGTGGTGTCGCGAGACTGTCCGGGCCAAAAAACGGGTCGGATGTTTTGTCCATCCCATAAAATCCGATCTTGCACGGCAGCGGCTTTCCTTGACTGTCGGTGACGACTCCCTTGATCACGCCAAGTTTTTCCATTTCAAGTCTCGGAGAGATGGATTTGAACGCCTTGTTGACGATCAGTCCGATCTCGAATCGTTCGCGACCTTCGGCAGTGGCAACAATTCCGTAATTGTCCGGGGGTAGACTGGCCACCAATTTGCCGCTGTCATCAGTCTGGGCATCCGCGTAATAGCGGCCACCGCGACGCAAAACGACTTTCGCATATTTCACGGGTGCCGTTCCGTCTGTCACCTCAAGGGTGACCGGAATTCTTTCAATGTTTTTGCCTTCCGATTCGAGGATGTTGTCAACGACGGTCCCCAGTTGTAGCGGGTCGCGCGCGGGCATCAGGTGGCGAGACCAGGTCACCGACTCACCCGACGCGATTTCTTGTGCCTCGTCTGCCTCGCCCGCATATTTCCACACAACTTTTTTTTTGTTGCGATCTCGTTCAAAGATGATCTGCGGATATTCTCCCGCCGCAAATATGCCGTAGGCTTGATGGAACCATGGGTCGTAGGCGCTAATCAGCCGTTTATCGTCAGAAACCTGAACCGCGAACGTGCGGTCGGCGCGAATGGAGTCCATCTTATCGAAGGCCAGCGGTTCCTCGGTTGTATTTTGCACCGAGGTGGTCACGGTTAAAAAGGCGTCGCCGGACTCCAGGCGGTAACGTAGCTCAACGGGCGCCGCCGATTTGGCAGTCTCGCCTTGAAAGACGATCTCCACGGCTTCGTCTGATTGGCAGGGCAACTCGGAATCACTGAGTTGGCCATTCCCAGACACTTGGACCTGAATCGCTTCAGGATCGTGAAACGTCAGACTTCTTCCGCCCGGATAAAAACAGCTCAACTGGTCATTGGGTTGATCGCGCGACGTCAAGTCGATAACGGCGGCTCCGACGTCTTTTACAGTGAGGTTCGCATTTCGCCCCGCCACCGGTCGAGCAATGACCGCTATGATTTGATCGTTGCGAAGAACGATGTCGCCGTAGATCGCATCAACCTCTTTGCCGATCGGCGCGAATTGATCCCAGTTTTGCTCGTCAAGCACAACCACTTCCACGGACTGGGCTGAGGCGGTGTTGCCCGTCCCGATCGGATAACCGCAGAACAGAAGTTGTGCGAAAAAAACAACAAAAACTCTTGAAAAGCGACGCAATGGCATGTTTGATCCCTGCAAATCCGGATTCTTGATCCTGTTCACTAAAAAACGGCTCGTGAACCTCCATCATCGCATGAATACGGAAAAAATTCTGCATCCCAGCGAAAGCTTTTCTTCAGGTTTTTGCCCGCCAGCATGATCGAATCTGCACAAACGGGAATTTCAGTTCATCTCATTGGTTTGCATCCGGAATGGATCGTCCGGCGACCCAGGGAATTCCAGCTTCGTTAAGACGGTCCTCAAATTGCTTCAAGTCGTTGGCGAGCAACTCTTTAATCTTGGAAGACACTTCCGCGAACTCGGAACGTCCAATTTCAGCTTGTTCGCGCTGCGTTTGGGTGATTCCATAAGTATTTCGCATCGAGCCAAACAATACGCCACGGATTCGATCCCGAATTGAGGGCACGGCCTCAACGTACTTCTCATTCAAAATCGGATCGCCGTTGAGTGAAATGCTGATTTCTTTCATCGCCAACTCTAACCGTCTGGCCTCTTTGCTCAATTCGGCGGTCCCCATCGGACTCTTTTCGATCGCAGCCTTGGAGGCTTCGATTTGCTCCAGAGCCTTGGTCAGTGAATCGTTGGTTGCCTCGACCACATTTTGTAACGCGGCAAGGTCCTTGAGGAATTCTACGGTTTCTCCGTGATTCTGTGCCTCGAGTGCAGGTTCAACAATCGAGACGAGTTCGACGGTTTGTTCAGCGCCGATTTTCGAGTCCTCGCCACCGACGGATTTAAAAGCCTGCACCATGTAATTGCCGGGCGCCACAAGTGGACCACTTCGGCCATTGGGGAAGTTTGAATAGCGGAGATTCCAAGTCGTCCGGTGGATTCCCTTTTCAGTTTTGCCCTCGACGCGGGCGACCTGTTCACCTGAAGAGTCATAAATCTTGAAATAGATCTTGGCAGCTTCCTCAAGTTCTTCGGCTCGCAGTTCCTCCCATTCGGGAATCGCAACGTTACCTCCCTGCTTGGCGATTTCAGCTTCCTTTTCTTTACGCAATTGCTTTTTGGTTTTTAGTTCGTCACGTACAAAATAGGTGAACGTCGCGCCGAATTCGGGATTCGGCGTGCGAAACAGGCTGTCGCCCTGAGACCCCAGGGGACCGCCCAGTTTGTCTTCCGGAATGTACCAAAAAGTCCTTCGGATGGGAAAAAGTTGAAACTCGTTGTCTTTGATCGCTTCTTCGCTAAGTTCGCGTAAGAGGGAATAGTCATCCAAAACGAAGAATCCCCGGCCAAATGAGGCGCCGACGAGATCGTTTTCGCGTTTTTGAATGGCCAAATCACGGAACGGTATCGTTGGAAGACCGGCTTTTAGTTTGATCCAATTCTCACCACCGTTCAGCGAAACATAAATTCCAAACTCCGTCGCCAGGAAAAACAGGTCCTTGACTTCGTGGTCCTGCTCGATTCGCCAGACAAGGTGGCGGTCGGGCAAGTCGCCAACCATCGAGCTCCAGGTCATTCCGCGATCGGTGCTCTTGATCAAGTAAGGCTGGTAGTCCCCGGTTTTGTGATCGTCAAGACAAGCGTAAACCGTATCCGGATCATGTTTGTCCGCCTTGATATCATTGACAAACGCATACTGTGGGACACCATAGATTTGATCAATTTTGCGCCAGTTCTCTCCCGCGTCCTCGGAAACGTGGATCAAGCCGTCGTCCGTGCCAACGTAAAGCAGGCCCTCGACAACGGGCGACTCACTAATCGATGTGATGTTTCCGAATTGTGACATGGCCAGCAAGTCAAATCCGGCATCAATTCCCCAAACGCGGTCCATCATCTTTAACTCATACCGGTTCGTATTCCGTGACAGATCGGGACTGACATTTTCCCATGAATCGCCGCGATCATCCGAGCGGTGAAGGTGCTTGGAGCCAAAATAGATTCGCTTGTGGTCGTGCGGGCTGATCAGGATCGGAGCATCCCAGTTAAAACGGAAGTCGGCTTCCCCAGCACCCGGTCTTGGTCGGATATCGACGGACTCGCCGGTACGCCGATCGTATCGGCGAATGTAGCCTTGCTGGGATTCGCAGTACATGATGTTGGGGTCTTCCGGGTCGATTGCATTGTCGTGCCCGTCGCCTCCAATCGTGATCCGCCAATCGGAGTTGAGGATACCCTGCACATTGTTCGTCTGTGTCGGTCCGTATTGCGTATTGTTGTCCTGGGTTCCGCCGACAACATGATAAAAAGGAAAATCGTAGTCGACATCGACTTTGTAAAACTGGGTCAACGGCAGATTACCGCAAAACTGGTAGCTGGCCGCGTAATCGTAGGACTTGTACAAACCTCCATCGCAACCGACCAACAGAAACTGAGGATCTGTTGGGCTAAACGCAACCGCATGGTTGTCCACGTGTTTGGTATTTTTGGAAACGGTTTCCCAGGTTTTCCCGCCATCTTCGGTCCGACCCAATTGAACGTTGGCGTGGTACACAACATCGAAACGATGTGGATCGCAGTAGATCTCCTGGTAGTAGTGGGGGCCGGTTCCGCCGCTGACGAAATCACTCATCTTGCTCCAACTGTTGCCGAAATCTTCGCTGCGATAAAACCCCCCTTCGCGATTGGGAAGTTCAATGGTGGCGTAAACGACGTTTGATTTTTGCGGAGAGACTTGCAGGCCGATTTTGCCTTTGTCACCTCCCGGCAGGCCCGTTTTAAGTTCGTTCCAGGTTTCGCCGCCATCGTTCGATTTATAGATACCCGATTCGGGACCCGTATTCAGCAGCGCCCATACCGTGCGATGTCGTTGATGTGTTGCCGCATACATGATTTTCGGATCGTGAGGATCCATCGCGATATCCGTGACTCCCGTATATTCGCCTTTGCTCAAGACGCTGTACCAGGATTGGCCGCCGTCGATGGATTTGAAGAGTCCTCTTTCGCCACCAGGCGACCACAACGGGCCTTGGGACGCGACGAAAATGACGTTTGAATCGTTGGGATGAACAATGACCTTACTGATGTGTTCGGACTTTTTGAGGCCCATGTTCGTAAAGCTTTTTCCGCCATTGTGGCTTACGTAAACTCCGTCTCCAAATCCGCAGTGTCGGCCGCCCACGTTTTCGCCGGTTCCTACCCAGATCGTGTTGCTGCGACCGGGATCAATCGTGACACAACCAATCGAGTACGATTCGTACGAGTCGAAAATCGGTTCAAACGTCGTGCCAGCATTGGTGGTTTTCCAAACGTTTCCTGATCCGACGCCCACATACCAGATGTTGGGGTTGTTTTGATCGACGGCAATGTCGGCGATCCGGCCTGACATCAAAGCAGGGCCGATACTGCGGAATTCTAGTCCGGCCAACAACGCCGAATCGATTTTTGAATCTCCTTTGTCAACGGCTTTTTCCTGGGCGAGACCCGTCGAGATGGCGAAAACTGTGAGGCAAAGGAAACTGCAAATGAATCTCATGATGAATTTTACCGTCGTAGGTTCTGTGAGCCGAAATTGGCAAGGAAAAATTTGGACGTCCATAATGTATCCGTGTCTCCACAGGGAAACGATGGGTACCGTTTCTGCCCGCGTAACAATTCTCGCTGTGCCCTCGGACATGCCAGCTTGAGTTTGCTTTGGTGGATTGGCAAAGTCAATCAGGGGACTTCGAGGGCAACGTAATTAAGGAAAAAACGTGTTAGGAATTGTACGAATAAACCGATGGCATCTGCGAATTGCTGAACACGCACGTTCGCGAAGTCTGCAGATAGGAATCGATTTAATAAAGCAGGCAAGGACGCAGGCAGGTTTCCGACATCAATTCCCGGAAATACAAACCATCTGCGAACCTGGAATGATTGAGAAGAGAAACCAGTCGACGGCGCTTTGTTAATGGAATCTTCATACCAACAGGCGTTCGTTCGCCTCGATCAAATCGTGTGGTCTTTATTGGTATGCTGGAGCGATCGCGAACGCGACTCAGACATCAGCTTTTACCATTTCTTCAAACGAGCAGGTCCGTGTTGTGCATCTGATTGGAATTTTTTTCCTATTGTTGTTTATCTTTTTGCCGGTCATTTTTGCGGGTTGGGTCCTGCATACGATCGACAAAGCCTCCAAGTTGCGCAAACGACCGGTCAAAATCTACCTCGTCGATTTTTTTAGCCTGGTTTTTCTCGTACAGTTGCCCATGGCGATTGTGTTTCAAACGCCCAATCGAGATGAGGGCGGGGCCATCTTTGCCGCGGGTGTGTTCTGTGTTTTGATGGCTTTGGTTTGGTGGACCACGATCAAATCCGTTTCCCGAGCGGGGATTTCGAGCGTTTCGGAGCGAGCCTGCATTTCCCTCATTGTGATACCGATGACGTTCGTGGGAAGTTTTGCGACGATGGCCGTTGGATTGACGATCTTCAATCGCTGGGGCAACGAACCGATTCTGGGATTGTTCATCGTCGAAGCGATCCTGATTGGATTGCTGCTCTTCTCGTGGTGGTACAGCCGGCGAGCCGTTCGCGATCGAGTTTGACAGCAGCACAAAAATCCCGGGTCAAACAACCGCTTCTCCGAGCTGTTCCAATTCGTGTCCCGACTGAGATGCAATCATGGCATCGGTTTTCATCATTGAATTGGTGACCCATTGAAAAAATCTGGCCTCGGTAACACTTTTCGCATCTTCAATACCACGATTGCCAGCATTCCATGGTCCAACAGCCAACTTTGGTTTTGTCCGATATACTGCACGTAAATCGAAATCTGTTTCAGTCTTTAAAGAACTGACTCGATGGCACTGGACCGAACCCAACACCAATCCACAGACGAAATGCGTCGCGCGCTGGAACTCAGTCTCGAGCCGACGCGTCCGCCGACCCAAGTGCCTGGGTACAAGCTGCAGCGGTTTCTGGGTAGCGGGGCGTTTGGTCAGGTTTGGTCCGGCAGCAACTTGAAAACGGGTCGTCGCGTCGCCATCAAATTCTACACCGGCCGGTCCGCTTCGGATGTCAAGCTTCTGTCCAGCGAAGTGGAGAAGCTGGTTGCCCTGGCAGCCGATCGCTATGTGGTTCAACTGCTGGACGTCGGATGGGATGCTGACCCACCTTACTACGTCATGGATTTTATCGAACACGGTTCACTGGAGGAGCGATTGAAGGAGAGTTCGACCCTGCCCGTCAGCGAGGCCGTCGAACTTTTTCAAGAACTCGTCAATGGAATGATGCATTTGCACGACCGAGGGATTCTGCATTGCGACCTGAAACCGGGAAACGTGCTACTGGATCAGGATGGTAAACCGAGGGTCGCTGACTTTGGGCAATCGCGACTGAGTTCCGACGAAACGGCGGCGTTGGGGACGTTGTTTTATATGGCGCCGGAACAGGCCAGCCTGGACGCTGCTCCCGACGCCCGCTGGGATGTTTATGGATTGGGCGCGCTGCTGTATAGCATGTTGACCGGTCAACCGCCGTATTATTCGGCGGATTTGGCGGCACGGGTTGACAGCAAGCAGGAGATTGGCGCTCGTTTGGAAACGTATCGTCATGGGCTGCTGAATGCGCCGAAACCGACCGATCATCGTTTGTTGTCAGGCGTCGATCGCGCACTGGCGGAGATTATTGATCGCTGCATCGCGGTTGATCCCCATCGAAGATTCAGCAACGTCCAGAGTGTTATGTTGGCGCTGAGGCAGCGTGAGTTGGCAAAGGCTCGTCGGCCGCTGATGATTCTTGGTTTGTTGGGACCGCTCTTGCTGGTCGGCGTAATGAGTTCATTCGGTTGGTTTGCCTTTCGTAAGGCTGTCGACCGCACGCAGACCGAGATCACCAGTACATCGGTTGAAAGCAATAAATATGCAGCGAAGTTGGCTGCTCGTAGTGCGGCGGAGCAGATCGACGAGTACTTTCGAGTTGTTTACCAGTTAACGCAAGATGAGGGCTCTTTCCTGCCCGCCTTTGATCGAGTGATTGACGATCCGGCTCTCCTTGAGTCAAGAAGGTCACTTGCTGACCCTCACACGAATTCGCGCGATAACGTGGAACCGATCGAAGCGATCGGACTTTTACGGGCGGAGTTTCGTGACAACGATTTGCGAAAAACGCTTCAGCCGTTCCTGGAAGAACGGTTGTTCAACGCAACCCGCGACTATCCTCCGGCGGCAAGCTGGTTTGTCTGTGACCGTTATGGAAACCAGATCGCCTCCGCGTTTCGGAAAGACAACAAAACGTTGGGTAACAATTATGCCTACCGGACGTATTTCACTGGCTTGCCAACCGACCTGAAAACGGATTTGGACGGCCGTGTGCAGTATGATGTGTCCGAGGCGATCGAGGACCGTCAAATCATTGACCGTCCGCACCTGTCTGCGTCGTTTATCTCGGAACAATCAAACAAGTGGAAGATTGCGTTCTCCGCCCCCATTGTTCGTCGAGGCAAGGTTGCCGGCATTGTGGCGGTCACCGTTGACTTGGGGAATTTGATTGAGTTTGAGAACTTCAATACGCATTACGCGATGATGGTGGATACGCGCGAGGGTGACAATCGGGGAGTCGTTTTGGAGCACCCGCTGTTTCCCGTTGTCCTGACAGACTATGGAACGATTCCCGACGAATTGATCCGCTGTCGAGTGGAACTGGACAACCTTGTCAATTCGAAACACCTGTTTTTGGATCCGGTCGGGGCTACTCATTTGGGACAAGCGGCCAGTTATGACCGCCCGTCGATCGTGGCGAAAGCGCCGGTAACGATGGAAATCCGGCGACCCCACGGATCGCAGGCCGGTGAAGGTTCCAGTGATCCGGGAACTTCACCGCCGCAAAGACGAAATACTGGCCTGGTCGTTTTCGCGGTCGAAGAACACGCTTCAATTGTTGCACCTGCCATTGATTTGAGCAGACAATTGGGCCGCATGGCATTGATTGCTGCCTTCGTCCTGTTTGGTTTGACGACGGGGATGTGGCTGTTCGTCAAAAGGATGTTGCAGGAATCGAGGCAGCGATTGGAGCGCGCGTTTTCTCCTACCATTGACTCGACAGCGATACAAGACGTCGAAACGATCGCTGATGCCGTCGAATCGCAGACGACGAACGTCCATCCGGCTGACCAATAAGGGTTGGTTCGCCTCTGCGTGACGTCACACGGTGAAAGGGGGAGCGGAAGTTGTAACCGCGACGTGCCCTTTGGCGTTTCGTTGCAAGTCCGCCATGTTAGAATGGGACTCCATCAAAATTTCTTTTGCGACGTATCCATGATCAGCTTCGAAAACCGCCCCCATGCCCACCGCTAACCAACCCTTCCCCTTGTCGTCGCCGCCTGTCGATCAGGTCGGTGTCGTGGAGCGGGCCAGTCGTTTTACCCAACGCAGTATTAAAACGGCTGCCAAAATGAAGGGTCTGAGAATGGCTCTCAATATGATTGACCTGACCACATTGGAAGGTATGGACACGCCGGGGAAAGTCCACCAGCTGTGCTACAAAGCTTGTCACCTTCACGATGCGGTTGATGGCCTGCCGACTGTCGCCGCGGTCTGCGTTTATCCGAACTTTGTATCGCTGGCCAAAAAGGAGCTTGGCCAATCGGGTATCAAGGTCGCTTCGGTCGCGACGGCATTCCCCAGTGGCAATACATCCCTGGAAATCAAACTTGCGGACGTCAAGCTGGCGATCGAACAAGGCGCTGATGAAATCGATATGGTAATTTCGCGCGGGCGTTTCCACGCCGGGGACTACCAATACGTTTACGATGAAATCGCAGAAATCAAGGACGCTTGCCAGACGGCCCGCTTGAAAGTCATTCTCGAAACGGGCGAACTGGGAACTTTCGACAAAGTCAGGCACGCGAGTGAAATCGCCATCGCCGCAGGAGCGGATTTCATCAAAACCTCCACGGGCAAAATCCAACCTGCCGCGACGATGCCCGTCACGCTGGTCATGTTGGAAGCGATCCGGGACCATTATTTTAAAACGGGCCAAATGGTCGGCATGAAGCCAGCCGGAGGGATTTCCAAGTCGAAACTCGCGCTCCATTACCTGATCATGGTGAAAGAGACTTTGGGCGACGCGTGGCTGACAAACCAATGGTTTCGTTTTGGAGCCAGTTCACTGGCTAACGATGTGCTCATGCAGATCAGGAAACAGCAAACCGGTGCCTACCAGTCCGCCGACTATTTTTCAATCGACTGATACAACTGGTGCGTTGTCAAAAGGACACGTTTAAAAATCTTAGGAACGTCCAATATGGAAAAAACCGCCAGCGGGGTCGCCGACACTTGGGATCTTGATCCAGCACCCGAAAGTACCGCTCATGTGCAGTTGGAAAAATCCTACGGCCTGTTTATCAACGGAAAGTTTCAGGATTCGTTGAGCGGCGAGAAATTCCAATCCGTCAATCCGGCGAACGAGGAACCGATCGCCGAGATTTCGGAAGCCAACGAAAAAGACATCGACAAAGCGGTGAAGGCTGCGCGCTCGGCGTACGACAAAACGTGGTCCAAAATGGCCCATGCCGAGCGAGGAAAATACGTATTTCGAATCGCTCGATTAATTCAGGAAAAAGCCCGTGAACTTGCCGTGATTGAAACGCTGGATGGTGGCAAACCGATTCGCGAATCGAGGGACATTGATATTCCGCTTGCCGCTGCCCACTTTTTTTACTACGCCGGTTGGGCCGACAAACTGAATTATGCGTTTCCCAATCGAACTCCCGAATCGTTGGGCGTGGCGGGCCAGATTATCCCCTGGAATTTTCCACTTCTGATGGCAGCCTGGAAAATCGCTCCCGCACTCGCGACCGGGAATACGGTGGTGCTCAAGCCCGCCGAGACCACATCCCTGACCGCGTTGAAATTGGCCGAGATCATCCAGCAAGCCGATCTGCCGCCGGGCGTGGTCAACATCGTGACGGGGCATGGCGAAGTCGGAGCGTCAATCGTCAATCACAAGGGCGTCGACAAGATCGCGTTCACCGGGTCAACCATTGTCGGAAAGATCATTCAAAAGTCGATCGCGGGATCCGGGAAACGATGCACGCTGGAATTGGGAGGCAAGGCCGCGAATATCATTTTTGAAGACGCGGCGATTGATCAGGCGGTCGAGGGCGTCGTCAATGGAATCTACTTTAATCAGGGTCACGTTTGCTGTGCCGGCAGCCGCCTGCTGGTGCAAGAATCCGTCCATGATGAAGTGATTCGAAAACTCAAGCATCGCATGCAGACGCTGATAGTTGGCTCACCGTTGGACAAAAATACCGACGTCGGTGCAGTCAACTCGCGCGATCAGCTGGAGACCATCGAAAAATACATTGCGATCGGAAAGCAGGAAGGCGCCGAGTTTTTTGAAACTGACTGCGCGTTGCCCAAGCGAGGTTACTGGTGTCGGCCTTGCCTGTTTACCAACGTCGCGCAATCAAATCGAATCGCCCAGGAAGAGATCTTTGGACCGGTGCTGGCCGTGCAGACGTTTCGCACGGTTGACGAGGTGATCAAGAAAGCGAACAACACGCCGTATGGACTATCGGCCGGCGTTTGGACGGACAAAGGGTCCCGGGTGTTTAACATGACATCGCAAATGCGGGCCGGCGTCGTGTGGGCAAATACCTACAATAAATTCGATCCGACGTCACCGTTTGGCGGATACAAAGAAAGCGGATTCGGCCGTGAAGGCGGGCTTCACGGATTGGCCGCCTACCTGCGAGTATAGCGCCGCCGGATGGGCAGCTTCCCGGCCAACAATGTAGGCGCGTGGGCAACCATTCGAAACTGCCGAACCACCAACGGTGCACGCATCGCAACCACAAATTAACCAAGCGAATACGACTCATGGCAAAATCCAGTAAGCCAACCGACGACCGTCTTGAAGTTCAAAAAACTTACAAGATCTATATTGATGGAAATTTTCCTCGCACTGAGTCAGGGCGTTATTACAGTCCGAAAATAAATGGGGCTGCGCTGGGGAACGTCTGCCTCTGCTCCCGCAAAGACCTCCGAAACGCCGTGGTTGCCGCCCGCAAAGCGCAACCCGGATGGTGGAATCGATCCGCTTACAATCGCAGCCAGATTCTCTATCGAATCGCTGAAATGCTGGAGGGCCGCACTGCTCAATTTGTCTCGGAACTGCAAACCCAGGGCTCGACTGCCGCCCAAGCAAACCACGAAGTTGCGCGTAGTGTCGATCGACTAATCTACTACGCTGGCTGGTGCGATAAATACCAACAGATCTTCAGCTCCGTTAATCCCGTGGCGTCTTCGCATTTCAATTTCTCGGTGCTTGAGCCGACCGGAGTGGTATTCGTCGTCGCCAACGAGGAAAGTCCGTTGCTCGGTTTGATTTCCCTGGTTGCCCCGATCATTGCCGGGGGAAACAGCTGTGTGGTTTTGGTTTCCGAGACCAAGCCCCTATCGGCCATCACGTTTGCCGAAGTGCTGCACACTTCCGATCTACCAGGCGGTGTCATCAATCTGTTGACCGGCTCAAAACAGGAACTGGCTGAACATTTCGCCAGGCACATGGACATCAATGCCATTGCCTGCGATGCCGTTCCTCGGGAACTGCACACAACGATCGAGGAATTCGCGGTGGAAAATGTGAAACGCGTTAAATCTTTCGATGTGGATTGGAGCTCAACCGACAGCGAGAGTCCCTATTTCATCCGGGACTTTTGCGAAGTCAAAACGACCTGGCATCCGATCGAGAAGATTTCTGCCGGCGGTTCAGGATATTGACGATTGGCGGATTTGTTTGCCATTCACCGTTGGAAATTGCCAAACAACTCAGTGCCCATTGTTTGCAGTCCGAATACTGCCAATCGATCGTGCAATCGACGACGTGGCCGGTCGATTGGAGGTAGCCCGATTGGCAATTCTTCGGGTGAGCCAGAAAAGACTCTTCATGCAAGTGGATTGTCAACGCTGAGAATTAGGGTGGTGAAGTAGCTGGAGTCGCCAGACTTCCGTGAATGGCCGAGCAATTTGAATTCTGGCGAATCCGGCTACTCCAAGTCTTAAGCTTGACGATGCATGATTAATTTATGTGTTGAATCGGGATGACCCCGTAGTATTCCATGAATTCGACGATGGGAGGCAGCCAGGTCGGCATCGTGACAATGGCGTACGTCACAAGTACTGCGAAAAAACCGACGTAAGCGAATGTGCGGATCGATTTCCGCGCTTCCTCGCGTTTCAGGCTTCGCAATGTTGCGATCTCTTGTTCGACGTGAGCTTGCCAGTATCTTTCGGTCTGCATGGTGTGGTGGGACATGATATTCCTCTCGAAAATCAATGAAGGGGTCGGTCAATTTTTCATTGTGTCGGTAATGCAACCATCAGGTATCGCACAACGTTTTTATGGCAGGTCGTTCGAGTCCGCAGGTTGCGCGTTTGACAAAACCGTTTGGGGAACGGGGGCGTCGATTCTTGGTTGAAATTGCGTCAATAGGATCCTGGCAAGTCGATCGTTCGGGTTGACATCGATGGCTTGCTGGGCGATTTGATAAGCAGCATCCGAGTGTTCCAGCCCAAAGAAGTGATAGGCCTGCAGCGATTGGGCAAAACTCCGACGGGAGTCGGTTTTGCTGTAGCGATTCAGTTGGTCCATCTGCTCGACATATTCATTGCCACGATAAAACGTGCGAAAGTTTTTCACCACGTAAAACCAATCGGCGGGGTCCAGTAACTCGGTGGCGACCAGGATTGCATCCGTTGCGGTTTCATAATCTCCTATCGCGAAATAAACCTGCGAGGCAAACAGGTGAAGGTATCCGTTTTCTGGGTCATCGAGCAAGGCATGCCGGATGGCTCTGAGAGATGTTGAATAGTCGCGGTCCCGAAACGCGGTTTCAGCTGCGGACTGATATCCGCTCGCGGCGGGATTAGTCGGCAGAAACGATCGTTCCACGACACCCGCTGGTTCCGGTACCGGTTGATAGGCGGTCGATTGGCCAAATTCGGTCGGCTCGATGGTGGGTCCGACAATGGCCGGCGAATAAACCGACTCAGCGATAAAAGGGCGACTCTCAAAGTGAGGATTGGAGTCGATGTACCCATCGCCCCCTGAATAGCCGTGATACAGGGACCTGACGGTTCCCGGGGCAATCGCGATCCCAAAATTGCGATTCTGAAAAGTGATGCCGACCCCCGCAGGTGTGATCGCGAGTCCTGTGAAGCCATGGCCATAGCCGTGTCCGCCGCGGTGACGACCTTTGTGTTTGTTGTCAGCCGAAACAAGTGCGACGAACAATCCATGGACCATCACAAGGGCCAACGCGGTGCAGACTAGCTTGAGCGATCGTGAATGGAACATTTGGTTCTCCCAGTGACGTGAGCGACAGGGGGAGAACGCAAGCGGCATTCCAATCAGCGAAACCGGCGAAAAAGCAGAGAAAAATCAATCTTCTGAATTCAGGACGTGGTGATTCTTCAACACGGCGTTGCTTCGATGATGCCCAATGGAAGCATGTTGACGTTTTGCAACTTCGCGGTCGACGTCAATTAAGGCTGACCGGTAGGATTCGTCCCAAGTCTGGCGGCATCAGCGACGCTTGGCGTAAGCGGATTGGCAATCCTTCGAACATCGCAAAGTCGCTCGTCGTAAAACCTCGCATCGTCCGCCAGATTCACTCTAGACGACCCGACGTCGAATGGCGCACGACAATTCTATTTCAGCGGACCGGTGAGTTCGGGCGAAACTGGTTTCGATTCGGGAACCAATCGCAACACCTCACTGCCTTGGATTTCTTCCAGGCCACCCGGTTCGGGCAGTTCTCCCTTGCTGGGATTCGCATCGGCGGGTGCCGCATCATTGAGCTCAGGTTCCGGCGTGGGCTGATCCGGACTGCCGAATACCGCAATTAAACGGCTCGCCAGTTCGTTGGCGGGATCGATCACCAACGCTTGTTTCAAGTCGCTGGCAGCGGCTTCCGGATAACCCAAGCTGCCGAAATGATATCCGCGTAGCGTATAGGCAACGCCGTCGGCGGGATTGCGTTCAATGTGGTTCGAAAGACGCTCCGTTTGCGCAACATAATCGTTCTTGCCATAAACGCTACGGAAGTTTTTAACCACGAAAGCCCATTGATTCTCGGGTAGCAACGTGGTCGCATCTTCAAGATCCCGAAACGCGGCCGTGTAATTGCCGATTGCAAAATTTGCCTGGGACGAAAACAAATACAGCTGGCCATTGTTGTTGTCCAACATGAGCGCTTGTCCAACCAGCTGGGCAGCCTGTTGATAGTCGCCGTTTCGGAAGGAGGCTTCGGCGTTTCGCTGGTCCGACACGGCAACGTCGGCCGTGCGAATGAAAGGCATCGGCAATGCCGTCTGAGGAAGTTCGGGAGCCGCCGCGACATCTCCCATCAACTGACGCGCCGCCAACGATTCCGACGGTGTCAACGCGGCCGAAGGGTAAAAGGCTGGCGATGCGTCGCCGTAATCCGGCCAGCCGTAGTTTGAGCTGTCAAGGAACGGACGGTACGAGTAATAGCGAGTCAGTGGATAATTGTAGTAGCCGTAAGGCAGCGAATTGTAGTACCGGTTACCAGGTTGATAGTAGCGCGACGTGCCGATGCTGATGCCAACGTTGCGGTCATAATATCCAAACCCGACGCCGTACCGCGAAATATTTAAATAGGTCGAGCTGCGATTTGGAATATAGCCGTAATCTCGGTAGTTGTAGGCGTACGAGGGGCGATAGGAATGATGGCGAGAATAATTGCCGGAATGCTGCACGCTGTTCCCATGACCATGCACGGAGTACCCGCCCGAGCCACCTGGGTGTCTTGACGAACTGATTCCTGATCCACGGCCCAATTGTTGAGCTTGGGACTGGTTTGCGGCGATCAGCAAAAGTATGCCGATCAATACTGAAAAAGATCGAAATCGGAATTGGCGGTAACCAACAGACATGGGATTGTTCCTGGTAAAAGGAGTCGCGAGTTTCGGCACTGACCTTCAATTCATTCTCAGCAGTCGTTCATCCGGTGCCCCTGGCCATGAAAGAACGATTGAAAGGCAGCTGCTTCGCAATGGGAGTGGGCTTTGGATTCCTCGGCGTTGATCGCAGAAACAGACCTACCCACAAACCCATTCTACAACGCCCCGGAATAAAGTCCAAAACAATGGACACCCGCTTACCGTGAATTCCCTATCAGTTTTTTCATCTCATCCCAATTGCGTGAGTTGGCGACGTTGTTGGCAGTCAGACAGCCGCGGCGAGCCTGTTTGATCCCATACCTCATGTCGTCCATCCCCATCGGTTTGTGGGCATCGGTGTTGATGACAATTGGGATTCCGTGGGTTTTCGCGGCCAGCAAATAGACGTCGTTGAGATCCAGGCGGCGAGGATTCGCGTTGAGCTCCAGCAGTTTGTTGTACTCTTTGGCAGCATCAAACACGGCATTCATGTCGACGTCATAAGGCTCCCGCTTGTTTAGCAGTCGTCCCGTCGGATGCGCGATCATGCTGACATGGGGATGGGCAATGGCGCCCGTAATGCGATCTGTGATCTGCTGCCGGGGTTGGTTTTGGCCGTAATGGACGCTGGCTACGACCCAGTCCGCTTTCGCAAGAACCTTGTCAGGCAGATCCAGACTGCCGTCTTCGAGGATGTCGCATTCGATTCCTTTCAGGATCAGGAAGTCATCGTCCGCCATTTCGTTGATTTTGTCGACTTCCTTCCATTGGGCCAGCAAGCGGTCACCGTCCAGGCCGTTGGCCATCGCGACCCGTTTCGAGTGGTCGGTAATGGCGATGTACTTCAATCCCCGCTTTCGCGCCGCATTGGCCATTTCCTCGATGGACGCCTTACCGTCCGAAGCGGTTGTGTGCATGTGAAGGTCGCCGACGATATCGTCGAGGTCAACCAGGTCGGGCAATTCACTCGCTTCCGCCCATTCGAATTCATGTCGCGCTTCCCTGATCTCCGGTTCAAAGTAAGGCAGGTCAATTGATTCGTAGACCTCGGCTTCGGTCTTCCCCGCGATCCACTGCTGCTCTTCGCCATCGACTCGATAGACTCCCCATTCATTAACTCGCAATCCAAGTTGTTTGGCTCGCCCGCGCAGGACGACATTGTGTTCTTTGGAGCCGGTGAAGTACTGAAGAGCTGCGCCAAACGATTTGGCGGGCACCACGCGCAAGTCGACTTGAAATTCGTTTTCCAATCGCACTGACATCTTGGTGTCGCCGCGGACGATAATGGACGTGATTTCGTCAAACGACTGAAGCTGATCCATGACTTTGTCAACATCGGAGGAGGTGATCAACATGTCGAGATCGCCGACCGTCTCTTTGCCACGTCGATAGCTGCCGGCAAATTCCAGCTGTTTGACCTGTTTGCATTGAAGCATGTGTTCGCGCAGTCGACCGGCTAATTTGTCAGCGGTCGCCCAAAGGATGCGCTCATTGGATGCGGCGGCGATTTGAATGCCGTCAAGGATTGCCTGTTCGGTCTTGGCACCAAAGCCGGAAAGGTTACGAACCTCACCGGCTTCGCAAGCGGCCTGCAGTTGTTCCAAAGTTTCGATGCCCAACTCGTTGAAAACAGCGGCTGCCTTTTTGGGACCCATCTTGGGGATGTTCAAGAGATCCAAGACAGTCTTGGGGACTTCTTCGAGGATTTCGTCGAGCTGTCGCAGCTTGCCGGTCTCAACAAGTTGGGTGCATTTTTCGGCAACCCCTTTCCCGATGCCGTCGATTTTTGTGAGGTCCGCTCCGTCCGCGATCAGCGACTCCATGGATTCGGGAAGATCTCGAATCACCCGAGCGCCGTTTCGATAGGCGCGCAATCGAAAAGCGTTGGCGCCAGTAAATTCAAGCAAGTCTGCGAGTTGGAGCAGTGTGTCCGCGATTTTTTCGTTGTGCATTTTATTGTTGAAACTACGAGTTTGAAATTTGACTCTTCGCATATCGAATCGTGAACGGTTCGAAAACGTCCACTTGAAGCTGGTATGATCAGCAGTTTGCTGGGAAAGTCTCGATATCCAATTAGACAATGAACATTTGTGTCGATACATCCCGTTGTGTCGACCCTCCGGTCTCAATTAATTTAGGAGGCGGCAATCTTCAGGCGAGAAAAACCGACCTGTCGCTTTTTAACCGGCGACAACAACTGACAAACAAACAACGACTGACAATCAACCACGAAAAAAAGCCAACCATGCTGCGTTACGGAATCACCATTTTTTTGAGCGCCTTCCTGCTCTTTCAGGTCCAACCGATGATCGCCAAATTTATCCTCCCCTGGTTCGGGGGAACGGCAGCGGTTTGGACGACGTGCATGATGTTTTTCCAAATCGTATTGCTGCTGGGCTATTCCTATGCTCACTTGTTGCGACTGCTATTTAAACCTCGCACGGCGTGGCTGATTCACATCGGCTTGCTGGTCGTGGCCGTTCTATTCTGCCAAGTCGCTCCGAGTGAGGCCTGGCAGCCAGCGGGCGGGGAAAACCTGACACTGGGGATCCTGATGGTGTTGGCAGCAACCATTGGTCTGCCTTTTTTTGTCTTGTCGACAACTGGTCCGTTGGTGCAGGTTTGGCAGAGCACGTCTCACCGTGGTCGCTCGCCTTATCGGCTGTACGCTTTGTCAAATTTGGGTTCGATGTTGGCGTTGATTTCATATCCGTTTCTGTTCGAAAGGTTCATGCCACTGGCTTCCCAGGCGACCTGGTGGTCGGTGGGTTTTCTTGCCTTCGCAGGTTTTTGTTGTTGGAGCGGTTGGCAGACCATCAATATCAAAGACTGGGAAGGTGAGGCGGACCCAACGGCGAATTCATCGACGCAGCGGAATTCCACCTCATCATCGATAGGATGGATGCGGCCGATGGTCTGGGTTTTATTAACCATGGCGGCATCGGTGATGTTGTTGGCCACGACCAATCTCATGTGCCAGGAGATTGCCTCGGTTCCGTTCCTCTGGATTTTGCCCCTGAGTCTTTATTTATTGTCGTTCATCATCTGTTTTGACCGGCCGGCGTGGTACAAGCGTAGAATCTTCATGCCACTTTTGGTTATCAGCACCTTCATATCGATCGCGCTCGTTCATCTGAATGTCAAAGCGGGGATCATGATGCAGATCGGGGGGTTGGTGACCGTTTGTTTTGCATCCGCCATGACATGCCACGGAGAATTGGAACGGCTGAAGCCGGAGGTGCGGTATTTAACAGGGTTCTATTTGTTGGTCGCTGTGGGCGGAGCCTTGGGCGGGATTTTTGTGGCGGTGATTGCCCCGCATATCTTTACGGGTTTTTACGAATTCCATTTGGCACTTCTGATTTGCCTGTTAGTGCCTTTGGTGATTCTGGTTCAGGAGTATCGACATCGGCGAGGAGCCGTTTCCAAACCCGTCATCTGGATTTTGGGTTCGGCGATCATGCTCGCGGCGACTTTTGTTGTCTGTAGCCTGGTTTATTTTGTGGATGAGAGCTACCACCCAACGTTCGTCTACCAATCGAGAAACGAGTATGGACTGGTATCGGTGTTGGAAAGCGGCCAGTATCGCAGATTTATTAATGGCAGGATCGAGCATGGTGGCCAGAATACCGATCCAGCTTTTGCCATGGAGCATACGAGCTATTACATGCCGGGAAGCGGTGTATCGATCGCGGTCGAAAGTTTTCGCGACTACCTGAAGTCAATTGGATCGGAACGCGGTCTACGAGTTTGCGTCCTGGGTCTGGGAGCCGGCGGCATGATGACTTGGGGTGAAACCGGTGACCAGTTCGATTTCTATGAGATCAATCCTTTGGTTGAGGGCATTGCCAGGAACTATTTTACCTACCTTTCCGCGGGGGCCGCGGACAGCCGCGTGGTGTTGGGGGATGGCCGTGTGCAACTGCAACGACATGCAGACAATGATGGTCAGAAGTATGACCTGATCTTTATGGATGCTTTTGCCAGTGACTCGATTCCGATCCACTTGATTACTTCGGAGTGTTTTGACGTTTACGAGAAAAATCTCGATGAAAATGGAATCATCATCGTGCATATCTCCAACCGGTTTGTAGATTTGCGCCCCGTGGTTTACCAATCCGCGATCGAGCGAGGAATGACGCCCATCCTGGTTGATTTTCGACCACGCGACAAAGGGAATCCAACCGTTTGGGTATTGCTCACAAAAAACCAATCCATATGTAATTCGGACCTGGTAAGAAACAGTCAAACCGAATGGCCGACTGACATGAAGCCCGTCAGATGGACGGACGACTACGCCAGCCTGGCAGCGCAGCTCAAGTGGTCGAATACGATTGACTGGAAATCCATCATGCGAACAACGAAAACTCCATCCGATCCCGGTCAAAATTGATTCCACGAGAAAAAACCATTCAGATCTGCCGCGTCCAAGCGGGCGGAACCGCCGAGCGGGCGGATGTGGTTGTGGTCGAGGAGCCTTTGGAAATTCGCCTTGTTTTCGGAGACCCGCAAAACCGCAAGTCGCGGACCTTGGCGGTTACGATGAGAACGCCGGGGAACGATTTCGAATTAGCCTGTGGGTTTCTCGTTTCCGAAGGAATCGTGTCCGGCCCGGACGATGTGTTGGATGGGCGCCGCCACCTTCCGGCTCCCGACGGTGTGGAGCAATCGAATTCCGTCGAGATCGAATTGAAGCCAGATGTTAAGTTTGAGCTTTCCAAACTTCAGCGTCATTTTTATACGACGTCAAGCTGCGGCATCTGTGGCAAGGCTTCCTTGGACGCGATCAAAGCGGATAACGTGTGCCGGCTGACTTCGAACAACGTCATACCGGCCGCGGTAGTGCATCGACTTCCCGATTTGCTTCGAGAGCAGCAGTCGGTTTTCGAACGGACCGGTGGACTTCACGCTGCCGGATTGGCCAGTCTGGACGGCGAATTGTTGGCAATTGGCGAAGACGTGGGTCGACACAATGCGGTTGACAAATTGATTGGCCGCGAATTATTGGCCAATCGTTTTCCCCTCCGCGACCGAGTTCTGGTCCTGAGTGGTCGCGCGAGTTTTGAGTTGATGCAAAAGGCATTGTTGGCGGCGATTTCGATTGTGGTGGCCGTCGGAGCACCGTCTAGCCTGGCTGTCGAATTGGCCGAAGAATTCAACTTGACGTTAATCGGATTCACATCAAAAGATCGATTCAACATCTACACAGGAAAACACCGAGTCAACGTTTGAATGCTCCGTAACGGGCAAAACGTTCAATCAAATCGAGTCGAAAAATTCGCAACAAATCGGTCCGACCCGCTACAATAGTCAATGAAGCTCAACTGGCAGCGATTTCCCATGCTAAAACCTAACGCTCAACGCGAACGGATCCTGGAACTCCTCGAGCACGAAGGAGGAGTGACCGCCGCGACCGTGAAGCGGGTTCATCTGGAAACCGGAGTTCCGGAGGCGGACATTTGGGGCACGGGCATGTTTTACACGCTGATCAACAACCCAGGTCAGCGAATCCGGGTTTGTGACGGACTGACGTGCCAGATGGCGGGCGCCGACGCGTTGGCGGAGAGACTGGTCAACGACGGCAAATCAGTGGAGCGCGTCAGTTGTCTGGCGCAATGCGATCGGGCTCCGGCGACGCTGGACGAAAATCTGGAACTCGTGACCTATCAGGGTAAAACGGCGGGTGTCTCCCCGGATCATCCAGAACTGCCGATGAACCTCGCCGGTCGACAGGACCATACCTACGCGGCTTTTGCCAAGGCCCAAAGTCTGGGGGTACAAGATGTCCTGGATCGGATCGAGACGTCCGGTTTGCAAGGTCGCGGTGGTGCCGGTTTTCCAGCCCATTTCAAGTGGCGATCGGTGCTTCAGCAAAAGGACAGCGAAAGATACGTCATTTGCAATGCGGATGAAGGCGAGCCGGGGACATTTAAGGACCGGGAGATCATCCTCCGCCAACCCCACAAGATGCTCGAAGGCCTGGCCATTGCGGCTTGGGCGATTGGTGCCAAAGACATTTACATCTATATCCGTGGCGAATTTACCAATGAGCGGCGAGTCCTGGAGGCAGCCATTGATATCGCCGCGGAAAAAATCGCGCCGATCAAGATCCATGTGGCTCTGGGGCATGGCGCCTACATTTGCGGCGAAGAGACGGCTTTGATCGAAGCCCTGGAGGGGAAACGCGGCATGCCACGTCTGAAGCCTCCCTATCCAACCGAACAGGGATTTCGCAACAAACCGACTTTGATGCACAACGTGGAAACAGCCTGTTGCGTGCCGGCCATCGTGGAACGCGGCGGGGACTGGTTCAAAAGCCTGGGGCGGACCGAGCCCGGCACGAAGCTGTACTGCATTTCCGGCCATATCCAACGACCTGGCGTCTACGAACTGCCCCTCGGCGTGACTTTGGATGAACTGGTTGAATCGGCAGGCGGTTATGAGGGTGAACCCCAGGCATTCAGTCCCGGCGGCGCTTCTTCGGGATTCCTGCCGATGAGTTTTCGGGATTTGCCGCTGGATTATCGTCACCTTGCCGATGAAGGCTCCATGTTGGGTAGCGCCGGCGTTGTCGTCTTGAACGACACGGTCGATTTGAAACGGGCCGTCGCCTGGCAGTTGCTGTTTTTTGAGCGAGAGAGTTGCGGTCAATGCGCGCCCTGCAGAATTGGGACAAGATACCTGCGTCGACAAGTCGACAAATACCTTCAACTCGGTGACGCGACGTCGTTGGACCATGCCGATGATGTGGCTTGGGAAATGGAAGCAGGATCCATTTGCGGATTGGGGATGGTCGCCGCCAAACCACTCGAATCGGCCAAACAATATTTCCCCAAAAAATTTGAATAGTGGAAAGTGGAAAGTGGAAAGTGGAAAGTGGAAAGTGGAAAGTGGAAAGTGGAAAGTGGAAAGTGGAAAGTGGAAAGTGGAAAGTGGAAAGTGGAAAGTGGTGGCCGAGTGCTACGTTTGGGGATGCGAACTTAGACCGTTGAAACCTCCAACGGATTGCTCAAATCTGAAATCTGAAATCTGAAATCTGAAATCTGAAATCTGAAATCTGAAATCTGAAATCTGAAATCTGAAATCTGAAATCTGAAATCTGAAATCTGAAATGCTGAAATCTGAAATGTCATCTGAAATCAGAAATCTGTGAATTTGTGAGTGAAATCTGAAATCTGAAATCCAAAATCTGAAATCTGAAATCTGAAATCCAACAACTAACAACCAACCACCAACTCAACCATGAACTGGAAAAAATCAACGGATTTCGATTTTTCAATTGATTTGGACGGCCAAATCTGTCCGGCCCGCGCGGGAGAAACCGTGGTCGACGTTGCCCGACGGGTGGGAATCGAAATCCCGACACTCTGCCATGACACCCGATTGGAACCAGCCGGTGCCTGTCGTGTCTGCCTGGTCGAAATCGAGGGACAGCGTCGATTGCAGCCGGGTTGCGCCTGGAAAGTCGCGCCCGACATGAAAGTCACGACTTCATCGGAGCGCATCGATCGGCATCAACGGGTCTTATACGGGATGTACTTGGCCGACCATCAACTCGATGAAAGCGGTCTGCCGGTGGAAACCGGCAATGGGAACCAGTTGCGAGAGCTGTGCCGGAAAACCGAACCGCTAAAGCTCCAGCCGGTGGAGGCCCCGCGAGCGGGACGAGACGGTGATTTCAATCCATACATTGAATTCAATCCCGATCTCTGCATCCTTTGCGCACGCTGCACGCGTTACTGCGATGAAGTGGAAGCCGTCAACGCGATCACTTTGTCGAATCGAGGTTCGGCGACAACGATTGCCACCGTGGCCGATCTTTCGTTGATCGATACGACTTGTGAATTATGTGGCGGTTGCATTGATACCTGCCCCACGGGAGCGTTGATCGAAAAGAAATCGCCAAAATTGCTGCCCTTGGAAACCAAAACCACACGCACCACGTGCAATTTTTGCGGCGTCGGTTGTCAGCTGGATCTGCAATCGCACAATGGGCGAGTTGTGAAGATCACCAGCCCGCCACCGGGCGAAACGTTAAACGATGGAAATCTTTGTGTCAAAGGCCGGTTTGCCTACGATTTTATTCACCATCAGGACCGTCTGACCGAACCGCTGATTCGGGGCGAAGACGGCGAACTTCATCCCGCGTCCTGGGAGGAAGCGATTCAATTTACGGCCGATGGCTTGAATCGTGTCAAGGAAAAATACGGTCCCGATTCGCTTGGTTTCGTATCCTCGTCACGATGCACCGGTGAAGAAAACTACCTGATGCAAAAACTTTCGCGGGCGGTTTTTCAAACCAATAACATTCACCAATGTGCCGCCACGTGACACGCTCCAACCGTCGCCGGTCTGGTGACGATGTTTGGTGCGGGGGCGATGACGAATTCGATCGACGAGATCCGTGATACGGATTTGATGTTCGTGATCGGTTCCAATACGAGTGAGGCTCATCCGATTATCGCGATGGAGATGAAAAGGGCTCGCCAAAAAGGTGCTCGGTTAGTCGTGGCCGATCCGCGGGAAATCTGGATGGCCGAATACGCCGATCTGCATCTGCAATTGCGACCTGGCACGGATGTCTGGCTGCTTTCTGCGATGGCGCATACGATCGTGTCCGAGAACCTGGTCGACCAATCGTTCATTGATAACTATACCGAAGGCTTCGAAGCCGTTCGTGAACGCGTTTTGAATTATCCTCCGGAAGAAGCTGCGAAAATCACCGGAGTCCCCGCCGAAGACATTCGCCAAGCGGCTCGTTGGTACGCGACGACGCGGAAAGCGGGTATTTATTACACCCTGGGAATCACGGAACACACGCACGGAACCGATAACGTGTATTCGTTGGCGAACCTGGTTTTGATGACCGGCCATCTCGGCGTTCGCTCGGCAGGGATGAATCCTCTTCGCGGCCAGAATAACGTGCAGGGCGCTAACGATGCGGGCGCCACACCGATCTACTATCCCGGTTACCAACCGGTCACCGATGATGCCGTGCGTGAGAAGTTTGAAGAGGGCTGGGGCGTGCCGCTTTCGCCCAACGATGGCCTGAATCTGAACGTGATGATGAAAGAGTTGGCCAAAGGCAACATGAAGGGCCTGTACGTAATGGGCGAGGATATTGTTATCTCCGAACCCAATGTCACGCAGGTGGAATTGGGATTAAACCATTGTGAATTCCTGGTCTGCCAGGAAATTTTTCACAACGAGACGACCCGCTTCGCAGATGTTGTTTTCCCGGCGTCCTGTTTTGCCGAAAAAGACGGAGTTTTCACCAACAGCGATCGTCGTGTCCAACGGGTCCGCAAAGCCGTCGATCCGCCTGGCAACGCGCGACCGGATTGGGAGATCCTGTGTGATGTCGCTCGAGCCGCCGGTTATCCGATGCCCCGCTATGCCAGTCCAGCCGACATCTTCGAAGAAATGGCATCATTAACTCCCAAAGTCGCCGGCATCTCTCATCAAAGATTGGAAGACAACATCGAAGGCCTGCAATGGCCCTGCCCTGCTTCCGATCATCCCGGCACGCCCACATTGCATCTTGATGGTCCTTTAAACGGGAAAGCCAGGTTTCAGGCCGTTGATTACCGGCCTAGCGATGAATTGCCGGACAATGAGTTTCCGCTTGTGCTTTCAACGGGGCGAACGCTCTATCATTACAACTCCGCCACGCAGACTCGACGCGACCCCGGCCCCGTCATCAAGCAGCGGCAGAATTTCATCGAGTTGAACCGGCGTGACGCGCGGAAACTGGGCGTTGCGCATGACGAAATCGTCAGAGTCGTCTCGCGAAGAGGCGCAATCGAAGCCGCAGTCTGGGTGTCACCCCGCGTACGCAGCGGCTGCACCTGGATGCCGATGCACTTTGCGGAATCCCGCGCGAACCTGTTGACCAACGACGCTGGCGATAGCGTGACCGGCACGGGCGAATACAAGGTCTGCGCGGTAAGGGTCGAAAAACTTAACCCTTGAGATACTTTCGTACGGTTTCGAGCAGGTCGGACGGATCAACGAACTGCACCACATCGGGGCACTGTTGGAATTTTTGGCGGGCGCAATCGTGAAGTTCGCTTGGCACGATCACCAGAAAGCGGATCTGATACGTTTGACTCAAGTGAAATATGTCCTCCGCTTGAGTTACTTCGTCCTCGGGAGCGTAGATCTTGTGAAGATAGCCCACCAGGACATCGACCATGGTGTCCTCGTTGATGAGTCGGACGAATAGTCCGTGGTTATCCAGTCCATTGGAAATGGGGATCGTGTCAAAGCCGTCGCAGATCAGGCTGGTAAGCACGGCTGGATCGGTGCCTTCGAAATAGCCGACGCGTTTGCGTTTCATCATTTTCTCCTTAGTCACACGACGCCCTGATCCAACATTGACTGGGCCACTTTCAAAAAGCCAGCAATGTTGGCTCCGTTTACATAGTTGCCTGGACTGCCATACTCTTCGGCGGTCTCACGACAATTACGGTGGATATCCACCATGATGCTCAATAATCGCTGGTCGACTTCTTCCCGGGTCCAACTTGAATGGCTCGCGTTTTGAGACATCTCCAGTCCACTGGTGGCCACGCCACCGGCATTGGCGGCTTTGCCAGGACCGTAGAGGATGCCCGACTCGATGAAATGCCTGACTCCGTCGGGCTGCGTGGGCATATTCGCTCCCTCGCATACCAGGTACACGCTGTTGCGGGTTAGCCGTTTGGCATCTTCCAGGTTGATTTCATTCTGCGTTGCACTGGGAAAAGCGCACTCGGCGCCGTCGACAGCCCAAGGTCGTTTCCCCTCGTAATAATCGCACCCAAAATGTTCCGCATATTCCTGGATACGACCGCGTCGAACGTTCTTGAGCTGCTTGACCCACCGGACTTTGTCCGCTTCGATTCCATCTTTGTCGTAGATAAAGCCGTTCGAGTCCGACAGGGTAACCACGCGTCCACCGAGCCGGTTGATGTTTTCGGCGGTAAATTGCGCTACGTTGCCCGAGCCCGAAACCAGGCAGGTCTTGCCCCGAATGCTCTCGCCGCGCGTCTTCAGCATTTCGTCTGCAAAATAGACCGCACCGTAGCCGGTTGCCTCCGGTCGCATGAGACTGCCACCCCAATTCAGGCCTTTTCCAGTCAGGACTCCGGAGAATTCATTGGCGATTCTTTTGTACTGGCCAAACAGGTAACCAATTTCGCGGCCGCCCACGCCGATATCACCTGCGGGGACGTCGGTTCGATCTCCAATGTGGCGAAACAGTTCGGTCATGAACGATTGACAAAACCTCATGACCTCCAAGTCACTCTTGCCTTTAGGGTCGAAATCCGAACCGCCCTTTCCGCCTCCCAATGGCAATGTCGTGAGTCCATTCTTGAATGTCTGCTCAAAAGCGAGGAACTTTAAGATGTCCAATTTGACCGACGGGTGAAACCGTAACCCTCCCTTGTAGGGACCGATCGCACTATTCATCTCGATTCGAAAGCCCCGATTTACTTGTATCTCGCCCTGATCATCCACCCAAGGCACTCGGAACATCACAACGCGTTCGGGTTCCACCATTCGCTGCAGGATTTTGGCATCCTGAAATGCGGGATGCGCGCCCAGGACGGGGACCACGGACTCAACAATTTCGCGAACGGCCTGGAGAAAGACAGGTTCGTGGGGGTTTTTCGCGACAACCTGCGCCATGAATTCGTCGACAGTCATGACCATTGGAATTAACTCCGGACCAGAAAAATCGAATCGATATCATATTCCGTTTGGCAAGAAACTCAAGCAGTTGATCAGTCCAACCATTCGTCGGCAGGATCAAATGCCGGAATGGGAACGTTGATGATTTTCAGCTGACCGATCGCACGATGACGGCACCCTGGTTTGATCATGATCGACAGGCCGGGTTCGACGCGGACCAACTCTCCATCCAGTTCCAAATGACCAGAACCTTCCAGAATATAGTAGATTTCTGTCGTCTTTTTGTGGTAGTGCCGTTGGGCGTCGGATTTGATTTCAACCACATGCAGCGACGCGATTTGATCGGCGTCCTCGACAAAGGCTCGCTTGGCGGTCCCACACGAACAGGGAACGCCGGCGATCTGATTGAGATTGGCAATACGATAGCGAGGAGTTTTCGGAGTGTGCATCAGTTTGCCTTGGAGTGAGTTTGGGTTAGGGAGTGCCTGGTTGGGTGAGCATTGCCAGGCAATGAACAGGAACAAACTCCGGAAGCTGCGGTTTGGCTGAGGCACGCATTTGATTGAACAGGAGGCAACAGAGAAGACTGAGTTGCCTCGTATTTCTTTAATTTCTCATCGTGAAATCAAACGTGTCCCCCCTTTTCAGAGCGTCCGGGTTGACTCATTAACTATTTAGCGAGGTCCGCAGGAGCGATTGTCACAAAACTGTCGCAAATGTTCACCCTGGTGCTTTGTCAGGATTGAATTTTAGGGTTGTGGACGAGGCTACGAGTCCTTCAAAGCCGCAATCCAAAAAGGGGCTCGTTGCCTCGCCCATTACGGCTAACCCGAAGTTTCAAAGTTGACAATCCACTAGTTTGAATCAGACAGGCGATAATTGGAAACCATGGCTGCAACTTGTCTGTCGCGATGCCCCGGTCGTTATTCAAAACATCTGAAACTGACCGACGGGTTCGAAGGCATTTTCATAGTGGACGATGCTGGGTTGCTTTTGCTTTTCCGGCCAGGTGATGGCGATCACATCGAAGCGAGATCGGCACTCGGTGAGCCGGTGCCATTTTAGATAACCTTGAGCCGTTTTTGTCAGACGCTGTTGTTTCGTTTCGTCGACCGCCTCGGCCGGATCACCGGCGTAGTCGCTGGAGCGGGTTTTGACTTCTACAAAAACGACCGTTTCGTTTTCAACAGCGATCAAATCGACCTCGCCGAATTTGTCTTCGTAGCCACGGGCGATGATCACCATGCCTTGGCGAAGCAGGTATCGCTCGGCCGCTCGTTCGCCTCGCTTTCCCAGCGGCTGGACCGGGAGCAAGCGATCGTAAAGGTTGACCAGTGGCGGTGACAGTGTGATTTGGTGAAAGATCTTGGCAAGCATTCTGGGCATGATGACCGACTCCGTTCATCAAACCGTGTCCCTGGTCACGATCTCCAGCAATCCATGGCTGGTTCCATTGACGTAGCGATCAACAGCAGAAGTTCAACGTCACGGGTTCGACTCGGTGACTATTTGTCCGAGTCGCTGTCCGCGGAATCTTCGTCGCCCGAATCTTCATCGCCCGAATCTTCGTCGCCCGAATCGGACGCACCTTCCTCGGTTGCATTTTCATCTGAGGCTGGCTCTGAGCCAAAATCGCCGCCGCCGACCGTTTCCGGTGTTTCGGCTGCGTCCAAATCGGGGAAGGAAATGTCAGGTTTGCGCGGCATACTGGGTCCGGGGGCATCGCCCGAAAGTGGATCGATATATTCCTCGAACATCGCGAACATTTCCGCGTATTGCGGATTGGAAGTTCGCTCAATGCCACGCCGCGCCGGTTCAGCGAAAGGGGTCCCGGGGGCGTTGTCAGACAGCTCTTGATACAGAGATTTTGCCGCTTCGAACTCACCCAGGCTTTCCGTGGCATAGGCCAGCGAAAAGATCGACCGGCGCTGCAACATCGACGATTTTTCAGAAGCCGGTGCGTCATATACCTCTTGCAATGAATCACGAGCTTTTGCGATCAGCTTGAGGCCACCCTCGCGATCATAACTCAATTGACTGATGCCGGTTCTGAGGTCGTAATCCCCCGCCAACTGAAGTGCCCATTTGCCCGCTTTTCCATTCGGGAAATCTTCGGCAACCTGTTTTAAACTGTTGGTGTTTCCGTTGATGCCAACTTCGGTAATCGAATTGTTTAGCTGCCGCCACTGAAGTTCCCGCCGGTCATACGAACTCTTCACCAGGAAAGTCACCGCGATGAATGCGAGGAAGCAAACCGCAATTCCCAATGCGATCTGTGAGCCGTAGGGAGCCAGTTTCTGAACCCATCGTTCGGCAAGCGACAATTCTGACGAATCATCGATCGGCTGCTTCGTCTTCAGGGTTTTCTGTTTCATGGTCTGACTCATAGTGAAGATCAATCCGTCGATTGGGGAATTCTTCTCGGAAACGCCTAAGTATATGGGGGTTCGGATTAGGTGGTCAATAGCGACCCCTCGTCCCAAATTGCGTGTTGGGTACGATAAATCGCTCCGTTTTTCCTGCCCCCGGATTTTTGCGTTGTGAGCGGTTTAAATCCTGACCAATCGAAAGCCGTCAATACGCTGAGCGGTCCGCTGCTCGTTTTGGCGGGCGCGGGAACCGGCAAAACGCGAGTCATTACCTTCCGGATCGCCAAGCTGATCGCGACCGGCGTACCCGGGGAACGAATTCTCGGAATGACGTTCACGAACAAAGCCGCGAACGAAATGAAACAGCGGCTGGGCCAGATGCTGGGTGCCGGCGGCAAACGTGGAAAGCGAACGAAACGGAAGACGCCCAAACAGGGAGAGGAAAAGAAGCTCCCCACGATCTCGACCTTCCATTCGCTATGCGTAAGGATTCTCCGCAATCAAATTGAAACGCTTGGCTATCCCCAGAGATTCGCGATCTACAATCGAGGTGATCAGGAGAGCCTGGCCCGCAGCGTCTTGCGTGAGATCAACGTCGCCGACAAACTTCTGTCTCCCAGCCAACTTCTGTTCTGGATCGGGCACTGGAAAAGCAAATCCATGTCGCCGTCCCAAGCCATGCATCAAAGCGAATCCGACGCGCAGCATCTGGCCGCCATCGCTTATCAAAAATACCAACGGGCTTTGAAACTGGCCGGCTCCGTCGATTTTGATGATCTGCTGCTGCTGACGGAAAAGCTGTTTCAGGAACATGAAGACGTCCGGGCGACGGAGGCAGCCAAGTATGACCATTTGCTGGTCGACGAGTACCAGGACACCAATCTGAGCCAGTATCGCATCGTCAAAGCGCTGGCGGGAGAACACCGAAACCTGTGCGTTGTCGGCGACGATGATCAGTCGATTTATGGCTGGCGGGGTGCCGAGGTGGAGCACATTCTGTCGTTTCGGAAGGACTGGCCGGATGCCAAAGTCGTTCGTTTGGAGGATAACTACCGCTCTACCAATGCGATCATCGAGATGGCCAACACGCTGATCAAGTTTAACCAGTCGCGCCATGACAAAATCCTCCGCGCCGCCCGCCCGGGAGGTGAGCGGCCGCAGATCAGTCAATTTCCCAACGAGACGGTCGAGGCGCAGGAAACCGTCTACTCCATTCGCAAACGGTTGGAACAGGCGGGCCGGGAGCCACGAGATTTTGCGATTCTGTTTCGCACCAACGAACAGCCACGCCCGTTTGAGACGGAATTGCGAAAATCCAAATTGCCCTACATCCTGGTCGGAGGCATGTCGTTCTTTGATCGCAAAGAAGTTAAAGATGTGTTGTCCTATTTGAGGCTGCTGGACGACGAGCCGGATGAGATTTCGTTGTTGCGGATCCTGAATACGCCCCCACGAGGAATTGGTAAAAAGTCGGTCGAGATCCTGCTGAATCATGCGATCAAACAGAAAGTCCCGCTGTGGAAGGTGGTCACTGGCGAATCGCCCAGACCCAATTTGCCCGGCGCAACCCTCCGCGGTCTCCAGCAGTTGAGCAACCTGTCCGCCGATATGAAATCCCATGCCGGCAAACAGTCGCTGGTCGATTTGACGCGCGCGATGATTCATGCCAGTCGGTATCGCAGCGAGGTGGATCGGATCTATACCGATCCGGACGAGCGAGAGGCGCGGTGGGCGGTCGTGGAACAAATCGTCAATGCACTGGGTGAGTACGAGCAGTCAACGCGCAACCCGAGCTTGAGTGATTTCCTGGACAAACTGTTGTTGGGTGAACAGGACGCCGACGACGAAAAGGAAAAACAGCTGAAGAAGAACGCGATTGCGTTGATGACGATGCACAGTGCCAAGGGATTGGAGTTTCCCGAGGTCTACATTGTCGGCTTGGAGGAGGGTATTTTGCCGCACCACCGATCGCTGGAAGACGACGAGGCCGGCGTCGATGAGGAGCGGCGTTTGTGCTACGTCGGCGTGACGCGAGCCGAGGAACGATTGACGCTTTCCATGGCCTTGACCCGCATGAGATGGGGCAAACCCCGCGATACGATTCCCAGCCGGTTTTTGTACGAACTAACTGGCAAAGCCGATCATCCGAACTATAAACGAAAAAGGGGAACCTGAGTTTCCCTTCAGCGAGTAAGTAGCAACTTCCCGATAACAAAATGCAAGTTTGAACATGAGGTAACAGAGCAAACGGAGGAGCGACTTGGTTCTGTCCTTTCATTGCGAACAACTCGATCGAGATTGGCGCGCGGCAGAATCAGTCGCGAAACACCATGGGTTAAATGGAAACCATAGGATGCTCAAAAAGGACCTGCAACAGAGAATAAAAAGGAACTCAGGAATCTCCGTTATCTTCGTTGCCTCCTGTTCCATAATCAATCCGGTCCAGCCCGAGGCGATGGACGTAGTCGAGCTGATCAACACTTACCGAGGCAAGCTCTCATTTCACGGAGGATTGTCAACCCAGCGAACTTTGTCGGGTGGAACACCGGAAGATGTCCGTCAGGAAACTCGCCATCTCCTGGAACTTGGTTCCCCTGGCAGTTACGTATTTGCCCCGGCTCACGCTGTGGAAGGAGATACGACATTGGAGAACATGTTGGCATTCCTGGAGGAAATTCAGAGTCAGTCAGGCTACCGTGAATTCACGGGTACAGCGTCGGCTGGATGAATGTTAGAGGCTGCTGCCTGGGAAAGTAGTTCGCCGCATCACCAGTCGCTGGAAGACGACGAGGCGGGCTTGGATGAAGAACGGCGTTTATGCTAAGTGGGGCTGGCTCTCGATACCATTCCCAGCGGTTGTACGTGTTGAACCGGCAATGCTGATCACCTGGAACTACCAACGGAAACGTGGTACTTAAGTCGAAAGCAAGCAGAACACTGGCGCAGCCAGTGTCACCCCGTCGCCAACGCCAGATATCCAGCCGGTTCGACGAAAAAAGAAAGCGGCTATCGAAACGATAACCGCTTTGTTGTATTTTCAAGTTGTTCTTCTGGTGTTACTTGCGGCGACGAGTCGTCAACCCTAACAAACCGATGATACTAAACAGAACAACGCTTCCTGGCTCAGGAACTACCGTTGGGTTGAACGCACCAAAAGTTGGAGTTGCCGGATTTGCGGTGAAGGCTGCAGTAATTTCAGTGGCGGAAGAATCATAGACTGACCCATTCACATTCGAATACCACACTCCGCTTGATCCGGCACGGAAAACCAAATCAGGATCTGAACTGCTTCCGTTCGGATTTAGGTAGGTACCGCCGAAAGCGGCTGCATAGTCAGGATCACCTACGTCTTCAATCACGGCCCACAGCATCCATGATGCCTGGAAAACGCTGAAATGTCATCAGCCGTTCCGTCATTGTTAGTGTCAATATCGGTCGTTCCAACAACACCGGTGAAACCGCTTGCCAATACCAGTGTGAATGACGGATTCTCAAGATCCGGAACGTTGACAACGGCCAAGCCATTGGTGTCATAGGATCCCATCACATTCGACGCTCGATCAACGATGCCTTGGAAGGTTGATTCGTCAGTTTCGATCGAAACCAGCCAAAGATTAAATGCGGCATTCGCGGTACCAAACAGCTCAATGTCTTGAGTAGATGGGTCAGTCCCAGGCTGATTACCATAAAACTCGCTAATCAAATCTGCGGAAGCCTGCGGAACTACAAACAGCATCGCGGCTAAGCAGAACCGTTCCAAATTTTAGAATGTTTTTCATCTCATGATTCCAAGTTCTATGTCTTAAAGAGTCCACTGCCTTCGAACCGCTTATAGTAATTATTTAGATCCGTCCTGCAACCTCTGAAATACCCATTCATCAAAGTTTAACAATTGCGTTTTATGCAGTTTCTCTATGGTTCTTTGGCAGACGCCGGTTTCTCGGTGGGTTAGCGGAACTCTAGCTGCTTCGATAGGCGACGTGCTACGATTCGCTTCATTTCGCAATGCAATTCGAGAATTTGCGAACGAAAATTCGGAATATGCGGGAGATTCATCCCAGAAGCGACAGGAAATGACGCTCACAGCTCGCGCTTTCTGGCTGCATCTCGGTTAACTTCGCTGGCCCAAGAATTCGGTTCGGCGGGGTACAAATGGCTTTGTCAGTGTTATGCCTCAAAATTCCATCCCCGGCGTTCCCCAGGTTGCAGGCAAGCCCATCGCTCGTGGCCGGATATCATCTATTTCGATGCAGGTTCTGAAATCAGCGCTTCCCGGATCTTGCTTGCCACCTGCTCGGCCAATGTTTTGGAGCCTTCGGGTGTGAAATGAACGTTGGCGGCGCGTTGGATCTCTTCCAGCCGGTCGTTAGCGAACGTAAACAAATCGTTGACTTCGATTCCGTGCTCCTCCGCGATCTTGCTGGCGATCGCGTTGTAGATGGCAGGCGATTCGGGCTCTCGCAATGGACTGCAGCCCGCTGGCACCGGCGTCGTCAAACCGCAAATCAGTTTGGCGTTCGTTTGTTTCAACTTGCCGACAATCTCGCGCAGCTGGCGTTCGTATTCTGCCGGTGACGACTGCAGGGGATCTTCGGGATTATTAGAATTCTTGCCCGTCGCGGCATCGACATGTTTCAAATCGTGCAAGCCCCAATTGAAATGGATCACGTCCCAGTTGCCACCGTCCATCATCAACCAGCGGTCAATGTTCTCGATGCCCTTGTCGGTCCCCGCACAGTTCTCCGCCCGACGCTCGTCAATCATCGGCCGCATGACAACGGCTTCGTCGGCCAACATCTCCTTCACGTGCGGCGTGTAACCGATCGAGATCGAATCGCCCAGGATCAGCACGCGCGGCTTGTCTTTTTCCTGAATCAGTCGCAGCATCCTTTTCCCCAGCGCGTCACCCACCAGGAAGTAGCTTTCGGCATTGCCAAACCAGTGGTGCAGATGTTTGACATTGGGAGATTGTTCCGCGGGCCGTGCAAACTGCGCCGTCGGCACGAAAGCCACGTTTCGATCCCCCTGAAGTGCAACCGCAGCCTGGGCTTTCCGAAACGCCGCCATCTTTTTGTTGACATCCTCTGATCCGCCATTGCCCAACTCGCCAATCACAAACGGCAGATCGGGGCAATCCAACTGTTGGCGAATGTCCCGAATGAAGTTCAACAAGTTGGCTTCATACTCCGCGGTGGCGTCGTTATTGATCATGTCATTCCAGCCCTGTTGCCAGACAAAGCCAGCGATCTCCAGTTGGTGATCCTGCAGGGCCTTGAATCTTTGCGGGGCATTTTCCATGGCCTCGCCTATTTGCTCCAGCATCTGGACATAGAAAGGACCGATCTCTCCGCCTGAACCGGGAGGTCGGAAATCTGCGTACAGGCTTTTGCCTCCCCAAGCCGTTTTGATCAGCAGCACCGGTTCCGGGAACGCATCACCCAACACATGCCCCAGTTGGAGTTCGGGGCCGAAGTGATGCGGTTCCCCTTGATAACCGGTGAATCCAATGGTCAACGGGCCCGCTTTCAATTGACGCGGCGTTTGATACCAGATCCAGACATCATCCCGCACGGCCCATTTTCCATCCTCGTCTTTTAAGTGAGCGAACTGCTCTGGATCGTCAGCATTGGCAATCACCTGTTCCAGGTTGCCTTGACCGGAGTTGTAATCGTCGGGATCGTCCAAATCGACGACGCCGTGGCCCACCATGTTGGATTGGCCAGCGAGAATAAACACTTTGACGGTTTTGTCGGGCGTCTGCTGGGCCGATAGCGGACGCGTTGCGACAACGGAAAAAACAAAGGACGCCGCGAAAACGAATCCGAATGCATATCGCAACGTCGAGATCGGGCCGTGACGGTGTTGATGGCGGGAAGTGGCTAACATGGTTGATTCCGCTATTTCGTTCTGGTGAATTTTTTTGATGGTTTTGCAAATTTCTCCCCCGAACCACGCTCGAAAGTTTTGAACAGGAGGCCGCAGAGGGAACGGAGGTGGTCGTGGCGGCAGTAAATGGATAGGCCCATTGTAAACCATGAAAAACATGAAAGAGGGCCACGCAAGTGATGTTTTCTTCCATTGCCCCTAAAAACTCTGTTACCTTCGTTTCCTCATGTTCCCAATCGTCTCCTGGCGATGCTCGAAGTGTTTTTGAACAGGAGGCCACGGAGAAAACTGAGGAGATTACGGCGGGAGTTGATGGCTGGAACCGTTTTTGAGACCCGGAAGAAGAGTTTTCCATGCAGGCTTGAGTACTGTTTTTTTCCATTGCCCCTAAAAACTCTGTTACCTTCGTTTCCTCCTGTTCCCAATCGTCTCCTGGCGATGCTCGAAGTGTTTTTGAACAGGAGGCCGCAGAGGGAACGGAGGTGACAACGGCGGCAGTAAATGGATAGGCGGATTGTAAACCATGAAAAACATTTAAAAGGGCCACTCGAATACTGCTTTTGTTTTTCCTTTGCGTCCGCAACTCTGCTACCTTCGTTTTCTCCTGTTCCCAATCGTCCATCAGCCGTGCTCGCACGTTTTTGAACAGGAGGGCACAGAGGGAACTGAGGAGGATACGGTGGGAGTTGATGGTTGGAACCATTGAGACCCGGAAAAAAGTTTCAACAGGCAGACTTGAGTTCTGTTTTTTTCCATAGCGGCTAAAAACTCTGTTACCTTCGTTTTGTCCTGTTCCCAATCGTCTTCCGGAGATGCTCGAAGGTTCTTGAACAGGAGGCCGCAGAGGGAACGGAGTTGATTACGGCGGGAGTTGATTTACGGAACTGCGGAAATTCGAGAAAACGCGTCAACAGACAGGCTTGAGTACTGATTTTTTTCCTTACGTCCAAAACTCTGTTACCTTCGTTTCCTCCTGTTCCCAATCGTCTCCTGGCGATGCTCGAAGAGTTCTTGAACAGGAGGCCGCAGAGGGAACGGAGGTGACAACGGCGGCAGTAAATGGATAGGCGGATTGTAAACCATAAAAAACATTTAAAAGGGCCACTCGAATACTGCTTTTGTTTTTCCTTTGCGTCCGCAACTCTGTTACCTTCGTTTCCTCCTGTTCCCAATCGTCTCCTGGCGATGCTCGAAGTGTTTTTGAACAGGAGGCCGCAGAGGGAACGGAGGTGACAACGGCGGCAGTAAATGGATAGGTCGATTGTAAACCATAAAAAACATTTAAAAGGGCCACTCGAATACTGCTTTTGTTTTTCCTTTGCGTCCGCAACTCTGTTACCTTCGTTTCCTCCTGTTCCCAATCGTCTCCTGGCGATGCTCGAAGTGTTTTTGAACAGGAGGCCACGGAGAAAACTGAGGAGATTACGGCGGGAGTTGATGGCTGGAACCGTTTTTGAGACCCGGAAGAAGAGTTTTCCATGCAGGCTTGGGTACTGTTTTTTTCCATTGCCCCTAAAAACTCTGTTACCTTCGTTTCCTCCTGTTCCCAATCGTCTCCTGGCGATGCTCGAAGTGTTTTTGAACAGGAGGCCGCAGAGGGAACGGAGGTGACAACGGCGGCAGTAAATGGATAGGTCGATTGTAAACCATGAAAAACATTCAACAGGGCCGCGGATGTGTGTTTTTTTCCTTCGCCTGAACACTCTGTTACCCTCGTCTTCTCCTGTTCCCAATCGTCCATCAGCCGTGCTCGCACGTTTTTGAACAGGAGGGCACGGAGGGAACTGAGGAGGATACGGTGGGAGTTGATGGTTGGAACCATTGAGACCCGGAAAAAAGTTTCAACAGGCAGACTTGAGTTCTGTTTTTTTCCATAGCGGCTAAAAACTCTGTTACCTTCGTTTCCTCCTGTTCCCAATCGTCCACCAGCTGTGTTCGAAGGTTTTTGGACAGGAGAAACTGAAATGGTCATGGCGGGAGTAGATGATGGAACCAATGTCAGAAAAAGTGTCTGACGTAGCGACACCCACTCCGCCGATGAAAAGGGATCGTCAACGACTGCGGCGCAACCATCAAGTTGTCGGGCTGCTGGTCTTCTGGTTCAGTATCAACTTTCTGATCAGTCTGTTCTTTCAAATCTCTGGCCCCAATCATCCCTCCGGATTACTCGTTTACGGATCGCTGGGAATCATTGCATCGGAAATCGTCGTGATTGCATTCCTGCTGACCATGTTGCCCATTGGGATCTGGCTGCGGCTGGTATTGGCTTCGATCCTGGTCGGTGCCGGTTTTGCAGCGTTGATGATGGGGGAAGTGGTCTTTAGAAGCTACGACATGAAGGAGTTTGCCAGTCTGATACCTGGGCTTCCCATCATCATCCTGGGATTTGCCTCGCCCTTTGCGATGGCCAAATACTTTTTGCGATGGAGGTTGTCTTTAGGTTGGCTGAAACCTCCCGCTTCGTCCAATCTAAGCGTTTCCGGGTTGATGGCGGCAACGACGCTGGTGGCGGCCTCCGTAGCCATTCTAAATTTTGGATCAGACGATGCGAGGAATGAAAACCTTGTGGCGGCGTCGGTGTGTATGGGCCTGGGATTGGTTCTGGTCCCTTTGAGCCGGTTGTTATTGCGAAGCAGACGGCGGGCCTTCTGGCTGATCCTGATTTCGTCGGCAGTCTTTATTGGGGCGCTCTTGGTGATTCAATTCATCAGTCTGTTCGGTGGGTTTCCCGGGTTTTGGCAGTGCGCCGGGATCGCGTTTGGAATCGCTTCATTCATTTTTTTCTATGGTGCGGCGCTGATCGTACTGGTGAATTCCGGCGGCAAGTTGATTTTGCCTCGCGGGCAAATTGAGGCTGCAACTGCTGAATCCAAACGTTGAACCGCTTTCTATCTCGCGCTATCACGAATCAAAGACCGCAGCCCGTTTGCCGGCCCAATCACATTGCCGAGCGAACATAATGAATCGCCGTCAACACGAAGATGCCAACGGCATAGATGGCCGGAATCAAGATGGCGGGGCCGAGTTGCCAGAATTTCCGGTCACATGTTCGGCAAAGATAAAAACCAAAAAACGCCCGGCCTATTCCAATTTCAGAATGGCGAACCCCATCAACAATCACGTCTTGATTGCCGTGGCAGCCCGGGCATCGAATCGTATCGGGAGCCTTTTGGATCGCGACGGTACCCCTTGTGTGGGATTCCAATGGCGTTGACGCTTGATTTGGCATATCCACAATACTCGCTACCTCGGGATTAACAGAACTGTTGGGAAGCCAGCTGCTGCCTTGATCTGCTCAAATTTGTTGCCAATCCGGCTACGGTGTTCGTACAACTAGATGCGCTTCCGCAGTCGTTTTTGTCACAATCTCAACAAGAAAGATCAATTGGTAAAATAGGCAAAACATCGGCGTCGCGTTTCGCTGAGCGTTTTGCCATATGACGCGCATGCGTTGCTGTCAATCAAGCTAGTGGATTGTCAACGTTGAAACTTCGGGTTAGTCGTAGTGGGCGAGGTTACGAGCCCCTCTTTGGATTGCGACTGTGAAGGACTCGTAGCCTCGTCCACTACCCTAAGAAACGTGAGATAAACAACTTGTGGTGCAGTCGTCACGCCTGCCTTTTGCAGCCGAGACGGCCGCACAACTAATGCCGAAGTTTGTTTTCCCGCGTTCCTAAAAATCAATCCTGACAAAGCACTCGTTGCTACTACGCGATTCTGGCGTCGTTAAACTCGCGGCAATCCTTTGACAGGCCGTCGCCTTCATTTGAAAAGAATGCCATTGACGCGAATTTTGGGCGAACCTAATCTCCCAGCCTGATTACAGTTAGCAACCGGTGCGCGAGTACCAAATGAGGTTTAGCAGCCAGGGAAGGCAAGCTATGAAACAGCCCACGCAATCAAAACGAGGCGACCAACAAGTTATTGAATTTGGCCGCCGCTTGTTCCTCGCCGGACTTGTCGTTTCAGCGACGGGGTGCAAAAACTTCGTGGAACGCGCGCAGAGCCCCGACAATCAGATCTTGCAGCTGCACGATGAAAAGCAAGAAGGCACTCGCTATATCGGCGACACCTGCGCTATTTGGGGACTCAACTATACCAAGGTCGAAGGCATCGGGTTGGCTGTCGGTTTGCGCGGCACTGGAAGTAATCCACTCCCCGGTGGTCAGCGTGATTACTTGGTCAAGGAGTTGGAAACCAAGTATGACGGAGAGAACATTGAAAAAACACTAGACAGTTCCTCTTCCGAGATGGTTTTACTACAGGGCAAGCTCCCGCCTGGGATCCGCAAAGGCGAGAAGTTCGACATCGAAATTCGGACGATGCCCAAAACAGACGCCACGAGTTTGGAAAACGGAATGGTTCTGCAAACCCGGATGCGCCCGATGAAAGTCCTGGGTCGAAGCGTAAAAAAGGGACACGTCAATGCGTTGGGCAAGGGCCGCATCCTGATGGACGCGCTGTTTGAAAGCCGCAAAGACCAGCCCAACCAACTCCATGGCTACATTCTCGGCGGTGGCGTCGCTTTGGAGGACCGCAAGCTTGGCCTAACAATCGGGGTCGAGGACTTCGCTCCCAAAACCTCCGTGATGATCTCGCGGGCGATCAACGGTCGATTTACCACCGTGGACAGTTCCGGACGTCATGGCGTGGCGGAACCCAAGACCGATCGCGTTATCGAAATCGAGGTCCCCAACGCCTATCGGCACAATATTGGACGTTACCTGCAAGTGATCTCGAATCTGGCCCATTCCGAGTCCACTGCCGACCGATTGGTCAGAATGGAAAAGCTGGAAAGCGATCTGTCCAAACCCAACGAGGCCGGAATTACATCGGTCCGATTGGAGGCGTTGGGTCAGGACGGAATCCCAATTCTGAAACGTGCGTTATTGCAGGACGATCTGGAAATCAAATTCTATGCGGCACAAGCACTCGCCTATTTGGGAGAAGCCGATGGGATCGACCATTTAAACTTCGTCGCCGAAACCGAGCCGGCGTTCCGGTGGCATGCCTTAACCGCTTTGGCGTCTCTGGACGATGTCGAAGCCGGGATGGCGTTGACCGGTCTGATGCATGTACGAAGCGCCGAAACACGGTATGGGGCGTTTCGGGCAATGCGGGCACGCTCGCCGCAAGATCCGTCGGTCTCGGGTGAATGGCTGGGCGATTTCTTTTTGCACAAAGTCCACTCCGATGCCGAGCCGATGTTGCATTTCTCACGCAGCAAACGTCCTGAGATCGTCGTCTTTGGAGAGGATCAGACTGTCTCGGACGACTTTTTGCTGGTTGAATCTGGCACGACGATACGAGCGACCGGGAAAGGAACCATCAGCATTATTCGCTATACTTCCGAGAACGGTGAGGACCGCAAGATCTGCTCGAACCGAATCGGCCACTTGATCGAAACGCTGGCCTCCTGCGGATACGGTTATGGCGACGTGCTGACGATGCTGCGTGAAGCCAAAAATTCAGGAAGCTTGAATACGCGGCTGGTGGTGAATGCAATTCCCCGACTGGATCGTACCTACGTACCTGGCGAATTGGCTGACGAGCTGCCGCCCGAAAAGTCCGACCGATACGTTGCCGAGGCACTTCCCGAGCTGTTTCGTGAGGATGATGGATCCAGTGAGGGCGACGATCGTCCGACCGAAGACATTGCCCAGACGACGACCCGGATGGAAAAGGTCGAGCAGAAGGAATCGAATTGGAGTAGGATGAAGGGTTGGTTTTCTAAAGAAAAGCCGGAATAATCGATGATACCAACCTGCCGGATTACGAAACTGCCGCCGCAATCGAAGCGCCTGTTTCGTTTCAGAGGTTGATCCTTCAAACCCGGTTCACGTGTCAACACTGCGTGCCTGTGTTGAATTGATTTCTCGTAAACTCATGACGGTAGGATTGGATGCTTAAAGCCCTCGAACTCACCGGCTTTAAGAGCTTTGCAGATAAAACTCGTTTTGAGTTCCCGGCCGGGATTACGGTCGTCGTCGGTCCCAATGGGTCGGGTAAGTCGAACATCGTCGATGCCATCAAGTGGGTTCTTGGTGAGCAGAGCGCAAAAAGTCTGCGCGGCAAGGACATGTCCGACGTCATCTTCAAGGGGTCCAGTGGCGCCAATTCACGTCGGCCGGCGAACGCGGCGACAGCGACGATTGTCCTGGATAACTCCGATAAACGGTTCGCTTTTGACGCGGAAGAGGTGCATGTCAGTCGTCGGGTCTATCGGAGCGGCGAATCGGAATACCTGATCAATGGCGAAACCAGCCGACTGAAGGATATCCGGGAACTGTTTCGCGGAACCGGAGTCGGAACCGATGCCTACAGCCTGATTGAGCAAGGCAAAGTTGAACGGTTGTTGCAAACGAGTCCGAAGGACCGTCGCGCCATTTTTGAAGAGGCGGCGGGAATCAGTCGTTTCAAAGCCAAAAAAGTGGAGGCTCAACGCCGTCTGGCGCGAGTCGAGGGCAACCTGATTCGCCTGGCCGACATCGTCGAAGAAGTGGGCAGCCGATATCGCAGCGTTAAATCACAGGCTTCCAAGGCAGCCCGCTACAAAGAGTATGCGGATCGGTTGCAGCAACTGCGAACGTTTGTCGGATTGAAGGATTGGCGGTCGTTTACGGAGAAGCTTGAGAAAATAAAGATCGATAGTCAGGCCGCTCGCGAATCCGAACAGCAGTTGCTGGCCCAGACCGAAGCGCTGGATGCCGATGCGAAAAAAACGCAGCAGCAGCTGGACGAGATTTCGTCGATCTTGACCAAAAACCAGGAATCGGCGACGTCGGTTCGGGAGCAGATCGCTCACACGGAATCGGTCATTTCGTTGAATCGACAGCGTCTGGAGGATCTTGAACAACGACGCACACAATTAAGCGAACAGCTGGAGCGATCCGTCAACCGGACGGCGGAATTGAAGCATCGGATTGAGGCATCCGACGCGGAGGCCAAGACGGCGGAACAGAACTTCCAGGAATCGGCGAACCAACTCAAGCAGTTGGAATCCCAGTTATTAATCCTCGATGAAGAGATCGAGCGACGGGGCTCGGACAACGAACGTCATCGTGTGAAGCACTCGGAACTGGCCAACGTGGTTTCGAAGTTGCAACGCGAAGTCGTTTCGGGTGATACGCAGATCGAAAACCTCTCCGCGAACCAGGCTCGTTGTACGGCCTCCCTTGCGAATTTGACGGAACAGCTCCAATCGCTCCAGGACTCATTCGAAACGTTCCGCAATGAAAAAGAACGGTTGCAACTTGAGGCGGAGTCCAATGATTCGGCGCTCGCGGAATTCCGCCAACGATATGACGCCATCAAAGCGGAATTGGCGGGACGAAAGGAACGCTTGAGTGAGCTGACCAGCCAGCACGCCGGGCTCAGTCAACGCGCCGAAGTGATCGAAGAGCTGGAGCGGAGCTTGGAGGGTATCAACGCTGGTGCGAAAGAAATTTTGCAAAAGGCGGCTGCATCGCAGGCTGGACCGTTGCGGGAAGTCATTGGGTTGGTGGCGGATCTCGTTTCGGTCAACGTGCAACACGCAGCCATCGTTGATGTGGCGCTGGGTGAAATCGCCCAGTACATTGTTGTCGACGGCCATTACCTGGTTAACGAAATTGCCGACGAACGGATTCGGCTGAATGGGCGAGTCGGACTGATTCAGTTAAACAATCCGCCTACGCTGGGGGCGGATCCCAATGTCAACCTGAATGGTGCCCCGGGAGTCATCGGCCGCACGGACCGTTTGGTGCAAGTGAAACCGGATTTTACTTTGTTTATCCGCAGGTTGCTGGGGGGAACCTGGGTCGTCAAAACGCTGGGTGAAGCCCTGCATTTGCATAACACGCGAGGCGATTCCGAACGCGTCAGGCTGGTAACGCTGGATGGCGAGATTGTCGAGGCCGACGGGTCGGTTGTCGTCGGTCCGAAATCCGTTGCCACCGGGTTGGTATCTCGACGCAGTGAACTGCGCGCTCTTAAACGCGAGATTGAGCGACTCAACGAAGAGATTCAATTGTGTCGCGAGCAGATTGCGGAGCTGACGACCCAGGAGGCAGACGCTGAAACGCGGGTCCAAAACCAAATCAACAAAAACAAGGAACTCGCGACGCTATTGGCGGACCAATCCATGCAGGCGCGGGCCGCCGAGGAAGACATTCGAAAAACCAGGCTGCGCCTCAACGAGGGGCAGCAGGAGCTGGATACCTTCCTGGCTCGCCTGGCAACATTGGGAACGGAGCTTGCGTCGCACCGGGAAAACCTGGATGCGAGTGAGTCGCAGCTGTCGTCGCTCCAGGAATCCATCACGCAGAATGAAACACGCCACAAACAGGCACAACAGGAGCGGGTTGAGCTTGAAAAGAACGCCACGACGGCCAAGGTTAAATTGGCAAAAGCGGAACAGCTACTGGATGGCTTGCAGTCTCGAGCGACCCAGAATCGTCAGGAGTTCGAAGAGCATCGTGACGCGACCCAGCGGTTGACCGAACAACAGGATTCCGACGACAAAGCTGCGATCTGGCCGATGAGAACAGGAAATTCATGTCGGCGTCATGGTTCGCTGGAAACTCTGGTTGCAATCGAGACGAATTGATGGACCTGGTCAACAATCTTTCCCGGCAGCGGCTCGAGTTTGACGAAAGTCGACGCGAACTCACATTGCAGCTGTCGGCGAAGCGGGACGAGCTACGTCAAACTCAGGACCGGTTGCATCAGGCGGAAATGCGCACGGAGCAAATCATGATGCAACGTGAGCAACTGGCTGAGCGGATGCAGGACGACTATGGGATCGATTTGGCGGACCGTCGAAGATCAACCGACCGACGAAGAGCTGGAACAGCGGGAGCAGATCGATGCTGAGATTACGGATTTGCGAAAAAAATCAGCGTACCATTGGCTCGGTTAACATGGACGCGTTGCTGGAGCTGGAAGAGCTGGAGGAGCGTTACACGACGATGGACGAGCAGTATCAAGACCTGGTTCAGGCCAAGGACTCGCTGCAACGCATTATCACGCGCATCGACGCCGATAGCCGAAAGCTGTTTGTGGAAACGCTGGAAGCGATTCGTCAAAACTTTCAAAAACTGTTTCGACAAACGTTCGGCGGTGGTCAAGCCGATATCGTGCTTGAAGAGGGCGTCGATCCGCTTGGAAGCAGGCGTCGAGATTATCGCCACCCCGCCTGGCAAGCCGCAGTTCAGCAATTCCCTGTTGAGCGGAGGTGAAAAAGCCCTGACAGCGGTTTCATTGTTGATGGCGATCTTTCAGTTTCGGCCCAGCCCATTTTGCGTGCTGGATGAAGTCGATGCTCCCTTTGACGAGGCCAACATCGGTCGCTTCATCGACGTGTTGAAGAGCTTCCTTGGCTGGACCAAGTTCGTGATTGTCACGCACTCGAAAAAGACCATGACGGCGGCTACGACGCTGTACGGCATCACGATGCAGGAATCAGGCGTCTCCAAGCGGGTCAGCGTTCGTTTCGAAGATGTCAGCGAAGATGGACATATCTCCGACGAAGCCATCCGCCGTGCGGACGAAGACGCGGCGTGAGTTCCGTCCCTGGGCCAGCATCGGAATCGTCAAATTCATGTTCGCTCCGATCAAGTAATGTTCGGAAAGCCAGATTCTCGATTCGCGACAACCTGCTCATTTGCGTCGACGTCGGCCAAGTCCCCAAGATGCTTGCCGCTGCCAGGACGAACGCCAAGCCTGTTGGCTCTGGAACTCGCCACCGTGCCGTTGGCAACAAATGATCCCCTCGACCGTGACGGTAACCGGCGGCCCCATGGTGTTTGGAATGATGCCCGAGATTAGATAATCGCCGCTGAGCGTAATCACGTCACCGATTCGCGTCACCGACACATCCGCAAAATCAATTGGTATTAAACTGATCGATCCGAGGTCAAATACGGTGTCCCCGCCCAAAGCGCCGCTACTGTCCATTACGTTGACCATTCCGGACAACTGCATGACGTTGCTGTTTTGCGTGAACGTTCCACCTGAAACTGGACCCGCTGGTCCAGGAGTGACGAGTTCGGTTACGACGTCACCCCCCATGGTGGACATTGAAAGGCCGACTCCAAACAAAAAACTTAAGTCGTCGTCCAAGACCTGAGTTAGCTCCGTTATCTGAGCCGTGCCGAACGGTTCTGTCGACGGTATCAAATCGATTGTGCCCATCCCAGACGTTGGCGAGGAGTCTGTCTGGGAAAAGGTCAAAAAGGCTATGGTGATATTCGCCTCGGATTGACTGCTGTCGATCATAAAATCGACAAAGTCCGCGTTGGCATGCATGGAAAAGTGGGGTGCGACGGTGAGCAACAATAAAGGGATCAAAACGCGACGAATCATGGTGTGTTCTCAACAAGCTGAAATTCGGACCAACCGATATGCTAATCAACATGATTTGGGCCAACAACAAAAATATGCGCCGATTTTGGGGGAGACAATTGGACCCGCATTTTTCGGGTGCGAGATGGTGAGCGGTTTTGTCACATGCAAGGATTTTTGGGAAGGCGATAGGTTCGAAACCGCTCGTTTCTCTGAGGAATGCCGACACAAAGTCGCTCGCGTTGCCGATGGAAGGGAGCAAACTCGGACTCTTGATTATTCGACGGCATCGTCTCAAACGGAGAAATGCGGCGGGATTTTCAGCTGCCTGGCGTTTGCTCGTTTCCGCTGAAAGGGTCGCGAGACGACTGGGTCGGCGGTTGTTTCGACAATCCATCAAACATTGAGCATTTCATGCAGCCAGTGCACCACTTCTTCGCAGGGGCCGGTTTCGGAATTCTGATTGAGCCACTTCCATTCGGCGGATGTCAAAATGTTCTCAATGACCTCCGGGGATTGGTGGCGTGCGGCCAGTTGATACCTTTGCATCACGTCGTGAGCGCAGTCGATAAACTTTTCAACGGAAACTTGCTGCAGCTTGTTTTCGATGTGACAGATGAGTTCAAAATAGGGACGCCAGGGAAGTCGATGTCCAATCGGGAGTTGCTGGATGACGAGGTAGTCGTCCTTGGGCCGGCTTTTTTGAATGAAGCCATCTAACGCCGGGTGCATGAGGTAAAACGGTGATTCCGGCAGCTGAAATTCCGTATGACTGACCAGATCGTCCGGTTGTTTGAAATGTTGCTCAAGTCTGCCGCTGGCCTGGTTCTGAGCGATGACGCCGAGGACACCCGCGAGGTAGAGATCCCGAAACGGTTGATGCAAGTCCTGAAGACTTTGAAAATGTTGAATGGAATCGCCGGCCAGTCCGTTGAAACTGGCAGTCAGGTTTGCGAGTTCTTGAGGCGACAGGATGTTGCAGGGGATGGCAGCCAAAAAGCGGGCTCGAGAGTCACGGTCTCTCAGGCAATCCAGGAAGATGCGAGTTTCATCAAAGATCGACGGAATCAGGCCGGTCGCGGAAAACTCACGGACCGTCTCACAATATTTCTTTTCATTCAACGACGACTTGATGGAAGACATTTCCGATGCGATTGCCACGAGGTCCCTGGGGCGCCCAAAGGTGTAGCGGCGGATCAGCTGAAAACTGTCTTCCAGGCAAATGCGCCGCGTGCTGGATACAACGTTCAACCCAACGAAATCCTTGAAGGACTCGGCACCCTCGTAACACTGGCTCAACAAGTCCAGCATCTGCGCCAGCTCGTTTTCTGAATAACGCAGGACCGTGACCGCACCCCGAAGGTTGGCTTTGATGTCCGATTCATAGTTGGAAAACGCCTCGTGTCGAATGCTGGTGAAGATTTTGATGTGGCTGTTCGCGTTCATCAGGTCCCAGGCCGCCTCGACCAGGCCTGCCTGGACGTTGACCCAAGCGGCCGAACCGAGGTTGCGGATGGCCTGGTCGACTTTGTCAATGAAGAAGTAAATCGGTTTGTGGACCTGTCGCAGCTTTTGATCAAGGAAACCTTCCGTGCTGTCGATCAGGCGATTGAACTCGCTGACGGTCAAACTGGTCAGTTCTTTAAAGGCGATCGTGGGTTCGACTCGGTTGCCTGAGAGCCAACGACGGATGCGTTGACTGAACGGTTGCAGCTCGAAGTTTTCATCCTCGGCAATTAAGTCCTGCTGATAGGAGATGGCGGATATTCGTAGCGCGGCGCTCCACATTCGTTTGGCATTGGTCAGTTCGGACAACGGCGCTTCATATTTTTTCGACAGAAATCGGAGTTCCCCCATGAAATCGAGGAACGGTCGCCCCTGAGGTACCAGCGTGATGGAAGTCCCCTCGGATTGAAACTGTTTCGTCAGCAAAAGCCGTTTGTAGGTCAGCAACAACGTTTTTCCCAGTCCCTTGGCCGCGGAGACGATGCATTTGTTTCTTCGATGCAAAAAATCGGAAATGATTTCGTTTTCAAATACAACGCTTTCCAGCTCGCCAATGTCAATCTGGTAGGCATCGGTGGCCCAGATCTGCCCGGAAACCAATGGTTGTTTGCCAGCTTGGGAAACAGTTGGCGGGGTGGGTTTGGGGATTCCAAGAGTCGCGGCGGCAGCGTGAATTCTTGTCGCCAACGGTTCGGCGTCCGCGCGGTTGATTTCCAGTTTTGCGATGGGTCCGAGAATCGTCCGCCAGATCGGCTGTAAGCTTTCGAACTCCTGCAGCGAAAGGTCGATCAGGACAGGGATCAGCGCACAGCCGACGCGGTGAGCCTGCTGGATTTCCCTCGCGAAATCTGCCGATTCAATCGAGCTTCGGGATATCAATAAAACACAAGTTGCGGAACGCCGGATCGCGGCATCGGTTTGAGACAGCAGCGACAGACCGGGCAAGGCGTCACGCTGATAATACCACGCGCTATAGCCCAGGGACTCCAATTGGACCGAAAGTTGCCTGGCGAAAATCGAATCTTCGGCGGCATGGCAAATAAAGAAGTTCAACAGCTCTTTTGTGGGAACGTCGCTGAGCCGGCGAAAGAAAACCTGTTCCTGTTCACATCCAATCGCTTCGGCAAATTCCTGGCAGCTGGCGAATCGTTGCTGGGGTGATTTATCTAGCGCACGCAGGATGGCAGCATCCACCTGCCCGGGTAGATTGGGCAGGTGATCTGATGGAGGCGGCGGCGTATCGGAGAGATGTCTGTCGAGATACTCTTGATGGGTCTCGCCGGTGAAGACTCGCAGTCCTGTCAACAGTTCGAAAGCCACGCACGCAAGCGCGTATTGATCCGTTTTGCCATCGGTCGCATGGCCAACAACCTGTTCCGGTGCCGCATAGGCTGGCGTTCCGGCGAAACCATGCTGATTCGATTCGTTGACAAAATCAAACGCCACGCCAAAGTCGAGGATCTTGAGTTCGCCGTTCTGCGATCGACTGATATTTTCCGGTTTCAGATCGCGGTGGACAATGCCTTGGCCATGGGCAAAATCAAGTGCCCGCGCGAGTTTGGCGATGATGTAGAGTGTCTCCTCCAGGTTCAGTCTTTGTTGCGTTTTCAGAATCTGACGCAGGTTGTCACCATCGACATATTCAAACACGGTGTACGGCTGCTGCGCGTGGATTCCAAAATCATGTACCGTTGCAATCCCGGGATGATTCAGGTTGGCTCCAAGTTTTGCCTCGCGGATGAGCATGGATTCGTAGAAGTTTTGCTCGTCAACCCGGTTCCGGGAAACGACTTTGATGGCCACTGGGCGGCCCAGTCTCTGGTCGGTGGCGAGAAAGACGTGCCCCATGCCTCCCTGCCCCAGGCTCGATTCCAGCACATAGCGTCCGTCAATCCGCGTGCCGCTGGCAAAGTCCGCCTTGATGCGGTTCAATTCCCATTCGTTGCATACGGGTTCCACCCGACCATCGATGGTCGACATGCAGTACGGTGAAGGCTGTTGGCGGGTCTGCATCGGGGGCTCGATGTGTGATCGGTCAATCCAAAAGCATGAGGAAGTAGTTTAGCAAAACTTGCCGTCGCCGTCGTAACGGGATTCGCCGCGCGAGGATCCATTTTCATTCGGTCCTGTCACGTTCAAGTATCCGACGCATCACCAGGTTCACCCAACCGATGAATCATGAACTCCGGACCAGTTTTGGTTGTACAGCACTTCGGCATTTTGCCAGGCGGTGACGCCGCAGGTTTTCCGCGTCGTCGTTGATCCGTTGATGGTGGGGCGAGGATCGACGGCGTGAGTTGCACGGTCCCATACGGAGGGTGATGATTTGCACGTCTTAAGTCTTGCAACATCAGCGACATGCTGTGTGGCCAGATTGGCAACCATTCGAACAAAGCAATGGCAAAAGCCGCAACATTCGCCCTCGCAGAATCGTCGTTGGCACAATCCAGATTCTGATTCGCTGGAAGTTTATGGCAGGTGTAGAATAAGCAACCGTTTGAATGTTCCGACGAGATGTTTTAACTCGAGAATGAAGTGAAAGAGACGGAAATCGCAAAAACAGCGCTTGAAATCGACGACCCCGCCGAACGAATGGCGTTTGTCGAAAAGGCTTGTGGGCAGGATCGCGATTTAATGGCATCGGTTTTTCAGCTAATCCAGGGCGAGGATACTTTGGATGAGCCATCGGGGGATTTTTTTGACGCAACGAATGCGTCCGACCACCAGGACGCCCGGTCCCGCCCGGTCTCAACGCGACGATCTGGTTTCGCGTTTCAGTCAGGGGAGGCGATTGGTCCCTACAAACTTCGGCAACGAATTGGCGAGGGAGGCATGGGTTCGGTCTGGATGGCAGAACAACACGAACCCGTCAAACGGATGGTCGCTCTCAAAATTATCAAAGCCGGCATGGATACGGCTCAGGTCATCGCCAGGTTCGAAGCCGAACGACAGGCGCTTGCGATGATGAACCACCCAAACATCGCACGCGTGCTTGACGCAGGTGCCACTTCCACGGGGCGGCCCTATTTTGTTATGGAATTGGTGCGCGGAGTTCCAATCACGGACTATTGTGATCGGCATCAATTGTCGACTGAGGAACGGATTGAACTGTTCAAAGTCACTTGCCAGGCAGTCCAGCATGCCCATCAGAAAGGGGTAATCCACCGAGACATCAAACCCAGCAACGTGCTGGTCGGCGAGCAAGAGAACAAGCCGATCGTCAAAGTCATTGATTTCGGGCTTGCCAAAGCGACGTCACAAAAACTGACCGAGAAGACATTGTTTACGGCCGTGGGCCAAATGGTGGGGACACCGGCATATATGAGTCCCGAACAAGCCGAAATGGCTGGACTGGATGTCGACACGCGAACGGACGTGTATTCGCTGGGAGTTCTTCTCTACGAACTGCTGACCGGCGCGACACCGTTGGAAACAGCCAAGCTACGCAGTGCCGGTTACGCCGAAATCCAACGCATGATCTGCGAATCCGAACCACCTGCGATGAGCGAGAAAATCAGTTCGCTGGGTCAAGAATCTGCCGAGACGGCACAAAAGCGCGCGACGGATTTGCGACGTCTTGGCATTCAGTTGCGAGGTGATCTCGACGTTATTGTAATGAAGGCGTTGGACAAAGAGCGGGGTCGACGATACGCCACGCCCAACGATTTTGCCGATGACCTCAACCGTTTCTTGAAACGCGAACCGATTGAGGCCCGACCGGCTTCCGCGGTCTATCGGTTGAAGAAAATGGCCCAACGAAACCGGGGCAAGGTTTTCGCCGCGGGGCTGATCCTGTTAGCGCTAATTGGGGGTTTCATCGGAACTGCCTGGGGAATGCTTGAAGCGAGGAAACAGGCCGCCGTTGCAAAATCCAACTTGGTCACAGCCGAAGAAAACTATCAATTGGCGAGACAATCGGTTGAAAAGTATTTCACTCTTGTGAGCGAGAATCGACTGCTCAATGAGCCGTTCATGGAGGGGCTGCGTAAGGAATTGTTGGAATCTGCCAGCGAGTTCTATCAGTCATTCGTCGAGCGGCGAAAAGATGATTCCACGGCATTGGCCGATTTGGGTTTTGCACAATTCAAGCTGGGTCGAATCTCCTGGGAAACCGGGGAGCCGGAAAATGCCATTGCGTCGCTGGAAGCCGGTCGAAAAGCACTGGAAGCCGCCTCCCATGCAGAAAATCCGGGCGACGAAGTTGTAACGATTGAACGGCAGACGGAGTTTCGTTTGAGCAAATATTATTTCGACACAGGACGTGAGGATGAAGCCGTCTCCTTGCTGGACTCATTGATCGAGGCAATTGCTGCGGAAGAAAACGCGGGAACTCTGTCCCCCGAGAATTCCAGCCTGATCGCCACCGCACTGCGAACCCGGGGGGAATTCTCCTATCGCCGGAACGATGTGGAAGCCGCTCAGCGAGATTTCCTCGAGGCAATTGTCAGATTGGAAACGTTGACCGCTGAGTCATCCAAAAAATTTAATGGTCGCAGTGTATTGGCAGGACTCTACCAGAGATTCGCAATGTTCCACTTCCGTCAGCGAAACGACGATGAGGCGACGGAGTGGGTTCGCAAGTCATTGAAACTGAGACGGCAGATTCTCGAAGAGCAAACAGACTCGATTGATGAATTAACGGGATTGTCCGACTCGCTGTCGCTGCTTTCGCAATGCGAGCGACGCATGGGGCGTTTGGAAAAAGCCAGACAGGCCAGTGAGGAATCTGTCCAGATCAGTCGAACGCTGACCCAATCGCACCCACAGCTTGTCAGTTTAAAATCAAACTTCGCGGCCAGCCTGGGAAACCTCGGTGTTCTCCACCAGGTTTTGCGTGACTTTCCAAAATGCAACGAGCTCAATGAAGAAGCAATCGGCACCCTGGAAGAAGTGGTCCAGGATCAGCCGGCTGTGAAAAGTTATCTGTTTCAGCTGGCCACCGCCCAATCCAACCATGGAAATTCGTTGTTGCGACAGGAAAAACTGCAGGAGGCGTTGCAATGGTATGAGCGAGCCAATGCCTCGTTGGCGAGTTATCTCACGACGTTACCCGATGACCCTCGAGCGCGTAAGATCATTCGAAACAATCATTGGGGGCGAGCCGACGCCTTTGTGGCACTTGGACAGTTTGAAAACGCGGTCGAGGCTTTCGATGAAACCATCGAGTACACGATCGAGAGGTTCCGCCCCGAGATCCGCATCGCCCGCGCTATGGCGATTGCCACCGGCGGTGATCATCAACGGGCGACTGAAGCTGTCGTGGAGGAAACGAGTCAGGACCATACGGATTCCATGATCTGGTTTGATGCCGCCCGGGTCCTGGCGGTCGTCATCACGAAAATCGAGGCCGATGAAGAATTGGATGCCGTTCAGCGGCAGGAGAAATTGGAAGCGACAAAGCAATTGACCGTGGAGGCGCTGCGAAATTCATTCGAAGGCGGCTATCTCGAAAAAGGGGATGAAGATTCACCGTTGCTTTCGGAAGAGTTCAAGTCACTGTCGGAGTTGGAGCCGTTTAAAAACCTTTTGTTGGATGCCGAAGTCAATCTCCGAGACTGAGAACGTCGTGGTCGACAATGGGATTCGCGAGAACTCAGACAACTTAACTTAACCAAGTTCCAGCGGTTTGCGACATCGGTCTCAACAAAAGCTGACCCATGCGAGGGCGATTTTTCACACGGACTTTTAAGCCGGGCCGGGCAGATGGCATCGGCCACAACTTGCGCTGCGATTCCTATTCGTCGTCAAAACAGATCAGAGTGCTGTTTGTCAGCGGCTACACGGTTCGGGTAGTGGCATCGTCGAGCTGGGGTAATGAGTACAAGAATTTGGCGACCATTGTCTCAACTGTCCCGGGTGCCGAAAAAGCGATTGGGACGTTTGTTGCCTCTATGTTTGTTGCCTCTACTATTGCTTGGCTCGAGTAGCTATTCGTGCGATTTTGGACGTTGGTTAAATTCCAGCAGTTCGGTGTAACGCACTCCCCTGCCTCCAAAAAGATCCAGCGCACTTCCGACCGTCACGTCGACTTTGTGATCGCTCGCCGAAGCGACTAACTCGACGTCGGATAGGTCCGCGATGCCACCAGCATAGGTCATGGGGATCTTGCCCCAGCGACCCATTAAACGGACCAATTCGGCATCGATGCCCTGGCAAAGGCCCTCAACGTCTGCCGCGTGAATCAGGAATTCATCGCAACGATCGGCTAATGAATCCAGCGTCGCCGGCGTCACATCGAGATCCGTCAACGTTTGCCATCGGTTCATGGCGACCGTCCAGCCCCGTTCGGTCCTCTTGCAACTCAAATCCAGAACGATTCTGTTTCTGCCGATCCTCGCGACCAGCTTATCCAGATGGGAGGGTTGAAAATTGCCTTGCTCGTCGAACAACCATGAGGTCACAATCACGTGACTGGCGCCTCGGTCCAGCCAGATTTCTGCGTTTTCTAAAACGATTCCGCCGCCAACCTGCAGCCCGCCCGGATATGCTTGCAATGCCGAAATGGCTGCTTGGTCGTTTCCTGGCCCCAATTTGATGAGGTGTCCGCCGGTCAGTCCATCCTCTGCGAACCTTTTGGCAAACGAAGCGGCCGGTTGATCCGCCACAAAATTCTCGCTGGGAGCTTCACCCTTATCGCGGAGTGTCGAGCCCACGATCTGCTTGACTTGGCCGTCGTGAAGGTCGATGCAAGGGCGAAACTGGGTCATCGGGATTCCAAAAAAAAAGCCATCTGCATTCTAGCTGATGGCTTCGAAAGTTTGGAAATCGTCGCGCAACTATTCGAGGAAGGCGATTTCGCCTCCTCTACGAGTCGCCAAAGCCCTAAATGTGTCCTCAGCGATCATGTTGTTGACATAATGCACGGAGCCATCACCGAGCACGACGTTTATCCCTTGGGGATGGTAACTCCGAAAGTCTTCAAAGTGACCGTCAGGATGGTTGGGCGAATGGTCAGCAGCGCCCACGATCCGGGCAAAAGGCTCGTCCACCTCAGCGACGACGCCGACCCAGGAGATTGTTCCCAAGTCGTTTCGCCTTTCCCCAACGATCATCGTATTGCTCAATCCATCCTGGAAGTGTGCATACGCAATCTTGCTGTTGCCAAAAAAGGCACCATCACCGTGGAAAGGTGAATCCTCAATTTCTTGGCTGCCAAATACGCCCGAGTAATTGCTGCGCCCGGCCCAGAGTGCTCCTTCGTGATCGTGATCGTGATCACCATCGGGATCATGACGGAAATGATCATGATCATCGTCGTCATCATGGCCATGTTCGATATGTTCGTCGAGGTTGATGACCAGTAATGCGGGATCCGACGTGCATTGATAGACGGGCAAAACGGTCTCGATCGTGTGCTCATGCAACGGATCGTCAATCGCGAGGTCGAAGTTGATTCGGTCGTGCAGATTCCGGCCCTCCAGGTACGGAAGAATGTGAGCGGACCAACCCCAGCCCGGTTCGCCCATGGGATCAGTGAGATCGCCCGAGCTCCAGCCGGGCGGGAGATGTTCGTTGGAACTTTCGTAGTTCATGATGCCCAATCCGAGCTGCCGCATATTGTTGGAGCAACTGGTCCGCCGGGCGGCTTCACGAACTTGCTGAACGGCGGGGAGGAGCATCGCGATCAAAATACCAATAATGGCAATAACGACAAGAAGTTCCACAAGCGTAAATGCTTTTCGGGTGTTCATTGGATACCTGCTGGTTATTTGTTGAAGAAATCAAAGCGATCCGAAACGGACACCATTACCCACGTGCACGCTCAGTGATGCGAGCTCACCAAGTCAGGATCAACTGCCAAAAGCAATTGCCACTTCCGCATGTTTGTTAATGCGGGATGGCCAACGGCGGCAGCGTTGTATCAACGGCGAATCCAAGTAAATTCACCTGCGGGAAAAAAGGGTGCCGAGCCAATTTTGAGAATGCCAACTAGCAAGTCGGCGGACCGCGGCACAAATATCCAAAGCAGGGCTTATCGATGGCCACATTGCGTTCGATCAAAACGAACGGGACGACGAGCCAATTGTAACGAATTTCAACAGCCGGCACCGTTTCATTGGCGACTTCGGCCTTCAATCGACAAATCAGGCAATTATCTTCTGAGTCCGGACACTCAGGAGTCGCGGAATGATGAAAGTCCGAGTCCTGGGAGTGATCGTGCCCACAACAACAACCTTCAACGAGCGATTCAGGATGGAGTTCGTCTCCACTAGAGGTGGCGTGAGAATGAACGTGCGAAAACGAAACCACGCTGCCGGCAACCAATACGGTCGACAGGAACAGTCGGAATAAATGGTTTCGTCGAAGAAGGTTCATGGCGAAGAAGGTGAACAAGTTTTCGGAACACGGTTTGACTATTAACGCCGATCATTTGAACGCAACTCAACCTTGCCTAGTTCGTCTTGGAATCTTCGTAAAAACCGAATTGGAATCACAAATAACACAATGTTAAATAAAACTAAAACAATATTCAACTTAATCATACTTAGCCCAGAAGTGCGATTCTTTAGACACTTACATTTCACGAAAAATACGTATATTATCGTATTTCAGTATATACTTTGGAGATAAGCTGATCGGAGTCTTGCTGTTTCAAAGATGCATGTCCGTTGTGCATCCAAGTTACATTAATTAAAGGTCCATCATGAGGTCAACCAATTCACCGCGATCCGGTTTCACGTTAGTGGAACTTCTTGTCGTTATCGCAATCATTGGCATCTTGGTCGGGATGCTGCTCCCGGCGGTGCAACAAGTCCGAGAAGCTGCCCGGCGGGCTTCCTGTTTGAACAAATTGCGACAAATCGGACTGGCGACTTTGACGTTCGAAGCGTCGTTTTCAGCAATGCCGCCGGCCAGATTGTTTCCCAAGAAGAACGCCGTTCCACCTTTCGATGTAGGACTGGATGAGCCGTCGTGGCTGGTACGAATTCTCCCTTTTGTTGAACAGGAAAGTTTTTACCGGCAATGGGATCTGAATGCTTCATACGAATCCCACCCCGACGAAACCAAATCGCAGGCCTTGGACATTTTTGTTTGCCCATCCCGACGAACCCTCGACAATGCTCAAACACCAGGTGGAATAAAGGAAGTTGAAGTTAGAGCGCCTTGTGGGTGCGGCGGCGTTTTCAAGATCAAGGTTTTAGGTGGCGCTACAGGTGACTATGCGGGTAACCACGGAGATCTATCTCCGGGGGTCAATGGGACAGCCGACGATTATTATTGGGGCGGAAATGGTACCGGCGTGATTATTTCGTCACGGGCGAAGCTGGAATCCGGGGGCAAGCGTTGGATCGACGAAATCACCATGGCTTCGATTGTCGATGGAACCAGCAATACGTTTTTGGCGGGTGAGCTTCACGTGACTCCAGAGAACCTCAATGCCGTTCCTTTCAACGGACCGATTTACAACGGTGAGGACCTGGCCGCATTTACACGAGTTGGCGGGCCTGGGATACCGATCGCGAGCCATTCGACATTCGAGTCATCTGCTGTATTGGGATTCGGAAGTTGGCATCCGGGCACGTGCAATTTCGTTCGCGTTGACGGCAGCACCGCAGCGGTTAAAAACCAGACGGACACGGTGACGCTTGGTCGTTTGTGTAACCGGAAAGACAGAGAGATTGCGTTTCTCGATTAACCCTGAAAAAACAATTTTCTCCAAGCGACGAATGGCGATGCGCTTCACAATCATCCTGGTCGCGGCCGTTTTTTTGATTGGTTGCGACGATGGTCGACCGGCAACCTATCCCGTAGCGGGAAAAGTCGTTTTTGAGGACGGCGGCTTTCCCGTGTTCGGCGACGTTGAGTTCTTTGAACCATCTCAGAAGATCAACGCCCGTGGCAAGATCGAACGTGACGGCAGCTTTTCATTGGGGACTTATGAAGATTCAGATGGCGCAGTTGCTGGTCAACACAAAGTTGTGATCCTACAGCTAACTCGCAATCATTTTGCCGCCCAAGTTGAGGATCGGATAGTGCATGATCATGGAGATTTGATTGACGAATCCTATGGTGACTATCGGACCAGCGATTTAACCGCGCAGGTCGATCCGAAAGATCGCAATGAGATCATCTTGGTCGTAAGGAAAATGTCCAAGAAAGAGGCGTCTGGAGCTGATTAAACAAATTCGTGGTTTGGAAAGTATTTGCTGAACGATTATCGCGAAAGTGTCGGCCAGGTGCCGCCACAGCCCCGTCGATTGGTTAAATTTAGCTGGCCGGGAAGCTGCTGACATGGCTGGTTCGCCCATTGTGAAGGCGACGTAGGATCGAACACGCCCTCGTACAGACCCGCTGCGAAAAGCAAGTGGGCATCGTCAGTCGGAATTGAACTTGGGTTAAAGCCGACTTTGATTCTTGTTGGACGTGGCCGAATCGATGAGTGACGAAACTTGGCGTTGCCCTTTCCGCGATTTTGAGTCAATTTCGTAAGGAGACACTTTTCGAGACCCAGAACTCGATTGGCCCTCGGCCGGCATGGGATTTCAACGAGCGTCGTTTGAACCGCAGAGTATCTTATTTTCAACGTCGCAGATAAAGCTGTCAATTGCGAAGTCCTTGCACCCTACCGCTGGCAACATATTTTTCGGTTTTTGGTGGGAGCTGCTGGCAAGCTTATTCAAAATCCACCATATTGGCGTTCGCTGGGGCGTCGCTTTTTTGTCACTCAATCGCGGCTTGGTTCGCGCCGGAATCTGTCCCAACAGCTTTGCCAGAGCAGATCTAAGAGCCTGTCCGGTGGGCCAGACCAAGAATTTAGTTCAGGTGGACGAAATGTCGTACCGTGCAGTCGCTGTTTTTCAGGCTTTTTTTGTTGTAACCATTGTGTGTTCAAGTGTGACTCTGGCCCAATCGTTGCAAGAAAACGAGCGAATCATTTTCTTTGGCGATTCGATTACTCGGGAAGGTGATCAGCCCGGTGGCTATGTCAGCCTCGTTGGGCAGGCCATCAGAAAGGCGCTGCCCGAGAACAACGTTGAGGTTATTGGCTCCGGTGTGGGGGGCAATCAAGTCCCCGATCTGCTGGCACGCCTTGACCGTGATGTATTAAGCAAAGACCCCACCACGGTCGTGATATATATTGGCATCAACGACGTGTGGCATTCGACGAACAATAACGGTACCACCAAAGATGACTATGAAACAGGACTTCGTGACCTGGTGGACCAGATTCGTAAAGCCAAGGCTCGGGTCATTCTCTGTACGCCCAGCGTGATCGGTGAGAAGACGGATGGTTCGAACCAGCTTGATCCCATGCTCGGGGAGTACGTAGATATCAGCCGGCGAGTCGCCAGTGTCAAAAACGTCGAGATGTTGGATCTGCGGGCGGCGTTTCTGGGTGAGCTAAAGAGGCTGAATCCGGAAAACCGTGAGGAAGGTGTTCTGACCCGCGACGGGGTACATCTCAATCAACTTGGCAATCGTTTTGTGGCCGAACGAATGCTATCAGCGGCTCAGGTTAACGAAATGGAGAATCAGCGACAGGGCAGAATTCGCCATATCGTCATGTTCAAGTTCAAGGAGGGCTTGGATCCGGGCAAGATCGACGAAATCGTCGCGGCGTTTGCCGAATTGCCAAATCAGATTGAGGAAATCGTCGAATTTGAGATGGGAACCAATATCAGTCCCGAAAACCTGGAGCAGGGCTATAGCCATTGCTTCGTCGTGACATTTCAGAACGAGGCCGACCGCGACCGCTACCTGCCCCATCCAGCTCACAAAAAATTTGTCGAAGTCTTGGATGGCCGCGTTGATAAAGTGCTGGTGTTCGACTATCAGACGAACGAGTAAGCGGCTGTGGCGATGGTTCAGATGGTCCTTCGAGTTTGCCGGTTGCGATCGATAGGAAGTTTGCGACCTGACGGCTTGTTGATTTCCCGATGGTTCACCCCGCACAAATCATCTTCTCAGTTTCGATCGGCAGCTGGATTGCTGGCACTTCCAGCCGGGATTTCAGCGCGTCTGGATCGATAGTTTCGAAATTGTTCAAGCTGTTTTTCCTTTTCACCGGTCGCTAGCCCTACAATGAGTGAAAGTTTCTAAAGAAACACCCCCCAAATAAACGAAACATAAGGCAGGAAATTAATTTTCGTTCAGGAACGCAGGACTAGTGCCAGCATTCAGATTGTCACGGAACGAAAGTTAAGGACCTGGGGGGGGAAATCAATAGCCGGGCAGCGTGCGCGGTTGAAGACGGTCTGTATCCACGACCCATTGGATTCGGGCGGTTGCATTTCTTTCCAGGCGATGTCTTCGTCACTGTATGTCAAGCTGTGTTTGAGTTTTCCGATTTTTATGCGTTTTCTTTCGATGTTCGGAAACTGTCGAAATGTAGCATCGAGGTACGGCCGATGTCGTAACGGGAAACGTTAGTACGGATACGAACTTTCCCAAAAAAACGATTACGTGTTTATCCCGACCCAGGTGTTCGCACGACGCGAGCATTGGGATAGGCAGTTACACAACGAGAACCTTGGTTTCTTGGTGATCCTGTGTAGCGAAAGACGATTCAAAGTGTTTATGGAGAGCCTGCGATGAAGGTGTTCACAACTGGACAGGTCGCCAAGATCTGTAAAGTGGCCCCGCGCACGGTCAGCAAGTGGTTCGATTCGGGACGCCTCAAAGGCTACCGCATCCCCGGCTCGCAAGACCGTCGTATTCCACGCGAATACCTGATCAAATTTCTCAAAGAGCATGGTATGCCTTTGGGAGACCTAGAAGATGAAGCGATGGCCAAAATTTTGATTGTCGCTCAAGATCAGGTACTTATCGAGAATCTCAAACGGGAACTTCCTCCCGAAAAATCTTTCAAAGTTGCTGTGGCTGCCAGCGGTTTCGAGGCCGGTATCCAAGCTGAAAGTTTCCACCCCGACTGCATCATCACCGATTTCTCGATCGGTAAAGTTGAAGCGATGCAGATCTGCCAAAATTTGCGTAAGAATCCCGATTTCTCGGAAACGATTCTAATCGCGTTGCTGCCTGACGATGGACAACCCATCTCGTTTGATCGTTCGGCAATCAACGAAACGTTTAAGAAGCCGTTTGACGCCAGCTTGTTGGCCGAACGACTTCGCACACTGATCGGCTCACTCAAGGAATTGGTCTAAAGTTGACCCTTGGCCTTTTTTCGCCGTTTGGAAAAAAAGGCCGACTAATTCAAACGAGTCGTGACTGCTCGCCGTCTTTCGCACAGACCGCTGCCTGAGAACCCTCGGCAGCGGTTTTTGTGCGCGATAAGCCGCGTGTGCCGGACAGTCGGCGTCCCTTCTCTTGCGGTGGTGGGGATGTCCGCATACGCGTTGTGGTTTTAGCCATTCGGTCGCGGGCACCTGGAATTCCTGGGGATCGACGGGGGAGCAATCCACTCCATAAAAGGAGAAGGGGGACCAAAAAAAAAGATTGTAAGGAGAGAGGAAAGGGGGAGGGGGGAGGGAGGGTTGGGGATTTCTGAAGTGACGGTCAATTTGAAGACCGAAATTGATGCTTCCCAAGCGATGCCAAGTTTTTACTGCAACTCAAGCCGGGAATCCTCGCTCGACTGTCAGTCAGCACCCTTTTCCGTTATTCTGTGGCGTTTTATACGGTTAACGATGGTGCTGGAATTGCGTATTCATGTCCTTCGCGGCTGGCAAAGATGACAAATCTTTCTCATTTCAACTCGAACGGTTCGGCTCGAATGGTCGACGTCGGCGGAAAACTAGAGACGCGACGATTAGCAGTCGCTAGCGCAATAATTGCCATGGAGCCCAGCACGCTTGAGTTGATTCGCGAGGGCAACGTCAAGAAAGGCGACGTCCTGTCGATCGCCCGCACCGCAGGAGTAATGGGGAGCAAGAAAACGTCTGAATTGATACCGCTTTGCCATCCCGTTCGCGTCGATGGCGTGGAAATCGAATTCGATTTTTTGTCAGCATCGGCAATCAGGATTGAAGCGACCGTCGTTGCCACCGATCGTACTGGCGTTGAGATGGAAGCGTTAACGGCCGTCACGGTGGCGGGATTGACGATCTATGACATGTGTAAGAGCGTTGATCGGAACATGAGCATCATTCAATTGCAGTTGGAACAAAAAGAGGGTGGTAAGAGCGGCGCTTTCAAGCGATCCGCTTCGTCCAGTGAAATACCGAACCGTGAAGGAACCAATCAGTGAGCCAGGCTGCCAGTGGCGGGATACACGCAGAAAACGTCGCACACGACGTTAATGCTCATGTAAAATCGGACCGCCGTCTCGAAAAAACGGATCTTGACCGCGTTTACGCTCCGATCGTTACCGATTTGAAAGTCGTTGAGGCAATTCTCCAATCCGAACTGCACAGCGAGACCCCTTGGGTTGATCAGTTGTTGGAACACAATTGGTTGAACGGAGGGAAAAGAATTCGCCCGGTGCTGCTGTTGCTGGCGGGTGCTAGCCGCGGACCTCTGCTGCCGGATCATCATCAGTTGGCGGCTGCCGTCGAGATGATCCACGCGGCGACTTTGGTTCATGATGACGTATTGGACGACGCCGAGACGCGACGTCATCAACCCACGGTGAATTCGCAATGGGGGAATCGAGTTAGCGTCTTGCTCGGAGATTATCTATTTACACACGCTTTCGATCTGGCCAGTCGGGTCACTTCCATCGAGGCGATCCGGATTTTGGCCAAGGCCTCGAACAGAGTTTGCGAAGGCGAGATGCGTCAAAATGCCAGTCAAGGTGATTTGCAGCTTTCTGAAGAAGAATACCTTTCGATCATCTCCTGCAAAACGGCACATCTGTGTGGATGTAGCAGTCGGCTGGGGGCTTTGATATCGGGGGCAAACGAATCGGAGACGCAAGGCTTTGCGGACTATGGACACAACTTGGGAATCGCTTTTCAAATTATTGACGACGTGCTCGATTTGGTCGGGCAACAAAATCGGGTTGGCAAAACTCTGGGGACCGATTTCTTGAATCGAAAGCTGACTTTGCCACTGATTCACTGTCTGAAACACTTGCCGGAGGCGGAACGAACGCAACTCGTGGAACGGCTTCAAGGCCAGTCTCAGGAAGTTGGCCAAATCCTACCATTTCTTGAGCAAACGGATTCGCTTCGATATGCTCGCCGCGTTGCTCATGATCATGCCCGTCGTGCACTGCGCTTCGCCACCAATCTGGATTCCGAACCGTATTCGGAATGCCTCCAACTGTTGGCTGATTTCGTCCTCGATCGCACCCATTAACGGCACTTCCGAATTGTTCGCTGCCACGACTGGATTCGAAAGCCTCGGGGCGGAACGATTCCAATCGCTCCCAAGTAAACGGCATCGCAAATCAGAATGCTAACGCTTGCTTACTGCGATGTCGATTTTCTTATCGGCTGATCGAAGCGGATTTCGTTACGATCCAGAATCGGTCGGACTTCTTCCATGAAGTCATGCACGTCAGTGAATTGACGGTAGACGCTCGCAAAACGAATGTAGGCGACGTCGTCAAGATCGATCAGTTTCTCCATTACCATTTCGCCGATGATCTGGCTGTCAATTTCTGAATCGCCATGCATGTAGACTCCCTGCACAATTTCCATGATCACCCGTTCCACGTCGTCTGTGGCGATGGGGCGTTTCCAGCAGGCTCTTTCCAGGCCCTTCCTGATTTTTTCTGGTCGGAACGGCTCGCGGGCACCGTCTTTTTTGACAACCCGGATGTCGAGTTCCGCGACGCGTTCATAGGTCGTAAATCGCTTGTCACAACTGCCGCATAATCGACGACGCCGAATGACAAACCCATCCTCGCTGGAACGGGAGTCAATAACTTTGTCGTTGTCGTCTTGACAGTAAGGGCATTTCATGGGCTTGATCGAGTCAATCAGAATGGCGATTTCGTGATCGGACGGATGCAGAAAAATCTGCCTTGGTTCGTAAAACTCGCTTTTCGGTCAACTAGTTTGGTACTGAAACGGGATGACACTCAAGGACATTGTCGCCACTATAGCTGAATCCATGCGATGCATCCAAGCAAAATTCATGCGATAATCAATTGTTTTCAGGCACGTAAATCAGGGTGACGTTTGTGCGGTGTCAACAGTCGGTCAGCGATATTCCCGAAGTTGATTCCAGTAGCGGCGATTCGTCGTTGTGGATCGGGACCTATTCTGCCAAAAGCCTGATCGGCAGTTGGACTGGGTGGTTTCTCATTTCGCTTTTAGCGGTGTGGGCTGTCTGGTCAGTCGATGAACTGCGAGCGGCGCGTGTCGTGTCGTATTTCGTGGCAATCTACGTTGCTGGCGGCATTTTATTGTTAATTTTGATTACGGTTCACCAAAAGTTATCGCGCTCTTACGAGCTGACGCATCATGTTCTCAAATGCCGATCGGGCGTTTTAACAAAGAAGTTGGACGCGATCGAATTGGCCGACGTTGAGGAGGTCAGCTACCGGCAAGGACCTCTGCAAACCTGGTTCAACGTCGGCGCGTTACGGTTCAAAACCAATGCAGGGAATCGAGAAATTTGCTGGCCCGGAGTTGCCGACGTTTCACAGGTTGTCAACCTTATCGACCAGACAAGACGACGTGAACAAGAACGGCTCGGGATTCGAAATGCGGTAAGCTAGCGCCAATTCGAATTGTGAATGAATGGGGCAGTTGCCATCCGTCGTTTGATCAGTCGCGGCGATTGACGGAGACCGGTTTCACGGTCGATGAATCGGCGGAAATTTTGTTTTCTTGGCGGAGCAATCAAAGTCTTCGCCTTTCTGAAGTGCAGCAAACGCTTGCTGACAACTAACGCACTTGAATAAATGCTGAGAAATCTGAGCGTGCAGTTGCGGGTCATTGATTCGGTTCGCGATGTAGGCTGACAGGTTTTGGTGAACCTGGACGCAGGCGATACCAGGCGGCGTCGAGGGACGTCGTTTAGTGGAATTCTTCAGGTAAAGGAAGGAAGTCAAAGCGACCATGGCACCGGTGATACTGGCGGCGATAATACGAAGAAAAAAGCTCCGACGGTTGTACCGTGATTCCATGGCTTGGTGTCTCGCCGCTTCCAAGATGGTGCCTGGACGGCAGGGCTTCCAGTCATTGGGGCAGCGCGAAGGATCACTCATGTTCGAGGGTCTACCTGAAGGCAAAAAGAATTAGACGAGCATGAACCAAGGGGGGGACCAATGGTGTGGAAATTGATACAAGTCGACAAAATATAACCCAAACAACACTTCGACTCGATAGGAATGTAGGCAAATTCACGACTTCGGAATGGATCCTGATCGTAAATGTGCCCGCCCATACGGACCTATCGGCGTTGTTCGTTTAGGACTGCCTTCGAAACCCGCTCAAGAGGGGAGCTGGAAACTCGAATATTGGATCGCTGCTCCGTTTGACGGCTCGCGCTGGTGCGGCAAAATGGGTTCACGCTCGTTGACTTCATGTGCGAGTCGGGCGATATCGTTCAACAAGATCTTTCGCCGAGCAATTTTCAGAAAGTCTTCTTTCTGCAATTGACCCAAAACGACGGTTACTGTCTCTCGCGTGCTGCCGATAATGCAGGCCATTTCCTGGTGGGAGAGCCGGATATTCAACAAGTATCCTTCCGGGGTTGGCTCGGCGTATTTCTCGGCAAGTTCCAAAAGAAGATGGATGACTCGCTCACGGTTGGATCGGAAGAGGAGGTTTCGCAGACGACGTTGGATTCGTTGCCGACGCATGCCAATGATCTTGGAAACGCCCAACACGATGTCCGGATACTTCATGATGATGTTTTGAAGTGCCGGCTTGGGTAGCAGGACCAATGTCGATTTTTCCGTCGTTTCGACATACTCGTCCCGTCTCTCACCTCCGAGCAAAGCAAGTTCACCGAAGATTTCGCCCGAGTCAATAAACCCCAGAATCGATTGTTTGCCGTCGGGAGTCGCGTGGCAGATTTTGACTCGACCTTGTGCAACGAGGATCACTCCGTCGGCTTGCTGGTGCGGTAGATAAACTGGCTCTCCCCGTTTGCACTGTCGCATGCGAGCCTGCGATTCCAGTTCGACAACGTCCTGGGGAGTCAATCGAGAGAAAAGGTCACAATTCTTGATATACCAAAAACTATCTCGCATGTTATTTCCCATCTCACTAGATATTGAGTCAAACGCGGGAGTCAAGAAGGTCAATCAATTCTTGCCGGTCCGCTGCCGTATACGCTGCTTGCCCACAAGCTGCAAACGCCTCTCTGGGTTACGGCACAACCCGCGCCGAGATTAACCCGTATGAAACTATACGTAGGGTAAGTGGATTGGATCACAAATTTTGAATCGAATCTGAGATTTTTCATTTGAATTCTTGGCAGCATATTGGAGTCGATATTTTTCTGCGTTTATTCACGACAAAACGACATCGACGAAGGATCGTCGCGCGGTGGAATGCAAGCTATCTGTCTCCGCCGTTGCCACCTCCGCCACGACCGCCCTGCGCTCCACCACGTCCTGTCGGAGCACCGCCACCACCTCTGGCGCCACGGCCGCCTTGTCCACCGCCTCGTTGTCCTCCGCCGCGCTGGCCACCAGCTTGTTGACGAATTGCATTCATGAAGGCGGCCCTCGCCTGTTCCTGTTGTTGCTGCATTCTTTTTGCGACATCGCCACTGGCCGCATTCGGCGATCCTGCTGCATTCGGTTGAGACGCATTGCCCGATTCGCCGTCATCCTCACCTTTGATGAGAATCTCGATCTTGTCGCCAAACATTGCTTTCAAGGCCGATTTGATGACCTCGGTGTCCCCTGTGCGTTGAAACATCTGCATGGATGGTGCATCGCTCAGTTCTTCCCGATCAAGTTCAATGACCATTTTGAGAACTTCTTTGTAAATGAATTCGGGTCCGGTAACGAGTAATTGATTGGTCGTGGTATCGACTCCCAATTTCACTTTCGGTTTTTCCTGTTCGGTATCTCCGCCGCGGCCGCCTTTGTTACCCGTGATTTGTTGCATCATCTGCATCATTTGCCGGGCTTCGTTATTCTGTTGATTGCCGCCTTCTGATTTTCCGGTATCAATGAGGTCCGCCAGTTGAGCTTCGATGAGATCTTTCACTTCCGTCGGGTCGCGATGAATGATCTGAATGGTTCGAAACTTGCCGACCAGCTCCGGGTCATGCGGTGCTTCCGGTTGATCGAGGACATCGATGATTTCGGCAATTTGATCGAGATCATTTCCCGTGGCTCCGGCGACATAGATCGCATTGAAGGCGGCATCCACTCCGAATCGGACATCGCCTTCGAGTTCGCCTGCCCCGACGCTACCGCCACCGCCGCCACCGAGAAGACCGTCCAGAATATCGCCTGCTCCGCCACCCAGCATGTTGTTCATCATGCCACCCATGAGTCCGCCGCCACCGCCACCGCCGCCACCGCTGTCAGACATGCCATAGTATTCTTCCAGAAAGCCTTTCATGCCCTCCGCAGGTCGGTGTTTCAAAAAGAAAAACGTCGGTAAAGCCAGAGCTGAATCTTCGCCCAGCTGATTGGCAATTATCCTTTCCAGGTCATCCAGAGCATCGAGGTCTTCCGATTTTAGCACGATGCCATAATCAGTCACGCGCATCTCAATCGGCGACCCGGGAATCGACGGCAACTGCGGCGCGGGTCGGTAATCATCATCATCGCCCGAGCCGTTCTCCTGACTGGATTTTCCTACGCTTTCGTCCTGCTGAACCAGCAGCATGGAATTCAGGCCAGAGTGAAAAAGGTTCGAAGCGCCACTTGCGTAGGCCGCAATCGTCATCCAAGAGGGTGCAAACTGGCTGGTGCGATTGGATCTCCTGGGTCTCGGTCCGGCGTCACCGCTGCTTTTGTTGAGTTCATTCAGAAGTGATTCAAACGCATCATTTTCATCCGATTGCGGCACGCCGCGCAAACGTTTTTTGATGTCTCTTCGCTCATCAGGCATGATGATATTCAGTCGATTGCTGCGCCCGGTGGAATACAGCAAATCCTCCATCATCGGGGCGATATCATCAATTTTTCGTTGGTCCATGGTGATGATCCGGGTGTTGGTCCGTGGCCCAACCTGTTCCGGTATGGAATTGGCATCCAATTCACTAACCATGCGAAAGACCTCCGCGACCTCCTGGGGTGTGCCGCGAACCAGAATTTGATTCAGCTCCGAGTTGGCCATCACGACCGGCCCCGTTGCGGTAGCGCCTTCCACCGTCGATGTTGTTTGCCGCAGCAAGCTTTGAACGGCCAACATCAACTCGGTTGCATCACCGTTGACAACCCTGATGATTTTGAAATCTTCGCCGCTGTTTCCGGCAAGGGCGGCAAGCGCTTCATCCACTTTCTGGTGGTCTTCGTTGCGACCAAGTACGGTGATCGCACCGGTATTTTCATCCTGTTGCATCCTCGATCCAGAGCCCTCCAAAACCGTTTGCAGCAAGTCAAATCCAAGTTTTGGATCGACAAGAATTTGGTAGGTTTTGAAAAACTGTTTTTCCAGTGTAATTCCTTCTTCAACCTCGGCCGGGACATCAATCACGGCGGCAGTCTCTTCGAATCGATCCAGCATCTTCTTGGTGCCACGCAGATAAAGCTTGTCACCGAGGGGTTCGCGGGAAATGGTGAGGCTGCCGTTTTCGGTTGCGTCACGTCCTGCCTGCATCTCTAACAGCGGACGAACAATGATCATAAATGTTTCAGCGTCCATGTGTTTCAAGCGGAACACCCTGAGCTTTTGGTTCTCGCTGATCACACGCTTTTCAGCCGCCAAGATCAAATCACGAATGTCTCGCAGCTGTCCACCTGTGGCCCGGACCCGAATTTGGTTGGTCCGCGGGAAAGCCGAAATCTGATTGGTCGAGTCACTGACGATCGGCTTAATCTCATCAAACATTTCTTCCGCGTTGAGCTCGCCCAAATCAAATACACATTTGATCGTTTCATGCTTGCCACGATCGTCGAGATCCGCAGGGCGGACGGTTTCAATCAAATCATCGGGCAGTCTGGCATCCTCCAATCGGGACAAAACGAGCATGTTTCGGTTGCGGATCAGGGTGAACGCCGGATCGCGCATCCGTAACGCGTAATTCAGCTGGTCCAATCCTTCCATTACCGTGTATTCAGAATCATCTTTCAGATAGAATGTCCCGTCCGGCCATTCGTTGATTGGCTGGAGCGAAAAACCAGCTTGGTCCGCGAACCACGGAATGACGTCGCTCCAGTCAGATTCCTGGAACTGAAATCGAATCGTTTGCGAATCCTGTCCGGCCGTGGAATCATCTTGAAATGGCGCGGCTGCAAATCCGGGAGCGGATGAGACCAAAACCAAGTACGAAAATGCCAGAGCGATAAGGGTAATGCGACGCATTTCAATCCTGCTCATAAAACAAAACTTTTCCAAACGAATAGTATGATCGGGCAGCAGTTCCAAGGAAGCAGCGAATGAGTTCAGCCGAAAGTCGAGGAAGTATTTGACAGCAAAATGCCTGCATAAACGGTGCAAAACGCCCAATTGTATGAAGACACCGTTACGTTGTCAGGGATGGCTCGTGCGTGATTCCCGGTACCTTTCCTTACATTAAACTCCGCTCTTTTCAAAAGGTTTCGAATCGCGACCAAATCTGCTGGATTATTCAATATTCGTTAAACAGCCAAGAAATTATGAAAATTCTTTGTATTGAGTCGACATGCGATGAAACAGCGGCGGCGGTTGTCACCGATCGACTGGAAGTTTTGGGCAGTGTGGTTGCCTCGCAAGACCGGTTACATGAACGATTTCAAGGAGTCGTTCCAGAAATTGCTGCCCGGGCTCACGTCGAAAGAATTTTGCCTGTTATTGATGAAACGTTAAGAAAATCAAATGTCAACATTTCTCAACTCGATGCGGTGGCGGTTGCTAACACGCCAGGTTTGTCGGGATCGTTGCTGGTAGGTTTGGTCGCAGCCAAGTCGCTTTGCCTGGTTCTCGACCTGCCCTTGATCGCCATCAACCATCTACACGCGCACGTCTTCGCGTGCCAGTTGACCGCAGCCAAACCCGTTTTCCCATGCGTGGGCCTGATTGTCAGCGGTGGACACACACACCTTTACCATTACCGTGACGCTTTAACGCCCGTTTATTTGGGCGGAACGATTGACGACGCTGCCGGAGAGGCGTTTGACAAAGTCGCCAGTATGTTGGGCCTGCCTTATCCCGGAGGGCCGGCCCTTTCGAAAGTGGCTCAGGACGGGGTTTCGACCGCCCATCGTTTCCCGCGTAGCTTTCTCAAGGAAGAGCGTCTTGATTTTAGTTTTAGCGGTTTGAAAACCGCCGTCCGTTACGCCATAACCGGGCCTGGCAATATCGATGTGCATTCGGTCGAGTTAAGTTCGAAGCAAATCGCGGATCTGGCGGCGAGTTTCGAACAGGCAGTGGTAGACTGCTTGATTGCGAAATCCATCCAAGCGGTTGAGGTCAGCGACACGAATCTATTGTGTGTCGGCGGTGGTGTCGCGGCAAATCACGTCTTTCGGGATCAATTGACGGCGAGGTGCCATGAGAAAAACATTGAACTTCACATCGCGCCGCGAGAATACTGTACGGACAATGCTGTGATGGGCGCGATTGCCGTTGAGCGATTCAAAGCGGGTTTGTTCGAATCACTCGACCTGGACATTCAGCCAGGACTAGTCCGCATGTAGCTTGTCCGCGTTCATTTCGTGATTTGGATTTAGAATGCCAATCGAGGACGATGCAAACTAGTTGACGATCTTCAACTGGTTGTCGATCGAATAAACACCGGGCTCAAGTCGCAATTGGCGAACCAGTCGATCACTATCGGCTTTAGACCTGACGGATCCCGTGAGCGTCGCTGTTCGATTCGCGATGGAAACCTGAAACTGGCCAGAGAATTGATTCGCTTCGGGAAGCCGATAGAACTGGCTGTTGAATCGGCTGGAGATCATTTCCGACGAGACTGGCGGAGCCGTAAACGAGGGGCGTAAGCGGCTGCGCAGATTGCGGCGGACAACGGGAAATCCAAGTTGGCCAGCGGCTCCAAAACCCTGCGCCTGGCCTCGTCCACCAGCGGTCGTGCCACCAGCGCGACCGCCACCGCCACCTCCCGAATTGACTCCGCCTCCAAAACTGGCACCTTCGGCCAACGGCGGTCCGCTTGAATCGGATGCCACACCGATGAAACCCAATTCCTGAACCGACGCCGAGGTCGCTCCAATGAAGCCCTGGTTTCGTGTATTTTCAGAAATCTCGATTTCAACGTTACTGAAATCTGGATCAAAGGTCCCGTCGCCACCGCTGGTGGTCGCGGAACCCCCTCCGGTGTTTCCTGTGTCCGCGGGGGTGGTCGGAGTAACGGGTGGGGCGGGTTCGGTCGGAGTTACGGGACCCACGTCTTGGCCAATCGAAGTCGATGTCACCAAGCATACACCAACTACGATCGCAAATAGCGGCATGCCGATTTTCAAGCGATGCGTCATCCTGCTTCTCCGTTACATTCTTGTACCAGATTCAATCTGGCTAACTTCACATGCCCCATTTGGACACACACTGCCACTTTCCGTCGAAGTTCAATCACGACCCGGCATCTAATTTGCCGGTGACTTCCCAATTCCAACTGCCGGGGTTGGCTGTTCACATCGGCCATCGGATCCGTGTGTGGCTTGGTCTTATCGCACGATAGAATTTTAACCACCGGCTTTGGAGTGAGTTTCCGGCAACATGACGATTTTTGAGAATTATGATCAAATTCTAGCTAATTTTCGCCATGCAAATCGATTTCAATCCTGTTCGATTTGTCGCTGGCCATTTGGGTTTGGCTTCGACGGCTAATAATGATTGATCGGCGAAAGGGCGATTCGAGTGGAACGAACTCCCCAGCGGCAGTTGCGTTTCGTTAACTTATACAATTAAAACAGACATATCATACCTAATCCGAAAAACCCCCAAATTTGATCTCTAACGAAACATCCTCTCAGATTTGGGGGTTATATCGTTATTACAAAAACAAAGGATCCAATATGCGCCAACTACGTTATTCACTTCAGCATTTTTCATGGGCGGCAATGATTGCCACCGTTTTCACGTTAAGCATTTGCCAAAATCTGTCGGCGCAAACGGAAGAAAAAGAACGACCTGCGACCCAGGAGCTGTTACCCGAAACGACGGTTGCCTTTGTGCAGATCGATAACATTCGGGATTTCATGACCAAGATGTCTGAAAGTGCGGTTGGCCAAATGATGCAAGAAGAATCCATTGCGCCGCTTGCCGAGGGTTTGTGGGGCGAAGCCAAAAGTGCTTACGCCGAATATGAAGACCAAATCGGTGTTTCGTTGGAGGATTTGCAACAATTCCCGGCCGGTGAAATGACGTTTGCGGTCATCGCTCCGCGGCGCAAAAACCCGGAATTCATGTTGATCATCGAAGTCGATGAGGAATCCGAAGCAGTCGATCGCGTGCTGGACCGAGGCCGAAATTTGGTCCGCGAAGAGGGAGGACAGGAAATCGAGATTGAACAAAGTGACGATGGAATCGAGTTTGAGTCGTTTCAGGTCGAAGACAAAACCGTCAAGTTCTTTCGAAAGGACGGTTTGCTGGTCGGCTCGACTTCGGCAGAAGAACTTGACCATTTCATTGATCGCTGGATGGAACGGGAAGTAGAAAAGGTTCGGCCGTTATCGGAGAATCGAAAGTTCATCACGATTATGAATCGCTGCCTGGGAACCAGCGAACTCAAGCCGGAGGCCCGATTTTTTGTCGATCCAATCGCAATCGCCAAGAGCGCAACGCGGGGAAATTTTGCGGCACAGGCCGGTTTGAGTTTTTTGCCAGTGGTGGGCCTCGACGGTTTGCTGGGTATCGGCGGAAGTGTTTTAATGAGCGAAGAGGAGTTCGCATCGGTCGCGCATGCCCACATCCTGCTGGCCAATCCCAGGGCCGGCATTTTCGAGATGTTGGCATTTAGGCCAACGGATTATCAGCCAGAACCGTGGCTGCCGAAAGACATCACCCAGTATTTCACGACCAGCTGGGATGTCGACCAGATGTTCGCCGAACTGACCAAGATGATCGAGACCTTTCAAGGCGAGGGTGTGGTGGACGAGTGGATCGAGAACAACATCAACTCTGAGCTTGAACTGGACGCTCGGGAGGAAATTCTGGGTGCATTTACGGGACGCGTCACTTACCTGCAATGGATGGAGCCCCCCATGCGAATCAACAGCCAGGTAAATATTTTTGCCCTCGAGTTGAAGGACCCCGCCGCGTTCGAGGAAACGGTTGACAAGGTCATCGAGCGGATTAATCGTGACTCCGACGAAGACGACGCGGACCGTGTCGTTGCAGAGGACTACAAAGGGGTCAGAATTCTCGGACCTTCAGCGGAACGAATTAGGACCAGATGGAACGTCGGCGGGAAAAGGCTGCGCGAACGCGGTCAGGAGGACATCCCTGTCGAAATCAATATTCCCACGCCGTCATTCGCATTGATTGGCGACTATTTTATTATCTCTCCCCAGAGTCGCGAATTTGTGCGACGCGCCATCGATGCCGATCAGGGAGAAATTGAAGCATTGCGAGACAGCAAGGAATACCAAATGATTTCCGAACGCATGACTCGCTTGCTGGGCACCGATATGCCTTGTGGGATTTCCTATGCCCGGCCGGTGGAATCTTTCCGCTGGATGTTTGAGTTGGCAAAAAGCGAGGATTCACAGAACTTTCTAAGTAATCAAGCGGAGAGCAACAAATACGTCGGAGGCATCAAACGCGTAATGGACGAGAATCCCCTGCCGGATTTCGCGGATCTGGAAAAGTATTTCCAGCCACAGGGCGGTTTCATGACTTCTGACGATACGGGTTTCCACATGCTCTTTTTCGAGTTGAAGTTACCAGACGATATCGGCCAGTAACGGTGGAAAAACTGCGGCGTAGTGAATTGGGGGGCTTGGCCGGCAACGCCATAACCCCTGATTTCATTGAAACGATCCGGTATCATTTCGGGATTGAAAAACTTTTTTCTGAGTCGCTAATTCGTTTTCCAGCGGCATCCTTTCAATCCGAAAAACTGTATGAATATTGTGGTACTGGGGGCCGGAACGGTTGGCACCTCGATCGCCGACCTCCTCTGTCGACGCGAATTCAATGTCACGGTTGTCGATACGGACCAGGCCAAAGTCCAGGCCATCAACGAAGAACTGGACGTGCGTGCAATCGTGGGTTCTGCATCGCAGTCGAGCATTCTGTTTCAGGCCGGAATCAATTCCGCGGATATCTGCCTGGCGGTTACCGGTAAGGATGAGGTCAACATCGTCGCCGCCAGCCTGGCAAAATCAATGGGAGCCCGGCGCTCAATTGCCCGCGTCTATGCACCGGTGTTTCGCGACCTTAGCACGTTCGATTATCAACGGCATTTCGGCATTGACCGCATGGTTTCCATCGAGCACTTGACAGCCATGGAACTGGCACGCAACATTCGAAAATCCGGGTCCGTCGTGATGGACCAGTATTCGCACCGTGGACTGGAAGTTCAGGAGTTGATCGTCGGGCAGGAAGGTCGAGTGACCCGCCAAAAACTTCAAGATCTCGGAATCCCGTCCAATATTCGTCTGGGTACGATTCAACGGGGCAACCGGATGTGGATCGCGTCGGCAGAGGATCAATTGGAGATCGGCGACCGAGTGACTGTTTTTTGCCGGCCAGAGAATCTGAAATCCGTGAAATCGTTGTTCAAATTCGATCACCCGACCCACCGGCGTTTGGTAATTGCCGGCGGTGGTGAGACGGGATTGCATCTGGCGCGATCTTTCGAGCGCGAAGGCTACCGCGTAACGATCCTCGAAGCCGACGGCGATCGTTGTCAGGTTCTGGCAAATCTTCTGGAGACGACGTCGGTTGTCAATGTCCAACCGAATTTGGGAGAGAACCTCGACGAACAACGTGTGGGAACTGCCGACGTATTTGCGGCGTGCACGGACGACGACGAAGACAACATGATGATGGGTGTTAAAGCCAATGATCTGGGAGCCAAGCAGGTGATGGCAGTCATCGGACGTCCGGACTATGCGAATGTCATTAGTCGATTGGGCATCGATGTCGCCGTCAGCCAACGCGATGTCATGGCACGGCAAATTCTTTCGTACCTCAATGAAGGCGTCGTGATTTCGCGATCCAAAATGCCAGGCGGCCTGATCAACATCTTGGAAGTCGACGTGCTGGAAGGCGTGCCGGCGACCACCGAAATACTGGCCGAACTCGGCCTGCCGGATCGTTGTTTGGTGATCGCGCTCATCCAACAGGACTACGTGCGGGTTCCCGGTGCCCAAGACCGGATCCACCCTGGAGATGTCGCGGTGTTGCTTGCCGAGGAAGATGTCGTGGATCAGGTTTTAGAGCTTTTTACGCCCGGTCAACACGACAAATAAACCAACCCCTTCGGGACAGTGGCGGGCTGGCTCTTTAGGCCGCCTGTTTGTGTCGTTGTCGAACGGCGTTTTCATAAAGCTCGACGTACGATTGGGTTTGCGTTTGCAGTTCGAACTTTTGCTCCATCATTATTCGGGCTTTCTTGCCCATGCGGATTCGTTCGTTCCGGTCGGCAGCGAGAAAACCAATTCGATCCGCCAAATGGTTTTCATCTCCCAGCCTCGCCAGTAGCCCAGTTTCACCTTCTCGAACATATTCGGGAATGCCACCGGTTTCGAACCCAATCACGGGAGTCCCGCAGGCCATCGCTTCCAGTCCGACTTGTGGCTGGTTGTCCTCGCGCGAAGGCACGACTACGAAATCCGCAGCTGAATAAAAATTTGTCTGCAATGTTTCAGAATCGAGGTATCCCATTTGATGAATCCTTGGCAATCCCTCCGTTTCGGCGATTTCCCCAGATCCGAAAACCAGGCATTCAACGGGATTGGTATGACTCGAATTCGCCGATAGTCTTCTTAACGCGGACAACAGGTGCTGCATTCCTTTGCGGCGATTTTGGAGGTCTTCTGCACCAAATCCAATCAAGACAGCCTGACTGTTGATTCCCAGAGTTTCGCGCGCCGTTTGTTTTGGTAGCGGTTGGAACTGCTGCAGATCGAAGCCGAGTCGGTTCATTCGAAACGTTGTTCTCTCAGGCCAAATATCGCTTTTCCGAGCAAGCTCCAGCAGCCACTCACTTGGTGAGACGACATGGACATCCCGACCGGCCAGCGCTTTTTTCTTGCTGTCAAAACCGTGGCGAGAGACATCCTGGTGACCGGGGCGAATCACCTGCGGGCAATCACCGCAACCGAAACGAAATTGTTCGCAGCCGTTCGAATAATGGCAGCCACCCGTAAACGAATTCATGTCATGCAGGGTCCAGACGACCGGTACATGTCGAGGGATGGATTGGAAGAAAGAGGAGTAATCCGCAAAAAAAGAAATCCAATGCAGGTGGACAATATCTGAATTGAATTGTGCCCAGTCCAGGCCGGTTGGATTTGGCAAATCGGCCATCGAAAACGTTTCGACCTCGGGCGGACGAGTGGCCAGATGTTCGTTGAATTGGCGATAAATCTCCTTTTGGCGGCGTCGATGTTGACGACGTTTGAGGGGGCCGCGAAGCGGTCCGAATTGGGGGGGAGCAAACTCGATTCGCCGGAAAGTCGAATCCGTGACAACCTGTCGTTCATTTCGATGAAAACAGAATTCACTTTCGATGCCAAGTTGCCGTAACTGGGAATGGAGTCGCGTGGCGGCCGTGGCAGCGCCGCCATAGGGGAATGTATTGAAGTGGCTTACCTTCATGGCCGGTTTCATTTCTGATGGCAGGCGTGGGTCAAGATGACTGTCGGCGTCTCAAAGAATTCCGCAGTTGCTCCCGTCAAGCTGCATGTCCCGAGCTGGCTGGTTTCCAGGGGTTCTCCGTTTCTGATTTCAAACGATGTTGCTCTTGTTCGAATTTCTGTTTGGCAAGGAACATATTTTCCAACATGGCGCGGTGTCCTTTGCGAACAAACTTGACGCGGATTTGTCGCCGCAGCGTCTCGAGTCTGTCCCAAACGGGATTCAGCGGGGCCGCTTTCCGTTCACGAATGGTTAGCGGCGCTAAACAGCCGTCGATGAATTGATCCTTGTCCTGCATAAAACCGTGCAATAGAACTTTTGAATCATCCAACAAATCCCGACGTACGCGAGCTACCGTGGAAAACGAGATTTGTTTCGTGAATCGTGCCCGCCCCAGTTTTCGGGCATACTCGAAAACAGCCATGTCGAACACGCCTTGCCGCGCTTCCGTCGGCATTTGTTTGGCAAAATTCAGTGCGTAACAGGCGCCACCGTTGATGTGGGCATCCAGAATCAATTTGGACTTTCTGAAGAATCGCTGTTTATGCACCTCCGGGACAAAACACCCCATCATGATCGGCGTACGTTTTTCACTGAACCATTGGCCAGCAAGTCGATCGATCCAATCGGGTTTAATCGGAGCCATATCGGATTCCAACCACAAACTGAATCCATCTTGATTTTGGAATCGGTCGGCGATGAATTCCATACAATCCCAAAACATCGCCGTCGGACCTTCCGGGTAACCAAACACCTGGGTGGGACACGCAAATGAAATGGTTTCACCGATGGATGAGTACGCGTCGATTAGTTCCGGGCTGGTTTCGGTCTTTGGGCTGGACGCCAACAAGAAATGGTAGCCTCCGCGCGGCGGAGTAAAGGAACGGATTCGGTCAGCAATTTTGAGGTATCTGTCGATTTCTTGTTGGCAGAAGTACGGCAGAATGATGATGCACTTTTTGTCGACGTCCATTGTCTTTTTTGGCTTTCCGATTTTGCGCAAAAGTGTGAATTTTGTCTTTTATTTCATTACCGAGAACAGGGTCAATCTCAATCTTCGCTAGCAACGCGGTTAGTTGGACCATTCATGCGAAAATTCAGATACTTTCAAGGCTGGCGACCGACAGCGACTAGATCGAGCACCGCAACTTCTGATCGCCGAATTGGCTCCAACCGGCCGCATCGCATCGTGTAGCCGGATTGGCAACAATTCGGCCGAAGCGAAGTCGCATGCCTCCGTAAGTTTTTCAGCTGGGGCATAGAAAGGGTCAGACTAAGCCGGTGGCGAATCTGTGCTGCACAATTCTCACCAAGGGCCGCGACCAGTCATTCACTTCAAGACGCTCGATTGTTCGCTCGCCAGGTTGCAATTGACCCGGGTTCAAGTTTCCATCTAACATCATTTTTCGCTTTTCCAAGTTCGTACGACGGCATCCCATGGGTGCCGTTTAAATGTTTCGTCAGCATGGATCCAGAAAGTTGGGCCGTGGCAAATTTCTTTCTGATAGATCATTCCCTCAAGGACGCCAGTGGCCATCACAGTGACTATGTGCAGTGCATTGGTCAAGCCGCGAATCATATGGGCTTCCTGACGACTCTGGCCAGCAATCGGAGATTGGCAAATCGGCCGGCTGGTCAATGGGAGGTGCTCAAAAATCTGGGTGTCGTGCGGCCGGTTTTTCGCAATTCGACATACCAGCCGATGAGTTATCTGGCCGGACTCCGCCAAATGAAGCGCAGCCCAATCGACTTGGCCCAAATCGACAACGGTGCGGGTGCCATTGGGCGATGGAAACATCGGTTTTCGCGAATGGCCCAGCACCGCAAACGGGAGAAATACATTCGACAGTTTGCTGCTGACTGCAGAAAGTTATTTCGCCGCACGCTGTTTACGCCCAATGATCACGCGTTTTTTACAACGGTTTCTGAATTGGACTTGATGGGGTTGGCTGTCTTTTTGTCAAATAATCCACGAACCATGCAGGTGCACTGGCACCTGCAGTTTCATTTCAATTTGTTTGAAGGTCGGCCTCCCGAATACGACTCGCAATCACTCGTTACTAAAGCGGTCCGCAGTTGTTTTTTGTCTGCGCTTGCAAGACTTTCCTATCATTCGATCAATTTCTACACGACCTCGGATGAATTGGCGAATCAATACAATTGTCTGAACGTCGCGGAGTTTGAATCCTTGCCCTATCCAATTGCGGATGAATTTGCACGGCTTCCCAGCCAGCAGGTTCTCGCGTCGATGAACTTAAAGGTGGCCGGGGTGAGTGACATGCCGAGTGGACGTTCATATTCTACGGGCGTAAACCATCTGCCCGACATCGACCGCGGTTGTCTACCCGCCGTTGAATCCGAATTTGATGGTTCCGACTACCAACATCCGATCAAAATCGTCTGTCCGGGAAGCATTCGACGTGAAAAGGGCCAGTGTGGCTACCTGCAGTCACTCGTCAACGAAATCTGGACGCCTTACTTGCGAGGCGGAACGGTTCAGCTTGTGCTTCAAAGGCCGAAACGAAATCCGATGCAAAAGCCGAAACTGCAACTTGACTATCCCGAGGATCTAGCCGACGCCATTTGCGAGCCGGTCGTCTACCATGCACATCCGCTCAACCGACCCGACTACGTGGAATTGATCAAATCAGCTGACGTCGGATTGTTGATGTATGATAGCCGCGTCTATTACAGTCGTCGGGCAGGGATTCTCGGAGAGCTTTTGGCCTGTGGTAAACCGGTGGTCGTTCCAGCTGGAAGTTGGTTGGCCGAGCAAATCAAAGAGCCCATTTTCGAATACGCGGACAACCTGGTTGAAGGTAATGAATCGCGCAGACTGGGTTTAAGCGATTTACGCTGGGAGTCTCGGAATGTTCCGCTGCCAGGTGGAATACTGTCATTTGACCACGACGAACATCCCTTTAACTTTGAAATGCATACGGATCCCGACGAATCGGTTGCCGCCTTGTATTTTGATTGGCACTGGCCTTGCGAACCAGGCGTCTATTGTCGGATCGACGTTTCGCAATTCGATCGACTCGGTAAAAAAATCGCAACGGCCTCTCGCGTGGTCGGTCACCGCGATCGCCAAACATGCAATGCCCTGTTTACAATCGACGGCAATGCGACCCAAATGAGATTTTGCCTGACCAACGCATTTCATCATTCGGCCGCAACGATTAAAAACGTAGAGATCGTGACGGCGAAAGCGGCTTCTTTGCAGCAACGCGGCAGCGTCCTTCCGCTAGGGAGTGTTGGTGTGATTGCCGCCGATCGCAAGCAACTGAGCGAGTGTGTTAGAGAAATTGTCGAAAACCTGGATCACTACCGGCGAACGGCCAATGAATTTTCCAGCCAATGGTACGCGAAACACCGACCCAGCCGAGCCGTCGCGAACCTGATTGCCGCCAATGACTCTGCTGCGAAAATCGCCTAGCCGGCAATTCGGGACGATGTGGACCTTCTTGCCGACGTGGGACGCAAACATGAAATCGGCAACGGTGCGGCGTGCAAAAATCGGCGGCGTAGAGTTTTTCAATTTTGACGGAGTCCAACCAATCGAGTCCGACAAGGATTGTCACAGCCCTGGATCAGGCAATTGGTTGATTGGGAACAAGACACAGAAAACGGGGGAAGCTAAATGAATGTATTGGTGGTGGGAGGCGCCGGTTACATCGGGTCCCACGTGGTTCGGGCGTTGAGTCATCGCGGACATCGAGTGGTCGTGCTGGATAACCTGTCCACAGGCTTTCGGCAGGCCGTCACTGCTGGCGAGTTGATCGTTGGCGAAATGAGTGATGGCAAATTGGTGGAGCAGATTCTTGGCGATCACCAGATCGACTCGGTCATGCATTTCGCAGCCTGCGCTTTGGTGGGCGAATCGGTAGCGGATCCGGCAAAGTACTATCGAAACAACGTGTTGGCAACGATCGAGTTGCTGGACGCCATGCGGCGTTCGAATGTCAAGAAGATTGTTTTCTCGAGCACCTGTGCGACATACGGGATTCCCCGTTCAATTCCGATTTCGGAATTGGAGAATCAAGCTCCGGTAAACCCCTATGGCTTCACCAAACTGGTGATTGAAAAGGCCCTGGACGACTACGCGGTTGCTTATGATTTTGGATTTGCAGCCCTGCGGTACTTTAACGCGGCCGGTGCTGCGGTCCGGGGAGATATCGGGGAACACCACGACCCGGAAACGCATTTGATCCCGATCGTCCTGCAGGTTGCCTTGGGCCAACGGCCTCAGGTAACGATTTTTGGAGATGATTGGCCGACGGAGGATCAGACTTGTATACGAGACTACATCCATGTGGAAGATCTGGCTGAGGCCCACTTGTTGGCGATGGAAAAAATCCGACCGGGCGCGGGAATCCAGTTGAATTTGGGTACCGGCAAAGGATTCAGCGTCCGCCAGGTAATCGACGCTTGCCAGCAAGTTACCGGTCGCGAGATAGCTGTCCAAATCGGGCCGCGCCGGGCAGGCGACCCGCCCGAGCTTGTGGCAGATGCCAGGCAGGCCAAATCGGTATTGGGTTGGGAGCCCAGATACATTGATGTCCAGCCGATCATTGAGACCGCCTGGAACTGGCATCGTCATCACCCGAAGGGGTATGACACGGTCGCCAGCGACTGAAAATCGCGACTCGGCACCGTTTCCTGATCCGTCCGCAATATTTTTCGTTAGGCGAGTTTGCCAACGACGAAAACGAAACACGTTTGGAATTATCCGCAAATCAGAAGATTGAATTTTTACCAATCCAGTCGAGTTGCGATGTCGTCGCTGATTCGAGAGCGTTTAACGAGCTCTTCCGCACCATGAATCGCTGAGTCTTTTGGCAAGGTGTGTTTGGTCAGTCACCACTGAGCACGGTGAATGCAATCGCGATGATGATGATGCCGATCAAAATCGCAACCAGGTTCGAGATGACTCGTCGCCGCATCCGCTGTTTCGGCGTCAATGCGACCAGAGAGACCTTTTCTCCTTGATGTTCGACGCGCAGTATTCGTTGGTCGAAAGGTTGGTTGCCCCCTGCACCATCCGGTAAGAGAACCTTGCAATCATCGGTTTCCGAAAATTTGAGACGGGTGGGATCGATGACGTCAAAGCGGGGTGGTAACAGATGGTCTATCGGATTCAGGTTCGTGCCGGATTCGGCCGATTCCTGATTGGATATCTCAGACTTCGTTGCTGCCGCCGGCACGGATTCGTTGGTCACGCCCGAACCAAGGTGGCTGGGCGAGGTGTCCGCCTCCGGGGGCAAAAGCGGGTCGGGCACCGCCCGAAACTCTGTCGTTGGAGGTAACGTCTTGGAGGCTGTTTGCGCGGCCTCGATGGGCAGGTCGGCAGCGGATGAACGAGTGGCCGTTTTCGGTTGGTCAACTGGATCGCTTGATTTTCCGACTGGCGGTCTGCTTTTTGTGCCCGAATTGGTACGGTCGGGGCGACGGTTCGGTTTGGCGTCCGGTGACCGTTTCCTCTTTTCGGTGCGCTTCCTGGATGAAGCGGGATCGTCAGGTTTCTTTGATCTCGGTGACGCGATTTGGTGTCCTGGCGCAAAGAGTTCGTCCTCAGTTGGTGAGGGGCGGGCATCGGCTGCAGGCCGACTATCCTCGATTGATTTTGCTTCCCGGGACTGGATATCGATCTGGGGCGGCCCTTCATCGGGAGCGTCCGTATTTTGGATCCGTTGGCAATGGGGGCAAGCGACTTGTAAGCCGACCATTTCTTCGGTGAGTCCGAACTGACCGCCACAGTCGTCGCACGTTAAAACCTGGCTGGGGCCAACGGCGGACGGTTCGATCGGTTCAGCCGGTTGCGTTTCGGTATGCAAACGTGCGGGTCCCGTTTTGGCGAACGCGTCCGCCGGAATCTCAATCGGTTGAGCGCAGGCGGGGCATTGGACGACATGACCGGCCTGCTGAGCGAGGACCTGAAACGGTTGGTTGCACTTGGGGCATCCAAAAACCTGAGAGTCCATTTCAAACCCGCCAGTCAATATAACTTGCGACGACACAATGGATCGGAATCGAGGGGATACCCATGTCAGTTTCAACCTGTCGTGTTGAAAATTCTGTCGCCCGCATCGCCAAGTCCCGGCACAATGAACTTGTCTTCATTCAAACGTTCATCGATCGTGCAGGTGTGAAGCTCAACATCCGGAAACTCTGCCTGCAAACGGGCAACCCCCTCCGGAGCCGAAATAATTGACAGCATCTTGATTCGGGGAACTCCCCACTCTGTCAATGACTGGCACGCCATCGTTGCCGAACCACCGGTGGCCAACATCGGATCAAGCACAAATGCCACGTCCACGGGAGACTGTTCCGGCAGCTTGCTGTAATAGTGTATGGGCATGGCCGTCTCTTCATCGCGGTAATAGCCAAGATGCCAGACTTCAGAATTTGGGATCAGATCCAGCATGCAATCGACCATCGCAACACCGGCCCTGAGGATCGGCACCAGGCCAATTCGATGCAGCAACTGTCGTCCAATCGTTTTCTGAAGCGGTGTCTCAATGGGCAGATCCGACGTTTCCAAGTCTCCTGTCGCCGAGTAGGCCAGCAATGTGGACAATCGATTTACTGATTGTCGGAATGCTTGCGGGGTGGTAGTTTTGCTGCGCAGCACGGTCAGATGACAATCAATCAACGGGTGTTCAATAACTTTCGTTTTCGCCATCCTGATTTACCCATCTCGTTACTCAGATTGAATTTGATGCACCATTTGGTTGAATCGTCATCCAAACTGAAAATTTTGGTTCCCAACAGCCAATGATAGTCTGATATGCGACACCAAAAAAGCCACGGGTGATATCCGCCCCGCCTGTCATTGGATGGTTCGGGAGATGATTGGGTAAGGTAGCCGGATTGGCAACCCTTTGAGTGGGGCAAAGACAACGCAGATCTCGGAACGCCGCGACGTGTTTGATTGTTCATGTATCGCGTGTTCACAATTCGTGTTCGCGTTTTTCCGTCAAAATTAACGTGAAGAATGGGCCCCACTTGAGAACAGTAAAAAGCAATATGCTCTATTTGGCCGAGTGCCCCAGATTGGAGATGTCTTCCATGATCGCTTGGGCGGAGGCTTGCCTTTGAGTCAGCCGCGGAAATCTCTGTTGCGCCCGACAACGCCATACTTTCGTTTCGACGACTTGGCCAAAAGTGAAACACACTCGATTGAGTCGGGGCGTCTCATGGGTAAGGTCTTGTTCCCGAGTTACCGGCATCGTGCAACCTTCCATATGACCCGGCGTCAGGAATTCAAATGACTTGATAAAACTGTCAATCTCCGGGATCGCCTGCATCGTCGATTTGTCGCCGGGCCGCATCCGAGTCCCGGTGGGAAAAAGTGCAAACATCCATCCCCGGTCGCGGAGTTCGTGAATCACGCGGTGGGCCGCGATGTTGATCAGGTTGCCTTCGCGGCGTTCGGCGTCGGTATGCTCGACCATGTTCCACGACCGAGGAGTCACGATGACGCGGTTGAAGGCCTGGAATAGTAATCCGGTAAGGCCTGGGTCTTCCTGGAGTTTGCGGCCAGCGACCCAAATGATTTTGTCAAATAAATCCTGCCGATCGACGTCGTGCAACAGTGCTCCCAATGTCGGCACGTCGAGATTGGAGCGATGGTTGAGAAAGAGACCGCAAGATCTGCCTGGAGTTACCAGATCAATGGATTTTTGCAGAGATTCAATACCACGGATGCCGCTGCCTGGCAGCAGCAAACGACGACTGATTCGGAACAGGTAGGTCTGGATCTTCCGATCGGCCCAAAATAGAACTTTCTCGTGCGAAACCGGCTCAGGCACAACATCCAATATACCCTGCAATTCCGCCAGGATCGACGCGAAGGCCTGCGTCGCATCGCCGGGCAACAGCGGTTTCAAGTTTTCTTCGTACATCGCCACGATGACCTCAAAACGTGGCGAACCGGATTGACGAATACCGTTGGTCGTCGATTACTTCTGCGCCTCGCCCGTCATGGGCACGAATCGCACGGGTGCCACGTTCTTCCTGGTAATTTTACCGTCTTGCTGTTTTTCAATGACAATGAGATCCTGATAGGAAGTGCCGACAGGAATGACCATTTTTCCACCGATCGCCAATTGATCGACCAGCGCCTGAGGAATGTGATCAGGTGCCGCGGCGACGATGATGATGTCGAATGGGGACTCATTGGCCCAACCTCGATAACCGTCGCCGTGGCGCACCTCGATGTTGTCATAGCCCATTTCCTGCAACCTAAGTTTTGCTTCATTGGCCAAAGGCTCGACAATCTCGATGCTGTAAACTTGTTTTACTAAACGGCCAAGGACTGCGGCCTGGTATCCCGACCCAGTTCCGATATCGAGCGCCTTGTGTACCGGCTGTGGGTTTGCCAGTTGGGTCATCAATGCCACGATGTAAGGTTGCGAAATCGTCTGGCGATGTCCGATCGGCTGGGGCGAATCATCGTAAGCCAGATTCTGGATATTGTCTGGAACAAATTTGTGCCGAGGAATCTGACGAACGACGGCCAGCACTCGGGGATCGACAATGTCGCGTCCTGCAAGTTGTCTGTCCACCATTCGTTGCCGCAGGGTTTCGTACATGTCAGATTCTGGTTTCCTCTCGGCAGGGTGGGTTTCATCCGCCGTTTGCTGGTGACGTGTGGTCCTCGCGTCAACCTTTCGATTGACTTGAATCGCCGGCGCATCGGGAATAGATGAATCTTCTACTTGGGAGCGTTCAGCCGTATCCGAGCAGGCGGTGATTAACATCAGTATCAGAGCGAATGGCAAACAAATTGTGTTGCTCGCTGGTGCTGAAGCGGCCATCGTTATGCCTAGGGCTTGACTGAATTGAAGAAAACTTGGTTGAGCGCGGTGTCCCAAACCGTGTCGTGAAGAAAGTTCACGTGTTTTGACATGCTTGCGTCGGTAAGCGAATCTCACAGGTTGAGTCGTTGGATCCGCTGAACTCCGTCAAATATCTTCTGCAACGGTTAAACAAAAATTCGAGCGGTCAGTTATCATGTCAACGTGCGGAACGGCACAATCATGTTGGAGGCCAGTGACCTTTCCGGCCCAGGCGCAAGAACTGTACAAGGTGTCGATCCCTTCGCGAAGCACGAATCTTGGTCCGCCGCCAGATAGATTGCACTGAATTTCGCGGGTTTCCCGGTCTTGGTGAATAACCTCCCATTATTTTTATGCGATTTTTCTTTGACACTGACTGCGAGTGCCCCGGATCAACCGACTTGCCCTGGTTTCGTGCAAAACCAATGCCAGCGAGCTTTTTGTTATTCGTCGGTCTTGTCGCGTTTTGTGGAGGATGCCGCCAGCAGGCAACACAGCCGGGAACCGTCGTCGGATCTTCGATGGCACCGACGTTTGTCGGTTCCCATTGGACTGCGAATTGCGACGACTGCAGTTATCGTTTTCGTTTTGCAAACGGTGAGGGAAGCGGTTGGCCAGTAAACGTCGTCTGCCCCAATTGTGGCCATGTGGGCATCGCCATGGAAAACGCCGACCAACAAAGCCCACAAAAAGTCCAGATTCGTCCTGCAGAGAAACTGTCCCGCTGGGATGTGGTTGCCTTTCAGCTGCCCGATGGAGTTCAGCAAGGGATCAAAAGGATTGTCGGTTTGCCGTCGGAGAACGTCGAGGTTCGACATGGCGACCTGTTCGTTGACGGTTCGATCTTGCGAAAACCGCTCTCAGTCCAAAAGCAGCTGCGGATTCCGGTCTACGACTCCAAATACTGGCCGGCGTCTACCGAGAAGCAGCGGTTACGCCCGGTAGCGATGCCGACGGGCTGGAAGAGGACTAATTCGCAATGGCATTTTCATCCTTTCGAGGCAAATCGAGCGCCGGACCTGGATTGGCTCAAGTACCACCATTGGCGATGTTTTTCTCAGAATGGAGAGCGGGATCAAGACTTTCCGGTTGAGGACAGTTACGGTTTCAATCAAGCATTGGCGAGAAACCTGCACAAGACCGATGATTTGTTTTTTGAGCTGAACTTCTCCGTCGAAAGTGATTCAATTGTCGGTTGGCGATACTACCGCGGGACAACTTGCCACGAGTTTTTGATTAATCCGAAAAATCGACGGCTCCAATGGTTCGTGAGTTCGGGAGAAGATTTGGTAGAACCTTACGTGGTGCCACTGGGCAAAATGAACCCTGATCACGTCAACATCGAGTTTTCAAGTTTTGATGCTCAAGTGATCGTCGCGGTCAACGGCCAGACCGTGCTCGATCGTTCCGGTTCGCCGTCCTACCCACCCGTTGCGACCTACCCATTGGAGATCGGTGGAGGAGGAAAAGGAATTCAGATTCGACGCTTGCGGATTTGGCGTGATGTTTTCTATTTCCCGGTCTCCGCGGATCGAGCCCAATTGCGCGGGGAACCTGATGGTTATCTCATGCTTGGCGACAACGTGCCGATGTCTTGGGATAGCAGGCACTGGCGGCAAGGGGCGATTGGTCGCGACGAGATCATCGGTGTCGTGCTCGGTGAATCGGGGCAGCAGCACTAGAAAAGCAGGGTTTTTCTGAACGGCAACTCAATCCATCTCGTAAATTCTCCTAAACGCAACTCAAGTAGGACGAAACACCATAATTCCGTACAATGTACCCATCGATTCTGCGAACAACGCATATTCATCCAGTTGTATAAGAGCTGATCCAAAACGATGGCGAAACGAGTCAAAAGAGCGGCGTTCCCCGGTGGCGATCGACCTCGCATGCCGGAGGCAAAAGAAACGTATCATGCGGATCAACCGCTGGGCGGGGTATTTGGATTCTTTCGTGATTTTGGAACTCGGGAAACGATCGAGTCCATCATCATCGCCGTCGTTCTGGCGTTGATGTTCCGCGCCTTTGAGGCCGAGGCGTTCATCATTCCCACCGGATCGATGGCGCCGTCGTTACAAGGCCAGCATAAAGATCTCGAGTGTGAAAATTGTGGCTTCCGCTACCGCGCCGGGGCCAGCCAGGAAGCAACCACCAACCAGCGACCGGACAAGATTATTTCCACGTATTGTCCGATATGCCAGTACGAAACGACGGTCAAGTCGACGAAAGCCGATCATGTTACGAACAACGGAGATCGGATCCTGGTCAACAAGTTCATTTATGATTTTGTCGAACCGAAACGGTACGACGTGCTGGTATTCAAGAACCCAAACAACGGAAAGCAAAACTACATTAAACGTTTGATTGGTTTGCCGGGCGACAATATCCTGATTGAGAACGGGGATATCTACTTGATGACGCCGGATGGCGAATCAGGTTGGGAGCGTCGCATCTCTCGTAAACCTGCGCACAAATTGCGTCACATCATGCAGGTCGTCGACGACACCGACCACATCGGCGACGATTTGGAATCGGTTAAATGGCCGGATCGTTGGCAGGAGTTTGAAGGCGGCAATAAATGGGAGCGCATCGAGTCGAATGGACATCCTGCTTACCTGTCCTCCGTCACGAGCAATCCGAGTTGGCTGCGCTATCGGCACTTTCGACCTTTGAAATCTGATTGGCCGAAGATTTCGAGCGGTTTCCTGCCCGACCGATTTCTGGACAAAAAACGCAAGCCATTGCGACCGGAAGATTTGCCGGCGGGTCGGTTGATCGGCGATCACTATGCCTATAACGATGGCCTTTACGATGACCGTAGTTCCATGAGCATGCTTCAGGATCTGGGCCTGCATTGGGTCGGTGATATTGGCCTTGAGTGTTGGGCCGAAGTGAAATCGGATGAAGGCGTTTTGCTACTGGACCTCGTCGAGGGCGGATCGCATTTTACGTGCCGAATTGATGTGGCAACGGGGGAAGCGGTGCTGGAGTGCCGAGACCCGAGTGTGAAATTCCTGTCGGCCGACGGGACGGTTGTCCAATCGCCGGTGGCGTCCACCAATCTGACGAAACCGGGCAAGTATCACATCGAGTATGTGAATGCGGACGACCGAATTCACTTGTGGATCAACAACAAACTGGCGAAGTTCGATGCGGCCGATTACGAACGCGAAGGCTACGTGATTCCCAAATACAGTAAGCAGGACCCCGGCGACGCAGAGCCGGCAGGTATCGCAGCGGAAAACCTTGACGTCCGCTTAACGAGATTGAAAGTTATTCGGGACGTCTACTACACGTCCGTCTGGGGAACTCCCAAACATGATTTCAATCGTGTTTCCAATCTTGAAAACGAAACCGAATTTCCAGCTGATGAAATTCAAAGCATTTTTCGCGATCCCGATTCCTGGTCTTCGCCTGCCGCTCTCCAGTTGTTCAAACGAAAAAAACAGCAGCAAAAGCCGATGTTTGAGCTCAAAAAATCGGAGGACCGGGACCAAGATCAATTTTTGCCAATGGGTGACAACAGCCCGCAAAGCCTCGACGGTCGCGTCTGGGATGGTCCGAAATACGTCGAACGCGATATGTTGATCGGCAGGGCCCTGTTCATCTATTGGCCCCACACTCTCAATGAACCTGTCAAATACTTTCCCAACTTTGGACGAATGGGCTTCATCCGGTAGCGACCAGCAACTCCATCAATTGCAAGCGTAGGACAAGCGTCTCTTAAATCTGGGGGCATCGAGAATTCTGGTTGAACCAGAAAATTGAGTTAGTGAATCGGATCACAACCGTGTGTGTCAATGCGTTGGAGCAATTGAGAATTCGATGAAATCGTGACGGACTAGAATCTGGAAAATCATGGAGGAGACCCTATGCCAATTTTGGCCGTCGATGGACTTGTAAAGTCTTACAACCGGCGTCGCGTTGTTGATGGCGTTTCCATGGAAGTTCATGCTGGCGAGATCGTCGGCCTGTTGGGACCCAATGGCGCTGGGAAATCGACTTGTTTCAAAATGATTTGTGGCTTGGTAAAACCCGATAAAGGGGAAGTCTTTTTGCAGGACTCCAATGTTACCAGGTGGCCTCTCCATCGCCGCAGTCGCGAAGGTGGGATGGGGTATCTGCCGCAGCAATCGAGTTTGTTTACCAAGCTCTCCGTTCAGGCCAATCTCGTCGGCGTGATGCAATTGCTTGGGTTCAGTCGCAAGCAGCAAAAGTCGCGATGTCATGAACTGTTAACGCAGTTCAACATTGCTCACGTACGGAAGTCGTTGGCAGGCACACTGTCCGGGGGCGAAAGACGGCGCCTGGAAATTGCGCGGTGTCTCGTTTCGGAACCCAAGATCATTATGCTGGATGAACCCTTTGCTGCGATCGATCCCGTAACCGTCCAAAATATTCAATCCGTGATCAAGGATTTGGCCGACAAAGGGATTTCCATTTTGATAACGGATCACGCTGCCCGTGAAATTTTGCAGATTACCGATCGGACTTATGTGGTCAGCGAGGGCAGGATCCTGTGCAGTGGTTCTGCCGAAGAGATTGTCCAACACGAACAGGTCAAACGCGAATATCTTGGCGAGCTCGACATTCCTGGAACCAGTGCAGTATCTAGCGACTCCAATCGCGGAGCGGCCTGGCCCGCCGACAACGCTGCACCCGATTCGAATCAAACGGAATCGGCCGAGATCGCCGAAATCAAGTTTGAAGACGTCGCAACCAGAAGTCGTCCGAGAATCGTATTTTCCAAACCCAGACGCCGCTCCGGCAAGAGCGTCGTTTCGCCATTTAAATCCACGGACCTGGATTAACGTCGTGTGAGCCTCGCGGAATTTTTTGCGGCCCAACGTCCAACGAAGAGACTATTTCATTTGAAAATCGGATGGTTTGAGGTCTTTTCGCTCGGTTCCAAATCCATAGGGCGTGGGATCAAAACTACCGACAATCTCAACGTTCGCTCTATCCGGAATCGCGGGGTCCATGCCCACGGCCCAGTAGCATCCATTGACGATGATTCGGCGCAGTCCTTCGTTTGCAAAATCAGTCGCTGCGCCCATCGTCGTACACAGGATTCGGGATTTTTTTCCGGAATCGCTGTCGTAGCCCTGAGTCCAAACCAACGGCATCATCGGATCATTTTTCTTTCCGTCCACCGGCGGGTCGGTTGGTTTCATGCCGGATAGTACCTGACCGACCATCAAAACGTCCGCACTATTTCTCAGGTTTTTGATACCGTAGACGTCGGTATCGCACCATACGTCGGCGACGCCTTTGAGAACTGGATGGTTTTCCTTTCCCGAAACAATGATGCCCCGGGTGCTTTCTGATTTGTGGTCTCCATGATGACTGATCCAGGTATCTCCAAGGACTTGTTGGCCAAATCCGCCTTCCCATTCCTTGCTATCGAAACTGAAATGTTTGTATTTGCTTTGGCTGTCATCCGGGTATCGAAAAGCGTGTGTCGAGGTGCGAAAGCCAATGATCGGCTTGCCAGCATTCAAATAATCCACGAAGTGTTTCATGTCTTCATCGGGAAGATTGCGAAACCTCAATCCCAGCACGACCAAGTCGGCACCGTCAATTCGATGCATCCCGGGAATGTTCGTCTGGTAAGTCGGCGTGATCAGTCCGGTCTCCGGGTTGACCGGGAAAAGCACCGTGACATCAAAACCGTGATGGACGGCCAGGATCTTGCCCAGCATCGGCATGGACTCTTCACTTCGATACTCATCATCGCCGGCGATGAGCACGATCCGTTTGCCTTTGCCGGGTCCCTCACCGCCAATGTATTCACACCACAAATTTTCATCCGTTTTTTGTTGAGCTAACAGACACGTTTCGGCTGCTTGAAAAAAACCAAACAGCAGCCCCATCAGGAACAGGTATCGAATGAAAAGATGCATCGGTTTCCCCACAAAGTTTGATGAATGTTCTACGTTCGAAAGAGCAGTCGCATCATTCGAATCCCGTGGTATCGGTCCTACTGGTCGATCTGGTCGCCGCCGGCAATCGACTCAAAATCCTCAATCAGTTTATCAGCGACGTCGAGACGTTGTTCGAACAAATTGTTTTGCTCACCCAGGTCTGCCGCCAGGTTGTATAACTGGAAGGGTTTTTCAAACGGCTTGCCCTTGGGATTTTGACGGCCCCCGGAACCGTTTCCCAAAATCAGTTTCCAATTGCCATCCCGGATGGCGAACATGCCGCCGGCAGAATGATGGATGACGGGCGGACGATCGGATTCGGCCTGACCCTTTGCGGACGAAAGGAAACTGAAGCTGTCAGGGGACTCGTGTTGGTCAAATGTACATTCAGCGACCTCGGCTGCCGTCGCCAGAATGTCCGTCAAACAGATTGTGTGCGAGGATTGCGTGGAGGGGGGGATCACGTCAATCCACCGACAGAAAAAGGGGACGCGATGACCCGCTTCGTAGATGTCTGCCTTGGTTCCTCGCAGCGGTCCATTCGGAGTATGGTTCGTGCTTTGATACCCCTGGATGGAATTATCCTGGACGTGATCCGGTGTTCCCGGTTCGTCGTATCGGTGCATGAACGAGCCGTTGTCGCTGGTAACGATCAATAACGTGTGATCTGCAATCTTTGCCTCGTCGAGGGCGTCGAGAATTTGGCCCACCGTCGCATCTACCTGCGAAACAAAGTCGCCATAAACTCCCAGTTCGGTCTTTCCTCTGAATTCAGCGCTGGGGATCACCGGTTTGTGTGGGGCAGGCATGGCGAAATACAAAAAGAACGGACTGTCTTTACTGGCACGGCTGGCAATGTATTGACTGGCCTCGTCAGCGAGTCGGTCCAAGCACTCGACATGATGGAAGTCAGAGCTGATGTCGCCCCGACGATAGAATTTCGGAAAGGGTTCGCCGTCGATGTTTTCACTGGGTTGCTGGGTAACCCGATTGTCTGCGATGTAAACATAAGGACTCATATCCAGCGACGCAGGAATAACGAAGCAGGTATCGAAGCCATGATTCGTGGGGCCGTTGGTGATCGGTTTTGAATAATCGATGTCCCGAGGTTTCCCGGCAATACCGAAATTGTCGATATTCTCCGGCGCGCTTGAATTCCATTGCCAGCCCAGCCCCAGGTGCCATTTGCCGATGCAGCAAGTGTGATAACCGGCTTGTTTCAACATGCTGGCGATCGTTGGCTGATCGTCCGCGATTAGCGGTTGGGAATAGCCCCCCAGCACGCCACGCTTGAGACGGGTCCGCCAACAGTACCTTCCGCAGAGGAGGCCGTACCGCGTCGGTGTACACACGCCCGAACCCGAATGGGCGTCCGAAAAATTCATGCCTTCCTTTGCCAGGCGTTCAAAATTCGGCGTGGGAATCCGCGAACCAGCATTGTTAGGCCGCACGTCGCCATAACCCAGATCGTCCGCGAGAATAACAACGATGTTCGGGCGGTCGTCGACCGGCGTGGCGGTCAACCCGGACGCGGGTGTTAACGGAAGGATAGCAACGACGAAAACAAACTGGTAAAACCACCGCCAAGCCATGCTGTTTACGCTCCGAAACAGTTTCAAAGAAACCGCTTTTTTAACTCAAAAGGATTTCGGGGTATGTTTGTCCGGCATTATCATCCAAACACCGGCAATCCAAGTTTAGTCGAATCCACATTGGCAATACACACGTCAATTGGATTCTGGTCAGGGATGATAGACAAACTCGACCGGCCGATGTCTCGAAGGATACTGAAAGCTCCGGACCCGCGAGGTCGTGAGGCTTCGCTCTTTTTGAGCAATTAGTCGGTACTGTACTCAAACTGAAAGTCTGGTGCAGCGGCATCTTTTCCGCACCCTTGAGAGGAACTCAATTCAATCAGGAATGCGCAGCGACGATGTTTGCCTTGCGCGTCAACCATGTTGCAGCAGGCCTGGACCGTTCCCCCAGTGGCCAGCAAATCATCAACGATCAGCACGTTCTCGCCAGGTTCAATACCATCGATATGCATTTCCAGCGTGTCAGTGCCATACTCCAACTCATAGCTGTGCGAATGTTTCTCGAAAGGCAATTTGCCGGGTTTGCGAATGGGAACCATGCCGACACCCATTTTCAGCGCCAGTGGTGCAGCAAACAAGAATCCTCGCGCCTCGGCGGCCGCGATGACTTCCACGTTTTTGTCTTCAAATGCTTCTGCAAAACGATCGATGGCAGCGCTGAACGCGTCGTGATTCAAGAGCAGCGGCGTGATATCCTTGAATAATATGCCGGGCTTCGGAAAATCTGGAATGTCGCGGATAAAGTCAGTCAAATTCAAAGCACTTGTATCGGGCATTATTCGTCTCTTGAAAATCAACGCAGAAATTTGGCTTGCCAGACTTCGACAAACCAGCCTTGGCGGCACGTCTGGCCAGACTAAGCCCAATAATATACTTGCTCGCCAGCAGGTTTACAGAGCCGCCGGTAGCAAAGTTGTCGTTGGTACCCGTAAGGTTAGAGTCTAACGACCTCTGCAGGATCAAGTGCTCGTAATCGGTAACTCTCCATTGGCCGTCGGACTCTTTCTCAAGTGTCAGAATGGCTCGCCGCCTGACTGTGAATTGGCCAGTTCGCCCGTCACTTCCGTTGGCCCACACGCCGAAGTCGATGCTGGCGGTTTTAGGTGGACCGTTGTTCGTCGAAAAATCTGCGGTCACTCCGCTAATTCGCGCAATAAAAAATTGGTAACGGCGCATTTCGGATCAAATCCGTTGAATCGTCAGCCTCGTCTTGATCACTGTGCAGGTGATTCAAAACGCCCTCCATCAATCATTGAGTTGCACGCAATCCGCAATCGCATAGACGACCTCGGTAACCGCCTCCCGGTCGGTCACGATGATTGCTTCCGTGATCACCGTGCTGGCGAGTGAGAACGGCGGTGCCCATGGCAACATCGCGAAACACAGCGTATTAGTCCGGCAAAGAAATGGCCAAACCCAAAGGCACAGGCAAATCAATGACCCAACAGCACAGCGAACGATGGCACTTTCGGTAAAACCAGCTGATCGGCGAGTTGCTGTTCGCCCGTTAGCCATTGTGAAGTCCGTTTCGGCCTTCGCACGAATGCACTGCGAGTTTCGGTTTCCCGACAAGCCGTTTCGTGCCGTCAACTCCGTTTTCCAGGATTATAGGAAGGCGTCCAGCAGGAAGGCAAAATAAATAGCACCGCGTAAACCGGGCAATATGTGCTAAGTGTCACGAAATCGCGACAGATTTTGACGGCTGATTCCGATCTGCGGCATCCAACCAAGTCTAGCCGGTTGGATTCGTATTTGCTATTCGACGGTCCCGAATCCGCGCTCGCGCAACAATCGCGCTAGTCCAAGAATGTGCTTTTGTTGCTCTTCGATCGGATTCAATTCTCCGCCCTTGGAGAGCTTGTCGATGCGGTCGTTGATTTCTCTCAAGCTGCCGAGAACGTTTCTAACACTGGCCTTCATGTCGGTCGCGTACTTCTGTTCGATAATCGGCATGACTTTGTCAACAAACTCGTCGGATTTGCCTTTTTGGATAATGATGTTGATGGCTTCTTCAAACTCGTCGTGATTTTCCTTGACGATTTTCGCGAATTCAAGTTGGGTTTTTTCCTGGGATTCTAATAGCTGATCCTCGAAGTAATTCGAAATGGAGAGTTCCATTTTTTCGCGCATATTTGGCATGTTAGCGACCAACTCCTGGCTGGCCTGTTTGGGCCCAGATCGGAGCCGATTTCCTGACTTCCACAGCGGCGGTTTTTCGTGCCTCCACCGAATACTTATCCAGATAGTTACTTGCTGCCGCGACAATATCCTCGGGCTGCGTGACGGAATCCAGTTCTCGATAGCCATATCCGAAATAGCCGCACAGCAGCAGGATGGCCAACAAACCAATGATTAATGTCAGGTTGGCGGACCAGTTGGTCGCTCGTCGTTTGCCAGCCATGTCTTTGGTCAGCAAGTCAATTCGTTCTTCAAGATGGCTTGGTTTGGATGTACTCATAATTATCTCGTTAAGTTATTTTTTTGGACTTGGATTGGTGTCAGGGAAGACGACTAGGCCAATGAAAAATGGTCTAGCCGTCGGACTTGTCTTTATCCGATTCGTCTACACCAGATTTGTCTGTTTCCGAGGGATCCGCATCGGATTTGTCTGCATCGGATTCTTCGTTGTTCCCGGTTTCATCTTGAGTTCCCTCCCCGGCGGTCTTCGATCCAGATTTGTCATCCGTTTTTGCATCATCGTCGTCTTTTTCGCCGGCTGCTCCGGAAGAAGAACTGTCACTCTTCAAATCGTCGCTGTCAGCTGCTTTTTGATCGTCTTTGTCAGTAGATTTTTTTTCGGCTTCTTCGTCCGTCGACGTTTTGAGTGGATTCGTGGTTGAAGGAGCTGGTTTTGCTTCTTCACTGGTCTTCAGGCTGGCAGTGACTTCGACGGTTTCTTCAACCGGTATGACATAGTTGTCTGAATTCACGAGCATCAGGCGGACCAGTTCCAAAAATTCGCTGGCAACCTGCTCGCCCAGCGGAATGTTGTCTTGGCGGGGAGGAGATGGGGGAAACGTGTCCAGTTTTTCCGCGATCGATTCGAGTTCATCCTTTAGATAATCGACGTAGTACCTTTGGCCGATTTTGTCGTAGACTTTTTCCATGTTGTCCCGGATGTTGGCCAGATGCTCGGGGTCCCTGAGGACCGGAAATTCTTCCTGCAGCATCGTTTCCTGTTGATCGAGAATCGCGGTGTAAGATTCCGTCAACTTGTGTTCCAGGTTGGTTTGCAGGTTCTGGATCAAAACCTCACGTTCTTTGTCAAACGCCTCCGCATATAGCTTCGAATCTGCTTGAGCCTGTTCGCGAAAGACATCTGCAACGTAGGGGCCCTGTTCTTCCGCCAATAACATGATTTGTCTTGTCAGAGGCTCGGATAACTGTTCGGAATTCTCGTTGATGATTCTTTGAACTTCGGCAATCCTCTGGTTTCTAATGTCAGAATAAAGTCGATAGAACATGAATGCGGTAACCAGGACGAATAGCAGCAGGCAGAAAAACAGGATCATCCGGACCTTGGATGCCCAATTCAGTGCCCTCAGGATTCGGCGGCTCTCGTTCTCCAGAGCGTTAAGTTTGTCGGTGAGAATCGCAATCTCTTGATCTTGCGTTGTCGACATGACGGCCTTTCTTCACGATGCAAAATGGGAAGTGACTCGAGTCAAATACTCAATTAGGAATTTAATAGCCCTAGTTTTTTAACCAAGGTCGCCCCGGATTCCCAGCAAATAGAGGGCGAAATGGATATTTTTGTGCAACTCGACTCGCTCCGGGGGTGATGAGGCCGTTTCGGCACCTATCCGCTGCTGAAAAAGGTGGTTGAGCGAACCGTCGTTCGCCGGCGGCAACGATCCCCACTACCTGCCATGTCGGAATCCATTTTCTGACACGGATTCACGCGACACAAATTGCCGTCGAACCCGAAAGCTGTTAACGTTTTTGCAGACTCAAGGGCCGTTGGTTGCGAAATTCTGAATCGTTTGTCAATTCCAATTTCGACGTCAAATGAACGACGGAGCTCCAAATGAGAACGCGGCAAAGTCGACAGGTTCTTAATCACAATCCCTGTCTAAGAAACAGAATCTTCGCGATCCTTCCCGCGACGATGGCAATGGTTTGCGTCTCGTTCCTGGCTGAGCCGAGCAGCGGTCAACAGGAAGGTACCCGGTCGAACGTAGGCAGTTCGACGGAAAAAAAGCATGCTGAAGATGATGTCCGCCAATCGTTGGCTTGGAATCGCACCGATCAGTACATCGAGCCCGACTTCGAAGAGTATTTTCCTGCGGATGATCCGGAAGCCGCGAAACGACTGAATGAGTTTCAGGCCAGTCGGAAACTGCGTGAAGAACGACCCGAGGAGTACATCGAAACCGTCCGTAAGGGCTTGCGCTCCACAACGCAACACAAAACCCTTGTGCTCAGCATGCTGGGCAACACGTTCATTTGGGGAAAAGACCCACAGAATGAGCAAGCCATCGAACTCATGTACCATGCAGCAGGCGCCGACAACAATGATGTCGTTCACTACGCGATGTACTTTGGCGCAACCGTTGTCACCGACCGTACTCCTAACCTGATTCGCATGATGATGACCAACCATCATCGCTTCCACGGAGAGATTCAACGCCGCGTCCTTTGGAGTTTCAAGACTGTTGGCGACCAGGGAAAGACGGTGGAAATGCTGGAACAGTTGCTCCACGATCATGAAAATCTGGATGAATTCACCTTGATTGCCACAGCCGAATACTACCGAGACTTGGTAGGAAAGTATCCGCCCCATGCAGAAAGATTTGAGCAGCTTGGTAAATGGGCGATCGGCTTTTCTCACGAGGAGGTGACCGCCGATCAAGCCGATGGAATGTATCAGTTGCGAGACCTGTTGGGCCAGCACCTGGATGTTGATGATGAAGATATCCTCGAGTACGTCGGTCGATTGGCAGACGGGAAATGGGTTGGCGTGGCCCTGGTTGGCGGACTCAAGTTCAAACACGAGCTTGAGTCGATGTTGGAGGAGGAAGACGGTTTCGGACTCGTCTTCGCTGATCGACTGGACGAAAAACTGTTCACTGCCAGAAGGCTGGGGGAGTTTTTGAAGTTCTGGGATGGAGAGGTCAAATCGTTTCGGCCCAAGTACACCCTGCCGGATCCGGACGAAGTGTATGCCTGGAACCGAACTGACAAATACGTATCGCCAGTCTTTCACGATTATTTTCCGGATGATGCGGAAGCAGGAAAACGATTGGATGAGTTGATCCAGTCAAAATTCGAATTGACCGATATTTCGGATCGCGAATATCTGGACCTCTTTCGCCAGGGGTTGCGCCGCGCGACTTCTTCACCCAATGTTCTGTTCGGCAGGATGTCCATCGCCTTAGGCTGGCCAGCCGATCCGTATCAATTCGAAATCATGTTTCATGCAGCCGCCATTGACGCGCCCAACGAAATTCGGAAATCGGCCATTTATTATTGGCTGGGCAGACGAGATCCCAGTACCGACAACATGCTGCGGCTGTTTGCCGAAATCATGAGCAAGCCGCAAAGCGATTGGCGCTACGGCCGACGAAACACCAGCAAGATCGTCTGGTCGCTGGCCTATGACGAAGAAGCGAGAAAGACATTGGCCAGGTATGTCGAGGAATCGATCATTAGAAACGAGGCGGAGCTGGATAGTTCTTCCGTCGCCTCATTGTTGCACATCCATAAGCAACTGGTTGGTGGCTATCCGCCGATCCCGGAGGCCATTGATCGGCGAAGTCTGAGGGTCGTGATGTGGCGTCGAGAGGGGGCATCGACGACCGGTGACATTGCCGATTATCAAAATTCCCTGCCAGACAACCGGTGGTTTGCTGACGGCGGGATCCGGTTTCACAGACGGGAATTCAATCGAACATCGATTGGGATTGCGGTTGTCCAAGGCACTGATGCGTTTGAATGGTTGTTGGGCGAACTGGAACGCGACAAGAAAAATTCCATCGGTTTCGCGGGGCCCTACCCGCAACCGTGGGACACCAGAAACGGCGTTCCCGAAGCAGCAGATATCGATGCTTTTTCCGAACGTGGACGATGAAACGAGGAGTGCAGCTAAGCCAATGGCACCGTTAAGGCCGTAACAAGATCCTTGTGCAATTGGCCCAAGGACGTTGCCATAGCGCCGAAAGGAAAAAATCGCGCCGCTTTTTTTGAATCGGGCTCGTGTTGCCGACTGCTGCGTCAGAGCATAGAGTATTTGCTAAGCTTCATTTTGATTCGGGAGTAATTCAGTGGATCAGAACACAAAGACCTGGGCGATGATCTTGCACCTATCCGTGTTTGCCGGATACGTCATACCCTTTGCGGGGTTAATTGCGCCGATCGTGATTTGGCAGGTCAAAAAGGACGATATGCCGGAACTGGATGCTCATGGCAAGACCGTCGTCAACTTCATCATTTCCATGGTGATCTACGGGTTTATTGCGGTGTTGCTAACCTTCGTCTTGATTGGCATACCGCTCTTGGTCGCTCTGAGTATCGTTGGAATCGTCTATCCAATTATTGGCGGAATCAAGGCCAGCAATGGTGAGCTTTGGAGCTATCCGGGCATCATCCGCCTTATCAAATGAATTGAGCTGTGAGCGCGATTCAAATCACCAGCGATGCCGTTGATCAGGTATGCCAGGTATGCAAAAAAAAAGGCCACTCCGAGCGTGGCCGGGATACCTTTCTCAATTACACTATCCGCAACTGGTTCGTCGAACAGTTGTCGGACGCCGAGTTCTCAGACAGCCGCCGTTTGGCCGATTTTTTTCGGGAACAACGGGCCACCGTAGACGGCACCGTCGCCCAGCATTTCTTCAATGCGAAGCAACTGGTTGTACTTGGCCATGCGATCGCTGCGAGACGCCGAACCTGTTTTGATCTGCCCAGTGCAAAGTCCGACGGCCAAATCGGCGATCGTGGAGTCTTCGGTTTCGCCACTGCGGTGGCTGGAAATGCTGCTGTAGCCATTGCGGTGAGCCAATTGAATCGCCTGGATCGTTTCGGTTAACGTTCCGATCTGATTGACTTTGATCAGGATGCTGTTGGCGATGCCTTCGTCGATACCACGCTGCAGTCGCGTCGTGTTGGTGACGAACAGGTCGTCACCCACCAATTGAACTTGGTCATTCAAACGGTCGGTCATCATTTTCCAACCGTCCCAATCGTCTTCGCTGCAGCCATCTTCGATCGAGCAGATGGGATATTTGTCTGCCCAGTCGGCGAGGAAATCGACCATGGCACCGGAATCCAATTCCCTGCCGTCGATCTTGTAGATGCCCTTGGATGCGTCATAGAATTCCGTGGCAGCGACGTCGAGGGCGATCTGGACTTGCTCGCCGGGCCGATAGCCCGCTTTCTCGATCGCCGTCATGATCAGGTCCAGCGCTTCGACATTGCTGCCCAGATCGGGAGCAAAACCGCCTTCGTCTCCAACTGCGGTGTTGAAGCTTTTTGTCCTGCAGCACTTTCTTCAGGTTATGAAAGATCTCGCAACCGCAACGCAGTGCGTCGCTGAATCGGTCGAAACCAAGCGGCATCACCATGAACTCCTGCACGTCGACGGAGTTGTCAGCATGTTCGCCGCCGTTGACGATGTTCATCATCGGAGCCGGTAACAAGGTTGCCGAAGCACCGCCGAAATACTTGAACAAAGGCTGATTGTTAAATTCGGCCGCGGCTTTGGCGGTCGCCAGCGAAACGCCCAGAATGGCGTTGGCGCCCAGTTTTGACTTGTTGTCGGTGCCATCCAACTCGATCATCGTGCGATCGACCAGGCCCTGGTCGGTTCCGGGCAGACCGATCAATGCGTCCGCCAGCGGGCCGTTCACATTATCGACGGCTTTGGTGACGCCCTTTCCCATGAATTTCGCTTTGTCGCCATCTCGCATCTCCCAGGCTTCGTGGGCGCCCGTGCTGGCACCGCTGGGTACGGCAGCCGTTCCAAATGATCCATCTGCCAACGTGACGTCGACTTCGACGGTTGGGTTGCCTCGGCTGTCCAGAATTTGCCGGCCATTAATTTGAATGATGTTGTCCATGATATTTCCCGATTTAGTGGTGGTGTTGATTGCCGATCCGCGTATTGTCGCCTGCCAATCCCGATTCTGAAAGGGGCTTTGCCGGCCTGACGAACCTGGATTTGCTTGCGTACAATCGGGATGTCACAAACGGTTTGCTTTGGTCTGAATTTTGACTTTAATTACGAGATGAAAGTTTGTTCACAGGACTGGTAGAAGAAAAAGGTGTTGTCGATTCCATCCAGCAGGTTGGCAGCGGTTGGGATATTGCCATCCGGGCCGCAGTGGTCTGCAACGACGCCGGGGTCGGCGATAGTATCGCGATCAACGGTTGCTGTCTGACGGTCGTCAAGTTCGAGGGTCAGGTGCTCACTTTCCAGGCGGGAACGGAGACCATGAGCCGCACCAACCTGGGGAAACTGACCGCCGGATCCTGTGTCAATCTCGAACGTTCCCTACAGGTTGGTCAACGAATGGGCGGACATTACGTAACCGGCCATGTGGATGCTGTCGGCAAAGTCGACCAGCGCAATGACGACGGAGAATGGGCGGAGTTCTGGTTTGAGGTGCCGCCAGAGTTGACCAGGCAAATGGCCTCCAAGGGATCGGTCGCGGTGGATGGGATCAGTCTCACCCTCGTCGAAGTTGAAATGAACCGTTTCAGTGTCGCGCTCATTCCGCACACTTTAAGTGTGACGACGCTCGGCGAGCGACACGTCGGAGACGCCGTCAATATCGAGACAGATCTGTTGGCCAAATATGTCCAGCAACAATTGGCACGCGAGAACCAGGACTAAAGATTGACCCCATCACCCGCACTCTCCACTTTCCACTATCAACTTTCAGCTGTTCCCCATGTCCAAACAAAACCGGCAAACCGTTTCTTACCTCTCGCGGCGATTTGCGGAAGTCGGCCTGAATCCGAACAAACGCCATGGGCAAAACTTCCTGATCGATCTCAACCTGATTCAGCTGCTCGCGCGTACGGCGAACGTGTGTGAGCACGATGTCGTGTTGGAAGTTGGCACCGGGATGGGGTCTTTAACCGGGATGCTGGCCGAAAAAGCGGCGGCGGTCGTGACGGTTGAAATCGACCAGTATCTTTTTCAAATGGCGCGAGAAGAGCTGGAGTTATTCAACAACATTGAGATGCTCAAGCAAGACGTTTTGAAGAACAAGAACCGAATTCACCCGCACGTGATGGAAACGGTGCAGAAGCATTTGGATGCTGGACCGGATCGGGTGTTCAAAGTCGCTGCCAATCTGCCCTACAACATTGCGACGCCGTTGATTTCAAATTTTCTGCGTTCGGAACCGGTCCCTGCGACGATCACGGTGACCATTCAGAAAGAGTTGGCCGATCGGCTGGTCGCTCGACCCGGCTCAAAGGACTACGGGGCTCTCAGCATTTGGGTGCAGAGCTTATGCGATGTCGAGATCGTCCGCATCATGTCGCCGCAAGTCTTTTGGCCGCGGCCCAAAGTGGATTCGGCCATTATTCACATTGTGCACCGACCGGACCGTCGCGCGGCAATCCCCGACCTCGATTTCTTTTTGACCTTTGTAAGATCCATGTTTTTTCATCGCCGCAAATTCATGCGCAGCGTCGCCGTAAGTGCTTTCAAGGGGCAGCTTTCCAAACCGGAAGTCGATGAAGTGTTGAAATCGAAGGGATTGGGCCCGGACGCTCGCACCGAGCAACTTGATTTGGTGGCAATGCAGGAGCTCTGCGAAGCGTTTCGGCAAAAGGTCAAATCGGTGGCCGAATAAGCAATTCGACTTCGCCAGTGCATCTATCGTCGAGCAAGCAGGGTGCGCATCGCGCACGCGTTTTACTCGAATCAGAATGTCGACTCTGGCCGTGAAACCATCGGATGGGTGGGCAGTGCTTGCCCTGCGTCGGTGTTCACAATTGCCAGTTTCCACTAACTCCGGTTCACTACCTCCATTGGGGGCGAGATTGGGGACGCTCCCGCCAGTAGGTCGATGCAGTCGGGTCGTCGGGCTGGGGAAGTTCGTCCACGCCGCCTCCTTCCCGAGGCGAGATCGATTCCAACTCATCGCGGAATCTGTCCAGGTTTTCTTCAGAATTGGGGTCCGTCGACCGTGTTTCAGGTCGGTCTTCCAGATTGGAGTCAGGGCCATCGCCATAGTAACCCGCGTTGGGATCGGAAAAGATCGAACCGACGCGGCCGTAGGCTCGATCCATCCGCTCGTGCTTTCCGCCAAATGTCGGATAGTCAAAATCGTAGGGACCGCAACACATGTTGCAACCGATCGTTCCGGAAACCGCAATGACGGTCAAAAGAATGAAGCAAAATGGTTTCATAGATCGAGCCCCGAAGGTGCAGAACGGTTTGGTCTGTCGTTTGTTCATGGCGGTTTCCAGACTGGTTCAGGGTCTCCCGGAACCAAGTTTCTGTTGGATCAAACTAGTTGGTTTTGATTTTTGCGACGTTGTTATTGGATGGTTGTGCAGGCCTCGAGAGCCCAAACTTTTTCCAGTCCAGGTTGCCGGTCCGGACGACGGCTTTGGATCCGCCGGTTGAGGAGCTTCCGCCGGTTATGGAACTTCCGCCGGACTGGGACGTTTGTGAATTGGCCGCTGGTACGGACGAACTCGAGGATTGAGCCTTCAATCGTTTGGCAGGCTGAGTTGAGTTGTCGCGAACCGGTTCTCTCAGACCGGCATTCGAATTGATCCCCGAAATTCTCGCTTCCGACCGGGCGTTTTGCGTCGGCCGGGCTTGCTTGGGAGCCAGGGTTTCAGTGTAGTTCGTTTGTTGTACCTGGGGATCCTGATAGACCCGTTGACCGCTTTGAAATTTGGCAGGTGTCGGTTCCGCCGGAGCAGTTGGAGCCGAATTGATGAACGGTGTTTGGGGGTCTTGTTCGTAATAGGTTCCCGAACCGACACCCATCCCGGGATCGACAAGGATTTGACCGTCCATGGGAACTACCATTGGGTCCTCGAGTACCTGCATTCCGTCCTGTGGAAAGGCTGATTGCGGATAACCGGTGGGAGTCATGCCAACATTGTTGGACGTGGGCCAGTCTTCACCCCGACTGATGACTTGTGGTCGACTCCAGCCGTAATTGATTTGTCGGCTGGCACCGCGACGTCGTGCATGCTCGGATGCATCCATGTAAGCTTTGCCCGGCCAGGGGCCTTCTGAGAAGCATACTCCGCAATAGGGGAGGATGGTTCCTTTTCGCCGATGGATCAAGGCGATGATTTTGTTGTATTCGCACATCGCGTTGTAGAAGGAAACTTCCGATTGAGCACGTCGTCGTTGTGCGTCCAGGGCAACGTCGAGAGTCTCGGTTCCCGCATCCTTCAGCTCTTCGAAATGAGCTTCTTCGATCGAGGTGTCTTTCCAACGATTGAAGGACGCCTGCATGATCAGTTGGTTGGCCGCCAGTGCCCGAAACGACTCGCTCAGCTCCTTCGAGACGTCCAACTCCATGTCTTCCAGGCGAGCAATCTCTCGAGCCAGTTTCAATTGTGCGTTGCGGACATTCGCAAGTTCGCGGCGGTAGCCAACAGGCATGCGGAAATCCAAACCTAGAGAAAATTCCTGGTAATTGCCGCCCCAGAGTCCGTTCCATGCCCCGCTTTCGGTTGGCCCTGCCGCGTTGGCAGTCTGCCCCTCACCAGCGGGAAATGGAGCCAGGTTGTTGTCGGCCGAATTGTATCTGTTGCCCAAACCAAGCCAACGATAAAGTGCAGTGACGTTCAACTCGGGAAGCAATCCATTTTTCGAATAGGCCAAAGCCAGTTCGCGTTTTTTGATCTCCCATCGTTCCTGGCGAAGTTCCGGTCGAAACGAAAGCGCTTCGGCCAGAGATTCGCACCAGGCAAACTCGACAGGTGCCATGATGGGCTCGTCGCACGGTCGCAAAACACGACCGTCGGTGGCTGACCAGCCAATCAGGAATCGCAGGGCCCCTTCGGCGTTCAACAAGTTGTTGTAGGCGTCAATGACTTGGGCGTCGAAGAAGTGATATTGCTCGCTGGCTTGGGCGACCTGCTGGATATTGACATCGGCACCTTCGTCAAATTGGTCTTTGACGATCCTCCACGTTTGCAGAGCAGCATCGCGCCCCGTTTTGGCGGTGTCCAACGTCCGATAGGCACAATAAAGATCCCAGTAGCGAATTTCGACGTTCGTGACAAAGTTTTGCAGTTGCGCTTCCAAGTTGGCAAGTTCCTGATCGGTGCTAATGCGAGAGATTACGATTGGCATACGGTTGATGAACGCTCCCCGACCACGCAACAGTGGCTGGCGGACTTCGGCCTCCAACGAGGTCCGATACCAACTCTGAAGCACTTGCAGTCCATTGACTCCGTTGGGAGGGGAGAGAGGATTGGAATTGGATGTGTAGGTATTGACGTTTCTAAAGAACAACTGCGTACCGTTCGCCGATTTTTTTGCAACCTCGGATTGCCATTGGACTTGATCTTGCTGAAACACCAATGGCGTGAGCGGGTTGTCCACAATCGTGTTGCGAGGCTCGTCCGATCGGGCCCAGTTGACGCCGCTGGTTAACTGAGCATCAAAATCGGCCAGCGCGGCTTCCACTCCCTGGTTCACGTCGAGACCGGTGTTCGTGAAAAGGCTGCCGGGGTTTGAAAGTTGACCTGGCGTCGAGAGGAGTCCAGGTTCGGTTTCACGAACCGCAACATTGTAAATGGTGCCAGCGGCCGCAGGTCCGTTCGCCAAGTTGTCTTGACCGGGAGAAACTCGCGTGCCCTGCAAGCTGGGCGTACCATAACCGCGCAAGATTTTCGCATTCTGTAGCGCATACGAAACCGCGTCTTCCAACGAGATTTCTTCGAACTGGTTAAAGTCAGGATCAATCACGGTGATCGGTGTGAATGCCTGGGTCACCTCGTCCAGACTGGCAACTTCCGTGTCGGGATATTCCACCTTGGTGGCTTGTTCGAGGTAATAAGACATGTCACCGGTATCGCGGAGATACGCCGGTGGCGTCGCCTTGCATCCCGTAATGATGAGGCTGATCAAGATGCCACTGACGACGAAGCCGGGCCAGATTAGCGAGGACGACGTTGTGGACACGCGGCCACGACCAGATTTGCAAGAGGATGCGCTTTTGTGGGCCGAGACACCGATCGAGGAAATCGAGTGTTCGGGTTTCGAGGGTTTGCAGCTCATGGATTCTATCCTGCTGTTTGTTCGAAAAAAAACGTTTCGTGACTCGCAGCAAGCCACGAATACGTTTTGGCAAACAACCGGTTTGCCATCGAACCCCCCGGTTCTGTCTTCTTTGGTTCTCAACGCGCATTTGACGCGTAAGGCCCATCAAAGACCGACACTCCTGATATCGACGAGCTAATCCGCAAACTTGTGATAATCCGCATATTTTGCCAAACTTTTTTTTCGCTTAACAATGGTATGTAACAGAAGAGTTGGGTGTCTGGTAATAAAAGACAAAACGGGGCGACGAGGTGGTTGGGGTTTTGTTGACCACATATTCGACTCAAGCTTAATGCCGTTATCCCCGCCAGATACCCGGTTGAGACGCAGTGACTGAAAAGCGGTGGCAATTCCAAAAACTGCCGCAAAATATGTAGACTTCGTGCAATTGAGGCGTTGTTGGAATGCGGATCGAGGATTAAAATTCGAGGCTACCGAAAATTCCCCGAAACTGACCCGCTCCGGTCGGCAGAACGAAAATAGAAGCACAGGTTGAAAAATGGCTGTTCCGAAACGCAAGCATTCAAATTCACGCACTGGAAAACGTCGTTCCCACGATCGGATTACGGGCAAGCCCCTGACGATTTGCCCGAAATGCAGCACAACCACGCCAACTCACGTGGTTTGCCCTAAATGCGGATACTATATGGGTCGAGTTGTAACACCTGTTAGCACCGAGATCGAATAGTCTCTGGACCAATTAGGTAACGGTCACGGGTTCTCGGTCGACGCTTATCATCGCCCACTCGGCGTCACGATTTGTGAGTTTGAGTTTCTAATCTTCAAGTTTGGGCGGGCAGTTTTTTCGCCAGCCTCGACTTCTTTTGACTTACGCGGGTCGAATGACTGCCAGCAAAAAGCCGCTGTCAAACCAGAATATCGCCAAACACTTCGCCAGCGACATCCGTCAATCGAAAATCTCTGCCGCGGTAGCGATAAGTCAGTCGCTCATGGTCGATTCCAAATAGATGCAACATGGTGGCGTGCAAGTCGTTAATGTGTACCGGATTTTCAATGGCCGCGTAGCCAAGTTCATCGGTGGCACCATACGTCAGTCCGGGTTTGATTCCGCCGCCGGCCAACCAGCAGGAAAACCCTTTAATATGATGGTCGCGCCCGTTCCCCTGGGCCATCGGCGTTCGGCCAAATTCTCCACTCCAGATGATCAAAGTATCATCCAGCATGCCTCGTTGTTTGAGGTCTTTGACAAGTGCCGCTGAGCCTTGATCGACGAGATCAGCGGTCACCTGGATGCCTTTCTTGATGCCGCCATGATGATCCCAGCCGCGGTGATAGAGCTGGATGAAGCGGACGCCACGCTCAGCCAGCCGGCGGGCGAGCAGGCAGTTGGAGGCAAAACTGCCATCGGCTCCGCGAGTGCCATATAAATTCAAAATGTGCTCTGGTTCATCCGCCACGTTGGCGAGCTCAGGAACCGACGCTTGCATGCGAAAGGCCAGCTCATACTGTGAGATCTTTGTCTCGATCTCCGGGTCGTAGCCCTCCGCCAATCCAATCCGATTCAATTTTCCGACGGTTTCAATAATCTGTTTCTGGTGAGGTCGGTCGATTCCATTCGGGTTGTCGACATACAACACTGGTTCGCCCTCAGAACGAAACTCGACGCCCTGGAATCGGCTGGGCAGGAATCCGCTGTGCCATTGCCGCGAGGCAATCGGCTGCGACTGACCGCCACCGACCGAAGTCAACACGACATAGCCTGGCAGGTTCTGGCTTTCACTTCCCAAACCGTACAGCAGCCACGATCCCATTGACGGGCGCCCGGGAATGCTGGTGCCGGTGTTAAACAGTGTGTGCGCTGGATCATGATTGATTTGATCCGTATGCATGGACCGAACGATGCAAATCTCGTCGGCGATCGTTTGAATGTTTGGAAGAATATCGCAAATCTGTTGCCCGGACTGGCCACACTTTCGAAAAGGATGTTGTGGCCCCATGATTTTCAATTTGTCACGCTGATCCTGAAGTTGAGCGATTTGCTCGCCTTCGGTCACCGCTTTGGGCATCGGTTTGCCATCAAGTTCAGCCAGTTTCGGTTTGAAGTCCAGCGTTTCCAGGTGAGAAGGACCACCGGCCATGCAGAGATGGATGACTCGTTTGATCCGGGGCGGCGATACGACTTGCGCAATTCCGGCACGCTCGGATTCCGCAAAAAGATTCCTGTGCAGCAGCGAGCTAAGTGCCAGGCTGCCAACTCCGGCGGCCGACCGACGCAGAAATGTTCGGCGTGATGCGAAGTGAAGGCCATCGTTTTGATCGTTAATTGGATCGTGATTCATGTTCACTTTCTTAATACGAATTCGTGCATGTTCATCACGGCGCGACAGACCGACGTCCATGCTGCCAGCTCTATGGGTTCGGCGTGATTCGGGTCGGTGAATTGGCCGATCGCCAGGAACTCGGTCGCAGCATCCGGATTGTTCTCGAAATATTCCAAATGGCTTTCCAGAAGTTGTTGCAATACCTCCAGCTCCTGATCGCGAATATCGCGGGTCAACGTGACTTTGAATATCTGCTGCAGTCGTTCGTCAGTTGACCGATATTGATGAATGGTTTTAGCCGCTAACGCTCGGGCGGCCTCGACATAGGATGGATCATTCAGCAACACCAGCGCCGCCAATGGCGTACTTGATCGTGGTCGGGCCGCAGTGCATTCCTCGCGTGCAGGGGCGTCAAAGGTCTTCATCGCCGGATGGAGATACTGTCGCTGCCAATGCGTGTAGAGTCCCCGGCGATACTGGTCCCGACCGTCGCTGGCCTTATATTGGCGTTTGGGAAAATTCAGGTGTCGGTAAAGTCCTGCCGGCTGGTAGGGAAACACGCTGCGACCGCCCAGACTTCGATCCAACAATCCACTGGACGCCAGCGCGTGGTCTCTGACAAACTCGGCGTCCACGCGAAACCGGGATTGTCGCGCCAGGAATCTGTTTTCAGGATCTATCTCGCGCAGGTCTGGACGATAGGCGGATGATTGGCGGTAAGTCGATGACATCACAATCGTGCGAATCAGTCCTTTGACGTCCCAGCCGCTCTCAACAAACTGAACGGCAAGGTGGTCTAACAACGCCGGATGACTGGGGGACTCGCCCTGAGCGCCAAAGTCGTCCAGAACATTGGACAGGCCAGCGCCAAAGAACAATCGCCATATTCGATTCACGAAAACCCGCGAGGTGAGTGGGTTTGAGTTGCTGACCAACCAGTTGGCCAGATCAAGCCGGGTAGGACGTTCTGGCGGTTCGGATCGGACATTGGGAAGTTTGCCCAAAATCGAAGGAACGCCCGGTTGGACGAGCGGGCCGGAACGATCCATCCAGTTTCCACGCGGCAAAACTCGAATGTCACGTGGCGGAACCGAGACGGTAATCAGCGTGGTTCTGGAATGGTCTTCCAAAATCTTGCCTCGTCGTTTTCGAAGGTCCGCCAGCTGACGGTTGATTTCTGAAAACTCGGGCGCCCTGGATGTGTAATAGGCTTGGAGCGTCTTACTCTGCTCCGGTTTTCGATCCTCGGGCTCCGTCTTCAGAATCGACTGAATATCGTCCGGGAGGCTTCGAAACGGATCGGCAACGGCCGAACCGTCAATGCAACTGGAGATTCGAAACCGGCCAAGGGTGTGGCTGCCATTGGCATGATACTGTTGGATCACCACAGTTACTTGATCCGTCGGCAGCGCGTGTGGATCTGCTTTTTGAATAACCAACTCGTGACTCTGTCCCACTTTGGGAAGGACCGCCCAGCCCCACGTTTTGCCGTTTTTATCTTCGTCAATCGTACTTGCCGCAGACCATTTTTTGTCGGGGTGATTTTCTCCACCCTTTTTCTGTTCCGTCGTCGCGGTGGCATTTTGCAGTTCGATGACCTTTCGCTTCAAATCGTCCGGCCAATTTCCCATGGGCTTTTTCAAATCGTTAATGCGGCTGGATTGATCGCCCGCCAACACGATGAACTCGGTGATGACGAAGTTTCCGTTGCCCGCGCGTCCGGGGCCCCGCCGGGGCAGCGATTCGTCGGGCAAAGCTTCCAGGCGAAAGGCCTTTGATTTCGGATCGACATTCGCCAAGACAACATAGCAGTCGACGTCAGGGCTTTCTCCGGACAAAAGGATGGAGCCGTCATCCAGCGAATCAGGCACCGACTCACCCAGAGATTTAAATGAGGTCGGGGCAAGGACAGTCCAGGCGGACTTGGCATGTTGAAATGATTTTTCCCAGATCATTCGTCGGGCGGACGTTGCTGGAGTCTCGAGTAATCGTTCCTCGAGCAACGCAATTTCGGCATCCACTGGATCCAAAAGCTGTTCCAGATCTTTGTCCGGAACGTTGATATACGGGCCCCAATCTCTCGATCGCTCGCCACCTGCGTACAGACCCTTTTCCTTGATGTCGGCAAAAAAGGCCGAGAACTCGTAAAACTCGCGGGACGAGATCGGATCGAATTTGTGGTCGTGACACTCGCAACATCCGAGTGTCATTCCAAGCCATACCGATCCTGTGGTTCGAACGCGATCCGCGGCGTACTTGTTGAGATACTCCTCCGGTTGGACACCGCCTTCGGCGGACATCATTCCCAGCCGGTTGTATCCTGAGGCAATTTTCTGCTCGAGCGTTGGGGAATCAAGCAAGTCGCCTGCCAGTTGTTCTTTCGTAAACTGGTCAAACGGCAAATTTCGATTGAACGCATTGATGACATAATCCCGGTACGGCGAGACACTGACCGGTTGGTCGCCGTGGTAACCCACCGAGTCGGCATACCGGACCAGGTCAAGCCAGTAGACTGCCATCCGTTCACCGTAATGCGAGCTGGCAAGCAAGCGGTCAACCGCACGCTCGTAGGCGCGATCCATTCCCTGTTGTTTGATTTCGTCTTCAAATTTCTGCAATTGGTCCGCCGACGGCGCCAGGCCGGTTAAATCAAAGCACAACCGACGCAATAATTCTTTTGGCGTGGCTTCCGGCGATGTCGGAATTCCATTCGATTCGAGCTTTGATAAAACGAATTGGTCGATGTCATTGCGGGGCCATTGTCGCTGGTTCACTTCGGGTGCGGTTGGGTTTTGGGGTGCGACGAAAGACCAGTGCTCCGCCCACAAAGCGCCTTGCTCGATCCACTCCTTTAAAACCTGTTTTTGTTGATCGGTCAATTTCTTCAGATGGTCCGCAGGCGGCATGACTTCGTCTGGATCACTGGAAAAAATCCGCCGGACAAGCTCGCTGGCTTGCGGATTTCCGGGAACGATCAGGCCAAGGTCTGCGGAGAGTGCACTCTCCTTTTGATCAAGCCGAAACTCAGTCGCGCGTTGCCCCGCATCTGGGCCGTGGCAGGCAAAGCATTTGTCCGACAGAATCGGACGCACGTCGGTGGCGAAGTCGATCGTTTTTTCGGACTTTGCCGTGTCGCCTGAAGTCGTTGTGTTGAACGTTGGCATCAAAGCCAAAACGGCGATTGACCATTCGATGGATCGTCTGAAAAACCGTGGCTGGCAGGAATGAGGATGCAACATGGTTTCTGTAACCGGACACAGGATTCCAAAGGATTTAGTGACAGCGACGTTCATTCTACACAAAACGCCCCCATTATTGTGGGGCCTCATGGCGAAGCAGATCGCACTCACGTTGCGAGTTTTTGAACAGCGGCGTAGCATTCAAAGTAGCTCTCATTTCCTCAACGTACCGGATTATGCTTGATCGCGTGAATCGAACCGAAGATGAAAATCTGATTGCTGGGATCGAACAGGATCCGATCGCCAGGAAACTTCCAGAACGCGCGACGTTTATTCCGTTGCGTCACACGGATTTGCGGCGCAAGTTAGGTGAGACCTTTCTGATGTCCGATTCAGAGCGGGAATCATTCGAGCAGCTTTGCTGCCGTCTTCAGGCAATTTTTCATGTCGAGCATTTGTCGCTGTTGCTTCAACTGGAAGAGATCTACAGCCACCTGAATCCCGATAGTGAGCTACTGGATTTGGAGACGTTGGACGATGCCGAGCGAAACTGGTTTACTGACAATCTGGTGGATCGCATATCCAGCCTTCTGTTCAGTGCCCACTACAAACGGTTGAGTCGCGAAGAGTTGGAGCGTGCGATTGAGGTGGGGTGGCAGTGGGGCGTGCGGCTGGATGTCGATTTCGAGCAGTTCCGACGCCTGGAAATTTTCGCGCGTGGCTACCGGTCGGTAAAAGTCACTCGCCGTCGCTGGCAGAACTTGTTCCGCAAGGAGACGATCGAACTGCCAGAGTTTCAGCGGTTGATCATGGTGTTTCGTACGCGGTCGGTGGAAGCCAGTCAGAAATCGAAATCCAGTGATCAAGAGATTGATCCGAACTACGTTTACTTGAAGACGTTCAAAAACATTCCCGAGACTGACATTGAAATCCTGCTACCTGGCTCGAAAATTCGACTGACGCGTTTGGATCAAGCCAAGATTCTGTTGCCCACGGTTTCGGGAACGGCGATCACGATCTACAAACTTGTCCGCAGCGTTTTGGTGCTTTCGGTGGCATTCACGTTTAATGCAATCCTGGGATGGATTATTTTTCTGGGTGCCACGATCGGTTACATCGTGAAATCGGTAATGAGCTATTTCCGGACAAAAACCAAGTATCAGTTCGGTCTGACCAAGAGTCTCTATCTCAAAAACCTGGACAACAACTTGGGAGTCATTTATCGGATACTGAATGAAGCCGAGGAGCAGGAGCTGTGCGAAACCATTTTGGCTTATGCCATTTTGTGGAAACACGAACCGATGCCCGCCGGTGGCATGACCAGCCGAGAGTTGGATCAGGTCGCTGAAGATTTTCTATCAAAGACGACCGGCGTGGATGTTGATTTCGAAATTCACGACGCGTTAGGCAAGCTGGCTCGGTTGGGGTTGGCAGAAGTCGATTCTCGCGGCCGCTGGACCGCGACCGATATTTCTCAGTCGCTTTCGTCCCTGGATTTGAACTGGGGGAAACTGTTCAGGGCCAAAATGGGTATTGGCGCGATCGTACGCCCACGTGAAGATGATCTGTTCACTGGTTAGTACAACGGCAACAGTAGCCGGATTGGCCACAATTCAGACTTTGAAACAGCGTCGCAACGTTAGCCGGATTGGCCACAATTCGGACGGGCGACCACATAGCTGTCACGAATTGACGTTCTGTTTTCTGGTTCCAGGTTCTGTCTTCCGTTGCCGATTCGCCGCCAGAGAAAGCTTGCCATACAAGATGCAGACCCGCCAACCACGACAGGTTCCCATGTTAGCTCACAACGTCTATTTTACTCTGCACGATGATTCCGAGGCGGCGCAGCAAGCACTGGTCAAGGCCTGCCGAACCCATTTGGCGGACCATCCGGGAATGCAGCACTTTTTTGTCGGCCGTCGCAAAACGGAATTTCAACGGGAAGTGAATGACTTGGATTTTCACGTGGCGTTGAACATTGTGTTTGAAGACAGAACATCTCATGACGGCTATCAGACGGCCGAACGGCACTTCAAATTCATCGAGGAAAACCAGGAGAACTGGTCGCAGGTTCGTGTTTTCGACTCGGAATTCTGACCGGACGCCGTGTCGCCGTTGTGGCTAAGGGTTGAGTCAAGAATAACTTCCTGGTCCTCGTCGTTTGTTTTGAACAGGAGCTAACTGAGCAAACGGAGAATTGACTCGGTTCACTCAGTCTTCTTGTTTTGAGCGAATCATTCGAGATTGGCACCAGGCAATATCAGCCGTGACAAACCATCCGTTAGTTTTTGTTCGTTAAAATTGATGACCAGCCCCAGTGGAATGTCGAGCAGCTTCATGTAACTTAATCGTTGCGCTTGATGGATGGGATGCACTAAATCGGTTGCTTTGACCTCGACAAACAGACAACCCTCTACCAACAGGTCGTATCGAAGCGGGTAATCTCGGCAAAATTGCTTGTACCGAACCGTTACGTTGTCCTGATTCTTGGTCGAGTAACCGCGCAGTCCGAGCTCCGTCGTCAGACACCCTTCATAAATCGACTCCAGCAGGCCTGGCCCTTTGTCCTTGTGAACTTCGATTGCTGATCCGACAACATCGTGCGTCAATCCAGAGGCTTTTGAAAACATAGAATGCATGGTCATGCCCTCACAAAGAAACACAAAGAAACTCAGTTATCTCTGTTGCCTCCTGTTGTACCAAACTTTTTTTCCTTCGAAGTTTCGGAAGTTATTTTTGAGTGGCTTCAAAAGGATTTGTTCGGTTACTTGCGTTCTAAGTCGTATCGTCAAAACCTGTCGAAATGCGATTTTCGCTGGGTATCAATGCCCGAGTTGAGGTGTTTGGGGTCTCACGGGATTCAGTACACTTGAACCACGTTGGTAATGTCCGATAGGTGAACTTTATTTTCGTATCCCCCCCATTTCGAGGTCAACTGTGCCGAGAACTAAACTTTCACGAACTCGCAGCCACCTGGAATATGCTCGCGCAAAACGATTGATGCCGGGAGGTGTCAACAGCGCGGCGCGAGCATTCGGAGCCGTCGGGGGAGAACCGATCGTATTTCAGCGGGGCGAAGGCGCCCACCTGTTCGACATCGACGGTAACCGATACGTCGACTACATCGGATCCTGGGGGCCGATGATTTTGGGCCATCAGAATGTTGCGGTCAAAGAGGCGGTTCACGCGGCGGTTGACCGTGGAACCAGTTTTGGCGCACCAACGATTGCGGAGAACGACCTTGCCGAGTTGATCATTGACGCCGTACCCTCCGTGGAGATGGTTCGATTGGTTAACTCCGGAACCGAAGCAACGATGAGTGCAATTCGGCTGGCGCGTGGGTTCACGGGTCGAGACGTCGTGATCAAGTTTGCGGGAAACTATCATGGGCATGTTGACAGTTTGTTGGTGGCGGCAGGTAGTGCGGCGGCAACCTTGGCCGTTCCCAATTCTCCGGGTGTGACGGAAGGGACCGCAAAAGATACGTTGGTGCTGGGCTACAACGACGTGCCTGCACTGGAAAACGCATTCGCGATGGATGGAGATCGAATCGCCGCAGTCATCCTTGAGCCGGTCTGCGGCAATATGGGATGCGTCACGCCGACCAAAGAATTTCTTCGGGCGCTTCGTGAGCTCACAGAGAAATTCGGCACGGTGCTGATCTTCGATGAGGTGATGTGCGGTTTTCGAGTTGCCTACGGCGGGGCTCAATCCATCTTTGGCGTTACGCCCGATTTGACAACTTTGGGTAAGATCGTTGGTGGTGGATTGCCACTGGGGGCATTTGGCGGTCGGCGAGAGATCATGCAACACGTATTGCCCGCCGGCAAGGTTTTCCAGGCGGGTACCTTGAGCGGCAACCCGATTGCCACCGCGGCCGGCATCGCAATGCTTCGCGCACTTCGGGATGACCCGCCCTATGACGAACTGGAGATCAAATGTTGTCGACTCGCCAATGGCTTGGCCGCGGCTGCCGAAGCGGCAGGAATCGAGCACTGCCTCAATCGAGTGGGCAGCATGATGACGCTATTTTTTAATCCGGGGCCGGTAACGGATTGGGTTTCTGCTGCAAAATCTGATACCCAGCGTTTTGCCAAATATTTTTGGGGCTTGATCGAACGCGGCGTGTATATGCCATGCAGTCAATTTGAGGCACTCTTTGTGTCCAATATGCATTCCGAAAAAGACATTCAGGAGACCGTTGATGCGGCGAAGGAAGTACTTGCTCAATTGCGAACGGAGAATCCGCCAGCCAGCGGATAGAGTGCCGTTTGTAGCAGCTTACCTTTTCTTGAGTCGGTTGCAGAATGACTTCATGCTGCCCATGAGGCCTTGGCCAAATCCTGACAAATAAGTTGCTTCGCCTTCCGGGAGTTTTGCCAAGTTTTTTTCAAACTCCTGCCGCTCCTCGTCGGTCATGTGCAATTGGCGATCTTGAAAATGGGCGATTTCGATGGTTTGGGGTTTCTCCTCAAATTGCAGTTGGACCATCGCCAACTCGCCCGCGTCAAACCAAACCACGTCGCAATTAAGGCATTTATCAATTTGAAAGGGGCCCTGTTTCTTCCAGATCTCTTTTTCCATCGGCAAATGGCAGCGAGGGCAAAGGAGTTGGTTGGGATTGTCGGCGCGCTCTGTCCCGGTTCCCCTGGACTCTTCATTTAGTTCCGATTGCGTTTTGGTGAGTCGACGCTGAATGTCATCGACTCGTCGGTTGGAAACCAGATAGCCGTCGCATTCACTGCACTTGAATACAGGAAGCCCCTCGTACTTGACGGGACTCAAAAGCGCGTAACAGGAAGGGCAGTTCATCGTTTACCTTGTCTTCGTTACCTGGCCAGATTAGGGCCTGGACTGATTCACGTCGTTGCCGACTAATGATGTTCCTCGGCCTCGCTCATGGCGATCAGTTTTTTCTGATACCTCGATTGAATGATATCAACCGCAACCAGAATTCCAATCACAAAATAGAACGTCGTTTTCGCCATGGGCTCGACGGGATAGCCAAATAGGTGCAAATTGCCGAGGTGGCCACCCTCCGAGACCAGCATCACACCGACAATGAACAGGATGAAAAGCCCGAGAACTTCGTACATTCGGTTCTTCTTTAGAAATTCAGCCACGTGATCCGCAAGAAAGATCATCATCAGTCCGCTGATGATAATTGCGATTCCCATGACCCAAACGTTATGAGTCAATGCGATCGCGGACAGAATCGAATCAAAGGAAAAAACGAGATTCATCATGACAATCCAAAAGATCGCGGCGCCGACACTTCGCTGTTTCCGCCCATCTGTCGATTTCTCCAGATCATTGATGGCCAGCATGTGCATGATTTCCTTGAACGCTGTATAGATGATGAAAATTCCCCCGGCCAACACGATCAAGCCATGAATGTTGAAACTTGCGGCCAGGTATTTTCCGGACTCACTTGGCGCGCGGACCACGTGCTCGCTGTGACCGCTTGCGGCGTCGACCTCAGCCGCTGGCTCGAGTCCAAACTCAAAAAGCGGTTGGTTGAGATTGTCAATGGCGATTAAAACAACGAACAAGAGAGCGATTCGAAGGAAGATTGCCAGTCCAACACCCAGTCTTCGCACATAACTCTGTTTGCTTTCCTCAACGCGTTTTGATTCGATTGACAAATACAACAGGTTGTCGAAACCGAGTACGGCCTGCAATAGAATCAGCATCAACAAGGTGAACAGAGCTTCGAGCGTGAACGGTGCGGAATAGTCAATCATGACGCTGCGATCCTTGGGTTCATCAATACCAGTGCTAATTTGCTACAGCGTAAAAATTCATCCGACTTTACGCTACCCTAGTAACCGAACGCCCATACCGAAGCGCGGGGAGGCTGGTTCGAAGCCGCCTACCGATGTTGCATGGTAGATTGATGATTCGTCGGGCCTGTCCCTTTGTGACGCAAATCTAGCGATGGAAGCGTATCCATCGTCGGGTGGTTTCACGACAAAATAGAGAGTGATCAACATGGCGGGAAAAAAAGATACCGGCAAGATCGGCTGGATTGATTTGTCGGTCGAAAATGCGAGTCAAGTAAAGGACTTCTACGTGGAGGTTGCTGGTTGGGACTCAGCGGCAGTCAGCCTTGGCGACTATGACGACTATTGCATGATGCCTCCGGCCATCGACGGAAACCCTCAAGATCCAATCGCCGGCATCTGTCACAAACGTGGAGAGAATTCCGGGATGCCCTCCCAGTGGCTGATGTATATCAATGTCGAAAACCTCGATGAGAGTCTCGCGAACTGCCGGCGACTTGGTGGAAAAACGGTGACGCCGACCCGTAACATGGGGTCCTATGGAAAGATGTGTGTTATCTCGGATCCGGCCGGAGCAATCGTGGCTTTGATCGAGCCGCCAGAATAGCCGTCGTATTTTCCCTGGAAGCGACGGTGGCGGTTTTGAGATGGCGGAGGCGCGGCTAAACTGATCATTGAAACCGGATGACGGATAGATTCCCTTCTCCCTTCACGACTGACCCGGCTTGGTTTGGTTTTGAGGCAAATGGTTGATCGGTATGCAGTTTGCCTGTTTTGATGAAAGTTTAAGATGACAATTCGCAAGGCCGTGATTACGGCGGCCGCCCCTGACCAGAAATCCCTGCCGCTTCAGAACCTTGTCGATCAGCAGGGCGACAATCGAACGGCGCTACAGCTCATCGCCGACGAAGCCGTGAATGCTGGTATTGATGAAATTTGCGTCGTGATTTGTCCCGGCGAAGCGGATAGTTATCGCAAGGCAGCGGGACAACACGCCAGTCGATTGACGTTTGTCGAGCAAGATCAACCGCGAGGTTATGGGGATGCACTTTTTCGAGCGAAGTCATTTGTGAAGAACGAGCCTTTCTTGCACCTGGTCAGCGATCACGTTTACATCAGCCTTAACGAACGCGGCTATGCCAAGCAGTTGGTGGATATGGCGATCTCGGAATCCTGTGCCGTTTCTGCGGTGCAAGCCACTCGCGAAAATCTGCTCTCCTATTTTGGGGCGGTCGGTGCCAAGCGGATTTCCAACCGATTGGGACTTTACGAGGTGAGTTCGGTGATCGAAAAACCGACGCCCACGATGGCGGAACAGGAACTGATTGTGGCGGGACTGCGGGCCAGTCATTACCTTTGCCTATCGGGGATGCATGTGCTGACGCCGACGATCATGGAGTTGTTGGCCGACGAACTGAAGCAGGTGAAGACAGGCGAGACGATCACCCTGTCGCCGGCCCTGGAGCGACTGGCGAATCGGGAACGTTATTTGGCCACGGAAATCGAAGGATTTCGATATAACATTGGCGAGAAATATGGCTTGCTCAAGTCGCAGCTGGCACTGGCTCTGTCGGGCAAAGATCGAGATGAGATTTTGACGGATCTACTTGCGATGGTGGCGACTCGACCGGAAATGGTACGGGGGACTTCAATCGTGGGAGCCGCACTTTGATCAATAAACCAGCGTCCTTGACGTCCAACGTCGGAGATCCGGCCCGCGACACGGACAACGATTCGATTCCGGAACTCGTCGCAATCATCGTTTCCCAGGACGACGCGATTCGGAATCAGTCGCTTGACCAGGCCTGTCGAAACTTAACCGAGAAAGAGATGTTGGCGGAGGCCCAATCACTTGATCAATTCTGGCGGTCGGCAGCCAACCTCTATCATCGAGTTCGGGCGTTGTTTTTTCTGTCCGCGATCCACCGTTATCACCTGCCCAAAGTGTTGTCCGAAAACCAAATCGGCAATATTCCGTTTGGTAGCTATCGGCAATTGCTGGGCCGTCGTTTTGTCGAGGCAATTGATTCGCTTCTCGCCGTTCAAGATCGGGAAGGTCCCAGCGAGGGGCTGAGCAGCGCATTGGCACATGCGTACCGGGACTTGGCGTTTCAAACCCTTGCCGATCAGGTTCGCAAGAGTGTGCGAACGGTGCGCGGGAATCAGTGGATGTTTCGCACCGGCCATCCCGATGATCATCCGCTTCGTTTTCGCGAGGAACTTCTCAAGCAATCGGAAGACAGTCCACGGTTCCCTGTTTTGTCGGAGACGACGGCGGTGCGGATGGATTTTTCCCACAGCGGCTGGAGCGATATTTTTTTTCTGGGCATGGATTTTCCCGCCGGCGCGCGAGTCGTCAATGCTTCTATCAATCTTGGCGTGTTGGATCGGGATGAAAAACCTCGGCCGCCGATCGAATGCTACTTGAGAGTGATTGATCAACCGATATTGCGACTGGTGAGCGTCGATTTAAAATCATCGGCCGACATCAAGGAAATCGCTGAAGTCTTTGATTTTGCGCGCGACTATCTTGGGTTGTTGAAAGCGGCCGTCATATCGGCCGGGATTGTCCCGCCGGGGATGGAAGGCTGTGGTCAAAGCATCGAGTCCCTGTTGGCACGGGTTGTGGGCCCCGGGCTGGGTTTGGAAATTGTCAGCAAGGTCAACGATATTCCGAAAGGTTCGCGACTGGCTGTATCCACCAATTTGTTAGGCTCACTGATTTCTTTGTGCATGAGGGCTACGGGACAAGTCACATCGTTGACCGGTGGTTTGACGGAACCGGATCGGCGCGTCATTGCCGCTCGTGCGATTTTGGGCGAATGGATTGGCGGTTCGGGAGGTGGGTGGCAGGATTCTGGAGGGGTTTGGCCCGGCATCAAATTGATCCAGGGATCAGCGGCTTGCCCGGACGACCCCGAATTTGGTGTCAGTCGCGGAAGGTTGCTGCCGACGCATTGTGTTTTTGACGAACAGGAAGTGACGCCCGAGACACGCAAACAACTGCAGGACAGCCTGGTCTTGGTTCATGGTGGCATGGCCCAAAACGTCGGGCCGATTCTTGAGATGGTTACGGAAAAGTATCTATTGCGCTCTCCTGCCGAATGGGAGGCGCGAAAAGAAGCCATGGGAATTCTCGACGAAATTCTGGCCGCGTTGAGGAAAGGCGATGTCCGGGCGATCGGAGCGGCAACTCACAGGAACTTCTTTGGGCCCCTGCAAAAGATCATTCCCTGGTGTACCAACCTGTTCACCAACTCGCTGGTGCAACAATGTCAGCAGAAATGGGGAGACCGTTTTTGGGGCTTTTGGATGTTGGGCGGGATGGCCGGCGGTGGCATGGGTTTTATCTTTGAGCCAACCATCAAGGACGCGGCCCAGCATTGGTTGAAAACCGTTTTGACGGAAACAAAAAAACAAATGGAATCCCGACTGCCGTTTGCCATGGAGCCGGTGGTTTACGATTTCGAAATCAACGACCAAGGTTCCTGGGGGCGACTCCAACAGAATTCCAAGGCCCGCATGCCCGACGAATATTATGGCCTGATGTTGACCGGTTGGATCAAACGATCGGCCCGCGAGTTGTCGGCACTGGAAAGATTCGAATTGGAACAGTTGGGCAGCGATTACCGAAGTGCCGAAAGTTCCGCTGCGTTCCGAAAATTGATCGAAGGAATTCTGCCCAGCCGTGAAAACCGTTGCGATGGAATCGAATCCTTGAACGAATTACTCCAACGGATCGGTTTTGATCGCGAGTTTCACGAGCAAATTCAAACGGATGTCAAATCGGGGCGGTACGGATTAGCGCAAAACCGATTGCCGCTCAACACCAGTATTTCCGACGTCAAGGCAACGGATTATGTCGATGCCCGGGAAGGCGTCGCCCAGAGTGCACGAGAAATCGGTGCTCGCGCGATCCGGGACGGAAAAGTCGCCGTTGTCACTCTCTCTGCCGGGGTGGGGAGCCGATGGACCGAAGGCGCTGGGGTCGTCAAAGGCCTGCATCCGTTTTGCCAATTCGCGGGGCGCCATCGGGGTTTCCTGGAGGTGCATCTGGCAAAAAGCCAGAAAGTTGGCGATCAATTCGGTTGTCATTTTCCGCACGTGATTACAACCGGATATTTGACTGACGAACCGATCAAACGTCAGCTTGAGTTGGCTGACAACTACGGTTATCGGGGACCAGTGGTATTTTCCCGCGGGCGGTTTGTCGGGCTTCGCACGATCCCGATGGTACGGGATCTGCAATTTCAATGGGAAGAAATGCCGCAACAGCTGTTGGACGAGCAACAGGAGAAAATGAGATCCAGTTTACGATCGGCTTTGATTGGTTGGGCCAGGCAGGCGGGCGAGGGAAGCGATTACCGCGATAACACTCCCCTGCAGTGTCTGCACCCGGTGGGCCATTGGTACGAGGTCCCGAACATGCTTTGTAACGGCGTTCTGCTGAATTTGCTGAAACAACAACCGCAACTTGAATACCTGATGTTGCATAACGTCGATACGCTCGGTGCCAACGTCGACGAGGGATTGCTGGGGTTACATATTGAGAACGGAAGTTGTTTGACGTTCGAGGTGATTCCGCGCCGACTGGATGATCGAGGAGGCGGATTGGCGCGGGTCAATGGCCAGCCGAGGCTCTTGGAAGGTTTGGCCATGCCACGGGAGCAAGACGAGTTTCGGCTTTCATTTTACAATTCAATGACCACCTGGATTCACATCGATCACTTGCTGACGGTGTTCGGTGTTACTCGTCAGGATCTGAACGATGTTGTAAGGATGGAACAAGCCGTACGTCAGTTGAGCCAACAGATGCCGACTTACATCACGATCAAAGACGTTAAGAAGCGTTGGGGACACGGGCAGGAGGATGTGTTTCCCGTTTCACAGTTTGAGAAACTGTGGAGCGACATGTCGGGAATTCCCGAGGTCGCAACCGGTTTCGTGGTGGTGCCGCTGGAGCGCGGACAACAATTAAAGGAGCAGGCTCAATTGGATGGATGGTTGCGGGACGGCACCGCCGAGTATGTCGATCAGCTTTGCCAATGGTCGACATAAAACTGGGGTGCGTCCGGCAAGTTTGGATTTGTCTTGCGAGTATCAAAAATTCTCGATCACGTTGCCGTCAGCAGGGTCAAACAGGTTTTTCAGAGTGTCCTGATCGATTCCGCTGGTAAGCTTTCGGGTTGAGCCGTCGTAGAGTGCCGCGATCAACTCTTCGCCATCCTTTAGCCCGGAAACCAATTCGACGGCTTCATCGACCGTTAGGAAATTATTTTCCAGCCAAGGCTGACCGGCCGGGTTTTCGAGCAACATGATTGTGTTTGAAGCGCCGTCGGTTATCGAGGGGAATCCGTCGACGGGTTGAGGAGGCTTGATCCAGCTGATGGTTGAATTGGCCCCGTCAGCACCGAACAACTTGGGCATCTGATTGGCGAATTGTGCGTTAGGCGCCTCGTTCGGTCCTTTGCTCATATCCATTTGGTCGTACATTTCGTTTTCTTCCATGAACGGAAGTACCCTGGCCCGCCAGCTGAGATCGTTGTTCTGGCCATCGCGGCCTGCCACGTCAAAGGGGAAGTTCCGGTACGCGTCGGCGTAGTTATGGAATGCCAACGCAACTTGGCGAAAGTTGTTCATTCGTTGGGCATCTTTCGCCTGCGTTTGAGAGACTCGTTGCAATTCCGTGATGGCTTGAGCGAATCCTTCTGGCTTCGGAATGGTCACCGTGACGACCAGCCCTTCTCGTTTGGCGTTGAGGGCCGCCAAAACGTTCTTGGCAACGGTTCCGACTTCGGGCATGTCTTTCGAGATTTGACCCAATTGCATTTGGCCGGCCATTTTGGCCATTCCCAACAGCGAATCCAATCCGCTACGCAGTTCTTCCGCCTGGTCCTCGTCGACTCCATTGATAACCAGTGTCAACAGGTTCGCTTGTTCGAGGTCTGCGGAAATGACCAACGAATTGAAATTGTCGACGAGATCGAGAAACGGCCCGATCTGGGGTGGCGCGCCTTGTTTACCCATGGCCAGGGCTTCCTGGATCAAATCGGCCCTGGTTTCAAGGTCGACAGCCAGCCGAAACGCGTCATCGGGAACCTGTTTCCAGGTAGTCTTTAAGCGATCGGAAAAGAAAGTCCGATCGGGTTGTAGGCAATAGTTGACGGTGCCGATTTCAAAGGTCGTTTCATCAATTCGGTGGCCCACCATATTGTCCGGACCGTCACCTGCGGGAGGCTGTAAAAATGTCTTTCCCCCCAGCTCTTTGGTGCGTGTCCCTTCCGCGTTTATGATGTTGTTTTCCAACAGGTCACAGGCTGCCGAATCCATGAATTGAATGCGGAAAAAGAACTCCATGGGCAATTCGGAGTCAGGCCCCATTTGCATGATTTGAGCAATATCACCGGGCAAACTGGTTGCTCCAAAAATTCGTTTTAGATCGGAAACATAAAGGCCATCCAGAATATCCCCTTCCAGCGGTAGTTCGGAAACAGGCTGGATGTCCGCTCCGGCAGCCGCACTTCCGGCCATCATTTTTTCCATCCGGAGGTCGAACGAAATGACGGCCTTTTGGTTTTCGTTCAGTTGCGGTGGCGCCTGAGCGATCGTCGGTGTATTTGCGGAAACGATTAGGCATGCCATCGCGCAAGCCAGTCTGAATCGAAATTGGGTCACGGTAATCTCCTCGTAAGTACATGAGAGCCAAACCACAACGATGACCGACGTGTATTGATGTGGGGCCGGCTACTGGAACGGTACTGTTTGGATCGCTTCTTGTCTTCTCGCCGTCACGAGCTGTTTCAATTGGAGTTCCGATGTCTCGCTACTGATGGTGCGAGTCGATCCGTCGATCCTGTCGGGAGTCGATCCATCGGCAAAGGTAACGGGGATTCTAACGAATTTAATCCCGAGGCGGTATTCTGTTTTCGAGTTGAGCTTATTTGCCCCAGTCGATGGTGATCGCGTGCAGTGCGTCGTAAAGTTCGCGATGGCGGATATCACGATCGCGGATCAATTCGGGCAAATGCTCTTCTTCAAGCTGTACCATGTTGTCTTCGGCCCGCGCGAGAGCCTCTTGCCATCTGGCTTTCTGTTGGTCGCTGACACCTGCGTTGATATTCTTGCGAAGTCGTTCCTGCCGCCCGTTCAGCCTTGTCAACTCAGATTTTGCGTAACCAATCTGGTCCTCTAATTCATCGAGCAGTCTTTGAAGTTCGATGCATTTCAATATTTGGGGATCTTGGGCCAGCGACGTATTGGCGTCGACGAAGTTTGTGTATAGCCAGCGGACATTGAATTCCTCATCCGCAGGAAGCTTACCCACCAATCGGACTCGGGATTTCGCAACGGCAGTCTCCACAAAGTCGACTTGCACGACGTCGTTGGAAAGCAATTCGAACTCAACACGCTTCCCGTTTTCAAGTTTCTCCGTTTCCAAAGGTGCCGCTTTGACATCACCTCGATTCAGGTGACAGGAGACTTGAGCCTCTTCAATCATTACATCATGATCGAGTAGGAACTGAAAATTCTCGTCTCGATTGCTGTTAATCACGTACTCGGTGCGTTTGAGTTTATGATAGCTTTCGACTGCGACGCCGTTGCTGATACGAACTCCGATTCGCCGAGATTCAATCGGCTGGGAATCGCGGACAACGCGAACCGAGGTTTCCAGCGCATGAGGAAGTAATGCTTTGCCCTTGGTTTGGGTCGCGGGGACGACACAGCTTCCAGCATAGGTCGTCTGGTCATAAACGGTGCAAACACCACGCCCCAGGCTGTGCCCGGTCGAGTTTTCAAAAAGGATGGTTCGAAACGGTCGCTTGGGATGATTATCCGTCTTGAAAAAAAGCACCGGGCGCGATTTTTCCAACGTTGTTTGAAACACGGGAATGATTGCCGAACGGTGAGCGTCGATCGAAACGGGGTAAGGAGACTCAAAGATGCAAAAATCGCCCGTCTCCTCGATATGGGAGGATTCGATTGCTGCGGAATCGACCCGCTTACGTGACTCCATCAGACGCATTCGGGGCTCGGCTGCGGCAACGCCCCCGCTTCTTTTAAAGGCGTCCGGATTCACGACGTGGCGGACTTCCTCGATCCCTTCCTCAATTTCAACCGAACCGATGGCAGCGTCCTGGACCACATTCACATGGGATCTGCGGGGAATTTTCGTATCGGCAAGATCCGTCGAAAACGTGATGGGTTGACCCATCACAACCGCGATCATGAAATCATTCCAATTCTCGTCGGTATTGTTGTCGACAATCGCATGGCCCTGCAGTTCGATCCGGTCATCTTCCAGCAAAATCAGACGGTACGAGATCTTCCAGGTGGCCGCGGGTATCGTGTACTGAACGATCGCATCAACTTGCTTTTTCTTGGTTCTCAGTTTTAGCTCAACCGACGTACTGTTAGGATTGATTTCCTGAAGGCTGTGGCCTAACGCCTTGTTGATTTCCGCTTGGATCGTTTCCTCAATAAAGAACAGGTTTTCAATCTGTCGCAACGAGAATTTGTTTAGCCCGTTTTGATCCAGCAATACCAGGAACTGCTCGTTGATCGGCTCGCCCGTCGTGGCCATCTGTTGGTTTTGGATGCCAACCAAACGGCCGACGATTTTCTTGTCGCCGATTGTCAACTTGACATCCGCGCCGGCCAGTTGGTTGGCCAGGTCGACAAAGGAATTTGAGTTGGAAATGACAATCTTTATGTCATCCTGGTTGGCAGGTTGAAAGCTGGGCGGGCTCTCAACCGTGACATCTCCGGAAACCGTCAACGACGCCAGCACGTCAGCCAGGTGATTTTGCCGGACAGGGATCGAGATTTTGTTCGAAGAATGACTGGAGACGGAAAAGATTCTTTGAAAATCGGCGATTCCATTGGAATAGATCGTGGCTCGGTTCTGTGGCATGTTTGGGCTCAATGCTGGATCGTCGCGGTGTCAGGCATGGTCGCTGATTATAGCAGTTTTGCCAGGCAATCATCGAATCGACCGGGTTCGGCCGGAGCTCAAACGCAAAAAAGCCGCCTTCGCAGCGGCGGAGGCAGCCTACGATCCATAAGAATTCCTACGCTCTCAAGATGCCGCTTTCGGGGCCACGATGGGCACCTCGAAACCGGGCCGGTATTCGCGGGTCATCATTTGGTTGGCTCGATCATGATTCGTGACCTGCTCGGTTGTCGGATCCATTTGTAAATCGGCACCCAACGTCAAGGATCCCGATTCCACATCGACTTCGTTGGCCTTTAAGTGATCAATCATCCGACTCAGTGAGTCCTGAAACAAATCGCTTTCTCCCGCCATCGTCGCCTTGATTTCCTTGAGCGAAACATTTTGACCAAGCTGATGCGAGACTCCACCAGTATGACACAAAGCGCTCGACAGATGGCCTTGCAGGATCGGTCCATTAAGAAGGGACTGGTCGTTGGCCTGCACTGCGTCCAAAAAATTCGCGTAATGATCGCCGCCGCTTTGCCACGATTCGATTTCGTGCCCTTCGTTATCGAATGCTTGGGCCGCGCTATAGCTGGGGATCACGACGTAGCCGTTTTCACACTGAACGATGACGCCAATCCTTGAACCGCGATAGTTGTCCATATTGCGATCCCAATCCTTTGGATCTTTCGCAACCTGAAACTGTTTGGCTTTCGGCAGCCCGCGGGTCTCGAATATTAGAGGTGCGTCCGGATAGTCGTGAATTACGGTTTGCGTGTTGGGTGTATCCCCCGCATCTTCGTATCCCAATCGTCCACCGATACTCAAAACCCGTGGCGAAATGGTGTCATAGCCAAGAAACCAGCGGCAGATATCCATTTGATGAATGCCCTGATTGCCCATGTCGCCATTTCCCGTGTTGAAATCCCAGTGCCAATCGTAGTGCAATCGAGGGCGATAAAGGGATCGTTTTTCAGCGGGACCACACCACAAGTCGTAGTCAATATGCTTGGGGATTTCGAGAGGTTGTTCGAGTTTGCCGATACTCTTACGCGGTTTGAAGCAAGTGCCAATCGCGTATTTTACTGTTCCCAATTTTCCATCGCGAACAAAGGCCACAGCCGTTTTCAAGCTGGGACTGGAACGGGACTGAGTCCCACATTGGATGACGCGATCATATTTTTGTTGGGCGGCAGCGAGTTGACGGCCTTCCCAGACGTTGTGCGAAACAGGTTTTTCGACGTAAACGTGTTTGCCGGCCATCACGGCTTCAATGCCCATCAGGGAATGTTGGTGATTGGGCGTGGCGATCGAGACGGCATCGATATCTTTGCGAGCCAATAATTTTCGATAGTCCAGGAAAACGTCGACACCTTTGCCAGCCGCCCGTTCGTTGAGGATTTTTTCGTCGCAGTCGCAATA
>CALODY010000020.1:0-484069 GCA_942492215.1 Pirellulaceae bacterium
TGGTTCAACGGGAAACGGAATTTTGCACTGAGTTAGCGGTATAAAAAAACGCATCCTGCTGACGAAATCTCCGCATCCTGCGTCGAAGGTTTTTCGCATGGGGTCAAAATCAGAAGCGAAGCAGGCGACGACGAATCATCGCCCAGCTTCTGACTTCGACAGTCTGCGGCGCTCGGGTTGCTCCTCAGCAGAGCCCTATCCTCCGCATGACTTCTTTCGTTTTAACTTCAACTTGCCAGTGCCGCAACTTGTTGTGATTGGTTCGCCTGTCGTTTGACTCGACGACTCTCTCGTGCGGCCTCCAGCTTGCGATCACGGCTGTCTACAATCTCTTTGGCCTTGCCGTTGAGTTTGTCGGCCGGAGTCACATAGTCAATCGCACTGTGAAGGCGAACTTCATTGTAATGCAGCACGTAATCACGAACTCGTTTTTCCGCTTCTTCGATCGTTCGCGGTGCCGACGGTCGGATGCACTCCGCCTTCAGCGAACCGTGCCAGCGTTCGAGCTTGCCATTGCTTTGCGGGTAGTAAGGGCTGGTGCGAACGTGACTCAATCCGAAGATTCGCATAAAGATTTTGAAATCCTTGGCGATAAACTGCGGGCCGTTGTCGCTGATGATTCGCGGTTTGGCGCCGGGCGTTTTTTTCCGCGTTGCAGCACCATTTCGACATCTTTCTCTTCCATCTTCTCGCGGATTTCCCAGTGCACGATGTACCGACTGAAGCCGTCGAGCACAGAAATCAGAAAGTAAAATGTCCCTCCGAGATTCAAGTAGGAAATGTCGATATGCCAATGTTGATGCGGTTTTTCCGGTTGTTTGAAGCCTGTGCCTTTCTTGGACGGCTTGATGTTTTTGCGATCAAGCCGGCCAGCGTTTTTGAGAACTCGATACGTAGAACTGGGACTTACGGCGACGACGTCCGCGTCGAGCATCATGAACGTCAATCGCCGGTAGCCTTCCAATGGATGGCGATCGTGGAAGTCAATGATCGCTTGCTTCTCCCAGGCTTCGAGCCACCAGTCGCGCGGGATCTGGCCGTTGTGCTCGTTGGCTTTGCCGTAGCGTTTGTGCCAAGCGTGGTACTTACTGCTGGCCAACTCCAGCCAGAACAGCAACTGCTTCATCGGAGTCGCAGCGCGAACCGTCCAGTACTTCAAGTAGTCGACGATCGTGTCGCGGGTGTCATGGGGAACCCAGCGTCCTTTTAGAGGTCCCCATTGAGCTTTTTTGCCTTGACGTTTTCCTCCATCAGCTCGGCGATGACCTCGTTTTTGAGGTTGAGTTTCTGCTCCAGTTGATGGATTTTCTTGGCTTGGAGTCGTTCAAGACTTTTGGCAGTGCGGACGGGCTTTTTGCCGGGCTTCTCGAAGGCTCGTTCAGCCTGAGTCAGAACCGCTTGAACCCATTGGTGGATCTGGCTGGGCTGAACGTCGAGTTCCGCTGCCAACTGGCTAACTGGGACCTGGTCTTTGAGATGCCGTCGAACGACTTCTGCTTTTTGTGTGGATGTGAACATTCTGCGTGTACGGGACATGGAATTCTTTCGTAGAATCTGAGTTTACCAACTCAATTCCAGAAATTCCATTTCCATCAGAGGCAAGAGGCCGTAGCTGCGGAATCGGCAGCAAGTTTCGGCAAGCGTTTTTCCAGCTTGAATATCGCCGCCAGATGCGTTGCGGTCAGATCAAATATGTTCGGATGTGCGAAAGTCTGCTCAAGAAACAATGCAAGTAACTTTTGGTCACCGATCGCCAACATGGATTTTACGATGGCAACTAACAATTCAGAATGGTCGGTCGCGTGAGCAGAATTCGATCGCCTTGGTTTGGTTTGGTCAGCAACTTGTTCCAGCCAGACTTTTTGAAATTCTGTGGCAAGGCTTCGCAGAAGCTGATTGTGTTCCGGATTCTTGTCTTTGATTTTGCTCAAGGTTTCTAACAAGTTGGCATTGCGAACAACCATATCGAAGTCCGTCAGCTGATAGATTTCAGTGAACGACTTGGTAAGCGATTGCCAGCCGAGTTCCCGGCAAGCCTGGGCGAGCTCTGTCGTAAACGGGGCTTGGGCGTCCTTGGGCAACACGAGAGAAACGTACCGATTGATCAGGTCAACGTTTTTTAGCTCGGCAAGTGACTGGCAAAAGAGCTCTCGGTCAACCGATTCTGCCGCGTCCGAAGTCGGTGACCAATAGTGATCGACTGATCGATGCCAGGTCTGAATAATTGCGTTCGCAAAGGCGGTACAGTCATTCAGTTTTTTGGTTTGGCCCTTTTTGGTTTTCCCTGTCTTGGTTTGGCCAATGCGTTTGAGTTTCTTAACCATCAGGTGCAGACCACCGATGGCAGAATCCGTGCCCGCGTTACACAAGCTACTGAAATGGGCGGCTTGAGGCCACATTACGATTGCCGCCCGGTGGTACCAGCGCTCCAGCGTCATTCCGGCGTTGCCTGTGTAGCCTTCAAAGTCTTCTTTGGAGACTTTCCATTCATTAAAGGGCAAGGACGAAACGATGTTGTTTGCATCGATGTCAATCTCGCCAAGTTTGACCTTCTTGTTGTTTCGGTTGCGCCAATGAGTAGCCGTCAAGCCTTCGTCAAACACTTCTTCCATCGTGTACCGGCTTTCAAAGTCATCATCGGATGAGTCGGATTCAGCTTCGTCATCGTCTTCGTCGTCAAATGAATCGTATCCCCAGCGATCGTATCGACGGCGGTTGTAGCCATCGTCTTCAGGATAGGCCGAGCCGTGTTCCCAGCGTGTAATCAAAGCCAGGTGGGCGACCCAACCCGCTTTGTCTGCGGCATCGAAAAGCGTTAACGCGCGAGCTTGATCAGCCCCTTTCAACAAATCCATGTCCAAGCTATTTTGCGAATAGCGGTGGTCAAGCGTAATGGCAACCACGTCGCTGTATCTGGCTTCGTCGTTGCCGCTAAGAGAAGTCGTTTTGGAATCCGCTTCGTTGTCCTTCTCCAACGCGGTAATGTCGGCTGAAAGCTTCTCCAATAGTTGCGTAAGTTTTGATGTTGCGTCGCTGAAGTCTGGAGCCTTGATTGGGTTTGCCTTCGACACGGGGGCCCGTTTTTTCTTTTTTCCAACGCGTTTTGAGCTTTTATGTTGCTTGTTCGTGGTGAAACGAGTTGAAACGGAAACGTTGTAAGACAGGCAAATTCGAAAGCCGGATTTCACCGGCTTGACTTCATGCTCACAGTCAGCGTAGAACGCGGCGTAGCTGATATCCGTTCCGGCGGCCGCGCCGAACATACAAGCGGTTTCGCGTTTTCCGTGGTGAGTCACGATGAGTTCACCGCCTTGGTGTTTCGTCGGCAGGCAAATCACCAGCGTTGCCACCATCCCGTTCAGCTTTTCACCATCGCGGTGTGGAAGAAAGAAGCCGCCTGTTTCATAAACCAATAACTTGTAAAGTTTCGCCGAAAGCTCGTGCTGCTCCAGACCAAGTTCGCTTTGAACATGCTTCAATATCGAATTGACAAACGGCATCCATTTCTTGTTGCCAAACTTGATTTTGTTCGCGTCGAGTTCCCAGACTTTGCGGACCTCGGTGTCGACAACCGTATCCGTTCCTTTGCCGTACGGGGCTTGGCGGCAGACTTCGATCAACTCGCGAGTCTGAGGCTTTGACAAAGGTAAGCCGATTGTTCCAAGTGGCTTGATCTCCAGGCCAGGCATAACGAAATCCCGATCGCCAAACGAACAGAACTTGGCCGGGCGATCGATTTCTTCCAGTGCTTCCAAAATCTGCAAGCGAATTGTATTGACGCCCGTCTTGGTTTTCGTTGACATTGCGATCATCTATCCATAGCTGAGTTTCACCAAACACGACCGCTTTATCGCTGCTTTATCAAATGACAGCAACCGGTGAGGCGGCCACTAGCCCATTTGTAGGCGGCTCGGCTCCTGCTTTTATTCTCGAATGCGGCCGCCGGCGCGTACCGCGAGGTGGTGGCGTCGAAATCGTTGGCATGGATGAGCGTCAAGAAAAAGAGCATATCATCGACTGTGATTGTCCGATCTGCATCATGATGGCTGAAGGCAAAATGGGCGTTGGGTTTTGTGGCATTGATGGACATCATCTTGAGCTTGATGGCGAGTTTGCTTTTTCCATGCACGAGACTCGCGGAGCCTGGGAAGCGGTATAGCGAGAGTACGCCGAGTTTCCTGCCAAATGCGATCGCGAACGCGAGGAACGAAGGCGTCCGGTCGATGAGAGAGAAACAGAACAAGACGAATTCGCATCGGCTTGGTCAGGCGGTGTTTCCGAAGAGCCGATGCCTGGCGACTCGAGCGGGAATTTGAAGCTGGCTTTCCTACTCGCGGAACTCGTCACCGAACTGAAACAAACGAGTAACCCTGAAGATCCAAATTCGTCGGAATTAGCCCCTGCCGCATTTTGCTCAGACGAGTTGGTGTCGCAACTTAACGCCGACTTTTCAAGATTCCGCAACAGCAGCCGTGACGAACTGGCCGCAAACGCCAGGTCACTGACCAATACGCTTGAGCAAATTGCGGAAGCACGCCCGGACTTCCGCTCCCGCGTCGCAGATTTCCAAAGCCGAGTTGCCGAAAGCGCTCGTCGTCCGACTACCTTGCCCGACTGGTTCACGGATACGCACCAGGCTTTCTTGGGCATGGTTGTTCTCCTCTCAATTCGTTACCTGTGTTTGCTCTGCTCCCATTTCTCAACCAGCGGAGCAGCCTGCTCGTAGGCTACATTAGCATCCATCGCGATGTCGGAAACGATGGCTGAACGCTCATGTGCTTTCGATAACAGACTACCCATGGTTCGTTGGAGAAAAATATACTCAGAGCTAACGTCGCGGTAACCAAGGTTTGCGACTTCTTCATATTGCCGATTGTTTAGACATTGCTCAACTTTGTCGAGCGCTTTACGCAAAGTATCGACTGCCTGTGCTACGCCGGCCGATTCAATCGCAAGTGCCATGTTGGCATCATTCAACTTGTCGGCATAGCCAGCAACGATCTGGTCAATTCGATCCATTTCCTGTTCATCAGATGGGTTTGTCATAACCAGTGTTTTTGTATTCTAAATTGAGTGATTTCGCGCAGTTGGTGAAAGCGGAACTGACTCCGGTCCTAATGGAGCAGGTGGATGAGTGAATATCAATCCATCGAATTTCGAGCCGTCGATCGAACGTTAAGGAAAAAGAGTTGGCTTTTGCAGAGAAAAAATCAAGTCGTGCCGAGATTTCGCAGTGGTGTTTTTCGAATTAATATAACTACGGTTCCTTTCATGGCGATGTTGATGGGATGTTACGCCGTGGCTTCGACATGTTTTTGAAATACGCAAACTATGGGACTCCTACGCTCAAGATTCATTTGCCAACCGGATTGCCATTCGTCAGTTCTGTAAGCAATTTTTGCAGCCGTAAGATCCGCGCGGATCATTCTGTTGGTCTTACGGGCTGCGAGTTTAGGAAAAATTGGACCTTGGTCAGGTACATGGGAGTTTCTGCGAGCGCAGACAAAAATCCGACCTGAGTTGTGGGTTGGTCTCCTGACCAAGCCACTTGGTCAGGAGGCCAAGCCACTTGGTGGACTGGTCGGGAGACGTCGTGAGACCCGCGTACCACCGAGTGGTTACCAGCCTCGAATGATCACGGATTTCAAATAATGAATCATCGGTGAAGATCAGTGCTGAACCGTGGCCAACAAATCGCGGTCATATTCCATCACGAAAACGACTAAGACGTTTTTGCAATTCGTGTTTGCGTTTAGTTAGGTGAGTGCCCCGTATTTTACCTGGTTTTACTGCGTACGGTCAGTAAATTGGACCTGTCCCCGTTTTGAGGTCAAAAAATGGTCTCTTACTATTGAACAGCCAAACCGGACGGAACCCCGTTGGGGTTCGGGTTCCGAACCGCATTCGTTCCCAGGGTTCGAGAACCCTGGGCTATTGGCAAACCCCTTTGGGGTTTGCTAACGCCTGGCGGTTGTTGTTGTTGCTGTTGTTATTCAATCACCCAAGCGGAATGTAACCTCATCAGCATCAAAAGATCGGGCACCCATGGCGGGGCGCCCGATCTTGCATTTTCAAACTCGTTTCAACCGTGCCTTAATCGCTGGGATGACCCGAGTTGTGACCGGCCATCGCCCGCTTCCGCGCCCGAATCTCTTCCATGACCTGAGCCAGGTTGTACGAGGGCGGCGCCTGCATTGGCGGAAACTCCTCGAACGATTCCAGGTGACGCATCGCGATTCCCTGGCCGATCGGCAGGATGTTCCAGTCGTAGGCGTAGGCGGTCATGGGTCCGGCCAAGGAGCCCTGGATGGATGCCGCCGTTTTTTGCCAACTGCCGACTGCCTGCTCGAACGGATCGCGCTTGATATTGTCGATCAGCGTCCAGGAGTAGTTGTTCAGTCCCAGGAGCCAACCGTCCGGACCCGGCTGCGCCATCGAGTAGTAGAACTTCCAGTTCTTGTACCGCACCGCGGAGAGCGTCGCTCCCGAGTAGTAGATGAAGTGCTCGCGGGCTGACTTGTCGGTCTTGTTTGTGAGATAGTCGATCTGGTTGACGCCAGCCAACTTTGTCTTGACGAAGTTCGGGTATTTGCCAGCCTGGATCTGCTTGTCCAGTCCATCCCCCTTGGGACCTCCGGCGATTTCCGTCAGTGTCGGCATCCAGTCGTAGGATGCGAACATCTCCTTGTAGATCGTGCCCGGCTTGATTTGACCCGGCCAGCGGATAACGCAAGGCGCGCGGTAACCGCCTTCCCAAGCCTGGCCCTTTTGGCCTTTGAACGGTGTCACGCCGCCATCGGGGTAGGTAATCGCTTCGGCGCCATTGTCGGTGGTGAAGACGATAATCGTGTTGTCGAACTCGCCCATCTCTTCGAGCTTCTTAAAGACGTAACCGATGTTGTCGTCCATCTGCTTCATGCCGGCTTCATTGGCACCCCAGTCCTTGCCGCCCTTGACGCCGACCATATCCATGTACTTCTCCGAGAGCACGGTGGTGACGTGCATGCGTGCCGGGTTGTACCAGCAGAAGAACGGCTTGTTGGTCTTGTCGGGGTCGTTGCGGTCGAGCCAGTCGATGACGTGGGCCGAGATTTCCTCGTCCACAGTCTTGGACCGCTCGAGCGTGAGCGGACCTTCGCCAATGACTTTCTGATTCGCTTCTGTGCCGTCAACGGAAGAGCAGGACAGAATCGGTCGCGGCGGAATCAAGCTGATCGTGGTCTTGAAATCCACGGAGCCCGCGGGCGGAGTCAGGCCCGGGATCGGGGTGTTTAGTCCGGGAGGAGCTACGCCCTGCTCGGTCGGGGACTTGTTGATATCGGGAAAGCTGACCTGCTGCATCGCGTCGAGGTGATACAGGTAGCCCCAGTATTCCTGGAAACCCTGCGCCGTCGGCAGCGCCTGAGCGTGGTCGCCGAGGTGGTTCTTGCCGAACTGGCCGGTCGTGTAACCCTGGTTCAGCAGGATCTTGGCGAGCGTCGGTGTTCCTGGTCGCAGCCAGGCCGGGCTGCCCGGAAGCTGCGGCACAGTCAGGCCCACACGAACCGGCTCCATGCCGGTGAAGAACGCGCAGCGTCCGGAGGTGCAACTCTGCATGGCGTAGTAATCCATGAAGATGCCGCCCTCTCGAGCGAGGCGGTCGATGTTGGGTGTTTCCCCGACCATCAAACCGCGGTGGTAACAACCCGGCTGCATAAAGCCGATGTCGTCACCCATGATGAACAGGATGTTTGGCTTTTTGTCTTGTCCGAAAGTCGCGCTCGTCATGGCAGCGACGACAAGGATGACAAACAAGTTCAGGTTTAGTTTCATGATGCCTCTCCCGATTTAAGATTAGTTGTTGCGAAAAAATGCTTGATACGTGAGGCAAGGCCGCTTCGTTTTGATCAGACGAAAGGGGCTTTTCCTGCACAGACTAAACTTGAACGATTTTTGGCGGCAAACAATTACACCTTGGTGTAATTAGACTTTGGTGTAACTTCGGGGAGCGCGAACTCGCTTTCAGGCCCGCAGGGTCGGATCAATGTTAGCGCAGGAACGTCGGCAACGGATTGGGTTTTGATTCGAGAATTGTTGCCAAAGCCCGGACGGGCCCCACGGGGTTTTGTCACAGCGATTGAGCCCCAACGGACGGAGTCGTGACACAGCGCTTTTACCCCAAGGGGGTTAGGCCAACAGCCCAGGGTTCTTGAACCCTGGGTTGGGAGTATAACGAAATCCGAACCCCAACGGGGTTCCGTCACCTCGTCATCAAATTCGCGGAGAATTTTCATGTCCCAATCGCTTGCAAAAGTTTACTTGCATTGGATCTTTTCAACCAAAAATCGCCAACCGTTTTTGAAAGAGAAACCGGTTCGCGCCGAGGTGCATTCGATTTTAGGTGGGATCGCCAAACGCCTTGATTGCTCTCCGATCATTGTCGGTGGCGTCGAAGACCATGTTCACATGCTGACAACGTTGAGTCGTACGCTTAATATTTCGAAAGCGATTAAGGAATTCAAACGGGCCTCAAATCATTGGATCGGGGAAAATCGTCCGATTGCCAACTTTAAGTGGCAAGCCGGTTATGGTGTTTTCTCGGTTTCACATTCGCAACTCGAAATCGTCAAACGGTACATCGAAAATCAAGAGGCCCACCATCGCAAACAGACGTTTCAAGACGAGTTTCGAGAGATGTTGCGACGGCATGAAATCGAGTTCGACGAACGGTACGTTTGGGATTGAACCAGGCCGAGTGAAACGGAGATGGAATGACGAAACCCCGCTGGGGTTTGCGGTTCAACGCCGAATGACACCCAGGGTTCAAGAACCCTGGGCTGATGATTAAACCCCGTTGGGGTAAACGATGACGAAACCCCGTTGGGGTTTTGAGGTTCAATGCCGGATGATACCCAGGGTTCAAGAAACTTGGGCTGATGATCAAACCCCGTTGGGGTAAACGAATGACGAATCCGAGCTGAGTGAACCGGCGATGGAATGACGAAACCCCGTTGGGGTTTGCGGTTCAACGCCGGATGACACCCAGGGTTCAAGAACCCTGGGCTGATGATCAAACCCCGTTGGGGGTAAACGAATGACGAATCCGAGCTGGTGAACCGGAGATGGAATGACGAAACCCCGTTGGGGTTTGCGGTTCAACGCCGAATGAAACCCAGGGTTCAAGAACCCTGGGCTGATGATCAAACCCCGTTGGGGTAAACGAATGACGAATCCGAGCTGAGTGAACCGGAGATGGAATGACGAAACCCCGTTGGGGTTTGCGGTTCAATGCCGGATGACACCCAGGTTTCAAGAACCCTGGGCTGATGATCAAACCCCGTTGGGGTAATCGAATGACGAAACCGAGCCCAGTGGATCGGAAATGGAATGACGAAACCCCGTTGGGGTTTGCGGTTCAATGCCGGATGACACCCAGGTTTCAAGAACCCTGGGCTGATGTTCAAACCCCGTTGGGGTAAACGAATGACGAAACCCCGTTGGGGCTCGGCGGTTGGGGATTCGATTCCCAGGCCGTTTGTCGCCGTTGCCCCGGGCTGACACGTTGGGCAACGCCGTGAAGGATTTTGCAACGGGAACAAATGTGGTCAAACGGGAAGTCGCAGCGACCGGAAATGTTGCGGTGACACTCCGTGACACCGAAATGCTGGTCACGGAGTGCCCAGCCAACATGAATTTTACTTCACGGCGTTGCCCGTTGGGGATTCAATTCGATTCGCGACGAATTCATTAGATTTTGGCGCGCGTTAACATTAACATACAAGAGAGTTTTTTGGTCAACGTCTCGCTTCCATTCCGACGCCGTTAGATGGTTATACAAGTTTGCAATTGATGACGCTTGATTCACGAAATTCTTCACGCTTCGGCGCGACGAAGTCGCGACGTGGCGATTTTCGCAATGCAATCGTTGTTGCTCGTGTCGGTCATCATCGGCATCCCAATGCAAACAGGATTGGGTCAAACTGCAAGCCACGACGAAGCCAAGGCTCCGAGTCTCCAGTCGCACATCCCGTTCGACTTTGAAAACTCAATTCACCGCGTCTACGGGACTCAGCAAGGGCTTCCGTCCGACTGGGTCCATACCGTGCTGCAATCGTCTGACGGGTTCCTCTGGGTCGGAACGCACAACGGTTTGGCCAGATTCGATGGCGTCAACTTCATTTCCTATCAACGGCCAAGGCTGCCAGCCAACGATTGCCGCGCATTGCTGGAAAGCCGAGACGGTACGCTCTGGATTGGCACGACCGGAGGCCTGGCAAAATACCGGCGTGGCCGTCCAGGCTCATTCGAACAAATTGCCGAATTGGCCAAACAGTCCATTCGCGTGATTTTCGAAGACTCATCCGGCAGGATCTGGGTCGGTACGGCTCGGAAAACCTGGCGGTCAAACGGTTCAACGTTTGAACCAGTCGCCGGGGCGCCAAACGCGGTTTGGTCGATCATTGAAGACGGACCAAACATTTGGCTAGGATCTGACAAAGGGCTTTATGAGCACTCCGGGCTGTGTCGCAAAATTCCGCTGGCCGATAACGTGCCCAGACCGACGAAGATCACACAGCTGTTACTTGATAATGGCGAACTGCTGATCGGCACAAGTCGGGGCGTGATGCAAATCGAAAACGACCGCGTTCAATTCCTGCAGCCGCGATTTGGCAACAATAACGTCAACCACATCCAAAAAATCGGCGCTGATACTTTTGTGCTCGCCCATAAGGTTTTTTATCGGCGAAATGACGGAGAGTACGAAGAGGTCAATCAACTTCGTTCTCGATTTATCGCCAGCGACCACGAAGGAGGGGTGTGGATCAGTGGGACAAGAGACAAAGGGCTTCACCACTATCAACCGCAACCATTCGCCCAGCTGTTCCCTCGGGAGGCAATGCGAGCCATCTACGAAGATCAAGGCACGATCTGGTTAGGTTCGCATTATTACCTCCATCGAATTGAGAACGGACAGACAACTCTGTTTGATGTTCCTGTAAAGGTAACCCCCGGTGCTGGTATCTTCAGCATTTGCGGTTCGCGGGACAATTCGCTGTGGCTGGGCACTGCCAAAGGTCTGTTCAAATGGTCGCACGAAAACGCAACACTTGTTCTTCCGTTCGAGAAACCAATTACCAGCGTATTGGAAGATTCCAAAGGTACGCTCTGGTTTGCACATGGATCAACAACGCAAACATTGAAGGACGGCGAACTAAACACGATCGACGAACTAACCGGTCGCACCTTCTGGTTTTTTGAAGACAATAGCGGCGTGTGGATCGGGACAGGATTAGGATTGTTTCTGGCAACCGATCAGATCAAGGAAGTCCGCGATCCGTCGTTTGAAAACCTTAACGCTGATTTCACCTGCCATTGTGCCGTCGATGGAACGCTTTGGCTCGGCAATGAAAGCGGGCTGGTTCGGTATCGCGATGGTCGCTTTGACGTGTTCACGACGTTGGATGGTTTGTTGGCGGACTACATCCAACAACTGCAAGTCGACAACCAGGGCAATCTTTGGGTGGGTGGTCGGCACGGCTATTTTACCGTTTCCGTTGATCAGTTTGACGCTCTTTTATCTGGCGAAATCAAGAGGTTGGCGTGCCAGAGAGTGGAGGAAGATTACGGCACCAGCAATCTTTTCGGATTCGAAGGCTCTCCGTCAGCCTGCCGCGCGCTCGATGGCACGACATGGATTGCCGCAGGAATGGGCGTTCTCAAAATTCCCCCTCAGCCAATCCGGAAGCCATCGGCGGTCGACGTCTACATCGATCATGTTCGCGTTGACGGTCAAACCCTGGACACAAATCAACCGACTTATTTGTCGGGCGAAAAGCGGATCGAATTCGATTTTGCAGCCCCAACGTTTGCCGGCCTTGCACACGTTCAATATCGACTGGATGGACATGATCCAGAGTGGCTCGATGCCGACGACAGGCGCTCGGTTTCCTACACCGATTTGCGACCGGGAAGCTATGAGTTTTTAGCACGGTCGGCAGGGCACAACGATTCCGTGCGTTTCACCGTCAATCCGCGCTGGTGGGAGATAATGTGGTTGCGCGTTACAGCGTTGTTGTTGGCATTCGCCGGCGGCACCGGCTACTTTCAATACCGAATGCGGCACGCCCGCCGAGCAAACGCAGCGCTCCAACGGGAAATTTCCGAACGTATACGAGCCGAAGGAGAATCCCGTCGTCATTTCCAAGAACTTGCCCGCGTGTCCCGCGCGGCCAGCCTAGGTGAGTTGTCCACTTCGATCGCCCATGAAATCAAACAACCATTGTTTGCCATCGTCAGCAACGCCCAGACGGCCCGGCGTCTCTTGGACCGCGATCCGCTTGATTCGCAGGAAATTCGGGAGGCACTCAGTGACATCGCCGACGACGGAAACCGGGCTTCCGACATCATCGATCGGATTCGCATGCTGGTAAAAAAGGAACACAAGCCGGACGACCAATTGAACCTCAATGAGTCGGCTGAATCGGTGATCAAACTTATCGAATGGGAAATCTACAATCGTGGATTGTTCATCGAGACGAAGTTTGCCGAAAACCCGCCGGCGGTCAAGGGTGATCCGATCGAACTACAGCAGGTGATCCTGAACCTGATTATCAACGGTGCACACGCCATGAGTCACGAAGATTGCCAATCACGAAAACTGCTGGTAACTACTTCGGTTAACAACGGCTCGATTGAATTGGCCGTCAAGGATGCCGGCGTCGGGTTGGATGGCGCAGAAATAGAAAAAATGTTTGAACCCTTCTATACGACCAAACCGGATGGAACCGGAATGGGATTGGCAATCAATCGTTCGATTATCGAAGTTCATGGTGGACGGATTTGGGCAACCGCAAATCAAGACAGCGGTGCGACTTTTTGGTTCAGTTTGCCGATCAGCGAGCCGGCGGGGAAAGAGGATGTTTAGAAAGTTATATTGCCAACAATCAAATTTCAACTTCAACTTCAACCTCAACTTAAACTTAAACCAACAACCCTCACTCGTCCCGACAAGTCGGGACGACCTCTCCCAACTTGGGAGAGGTGGTTTTTTTGAACAACTGTGCTGACTAACCCATGAATCAAGACCAATCCAATACTGAAACGATCGTTTATGTTGTGGATGACGATCCCTCAGTTCGCAATGCGTTGAACCGGATGTTCAAATCCCACGGCATGTCGGTTGAGTCCTTTGCGTCCGCTCGAGAATTTCTTGAATACAAGCGACCGGACGCGCCATGTTGCTTGCTGCTGGATGTAAACATGCCCGGTCAAACCGGTATCGAACTGCAGGATGAACTGGCGGAGCATCACGTTGACCTGCCAATCGTGTTTATCACAGCCCACGGTGACATCCCGATGACGGTGACTGCGATGCAGCACGGCGCGATTGATTTTCTTCAAAAGCCGGTTGATCACGAAAAACTGCTGGTGACCGTCCGTCAAGCACTTGGTCGACATGCGAGGAAGCGTCAGGAATCGACTGGTCTGCGCGAGTTTTGCCAGCGTGTCGAAACGCTTTCAAAACGCGAATATGAAGTCATGAAGCTGGTTATCACCGGCAAATTGAACAAGCAAATCGCAAGACAACTTGGCATCACCGAACACACGATCAAGGTCCATCGTGGCCGGGTGATGGAAAAAACCGGTGTTGACTCCATCGCCGAGCTGGTACGGCTCTGCGAAAAAGCGGGCATTCAGGCGACGGATCAATGAACCGGTTGCACTAAAGTCTAATATCGCCATTGGTGGATGTGCTTATGTTTAGGGGATGCGTCTGCACGTAGCTGCCACCACATCCACCAACAGGCAAACCGATGCGCTCTCGAATTTCCATCGTGGATGATGACTCGTCGGTGCGACGTGCCCTGGATCGGCTATTCAAATCCGCCGGGTACCTCGTCGATGCGTTTGAATCCGCCGAAGAATTCCTGGAGGCCAACCGCATCGACGAAACTGACTGCCTGATCCTTGACGTTCACCTGCCGGGCCGTAGCGGACTGCAACTTCAAACTGTACTTTGTGCAGCCCAAAAAAACGTTTCCCATCATCTTCATCACCGCCTACGACGACGAACCAACGCGGGCGAAGGCCATCGCAAGTGGTGCCGCCGAATTCCTGCGCAAGCCACTCGATTGTGAACGACTACTCGATTTGATTCAACGCGTGCTCGACGACGCCATGAATGAAGATCAAACATCAGAAAATGGGGGAAACAAGACAACCTCCTGACGCTCGAGAAATCGTTAACAATTTTCTTTATGTCTGGAATCTAGACCATTAAACCGACTTCACCCTGCGAACTATTTTCGTTCCGAATTTTGGAGAGACCCATGAAGTGTTGCAAGCTACCGTACTTGTTTTTTATCCTGGCCGGGGTCCTGCTCGGGTACCTCGCCGCGATGGGAAACTTCTCGCCGGACAAAACGGTGGATGCGGCGGTTAACTCCGGTGCGATCGGACAATCTAACCTGACAAACTTTACCGCAAATGGAGAATCGCCTGCGAACCTGACGCTGCCTGCGACGGGCCAGATCCAGCACCAACACATGACCAACGACGAGTTTGAGTCGTTTGTGTCAACCAAAAAAGCGGAATCCGATTCTTCCAATGGACAGCAAGCCAAGCCCAACATCGTCATCATCATGGGCGACGACATCGGCTGGTTCAACATCGGGTGTTATCACCGCGGCATGATGTCGGGCAAGACGCCGAACATCGACAAGCTGGCTCGCGAAGGCATGATGTTCACCGACTACTATGCCGAGGCCAGTTGCACCGCCGGTCGGGCGAATTTCATTACCGGCATGCTGCCCTATCGCACCGGCATGACAACGGTCGGCCAAGCCGGCTCGCCACTGGGCTTGCCCGCCGAGCGCTCCGACGATCGCCACCGTGCTGAAGGATATGGGTTACGCCACGGGCCAATTCGGCAAGAACCACCTGGGCGACTTGAATCAGTTTCTCCCGACAGTCCACGGCTTTGATGAGTTCTTCGGATACCTCTATCACCTGGACGCGATGTCCGATCCGTTTTGGCCAGGATACCCGCAAGACATGATCGACAAGATCGGGCCGCGCAATCTGGTTCATTCCTGGGCGACCGACGTCGATGATCCGACCGTTCAGCCTCGCTGGGGAAAAATCGGCAAACAAAAAATTGTCGACGAAGGTCCTTTGCCGCCGCATCCGACCGCGGGCATCAAGCACAACATGGAAGACATCGACGACCACATCCTCAAGTTGTCGATCGACTTCATGGAACCAGGCGCAATCAAGCAAAAAAGCCATTTTTTGTCTGGCTGAACCCGACGCGGATGCACATCTTTACTTTTCTGTCGCCCAAATACAAAGCGTCTGGAAGGCAAAGACAACTACGGTCTTCAAGAAGCCGGCATGGCCCAGTTCGATGATATCATCGGCTCGGTTATGGCCCAGTTGGAGGAGTTAGGGGTGGCTGACAATACGATCATCGGAGTCACCACCGACAACGGTACGGAAGTCTTCACCTGGCCCGACGGTGGACACACTCCGTTCAAAGGCACGAAAGGCATGACCACCGAAGGCGGTTTCCGCGTCCCGATGGTGGTTCGCTGGCCCGGCAAGATTCCAGCTGGCTCGGTTCAAAACGGCATCATGTCGGGAATGGATTGGCTGCCGACGTTTGCTGCCGCCGCTGGTAATCCGAATATTTCAGCGGAACTGAAGCAAGGCAAGAAAATGGGCGACCGTACCTACAAGGTCCACTTGGACGGTTACAACCAGCTGGACATGCTCACCAAGGACGGCAAAAGCAAACGCGAAGAGGTCTGGTACTTCGGCGAATCGAGTCTGGGAGCCGTGCGGATTGGTGACTGGAAGTACGTTTTCATCGACCAGCCCGATGGTTGGCCGGGTTAAGAACAAAGTCAACATGCCGATCATTCACAACCTGCGGCGCGACCCGTTTGAACGCTATGCGGATCCAAATTGGGGGGTCGGTTCATCCGATTACTTGATGTCCTTCTACGCCCGCGAATTCTGGCGGTTTGTGTTCGTGCAAGAAAAAGTAGCGGCCTTGGCAAAAACCGCTATTGAATTTCCACCGATGCAAGAAGGTGCCTCGTTTAACCTCGAAGCCGTCAAGCAAAAAATCGAGGCGGCGATTAACGCCCATCACGGCGGTTAGACATTTAAAGAAGGAAGATCGAGCGGCCGTCGTGGCCGCTCGTGTTGGATTTTAGGTGGTGGAGGCTGGTGAACTATCGGCACGGTTTTCATCGTTCACATTGCACAAGACTGATACTTAAAATTCCGGAGACTTAGTAATGAGACAATTCGATTGTTTGTCTTTTGTTTGCGCCGCGCTCATCTTCGCCAGTTTTTCGCCGACGATCGTCGGCGCTGCCGCACCGCAAATCCAAAACGTAAATCTGCGCGGACGTGTCGAACTTGGGAGTAAGCCCGTGGCCGGGGCGCAAGTTTCGCTGTGGGCGACCACCGGAGTTGAAGCACCGCGCTGGTACGTGCGTGGCAGTTCTGCCAACGACGGGTCGTTTAGTTTTGGGAACGTCCAAGTCCCCCAGAACGCGGTGGTCTACCTGGTCGCCCGCGACGATGCAAAAAAGCTTGCCATGCTGTCGGTACTCGGTACGAACCCGCCCGGAAACGTTGTCGTCAACGAAATGACCACCGTCGCCTCGGCATTTACTTCAGCCCGATTTATCAACGGGGAATCGATCTCCGGCAATCCCTTGGGACTTCGCATCGCGGCTGGCAACGCTCCCAACCTGGTGGATCCCGCGACCGGCAAATGGGGCAAAGTTTTGCTCGATCCGCTCAACAGCACCCAGACCACGACGCTCGCGAGATTAAACACGCTCGGCTCGATGATCACCGCGTTCGGGACCGTTGCCGACGACGGTTGGCGTGCTGAGTTCTTCAAGGCGTCGACGCCGACCGGCGGAGCATCGCCGAAGAACACGCTCGAAGCGATGGTCGGCATCGCTCGCGCGCCGTGGGCAGCCCCCGAGGAACTCTTCTCGCTTTTCGAGAAAGCCTACCCGCAACCGAAAGACGGCTCGCGGCGCAGCGCGCCCTTCGTGCCGTATCTCGCTTACGTTCCAGATGATTTCTCCCTCTCGTTGTGCTTCGCGGGCGGCGGCGTTTACTCGGTCGGTCGGCTGATGTTCGATGCCGAGGGCAACCTCTGGAGCGGGCAGAACTGGATGGCCGGCTCGCAGTCGGGCGTCAACAAGAGCATCGGCGGCGGCGTGGTCAAACTTTCCCCCAACGGCACCGCTCTCTCGCCACCGATCACCGGCTTCACCGGCATGGGCATTGACGGCATGGGCTGGGGCACCGCCGTGACACTCGACAAGGTTTGGCTCTCGAGCTTCAACGGGAAAATTGCCGTGCTGAATTTCGATGGCACACCCGCCGCCAAGGAGAGCGACCTCCCCTTCAAAGAGAAGTTTCTCGGACTGATGGGCATCGGCGTTTCCGCGGGCGGTGATGTTTGGATTGCCGATGGCTCGCAGGATCAATTGCTCTTTTTCCCCGGCGGACGGTTGAAGGACGGGAAAATTGTCAAACCCGCCGGGCTGAAGTCGCCCTTCGACATCGTCATCGATCCCCAGAATCGCGTTTGGGTCAGCAACTCGCAGTCCGACAAAGTCGTGCGGTTTCCCGCCGATGATCCTTCCAAGGCAGAATCCTTCCGCGCCGGGATCGGCGTCCGAGCACTCGCACTCGACTCCAAGGGCAATGTCTGGGTCGCCAGCAATATGTCGCTCGACTTTCCACCGCCCGTCATCCCTGACGGTGCGTCCATCATGGAGCAGTTCAAAATTGCCGCAGGGCACATGCTGAAGGTCCTCTCCAGCAATCCCAAGATGGTCACCGGCGTGGTGAACATGATCCGCCCCGATGGCACCCAACCGACGCCGACCGGCTACACCGGCGACAAGCAGGTCAGCGTGCCCTGGGGCTTGAACATCGACGGCAACGACGATGTCTGGGTCGGCAATTTCTGGGGCCGAAGCGTGGTGCTGATGGCCGGCGACGATACCAAAGGTCATTCGGCGGGCACGAAGACCGGCGATGTGATCCACGTCTTCAGCGGCGGCAGCATCCAGATGCAGACCGACGTGTCTATCGACCCGGCGGGCAACGTCTGGGCGGCGAACAACTGGAACGATCTCAACGGCGCCGCGGCGCCCGATCCGCTTCGCCCCACTTCGACCTGGGGTGGAGGTTCGGGCATCACGGTCATCTACGGCGTGGCTGGCCCGGTGCAGCCGCCGCGGATGGGCTTGGTTCGACCGTACTAAACATCGCGATAAGGTGAAGACTGATCAATTAACAAGGAGAAACCAATGACGATTGAGCTACAAGAAAAGACCGAGCAACATTTACTGGAAGTCAAAGCCAGCGGAAAACTTTCCGCGGAAGACTATCACGACTTTGAACCGGCCGTCGAGCGGCTGATTGACTCGGGCAAGATCAAGATCCTGTTTGAGATGCACGACTTTCACGGCTGGGAAATGGGGGCCATGTGGGAAGACATCAAGTTTGCCACCAAGCACTGTCGCGACGTAGAAAAAATCGCGATGGTCGGTGAGAAAAGCTGGGAGAAATGGATGGCGATGATTTGCAAACCGTTCACCATGTCCAAAATAAAATACTTTGACGAAGGTCAGCAAGATGAAGCGCGCAAATGGCTCATGGAAGCATGATTTTTACCACACGTAGCGTTCAGCTCCACACAACTGTTTCTGACATTGACATCGAAACTCGACTGACGCAGTGAACGCCATGACCGATTCCGCTGAAAAAACGCCGGATGAATACACCAAGTCCAGTCACACATTGGAAACCCCAGTTTTACGTGTTGTGTGGGATGCTTTTTCTGGCGCTCATCGGGATGGGGCTGACTCAAGCCATGGAAAAAGGGGCTTGGGAATACTGGTTGTTCGTCGTGATTGTCTATGCTGCACTCGGTTTGTGGCGGAGTAGCGGAAAAGCCAAACTGGAGGGGCAACCGTTCAACAAACTCATCGGTCGCGAGTTGGCGCATTGGATGATGCTGCTGGCGTTCATGGGTGTCGTGTTGTTGCTGGAACGCAAGGAGATTGTCAACCGAGACTCCGCCTCGTATGTCGCGTTAATGTTACTGGGCTTAGGTTGTTGCCTGGCGGGAGTTCATTTTGACTGGATGCTGACGATTGTTGGCGTCGTCCTGGCCGTGATGACGATCGCTCTGGCGACACTGGAACAATACACGGTCGTGGTGTGGGTCATCATGGTGGTGGCGGTGGTCGCGGCCGCGGCTTTCTTCTATTACAAATCAAAACACCCGGAATCGGTTTTCGAAAAACTCGCATAGTCCGGCGGTTTGCGGTAGCCAACAGATGAACAATTTCGACTGGAATGGAATGAGAGATTTTGTGATGCAACAACCTCTGCCGAATCAGAGTGTCGTTCAATCGGCCCAATTGGTGGTATAAACCGCTGATCTGGGTCGTATTTCTGGTGCTGCTCTACTTGCTGCGAGAGTTTTTTCTGATCGGTTTCCTGACCTTTCTGATTTGTTTCATCGTGCGCGACTTGGTCGGTTTCCTGATGCGTCGAATCGCACCCAATCGCGAAAGTCGATCGTCTGGAATTGATTCTTACGCTGGCCATCTTCGTGGCGGTTTGCCTGGGACTTTACGGTGTCGGGAGTTTTGTGGTGCCGCATGTCATTCAGTGAGGGGAAAAGCCTGGTCGCCCAGTTGCAAACCATGGGTCCGGCAGGATTGCAAAACAGCTTTCTGAGCAACACCGTCGGGACCTGGCAATTTCAACAACAGTTTGGAACTTCAGAAGATCAACGATACCAGGCCGAGTTTAAGAAATTTCAAGAATCCGGTCGCTCGGGAGAAGGCCTGTATCAACCTTTCCGAAGCTGAACTCAACGGCTCCGGCGGAGTTTGAATCCAGTTTTGAACGGGCCCAAGTTCTCCAACTGGAATCCGCGCGAGTTGCAGGGAAATCACGCTGATGACCAGTTTCAGCAATGGCTGATGAAGATTCGCGTACCCAACGTGTTTGATCAGAAAAGTGACTACTATATTTCGCGTTGGGAAGCCGATTTCGTTGCTCAAGGTAAAACAGACGAATTGGCGACGCTAAAACAGCAACCTGAATTTGAAACGATTCGCCAGCAACAGATCGATCAGCGAATTCTGACAGACTTGAATCCGACCCGGTCCAGATTGGCGGAATTCGAAAACCAATGGGCAGAAGCTCAAGCAGCTCAACAGTGGTCCGATTTTCGCAAGTCGGCTGATTATCAGTCTGATTTCAAGTCGTTTTATCAAACCCGGCGGAAAGAGAATCCGGCAGCCGCTCCATCGGACTTCGATTTTTTCGAGTCCCTCGCCAACGCTTATCCCAACGGGAAAGAAGATTTCTTGGGCGTCGTTCGTCAGCATTACGAAACCACAACAGAATCACTCGCAGTTCAAGAGCATGATTTTGAAACAGCCAGCAAATTGCAACTGGGTCAAAAATGGTGGGGCTCAAGCCAGGTTGCCGATTGGATTCGCGAGCACGCAAAAACGATGGACCAAAGGTGATGGAAGGGCTCGTGGGTTGGTTCGAAGAATCGCTTGGTGAAATCATGCGGGTCCCAATCCAGATCGTGACCAGTTTGGTGTTAGCCATCTTTATCCTGATCGAATGGCATGGATTGAAAGAAGATGTGGTCGCGATGCGCCAGACGAGGTTACGGCCGATATTCGATGAAATCGCCCCGGGAATGATCGCGCTCGGAAAACTGATTGGCAAATCGTTTCAGGGCCAGGCGGTGATTGCCCTGTTCAATGCCGCGATGACCTTTGGTGCGTTATGGATGATTGGAGTCGAGTACAAATTCATCTTGGCGTTGATGACATTTTTGTTCAGTTTCATCCCGGTTGTGGGGGTCATTCTGTCCGGGATTCCGATTTATGCCGTCGCCATTTTTCAACCCGGCGGTTCGCTGATGATGGCGGTGCAAGTCGTCATCGCGATTGCCGTGATCCACATGATCGAAGGGATGATTTTGTCGCCGCGGATCATTGGCAAGATCGGGCATCTGCACCCGGTATTGGTGATTGGGATCCTGTTGGTGGCCGAACATTTCTTCGGCATGTGGGGGTTGATTCTTGGCGTGCCAATCGCAATCTACCTGATTCGCGTTTTGATTTTGAAAAAAGCCATCCCAGGCGTTTATGATCCCAACGAACCTCTGTTTCGTGACGATCCAGTCCCGGATGGAATTCAGATTTGATGAACGAAAAACCGCAGGCCTAGAGCGTTGATCTGGATCGGCCGCCGTGGCGTGCAACGTCTGCCGCAGCCACCACTGTACGCCGACGAAATCAAGGCCTTTCACCGCTCGGCTGCGGCGTTGAAAGAGGTGATCGATCAGTGTTTGGTGCAGGAGTAGGCTGGAGCATTTTGCCTCGGGGCGACGGCGACTGTACGCTATTCCGAGTTCTTGAAGCGCCGTCCGAGGTCTTTCCCGCTGTAACCGGTCATTTCAAGGTAGCCGCTGCCGGTCACCGCTTGATTTATACGGCTACCCGTGACATCGATCGAGCCTTCCCAGTAAATGATCCCGGTCGACGATAGCGTATTCATCTCTTGATTTCCGTAGGCAGCCTCAACCGCCAGCTTCAGCTCCAATTGAGGCACCTCCACTTGCCAGCTGATCGGGTAATCGCCGCCGGTTGCCGGGGAGTTCCACTGGCGGCTGGAAGTCAAGCGAAAATCCTCGCGTGTCAAGTAGACTGGTTCACCTTTCTCGGGTACCCAAGTGCCCGACGACCATTGACCGGGTTTTCCGTCTTCGTCGCGGATCTGGTAGATCATCAGGTCGCTGCCGTCGTTCAGCTGAATCGAGAACCAGTCCCACCCGGCTTGTCCCGGCTCAAGAAAGCTGGAGCTGAATTCGTGATCCATCCAGCTCAAGCCGCTGACGGCAAGCTCTTCGCCGGCGGCCGTCACGGTACCGTGTGACTTCATGCGGGTGTAAGAATAGTAATGGGATGCGTTGCCCTCCGACGGACCTTTCTGGCTCAGGCCGTCGCCGTGATGAAATGTCGGTGGCTTTTCCGCGCACAACGTCAAATCGATCGCAAAGCCTTCCTGCTCGGCAACCAGCCGATGCTCGTCTCCGTCGATAATCAGCTTCCAGCCGGCATTCCAGACGCGAACCGGTTGCTGGCTCCCACACACCGTCGCGCCGGCCCACCCTATTCCCGCTCGGTTGGTGCGCTCAAACCCGTGAAAATCCTTGTTGCGAATGTCCGAGACGGCGAAGTGCGCTGTATAGAGATCGCGCGCCGCCCAACGCGATGGCGACTCGCCCAGCCGATCCAGTCCGGTGCGAAAAAAGGTCAGCTGAAAGCCGAACGGCCGTCCGTCGTCGGTCCGAAGATTGCCGGTGTAATACCACCATTCGATCTGATAATCGGCGTGCGCGCCGTGATCGTCCGGAAGTTGCCAATCGATTGGGTTCACGGCCTTCTTCCAGATCGTCGCCGCGCGCGAGTCGCTAGCGGCCAGCATCACTGTGGCGTCCTCCAAGGTGGACGGGAGGTCCACGGCGTGGTCGTCGGGAGCCGGCGACCGCGAGTTTGGACGACAGGCGGTCAGGATCGACAGTGCAACCAGGGGGGCAAGCAGTTGGATGCTCCACCCGCGAGGCCGGGAACGGCCGCCGTGGCCGACAGCCGCCAGCGCCGGTGAGTTCTCGTTCATCATATGTTTCATTCTTCCCGTATCGCTTGCAGCGAATCGCTGCGGATTGCCAGTCGCGCCGGATAGAGCCCGAAGACGGCCGCCACCAGGACGGTGACCAAGGTCGCGCCGCTCAGCAGCATCCAGGGAAACTGGAATTGGATTGTCCAGCCGAACGATTGGACGTTGATCACGTAAATCAGGACCGCCGCCAGAACTGCGCCGATAATCAGCCCCAGTATTTGGGCAATTAATGCGATCAGAATCGCTTCCAATACGATGATGCGGCGAACGGTGCGTCGCGTAGCGCCCAGCAGGTCCAGCACCGCAATTTCAGTTTGCCGCTGGTACACCAGAGTGATCAGAGTACTGGCGACACCCAAGCCGGCGACCAGGATGGCGATCAATTCCAAGGCGTACGTAATGGTAAAGGTGCTGTCGAAGATCCGCATCGCTTCACGGCGGATTTCATTGTTGGTGACAAAGTACAGCATTTGCCTTGGTCCCGACTGCTGTTGCAGTTGTCGTCCCACCTCTCTGGCGTCGTAACCATCCCGCAGATACAGCGCCAGTACGTCAGGGATAACGGGTTGATCGCTGCCGAGGATCCTCTGTTGGTACCAGGACGCGTCGATCATAACCGTGCCCTGGTTGCTGGCGTAATCATAGTAAACAGCGGCGACCGGCAGTTCCCAGGTACCATCCGCCGATGGTAGCTTGATCTGGTCGCCCGGATGCTTGTCGAAATGCAGCGAGTAGCTCTCGGATATCAAAGCCAGCGGCCGGTTTGCTTCCACCTGTCTTAGAAGATCGGCCGTGGCGTCCGTGGGCTGCTTGAACAGCAGCCGACCGTGCCGCAATGTCGTGCGGAAATCGGTCGCTGCCAGCCGAATGTTCCGCTGCCCGTCGGCAATCTGTCGCGACGTGAACCAAGTCGTCGCCTCCACGGCCGGGTGCTCGTTGATCAGCTTCACAACGGCTGGATCCATCGGTATCTCGGAAACGGCCGATGTGTTCATCACCGGCTTGACCGACAGGTCGGCCGTCAAAGTGGTTTCCAGCCAATAGACGACTGTGTCCCGAAAGCTGCCGACCATGATCGCGATAGAGAACATCATGCCCAGGCTGACCGCCAACGCGGCGACGCTGATGGAGAGCTTGTCGACCGAGTGTAGCAGGTTGGACGCGGCCAATCGCCAATCGAGTCTTCCGCCGATCGGGGTGCCGCGGCTCCATCCGCGGACGGTTTTGCAGGCTAACCAGATCACGGCGGGGGCAAACGCGGCGATACTGAGCATGAAGCAGAACTCTGAGGCGAAACCGAACAAGGGAATGCCGGCCACCGGAGGCAGACGAGTCTGTAGGATTGCTAGCACGACGAGAACCACGCCGATCACCAGCCAGGCCCAACGCGGGCTTCGAATTCGGTGCGCCTGCTGGACGGGGCGTAACAACTCGACCGGATCCGTCCCACTGGCCTGCCAGGCGGGAGCAAAGGCCGCGCCGGTCGCCAGCGGCAGGACCACCGCCAGCACCGTCAGGATGTCGACGAGCCCCAGGCCCGGGGAACCGGCGGCGGACTCCGCGGCAGCGGCAATGTAGAAGGTTTCAACAGTTTGCGCCGTCGCTTTAACCGCGCCGCGAGCCAGAAGCTGCCCGACCGGCAAGCCGATCATCGTCCCGGCGGTTCCCAGCAAAACGGCCTCGGCCAGAAACAGCATCAGCACAGTCCCGCGTCCGGCGCCCACGGCTCGCAAAGTAGCGATTTCCTTTCGCCGCGAAGCGACTGAGATCGAGATTGTGTTGTAGATCAAAAACATTCCGACCAGCAGCGCCACACTGCTCAGCGCCGTCAAGTTGAATTGAAACGCCTCGATCATCGTCTCCGTGCGGCCATACCGGGCATTGGGCTGCTCGACACGCAGTCCAGGCGACAATGCTGATTCGATCTCTTTCTGCGCCGCGTCCAGTTCGGAATCCGCGGCGAGCTTGATTTCAACACGATCCAGCTGACCGACCCGTTGCATGGCAACCTGAGCCGCAGCGATGTCCATCAATGCGAAATTGCCATCCAGGGTTCGGGCCGGACCAGTATGCAGCAATAGCCCTCGAATTCGGAACAGATCAACTCGGCTACCGAACGAAAGCGGGATGGAATCACCCACTTTCAGCCCTTTCCTTTTTGCGAATCGCTCAGTGATCACGATAGCCTGTTCATCTCGCAGTAGATCAAACAGCTGCTGCGGCGTCGGCTCTCTGTCCTCAGCCGATAATCGCAAGATTTGGTAGCCGCGCAACGGCGAGTCACGGAGCACATCGACTCCCAGCACGTGCAGCAGCTCGCCACGCAGCAATTCACCTTGAGTGCCCCGGGTTGGACCTTGCGGGTCGGCAAACATGGCGTACGCCTCGGTGATCGGCGACGCGGCTCCGTACCGGTGAAGCCAGGCGGAATCGCTGAGCAGCATTTCGTCGAATCGACCGGCGGCGCCGACAATCTGCAAATCCGCGTCGCCGCTAATCGACACGACGGCTGTTCGGAATGACTCGACAACGCCAACGTTCGCCAAGCGAATTGCGACAGTTACCGATACTCCTAGCGCGATCCCGATAATGGCAATGGCCGAGCGGCCTTTGTGCTGCCACAGTGCGCGGAGGACAAATCGGTCAAGTAGTCGTAAAAACGCGGTCAGTCTTCTCAATGCGTTCGATCTCGCCATCGCGAATGAAGAGGACCCGGTCGGCACGGTGCGCCGCCTCGGGGGCGTGAGTCGCCAGGACAATCGACAGTCCCAGCGATCGATTTAATTCCTGCAGCAAGTTGAGTACCAGTTGACCGTTCTCCGAATCCAGACTCCCTGTTGGCTCGTCGGCAAGCAGCAGCTGGGGATCGTGAGCTACGGCTCGTGCGATCGCCACGCGTTGCATTTCGCCGCCCGATAGTTCCGCCGGATACCGCCGCTGCTTGTCCGACAACCCGACTCGTTCCAACAACTCGCTCGCTTTTCCTGTCGCCGCCGCGGCCGGTTTACCGTCAAGCTCTTGTGGGAGCGTCACGTTTTCGAGTACCGTCAGGGTCGGCAGCAGATGGAAGGCCTGAAAAATGAAGCCGACATGACGACGGCGGAATTCGGCCAGCTGCTCGTGCCGCAGTTGGTCTAGTCGCAGTTCACCTAGCGACACGCTGCCGCTGGTGGGACGGTCCATGCCTCCGAGAATATGAAGCAGGGTTGACTTACCACAGCCTGAAGGTCCCCGCACCGCGAGAAACTCGCCTTTGGCCGCGGTGAAGCTGATTTCACGCAAGGCCGCGACGCCTTGTTGACCACTCGCGTAGGTCCGGCAAAGCTTGTTGACGTTGAGGTGGGTGGTATTGGGGTATGGTGTGGACGGCATGAGCCCCTCGATGTTGCTTCCGCAGAGTCTCTGCGGCGTAAATCGTATTATAGAGATAGCGATTCACTACTGACAACTGCTCCGAAAACAAAACGGCCATAGTCGCGGACAACCACCTCTCCGAAATTTGTCCTAGGTTCGGACGAGCCGCGGTTTAAGTCAACCGACAGGAGTCGGGGGACGGTGCGAAAGCGACCAAACTGCTCCGCCTGCTCCCGGCCATGGCAACCATTGAGGGTTCGCAGCAAACCGCCACAACAGACTGATAGGCGGGCTCGAAAGCAACACAGTGAGTCGACCTGCGTCCCGACAACCTTCTGGCTCTACAACAAACATCCAGTGTAACAAGTGCACGCCGTTTTCATCATTCACGGCGCCGCAGGCGGCATGAGTGGCTGATGGTAACAGGATGACGAACCCTGAAAGTTGCATGAAAACCCTCCCTTACATCGCGATTTCGTCAGATGGTGACATAACGGTAAAGCGTTGATCGGGAAATCTTCAATGTGCTGCAGATGTCATCCAACTCAATCGTTTTGTCGCAAAACAGTTTGTTGGCCAGCTTGATCTTGGGATGGTTTCGATCCATTACCGGGCGACCACCAATTCGCCCACGTGCTCTGGCTACGGCCAGTCCCGCTTTCGTTCTTTCCTGGATCAGCCTTCGTTCAAACTGGGCAAGCACAGAGAATATGTTGAGAACCAATTCGCTGGATGCGGATGTAGTGTCAATCATCCCATCGGAAATCGAACGAAAGCCGATACCTCGCTCTTTCAGTTCTTCGATCATGTTGGCCAGGTGACGCATGGACCGACCAAGCCGGTCCAACCTCCAGACAACAAGCGTATCACCCCCTCTCAAAGTTTCATTGCAGGCAGTAAGTCCAGGCCTGTCTTCTTTGGCACCGGAGATTTTGTCGCAGAACAGATGCTCTTTTTTTACGCCGTGCTGGCGAAACGCGTCAATCTGGAGGCACAGTTCCTGATCGGTCGTGCTGACTCGGGCGTAACCAACAAGGCGAGAATTGGATTGGCTTTTGATCATCGGAGGCTCCTCATGTTGAAAAAAGGGGTACCTCCAATCATTTGCCGGGACCGACAAACTGACAGTATCAGCTAATTGTCGTCATTCTGGGTTCCGGGATTCGAGACGGAACCACGGTCGATTGATGACCTGTTTCTCCTTTCGCGTACAAAATGGTTTACGCTTGCAGTGGACACTGGTTCGCCTCCTTCCAACGATGATGCCCAGGTCGTCCTTGGTGATGTCATTATCAACGGCGGGACCGTGCGTTCATTCAGTGCGATTCCCGAACCATCCAGCTTGGGCATTGGCGCTCTATTGCTAAGCGTTCTGCTGGGATTGACTCCCCGCGCCTTGAGCATGGCCATTTCGGTCGCAAGAACACATCAGACGATCAGTGAGCAAGACATCGCCCGCTTTGAATATATGCCACAGAGTGTGAAGAAAGTGGCAAGCTCAACTCACCTTGACCTTACCCGCGTATCGAGCCATCGCTAGATCAAGAACGGCACCCGCATGAACGAGAGAGAAGACGGCCGCGATCCTCGCCAGTGGAAACCTAAACCAGGTTTCTGCGAGCCGGGCTGCGGATGGAGCGCTGCTTGCTGGTTCGCTTCAGTATCAGGCATCGATACTGTAGCTCCATCAAACTATATAGACGTGTCGACCTTTCCAAAGCCAGTTCGATTTGACATTGGTTTCCAATGATCGGCCTGTCTGACAAGCCACATCGGAAAAGAACTTCTCTGGAAGACGTTTTCTGGCCTGGCAATAGCGCCGGTTGCTGACGAGCACGGGCTTTGTCCATTTGATATTCGATGTGCAATCAAACGTGCCACCGCTGACCGACATGAATGGTCCGCACTCAACACCCCCAGAAAACCAAAGCGTTACCAATGGTGAATAGATCCCGTCCTTCCAACAAACATTGATAGCGGCCAAAGCTTGCGTGAGTAACGCAGTCGATAAGACATCGCCAAATGGTAGATCCGAGTCTTGAAGAAATTGACGCCGAAGAAATCTGATCTGTTGCCGAAACCGTCCTTGGTTAAAATTACACATCGTCGAGACCTCCTTGCCAGTGATGGGTTGTTGCTAATAACCATCTAGGCGAGTGAGGCCTGTATATGTCATTCAAAACAATTGACTGCCACAAGTGCCATCCCCGACATACCGGAGCGAGTGACTGGAACGAGATCAAACATTTATGTGGCGTTGGCTTTTGTCGGCTCGCAATCAAGGCTTCGAGAACAGGCAAAACGCGTCGATGTGGTTTCTCTCGACGATCTAACGATAAAATCTCAGGGAATATTCTGACCGAGCTTCGGAAACAGCCGATTTCCAGAGTCTTGCGGGTCTGGGCGCTTGCCTCGTCACTGCCGTCGTGGATCTTTTCCAGAGGCGTGGGTTGATCGGTCCTGATTTCGAATGTTGTTTACCGACTGGAAAAGCGAACTTGACCCTGCCTTACGACAGCCGACCTTGAGCGGCCGACGGGGCGTCAAATCACCCGCCCCAGAAAAACCCAAAGCGTTATGTCAATAACGGATCATTTCCATCCGCGTGGTCGACCCAGGAAGTCAGAATTTGTCGATCAAGTCCAACCGAACGTCTTCGATCATCGGGAATGATTGTCGAATGAAAAATTTGTGAAGGGTTAACCTTAATCCCCGTCTCGGCCAGCACAAACTCATTGGGGTCACCCGGTGAGGCGGGATGATCGCTGGGTGGCACACCAACAATGATCGCTTTGGATCTGTTTTCCAACTGCTCCAGAAATCCGATCGCGGCGGAAAAAGTTTTGTGCCCGTTCAGACGAACAGTCTGCCACACTGGTTTGTCTCAGGCCGGTCCGGAACCCCCTGGATGATCGGCAGCGAGTATTGAAATCCACCTCCGCCATTGTTGCGAATGTCAATGACGAATTTTTCCACATCCAGCGAATCGACTTTGGCCCGCATTTGATGCGCCCAAGCCCAATTGGATTGATCATCGTCCGAGGTGACCCTTTGATACATCAGATAAAACAGTTTTTCTTCGGGCAAGCATTCGTACCCGTAGCTTTCATTGGTCCGCTGTCGATAGAGTGCAACGATTTTGCGGTTTCGTCGTAGGTGACATGAAACTAAGGATCGTGCTTTGTAAGCCAAGTCACGAAATGGTTTTCACCTCGTTTTGTAATCTTCAGAAAACCTTGGTTTTAATTTCGTGTCAGAAATCGGCTTTTTTGTGTTTAAATGCATAGGAAGCCGTTTGGCGTCTACAAAGATGGTCAGTTAGCAACTTGAGTAACCGTTGTTCCAGACTCCAGAAACTCGTGAGAGCCTAATTCTCCAAGTCCGCGATCCAGCCAATCGCCTGGCATGGGAAGAATTTGTCGAGCTGTATCGACCGGTGGTTTATCGAATTGCGGTGACCCGAGGGCTTCAGCATGCGGACGCGCTGGACCTGGTTCAAACCGTCTTTGTGGCCATCGCGGGTTCGATTGCCCGCTGGGAGAAATCCAATGCGTCTACACGTTTTCGTTACTGGCTGATACGTGTCGCCAAAAACGCGACGATCAATGCCATCACCCGCCGTCCCAACGATAGCCCCCTCAATAATCCGCTCGCCGGATCTTCCTTGGATTCCCTGTTGGAACAATGCCCGCAGCGGGACAGTCAAGCCGAATCCTTGATCGAACTCGAATATCGCCGTGAGCTGTACTTGCGTGCCGCTGAGCAGGTGCGCGTGGATGTTCAACCTGACACTTGGAAGGCCTTCGAGCTGACCGCTGTCCAGGGGCTAAGCAACGAAGCAGCCGCGCAAGAATTGGGAAAATCCATCGGGACAATCTATGCGGCTCGGAGTCGCATCATGAAACGTCTTTCTGCGGTCGTCATCGAACTGGAAAGTAATTATCGTGAAGACGAAGCCCTGTGATCAGCCTCGGATCGATGCATTCCTGCAAGGGAATCTAAGCCGGGCCCATGAAGCCGAATTCACTCAGCACCTTGACCAATGCGAAGTTTGCAGAACCGTGCTCGAAGAACACGCGGCCGAACCGTTGAGTTGGGAAGAAGCGAAATCGATGTTAGCCTGCCCGCATCGCACGCGACTCCCGAACGAGGAGGAGGCAACCCAATCGCTGCCACTGCCCGTCCGCCAAATCATGGAAGTCCTGGGACCAACCGACGAGCCGACCTCATTAGGCCGATTGGATTCATTTGAAATTCTCGCTGTCATCGGCTGCGGGGCGATGGGCGTTGTGTTGAAGGCCAGCGATCGCTCGCTCAATCGAGTTGTTGCCTTGAAAATAATGCATCCGTCATTGGCGGTTTGCGGAACCGCCCGGCAGCGATTCGCTCGTGAAGCTCAAGCGGCTGCGGGAGTCCTTCACCGTAACGTCGTCGCCATTCACAGTGTCTCGGCCGACCGCAGTTTGCCGTATTTGGTGATGCCGTATTTAAAGGGCGGATCGCTTCAGCAAAAAGTGGATCAGGACGGCCCGTTGTCGCTGCCAGAAATCTTGCGAGTCGGCAGTCAGCTTGCCGCGGGTCTGGCGGCGGCCCATGAGCAAGGTTTAATCCATCGAGATATCAAACCGGCGAACGTCATGTTGGACGACGGTGTCGAGACGGTAGTCATTACTGACTTTGGACTGGCTCGGGCGATTGACGATGCAACCATGACACGCAGCGGAGTGATTACGGGTACGCCTGAGTTCATGTCACCCGAGCAGGCTCGCGGTGAGTTGGTTGACTTCAGTAGCGATTTGTTCAGCTTGGGTAGCGTCTTGTATGTGCTCTGTACTGGCCGCGCACCGTTTCGAGCAGAAACCGCGTTTGGGGTTCTGCGGCGAATCACCGACGAACAGCCAAAACCGATTCGGGATCTAAATTCAGAGATTCCACTTTGGCTCTGCGGAATCATTGCGGAACTCCAGTCAAAACGTCCTGAAGCGCGACCGAGTGCCGAGGCAACCCATACGTTGCTCCAGCGGTGTCTGGCCCACGTTCATCAGCCTGATCAAATCAAACTACCCGCTGAACTTAAAACACCCCCGAGTCTTTTTGCCACTGTTCTTTCACGTCCGTTTCAAATTGGAGTTCTTGCGATGGCCCTGATTTCGATATTCCTGGCGTTCGCCTACGCGATGCTACCCTCGTCAGTTCAAGATATTGCCACCGAGAAAATGGAGGTCACAACCACGACCGCCAAATCTGAGGCAACCAACAATGTCGGCGATGAACCAACGGTGTTTAAGAAGATCGATGTTCAGTTTCCAAGTCCGGATCAGACGGGAACTCTGATCGTTGATATAACCCGCGGTTTCGTGGACGTCGTTGGGCATGATGAACCTAACGTGATCATCGAAGTCCTCAATCCAACACCGCAAGTTGTTTCGGAGGGCTCTGATGAGGGTCTTAAGCAGCAGTTCGCACCTCAGTTCGATTTCGACATCGACAAACGCACCAATCAGATCAAGCTCGATACTTACAACAATACCTTCATCCTGAACTTGCGAGTGAAGGTGCCCTTCCGCACAAACCTTTCATTGGATACCTATCGAGATGGCTACTTGCAAGTCAAAAACGTTACCGGCACCATTCACACTCACAGCCAGAACAGCGACATTCGCTTGCTCAACATCTCCGGCTCAGCGACTGCTTTCAGTTGCAACGGCGACATTACGGTCAGTTTCAAGGACGTTGATGAGCAAGCCAAATTGGATTTTGAGTCGCAAAACGGCTCGATTGATCTGAGTCTGCCCGAACACATCAAGGCCACGACCGGCATTTCGTCGGGCCGAGGAACGTACGGCACAGCCTTCGACATAAAAATGATGACCGCCATTCCCGACTCAATCGCAGAAGAACTGGCCAAACTCGACAACCCCGACGAGTACCGCCTGGGAACCATCAACGGTGGCGGAATTCCGATCCGAATTGAAACTGAAAAGGGAACTGTGACCCTGCGAAAAAATCCGAACGCGGTACGTGAGACGAGCGGGAAGAAGTTTGTCACGGCGTTCGCCAATTCTGATGAAATTGGAACATTGAATGTCGACATTAAACGCGGAGCAATCACGGTGGTCGGACACGATTCGTCGGAAGTCATCGTCGAACTGGATGTGCCGAACTACATGCCACCATCCAGCAACGAGGACGGCCTGACCGAATTGCGTCCCAACAACCTGGATTTCGACATCACGACCTCCGGCAACAAGATCAAGGTCGACTCCAATTCGCAGCGGTACATTACAAATTTACAGATCAAGGTACCTCGCAACGCAAACCTGGTGCTTGATTCCTATCGCGACGGGAAGCTGCAAGTGACCAATGTCCATGGGCACCTCAATGTGCGGAGCTTCCACAGTCACATTACGCTGAGCGACTGCTCGGGCTCGGCGGACCTTTACAGTTACCACGGAAATTTGCTCGCCGGTTTCGATTCGATTAGTCCGGACAAACCACTTGAATTCGAAAGCTACAACGGTTCTATCCACCTCTCACTGCCGGCCGACATTCAGGTCAACACGCAGCTCCGAACGGGACTCGGCAAACTGCTGACCGACTTTAAGATCACCGAGATCGGAGATCCGTTGCAAGCGGAGATTCGCAACGATGGCACCAGCAAGATCGAGTTTGACAAGTATGTTCGTGGGACGATTAATGGCGGCGGAGCTGTTCTGAAAGCCGAATCTGAGCACGGCGACGTCCGTATTCGGCGAAGAATGACTGGACTTGGACAACGGCTGGGCCAGGAATGGAATGAGAAACTCGGCAAACAACTGGGCGAAGAATGGAACAAAAAACTTGGCCCGAAGCTTGGCCAAGAGTGGAACGAAAAACTTGGCGACAAGCTTGGTAAGGAATGGAGCGAGCGTCTGAATGGTGAGGGAACGAGAGACAAATAGTCCGAGGGGTCCGGGAATTAATTCGTCTAAACGAAACATTCATCTCACCTTGGCCCCTGAAACGCCGGCCACGCTTCCTTCGGCAATCATTCGGGCGAGCGTCCAAACGGCCGACCAATCGTTGAAAGTGACCAAATGTCGAAACTGATATTGGGCTTTGTAGTCCTGTTTGCCACGAATATTGCGACACAGGTCATGGGGCAAACAATATCCATTAAATTGCCCCCACCGATGGGAACTCACGTGGTCGGCACAACCACCTATGAATGGGTTGACCGGCAACGAACTTACAGCTACTCATCGCATGAACAAGACAGCCGCCGCATCGTCGTTCAGATTTGGTACCCTTCCTCGCACGATCCAAAGACTCAGAAAGCACCATATTGCGTGTTTTCGGACGAATATAAACAGGTCAGCACCAACAGTCAGCTACTGCCAGCTTTCGCCGGCGGCCTGTCACCGTGTCCCCTGATCCTGATTAGCCCCGGTCGAGGAGTGAGGCACTATGCCTATTCGGCGATTGCTGAATCGCTGGCGAGCGATGGTTATATCGTGGCGGCGGTCGGGATGCCGGGGATCGGTTACGTCGCTTTCTCCGACGGCTTCATTGCCAAACCTAATCCAGACTTCCAGCCGTCCCGCGAGTTGATGTCGGGGCCTTATGAAAAAGTCGACGAGTTCTTTGAAACGCCAACCGAAATCGGACGGCGAGACCTGGATTTCGCTTTGGCTCAACTGCGGAATTTGAATGCACGCGACCCTCAGGGCCGATTCACTGGAAAAATTGATCTAACGAAGATAGGGCTATTCGGTCATTCGTTGGGCGGTCGAATTGCAGGCGCGCTGGCCGCAGACAACACGAACAATGTCAAAGCCTACATCTCCATGGAGGGGATCGCACCGCGTCGGTCCCGATTCGAGGGTTTGCTGAGCATGCCGGTCGCGATGATGTGCAGCAGCGGCACACTCCCCTACGCCAAGGACAACTACCAAACGCTGATTGATGGCCGTAAGGAAACGGTTTTCATGATCGAGTTGCAGAAGTTCGGTCACAACTCGGTAACCGATTTGCCATTTATTTCTCCTCAGCGATTCAACTACGAAATTGAACCCAAAACGGGGCTGCTGACATCCATCCAGATCATCGACGCATTTTTCGACTCCTGCCTGAGTAATGGAGCCCCCTTCAAAGGCAAAATGAATGGAATTGAGAATGTTGTCGTCACAGAATACCTGCCCGTGGACAAGAGATTGCTGTCGCAGCTCGTGATCACTAATTGCAACGTCGTTTCGGTAAATGATGGCCGGATAATCCCAAAACAGATGATCGTGATCAAGAACGGTCTGATTGCCTTGACGGGACCGATGCAGAAATCCAGCGTTCCCAAGTCGGCCATGGTCATCGACGGAACAGACAAATATGTCACGCCTGGTTTGGTCGACATGCATGTCCACATCGGCCACGAGTCCGAATTGCCCTCTTATTTAATGCACGGAGTTACGACCGTTTGCAACATGAGTGGTGATTATGTTGATCTGTTTTCGGACGAGCGAATCGACATTCTCAAATTGAAGAAACAAGTTGCCTCCGGATCTGTGATTGGGCCTGCTATTTACTCGGCGGGGCAAGCACTCGACGGCGAACCTCGTACCGGCCCTTATCAACGGGCCTTGCCCAATGCAGTGGCAGCAGCCGAAGCCGTGATGGAACAAAAAAAGAAGGGATTTGATTTCATCAAGATTTACGACTCGATGGACGAACAGATTTTAAAAACAATCACACGAACCGCAGGCGAAGCGGAATTGGCAGTGGTCGGCCACATTCCCGAGAACGTCAGAATCAACAAGCTACTAAATTCCGGAGTGAAACTGATTGCCCATGGTGAAGAGTTTTATCCGGCATTTGAAGACAGCCAGGATTTTGAATTAACCGCACAAAATCTTGCGAAACAGGTCAAGCAAGCGGGCGTTGCGGTGACGCCAAACTCGGCTTTCATTCGCCGGATGATTGATCAATTGGAAGACCTGCCAAAAGTTCTTGAAGATCCGAAAGTCAAAAACCTGGCACCCCGAGTTATACGATGGTGGAATCCGCGATACAACTTTTACACCACGCGTGATGAACCGGCAAAATTTCTTGAACAAACAAAACGCAAGTACAAATGGCTGATGATCTTTGTTCGGGAGCTTCACAAGGCCGGCGTACCGTTGCTGACAGGGACCGATGCATCGATCCCAGGTGCCTTGCCCGGTTATTCGATGATGGAAGAGTTTAAGGATCTCGAAACCGCGGGATTATCGGCGGCAGAAATCCTGCGTACCGCCACCATCAATTCGGCCAGATTCATTCTTGACAACACTCCTACCAATATACGGTTTGGTGAAATCCGCGAAGGTTACCGAGCCGATCTCGTTTTGCTCGATCAAAATCCACTGGAAAAAACGTCAGCGCTGGATCAGTCGATCGTCGGCGTGGTATTCAATGGCCGCTGGGCGAAGAAAGAAAGTCTCCGCAAGTTGCTGGATGAAAAAGTCGAGAAATTTGACCGATAGCCGAAGCAGCGCATGATACGCGGGGCAGTGTAAAACCTGGCCTTTTTTGCACCGTGCTGTTAATACAAGGCCCATCTTCTTTCAAACTTGACACGGCTGCTCCTTAGTATATCTTAAAGATATATATCTGGGAGACTTACAATGCCGCGAGTTAACCGTACACGCTTCGCCATCCTCGGGATGCTGACGTCGGGGCCCCGTTCGGGTTACGACCTGAAGAAGGATTTTGAAGAACAGATCAGCAACTTCTGGAGCGAAAGCCTTGGACAAATCTATCCTGCGCTCCGTCGGCTGAAAGAGGAAAAGCTGGTGAGCGTGACCGTCAAGCGCCAGACAGGCCGCCCCGAGCGCAAGGTCTATCGGATTACGAAGAAGGGCGAAAAAGCCTTTCGGGAATGGCTCGCCTTACCAGCCGAGCCAGTTCGTTGGCGAAATGAATTGCTTCTCAAAGTGTTTTTTGGTGCCGCGATGGAACCGGCTGACGTTCTCCGGCACATCGAGCAATTCCAGGAATCGGAACTCGAAACCCAATCGCTGTACCAGCACTATGCCAATGAAATCGAGAGTCGTGACGCCTCCCCCGAAAGAAAACTCTATTGGCGGATCGCTCTTTCTTCCGGACGTCACATTAATCAAGCGCGATTGAACTGGTGTCGCGAAGCCATCGACGAGATCAAGAATTTCACCGCCCAACCAAAGCGAGAAAGAAAGAAATCAAATGAATGAGAAAACAAGCGCAGGATGGGCTGTAATTCTCCTTTTGGCAGGAGGATTCGCGTTGGCGTTTGGGCAAGGCCATTGGCCCAACGGTGCCGCGCTGTTGGTTGGCATTACCCTATGGATTCGGTTTGTTCGCATTGCGCGCCCGCTGTTGGCTGTTCCGCTGGTTGCTGCTGCAAACGTTTTGGTCTGGGAATGGGCCTATGCGGGAATGGTTCCCATGCCGACGCCCATCCGCATCGGGATGTTCAGCGGAATCTCGTTGGTATTTGCCTTGTTGTATATGGCCGACCGCTGGACAAACCAACGCTTTCATTCGTTGCTTGCGACGCTGGTGCTTCCTTGTGGATGGGCTGCTTTTGATCTTATCTCGGCGCGATTTAGTCCCGGCGGTACGTGGGCAAGTATCGCCTATACCTATGTTGACCATTCAGTTCTGTCCCAGATCGCATCGTTGGCCGGTTGGACGGGCCTGACGTTCGTTGTTGTTTGGGTGGCGTCGACCATCAACTGGATTTGGGATCGGTGGGATCAAGATAGATCGGCGCGCAAGCCTGGTTGGGTTGCAATCTCGGTCGTTGCGTTTGCCGTGCTTGGATTTGGTATCATCCGTTTGAGCGTTGAAAACGACGAGCAATTGGTGCGAGTCGCATGTATTGTCGCACCCGACACGTTTAACGACGAGTATCTTGATGATCTCTACACGTACACCCGCGGAATCGAAATGTCAGAATCGTCAACCGCTCGAGCGCGTGAGCGGATTCAGCAATCGTTAGAGGAGCATTTTGAGTTGGTTGAAAATGCAGCCGCCCAAAAACCAGATTTCATTGTTTGGCCCGAAGCCAATGCGGTTTTGACGCTAGAGGAGGAAGGCGACTGGATCGAGCGTGCGCAAGAAACCGCCGCAGACAAACAGGTTTTTGTCGGCATGGGTCTGATCGTTTTCCGACCGGGAACTGGTAAAGGAACCTTCAACAAGTTTGTCCTTGTTGATCCGTCCGGAAAGGTTGTCATGGATTCTCTGAAAGCGACTCAGGTTCCCGGCTCGTTAAATACCCAAGGAGATGGAATCCTGCCGGTTGTCGAGTCTGGCTTTGGCCGCTTGTCGTCTGCAATCTGTTTTGACATGGACTTTCCGCAAGTGATTGCTCAGGCTGGTCGCGCAAAAATCGATCTGTTTCTCGCTCCCTCGAACGATTGGCTCGAGGTGCGGGATATCCACGCTCAAATGGCTCGAATGCGGGCGATTGAACAGGGATTTGCGCTCGTACGTCCCACCAAGGATGGCACGACGATGATGACCGATTCCGCTGGCCGGATACTCGCTTGCTTGACATCGCCCGATGACCGGTCGGCTCTGTTGGTGGCCGATATCCCGGTCAAGCGTCGTTTCACACTGTATTCCTTGACTGGCGATTCGTTTGCCATCCTTTGTGGACTAGCGTTTTTGTCAATCCTCTCGATGGCTGGTTTCCGGGGTCGCTCAACGTCCAGATTGCCTGACTTCGTCGAATAAAGTTTCAAGCCTCTGAATTCGGGACAGTTAATTGCGACAGTTTGGCCTTGGAGGCTAACAAAACGGACGACCCTCGAAATCTCTGAGGCATCGCAGCATCTCGCTCAACAACTTGAGATCCAAGACGTTTGCAAATGGCCTGTTCATATCGCCAATCGGTCGCGGTCGGGATGGACGACACCTCCGCCACTGATGAACAAATCTTTCAAGACAATGCCACACGCAACCCCGATCAACCACAATCGAACCTGAATAGCCTGACACCGAACGAGTCACAGCGGCGCTTTCAAAACGCTGAACCTACTCGCTGCCTGCTGTTGACCTGCATCGAAAGCCTGAGTCAGCGAGTATTGGACTTCAGAAATGAACTTCGGGTTTAGCACCCGCGACCTATTCAAAAAGCTCATGGGCATTAGCATCAACTGTATTCGGTCGAGCCTCTTGGGAGTATCTGAAAACGAAGCGAGCGTGATCGGGCTTGAGTGCCACCATGAAATGGCGGAGTTAGGCGAAACGGATTAATGTTGACGACGCCATCTCCGGCGCTGAATTTCTGTAAGCATTCCGCTCAACATGGACTTCGAAAACATAGCAAGTTGTTTAACTGACGGTTCCGTTTGGCCGTTAATTGTTATTTTCAACAATTTACAACCTAAACCCCTTGTGCAGCGCAAGTCGCGATTTTATTAAGACTTACGGGTGTCGTACTTGGCGTTTTTTTGCAGACTTTTTTCCGAATCCCCCCCGCCTCCACTCGACAGAAAGCGTGACGTACCAGATTCGATACGTCACGCTTTTTTCCTATCAAGCCGAAGCCACGAAGTTTGTGACTGGCTAAACATTTCGGCATGGTTAATGACGCGAAATGAATTACATACTTCCATCGTTCGAGCTTCGTTTGGCGGCTTCAAACAACCCGTGAATCCACGCTCTGGTACTCTTCACCAGGTGAATCACAACACAGTCGGAATAGAGGCTCAGTCGTACGCGGCCTTTAGATCCGCTGATAAGCTGTCTACCAGCGGTTGCGTCAAGTGAAGCCTTACCGCTGAATCGAGGTTGGATCAGCTCCAAAGGTTGTTGTTCCACTGTTTCCCTTGATGCAGGTCGTACCGCGAGTGACCCACCAGCGTAGGAAGTCAGCCGAATGTCGACCCTTGAACTTGCTGTGGGTTCAATGTTATCGAGCTGAGTGACAAACCGCATTAACGAATGGGTCGGAGCAAAAACTGCCTGCTTGCCCTGGCTGCCCACGAATTCATCGAAGTTGTCCTGGCCAACTGACAAAACGATCTCTTTTTGATTTTCGTCAACGACTTGCAGCAACTCGGTTCCGATCGTCACGTGTTGTCCAGCCATTGATTCCAGCCCACGAGCAACAACCGTTCCTGCGTCCGTTGCCCGGATGGTCAGGCTTTCGAGCTGGCGAGCCGCTTCGCTGGCTTGTTTTTCAATCGCCGCCCGGGAAGCGACTTCGGATTGATAGGCTGCAATGTTACGCTCCACGTGATAACGTCGGCTGCGAACCAATGACCGTTGAAGCTCTGCATTGAGGAACAAAAGCTTGGTTCGCAATTCGTCATTCTCAAGCTCGATCAAGACATCGCCGGGGACAACGGAGTCGCCGTTTCTCACCCAGACTTTCTTCACGAAACCGGCGGCTTCGGCGCGGACGATCGACGGGTTGTTGAACTGGACAAACGCCGGCGCAGACACCTGTACGGGCCAGGGTAGTATGAACAACGATGTCAGTAATCCGACGCACACGGGAGCAGTTACCAATGCCACCCATCTGAAATCGGGCGCAGCCGCCGGACGGTTCCCGACAATCAACTTGGCAAATCGATAAACGGGCATGCCAATCCACATGGCAACTCCGAGCAGGGAAAGCGCAACGCCAAACCCATACAACAGCGAAGTCGCGAGTATCGACAGGGAGATGCAAATGAAAATTCGCCAGCAGAACGCAGCCAATCCGTACGACTTGATGACCAGGCTGCGACCGTGTGAATAGCGAGCCGCCGGGAGTTTCATCCCAAGCGCGTATCGTTTACCAAGGTAATGAAGATGTTGTTGTCCCAGTTGCGCCAGGTTGGGAATCTCCAGCCAATCCGAAAGAATATAGTAGCCATCGAATCGCATCAGAAAATTGGCATTAAATAACAGGGTTGTTAAACTGCCCGTCAGCATGATGTTGAATAGATGGAATTTCCAAACGGGGTCGTTTGTCATACACCAGGCGATGGTGGCCATTCCGGCAATCATCAATTCGATGTACATTCCGGCAGCAGACACCGCGATCCGTTGCCACTTCGACGGAAAACCCCAGCATGAAGTGACGTCAACATAAGGAATGGGCATGAACAGGATGAATACGAAGCCCGCCTCTTTGACTTGCCCGCCAAATCGATGACAAAACAGACCGTGCGCCATTTCATGAATGAACTTCATCAGTACAAATGTTGCCACAAGCCAAAGCCAAGCGTTGGGTGCAAGAATACCTCGGGCGCTGGTGACGATTAACTGCCAGTTTTGAAACGCGCATGCCAATGCCACCAAAATAACGGCTGACCAGATCATCAACATTGACCTGGAGGCAATCCAGCCGAGCCTCGACGAAACGGCTTGGAAAAATTGCCCGGGATTGAAGAGCGGCGTCTTGATGAACAGCGGATTGAGCTGCGACACAAGTCGATTATTTTTTTTCGTCTTCTTTTCTTCACACAGATAATCGAAACTGCTGTGGGAACCGCCTGAATTCGAGACCGGATCGGCGAGTCTGTTTTGAATCAGCCAATGCGCCGTCCCCAACGCGTCACGAACGCTGAATGCATCTTCGCCCAATTTGTAAGCGATTTCCTGCACCGCCTCTTGAACCGTCGTAGCACCATCAAGCAGGGAAATGAATGCGTATTCTGCGATCCCGATTTGAAAGTATTCGGAAGAATTCTGGTTCTTGACGATGTAGCAAGGTTCACCACCGTTTTCCTGCAGTTCGAATCGCAACTCATCGCGCAGCCGCAACCGTAGATTGGCCAGGTCAAGTGCTTCGTTGAGAGGAGGCTGGTTCACTGCGCTAAGTCGTCCATGCAATTAGTCGTTGTTGCGTAAGTCGGTCAATTCACTTGATTTCAATTCAACGTAAGAGGGAAAACACTTTCTCCACGGGTCGATGAAACAAAACCCAACCGACCGGACTCCAACCTGCGTTAACCTTCGCGCGGCCTTGCATACCGGGCTTGAGACGCTGTTCAGCGTTTGGGATGGAAGCTTCCGCCACAAATACGTTGACGTTGTTGCGAACTTCGGACATTGGATGGATGGACTGGATTTCGGCCGAAATCGGATCGAAGGGGTTTCCGTCCAGCACGATTGTCGCCCGCTGTCCGACTTCCAGGTAGGCAACATCGGATTCGGGCACGTCAACTTCCAGCTTGAGTTGTTCCAGTGGTGAGAACTCCATCAGCACGTCTCCCCGTCGCACGGGAGCTCCGCGCGCATCTTCCAGATCGCCCTGCAAGACGATGCCATTGGTTTCGCTTTTGATTTCAAGATTTTCCAGTCTCATTCGCACCAACTCGATTTTGGCATCGAGTTGGGCAACCTCATACTCCGAGATTTTGGTGGCAGCAGCGTCTCGGGTGGAACGATTGACATCTCGCTTCTTGGAAGCCGATTCCCGCTGCGCGGAGAGGTCACTGAGTTCCAGGATCAACTCACGATCATCCATTCTCGCAACAGGCTGGTTGGCTTTGACGAGGTCACCAGTTTTAACGAATGACTCCAACAGGATTCCGTCATGAGGAGCGATCGCGAATCGCCGCTCGGTTGGCTGAAGTGCGCAGGGACAATCGACGCGATGTGGAATGGGAATTGCCAGTAACAGGGTAACGACGATAATTGACGTCATCGCGATTTTGCCAGCTTTTCCGACCGCCCAGGCACGCGTTTGGTGCCCCAGTCGACTGACTGGCCCGGCAGTCGCCCGGGAAGAGGCCTCCAGCGCGTCGGCAAGAAAACGGCTGGCGACTTTCGCGAACTGAATTGCCTTTTGGCTGTCATGATTCGCTGGCAATACGCACAGCCACGCCCCCAGTGTCTTGCCGTTGCTTGCTGTCAGGGGTGAACTGACGATTTGGGAATTGGTATTGGTTTCGATGAATTGGCGATGCGCCAGTTTCATGCTTCGATCATTGTCCGAACTTTCCGGCAGCACCGTGACCGAATTCCGAATCAACGTCTCATTCAAAACTGACTCGATATCTCGCGACCGGTCACCGCCTTTGTCAATTTCTGTTGTTCCGGAGATCGATTCAATCCGGGTTCGCTTGCCGTTGTTTCGCCGCAAATAACCAATGGCGATCGTTTGGGCGTTTAAAAAATCGGCGAGTTTATTGGTCGCCAGCATCGCTGCTCGATGCGGCTGATCGCAGGCAGCAATTTCGGCCATCAGTTCGGCAATCGCTGCCGTCGCGCTGATTTGCCAATCGAGCCGCTGCATGGAATTACGCTCGTACGATCTGGCAATGTAGGACGCCACCAATTGCAGGATCAGCAGGAAAGGACCAGCCGGGGCACCATTCAGATTCAAAGCCAGGCATAAACATTCCGTCGCCTGATGCGCGGGACGCTGCCCGTCAAGGATCGGGGTCGCGATGACCGTTAGTTCGCCGCTGCTGGTAACCTTGGCCTTGGCTTTTTCAATCGACGACTCTGCAGTCGGGAGCAACGAAGATCGAACAAAACCCAGTTGTTGATCCAAGATCCCGCTATCTTCCGCCAGGCAAGCCAGCGGTCGGTCGCCAAATCGTTGGAATTGCCCACACCAAATTGCATTGGTAGATCCACGCGCCAATTTGACAAACTCTGTTAGCAATTCCTGTTTATCGTCAACTGATCGAATAAGCAATTCAAGCTCGGTTTGGATTGAATCAAGTGATGTCGATTCGGATTCCGCGCCCGTTTGCGCTTTCCTGCGTTGTCTGCGGCGAGCCATTTGCGCGCCGACGTGGCCGCTTTCTACAGTGTTGGCTTGATTGACGGGTGGTTGAGTCATTTAGTGCCAGGTTGATTCGGACAAGTCAATTACTGATGTAATTCGAAATAAAAATTTGGACCTTCGTCGAGTGCTACGTCTTCCAGGTTCAAAGTTGCTCGCTGCTCATTTGCGGCAGGCTGGCCGTTGGAATTGTCGGAGCGACGCCTTTGGTCTGTGCGTGCTTCGTCTGATCGATCAGTTGTTTTCTCTTCTCCACCACCTGGTTCAAGATCTGGGTGAGCCGTTCGACCGCGGTCCACGGCATTGCCAAACGAGTGTGGATTGGCAGTGACTTACTCTGTGAGTTGGTCGAATCCTCGATCAGGCCCGATGAAAAATCCAGCATCAATTCTTCGATACCGGGACTGGCAAGAAATTGGGTTGCATAAATGATCTCAGATTTGTCGTATCGAACAGCGATTTCCTGACTGGGATTTTGCGATTCACTTTTCATTTTGGATTCTCGGCAATTCGTTTTGAAGATGATCGGGTAAAGCAAATTGTTGCGTTCGTGGTGCGGCAACTGGCGAGGCCGCAACCGTTGCTCGTGATTCAGTCAGGATGCACCGCAGGCCGCTGCGATATTGACCCTGCTGATTGTCGATGATCAATTCGGCGCGCACCGTACCACTGTTTGAATCGGTGACGGGGGCCACAAAATCGACTGTCGCCGGCACGGTTTGATCGGTTGCCGGAAAATGTACTTTGATCTGATCGCCGCGTTGCATTCGCATGGCTTGATCGGTCGTCAGGAAATAACGAATTCGCAGCTGATCAAGCCGCACGATCGTGGCCACCTCACTGTCAGAAGTTGTGATGGCTTCTCCTTCCTGGCGGGGAATTTCCAACACGACTCCCTCGGTCGACGAACGGATAATTCGCCGCTTGATTTGGGCCTCGATCTTTTTAATTTCCATTTCAATGGCGCGGTTCTCGTCATTAGCGGATTGCAAATGCGCGTTGGCCAAGTCGACTTCCAGCTGGGCCTGCCGAACTTCCTTGTCGCTGGCATGCTGGCCGACCAACAGCTTTTGCATTTGCTTCAAATGATATTGTTTTTCCTTCAAGGTTGCCTGCGCTGCCTTGATTTTGCCTTGCGATTCAAGTTTGACTTTCGCGGCATTCAGTGAAGCCTCGAGCACGTGGCAATCCAGTTTGCAAAGGATATCTCCGCGGCTGAACGAAATCACCTTCAGCCACGACGATCGATTGGATCACTCCCGATTCGGGCGCTGCGATCCTGACGGTTTTAAGTGGCTCGGAAAATCCTTCGTCGGGCTGAGTCTGAGCCGATAACCTGCCGGCGAAGACCAGAACGATCATTCCGAACATCAACTGGCAAATTGTGATTCTCATCGTCTTCATTGTCCTACTCAACTCAAGGCCTTCTTGATGTCGTCTAACCACAATTCTTCTCGCATGATCTCGCAACGTGATTGGTAGGTTTCCCGTTCGGCAATGTTCTGCAGCTTTTGTATCCGCTGATCAAATATCGCGTTCGGATTTCCCTCTTCCAGGTGACCCAATCGACAAAGCGTTTTGGCAAAGCCCGGGTCATATCGGAGTACGATTTCATCATCTGCCGACACATGAAACTGGCCACTTCCCGGTTCGCCTTGACGACCGGCTCGTCCCAGGAGCTGGCGATCAATTCGCCCGGATTGATTTCGCTCATAACCGATCACGTGCAGTCCCCCAGCGTCCAGTGCCGCGTTGTCAGGTTTGATGTCGGTTCCTCGACCTGCCATGTTCGTGGCGATGGTGACCGCTGCGAAACAACCTGCTTGTGCGACCAAAGTGGCTTCCTCGGCGTCCTGGATCCCGTTGAGTACCTCGTGCCGGATTCCCCGTGAACTCAAACGTGCCGACAGGCGTTGGCATTGTTCGATGGTCCGCGTGCCGACGAGTACGGGTTGCCCGCGACCGTGTCGTTCAACTAGGTCCGTCACGATCGCATCGATTTTGTTTTCTTCCGAACAATGGTAACGGGCCGGAAGTTCTTGCCGTTGTGAAGGTTTTCGTAAGGGAATGATGACGATCGGCAATTTGTAATTGGCAAGTAACTCACGCTGGTGCCCTTTCACCGTTCCCGTCATACCACAGAGCAAGTCATATCGCTGAAAGTACCGTTGTCGAGAAATTCTCGCCAGCGTGCGTTTCTCTTCGGTGATGGCAACGCCTTCCTTTGCCTCAACCGCCTGGTGCAATCCATCGCGCCAGTTGCGATCACTGAAGATCCGCCCGGTGTATTCGTCGACTATTTCGACACTGCCTTCCCGTACGACGTAATTGGCATCACGAATCATCAAATGCTTGGCTCGCAGCGCCGACTCGACGTAGGATCTCCAGGGGCGGAGCAGGGCAGTCCGCTGGTTCGTTTTGACAATTTCCTCGGTCCGCTCGAGATCGGCCAACATGTCGAACGGTGTTCGATCCGGATTGGAATCGGAATTGCTTTCAAGGCCGTCCCAGTTCTTGATCATGACATCGTCGCGCTGAGCATGGGCCTTGTGGGACCCAACCTCTGTCAAGTAAATCGCCTTTGTTTTTCGATCAATGTAAAAATCGGTCTCGATTTCAAGCTCGGAAGCCACTTGGCAGGCAGCGTGATAGACCGAAAACTCGGCAGTTTTGGCCAGTCCACCGGAACTGAGTACCAACGGCGTGATCGCTTCGTCGATCAGCACGCTGTCGATTTCGTCGACAATCGCGATCGCGTGCCCGCGTTGGCACTCCACAGGATTCGTTTCGTCGGGCTCAAATAGATCGCGGCGCAACCTGGCACCAAGTTTTTCCTGCCCGGATGACATGAGTGCAATTTGATCTCGTAGAAAATCGAAACCGAGTTCATAGCCAGTCGAAAACGTGACGTCGCATTGATAAGCTGTCCGTTTCTCAATCGCCGATGCACCATCTTGCGAAAGCCCAACGCTAAAACCTAGCATTTGAAGGGCGGGTCGCAGGAAGTTAAAATCCCGTTCGGCAAGATATTTGTTGACCGTCGCAACGTGAACGCCGCGACCGGTCAATGCATGCGCGACGATGGGAAACATACTGGCCAGCGTTTTGCCTTCACCGGTTTGCATCTCGGCGATTGCACCACGGCACATGGCAAGGCCGGCAAGAACTTGAACATCGTAAGCCGCTAGTCCCACTGTTCGGATGAGCGATTGTTTTGCCAGAGCCAGTGCGGGGATCAAGATCGATTCGTTCGTGACCTCGACACCGTGCGACAATTGTTCGCGCAGCGAATTCGTGCGCTCGCGTAATTCGCTGTCCGTTCCGGCCTGCAACGATTCAGTCAGTTGATTAACAGCGCGCAAAATCGTCCCGTCGCGACTTGTCGGTTCAAAGCAACGAGTCCAGACCCTGTCCCGAAGACGTACATAGCGGCTGGATGATGATGTCGTTGAAAGCATGGTCATTAGCTTGGAAGGTATCAAACCCCAATCCGGGCCTCGTGTCTGCGAATAAAATTCAGCTCAACCCAAGTCGTGAACAAACATCGCTGGTTCTCTGAACGCTGGACTCCCTCAATCAAGCAACGGATACCTATTGTTGTTTGTTGTGGTTGGCCAAGGGATTGAAGTGGGCTGAACACTTTCACTCACATCCTGCGGACCAGGATCGACAAACTGAATGCCTGACTCATTCGATGGCAATTCGGTGGGCACGAACTGATCCGCTTGTGGATTCAAGTCAAGAAAACTTTGCGGGACATAGTCCATCACGTCTTCGATGTGTGCTTTTTCTTTGTCCAGAATTCTCGTAGGCAAACCACCGACGCACGCGACACCATCTTGAATTTGTTCGTATTGCAATAAAGTTCCCGTAGCCCGCTTGAGGTTGATGATGGCCAGATTATAAGTTGTTTCGGCGCTTGCGAATTCAAACTCGGCGGCCGTAAGTAGCACCTGGGAATTGAGTAGTTCGTCAAGGTAAAGTCCGACCGTTGACTCCATGCCAGGAATGGCAGCCCAACGTTGTTCCAGATACTCCAGGCGTTTTGCAGCTGCCTGCATCGCGGCATATTTCGCTTTGAATTCGCGTTCTGCCGTGCGTTCTTCGCGGGCCGCAACTTTGACCTCCAGCAAAAGTGTTTCCACCGTCGCGCGGAACTGATTCTGCAGCTGTCTCAGTTCCAGCGCGCGACGCTTATAACGAGCCCTCGCAGCACGGTTGCAAATTGGAATCTCGTATTGCAGTCCCACCGAATAGGATGGTTCACCGGCCCTGAATTGATCGAGCCACGCATCTCCGACACCGGATTCGCCGCGCAGCCCGGCAACATAGCTTTCCAGAATCAAATCCAGTTGTGGCATCAATTCGTTTCGAGACATGCCCAAGCGAACCCCGGCAGCCTTAATTTGTTTCAGGGACTGGTTGACTTCGGGACGCATTTGCAAGGCTGTCGAGAGGATTTCCGACATATCAAGCGAATCGGCATGTCGGACCGGATTTTCCGTCGGAATGATTTCCAGGTTGACGGTGTTGGCAAGATCTGGAGCATTCACCAATGCCTGAATTCGATCCTGGGCGTTTCGAACCGCCATTTCGGCGCGGACCAAATCAGATTTCCGCTGTGTCACGGCAGCTTCAACTCGAACCAACTGGCTACCGACGACGTCAATCCCGCTCCTGGCTTTGAGATCGTTGAAGATCTTCTCGGCCCGCAGAAATAGTTGCTGTTTTTGAACCAGTGCAACTCGTTCCAGGTACAACGACCAATAGGCACGAGTAACTTCCAGCAAATGCGATTGCAATTGGCGAGAGAATTCGTCTTCGGCAATGTCGGTATCGATCTTCGCCAGAACGACCAGGCTGGTGTTGTAAACTCGTCCACGTCCGCGGGCCAACGGTTGTGTATATCCCAGGCGGATCCTGGAAGTCCCTTGATCGTTAGGTTGAAAAAATGTTGAGTTGGTATTTTGAAATCCAAACACCTGGGCGATTTCAAAATGACCGCCAAGTTCGTTTTTCCGACGTACGCCGGCATCAAACGACCACTGGTTATTTCGGTATCGTGGCGAGCCACCGGTCGTCAGGATATTCCCGACTGGATCACTCAAATCATCCCAGCGAGTGTTGACGAACTTATTCCAGTCGAAAGCGGCGTGTGATTCGACAACTGCGGTTTGGCGAATAAAAGGAAGATCGCTGAACACTTTGACTTGTGCTGAATGCTGCAATGTCTGAACGATCAACGATTCGAGATCAACGTTAACGGCCTGGGTGCCCGCCTGAACACGGTTGACGAGCGACTCCTGCCACCATGGCTGAAAGTCTTTCGGCAGGTCCGGAATGGCAACCAGTGATTGTTGTTGCATTCGATCCGTTTCGGCGGCAACCTGGATGCGCTGATGGTATTCAGCGATGGTGGCCGCTTCGTTTTGCCGTGCAGAAACCACACCCGAACAGGAAACGATCACAAACAGAAAACAACAAGCTGCACGAAAATGCAAATCGAAATTCGTAACAATTTCAACAGAAGACCGGAATTGGCGTTGGAAAGAGAGTGGCGTTGACATTGAATTCGAATCCATTCGAAGCAGGAAAAGGAAATTGGCCTTGGCAGGAGTCCAAAGAGGAACTTGCAAACACAGCAAGGCAGCTCGAATGGCGGCCCCAAACCTGCGGGATCGTACGTAGAGCAAGTACCCATTTTCCTATCGGCAGGGATTTAAGGGGCTGCCATTTGTTCAATGATCGTCACGCTCATGTCGGCTGGGCAGTGCCTTTGCAATGACGCGATTATTCAGGTTGTGCGGCCCGCACCGGTCGCTGGCTTGCCGATTCTTTAACCAATCGGCAAGGGGACACGTTGTCTCATGGACGCAAGCAACCGAGAAATCCACCAGCTGATCAATCGTCCAACCCGCTAGCGTCAAGCCGCGCAAGTCCCGTTGCCGTTGAACTTAATTCAACGTTTGGCAATCGGACCTGGCGTACTGCTTTACTTTGCCGACGCGTTCGTTGAACTGACATTCAATCGGTACAAATGATTGCGCCAACCAAGCTGCAACGGATTGATGTTGGCTTCATGCATCGAATTTATCGTGTTGAATGCCGAATTCCGTTCAATGCTCTGGACGGTATCGCGTTCGGTAAAGAATAACGAATGATGCATCGCCGGGTGGAAGTAGCGTCGCATGTTGAAACCATCCACGTGATTCACATCGGCTTGAATCGGCGCCGTCTGCTCCACGCTCATGCGATGAGGTTCTTTCCAGATCACGGTATTCGGGAAGTTCGCCAGCCAGTTACCGCCAGCGTCCGCGACGACTTGGCGTTCGCCAATGATGTTGCCCGACTCGTCGTAAATCTTCAGATTCAATGTAGTCCCTGGTTCAGCCAATCCGCTGAAGATCGGATCGACGGGTACCGGTCGGATTGTGCGAGCATGCTCACCATATTCCCGACCGTAAATGTCGCGGTCATTGCGATCAAATGGCTCACTGAAGTTGTTGAAGCTGTCAAAAGCAAAAACCAACACGTCATCAGATGCCGTCGATGAGTTATTTGAAGGATTCAAGTCCGGCCCGTTCGTGCCGTCGTCGGCCACAGTTGCCGTATTGCTGATCACATTCGCCAGGGGATCTTCGATCGCAAATGGAATCTTCACGTAAACTGTCAGAGTCGCTGAATCGCCTCGACCGTCCAGATCGCCAACGTTCCAGACCAATTCTCCAGTGGCCGAATCATACGTCACGTTGGCCGGATCGCTGGTGGTCACGTTGTAACGATCCAGAATAGTCACCGGCAACATGTCGGTAACCATGACCCCCGTGCCATTCTGGTCCCCAAGGTTTGCGACGTTAATTGTGTACTCAAATGAATCCCCGACCACCGCAGTATCAGTCAAGTTGGATGTTTTCACGATTTCGTAATCCGGTGTCGCATCCAATCCAGCCGTATTGGTCGAGCTGTTGTCAGACAAATCAGGGTCAGCGCCATTAGCACCATCGTCCGTCACGTTAGCAGTATTGTTGAATGAGGCTACCAAAATGCTAACAGGATCCTGAACCGTGACCGTCACCATCAACGTCTCAGTACCTCCGCGACCGGCAAGTGAGCCTGCATTCCAAACCAGGACACCCGTGAGCGGATCATAAATCACATTTGCTGGATCGTCCGTGACAACCGAGGCGCCATCGAGAATATGAATCGGCAGTGTATCGGTAACAACAACACCGGTGCCGTCCTGATTCCCATTGTTGATAACCTGCAGAAAGTAATTGAAGGTCTGACCTGGAACCGCTGGACCGGACAAATCATTTGATTTGACGATTTGATAGTCGGGCTGAGCGGTGATCGTATCCACGTCGTCATCGAAATTGTCGCCTGGATTCGGGTCGACGCCGTTGAATCCATCGTCTCCAACATTCACATCGTTGTTCAGGCCGGTAATCCCGGTCGCCAGCGGATCAATCACATCGGCGGTCACAGTCAATGTGACAACCTCGCCCATGGCAACACTGGGTAGATTCCAGCTCACGGTTCCGGCGATCGGATCAACAACGCCGCCAGGCACGCCATTCACGGTCGCGGAAACATTTTCCAAAATGCCGACCGGGTAGCTGTCGGTAACAATCACGTTTTGACCTCGGTGCGTACCATTGTTGGTCAACGAGATCGTGTACGTGATTGTTTGGCCGGGAACGACGTCGCTCAAGCCATCGTCTTTCGTGATCGTATAGTCGGGAGTCGCGTGATAGCCGAAATCGATGTCGTTGTTGACTTCATTGACTGCCAACGTCACATCGGTCGAGTTATCCAGCGTGCCGTCGGAGTCAAACGTCGGGTTGGCACCCATTGCGTCGGGCAAGTCACCTGAATCCACCGTGATCGTGTAGTCACCATCGATCAAATTGTCGAAGTTGAAGTTGCCGTTGACATCGGTCGTCTCGACACGAGTGACATCGACACTTCCATTACCATCAACGTCGATTTCCAGTGTCACATCCACGCCAGCGATTCCGCGATCATTTTCCGCTGGGTTCAGCGGCCCGCCATCTCCGAGGTAGTCAAAAAAGATCGTGTCGCCGATCGACCCGTTTCCGCGATAGCCAAAATCCTGCAGGATGTTGGTTTCGCCTGCGGCTAGATCATGCGTCGACTGATTCATCGAGCCCAAGCCATCCGCATCCGACGTCGGCGATGTTCCGGCCGGTTGTGTTGTGCGAATCGTGTAACGTCCTTCTGGCAGATCACTGAAACTGTATTGTCCGTTGGCGTCGGTCGTAGTTGACACTGTATGATCAACGATCCCGTCGGAATTGAAGTCAATATCAAGATCGACCGCCACACCCGACATGCCGATTTCATCTGCATCATGAATTCCATCAGCGTCCTGGTCCCAGAAGATCGTATCGCCGATGCTACCTGTTCCTTGATAGCCAAAATTCTGATTCGTGTTGTTTTCACCGTCAGCCAGGGTCAAGGTAGCAACGTTATCCAACGTCGTGTCGGGATCCGCAGTCGGATTTGTTCCACTTGGTTGGGTTACCGTCACGACATAATCCGACGCGGGCAAGTTTCCGAAAGTGTAATTGCCAGTGGCATCGGTGGTCGTGGTGATCGTGTGGTCGAACGTGCCGTCACCGTCAAAATCAATTTGCAATTCGACAGCCACATCCGGCAAGCCGACTTCGCCTGGGTCTTGAATGCCGTTGCCGTCTTGATCGAAGAAGATCGTGTCGCCAATCGAGCCGGTTCCCACAAATCCGAAATCAACATCGTCTTGGCTTTCGCCGACGCCCAGCTGAATTTCTGCTACACCAGGAATGCTGTTGGCACCATCATCCGTTTCGGCAGTTTGATTCATCCCGCCCGGTTCGCCGGTTACGTCGATCCGGTAATCACCCACTGGCAGGTTATCGAAGGAATACAACCCATTGGCATCGGTCGTGGTATTCATAATCACGTCGTCGGCGTTGCCAAAAATGCCATCCTGACCCGAAGAGGTCAAAACCACGGCGGCGTTGACCAATCCCGGCTCGCCTGTGTCCTGGAGGCCATTTCCATCGGCATCGAACCAGACATAGTCTCCGATGCTGTTGGTGCCGGTAAAACCAAAGTCCACGTCGTTTTGGTTGCGTCCACTCACACCGTCCAACGTAACATCGGCTGTGCCGCTGATTGACTCGGAACCAGCCACTGGAACCATGTCTCCCGGCATGTCCGGGTCACTTGCATCGACATCAATTCGGTAATCACCATCGGGCAGGCTGTCAAAGCTGTAGTTCCCATTGGCATCGGTGGTTGTTTGCAAACTGAAATCGTCACTCGTTCCGAATACACCATCGGTACCGGCAAATGTCAAATCGACATCAAGATTGGCCAAACCGGGTTCACCCGGATCTTGAACACCATCGTTGTCCACATCATGCCAGACAAAATCGCTGATCGAACCGGCACCACGGAATCCAAAATCGACATCGTTCCGAGCCAAACCGCTGAGCGTAATATTGGAGGTACCATCAATCGCGGCCGCGGAATCATCGGTCTCGATCGTTCCCGTCATGCCCGCCGGCAAATCAGTTGAGCTGTAAGTAATGCGATACTCACCGTCAGCCAGGTTGCCGAAGCTGTAATTTCCATTGGCGTCCGTCGTATCGGTCAACGAAACGTCGTCACCAGTGCCAAAGATGCCGTCCTGCCCCGCATAGTCAAGCGTTACATCGACGTCGGCAAATCCGGGCTCATTTAAGGCATCCTGGATGCCGTTGCCATTTCCATCGAACCAGAGTCGATCACCGAGAGTTAACGTTCCGGCAAACCCGAAATCAAAGTCATTGTTGGTGTCGCCGTCTGCCAGCGAGATATTCACGGTTCCGCTGTTGGATTGCGGGCCGCTTACTGCTGCAATGCTTCCCGGCAAATCTGGATCCGCCGCATCAACCGCAACTTGAAAATCTCCACCAGGCAGGTTGTCAAACGAGTACATCCCATTGGCATCGGTCACCGTGGTGAAGGTAAGGTCGTCATCATTTCCAAACACGTCGTCGGCTCCAGCAAACAAAACGTTGACCGTTACGTTTGCCAAACCATTATCTTCCGAGTCCTGCATTCCATCACCATCGACATCGAGAAACACAAAGTCTCCGATGGTGCCGCTACCGGTGTAGCCAAAATCGACATCGAACCGATCGCTGCCACCGACCGTGATATTCGACGTGCCGTCAATTGCGATACTCGAATCGTCGGTTTCAAACGTGCCCGCTACACCGCTGGGCAGATTGGCCGGATCGACCGTGACTTGATACTCGCCGTTGAACAACTCGGTGAAGCTGTAAAAGCCGTTGGTATCGGTGGTCGTGGTAAGCGTTGTGTTGTCACTGGTGGTAGCAAAGTTGCCGTCGGCACCAGCGTACAGCAAAGTAATCCCGACGTTGGCCAAACCCTCTTCGCCGGCATCCTGAAAACCATCGTTGTCCGCGTCGAACCAAACGTAGTCACCAAGATCCCACAAGGCTTCGCCAAAATTCTGATCGGTCAAACCCGCCAAAGGCAAAGTTACATTCAGCGTATCAGCCGACGTGCTGCTGTATTGAGCCGGATGGATTTCACGAATTTGGTAATCGTCCGCGGGCAGGTTGTCGAATCGATAGGTACCATCTGCCAGCGTAACCGTCGAGTCGATCAGGGTCGTTCCGGTCGTGTCCCAGAGTTCGATCACGATTCCGCCCAGTCGGTTTGATTCGCCAGCATCGAGAATTCCATCGCGATCGTCGTCAACGTAAACCGTTCCCAAAATCGAGGTGCCTTGCTCGGCAAAGTTATAACCGGTTCCGTTGTCACCGCTGTCGACATTGATGCTGCTGACAACATCGTTGACCGTCGCGTCGCCATTGGCCAGCGAACCATCTTGATCCAGTCCATCGTTGTAGTCGGTTGGCTGGGTTTCGCTCAGCGTGTAGCCTGCCGCATCACTTGGCCGCACATTTGTGAACTGATAGTTTCCGTTGGCATCCGTGATCAAGGAAATATTGACCACGTTGCCAAGATCGTCCGTTCCACTCAGCGTGACCGTGACGCCGGCAATGCCTGGTTCGCCTAGATCCTGAAAGCCATCGTTGTCGTGGTCGTTGTAAACCGTGCCCCCCAGACTGGCCGGCAGGACTTCTCCAAAGTTGTTTTCCGTTCCTGCCGTATCCGATGCAATCGTGATGCTGGAATAAACATCATTCACCGTGTCATCGCCGCCCGGCGTGCCGATGGTATCAATGCCGTCGAGGTAACCTGCCGGTTGAGTCTGTGTAATCGTGTAGCCGCTGGCATCACTTGGTCGCAGGTTGGCGAACTCGTAATACCCATTGATATCGGTCGTTGTCACTTCGCTGACCGCATTGCCCAAATCATCAAATCCGGTGAGCGTTACGGTGGCATTCTGAATGCCGCTTTCGGCAGTCCGATCGCCATCGTTGTTGCTGTCGTGATACACGTAACCAGAAATCACGGACTCGATGACTTCGCCAAAGTTGTCGTTCGCTCCGCTGTCGGCTGCCACTACATCGATACTGTCGATCACGTCGTTGGTCGATGTGTCGCCGTTGGTCAACGAGCCATCAACGTCAAGTCCATCGGCGTAGTCGCGTCCTGACGGAGCAGTAAACGTGGGTTGTGTTTGCGTGATGGTGTACTGGCCCGGACGCAAACCATCGAAGGTATACGATCCGTCGGCCGTCGGTGGTTACCGTGACCGGCGTAATCGCGCCGTGATCATCGGTTCCCGTCGATCGTCACGTCTACGCCGCCGATTCCCGTTTCACCCCCGTCGAAAACGCCATCGTTATCCGCGTCGTGCCAAACGAAGCCCGTCAGTTCGGCTTCTTCCAGTTCGGCAAAGTTGTTTCCGGTTCCATTGGTTTCGCTTCCCGGTTGGCAGCCCAATATTGAAAACCATATCGTTGACGGACCCATTGCCACCCTGCGTTCCGACGGTATCGGTTCCGTCCAGGTAGTCGTTTCCGCTGGGCGCGGTCGTCGGCTGGGTCTCGGTAATCGAATAGATACCCGGTCGAAGATCGTCAAACAGGTAGGAACCATCAGCAGCCGTTTGTACGGTGATGTCGACAGCATTACCCAGGTGATCGGTGCCCTGCAATCGCACATCGACGTTCTCGATTCCGGATTCCGTTCCATCAAAGACGCCATCGTTGTCGGCATCAAAGAAAACGGTTCCGGCCAGGCTGTTGCTGCGGATGTCAAACGTGTCTTGGCTGGTGTCGCTTCCGTCACCATCGGGATCGGGATCATCGCGTTCACCGGCTTCAACGCCTTGCAGCGTTGTGGCGTTGCGTGATCGTCGCCGTGTTGGACATCGTTGCACCGGGCGTTACCGTGTCCGAGGTTTCCACGGTAAACGTGAACGTGACCGTCGCCCCGGCGGTAATCGTGCCGCCGTTATATTCAAGTAAACCCGAGCCTGCATTGAAGCTGGCGGCAAAATCGGCGGGATAGTCGACTCCGGAGCTGCCAAAATTGAGCGAGCTCAAATCGTAATCGGCACTGGCCAAAATGTCTTGCAGGATTACATCGTAGGCATCACCCAGTCCGTTGTTTTCGACCGTTAAAGTGATCGTCAGGACTTCGTCAGCATCGGCCTCTGTCTTATCAATATCCTTGGTGATTACCAGGTTCGATTCGACCACGTCGACATCGACCTGGTTCGAAGTGGTCGCTCCGGCGCCGTCGCCAATCACGTCGATCGTCGCGCTGTTGGCAAGCGTCGTTTGTCCGGCTCCAAATCCGACATTCGTTGCGACATCAGAAACCGCGGCAGTCAGCAGAATGACGAACGAGTTGTTGGCGGGATCATTGTCGACTGTGACATCAATTTGGCCAAACGTGAACGTGACATCGTCGCCATCGGCCACTCCGCCGCTGACAACTGGGTCTCCGCCTTGAATCGTGCCGTTGAAATCGGCGGTCAGCAGCCCACCCGAACCGGCAACGGCTTCAATTAATTGAAAGCTTTCGTAGTTCAAACCGGCTGGCAACAGGTCGGTAACGTTAAGACCTGCGGTGGTTCCTTCCGGCAAGGTAACCAACAACGCGTAGGTCACCCGTTCGCCAATCGTAACATCCGTACCGGCAGTTTCAGTCTGATCGGTATCGAATAGGCTTTTTGCGAATCCCGGCGGGTTAATGCTGAAGATCGCTGATCCCGTATCGGTATAGTCTTGCGTGTTGTCCGCGGCATTGGTTCCATCCCGTTCGCCACTGTCGGCGGTCGTGTGGGTACTTCGACTGGCAACAACGCCGTCCAGAGAAGTCCATTGAGCATTCGCATTGTTGATATACGTATCGTTGGGCCCGACGTTCGAGGCGATCGTGCCGTCGATCGTGATCGTGATCGTGCGCGCGCCCTGGGATTTAAGCAAATCGAGGTCGGTGGTACCGTTTAGCGAGAGGGTATAGCCGGTCGCGTCGTTTCCGCTGAGCGTAAAGTCTGCATTGGTCAATCCGCCGCCCAGCGAGTCGACCACGTTGAATGTGGCGCCGAGGATGGCGGAGTTTCCACTGGCTGTCGTTGGCAAGACATCACTGAACGTAACGTCAAAGGCATCGTAGCCACCCGTGTTCTGGATCACGATTGTGTATTGAACCGCATCGCCTGCATCGCCGGTCGTGCTACCCGAAGGTGGAGCGACTTCGACGGACTTGGTGACGTCGATTTGGGCTTCGCGAACTGTGACATCCGGTGCGTCCGTGTTAATGGCGGTTGCCGGATTGCCGTCAAACGTGAATTCAACGCTGTTGTCCAAAACCGTACCGGATTGGTTGGTGGCAACGTTCAGCACGACGGCTTCGTAACGTAACGTAATCGTTCCGCCCGTATCGTTGCTGAGGTCCGCATCGGTGACCGTGCCAAAGTCAAATGTGAGAATGCGACCGTCGCCGGAGACCGTTGGCGTCGTGCCTCCGGTAATGGTGAGGTCATTCAAACTCGAACTGACCATGCCAACGTAAGCCAAGCCGTTGTCCATCGTGTCGACAATGACCGAGTTCGGCGTCGTGCCTTCCGGGAACGTGATGGTGATTTCGTAGGTTACCAATTCGCCGACGACGACATCGTTGAGCCCATTGAAAGCATCATCGAATTCGGTGCTGATTAGAGACTTTGTGAATACCGAGATTCCGTCAACGGTGACGGTATGGGTATCGTTGTCTGCATAGTCGTTCGGGTTAACGCCTGCACCGTCGCTGCCATCTCTTTCGCCGTGAATCGAACCGCTAGTCGTATCGTAAATGATACTGGCGGTTTCACCGTTTCCATCGTTCGTATCAAGGCCATTGAGGGAAGCCAAATCGCTACCGGTGTTATTGCCGCCGGTTCCATCGTTCGTTCCGAATTGATCGGGAAGTGACGACCAGGTGACTTGGGCATCGTTGGTCAGCATTTCATTTGGATTGACCCCGATATCGAGGGTCGCATCATAAATGACCTCAACCGTTTGGCCCTGATTGACTCGGTCGATCACAATGTCGAGGACGTTTCCGACCGAGTTGTCAGTAAACGTTGTGGCTGCTCCGTCTACCAGGATGGAAGTTATCGAACCGAAGTTCAATCCGGTCGGCAGCGAGTCATACAAACGAACATTAAATGCGTCGCTGCGACTATTGCCGGTTGCCACATCAAACGTAACGGTATAGGTCACCGTGTCACCGGCGTCGCCGCTGGTGATGTCAGCGGTTTTATTGATGTTCTGAACCAGCGGTTCTGCAATGATGACACGCGGGCGATTGGCATTTGGCATGTCATAAACTTGCGAGCCGTTTTGATAAACGCGGACGTCGTTGTAACGCGACTCCCCAACGTCGTTTTGTGAGGCTGTACTGTTGTTGTCGACCAAGACGTTGAATTCGAGAACGACATATTCAACATTTGCATCGTTGTCGGTGTTCACGACGTCGCCGAGCTTGAAATAAACGTCCTGTCCGGACGCGTAGTTGTCGTTGTGGCTGGATGTGCTGATGGAGGTTGCATTGTCGGGAAGTTGCCATGTGGGAGTGATCGTGCGACGTTGGTCTCATTGCCGATCGCCGTTAAACCCGCGCCAGCCAATGTCGTCGACGTGATGCTTCCCGAGTCCGAAACGAAGGCAACCAGGGCGGTGCCGTCGTCGATGAACGTTAAACCGCCCGGTAAAACGTCGCCAATCTGAAGATCGCTGAACGTACCTTCGGGCAAAGCGACGGAGACCCGATAGCGGATGATCTCCCCGATGGTGACTCGCTCGATGCCGCTGATCATCGTCGTGTGGTCTTCGCTTGTTGAGACGATTGACTTGGCGGCGTCATGATTCCTGGTCGTCACAATCGCGTCGTCAGTTGGGTCGACCGATGTGTAGTCAATTCCGTTTTCCTGCCCGGCAAAATTGGTCAGCGACGCCGTGTTCGTATGTGCCTGATCTGCCGTAACAGTGTCTCTCAGTTCCAGGTCATAGGTAATCACGATGATGTTTGAGCCATCGTTCACCGTCGTGGCATCATCGAAGTTGTTAATCGCGCCTTCGCCTACCGGATCAGAAATGATGATCCCGCCCGGCAAACAGGTCGTTATCGGTGCCCGTATCGACACCGGTCCAGGTGAGCAGAGTTCCGTTGCCATCGCGAACTTCCAGGTTCAAACCGGTCGCGCCCGAGGGGTATTTCGAAACCGGCCGCCAGGATGTCGGAAATGGTCAAATCAAACGCGTCGGCACCGCCCGTGTTTTCAATCACGATCGCGAATTTTGCAAGATCGCCTGCATCAAGACCGCTGACATCCGAGTCGATTGGATTGGTCAACAAATCAGAACTCGTGAATCCTGTTGTGAAGGCCGGATTCACCGAGCCCGGATCCTCAAAGGTTACAGGCCCAACACCTGTTCCCGTGTAAATGGCCCCGCTTTCCGACGTTGTGACGACACCTTTGGCGATCGAAAGGACAGGTTGAAGGACTTCGATCTGGACGATTTGATCCTGGGAATTGGTTTGGTTGCCCGTCGTGCCTTCGGAGGCCCGCACAATATTGGTCAGGAACAGTCCGTCGGCCGTTGGCGAGTCCTGCGCCGAAACGGTTACAAACAACTCAATGGTCGACTGCTGCGACGCTGGATCATCAAAATCGCCGTAGTCGATAATGAGTCCGTTGCTTCCGGTGTCAACGGTGATGGTCGGCGTAATCCCTGACAAAGCGAAAAATGTATCGTTGGATCCAATTTCGATGGTGCCAGCGACCGCATCAAAGGTCGCATCGCTATCGAAGGTCCAACTGTCGCCCCCGATGCCGTCGGCATTGTGATCGTCGGCATTAAAAATGGGCAGTGGCAAGTAATCGGTGATCACCAGATCTTCAACGTCGGACGTCGGCAGCACGTATTCAATCCGATAGGTCACGGTGTCGCCTGGCGTCAACGTGACTCGACCGGTGTCGCCAATGGGCAGGGTCGTGTTTCCATTGATGGCGTACACTTCCTTGATCAGGGTTCCACCCACGATCACGACACCAGCGGAACTTGTATCAGATTCTGTGCCGATGACGGTTGTAATATCCCCCGTTCCACCATTTTCTTCCGAATTCTCGCGGACAGTTCCAGTGATGGTCAAGCTGTTGTTGGTAATCGCGTCGCCGTGATCAATGCTTCGATCGCCGGATAAAAACGTATCGGCGTAATCTTCTTGAATAATGGTGCGAAAGCGAATGGTTCCAGTAGCCGCCCCCTGGTTGGTACCGCCGTCGCTCAGACCGCCCTGCAAAACACCATCGGCGGCCAGGTTGTCGACGAGGACTTGCGAGAGATCGAATTGCAAAGTCGTTGAACCGTCGCTGCCATCGGCTGTGACTCCATCTTCGGTACCGTTGTCGGCGTAATTGATGTTTGTTTGATCAACGACAAGCGTTTCTCCACCATCGGCATCGGTAATTTGGCGAACCGTGAAACTGCCGGTGACGTTTCCATTCATGTCTGTGATGTCGAACGTCGCACCGTAAGAAAAATCAAACAGCTGACCATCCTGGAAAACGTCATCAATGATCAAGTCACCGAACGTGTAATAATCCGAAATTTGAAAGGTCAGGACGTACTCCAGGGTATCGCGCGGCGTGACACCTACAGTTCCTGTGTCGTTGACCACCGAAACCGACTTTTGAATCGCAATCGCCTTGCCATCAAGAATATGTTCGGGGCCGATCGGATCCGGGTCAGCAACGGCGTTATCAGTACCACCGGTGTCGCGACCGTCAATTGGAGTCCAGTCACCAACGGCCCTCGCATTGTTGAAACTTTGGGAAGCGGCGTTGTCATCTTCACCGTTCAGCGGAATGACGCGGTTCCCATCGGCGTCAAATTCGGTCACGTAGAAACTAAACGTGACCGATACATCGGCGGCTGGAAGTTCCACCGGTTACCGGATTGTCCGGCGTGATGATCAGGTCGAGGCCGTTGCCGGGAAACGTCAACGTGACTGAGATTGTCGGTGTAGGCGGTCGTGGGAACACCGTTGATCATCACGACATCGATGGACGTCACGACGATGTTATTGGGCAAGCTGTCGGTGATATCGAGGTTGCTAATGGTTTGACCATCGGCGATGTCGACGTCCAGTTGATACTGGCGTGGGTGGTTGGGGCCGGTCGCAGTTTCGTTTTCTGGACCGAGATAGGTTTTCGTCAGCGACATCAGCGTCGGTGTCACTGTCAATTGTTCTGTCCAGCTGGTCAACGCACTGGCAGGATCCGTTACATCCGTTCCTGCGTCACTCAGGATCGAAGGATCGGGTGCAGTTGGGTTGTCCAGCGGATCGCTACCGTATCGGAAACCGGAACGGGATTGGATGAAAAGATCGGTTCCCAGGTCAGCCAGGTTGCTGGTCGTCGCGGTGACGACCAGATCCGCTGGCGGTTGTCCGGGTGCATAGGAGCCAAAGGGCAGTTCCAATACGACGAGCTTGTCCCCCGCCGCACCTGTAATTTGCAGCGGTGCCCCCGTATTGTCCACGGCAAACGGGTGGTCGATGGTTCCGGTGCCACTCCCGTCGTCGGGGAAGGTGACTTCGATGAAATTCAGTGGTTGGCCCAGGTAGGTTGCGCCGACGAAATCGATTCCGTCCGGCGTATCGGTTCCAGCGGCGCCATCGACTCCGTTGGCCGGAAAAATCAAATCGACAAACGGTCCGTAACCAACGTCGGTGCCCGTGTTGTCAAAGGTGACGGTAAAGGTGAAGTCTTCGCCAATTTGTACATCCTGATTGGCATTCTGAAACTGCACTTCTGGCCCGACAGCCAAGATGTAGTTATACGTGGCTTGCAAATCCTGGCTGAAGGCAACACTCGACTCCAGAATGCCGTTGCGGTATTCGAGGTTCCAGTCACCGCCCCGTGCAGCGCTTCCGGTGTCGTCGTCACTTGCCGCGACATCCATTCCGGTCAATCCAGCAATCGAATCGACTAGCTCTCGGCCAGCTACGCTGTCGGCCAAATCACATCCGTAAAGCAGCAAGTCTCCGTTTGAGTTGAGGGCCTGCCCCCAACCGGCAATCTGGCCGGCGTAGGCTTCGAGGTTCTCGGCCGAAACCCAGGTATCGCCCAACCGAAAAGCCGCATCGTCACCATGCGAGACAATATGCAAAGCATCCAGTTCGTTCATTTGCGCCAGGATCTGCGAAACCTGTTCTACCCCGTCGCCGCCAGCATCCAGCAGAACGACTTCGATTTCTCGATTATCTTCGTTGTTGTTCAGCAGATCGTCGACGAGCAGTTGATAATCACCAACGCTGGTATCGACAATGACCAATTCATTCCGCACTTGCGATTGGATGGTGGAGTCATTTTGAGCCGACGAATCGTCATGTTGGCCTTCCTCATGATAAGTCGCAACATCTTCTTCCAGGCTGGACGACGATTCGTTCTGGTTGGCGTACCCCTGGCTTCCATCACTGGCGTTGGAATCCATACCAGCATCCATGGCAGCGTCAAACAAGATACGATCTTCAAGTTTGCGGAGAAGTGGATCAGAATTGCGACGAGCTTTTTTGTGGTGATTTCGGAGCATCTTTTCAAGGTGAATAGGTAGGGAAGGTTGATAAGTGGCGGCGCAGATGGGGCGCCAAGTGTTGGAATACTACGTCACTGTGAGAGGCTTGATGATGAAAAATGACTACATTCTTTGCGGACCATTCCGGTTTTACGGATTGGTAATGCGCCATTTGCGTTGGCAACCCAGCTAATACTCCTGGATCATTCAGTAGCCAGGGCTTGTTTTCCGGCGAGTGTTGAACTCTTGCATCATCGGTGATGCGGGTCAGGAGATCCGCCCACAACGAGGAGCGGGTCGGGAGGCCCGCCACGACAACGGATCATGCTGTAGCCAGAAGTGCATTTGCCGGCGAGGGCGGAACTTTCCGTCTTACCAATTCGTTTGGTCCGACGAATTCCTCTTGGGAATTTTAAGTTCTCGATGCGCGAGTAGAAATCTGGAAAACCCGGCAGCTTGTTGGCGAGTCACCATCAATTGGATGCTAAGTGTGGTTCCGATTCGTTTGCAGAAGCTCTGGGGGATTGGATCGTGTCTGATTTGTCTGATCTCGTGTCTGATTTTGTACTGGGTGTTTCGACAAAATTTCTGCCAAGATCCCGGCGTTTCGATTTTGCTGTTGAACACGAATCGCAAGCGTTTTGATGCTGCGTTCAATCAGAAAGCAGGTTAATGCGTTGACATTGCCGCCGTAGTGGACGGCTTTTTCCAAAATTCGATGGATAATATTTTCGCGGCTGACCACGGCGCCAAAACTCAAGTCGCTGTGTCCGCCCAGATATTTGGTCCCACTGTGCACAACAACGTCGATGCCCAATTTGAATGGATTCTGGTTGATCGGCGATGCGAACGTACTGTCGACCATCGTCAGGATCCCCTTCTTGTTTGCCTGAGTCGCAAGCTGTTCCAAGTCGATGATCTCCAACAATGGATTGGCCGGAGTTTCCGCGTAAATCAGTCGAGAGTTCGGCTTGACCGCCGCCATCATCGACTGGACATCGCAGGGTGCAAACGAGTATTCAATTCCTGCGTCGGCAAACTCCTTGACCACCAGGGAATGGGTGCCGCCATAGAGTGCATTTTGCAATACAATGTGGTCTCCCCGACGCAGAAGAGCCATCAGCGTGGTTGAAATTGCCGCCATGCCCGACCCAAAAATCATCCCGGCGGGCGCATTTTCCAATTCGCAGATCTGGTTGACGACGTTCTGTTGATTTGGGGTATTAAAGTATCGCGGATAAAACTGCACTCCGTGGTCGATGTACCGAAATGCCGAAGCAGGTTCGATCGCATTAACTACGCCGATGCTGTCGGTACGTTTACCCGCATGTACACTGGTCGTTTGCTTGTTGTATTTGAATTGAGTCACCATACCTCCCGGGTGGTTGCTGGGTCATGTTTCCCCGTGGCTCACCTAAGCCGTCACGCCGCGGATCGGATAATCGACTTGCTGATTGTCGCAAAAACCGCTAAAAACTCCAGTGGCAGAAATGACATACTTAATTACAATTGTGCCATGACCAAAAGAAAGCGACATCAAGTAGCGGCGGCCATTTACGACGGCTTGCTCGGTTTTGAATATGCCATTGCCGCAGAACTGATGGGATTGGTGCGACCTGGGCTGGAAAAGACCTGGTACGACTTCAAACCGTGCCGGGTCGAAAGCGGCGAGTTGAAATCCAGCCACGGGTTTATCCTTAAACCGGCAGGCGGTCGATCGGACCTGGTTTCTGCGGACACGGTCTTGATTGCCGGCTGGCGCGATCTCAACAGCTTCCCAAACCGGCGTTCTTGAATGCGGTCATCGATGCTTACGAAAACGGTGCACGGCTGGTAACGATTTGCACCGGCGCGTTTGTGTTGGGCTATGCCGGTTTGCTGGATGGTCGTCGCGCGACGCATTGGTTGCACACGGGCGTCTTTAAAAATCGGTTTCCTGAAGTCGAGTTGATGGGCGATTCGCTGTATGTCCATGACGGTCGAATATCAACGTCTGCCGGATCGGCGGCCGGTCTCGATTTATGCCTGTCGATCATTCGGGGTGATTTTGGAGTGGACGTTGCCAACCTGGTTTCCCGGCGGATGGTGGCGCCGGCTCATCGAGAGGGCGGACAATCGCAATATGTCCAACCGGTCGTGCTGGAATCGGACGGGGGCGAATTCGGCCCGATTCTGGACTGGATGAGTAACCATCTGCAGGAATCGATTTCGGTCGAACAGATTGCGAAAAAGTTTGCGATGTCATTGCGAACGTTTCAGCGTCGGTTTCGAAATCTGACCGGGCTTCCGCCATTGGTGTGGATCAGTCAACAACGAGTTGCCAAGGCTCGCAACTTGCTGGAAGTTTCCGAACTGAACATTGACCAGATCGCCTGGGAATCTGGCCTGGGATCGGCGGCCAATCTGCGTAAGCACTTCACCCGACAACTGAACGTGACACCCTCGGCCTACCGCAGTTCGTTTCGGGTCAATTCCGCCGCCGGTTAGCCCAAATTTTGGCTGATGCTTACATCGCCAAAATTGATTTTCACGGATGGCATTAATGTAACTTAAAATGACGTTTCTGCCACTTTTAATTCGGCGTCGTTTCGGGAAAGATGTCTTCCGGTTGGGCGTCAGCCAATTTCTCAAACTTTCGGAATGACCCATGAAATACGTTGCCGACATCATGAAATTTAGACGGGGGCTGGCCGCATGAATTTGCCAATCACCAGTCAAATCGGTGCGTGTCCTCTGGACTGTCCCGATGGATGCTCGTGGATTGTCGACATGCGGGGTGGCAAACCAATCGGGCTGCGCGGCAATCCCGAACATCCGTTTACGGGCAAAGCGCTGTGTGCCAAAACGGCCAAATACCTGGACTACGTGAACGAGCCGAATCGCATTCTTTTTCCGATGCGTCGAGTTGGCGTCAAAGGCGAGGGTAAATTTGAGCGAATCAGCTGGGAAACAGCGATCGGCGCAATTGCACAGAATCTGAAGACAACCATCAATGAGTTCGGTGGCGAAGCCATCTGGCCCTACGCGGGGTCAGGAACGGTCGGCTGGATTCAGGGGATCGTCGGCGCGGGGAAGCGGCTGTTTCATTTCCTCGGCGCATCTCGACATGTCCCAAATATCTGCTCCGCGGCCGGGCATGTCGGCATGGGTTACACGACAGGTTCTGCCGCAGGAATGGATCCGGAAGACTTGCAGCATTCAAAGTTAATCCTGCTGTGGGGCACCAATACGGTCGAGACCAATCAGCACTTGTGGCCGTTCATTATGAAAGCACGAGAGGCAAACGGCGCAACAGTCGTTACGATTGACCCAATCAAGTCGGCCACGGCCAAACGATCGGATTTGCATGTTCCGATTAAACCGGGAACGGACGGCGTTGGTGTTGGGATTGATTCGCCAACTCGTTTCGATGAATGCCCATGACCATGGGTATCTCAACGAACGAGCGCTGGGTTGGCAACCGTTCTATGACGAAGTTATTGAAGATTGGTCACTTGAAAAGACGGCAGCTATTTGCGGTGTGGACCGAGAGGTCCTGAGGAAATTTGCCCAGCTGATTGCCACGCACAGCCCCATGGGCATCAAAACGGCGATGGGCGTTCAGCAACATGCCGGTGGCGGTCAGGCGCTTCGCGTTTTGTCCTGCTTGTCAGCCGTAATGGGTGACTTTCAAAAACCGGGCGGAGGGATCTGCTACTCCACCGGTCCGGCCTATCCGCTCAACGCCGATGCGCTTTGTCGCCCTGACCTGCAGCCCAAACCGACTCGGCAGTTACCCATGACTCGTCTCGGCAGCCGTTTGCTGGATTTGCAGGATTCACCGGTCAGATCGTTGCTGATTTGGGCTGGCAATCCCGTGGTCTCAAACCCCGATCAGCAACGGGTTCGCGCTGGCTTGCGACGCGAAGACCTGTTTACCGTCGTCATTGATAATTTTCAAACCGACACCGCAGACTACGCTGACATTCTGTTGCCAGGCACCATGCAGACCGAACACGCTGACCTGCATGACTCGTACAGCCACCTGTATCTGCAGTGGAACGCGCCAGTCGCGCAACCACGAGGTGAACTTCACGACGATCATGCAATTCCGCAATTCCGCGCTCGGAAAAACGAATCGCAACACGTTCAACGGTCTTGCGCGATCCCAATGACCAAAAAAGACCACGGATAAATTACGGCAAATCATCCTGTCACCGCGCGCCAACAAGGACTCAAGATCACCTTGTTCATTGACGTGTTCCGGCATTGTGAACCACGTCTGCGAATCCAAACTCCATTTTGATTTAGCTCAAGTATCTTGAACTATCTTGCTCGTGGTTCGATACAATGTTGATCGGTTGGCTGGTAGGCGCGACCAGTGGTGTGAAATTCATGGATAGTTGGAGTTAACGTTGAAGACACGTGGAGAAATCGAAGCTGCAATCTGCCAGGGCATGTCCCATTTTGAGCTGGAATACATGGGCAGAGGCCCCAAGGAGATTCGAACTCACCTTATTGAGGACCTCCTAATCGTGCGTCTGCGGGGGGTGTTAACCGCGGCTGAACAACATCTGGTTGCGGAACTCCCAGCTGAAAAAGGCCGCGATCTCTTAAAGCAAGTTCGTTCGCAACTAGTTGAAATCGCGAGGCCAAAGCTGGAAAAGCTTGTCGAAGATATCACGGGGATCAAGCCCAGCAGTTTGCACCATGACATAAGCACGATTTCAGGTGAGGAAATCGTCGTTTTTACTTTGCCAGTTGCTCCCAAATTCCGTGAGACCAAAAAGCAGTAAGCTTGGCATCCCTTTAGAAATATCGCGGCAATCAAGTTTCAGCTGGAACGATATTGCAAGTGCCCGTTCCGTTGTCGAAATGCAGTTCGACACTACCATTTTCCAGCTGCTCGAAGACGTCAAGCACTCGTTGCTTGACCGTACTGTGATCGGTTCCATCCCGCGTCACAAATTCCTCAACAACTTCCTGGAGGACAGCAAGCGACAATCTGTAATGCGGTATTCTCATTGGCGAAACTCGGACACAAAGACTCTCGCGAGCCAGAAGACTGCAGAATGGAATGGGTGACAGTCGACTTGACCTCACTCGAGTTAAACTTTCCCGTAGCCAGAGACGACCATGATAAACGGCAATTGAAACAGGAACCGCGTTTCCGTTCCCTTAAACCGATTCTTCCCGTGTGAGCTTTCGCTGCATTCGAACAAGTTTTTCTCTGGCGGATTTCTTGATCTTCGACATGGATTCCGGCATATTGAGCACCGCTTCGAGGTCTTGGGTCGCATTCCGTTCCTTTTTGATCGTGGTGTAGACCAACGCGCGATTAAAAAGGGCCATTGCTTTCACGTCTCGAGGTGCCTTGGGCGAGTTGATCACATCCGTGTAGTGTTTGACGGCTTCGTCGGGTTCGTTCCTGTCCACACAAGCCATTCCTTGAGCGACTTGAGCAAGAGTCCGCCCCCGGATCGTAAACCGATTTTTGATGCTTTTGAGAAAATTCATAGTCTCAACGCGCCTTGCTTTCATACAAAGACTTGTCACCAAGACATGGCCGATGCCCAAGCGCTACGTTGGATCGTGCAACAGTCACCAACGACCCGTTTGCAATCGTTGAATAGAATCAGCAATCAGAAGAAATCCCAAACTGCCAGAATCGGTCGGCGGCAATCAAAGCGTGTCTGAAAAAGGGACTATCTGGCCTGTTTCCATTGCAAACTGAACGTGGCCGTTGCCTGCGGCGACAATCTGAAACCAGTTCCACGCCTTGGCGGATCGATTATAGGGCAAACAAATGACTGACGCAGCAAATACAGCGACAAATGATCAGGTTTACCTCAATCCTGCGTTGAGACACTCGATCGAAACGTAGAAAACCAAGGTTTGAAATTAGTTCCCATGCCGTAGTGCAACCCCAATTCTCAGCGTTGACATTGCAATCGTTCGTTTCGAGTCAAAAGAACGCGATGTTTCGAAACATTGCCCATTGACTCTTACCTGCTACCACATAGACTGCACTGCGAAAGCAGACTTTGCGACAGCAACATTCTGTTTTATTTCGGATGACTAAATAGAAGGCAGTCTGCTCAGCCAGAGAGCCGAATAATAAGTAAGCCGGCGCGAAAGTCACGTTTGTGTTTTTCGCGTTGGCTTTTTTTGTGCAATCTGCTGTAGAAATTGACGGCGGAACAATGGACATCAATGATCATGATTGCGTTAAACAACTGGCAGAAATTGCCGGCGTTCAGCAACAACTGCGAACTGGCCACCCGCCAAAGCAAGTCGATGTCGCATTCGCCGGCGACGCTTTGATTGTGGTTTTACACGATGCGTTGACGACCGCAGAGAAAAATCTCTCACAAGACCCGAATGCAGCGAGTCAACTACAGGCATTTCACCGTGAACTGTTTCATAATTCGTCAAATTCGATGAACCAGGAAATAGAAAGAATTACAGGAAGAAATGTTCGTGAAGCGGTTGGCGGAATGGAAACGGAATCCGGATCGCTTCTGTATGCTTCGGCGACGGGAGCGATGGTGCAGGTGTACATGTTGACTCCTGAGGCGAAAACGGGCACCGGCAACTCGAACCTGTTAGATAGGCAAATGGATCCGGATTCGATCAAGCTTGCAAAAGACGACAAAATAAAGGTAGATCCGACACAAGATGGCTGATTGACGCTGGACTACTACGGCTTCATTGCACTGAACCACATCGAGGTTGACATAGTCGATTCGGGCATTCTGAAAGCCACCAAAGTTGTTCGGTCTGCATTGCAAAGTGCCGCCGTGTCTCTGCCTTGCTATTTTCCAGTCGAGCGACTATCTCTACAAATCCAAACAAGGCTGATTCCATGACGCAAAGAACAGACTCTGTCGACACACCTCGCTACGTATTGATGAGCGGCAATCAACCGATTTACCCTACGATCAACTTTGACGATCCCGACACCCATTGTGTTTGCGTCTATGGATTTTCCGACCGGTCGATTTATGACACGTTTATCGAGAAAGCTGCGCAAGCTTTGACTCCTTATCCGCTGGTAAAACGATACCTTTCAAAACAAATCGCCGCATTGGATGCAGCCGGAATGCGGGATGGTTGCCTGAAACTGGTAATCCTCGATGCGACCGATCCAGCGCAGCCTGCTTTGGCTGTCGCAACGATGGAAACGGTGCTCCTCGCACATCAAGACAACACGAATCAAGTTCCGGTCGAATATGAGTTTGTCTTCGATCCAGAGACGTCTGGGTACCGATTCAGGGATGGATCCAGAAAAGTGCCAGCAATCAATCCGCTTTCCTTCGTCAAATAGAGCCCAAATTCGAGTATTCGTCCGTTGGCCATTGTACTTGTTCAAATAACTGATAGGTTGCCTTCAAGAGAGAACGGGCGCGGAACTTGAAGCCGAGCCACTCCTTTCAACACAAAAACATTTTCGGCTGACGAGATAAAAGGCGACCTGCTCAGCAGGGAGCCTGTTAAAAAGTAAACCGATGTTGTCGAGGCGCATAAGCGTTTGGCAACATCGGTTTTTTTTGTGCGCACTTGGTTTTGAGTTTTTCGCGATCAGGAAATTACGAGCGGTTCAGCTTGGTCTTTCAGCCGCAATCACGATCGCAAGTCCCAACAACATGGATGGAAAAATGAATTCAAATACGAAATTTGAACCGGCCATAACGAAACCCACACTACCGAAACCAATACGCGTTGGTGAGATTTCACCGACCAGGTTACCTCCGAATTTCCTTAATGTTTTAGTCGTTGATGGCGAGAGCGTCAGAGGCATTGCCAATTCTGAAATGATTAGCGATTTAGGGCACGCTGTGGAACTGGCGCAGGACGGAATCACGGCGTTGCGCATGGCTTCTGCGAAACGACCTGACGTCGTGTTGCTGAACGCCGACCTTCGATGTCTTGACGGATGCAATGTCACGAGTCACTTGCGATCTGACTTTCCGGAACCAACGCCATTGATTATTGGATTTGCAACTCACACAGACCGTTTGATGAGGCGGCAATGCGTAAACGCTGGAATGGACCTGGTACTCGAAGCGCCACTGAATTTGGAGGCGATCGAAACTCTGTTGCTCCTTGAATGTGCCAGATTGGTGGTTGAAAAGGAGGCCGCTTCAATGAGTCATTCTCGACCGTCGCAGGCTCAAGTTCCAACTCAGACCTTAACGATTGAAGGCGTGGACTGGCCCCAGATGCACTTCGGGTGTGCCTAAAGAATCAAGTATCGGAGAATCTGAATGACTGGCTTTGTCTTGACAACGGTTTTGCTGTTTTTCGTGCTCGGCACGTTTCCCTACTGGGATTACAGCCGCAAGTGGGGTTTCTTCCCCAGCGGAAGTTTCGGGTTAGCTACGTTGATCGCCGGAACGCTGTGGTATTTCGGTCGCATTTAAGGCTTTTCGCTCGCGGGAATCGACAACCTGTGATGGAGCTGATTGCGAAGGAAAGCATTTGAAACCGGGGCGCAAGAGACTCCCATCTCCTCGGTAGCGCATCGAGATCAGGGACGGGAATTGGTTGTTCGAGATAATTACATTTTGTGATTGTTCGGACGGTAGTTCACAGATTTAAAAAGGAAGTACAGCGATGAAAGAAGGAAAACCCAAGATTCACGAAGGCAAGATTGTCAGTGTGACCGCCAATGAAATCATTTCAACTTGCGTTGAGGGCGACAACCACCAGCACATGTTGGCGAAGGATGCCAAAGTTACAAGTGATGGCAAAGCCAGCAAACTGGACCAGTTGAAAGTTGGTGCGCCCGTACGTGTGACAACTTGCACCGACGACGACCGCAAAGCCTCTGTCGTGGCTGCCGGAAGAAAACGCACAGTCCCCTATGGTTAGTCCGCGACTCAGTACGGAAATTCAGCGGGAAAGCCTCTGCAACTACATGCTGCACAACTGGATGAAACCACTTTCCCGCTGATTTCTTTCGTTCGGCATCGGGTCATTGAAAAGGTCTGACTCATTTGACGAATGCCATTAGCCAACAACTCCCACCAACTCAGAGTCGTCATCCGACGCAACCGGATTTTGATGTTTTACTGCGATTAACGATTTCGATTGCAGCGTTTCGATTTCCCGTTATTCCAAATCCGATTTCTTCATCTTGAGGGTGATCATGGTTCGACCACTATTCCTATCAACCTATCCACCCGAAGAGTGCGGCCTGGCCACATTTACGATGGATACTGCGGACGCAGTTGATCTGGCGGCTGGTAGAAATATTACTTCGGTTGTTCCCATTCAGAAATTATGCACGCACTCCGGTAGTCGATCCCGTGTCATTCACACGATCCAAAACGACCAGCCCAATGCATACCGCCTGGCTGCCCAGGCAGTGAATTCCAGTTCTTGCGACCTGGTAAGCCTGCAGCATGAATTCGGCCTGTATCCAGGGAAATGGGGCGGCCGAATCATGGATTTTGTTCATGGATGTAAAAAACCAATCGCAACGACGTTTCACACGCTTCTTGCAAATCCTGAGCCAACGCCACGACGCCTCGTTCGGGCATTGGCAAAAAAGAGTTGTGCCAACGTGGTGATGACCCGGCTCGCAGCACGATTGCTGGTTGACGTTTACGGGGTTGCTGATGAATCAATTCACGTGATCCCACACGGCGTTCCCGCTGCACCATTCGAACGGGACAACAGCCACCGCACGAACTTGGGACTACAAGGGAAAAAGGTGATCTGTACTTTTGGCCTGATCAACTCTGGCAAAGGGCTGGAGCAAATGATTCGGGCGATGCCGAGGGTCGTTGAATCTTGCCCAAACGCGGTCTATCGCATCGTGGGCATCACTCATCCGCAGGTAAAACGCCAGGAAGGTGAAGTTTATCGAGAACACCTCATCGCGTTAGCCGATTCCCTGGGCGTCGGAGAGCACGTTCAATTCGTCAATCAATTTCTTAGCTTGGACGAGTTACTTCGTCATTTGCAATCCTGTGATGTCTTTGCGACACCGTATCCCGGCAAAGACCAGATTGCGAGCGGAACGATGGCATACGCGATGGCGACAGTGGGTGCGGTCGTGAGTACGCCTTTTTTGTATGCCGAGGAACTACTTGCCGATGCCAGAGGTTTGATTGTCCCGTTTGGTGACAGTCAAGCAATGGCGGATGCGACGTTGCGTTTGTTATTGGATCCAGTCTTGTTGCATGAAACCCGAGTTCGCGCATACGAGTACGCAAAGCCGATGTTTTGGCCCAACGTTGGACGAATGTACCTGGATCTATTTCAGCAGGTTGTCGCCGATGAACAGATTGGTTCTGAGTCCAAGCTCCAACCAATCAACTCTTTTCTCAATTCAAAGAGTTTCGAAAACCGTTTCCAAAAGGAAATCTGATGTCAAAAAAATCTTCCCTTCCAATGAAACATCTCGATCGCATGACCGATTCAACCGGTCTGATCCAGCACGCGATCTACAGTGTCCCGAGGCGTGAGAGCGGTTACACGACTGACGACAATGCCCGTGCGTTGCGTTTGACGGTACGACTGTGGGAGTTGGAGCAAGATGGCAAGATGCTGTCGAGGATAACCTGCTACTTGAGTTTTCTGGAGCATGCCCGTCATCCAGTGAAGGGCTTTCACAATTTCATGAGCTACCAGAGAGATTGGCTCGATGATGGTGGGTGCGGTGATTGTCAGGGTCAGGCTGCGCTCGCACTGGCCGAAGTGGTGGGCAGCAACCTCCCCGACGGTATCCGATCGGTAGCACGTGAGTTGCTCGATAGCAGTTTGCCCGCGATGACCGAATTGAGAAGTCTTCGTGCGCAAGCCAATTTGATCCAGGCCTGGGCAATCTTGTGGCGTGCGAATGTACCGAAAATCGAGCGTTTTGAAAAAATCGCAAAGCTGGCAGCCGATCGAATCGCTGATGGTTATCGGCGTTCGTATCGACCAGGCTGGCTTTGGTTTGAGTCACAGATGACTTATGCGAACGCGGTATTGCCACATGCGTTGTTTGAAGCATGCGAACGTTGGCCCGATGAAGACTTTTTGTCAATCGCCGAGGCATCATTTGGTTTCCTGGACTCGACCACGTCGTCTGAAGGAATTTTCTGGCCTGTCGGAAACGAAAATTGGTATTCTCGCGGCGAAGAAAAATCCGGCTACGATCAACAACCCGTGGAGGCTTCCACGATGGTGGCGGCTGCACTTGCAGGTTTTCACAGAACCGGCAACCAGGCGTATCGAGAGGTTGCGGTGCGTGCCCAACAATGGTTTGCCGGCCACAACAGCATTGAACAATCACTGGTTGATGTTGATGCAGGAACTTGTTGTGATGGACTTGGGCGTTTGGGACTGAACCGGAATCAAGGTGCAGAATCAACGCTTGCTTACCTTTGGACTGAACTACTCTGTCTCAGCAATGGGTCGCCTCTCACCAAAGAAACGGAACCCGCAATGTCATTGAGGTAACTGCGATTCGGATGAAATGCGAAATTGAAATGCCGAAAACCCAAACACCGCGTTAGCATATGCAACCTCTGGTCAACGTCAAACGCTCTCGAATCGTTCTTCAACCGGATCAGTCACGCGTTTTGCTGCGTCCGTTCAACCCCGGAGATTCCGGTCGTATCGATCGGATCATTGAACGGATTCTGTCGATTCCCGATTCGCAGGTGGAGTCACTATTGGATGAGCTCACCAGGGAATTCTCCGTGCGGCACCGGCAACTCCATCGAAGTTTCCAGCAAAGGTTTGAACAGGTTTGGGGCAATCGAAATTCCAACGGGAAATTGACCGAGCAGAAGCGACTACTAATCGGTGCCTGTTTCCTGGCGGAGTATTCGCTTGAGTCTGCCGCTCTGTTCAATCCTTCGATTGTTCCGCACTTGGATCAAACTGGATTGCCAGCGGGATCGCTAAGATTCGTTCTCAGTCTGCGAGCCACCGGAGAAGGGCACATCTCGTCGATTACATTTCGTTCTGGCATTGTCCATGCAAACAGTGAGATTGAAATTGACGCGCCGGAAGGATTTTTTGACGGAGCCCCGACAGATTCCAAATTCGACATTTGAGAAAGGCTTATTCGTACGTAAGCTGGCTGAGCTGGGATTGCAATGTGAGTTTTCGCAGCGTGTCACAAATCGACTAAACGAGTATTTTGAAATCGAGGAATTGAATTCCGGCATCACCGAAGAATTCCAGCGAGACCAGGATACGGAGGGAGTACTTCACGAAGATCTTAAGGTTGCCAGCGGAATCAGGATGTTGGCTCAATCAAACTATGAAGTCCAATTCGAGCATGAGCAAAAACTCTCTCAACGAATACTCTTTCCGGCCACTCCGTCACAAAGCAATGGCATCGAGGATGCCCGGTTTGTCCGTTTTCAGAAAGACGACGGAGGTTACGTCTACTACGCGACCTTCACGGCATTCAACGGAAAAATCGTAATGCCTGAATTGGTCGAGACGACCGACTTTCTTCGCTTTCGCTTTATTACCTTGAACGGCCCGGCGGCCCAAAACAAGGGTATGGCAATGTTCCCTCGCAAAATCAACGGACGCTACGCCATGCTCGCGAGGCACGACAACGAAAGCATTTACCTGAGCTATTCGGATAACATCCATTTTTGGAACGAAAGCAAACTGCTTTTTAAACCAGAGTATGCATGGGAACTCATTCAAATTGGCAACTGTGGATCACCTATCGAGACCGATGCTGGCTGGCTTGTGCTCAGTCACGGCGTTGGCCCAATGCGACGATATTGCATCGGTGCGTTCCTGTTGGATCTTGACGATCCGAGCAAAGTGATTGGACGACTGATGGAGCCATTGTTGCAGCCAAACCAGGACGAACGCAAAGGCTATGTCCCTAACGTGGTCTATACCTGCGGTGCCTTACTGCACAACGGCAATCTGATCATTCCTTATGGCTTGGCCGATCACGCCACGGGGTTCGCGACCGTTCCCGTCGAGGAAGTCTTGGCGGCGATGCAAATTAAAGAGGTATTGAAGAAGTGATTACACAAACTGCTTCATTTGGAAAAAGAATTGCCGTCCTTTCGCCTGTCGCTTGGCGCACTCCGCCGCGTCGATATGGCGCTTGGGAAACGGTTGCCAGCAACATTACCGAGGGACTCGTGGCGCGCGGCTGGGACGTGACACTGTTTGCGACTGGCGATTCCGTGACTGCGGCGCGGCTGCACGCCGTCATCGAAACCGGTTACGAAGAAGACTCGACGCTTCGACCCAAAGGTCGCCGAGTATCTGCATATTTCCGAAGTTTTCGAACGAGCCAGTGAGTTTGACCTGATTCACAGTCACTACGACTTCATGGCATTGACCTACACGCGGCTGGTCAACACGCCGGTCCTGACAACGATCCACGGATTCTCGTCCCCGCAAATCATGCGCGTGTATCAAAAGTACCGGGACGGAAACTTTGTCTCCATCAGCGATTCGGATCGCGCGCCAGGGCTGAATTATCTGGCAACTGTCTACAACGGAATCGACTTGTCGCTTTATCCGCTCCAGGAAGCGCGCGGCGAAGAACTCATCTTCCTCGGCCGGATCCATCCTGACAAAGGCGTGCACTTGGCAATCGAAGTAGCGCACCACAGTGGATTGCCATTGTTAATTGCCGGAATCATTCAGGACGAAGATTACTTTCGCGAACAAGTCGAACCGCACCTTGATGGCGGGTTGATCCGTTTTCTTGGCTCCGTCGATGTCGCTGGCAAGAACGAACTGTTTGCACGCGGCGAGCATTGTTGCACTTGAACACGATTCCCGAACGATTCGGACTTGTGCTGGCGGAAGCCAATGCGGCTGGTGTGCCGGTGATCGCGATGGACCAGGGCTCCTGCCGCGAAGTAATCGCCGATGGCACGACAGGCTTTCTGGTCAACAACGTTTCGGAGGCCGTGCAGGCACTTGAGCGAACGTCCGAAATTATTCCCGCTGCCTGCCGTCAACACGTCGAACAGAATTTCTCGATTGAAACCATGGTCGATGGTTATGAGGCTGTATATGCGATGATTCTCCAACGTGAAATGGCCAATCAAATATGAGTCAAATCCTCGTCAAACGATTTTCGGGAAACCCAATCCTTACAAAAAAGGATATCCCTTACCAGGTCGAAACCGTCCATAACGCGGCGGTTATCAAGCACGCTGACGAATATATCATGCTGTTCCGATCGCACCTTCGCACTGGACGCTCGATCATTGGATTGGCACGCAGCGAAGACGGATTCAAGTTCACCGCTGACCCCCAACCCTTCCTGATGCCTGCGAAGGAAGGACGATTTGCTGCCTACGAAGAGTTTGGTGTCGAAGATCCACGTGTTACGAAAGTGGACGACGACTACTTGATTACCTATAGCGCCTATTCGAAAAACGGCGTCCGGATCGCACTCGCTTCAACAAGGATTTCGTGCCGAAGTCAAACGTGTCTCGCTGATCACTCAGGCAGACTACCGCAACGTCGTTATCTTTCCCGAGAAAATTAACGGACTTTTCGCACGCCTTGACCGTCCCCATTCGGAAATTTCACCATGGTCGATCTGGATCTCATTTTCTCCGGACCTGATCTATTGGGGTGAGTCACAACTGGTGATGAAGCCCGCGCCCTATCACTGGGATGAAATGAAAATCGGTCCCAGGGGCACCGCCGATCAAAACGCAGCAAGGCTGGCTTTCCATCTACCACGGAGTTTTCAAAACGATGGACGGCTCCGTCTACCGTCTGGGAGTCGCGTTGCACGACCTCCACAATCCAACCAAGATCATCGGAGTTGGTGATTCCTGGATTTTACAACCAGAAGATCCATGGGAGGTGACCGGTTATGTACACAACGTCGTATTCAGTTGTGCCGCTGTACCTGAGCCGGATGGAACCGTGAAAATCTATTGGGGTGGTGCGGATACCGTCATGTGTGTCGGTGAGGCAAAAATCGCCGACTTGGTCGACCTATGTATGGAACACGCTCGACCGGCAATTTGATGACTCCCAAGCTTCGCATCAATCCCCCGAATAGACGGATGGAGAACCATGAAGACCAAACGGATTCGTCTTGCAGGATTCCCCGTATCACCCGGTTTCGTGAGTGGTATCGCCACCGTTTATGATTTCGCTGTTGAACGAAAGTTGCAACTTCCCAATCGGGAAATTGTGCACAGCGAAATTAGTTCGGAGTGGAGCAGACTCGACTTGGCATTGAATAGAGCCACAATGGATTTGGCGGATCAAGAACGCGAATCCAAAGTAGTTGGTGGGTCTGATACAGTGGGCCTTGCTTTGGCGCATGGTGCACTTGCGAAAGAGATTGCCGCATTGGTGAAACAGCGTGTGGGAAGTGAACTTGTTAATGCAGAACAGGCACTCGAATCGGTGGTGAAAAATATTGTCGATCGCTTGCAACGACTAAGCAGCGTCTACCATCGCGCCCGTGAACAAGACATTCGCGATATCGGTCGCCATATGATGAGGAATTTGTCTGGGGCACTACTCTGGACCGATGAACCACTAATACCCGACTCGATTATCGTCGCCCGCGAATTGCTGCCTTCCGAGATCATTGAATTGGCGCAATCGGGATTGACAGGCGTGCTGTGCGAAACGGGTGGAAGATTCAGCCATACTTTTATCTTGGCGCGAGCGCTGGGGATTCCGGCGATCACCTCGATATCAGGCGTGACTTCGCAAATTCTTCCCGGAACACGGCTGCTCATTGACGGTGAGGCCGGCGAAATCATTTGCAACCCGACAAAGGCCGATGAAGAGAATTTCGCTTGCCAAATTCAAGATTATGAAACATCCACAAGATTGAAAGAGAAACTTGAAAAACTTCCCTGTACAACACAGGATGGTGTCGCGATCTCCATCGTTGCGAACATTGGTCGGATGGAAGAAACGAGTGGTGTGGCCAAGCACAATCTTTCAGGTGTGGGCCTGTTTCGCACAGAAATGCTTTTTCTTGACGCGCGGGAACCACCCAGTTTTCAGAATCAGGTCGAATCCTACTCAGGCATAGCTCAAGCCTTGGCTGGACGTCCGCTCGTCATCAGGACCTTCGATCTCGGCGGCGACAAGATACCGCCCTTCCTTTTGGCGGATGAAGTGGAACCGAGTCACTACCTGCAACATCGGGGATTGAGATTCTCACTGGAGGAGAAATCGATCCTCGAAACCCAGCTCCGTGCGATCTTGCACGTCGCTCAATCGGCCAATATCCGAATTCTGTTTCCGATGGTAATCGATTCCGATGAGCTGGCGCAAGCCATTGCAATCGTTGATCGGCTTGTCGATGAATCCAACACGATATGCCGGCCGAAAATCGGAACCATGATCGAAACACCGGCGGCAATTTTTGCCTTGGACGAGATCACCGAACTATCTGATTTCCTGGCGATCGGTACCAATGACTTGACGCAGCTCATGCTTGCAACCGACAGAAATTTGGCCGAGGCGGCGACCGACATCAGTTTCATGCATCCAGCAGTACTCAATGCGATATCTCAAGTCGTCAAAGCTGCTGAGAAACGACAATGTCCGGTCAGCGTCTGCGGCGAGGCTGCGGGAGAGCCGGATTTCGCTTGCTTACTGATTGGCTTGGGCATCCGTGAGCTCAGCGTAAATCCGAATCGAGCTGCCGATGTACGCAATGCATTACGTCATATCGGTTGCCATGATGCCTGGGAAATCGCTAATGCATGCCTTCATTGCAGGACGGCAAAGCAAGTTAAAGAACTTGTTGGGCAACTACAGACAACCGAACTAAGCTTCAGCTAAGCTATCTGGTAGCGAGACTGAAACCGTCACAGGTGGTCGACAATCGCGTTTTCTTGGCAACCAACGTCAATCCGGTTTGAATTCTCATCCTCTTCGGAAATTCACGCAGCCGAGCCGTGATTCGCCGGCGGCGGAGTCGTCTATAAATGGACGAGAACCTTCCCAAACTTAAAATTGCCCCAGTCCAATTCTTGACAAAGTCCAAAATTTGACTATAAAGAAGCCATGTCGAACGATCTCGCCAACCAGCTTCGCGAACACGGTGTTCAAATCACGGCGCAACGTTTGGCTGTGCTGCGGGCCGTTTCGGATCGGCCTCATTGCACAGCGGACGACGTCGCCGCGGAGGTTCGCGCCGAAATCGGTGCCATTTCGCGACAGGCGGTGTATGACGCATTGGGGATTCTGGCTGAAAAGGGCCTCATTCGGCGCATTCAGCCCGCGGGTTCGTCGGCGCGGTATGAGGATCGGGTCGGTGACAACCACCATCACATGATTTGTCGCACCTGCGGACGAACGGTCGATGTCGATTGCGCCGTCGGTGAGACCCCCTGCTTGACCGCCGCCACCGACGCGGGCTATCAGATCGATGAGGCGGAGGTGATTTACTGGGGTACCTGTCCCGAGTGCCTCGCGGCGGCACAGCGTTCGGGTGGTGACTGAACACCAACGGACTCTCGATTCGAATTCAAACCAACCAACTTTCAATCAAACTCAAAGGAGAATTTTCATGTCAGATACTGCACGCAAGTGCCCTGCGATGAACGCAAGTGCTCGACGAAACAGGATGCAACAACTCAGAGGTGCAAATTCCGTTTGGCTTGGTGCCTTGGCCCTTGGATGTTTGGTCGCAATGAATGGTGGACCTGTGCTGGCCCAAGGGACCAGTTCCGATCCATTGACCAACGATGCGCAACCAGTTGCCTTTCATGACGGCTCGCGATCTATCGGACGTCATGGGGAAAATATGGCGGCCGGTGGCAAGTGTCCGGTGACTGGCGCCACTTTCACCGCTGCCAAAGACGCAAATGCGGGCGATGCTTCTGACGAAAAAATGGGTACCGCGACGACGGCTGGTGGCTATTCGAATCAGGACTGGTGGCCGAATCGCCTGAATCTGGACATGCTCCATCAGAATTCGCCCAAAAGTAATCCAATGGGTGCCGATTTCAATTATGCCGAAGAGTTCAAAAAACTTGATCTGGCTGCCTTAAAGAAGGACATCAATGCGTTGCTGACAACGTCCCAGGACTGGTGGCCGGCTGACTACGGCAACTATGGACCGCTATTTATTCGGATGGCTTGGCACAGTGCAGGTACTTATCGCGTCACGGACGGCCGAGGTGGCGCTGGTTACGGCACACAACGTTTTGCACCTCTCAATAGTTGGCCCGACAATGCGAACCTCGATAAGGCTCGCAGGCTGCTCTGGCCGATCAAGCAGAAGTACGGCAATAAAATCTCGTGGGCCGACCTGATGGTCCTCGCCGGCAACTGCGCTTTGGAGTCGATGGGATTTGAGACGTATGGATTCGCAGGTGGTCGGGAAGACGTTTGGGAGCCGCAAAAGGACATCTATTGGGGGCCGGAGAGCGAGTGGCTGGCCGACAAACGATACAGTGGCGATCGAGATCTCGAAAATCCTCTTGCCGCCGTGCAGATGGGTTTGATCTACGTCAATCCGGAAGGGCCCAATGGCAAGCCGAGTGCGCTTGAGGCAGCCAGAGACATTCGGGAAACTTTTGGCCGCATGGCAATGAACGATGAAGAAACCGTGGCCCTCATCGCGGGCGGCCACACATTCGGCAAAGCTCATGGTGCTGCCAGCCCCAAGGGAAATGTCGGTCCGGAACCCGAGGCGGCCCCCATCGAAGAAATGGGTCTTGGTTGGAAAAACACGTTTGGAACAGGCAATGCTGACGACACGATCACCAGCGGCCTGGAAGGGGCTTGGACCACCACGCCGGCCGCTTGGTCACACGACTACTTCGAGCATCTATTTGCCTACGATTGGGATCTGGTAAAGAGCCCCGCGGGTGCGTTTCAATGGGTTCCGACGGATCCCGCTGCGGCAGACATCGTGCCGGATGCGCACGATCCTGCCAAGTCTCACGCTCCAATGATGTTTACGACTGACCTGGCGCTGAGATTCGACCCGGCCTATGCGAAGATTTCAAAACGCTTTCATGAGAACCCGAAGGAATTCGAAGTAGCCTTTGCCAAGGCGTGGTACAAGCTGACTCATCGCGACATGGGTCCCTATTCGCGGTGCCTCGGCCCGGAGGTTCCGGAGCCGCAGTTGTGGCAGGATCCTGTTCCCGTGGTGGATCATGAATTGATCGGGGAAAAGGACGTCGCTGACCTTAAGGGAAAGATTCTTAACTCAGGATTGTCCGTGTCACAACTGGTCTCGACCGCTTGGGCATCCGCGTCAACGTTCCGAGGCTCGGACAAGCGTGGTGGAGCAAACGGTGCCCGCATTCGCCTGGCCCCACAGAAAGACTGGGAAGTCAACCAACCGGCTGAACTCGCGAAGGTCTTACAGAGGCTGGAGAAAATCCAACAGGATTTCAACAGCTCGCAGACCGGGGGCAAAAAAGTTTCGCTTGCCGATCTGATTGTGCTGGGCGGGTGTGCTGCAGTTGAACAAGCTGCAAACAAGGCCGGACACGACGTGCAAGTTCCGTTCTTGCCCGGGCGCACTGACGCAACGCAGGAGATGACCGATGTGGAATCTTTTGCTGTGCTGGAACCGACCGCAGACGGGTTTCGCAACTACCTCTACAGGGAACACGATCGACGTCCGGAAGAGTTGCTGGTGGATCGGGCACAATTGCTGAAGTTGACCGCGCCCGAGATGACGGTACTTGTCGGCGGCATGCGAGTCCTGAACGCGAATTTTGAGGATTCTCAATCGGGTGTCTTCACAAGCAGGCCGGAGACGCTGACCAATGATTTCTTTGTAAACTTGTTGAACATGGACACCCAGTGGCAGAAGTCCGACAAGGGCGAGAACATGTTCGAAGGGCGAGACCGCAAATCGGGTGAAGTCAAATGGACTGGCACTCGAGTTGATCTCGTATTCGGTTCAAATTCGCAACTTCGCGCTCTCGCGGAAGTTTATGCCAGCGACGATTCGAAACAGAAGTTCGTCAATGACTTTGTCGCAGCCTGGAACAAGGTGATGAATCTCGACCGTTTTGACCTTGATCCAGCTCGTCGAAACGGATCTGAGCCCGTGGCGCTCAGTCAACGTTAGTTGACGAAGGTATCGAACCGCGACTGCGCGGCACAATAACCTGAAGGCTCGCCAACTCCGGTTGGCGAGCCTTTTTTTATCAATGACCGGATGTCCATGATTAATTGGATACGAATGCTTTACATCCTGTTCATTCTGTCAATCCTGTCTATAAATAGAAGCTATTCTGAACCAACCGGACTTTGTGTCCCCACAGGAGGCTTTCATGAGCGCATTGAAAATCGCGACCGTTGCCTGTAGTTTGCTGTTCGCAATTTCGGCGATTGCATTTACCAACCGATCCGCTGGCTCCGGGACAATTAGCGCACAAGAAAACGCGAAGACGACCCATCAATCGACCCAGGAACCAGCGGCAATCAATCAGAATCCGGAGAGGCAAAAACCAAGGGGCGAGGGCAATGACAAACTGAAGTTTGGAAATTTCTCGGTCAGTCTGACCGTCAAGGACATCAAAGCATCCAAGGCGTTTTATGAAAAGCTCGATTTCCAGCAAGTCGGCGGCGCCCTTGAACAAAATTATGTGATCATGCAAAACGGCACCACCACGATTGGCTTGTTCCAGGGGATGTTCGACAAGAATATCCTGACGTTCAATCCAGGGTGGAACCACAAAACGGAGACGCTTGAGAATTTCCAGGACGTGCGTGACCTGCAGGCGACCATCAAAGAGCGCGGAATTACCCCCGTGACCGAGGCGGACCCCGCGACCAAAGGCCCTGCCAGTTTTGTGATCGTCGATCCGGACGGCAATTCAATTTTGGTCGACCAGCACGTTCCGAAACCTGAATAGGTCCTTTTTTCCGCGGGAAAGTTGGAAACACAGGGGCACGGACGGCACAAAGAAAAAAATGGGATAGAACTCTGCGACAACGTGTTTCAAACCATTCAATGGCAACTGATAGGTTTGATTGGCCCAAGGATTGAGCGATATAATCTTCGGCAGGTAAGACATTTAAGCCATCGTTGCATGCAGGGAGACGTTTCGTGTTTTCAAAATTTCTGGCATGCCTGCTCGTCGTCGTCCTGATGGTCCCCATGGCACATGCCTGTACGGCCTTCGTTGTTTATCGCAACGGCCTGGCATTGGCCGGCAACAATGAGGATTTCTGGCTCACCGATACGAAGATCTGGTACGTGCCAAAAGAAGGTAGCAATCGGGGAGTTGCTGGAAAGCTGGGCCGAGTCTATTTCGGATTCGACAATTTTTACCCGCAAGGCGGAATGAACGAAGCCGGCCTCTTTTTCGATGGCTTTGCAACGGCCGAGAACAAAATCAAAAAGTCGACTGACAAATCGCGATTTGACGGCAACCTCTCCGACTACGTGATGGCGAACTGCAAAACCGTTGCGGAAGTCGTCGCCGTATTCGAGAAACATGATCTCACGTTCCTTGCCAATGCCATGCTGATGTTTGGTGATCAGCATGGTGACTCGGTCATCATTGAAGGCGATGAGTTTCTGCGGATCAAGGAAGATCACCAGGTAGTTACGAACTTTTATCAGTCTTTGAACGCAGCGGACGAATATCCCTGTCCACGCTACAAAGCCGCGATTCAGCTGTTGGGAAAGGGCGATCCCGTCTCCGTCGAGTCTTGCCGAGACGTCTTGGCCGCCACGCGCCAGAATGGCCGTGCACCGACGCAATACTCGAACGTTTATGATTTGAAGCAGGGGTTGATCTACCTCTATCACTTCCACAATTTCGAAGAAGTTGTGTGCATCGATCTCAAAAAGGAGCTTGAAAAAGGCGCCCACGAGCTCGACCTGCCATCGCTGTTTTCAAAAAACAAACGATTTGAAGCGTTCAAAACAAGACGCAAGCAGGACATCCTCGATCAAACCGAAGCCAGGAGATCCAAGGACATCGAGCCCAGCACTTTTCGGGATTTCGCAGGGACTTACACATTTGATGTTGGCCTGGCCGACAAAGTCAACGCGAGGTTCTTCGTGAAAGACAATCGATTTTATGTCGTGGCGGAAACGGACAACCAACAAGAGCAAATCTATCCCGAAGCGAAAGACCTGTTTTTTCGCATTGGAGACATGGGTCCTCAAACATTCAAGTTTCGACGCGACGGCGACCAACAAGTTACCGACGTGACGATCAAGGTTAGGGGTCGAACGTATCGAGGCATCAAACAGAATTCGTCTCATTCAAAGCGCCGCAGGCCATAAAATTTGCCACACGGGGAAATTAAGTTGTTGCGCGAACTGTTCTCGATGTAAAGCAGAGACATCACTGTCAAGAGTCAAGCGGCACGGTGGCCGGTTGCTGAGACGAGCTGGTCCGGTCGATTATTCCCCGTTTGACGCGGACGGAAACTCGCAAGAGGCTCGGAAACACGTGACCTAAATCGATGTCATCTCCGGAAGCCGAGGTTGATCGTGATCGCCCAGCGGCGTGTTCTTCTCTTCCGATACGTGTTGCGGGATATGTTTGCATCCACACGCCGCAGACGTGCGATTAGCCAGACGAATCAATGGCATTCGCAATAGTTATGCCAAAAACCTCACTACTTCACATCAACTTATGACTCTTGTATAAGAATAATCTGAAAAATGGTAAGCCGATTGGAGGGAGAAAAAGATGAGCACTGACATCAGTAAATGCCCAGTCGTGGGTGCGGCTCAAAGACACACGGCAGCTGGGGCTTTGTCCAATGGTGATTGGTGGCCGAATCAGTTGAATCTGAAGATGCTTCACCAGAACTCGCCCATGACCAGTCCGATGGATGGGGGATTCAACTACGCCAAAGAATTCCAAACAATCGACTTGGATGAATTGAAGAACGATATCATACAAGTCATGACGACATCGCAGGATTGGTGGCCAGCCGACTACGGTCACTACGGCCCGCTTTTCATTCGCATGGCGTGGCACAGTGCAGGCACGTATCGAATTGGTGACGGGCGCGGTGGCGCTTCCTCGGGCACACTCCGATTCGCGCCTCTCAACAGTTGGCCCGACAACGCGAACCTCGACAAGGCACGCCGGTTACTCTGGCCGATCAAGCAAAAGTACGGTCGGAAACTTTCGTGGGCTGACCTGATGGTCTATACCGGCAACTGTGCCTTGGAGTCGATGGGCTTCAAGACATTTGGTTTCGCCGGTGGACGCGAAGACGTCTGGGAACCCGAAGGCGACGTTTACTGGGGCCCTGAAAGTGAGTGGCTGGGCGACAAGCGTTACACGGGCGATCGCGAGCTTGAGAACCCTCTCGGTGCGGTTCAAATGGGCCTGATCTACGTGAATCCGGAAGGCCCCAACGGAACCCCCGACCCGCTTGCCGCAGCTCACGACATTCGCGAAACGTTCGGCCGAATGGCAATGAATGATGAAGAGACCGTTGCTTTGATTGCTGGCGGACACACGTTTGGCAAAGCCCACGGTGCGGCAAGTGATGCCGAGTACCTCGGTCCCGAACCGGAGGGGGCCCCCCTGGAACAGCAAGGTCTCGGCTGGAAAAACAGCTTTGGTACCGGCAAAGGCGGCGACACGATCACTAGCGGTTTGGAAGGCGCCTGGACCACCGAGCCAACAAAGTGGGACAACAACTACTTTGACAACCTGTTCGGCTACGATTGGAAACTGACGCAAAGTCCTGGCGGTGCGAACCAATGGACACCGAAAGCAAATGGATCTGCCGTCGCCACTGCGCCGGATGCTCATGATCCGTCAACGCAGCACGCGGTGATGATGTTCACGACGGACCTCGCGCTGCGGATGGACCCGATCTATGAGCCCATTTCAAGACGCTTTCACGAGAACCCCGATGAGTTTGCGGACGCCTTTGCCAAGGCGTGGTACAAGCTGACGCACCGTGACATGGGTCCGGTGTCACGTTGCCTTGGCCCGTTGGTTCCCGAGCCGCAATTGTGGCAAGACCCGGTTCCTGAAGTCGATCATGAATTGATCGGAGAGCAGGACATCGCTGACCTCAAAGCCAAGATCCTTACGTCAGGACTGACCGTTTCGCAACTGGTCACGACCGCCTGGGCGTCAGCTTCAACATTCCGCGGCACTGACAAACGGGGCGGCGCAAACGGCGCACGGATTCGCCTCGCTCCGCAGAAGGACTGGGAAGTCAACCAACCAGCCGAGCTGGCGAAGGTGCTGCCCGTTCTGGAGCAGATTCAATCGGACTTCAACAATTCGCAACCAGCGGGCGGCAAGCAAGTCTCGCTTGCTGACGTGATCGTTCTGGGAGGTTGCGCCGCCATCGAAGCAGCCGCGAAAAAGGCAGGGCACGAGGTGCAGGTTCCGTTTTCGCCAGGTCGCACCGATGCCTTACAGGAGATGACCGACGTCGAGTCCTTCGCCGTACTTGAACCGACTTCAGACGGATTCCGAAATTACGTTTACCTCTCGGACGGATTCGACCGTCCGGTGGAAGAGTTGCTTCTGGATCGGGCGCACCTGCTGACATTGACCGCTCCGGAGATGACGGTGCTTGTCGGTGGAATGCGAGTCCTGAATGCAAACGTCGGGCAGTCCAAGCTTGGTGTTTTCACCGAACAGCCTGAAACGTTGACCAATGATTTCTTTGTGAACTTGATCGACATGGGCATTGAATGGAAAAAGTCCGACAAGTGTGAGCACTTCTTCGAAGGACGCAAGTTCGGCACGGATGAAGTCCAATGGACAGGCACGGCTGTCGACCTTGTCTTTGGTTCGAACTCACAACTGCGGGCCATCTCGGAAGTCTATGCGTGTGACGACTCGCAGGAGCAGTTCGTGCATGACTTTGTGGCTGCCTGGGACAAGGTGATGAATCTTGATCGATTCGACCTCGTCTGATCTCCTTTGGACGACCAAGCAAACTCCAAAAGTCCGCCAGCAATGGTTGGCGGGCTTTGTCGTTTGCGCTCCGCTATTTTCCCTTTGGTTCGCGCGCGGTGGTTCCTGTTACGCAACGTCTGCAGAAATAGCCGCCGTTTCCCCTTGGCCATCCAGGAATTCGTCTCCGGCCGATTGTCTGGGCTGGCCGTGCTGACGTGTCGCTTTGCCCCCCGACAAGGCTGGCGGAGGGCACAGAGTTTGATGCGTGTATTTCTCCATGACTCCGTGTTTCAGAAACAGAACAAAACCAGTTCACCTTTTTCGTTTCTGTTTCCCGCGGGCGACCTCTTTGGCGAGGGCTGAGAATTTTGGTTCCCAGAAGTGACGGAAGGGCTCCAGCCATTGGGCAATGTCTTCCAAACCAGTTGTTTCGAGCGAATAGATACGACGCGCGCCGTCGACCCTCACGGTTGCGAATCCGTTCTCGCGCAATACCTTGAGATGTTGCGATACGGCTGACTGCGTGATATCGAACTCTTCGCCAACGGCCTCAACAACCTCGCCAGAAGACAAGGCTTGGTCGGCCAAATGTTCGAGAATTCGCCGGCGCACCGGATCGCTCAGAATATTGAAAGCGTTCATTCAAAAGCATTCATTACGAACATCGTCGCCGGTCACTCACCGGTGTAAGCTTTGGCGGTTTGTTCGGCCATGGCATTCGCGACCTCAGCGGATTCCCCAGATTCAATATGCGCTTCTCCCCACGCTCTGGCGGATTCACGAATAAACGTTTTTCCCGCCTCCGATGCCATCCAAGCGTGGCTTTCCTCTTGATCAAGGGCTTCGCCACTTTCCAGATGAAGGCCCATGCCGACAAAACCGAGGTCCCATCCAACACCCGTCGCTCCGGGACCAAATTGTTTCCAATGGGCCTCGCTGGCTTCGTCCTTCAACATGGTGTGCTCCAGCGTCAGACGCGTTCCGTCACCATCCGTTTCAAGTCGTATCGTCACCCAGCTTACGTTTTCGGCGTATTCCCAGGTAACGTCCAAAGCTTCCGGTGGTTCGCAGCGCGTGATTTCGCCACCGGCGTTTCCTTCCAACTGATACCGGCCACCCAGTTTCAAGTCGCCAGTGATCGGCAGGAACCAGCGGGGAATACGCTCGGCATTCGTGACCGCGTCCCACAAGTCCTCAGCCGCTGGTTGCGTATGAGCGAGCGCCGCTGACGACACGGGCCGGCTGGCCATCATGTTCTGCGTCTTTTACCCGTCGATATTCGATTCCTAATGCGTTGCCGTAGTCCATCTGCCCCTCTTTTCAAAAATGTTTGAAGCGACTCTTGATTAAGTGCAATCTTATATTAGTATTCGCTAATACTCAACACCTTGTTCATTATCTTGAATGGTAAAAGTTGATTTCGCGAGCGACGGAATACCTGTAAATTAGTGTTACTCGATTCAGCAATGCAAGACATTGGCCCGAAATGAGGAATACGATGAAATCATTGATTCACGCATTTGTTTTGCTGCAACTGGGAATTTCAATTTGTTTGGCGCCCATCTGTTTTGCGCAGGAAGCGCAAACGACGGAAAACCAAAAAGCCAGGCTTGCCGGATTCGATTGGCTAAGACAGTTCGAAGGGACCTGGGCGACGGGTAACAGGGGCATCATGAAATCCCGAGCCTTTGGAAATCATTGGATCGTCAACGAACTCAGCGGGCAAGCTGGCCAAAACTATACCGCCATTCAGTCGATCAGCTATGACGCAGAGAAAAAACAATTCACCGGCAGTTGGATTGACTCGACTTCGAGCTACGAGTGGCACTATTCAGGTTCGCTGGACTCAGCTGGCAAGATTTTGACTTTGGAAGCCGAAGGCCCGGACTTTACAAACACAAAGAAGACCAGACGCTATCTCGACATCTATGAGTTCAAGTCTGAAAACGAGATTGCCGCCGTTTCGAAAATGATGAACGACCAAGGAGAATGGAAGACATTTCAGACCGCCACAATGACCAGACAGACGGAACCGGAAATCCAGACGAACGTGACCCCGTTTCTCATGTTCACGGGCCAAGCCGGAGAAGCAATTAACTTTTACGAAACCGTTTTTCCCGATACAAAGGTCAAAAGCGTGACCAAATACAAAGCGGGAGAGAACGGAAAACAAGGCACGGTCAAAACTGCAACCATCGAGATTGCGGGGCAACGGATCATGTTCACCGACAGCCCTGTTAAACATGATTTCGAATTCACGCCATCCTTTTCCTTTTTTGTAGAATGCGAAAACGAGGATCAGCTCAAAAAGCGATTCGCGAAGCTTTCAGACAGCGGCAAAGTCATGATGCCGCTTGACGACTACGGTCTCAGCCAACAGTTCGGGTGGGTCAGCGACAAGTTCGGCGTGAGTTGGCAATTGAATCTTAGGTAATGTTTTTCATCTTGGTAATCCTCTCAGTTCGTCTTTCAAGAATTGAGATTGGCCAAAGGCCGGATCAAGAACTGCAGCGACGCCGTCGGCATTGTAATGGACCGAAATCAAAATCCTTTGAACGGATATCGGTGGCGCGTGAAAGCAAAGAATGGGCGACGAATTCTGGGAATTGTCCTGCGGTAGATGATATCTTCGGGAGGACCGGCAAACGCTAGCTTTGCTTGCCTTGCACTACACTCCAATGCATGGTAACAGCCGATGCATGAATTTGTCGCGCCGTAACTTACCCGTAATTCTCTGTCTGCTGCTTACTGCGAGTCTGAGCGGATGCCAGTCTTTTAAGGAAGCCAGCGGGTTATTGGAACAGCAATCAGCGACTGGCATGAGTTCGGCTGAACTGCGAGCCATTCTGGATGACCTGGTGCTGCAGTATGCCAGCCGCGTAGAACTTGCTGCCGACCAAATCATCACGCAAACGAGCGAATCGGAGATTCACAAAAACGCGTTGCTTTGGAAATCGAACGGAATCTCGACCTGTTTTCAGGCCGCCACGAGGCGTGACCCTTTGGCAGCGTTTCTGAACATCTGGATTCTTAATAAACAATCGCTGGATCTTTTTCGCCATCCCAAGTCATCGAGAATGTTTGGCCCAGGACAGGCAATCGCGGTCGAAACAACGCTTCAGCTGGAACAATCTTTTGATCAGATCCTGGCCAGGATTGGCAAGGAGTTTCCGATCGGAGAGGAGTTTGCGACCCGCTTCGCATCCGACCATCCAATTCAGAATCTGTATTTTGACCGAGCCTCGATCGCGGAACATTACACCGACTACATTGCGGAAATCACGATCAAGGACCGGGATTTTAAGGAAGTCGTCGGAAACCTGGATGGTCAAATCGACCAATTCCACAAGCTGTCGGCGATGTATGCAGAATTCCTTCCCAAACAGGCTCGCTGGCAGGCGGAACTGCTGGTCCTGGAAGCGATTCCAGATGACGCGTTTCAGACCGTGCTGAACGAGATCACATCCGCGACGGAAAGTGTCAGAATTATGACGAGCGTTGCCGATTCCATTCCAAATCTGGTAGTCCAGGAACGTGACATCCTGCGGAACACCATCTCCGAGGAGCGAATCGCTACGATGAAGTCGCTGGAAAAAATTCAGTTCGACACAATGCGACAACTCGAACAGGAACGGGTTGCCGTCATGCTGGAATTCCAAAAGGAGCGTGAGACGATCCTGGATGCCCTAAAAAGGGAGCGCATCGCCGCCACCGAAAACCTCACCAGTTTCGGTCATCAAATTGTCGATCAAGTTGATTCGTCGGCCAACTTGAAGATCGACACGCTCGCGGAAAAAGGAATTCTTATCACGGATCACTTCTTTAAACGGGCAGTGCAAATGGGAATGGCCTTGCTGGCTGTCCTTGCGATCCTATGGTGGCTGACTTGCCGCAACGAATTATTTTTCCCCTCGCGCAATACGAACAGAGCAGGGGACATAAACCCTCCACAGGAATCGGCGGAATCGAATCATTCGTCGTCAGATTCCAATGAAACCGGTTGGCACCGTGCCGCCTGACCAGTGATCAGACTTTGGGTGCCGCACTCGCACGCAGTATCTTCAACTTCAGACTGTCGTGGCTGAAGTCCGCTGGGCATGACACAATCGTTGCCCGTGCTAGAGATTTCGGGACAGCGGAGGGTCCATGAACGCGCTATTTTTGAGACCCATCCGTTGGAACCGGTGGCAGGAACAAGTCTTCGTCGGATTTTGAATCGGGTGCGGAATCTGAACCGGCAGGTTGGCTTTGACGATAATCGCCGTTGTCGGTGCGATTCGGGCTGGCACCGTTTTCACTTGTTTGCCCTGCCTGTTTGGCTGGAAGCATGAACGGTTGCTGTCGGCTTGCGAAACGGCCTTCATATTGGGCATTTGAAGGTTGGCATTCGACGCAACAGCTCCGGCAGCAGCGATCACAGGCGTGAAGTTGTTTCCAAAATGCCAGCTCTTCCCACAGACCTCGTGAGCCGACGACGATTCGGTCGCCGGGTTGCAATGGGTAGTTGGTGGTCACGTCCCCGAGTTGCGTTATTTGTCGATAACAAACTGGCAAAACGACTCGGCAATCCTTGGGTGCAGTCGGTCGCACCAGTACGATGTCGCAGGGCGATGCTTTTGACGTCAGACCGCCCGCCTGCAAGATCGCGTCGAGCACGTGTTCATGCCCGTCAATCGAATAGGCCGCTGGTGAACCAACTTCGCCAATGACGTAGACCACGGCAGCATTGGATTCAATCAGCTGAACATTGATTGGTTCGCGCTCACCATAAATCGCAATTTGGTTTTCTACGGCTTGTTCGATTTCCTCGATGGACATTCCCGTCACGCGAATCCGTCCAAACTTGCCCAAATCGACCGAACCATCAACCTGGATTTTTTGATCGCCCAGGGAGCCAATTGCGGATTCCAAATTGACCGGTTCGATCAGAATTCGGTCGCCGGGCTCGACGAAATAATCTCGAACTCCGAACTTTGCCAGTTCATTCGGGAGGCCGGAGGGAAGTGGCGAGGCTGCTGCAAACTGTTTTGTTTTAGGGAGCAGCTGAAATTGAGCGGGCCATAAACTCAAGCCAAAGCTACTACAACCACTTGCCCCGCAAATAAGTAGGCAACCGATGGCGAGCGACATGAGGCGGCTCGCGAGTTGGCTTGTTGAGGACATACGGCTCACCGGGTGTTTCCAATTAAAATCGACGCAATCAAGACATTGGCGGCATTCGGTTTAATCGGCACAACGCAAGTGAGAAGCGACTTTCTCATCAGATCCGAAGACCAGGCTTTGTAATCGTCAAACTTTAACAAGCATGCATTTGCCAAAGATGATTTACTGCTTGACGTTGGGCGACGTGCCAAGGATTTCCCTTCCCAGGTTCTCGACAAACGCCTTGGCCGCTGTTTGGGCGGTCTTCGGTTGAATGACGGGTCGCGACGTGCTGCCTGCTACATGAAGAAACACTGAGCGGTTGCGAATCAACTCGTTCAGCTCGCTGACTGCTGCGACTTGGGGAACGGAGAATAAAAGCAGCCGATCGATCGCATTGAGCGTCAATTGCTGCTGAACGCCTCCACCCGTCTGGACGACCAGATCAAGGTCAAGCCTGGAACCATCCAGCGCTGCATTTCCGTTCGCGGCCAACAGGAAAGCGTTACTGTTAACGATCAGATCCGAGATACGCAATTGTCCTTGGCCGACGCGGGCATTAAGCCGGCCGTTTTCGATGTCGGTCGAGCCGAATTGTGAGAGCGGAACAAAACGGTCAATGCTGGAAAGCAACGGTATGCTATTCACATCGCCATTTTCAAAATCAATCTTCAGTCCGCCAGTCAGCGCACGGATTGATTGAATCTGATTGGAACTCAAATCGAAGCTGCCGTTGAAGACTCCACTTCCAACAATTCTCTCAAAACCGATCGCTCGACCAAGCTGTTCCAGCTTACCTCGCGAAACATTACCGGACGTCTTCAGCGTATATTTCGTCCCGCGGCGAATATCCAAGGCTGCTGCAAAACTACCCCCGACAGCTGAACCGTGCAGGTCGCGGGAAACGGCGCGGGAAAATCCGCCTAGTTTCGTAAACTCGGTTCGAAGTTTTCCACGAGCGACTTGAATGGGAATCCCAAAAAGTTTTGCGTTTCTTGCGGTCGCACTTCCAGCCAGCTGTATCCCGCGATGATAAACCGCTGTACCGCGATAGTCGAGTGAGCCTTCGTAGTGTTTTGCGTAATCGCTGTCGACGATGGAAACAAGACGGTTTGCGTCCAAACGTTGAGCCACAAAATTGATTCGGCCACCTCCCAAAGTTGAAATATCCTCCTGGTCAAGTTTGAGGTACCCTTGCGCATCAATGCGACCACCGGCAAACCCGCCCGACAATCGTGCCACGGACAGTTTGTTTCCGGAGTATCTCAAGTTGGCGGTGAGATCGCGGGCAATCGTGTTACTTTGGTATTTGATCAGAGGCAATTGGATCTTACCCACGACCTCGAGATTGGAATACGAGCTTGCTGCTGCGCTAAATTCGACAGAAATGGAGCCGGCAATTTTCCTGGCTAACGGACTTTCGAAAAGTAACCCCGCCAAACGCTGTGCTTGAACACTGGCTATTTTGACTTCCGTTCTTGCGGGAACTGAATTCGACGCTGGTGTTTTGTCAAAAACCGAAAGTGGCAATATCAGTGTGCCTTTTGCCACACCACCGATGATCTGTCCGTCGACATTGGCCGTCACCAAATCATCATCAATATCACCCTGGAAATCCAACTCTCCAATTGCATTGCCCTTGTATTTCAACGAGGACAAATTGCCGCGCATGCCGCCCGTCCAGTCGCACAAGAGGTCGTCGCTGGCTGCGTTTTTTCGAAGCTCAAAATCCAAGGAAGCGACGCCGTCGAACGAACTAAGCGATGTTGGCACAATTCGTTCAAGATAAGTATTGAGCGGAACGTCGATCAGACGCAGTCGCAGCAAATGTTCCCCAGCATTGTCCCGCCGGAGACTGGCAGCGCCTGCAATTCGCCCATCCGGATCAAGCAACCGAAAACGCTCGACCCTGTATTCCGATTCATTGAACGACACGTCCATCAATTCGAGTCTCAGCAGACGATCACCGATTTTTGCAAGCGAATTCGACAACGTCGCTTCGCCTTGTTCGAGCCATTCCGCCGGCGAACCCGAAATGTCAAATCGCCCCAACAGCCGCATGGGGATAACGCCGGCGGGACCGGTTCCGATTCGAGCGACGAAATCATAGGATTTTAATTGACCTTCGGCTCGATATTGGCGCAGTGTGGTCGCACGCATCGTCGAACCAGGCTGGTTGTCAAATTCCACCGAAACGTTGGATACGATCGAACCATTCCCTTGGTGAAGGTTCACGTTTCCAAGCAGTTCACCTGAGTTCAACTCCTTAGTCCAAGCTAACTTGGCGTCACCGAATCCAGTTCCCGCCGCCTTGAAGCTGTCAACTTGAAGTTGTCCACTCGAATTCCAATCATCCAGACCGTCTCGTTTCTTAGTCCCGAAACTCAGCACTCCCGATGCCTGTCCGCCGATTGGGATGGGAAGCTCCACCAAAACCAGGTCATCCAACTCTACCGTTTTGATTTTGAGAGCGGCTTCCGAGGGAATGCCGCGAATCACATCATTCGCGTTTTGCCACGCTGCAAATCCGCCAACCGTACCGCCAGCCAATTCTGCAGTTGCGATATCGAGCTGAATTCGTGCCGGCGTGTAATCCGCGACGACTTTGAGGTTTTTGATTGGCTGCGACCGGACATCCAGGAATGCGGACTCGATGGTTGCCACCGCGTGTGCAATCCCTCGGGATTGAGTGCCGTCTACTTTGGCGGTCAACTGAATCGAACCGTCCAATTGTTTGGCAAGGTCCGGGTTTTTCAATTGCCGAAGCAACTGGCTGGCGTCGATATCGCTACTGACGAGCGACAGCTCGAACGGAAGGTCTGCATTTAGCACTCCGGTTCCAGCCAGTTTCACGTCCTGTCCGGCGACTTTGACTCGGCTATCTGTGACTTCCCATTTGGCATCATCGAGCTTCAGCGAAGCAAACGCTTTGCCTCGTGATTCAATCCATGGCAGCACGACGTCGTCCACCGCGACTTCCGCACTCGCTTTCCATTTTGACAAATCGGAAATGTTTGCGATGGGAACTGCCCCAACCAGCGAAACCGACCCGCCTGAGTTCTCGATGTCAATCTCTAATCCAAAGGATCCAAGCAGGGCTTTCAAATCAATCCTGTCGACTTTTGCGGCTATCTCGACGACCGAATTCGAAGCCGTCAATATCTTCGCGTTGGCGTCCGCAATTCCGATGGACGAACCACCACCCACCGACCGAAACTCTCCCGAGATCTTGCCAACGTACCAGTTGCCGCCGGCGTAACCGAACCTGACTCTTGCTTCCTTGATCAGCCATTTGTCGATTTTCAAATCTGGTGAGCGAATTTCACCTTCCAGCTTGTAGTTACCGATGTCGAGCCAGCCGTTGGCACTTCGCTGAACCCAAACCCAACCCGACAACTCACCGTCAAGATCAACAGGTATCTCGATACCAATGCGTCCAAGCCAAGTCTGCAAGGTTTGGACAGAGATTCTTGAAAATTCATAATCATACGATCGCTTGCGGCTCAAATCCCGACGTGCCTCGACACCCGCGGGCCAGTCTTGGTAATCCTGCGGCGCATCTTGGCCCACCGCAGACTCCGACCAACCAACGGAGATCGTCACTACGAAGACAGAGAGGAAAACGCGAATTGGAAAATTAGGCTGCATGGTTCTTTGGAGGTTTGTCGCGGTGCAACAGACGTTAATGACCGAACGGCGCCCGTTTCAGGATACACCGTAACTATCGGCACTTAAGGCAAAATGACTGAACGACTCCAAAACGAGTCAGGTCATGCGGAGAAATACGACGGCTTTGTCACGATCCTGGAAGATTCTCGTTGAAATTTGACGTTGTTTGGCGGATCGCCAGTTGATGTCGGGCCATGCAAATGCAACGCGTTTTCGGCGAAATTTGGGCGATGCAATGCTCTTTAATGTTTGATGGCGTGTTCGCTCGCGTTTTCTCCAATCAAGACTGCAACGCGTTGCTCTCACCCCATACGCAGTGGCAATGGGAATCCAAGCTGTTATTCTCAACCTTCAACCTTGCTCCGGACACGTGGATCAAACATTGAGATTGCACGGAGATATCGTTATGGGCGTAACGGCGAACAAACGAATTTGGTTGGTGGCAATCGTCGTCGGCGTGTGCCACCTTGGCTGCTCACGCGCGAACGATAAGCTTGGTTCGGAGTCCACGGCTCGACTTCGAGGCCGTTCGCGTAAACCCAAAAATTAGATCGACCGATTTGTTCCTTGTTCAAGCCTGTCACCATCATGAAGTTGCTGATTTACGCACCGGTGCCCAGAGACTCGACCCGTGGCAACTGGATCACGGCCAGTCGTTGGGCAACGATGTTTGACGCGTTGGGGCACGAGGTAACGCTTGTGGATCCATCGGAATTCCAACCAGAATCGGTCCGGGAATTTGACGCGTTCGTTGCACTTCATGCGCGTCGAAGTTCTGACGTCATCGAAACCTTTAGATCCGTTACGGCTGCGAAACCGATCGTGGTCGCGCTTACCGGCACAGACTTGCACGGCGACCTGTCTGGTGATTCAGTGCGAGCCGGAACCGTTTTGCGCAGCCTTGAACTGGCCGATAAAATCGTTCTGCTGGAACCGGAAGGACTGAAACTACTGCCCCAAGCTCTTCACAGTAAGTCGTTTGTGATTTTTCAATCAGCCTTACCCGTTACAAAACGGGAATCGCCAATCGAAGGCGTCTTCGAAGTATCCGTGCTTGGTCACCTGCGAGACGTCAAAGACCCATTGTTAACCGCCCGCTCAACTCATTTGCTTCCCGCGGAATCCAGGATACAGATTGTTCAACTCGGTGAAGCGTTATCTCCGAAAATGAAGCAACTCGCGGAAGAAGAGGCAGAATCAAATGACCGCTACCGTTGGCTGGGGGCAGTTTCTCACCAAGACGCCCAGCAGATTCTCGCCCGCAGTCGGTTGACCGTTTTGACTTCCATCCATGAAGGCGCGCCCAGCGTGATTTCGGAAGCAGTTGTTAATGGCGTGCCCATTTTGTCGACGCGGATTCACGCTTCCGTTGGCTTGCTCGGGGCAGACTATCCCGGACTTTTCCAAGTGGATGACCAACAGCAGCTTGCTCAGCTGATGCGGAGAGCCGAATCGGACCCTTCATTCTATGATTTGCTGATCACTGCGGTCAGCAGTTTACTGGATCGTTTCTCGCCCGAACTGGAAGAACAGAACTGGCAAATTCTCTTAGAACAGCTAAAAAGTTAAAGGGTACCTTTAGAAAGTCACCAGAATGTCCCCGTTTGAATCTCTGTTGTCCACGAAAACCGATTGTTCCTTATGCGGGGTGCCACCTGGGAGGAACGAACCACTCAATACGATTGGGTCAGAACCGGAAAGCTTGAATAGTCCTGCAGCATGGAATCGTCACCTTTTGAAGGCCAGAAGTGGCTGCCAGGGGACGGGGCCGAAGGCTGAAATTGCGCATTCTCCAACCGCGGCCACACTTTGGCCAGCAAAGTTTGGCAAAACCAATTTGTGAAGAAACACACGGTTGGATCGAGGGTCGCCCGCATCGGCCTAGTCGTGAATTGTCAGGAACCTGCCCATTTGTTTGCTTGGGAGCTCTGAACTGGCCATTGCGACCTGGTTGCCGACCGCGGTCGATTGATCAAATATCCGGACCAGCCCAGTTTTCGACCCGTCGCGCTAATTTCGGTTTGTGTTACAATCCACGCGATCTAATTGAACACTATGGAATACGAGGAAAAACAATGTTGCGATATTTGGTTTCAGCGATCGCGTTAGCTTGGTTGGCGGCGAGCAACTTGACCGGATACGCCGAGGACTGGCCTCGGTTCCGTGGACCGGCAGGCTCGGGGGTCGCAACTGACTCGGATTCGTTGCCAACCACATGGTCCCCCGATGCCAACCTGGCTTGGAAAACTGAACTGCCAGGACCAGGTGCGTCCAGTCCAATCATCGTGGGCGGAAAAGCGTTCGTAACTTGTTACTCCGGTTACGGACTGACCCAGGAAGACCCTGGCGACATCGAGAACCTCTTTCGCCACCTTGTTTGCATTGACATGGAGACCGGCAAAAAACTTTGGCAAAAAGACGTGAAGGCTTCGTTGCCGGAAGACCCTTACGCAGGCATTGGAGTAACCGCTCACGGCTATGCCTCACACACACCGGTTTCTGACGGGAAGAATGTTTATGCGTTTTTCGGAAAAAGCGGTGTGCATGCATTCGACATGGATGGCAACGAATTGTGGCAAGCCGAGGTCGGTCAAGAATCCGATCCCACCAAATGGGGATCCTCTTCCAGTCCCGTCGTATACAAAGACACAGTAATCGTGACCGCATCCGCGGAAAGCCAGGCAATCATCGGGTTCGACAAAGAAACCGGCAAAGAGCTTTGGCGCCAGGAAGCGGAGGGCCTGGACGGAATGTGGGGCACGCCGACTCTCGTCGAAATCGACGACAATCGAACCGACCTGGTCATGTGCGTTGCCAAGGAACTTTGGGGGCTCGATCCGAATAGTGGCAAACTACGATGGTATGCCGACGCGACGGGAGCCCAGCAGGCTTATTCCAGCGTCGTGCTGGATGGCAAACGGGTTTACGCCATCACCGGTCGCGGCGGCGGCAGCATCGCAATCGATGCCGGTGGCAGCGGTGATATCAGCGAGTCCAATACCGTCTGGACGGGTCGGGACAACGCCAGCTTTGCTTCGCCGGTTCGCCATGAATCAAAACTGTACGTTGTTTCGCGCGGAATTTTGACGGTCGTTGACGCCGAAACTGGCGAGCGCGCCCAGCAGCTTCGATTGAAAGGAGCTCAACAAACGGGTGGTCGTTTCGGTTCGCTTGATTACCCGTCACCTGTCGTCGTTGGCGACCGAATGTTTTACCTCAATGGAAGCGGCCAAATGTTCGTCTTTGACCTCGGGGAAGAGCTGAAACAGGTTGCTGTCAACCGAGTCACAACTGACAAGGAAGTCTTCTGGGGTTCCCCCGCGGTAAGTGACGGTCATATGGTTCTTCGCAGTGCGAAGTATCTCTATTGCGTTGCCGACAAAGGTGAGACGGTAAAACAAGACGAAAACCTCCTCGCCCAGGCAGACGAAGCCGCACCTCCCGAGGCGCAACGAGGTGGTGGACGTCAGCGTGGCGGGCCAGGAGGAGGCAACCAAAGATTCGACCCGATGAGTATGTTCACCGGACTGGACGCGAACAAAGACGGTTCAGTTTCGGAAGACGAACTTGAAGGTAACCGCATGGCGGACCGGCTGAAGACGTTGGACAAAGACGGCGACAAAGCCATTTCCAAAGATGAATTCAGCTCAGGGATTTCTTCGCTCTTCAGCCGCGGTGGAGGAGGCAACCGACGCGGAGGAGGTGGCGGCGGTTACGGTAGTCGAGGCGCGGACACACGTCCCGACCGACCCCAACGCCCGGAATCGGCAGGCGGTTAAACGCGCCAGCCGCGGCCATCAAGATCGTCAAACCTTCCCCTCTGGTGAATCGTCAGATTGGAGTGTCTCAGTCTTTATCCTTGCGCGGCAACCGTTTGGTGCCGCGCGTGAGATGGTCTTAACTGTTTCGAAGGTGATTTGATGCAACCATTTCGAATGATCCCGCCGCACCCCAAAACAAAATGGTCGATTGGCCTGCTGCTGGGGACAGTTTCGTGGTGCAGTCAGCTTTTCGCTCAAGCGCCTCCCGATTCATTGATGCTTTTTGATTTCGAAGCTGGTTTTAATTTGGCATCTGTGCAGACGCAGGACGCCGAGATCGCAATCGTTGACGATAACGGCAACCGACGGCTGAAAATCAACACTGGAGACGAATCAATTAGCCCCGGAATCGTCCTTAACGGTCCCAAAGGCGGGTGGGATCTAAACGGCTATCACCACGTCAAGTTAGACATTACCAACGCCGGCGATCACTTGGCGCATTTGGTCTTCAAGGTAGGCGATCCGGAAGATGGCATGGAAGCCTGGCAAATGGAAATCCGTTTTGACCTCGAAACCGGTGAAACCAAAACCGTTCTCGATGATATTACCACCACACCTTGGGTGTTCTCCCCCCTCTGGAAATTGTCGGTCTGCGCGCGGCACCTGGCCAGCCCAAGACCGACCTCCGACAGATCGATCAAGTCAAGCTGTCGGTCGAGCACGCTGAGTCGAACCACGAATTCATCATCGACAATATCCGGGCCACCAGCCCGGTTCGGCACGTCGATCGTGACGGTTTTCTACCCTTCATCGACAAATTCGGACAATACAAACACGCCGACTGGCCCGGTAAAACCCTCTCCGAAGACGATCTAGAGCAACGGAAAGCCGAAGAGGCGCGAGACCTGTCTACAAAACCTGGCCCACAGAGCTTTGGCGAATACGGGGGTTGGAAGGGTGGACCCCAATTTGAGGCAACCAAAGGCGATAATCAGGTAGATGACGACACCGACAAATACGGCGTACAGCGATAACAGTGAGACCAGTGCGGGACGCGGCTGATAGATCCCGAAGTAGACCATCGTGACCAGATAGCCAAAAAGTACAACGATCATTACCGAGGAGGGTTCCTCTTTTGCCTGCTGCAACCGTGACAACCGCAGTTCAGAAATCGAGTCCATATCCGAAACGATTCGCGATAGTAAGATTTCCTGCTTCGAGCCAGTCACTTGGAGATCCAGCACGGAGTCCTCCAGTTGCCGCAGCAGTTCATCGGTTCGGGGAGAGAGATCGTTACGGGCGAGAGCCGGCCAAATTTTCCCTCACGACAGCCTGCGTATATTCGAATAACAGCTGACGAGTTTCCCCTGCCTCTGCCGTTCCAAAACGCAAAAGATTGTGATTCACATCCTCGATCGCCGCCGCTTCACTCTCGATCGCGGACTCGGTGGCTGTCAGTTCGCCCAAAACGTCGGTGAAGGTGAGCGGTAGCAATAACGTAAACAACCAGCCGACGACGCGAAACAGGTTGCTCATGGCGTCCCGAACCTCCTTGATCGCCTCAACGGATTGGCGTTTTGAGTGGAGTTGAAACGTCACATAATAGGTCGTCATGCCCACGACTGTTGTCAGCGTCATAAACACCAAGGCACCGATGAGCGTCGGTACAGAGAGCAGGGCGTTAATCATTATTATCAGTCCATTAATGGCACGGACCGCATTTTGAGGCCAAAACAGAAATAGCCGTCTCCCAGAAAAGGGGAGTGATCATTCCGGTCATGGCCAAGGCAGCAGGTGGCGGTTCGAGGATGCCGAATATCGCCGACAGGGCAGCAGGAATCATTTGTCGGCACGATTGTTAACCGTAACCCTTTCCTTGATCGTTTCCAGTACATGGGTGGGTTCGGAGGCGACAGCAGACCAACCTGTAACAAGAGTTCAGCCAACTCTCAACAAGTTCGGATGACGAACGCTGGCAATTCAATCAAACGGCAAACCACCGCTCGTTGACTCGTCACGGTTGGCTTCATTTTTATCAGTCAGGAATTGATTAGTCTGCCGATTGTGCCTCCACAAAAACAGAACCGACCTGAAAAATTTCAAGTCGGTTCAATTGTGTTCGCTTCCACAAAGAGCTGCGGCTCAGCCTCCGGGACGGCGTGGACGCTGAGGTCGATCTCCCCCGCCTTCGCCCCGAGGTGGTCCACCGCGATCTGCTCGCGGGCCACCCCTCGGAGGTGGACCTAATTCTTCGGCAAACTTTCGCAATTCAGTTTCGCTCAGTTTTCCGTCTCCATCGGCGTCAAACGTCATCGCATGTTCGACAAAACGATCGGGTGAAGGCGGTCCACCCGGACCACCCGGTCCGGGTCTGCCGCCGCCAGGGCCGCGATGTGCGCCGGGGCCACCGGCACCCCGTTCGCCCAAACTGCTGCCCACTTTCGATGCGATTTGATCCAATTCCGATTTGTCGAGCGATCCGTCTTGGTTTTGGTCATGACGTTTCATCACGCCCTGCATACGTGCCGGCAATTCGTCTTTGTCGATGACGCCGTCTTCGTTTTTGTCGAACCCTCGAATGCGACTTACAAAATCTGACGCCGTTGCACCGCCGCCTGAGCCGGCAAGCTGCCCACCGCCTCTTCTGCCAATTGGTCCTCCCGGGCCGCCGCCCGGTCCACCTCGGCCACCCGGTCCGCCCGCCTGGCCGCGACGGCCGCCGTGACGCGGTCCTTGACTTCCGCGCAGGTCGGCGTCGGAAAGTATCCCGTCGCCATTCTTATCGAAGCTTTTCAACACGCTGGCCGCATTTTCAATTTCGCTGGCCGAGATTTCATGGTCCCCATTGGCGTCGAGCGCTTCCATCACCGGGTTGGGAGGCGGCGGTCCATCCGGCGGCCCGCCCCAGGAGGTCCCCCTCTTCCACCGGGGGGTTGTGCGTTCGCGAACGGTGCGGTCATGGCAAAAATCGCGATGGCCAGTATTCCGAGCTCTATTCTGTGCATCTCATGCTCCTTTAAAACTAAAAAACGGTCGTTGATTGTGTAACTGTAATTCGACGTCGTTCATCGCGCGCTGCCGATTTCGCAACGAACCGCATCACTTCCCTCGAGCGCGTTCTTTCGCTCGCAAGGACTCCGGATCGGTCTCGGGAATTTTTGATTTCCAGTCGACGCCAAGTTCGATTCCCAAACGAACATGTGCTTGGTGATTGTGTGGCTTGCGCGGAAAGCTCGCGATCGACTCGACCAGTTTCGCCTTCACGGATTCCGGAGTTGCATCGGCATCCAGCTGAGTCAATACCTTTCCTGACAAACCAAACTGGTCGGGCTCGATGACCATGATGGCGTTGGAGCCTGCCGAAGGACCCGCCGACTTGATTCCCGTAATGGAGTTCAATTCGTCCGCGTTAATCGCGGTCGCGTACACATATTGCCCGGCGACGGCTTCGCTCCACGCGGCTGGTAAAACTTTGGCAATCAAGCCATCGAGTTGTTGCTGGTTCTCGCCTGTCACAATGAGTAACGGCAGGCCATCGGAAGCCGCGATGTTCAAGCCGATTTCAACATTGCTTGCCACCGGCAATGTGGTATCACTGAACAATGTTTCCGCTTTCACATCGTGTGCTTTCGCGATTGAGTCCATGCCAGTCGCCATGTCGCGGCTGCCGCGGTACTCATGAAACGGCGCGCGTCCGGTTCGGGTCAGCTTCGTTTTTCCGTCGGGTGACAAAATTGCGAAGGTCGTGTTTTCCAAATCACCCGACTTTCCGATATAGATCGTTTTCAAGAAATCCGCTTCGGCTTGATCTTCATAGGTCGTCAAGCGAATACAAACAAAGTTGCGTGAAGCGGCAACAACGCGGGCGTCAGACAGGAAACTCCTGTCCATTCCTTGCTTGCCCGGTCACCAGGTGCCCGACACACCCAGACACTGGGGAGCCGCCGAAATCAACAGGACGGGACGGTTGCTGCGAACGGCTTCTGCCAAACCTGATTCCAATGTGGAATACCAGGCGATTCTGGGTGAGACACCCTCGTCAGCATTCGGCTGAGCCCACGTGACACCGAACAAGGCAGTCATCAGCGTCATCGCTGCCAACGTTAGTTTCATTTTCATATTTTTTCCTTCTCTCACAAAGGTTAGAGGTGGTTACACAACTGGCTTTTGGATCGTGGCTGTGGCTTGAAACCAACTCAGTGAGTCCCAATATTTATCGTGATCTTGATCATGGAACAGGATTATTTCGCGCAGGCAACGGATCACTTTTCTCCAATGCAGTACAGTGCCTTGTTACTGCGAAGATACAGTTTTCCGTCCGACAAAAAGTCATGCGTCAAAGAGCTCAACGGAGGGCCAACAAATTTTCCAGAATTTCGAAAAGATCGAATTGGCAACGAATTCGAGACAAGAATTGGCCAAAACTTTGTCGCAAAAGAGGAACGCAGTCGCGCGTTATTGAGTTGGTTTTTCCGGGCCGTTTCGTTAAACCGCGCGGGCAACGCCCGATGTCACTCACGAATACTCCGAAGGAGTTAAGAGCCATTGGCCGGTGGTCGAGCGTTGCGAACAACAGCGGATTTGGTCCTTGGCAAGTCAATTTGAGCCTGAAGTAATCACAGCGACTTTGGCTGCGATCCCTTTTCGGGATCGACATTCGCGGGGTTCATGTTTCCGGTGATGTCGCTGCGCTCAAACACCGCAAATGGCTTAAATCCCTAGCGGGATTGAAGTTCCAGTTTTGTAAAGTGCGTGTCATTGGAGCACCGCCCCGCGCGTCCGATCGCGTGGCAAACGCGGCCCGCAAGGCGCGCGGTTAAAAGAAGATCTATTGATCGAGCAACAGTTTTCGTGATCTTTCCTGGATTTCGCCAATGCGTTGGTTATTCTTCGGCGGCTTCCCCGTGATCAGATTCGAGGCTTCGCGATGTAAAACAATCGCCTCGGCGAAATCAAACCAAGGCTTGTTCAGGTTCGCCGGCGAATCGAGTTCCCTTATCATCCGGTCGACAAATTCATCGGCCAGTTTCAAAGAGATCACCGCTTCACCACCCAAACCGGATTGATATTGCCCGATCGCCAGCAAGGAATGAACCATTCCAACGTTCGGCCACTCGCGATCGTTCATTACCGAATTCAAATAATTGATCGCAACCCGATTGTTGCCACCGCGTACATGTGCCCAGCCGGCGATGTACTGTTCGACGCTCCAAGGCAACCGTTCCTCGGGCGGCCCGCCTGGCCCGCGCCCACGTCGAGCGAGCCCACGCGGTCCCGGGCCACGTCCGGGTCCGGGTCCGTCGAATGGCGATCGACCGAACAACGGGCCAATCGCGTCGCCAATCGGGTTGGGTGGTCGGTCCGGCGGCAGGTCAAAATTTCCAGGTCGACGCGGAGGGCGATTCCGTGATTCTTTGATCAGTGCCTCAACTCGTTTTACGATGCGCCGCGCATCGGCTTGGTCGGCAGGTGCGATCAAACAGGCTCGGATTGAATTCCAGTTTAGTGATTCTGTGCTTATATCGGACGTTGATTCTGGTTCTGAGTTGACGATTGAAACCGGAGGCGTCATCAACCGACGGTATATGGTGCGGTAGTCATCGGGGCGATCGGTCAAAGCGAACAGAGCGGCAGCACCCTGCCATTGGTTGTGGTTCACAGGGGCTTCCAATTCCAGGGCGGCGGAAAAATCTTCAGCAGCCTCGTGCCACAAATGCAATTTCGCACGCAACCGCGCTCGCTCGACCCACACCAGGTAATAGTTTGGCACTAAATCAATCGCCGTGCTGTAGGCTGCATTTGCCGAGTTGAATTGTCGGGATTCTTCGTTCGCGCGGGCAGTGCCCATCAATGAGTTTGCGGATTTCAAACGTTCTGAAAATTGCTCGACTTCCTGTCGAGCGACCGTCGCTGCATTTCTCGCCTCGATCGCGTCGCGCAACGCGACTTCTTTTTCGTTCCGCTGATTAATCGCAACGGACGCTTGATAGAGGCTCGCCGCCGTCCCGATCACTAACGCCAAGGCGACCAGGCTCCCGGTCACCAGCACGATTCTGTTTCTGCGGGCAAACTTGGCCAGCCGATAACGGCGTGTCGGCGGTCGCGCTTCGATCGGCTCCTGGCGGAGGAATCGTCGCAAATCGTCGGCCATCGCGGCCGCAGATTCGTAACGTCGTTGGCGGTCTTTTTCCAATGCCTTCATCACGATCCAATCGAGATCGTTCGGGATCAACTCGTTTTGGTGCCCGATCGGTTCAAGTGCCAGCGACGAAGGCCGCTTCCATTTTCGACGATTTGAAACCGTGTTTGAATTGGCGATTCGAGTCTCGGTCACCCGCGTGCTGGGCTTGGGCGGGTCTTCTTCGCGGATGATCCGCCGCACCTCGTCGTAGCCCGCGGAATTGAGTCGTTCACGATCGAACGGAGTGGTTCCCGTCAGTAACTGATAGAGCAGCACGCCGAGCGAATAAATGTCGCTGCGAATATCAATATCCAGTCCGCTCATCGCGGCTTGTTCGGGACTCATATACATCGGCGTCCCGATCATTGAATAGAAACGCGTGTAAATCGTTTGGTCCGTCAGGTTTTGCCCAACGGCTTTGGCGACGCCGAAATCAATGATTTTGACGACCGGTTTATGATCATGTAACGTCACCAACACATTGGAAGGTTTGATATCGCGATGAACTACTCCCTTCTGGTGGGCATGATGTGTGGCACCGCAAACGTCTTCGAACAGTTGAATTTTCTGTTGCAGTGAAATTTCATGTTGTTCGCAGAATTCAGTGATCGGCACGCCTCGTACGAGTTCCATGACAAAATAGGGACGCGCATCATCGGTGACGCCGGCGTCGAATATCTGAGCGATGTGCGGATGATTCATCATCGCGACGGCTTGACGTTCCGCGGCAAAGCGGGCCAGGATTTCCTTGGATCCAGTCCCCGGTTTAATGATCTTCAGGGCAACCGTTCGTTTCACCGGTTTTTCCTGCTGCGCAACAAAAACCAGACCGAAGCCGCCTTCGCCAATTTGCTCCATCAATCGGTAAGGGCCGATCGTTCGCCCCACATCGCTGGTCGCCGCCGAAAACTCTTTGTTGGGTTCACGGTTGGCACTTTCACCAATGATCGGAGCGTCGAGCAGATTGATTGGCCGGAGATGGGCTGCCAACAAAGATTCAACGGACGCTCGCAATGCCTGGTCGTCGCCACAGGCCGCACGAAGATACAATTCTCGTGCCTCACTGGATTCCTGATCCAAAGCATTGAGAAAAATTGTCTTTTCAGTTCCTTTAGTCATGAATTTACTTGTGGGATGGTTCTCCTGCTGCCGCCTAAACAGTCATGCGTCAATCGCCATTAAACAGGGCCAATTTTTTTATTCCGGCAATCGCTGCTCGCCATCCATTTCCCGCCGCAACCAGGCACGAGCGTAAGCCCAATTTCGTTTGGTGGTTCGTGGCGAAACACCCAGAACCTCTGCGGTTTCTTCGATCGTCAAGCCGGTGAAGTAACGGAGTTCAACTAGCTTGGCCAAACTCGCATCTTCGTCGGCCAATTTATTGAGAGCCTCATCGAGCGCGAGGAGTGTTTCAAAATTCGTCGCGTCGGTAACGGCGTCGTTTTCATCGAGCCCATGGCGGACCAAATTCCCTCCACGCTTCTGGCTACCGCGCCGGCGAGCATTTTCAATCAGAATTCGACGCATCGCTTCGGAGGCTGCACCAAAGAAATGGGCTCGCCCGTCCCACTGCGGTCGATCTTGACTGCCGACCAGCCGCACGAACGCTTCATGAACCAGTGCCGTGGGCTGAAGTGTCTGACCCGGTTTTTCCTGATTCATCTTGCTGGCGGCGAGCCGACGGAGTTCATCATAAACCAGTGGTAACAGTTGCGCGGCCGCTTGCCGATCGCCCTGTTCGATACCTTGCAGAATTTGGGTTACGTCGTTTCCCATCGTCGCATTGTAGTCGGTTTTATCCGACATGTTTTACCGCGACCTGTTTGGCACGGCAAAATTTAACGAGCTCGAAACTGGTGACTGACGCGAACATCTGGAGGAAACCCGCATTGCTGATCCTACGCGGCATCCAACGACGAGCCAGCGACGACGAAAACCTGTCAAATTTGCATCCTTTGTCATCGAGTCCCGAAGCGATCGGCAATTCGAAATGAGGTTGCGATGATGCGCAGCAGGTCCTCTCGACGTACTGGTTTGGGAATAAATCCGTGAGCCCCGATTTCAAGTGCCCGGCGTTCTTGATCTTCACCGGCGGCACTTAACATTAAACAAATGGTGTTATCCAGTTCTTCAGTTCGACAGATGTGCTCCAATAGCTCCAGGCCCGATACATGGGGCATGAGAATATCCAGCAGAATCAGGTCGGGCTTGAACAACCCGATCGCGTCGATCACCCGCCGCGAATCGGTTTCAGAGGCGACCTCGGTGAAACCGTTTTTACGAAGATAGGTTTCGATCGTTCGAACCAACAAAGGCTCATCATCAACAATCAGAATCTTCTTTTCCGGCAGATTGAGTGCTGAATCTTCTCGAGAGACCAGCTTGATCGTGGTCGTAATGATGCAGGTCCTTATCTCGTAGATTTTCGGTTTATCGAAAACTTACGTTTTTTATCCGCCCTTCGTTAAGCTTTTTACTTCCAATGCCAAAAAAACTTTGACGTCAGACTCCGGATTAATCGATTAGAACGATTTCTATTACACGAACACGCCTTTTGTAACAACTTAGTCGGACGACCGTTCTTTTTTCGCTGAAGTTATTTTGGTGCAGTACCTTGTTCATCCTGGGTTGACATTTGCGCAGCAACGAAAGTTGTTGTGCGTTGGATTTTTTGCCGATTGGTCTTTTCACCAAGTGGCGATTCACTTACGGCGGCTTTGCAAGATGCGTCTGCACGGATATCGAAGGCTTAGGCCAAAGTTTTCTTTGCGGACGTTTTTTCAAGGAGATACCGGATGACTTTGTCGGGCGGTTGCGTGAAGAGCCGGTAGAACAGATGCAATGGATTGTGGCCATGGCAACGCCCCGTGTCTTTGACTGACATGAGGGCAGTCGTTGGGGTGGTCGCAGCCACGCTCATGACCTGGATAGAAGCTAAATTGCATTGTCATCTACCAAAAAGAATGACAATGCAATTACCAAAAACTACCCATCGACTGGAACCGCAATTTCAGCAGATTCTTGTTAACCGAACTAAACTCTAAACTCTTACTGAAATGGTAAAATCTGGACCAGATGTTTTGACATGTGTCGCGATCCCATCCATAATCTCGCTCGCGCGGGAAAATTCAAGCTGGCGATTCGTCTTGAAATTCCTGTCAGCCGCAAAAGGAATGGAATTGATCATGAAATTCTCGACAAAAAGTCTTCCGAAGCAGCTTATTTTGGTTCTGTTTGTTGCATGCCCTGCGACCTGTGGCCAAACCTGCATTCAGGATTTTGCACCTAAGCCACCTTTAGGGTTCAACAGCTTCGACAGCTACCGATCGTGTCTATCCGAAGAAAAGGCCGTTGCCTTGATGGATGTGATGGCGGAAAAGTATCTTCCCTTCGGCTATGAGTATTTTGTGATGGATGCCGGTTGGTACAGCAATATCATTGAGCTGTATCCGGGCACCACACGTCCCAAAAAAATTCAAGGTTTGTGCCTGGATGATTTTGGCCTTTATGAGCCTGGTCGAGTGTATTTCCCCAACGGGATCCAAAGACTCGCCGATCATGCCCACAACAAAGGCCTTAAGTTCGGCGTGTGGATCATGCGTGGGATTCCCCGTCAAGCCGTCGATCAGAATCTTCCCATCGAGGGGACGCCCTATTTTGCCCGCGACATTGCCGATACCAACAGCGTATGCGTCTGGAATCAGGCTAACTATGGCATTGACATGAACAGGCCGGGGGCACAGGCCTACTACAACGCGTTGATAAACAAACTGGCAGGCTGGGGGATTGATTTTATAAAGGTCGATGATGTGGTCCCAAACCCTCGGGAGATTGTTGCCATTGCCAAGGCCATCGAAGATGGAGGCCACACCATGACGTACAGCCTATCGCCTGGCGATGTGCATCATCCGGCACACTTACCGTATTACAAGCGGGCCAATATGCTGCGAATAACCCGCGACATTTGGGATAATCCGTTGAGCCTTGAAAAAGGGTTTTTGGCTTGGGAAAAATTTCAAGGCATCGCCGGGCCCGGCTTCTGGCCGGATCTGGACATGATCCCGTTCGGCCGCTTGGACGTGATCAACATCGATACGATTCCCGACCTCCCTGCTGATCAGCGGGCTCGTCAGAGCAGCTTCACTCAAGATCAGATGAAGACCTTTATGACTCAGCGTGCCCTGGCCGCCTCGCCATTGATCATTGGAGGGGATTTGCTGACGATGGACGATTTTTCTTACCGCCTGCTTACCAACCGAGAGATGTTGGCCTGCAACCAGAATGGGGTGATGGGTGTCAACGTTTACCGCGCCGGTAACATCGATGTCTGGCTGACACCCCATAAGCTGGATCCGGACATGGGTTGGATCGGCATCTTTAATCGCAGCAAGACCGATCGGAAAGTCACCTTGACCAAGCAAGATTTGGGATTTGTCGCTTTTGAAGCAAGCTACAACCTGACAGCGGCCCCCCAAGCGTATCGATTGAAGGCGATCTGGTCCGACGAATCCATCACCGTTGATGAAAAACACACATTCAACCTCCCGGCAGAAGGTGTTGAATTCTTCAAATTTCAAATGCAATAAAAGTCGTAAACATGAACAGCGGTATCAAAATTAGCGTGGCTATTACTATTCTGGCACTCACATCCGGTTTCGTACTGAAAGCCGATGAGCCATCGGGCCGATTGTCATCAGTTTCGGACTCAGATCTGTTTGAGGTGGTACCTGCTGCCTATGGCAAGGCTCTGCGAAACCCGATGAAAGGCTTTACCACGCGGGGGATCTACGACCATGAGTGGTCCACCCTGGCTCATACCTATATCAAATGGAATGAAATTGAGAATGTGGAATCCGATGGCATCGAAAAGATTCGCCAAGTGATTGATGAGAAATGGGGCGACATTGCAACACGAAACATTAAGGTCATCCCCAGGGTCTATCTGCATTGGAGCGGAGATCGGAAATACTGGCCCGCCGACATGACTGCGGATGATTATACGAGTGGGCAGTTTCAGCAGCGGGTCGTAAGATTGGTGGAACGATTGGGAATCCTTTGGGACGAAGATCCGAGAGTGGCTTTCATAGAACTGGGCATATTCGGCAAATGGGGAGAACAAGAACAACCGTACGCCACCGAGGAGATCCAAAAATTGGTGGCCGATGCCTGTGCGCGAGCATTCAAGAATAAACGCGTGTCTGTGCGGCGTAACTGGCAAATATTTCAATCCCAACCGTTTGGGGAATACTGGGACTCTTGGGCTCACTACGACCAGATGTGGTCCCATGGCAACAGCATTGCTCAGCTGAACGCTTCCGAGGGCCGCTATCTGAGGAACTATGTCGGCGGAGAGACCGCCTACGACTGGGGCAAGGCCGACATCCAGCCCGGAGCCAGTCCTACGGACAGTGTCGCAGAGGCGAAGCACCGAAACTTTGTCATTAACTCAATCCGCTGGCTTCATTGCACGCAACTTAGGTGGATCGAAAACTACGATACCACCAGCGAAGAGGCCCTGGCCGGTGCGGATCTTATCCAACAGGCCTTTGGATACCGATACATTCTTGAGAAAGTAGCGTTCAGTCCTTCTGTCACAAAAGGAACGCTGCGGGTGACTCTTGATGTCAAAAACGTGGGTTCAGCACCGTTCTATTATGATTGGCCCCTGGAAGTATCTCTGCTGGACCCGAATGACCGTAGCGTGGTGTGGAAGCAAACATTTGCTGAGGCAGACATTCGCAACTGGCTGCCCGGTTCCGGATGGACTGCCCCGGATTGGTCGCCCACCAGTCGACCGAACGAATTTGAGCCCGACAAAGACTGGACAAATGGAACTCCGGGTTGGACAACGCCGCCTCAGACCAATCGGGTATCGGGCGAATTTAAGTTCACCCTCCCAGCAGGCCGGTATATTCTTGCGTTAGCTATCCTGGATCCTGCCGGTCAATTGCCGAGCCTGCGATTTGCCACAAGTCAGTATTTCAAGGGGGGCCGGCACCCGATCGGCATCGTGGCTGTTCAACAAGGTAAGGGCGGATCCTTGCCTAGCAATATGATCTTCGACGACCCGGCCAAGGATGGCAGTTTACATTATTTACGGTAAACGTTCTTGAACACCGTTGGTCGCAGAGGGTTACATGATATCGATTTCGCCATAGCCCCAGCGTTGGGCGAAATCGAGTCGCTCAATCAGAGAACGGGCGATTGTTCGAGACTTTCCTTTGATTTCGTTTTGCTCCAGCGACTTCCAAAGGTCGACGGTCAGACGCGACAGGCCGAATTCGCTGATGACCAACGTCTCGATGGGATTCTTGCTGTTAAGCTTTTTCAGCACTCGACTCAATTTCAGATCGCGTTTGGCAATCAGAAGTTCTTGCATCAGCAAGCTGCACGGTTGAAAGTAAACCCGACGCCCCTGCTGGATCAGTTCGTGGGCGATGGCCGAAAGCAAGTGCGTTTTTCCTGACCCCGAAACGCGAGAATGTTTTCCCGCTGGTCCACGAATCCCCCGTCAAGCAACCCTTGGACTTGCCGGATTAGCTTTAGTGACAATCGCAGAGGAAGTGGGGCGAGGAAACGGGGGAGGAAACGGGGACAGGTCCAATTAAGGAGATCGTCAAGGAAGAATTTCGCGCGGGAAACAACCATCAAACCACCCCTCCGCTCGGAATGAGACCGTTGTTCTCAACAAACGTTGAATTGCGGGTTTCTATATCGTCCCATTTAGGCAACGTTTTCTGACTTGCGGACGGAATATCTCACCGCAGCACGCGCCAGAAAAGACAGGTGTCGAGTGAAAGCGCCAGTGTGATAAAATTGGCTTTCAGATAGGCGACCCAATTCGGGCAAGCCGGTTTGTTTACGATTTTTGCGTCGTGCTATGGCCCCAAGCCCTCCTGAGACTGCTCCCATTCAGTCGCGAAATTCATTGCAAAATGAGTACCGCGCAGTGATTGCGATTCCTTGCTGTAACGAATTTGACACGCTTCCAGAAACGTTGAAAAGCCTGGAGGCAACTGGGCAGGTTCGCGATGAGGTTCTGGTTGTCGTCAATGTGAATCAGCGCGCTTCGATGGACAACCGGAACAATTTGGCGACGCTGAAATGGCTCGGTGAATTCGAAACTTCGCTGCCGTTGGCTTGGCTGGATCATGTTACCGATGGCCGGGCGTATCCAGAGAAATTTGGGGTCGGTCTTGCCCGGCACCAGTGTTGCACGGTCGGTATACCGTTTGTCGATGAAGCTGCCCCAATAATCAGTCTTGATGCGGATAGTCCCGTCGATCCAAATTACTTTCAAGCAATCTTTGATTACATTTCACAGCATCCAGGCTTTCAAGCTGGTCATGTGAATTTCAAGCATCGACATTGCGGCAATGCAGACGAGAAGCGGGCCATTGAGATCTACGAGCGGCATCTAAAACGGCACCGTCAAAAACTTGAAGAGGCGAACTCTCCCCACGCCTGGTATGCGATTGGTTCGACAATCGTTTGCACGAAGCAAGCCTATGTAAAATCGGGAGGCTACCATTGTCGCCGAATGGCTGGCGAGGATTTTTATCTTTTGCAACAGCTCAGCAAGACAGGTTGCAACATAGAAATGATCGAAGAAGCGTTTGTGTTTCCTTCGGACCGAGTTTCGGATCGAGTTCCATTTGGAACTGGTAAAGCGGTAGGCGATATCGTCGAAAGTCGGCGATGGCTGACGTACCACGATCACTGTTATCGGGATCTAGGTCAGTTGCTCGACGTGGTTGAAAGGGAAGTTGCCAATTCAGCGGCAGATATTTTGAAAAATGTTCCCGAGGTTTGTAGAAGCTGGTTGGTTGGCAGAGGGTTTGCAAGTGTGTGGCCAAAATTGCAGAACAACTCTCGAGATAACGAAATGCTGCTTCAACGATTTCACGAATGGCTGGATGCTTTTCAAACGTTGAAATTGATCCATTTTTTGTCTGACAATGTCTATCCGCGAGTGGCAGTGGAAATCAATCGAGGGGAATTTAGATAATCGTGACACCCAAAAGTTAAAAATAGATCATCATTGTTCGCCAGCCATCGCGCGCCGCAAGACGCCTTTAACCCACTGCATCCAAGCAATCGCGACCGATCAAAACCACGGGAACCAGTTTTGTTTTCTCATTGATTTCGCTGAATCGGACGATGCCAGACGACCAGCGACCGTCCTTGGACGTCGTTAACGGAGCTCGTTTTATGGAGTCCGGCATCTGGCTCCATTCCGACTTCGTCAAGACCCGAAACTCCGCAACCACGCCAGCAGCCACCTTCTTTTTCATCGCCAATGCGACATGGCCCATCGTCATCCGAGGGTTAAACTCAACCACTGGCTTGACCAGGAGTTCACCGCCAACTCCTCGATACAAAAACGCATCGACGCCGAAACAACCGGCAAAGTTTTGTGAAGCAAGTTCAGCGGCCAGTCGTGGCTCAAGCCAGTTCAAAATCGCCCCCAGTTTTTCCCCTCGGTCGGCAAGTAGAAATTGCTTAACCTCGGGTACGCAGTCAAAAAACGGCTTGCTCAATCGCGTGCCCAGATACTTACGTCCAGCGGTAACCAGAGATCGTGTCCAACCAAGGCACTTCGTTAAACTTTTTTTTCCAAAGTCCTCAGGCGTCCGATCGCAGACATCCATGGCTTCCGAGAACTTGCTGTTTTCGAATCTCACATCCCACAAAAAAGACAGATCAACCACCCGATCCAGTTCCGGCTCAACAACCGCAATCGCTCGTTGGACAGAGTCTTCCGGAGGGGCGAAAGCAATTTTTTTTGAATCTCTGAAAACGGATCGCAACCATGCTTCGTCCGATTCGTCTAGCTTACGACCGGTCACAAAACGTCTTTGGCCTCGACCCGATGCACCCAAATCAAGTTTGAAGACCGCTTTCTCATATCCGCGTAATCTGATTTCATCCAAAGCCTCTCGAACGTCAGCCTGCTCGAAGATTTCAATTGCCACGCAATCGGATTTTGAGAACCAATCAGGAGTTGGGGTTCCCTTGAATTGGTTCTGATCTTCTTGGCTCAACCAACGGCCTAAACAACTCGCACTCCAGGACTTTCGAAACAGTCCGGTCTGTTCATTTGACCATTCGGGCGGCGGGCAAAGCACCGATTGGACCAGTGGCTGGGCGACTCGATGGTTGTTCGGCGTCCACGCCCAGGGCGCGAATTCGCGCAGTTTACGATGGGCCAACGTCTGTCTATTATCCAACGCAACAAACTCAGGCAAATCGAATCCGACGTCAATCAACTGTTTTCGCAAATTACGAGATGGGATTTCACGCACCAACACGATGTCGTCTTGTCGCGCAACAGGGATCATGACGAGTTCCAGGTCTTTTCCAAGCTGATCCAGCAAATGTGAATCGCCTTCGCCTGCCAGTTCGGATTCGGCACTCGAATCGAACCAACGCACCGTTGGCGGTCGAGCACTCGATTGCCGAAACACCTCAATCGAGTCGATAAAATCGTCGGTCAGTCCTGCCAACACTCGGCCGTCGCGATTGAAAGCTGCTCGTGGCCCGCGCCCGCGCTGAGGCGACATCGGATACTCAAGCGAATCCTGATAGGCTTCCCAATCACTCTGTTCAGGATCTTTCCATTGACGAAACCAATGCAAACCATGTTGGACATGGCCGATTTCGTCTTCGTAAATTTTCTGCAGCAACCCCGCGGTCTCCGCATCGCCCAGCCGGCCAAATACGTTAGCAAAATGCAAACTGTAATCGAGATTGGCTTGCTCAAACGTCAGGCTTAATCGGGATACGAAATCCATCGGCGACTGCATCGGCTCCACAATTCGCCAAAACCGGCCGCCGAGAGGATAGGCCCCGAATTCGACACCGCACTCGCGCATCCGCCTGATGTACATCCGTGTGTGCTCTTGTTCCTCCTGGAGCGTGACCAGGATGCCTTGCCGAAACGCATGAGGCGCTTCAGGAAATTTCAACAATACGAGCGCCATCAACTCGGTAGCAAGCAATTCGTGATTGGCAAGGAAGTGAAGCAGCTGACCGCGGGCGCGTTCGTTCTCAAGTTGATCATCACTTGGCGGTGAACCCGTGCTAATCGGGTCATGCCGCATCTGGAGACCAACAGGCCGGCCCGGCGAGACCAACGAACGAACATCAGGGCGATTTCGAACATCCCAGTCGTGTGTCAATCGCCCCGGGACAAGCAGTTTGTCTTCAAGGGTCTTCCCGAAGACAATTTGTTCGGCAAATTCGGTGACGTTCATTGGCTCCACGATACTCGAACGAGTTGCGTTGATCCACTCGTCATTTTTGAAGCGTCCCGTCTGGGAATCTTTGTTGGGCGGATTGGCTGAATATTTGATATCGATACTCGAAAGCGTCACCCCATTTTTGTTCGGGCGACGGGTTAAAGACCTGATCTACATGGTTCCTCCTTCGGGACTACTCGAAGCGTCTCTGAGCTGCTCCCATTGGCCAACGGACCTAATGACCGAGTCCATGGGTGGGACAACACGTTGGACGCGGACCAAGCGGTAGCCTTTGTGCCGAGCTTGCACAAGAACGCCAATTGTCATGCAGGTAAACGCAAATACGAAAGACGCGAACGCTGGCATGAATACGCCAGATCGAAAACCAAACCATGCCTGGATTCCGCAAACCAAAAAACAAGCGCCGCCGAGAAGACATAAAGTAAGGACCAACGTGTTTTTGCGTACTTTGCCCACAGCCAAACAGCTTACCAGCAAAGAGATCAAAACGATGGCTACGCTGATCGAAAACGGAATCCCAACGGCCATGTCCTGCGTGGTTGGAAGATAGGGTGAAGCCGCGCTAGTGAATCGAAACAGACAAGCCACACAAAAGGTTAGCAGCATCAATTGCCAAATGCCGATCCGCTCAAGAGAAAATCCCCCTGACCATTTTCCTTTGCCCGGGTTACTTTGCGAAACGACCTGCAAGCCACCGTCTGGAGACTTTCCGACGGTCCAACGCCCAAGGGTCTTTTCATATGCCAGCGTAATTCGCTTCTGCCAGGCAAAGTCCATGCCGAAGCTTCGCAGGAACGCCATGATCTCTGCGTGATTCCAGTTTGCACCGTTCGCTTGGTTGATGGTTTGAATCCAGCGGTCCAGGCCGCGGCCCGTGTGCTGCTCAACTTCCAAATCGTTTGTGCCGCTGACCAATCCAACGACATTGAAGCCAAACAATCGCAGGGCTGCAACCAATGCGGCGAGAATGCTGGTGCCAAGTGACACTCTCACGATCCATGCCGTATTCAAACCGCCCCAATCGAGCGCAGGCGGGTAGCAAACAAACATTCCGACGATAAACAAAAGCGGAATTGCCAGAGAGACACGTATCGCGATATGCAACCGGCTCAATACACCAGCGATTAATCCCACAACAAGAAAAAATACCACGAGAACAACGGTTGTATGTCTTTCCGCCAGACAGAAAACAAAACCGATCGGCAAAGTCCCCAACAAAAACGCTGGCATTCGGATGAACAAGTTGGTGCGACCAAAGGCAAGCCATAATGCCAACAAAACGCAAGCGACCAGTGCCATCGCAACAGGACAGATAACAAAAAAGAAAACAAACAGAAAGCTAACCATCTGCACCTCTCCTTTTTATTAAATGCAGTGTCGCCGGAACAACGATGTTGGAGTGGCATGATTGAAGCCAACTTGGAAACGTCGGCCAAACCCCTGAAATCGTAACACCACTTCAGATTCGAATCAAACAAACTTGAATATGATGCTGCCATAGATGAACTCAAGCTGTGCGCAACGTGCAATAACCGTAATGCAGAACAGAACGGAGACAGATCCAATTAACGAGTATGACAAAAAAGTAAGCCACGAGACTTTTTTCACCCCTTTGGCCGCAAGCATTTATTGAAATCGCGTCAGTTCGCCTGGAGCAGACGGCAGCGCCCAAAGGTGGTCAGCTTGTGTGTTTTACCGTCGCCTTGTTTCAGATACTCGTCGTTGCTGTGACGGTTCGTAATCCGCAAACGGTTTTCGACTGTTCCAAGTCCACCATGCAAGTCGTTGAAGCGATACGTGATTTCGCCAGCCGGAACGAGGGCCGGCTGCCAATGTCGCTTGCCGATATCGAGCTCCATTGTCCCCACGATCCAATGACTGGGAAACCGTTTTTATATGAGTTTTCAGGAGACGGCAAAGTCCGTTTGAGCGCGGCGGATATCGCCGGCGCGGCGGATATCGCCGGCGTCGAAGATCAGGTGAATCGCAACAAAATCCCAATCTACGAAATCTCCATCGCCGGTAGCAAGTAGCATGCAGGAACGTTTCACTCATAGTTGGTTACCCTACTTCGCACGGTTGATCGGTGACTCACGTTGGTGGAGTCAGATCTTTTGCGCAGTACTCTAGTTGCTAGTATTCCGTCACCGTTCAAATTTCGGGTAGTGGACGAGGTTACGAGACCCTTTTTCGTAACTTCACGTGGACTCGTTGCCTCGTCCACTCCCGCCTACCCGAATACCAAGGTGTGACAGAATACGGCTGAGTTCGAGCATTCCTCAGACAGTTTTCAAGTGGATGATCTGATTTAATTTATCGTCGCGGCAAATCGCGTTGAAAAGAAATCGTGCGGGAGTGCCGGTGCAGCAGAAAATGCTGGACTTTATAGGTGCAAGCTGTAACATCGCGTCTATCGGGCGTTTAGATAAATGGGTCGATCAAGCGAATCGGAAGATGAGACATTTTCAATTCTATGTAGCACCGATAATCGCCATGCTGTTTTCGAGTGTCGTTTTTGCTCAGCAGTTTCAAAGACCGGCGGCGGAAAGCAAACGCTCCTTTGCCCAAATCTCAGGAACCCTTGGCCAGTCCAAATACGCTCAGGATTCAAGGGCGATGTCGAAGATCGCGGGGCAGGTTGCGCCCACCATTGCTAAATCAATAGTCTCAATCGAGTCGGGTAGCAGACAAATTGCTTTGGGAACGATCGTTTCTTCCGAAGGGCATATACTCACCAAAGCCGGGAGTTTGAAGACGAATGCCAATATCGTCTTCGCGGGCCAGGAACACGCCGCGCAGCTCCTGGGCATTCACCGAGGTACAGATCTGGCCATGCTCAAAATTGACGCGAGCGATTTGTTGGCCGTCGAACTGGCGCAAACTGACGAATTGCAGCATGGTAGTTGGTTGATTTCTTATGGCCCGGGAAACGAACCTGTTGCCATGGGCGTTATTGCTGCGCAGCCCAAGAAACACGTCGCGGCATTGGGTGTTGCGCTCGCAGAGGGCAAAACAAAAGGAGTCTTGATTAGGAGCGTGATTCGCGGATCTGCCGCTGACCGTTCGAATCTGTGGGTCAATGATGTGATTCGATCAATAGACGGCAGTGAAGTTACGTCCATTGCGCGATTGAAAACTTTGCTTGGTAAAAGGAAGCCGTATGATCAAATCAAGGTGTCAATTCTTCGTGGTGACCAGGCATTGACGGTACCAATTGAATTAACGGAAAGTTTTTCACCAACGGCGACGAGGCGTCGCCATTACTTTGAGCGTGCCCTTGAACATGATTCAAAACTGGGTTCAAACCAATGTGGTGGACCGCTGTTGAATCTAAAGGGTCAGATCGTCGGCATCAACGTCCTGAGTCCTTCTCGAATTCCAAGCGGGCGCGGGTGGCCCGAAGATTCAGATACGAACCTGGCGATGGCAATTCCAATTCAAATGGTCATCCCGATCATTGAATCATTGAAATCCGGCAAATTGGCGCCGGCCGCGGTGAATCAGGCTCGCATTGCATTGTTGGTTCGGGAAGTTGCCGAAATGCGCAGTTCCATAAGCGAACTCGGTAAACAGGAAGACGAGCTGACGGTGAGAATCGAAGAACTCCAGAAGTTCATTCAACGTCACTAGGACCTAAAGCAGGCGTTTGCTGCCATCCAAAAAAAGTCGCGCACGCTCCAACGACAGCTGAAACAAGTTGAAGCAGAATTGAAACGGCTTCGAGGCGGGTTCAATAATTGAATCCGGAAATAAAGCACGACAATCGGAACGACGATAATCGGGGACGGGTCCAGTTTCTCTTGTTACGCGATCATTAACTCGTCGAAAAGGCAAACTGAAAACAAATGGACCTGTCCCCGTTTTCTCGCTCAAAAATGTGCTGCGTCAATTTTTTGGCCGATAGTACCCTAATTTTTCGGGCCCTCGGGCATGGCAATGTCTTTTAACAGGGTCTTGAACTCGTCGGTTTCACGGAGGGACGCAAGGGCGGTTTCAGTACGGTAATTCTGGGGATTTACGTATCCCAATTCGACGGCCTTTCTCAGCGCATCCATCGCTCGTTTCGCTTCGACGGCGGCTTCTGTCGCAGGTATGTCGGTGCCCTCGCGTCCGGCGAGAACGGAAAGTGTGGCGTGGCAGCAGGCGGTTGAAAACCAACCTTCCCCGTCTCGCCCAGGTTGGTCCTCCCAGAAATCTAACGCGCTACGCACGTCGTCGGCAGCGCCAGTCGGATCACCCATATCGACCCGCAGGCACCCGCGACCTTGAAGTGCGTAAGCGTGGTAGAGCTGGTACGAAGTCATGTCTGGATGTTTGCGGACGACAGGTTCACTTAGCTCGATTGCCTGGTTGTAGTTTTCCAGTGAATCCGCGTTGCGGCGGTCCTTGCGAAGGACGTAGGCAATGTTAGTGAGCGAGGCGTAGAGATCGCGTTGCAAGCCCGAATCCTGTGGGTTATTTTCGGTCAGCTTCTGTTGAATCGCCCGAGCGGCTTCAAACGATTCGAGTGCTTTCTTGTGCTCGGCTGTTTCGCAGAAGAACAGTCCAATGGAGTTGTGGGCGTTGGCAAGGTCGCTCTGGAATTCCGTGACTGTGGGATTGTCCGCAATCAACTGCGTCTGAATCGTCGTGGCGGCATCGTAGGAAGCAAGGGCCTCGGCCGGGTCACCTTCGCCGGCGAGCAGGGCCCCGATATTCAGGTGGCTTCGCGCCAGGTCACGCTGGTACTGAGTCACATCGGGGTTGTCATTGACCAGTTTTTGTTGAATGTCTCGGGCGGCCTTGAGTGAATCGACCGTGGCAACAGGTTTGCCTGAAGAGCTGGGCAGCAAGCCGAGATTGTTGTGAATCCGGGCGAGGGCATACTGATATTCGGGTACGGTTGGGTTATTTTCTACCAGATTCTCGAGCACCACTCTGGCCGCCTCGTAGGAGGTGAGCGCTTCGGCATAATTTCCTGCCTGATTCAGCATGATCCCGATATTGTCAAGATTGCGGGCGAGATCGATCTGATTCCGAGTGACGGACGGGTTGGCCTCGACCAGTTTGAGCTGAATGTCTCGGGCGGCTTTGAAGGACTCCAGTGCCTCATCAGGCTTTCCGGTCGAGCCATAGACGAAACCAATGCTGGTAATACCTCGCGCCAGCTCGTTCTGAAATTCGGAAACCGCCGGGTTGGCCTCAACCAGCCGTTCGCGGATCTCCAGTGCTGCTTTGTAGGCATCGAGCGCTTCCGTCGACCGACCCACAGCGATCAGGACACTCGCGGCGTTCGCGTGGCTCAGCGCCAACTCGCTCTGAAAGCGGGTGTTGCCGGGATCGGAATCGGCCAGTTTTTGAAAGATCGCACGCGCTGCCTCGTAGGAAGCCAACGCCTCATCCGGTTTGCCCGTTCGCCCGTGAAGGATTCCCTCGATACTGATCAGCTTCGCCAGTGCCACTTGCTGATCCATGTCTTCCGGAGCTGCTTTGGCGAGAATTTCTTGAAGGTTGCGAGCATCCTGGATCATCGCGAGCGATTCGGAAATTTGGCCGGTCATTCCAAGCAGCCTACCCAGACGATATTCCGTATCGACGAAGGCGAGGCGGGCCTTTTGTTCTTTCGGCGGGCTGTCATCTTTTCCCGCAATGGCAGCGCGGGCTTGTTCATACATTTTCCGGGCTTCATCGGTTTCGCCCATCTGCTGCAGAACCTCGCCGACCGCCATCAGGCTTCGACACCATTCGATAACCGTATCTGATCCCTGACCGGACGCGGACACGATTGCCTCGCGACCGGTCAGCACTCTTCGGTGCAGATTGAGAGCGTCCTCCTTACGCCCGACCTTGAAGGCCAGTTCGGCTACTTGGAAGTTCGCTTGCAATAGTGCCCGACGTGAAGAAAGGTCGGTGTCGTCTTTCAGAAGTGCTCCGAGTTTCTCGTAGAATTCGCTGGCGGAATTCAGTAGTCGGTCGCGAAGCGACTTGAATTGTTCCTGCTGCAGCAAAAAATCCTCGCTTACGCCAGTGTGGTAGGTTTCGATCGCATCGACCGCGAGATCATAGCGGGCCTGCATATCAATATTCGCCTGGGCGAGTTCGTTCCTGGCCCGGGTCGCACGGACCGCCTGCCACGCGCTGACAACTGTTCCAGCCAGTAGCGCCATGGAAACGATCGCGGATGTCAGGACCGCTGTTTTGTTTCTGCGGATCAGTTTTTTCAAACGATAGCTCGCGGATGGCGGTCGCGCTTCGATGGCATCGCTGTTGATGAATCGATCAATGTCCGCGGCAAGGCTGCTGGGGGTTTCGTACCGGCGACTCCGTTGTTTTTCCAATGCCTTCATCACGATCAAATCCAGATCGCCACGCAGGATTTGAGTCAATCTCCGTGAGTCGGTTGCGCGATTGCTGGCGATCGTTTGCGAATCTTGCTCGTGCGAACTCAAACGCTGGCTCATTGCCGGTGGTGTTTCGTCACGGATCATCCGCTGGATTTCCGCAAAACCCGCCGATCGTATTCGCCCGGCGTCAATTGGTGTAACGCCGGTCAGCAATTCGTACAGCAATACGCCCAACGAGTAGACATCCGTACGCGTGTCGATGTCGATGCCACCTTCAGCCTGTTCAGGACTCATGTACGTTGGGGTGCCAACCATTTGGCCCATGGCGGTAAACATCGTTTTTTCCGTCAGGCTTTGCCCGGTCGCTTTGGCCAAACCGAAGTCGATTACTTTGACGACTGGTTCACCGTCATGTTCGGCAACGAGGACATTTGATGGTTTGATATCGCGATGGATAATCCCCTTCTGGTGAGCATGTTGAACCGCGCGACAGACGGAAGTGAAAAGCTTGAGCCGCTGCTCGGGTCGCATTTTACTTGAGTCGCAAAATTTGGTAATCGGCTTTCCCTTGACCAGCTCCATGACAAAGAAGGGACGCCCCTGATTCGTCTCGCCGGCGTCCAGCACTTTGGCGATATTGGGATGATTCATTAGCGCCAGTGCCTGTCGTTCCGCTTCGAACCGGGCGATCACTTCGCGCGTATCCATTCCGGCTTTGATGATCTTGACCGCCACTTTTCGTCGAACCGGTTTGGACTGCTCGGCCATCCAGACCGATCCCATGCCGCCTTCGCCAATCCTGAGGAGTAACTTGTAGGGACCAATCTGCACACCTCGGGAGGCACCGGCAAACTCGCCAGTCGTCTCCGTCCCCTGCTTCCGATCAACGTCAATTGGATCGTTATCCAACGTGATTCCCTCAGTCGCCAGGTCGATGGACGAAGAATGCAATTCGCCAGCGGCAAATACTTGGCGGATGATTGACTCGCTTCCGGGAAACCGGATTTGATATTCCGTCTCCGTGGGGTGAAGTCCAACCCGTTTTCGAAATCCGACTTCGATGCCCACGAGATCTGCAAACAAAGCCTCGCGAATTCTGCGAGAAGCCATCTCAAGCTGGTCTTCGATTTTTGGATTCTCATGATTCCGCAATCGTTTTTCGAAATCCTGGGAAATCCGTTGCAATTCACGTAGCTGCGCATCGGAGAAGCCGTCGTCGCGATTGGATTCATTCATGGCACTATCTTCAGCAGGTTCGGTTGCGCTTTATTTACCATAGCTGTTGTTTCGAACGACCAGTAGAGTTGGTACCTTTCGCCTTGATATCGTCATGGCATTCCGGCGAAACAGCGGATTTCAGCATCGGATTATCGAATGCGGTGAACTTCGATGCAAATGACTCTGTGAACTTGGGCAAGAGAATGGAATTCCAATACGTCTGGTCGACCTGAACTGGCCAGCGTGAACGTAATTTGGGCAGGATCACATGCCGTACTATGGTGCAGGTGGTTACGACACGATGGAGGTGCGTGAAAAACTGGATGCCCTTTTGCAAGATGTGTACGAAAGCAGAAATCCCACCGATGGAACGTCAACCAATCAAGTTAGCAACCAATTGAGGTGTTGCCTGACAGACTTTTCATTTCTTGGTTCTTCGGCGCGACGCACGTTTTTGCTTTCGACATCCGGCATTCGACGTCCGGCATTCGACGTCCGGCATTCGAGGCTCAGTCATTCCCGGTTTCAATCGGGCTGATGTCGAATTTTGCTTTTTGTGTTCGTCGGACTAGATGAATTTGAGACCACCTTAAACATTTTCAATATTGGTTTGCAAACGAATTCCTAGCGGAAGGGCGCAATCCAGCGCAAGTCCTCCGGTGCTTCGCCGCACCCGAGATCGGACGGCTCGCGCCGTACCGCTATGATTCTGAAAGCCAATTTTAAAAAGCTCTCGCCAACAAGACCGCCTTTGACAACCAAACACTGGATCAAGGTTTTCCGTTTCCACTTTTTAACGCCGCCCGTTCTGCCTACCCTGTATTCCTCAAAGCGCCAGCCAGAGCGTTGATCGTCAGCATCAGTTCCGTCTGAAGTTGGGAGGATTCCCGGCTCTCGGATTTTTCCTTTCTCCACTTTTTGAGCAGATGGATTTGTTTGGCGTGGATGGGTTGCATGAGCGACGCCCTCAACAGGTTCGAATAAAAATGGTTGGCTCTCCGCGCCTTCAGAGGTCGGCCCAACAAATAGCGCAGATGCTCCCTCAGCCTGCTTAGTTCACCCCGGAAAAGATCGAGGAATTTTTTCCGTATGGCCGCATCCTCAACCAGCTCGGCATAGGCGGACATGATGTCTTCGTCGGCCGCAGCGACGCTGGTGTCGATATTGGTAAGGACGTACCTGATAAATGGGTCAAATTTGATCGCTTTCTTGAATTCCTCGTACTGATCCGGAGTGTTTTTCTTCATCTGGTCAAAAGCGGTGCCAGCTCCAAACCACCCGGTCATGTTGAATCGGGATTGGGACCAGGCGAACACCCAAGGAATTGCCCGCAAGTCCTCAACCGTTGCTTTGCCCGTACGTTTAGCCGGGCGAGATCCAATCTTGCAGGTCTCGATGGCATCGATGGGTGTGGCTTGCCTGAAAAAAGTGATGAATCCTTCCTCACGCATCAAGTTTTCGTACTCGTTGCGGGATACTTCGGCCAGCTGATCCAGGCACGGAGCTAAGGGGTGATACTCGCTGTTTTTTCGATCCGCCATCGTTTTGTACAAACTGTTGGCGACAAGCAATTCGATGTTGTAGGCCGCATTGACTTTGTTGGCATACTTCTGGGAAATGGTCTCTCCCTGTTCCGTCAGACGGATACTGCCGCGCAAAGAAAATGGGGCAAGTGCATGAATAAAATAGTGGGTTGGGCCAGCACCCCGACTGATGGTCCCGCCTTTTCCGTGAAAAAACGTGATCTTAATCCCCAAGTCATTTCCCACTTGGGCCAGTCTGTATTGCGCTTTGTACAGGTTCCATTGGCTCGTCAAGATTCCCCCGTCTTTGTTACTGTCGCTGTAACCGACCATGACCTGTTGCTCCAACTGTTTCCGCTGTTGGAACGTTTGCTGGAATTGAAGCGACCGCCGGGTAAAGGGATGATTAAGAAAGTCCCGGAGGATGTTCGGTCCATGCTCCAGGTCTTCAATGGTTTCCAGTAAAGGGACGACAGGGATTTTGCAGCACAAACCATCGTCTGTCGATTCCATCAGCCCTGCTTCTCGCGCAAAGAGGTACACGACCAGCAAGTCGGAAAGGGATCGGGTCATGCTGACGATATAGGATCCGATGCAGTTCAGCCCGTACTTGGACGTGTGTTCTTCGACGGTCCGACAATAGCCCAACAAATCCGCGGCTTGTTCGCCCAGTTGAGTCTTTGGTGAAATAAATGGGCGAGGACTCTCCAACTCTCGGTTGATGAATCGCAAACGCTCTTGCTCACTCCAGGACGCGTAGTCGGTGGATTCCAACATCGAAGCTTTTAAGATCTGCTCCATCGCCCGTTCGTGGAACGCGGAGTTCTGCCGAATATCGACGGCAGCCAGGTGAAAACCAAAGGTCTGCACAATTCGAATGGCACTAATGACATCGTGATAGGCAATCGTTTTGGCACCGAAGTCAATCAGTGCTTGCTTGAGCAGATGCAGATCCTCGACCAACTGCGACGAATGGATGTAGGAACCGGTGGAGTCCCAGAGTTGAGTTGCATGACCACGCTGAAGTTCCACCGGAAGTTTGGTGAGCATCAGGCCGACAAACTGTCGGAAGGCTTCCATGTCGTTGCGGTCCAGAATGGCTTGCCCTTTTTCCTCGCCCAATTCCTGTACCATTTCCTGGACTCGCCGCTGCGCGTTTGCGTTAAATTCGCCGAGCTCGCAACGAAAGCTGAGTTTTTGTAACAGCACGTTGAGTTTGCGTTTGATCACCACAAAGGCGTTCAGTCTCAGCTGGAGCAAGGTCTCTTTCGTCATTTTGGCGTCGACCAGTGGATGCCCATCCCGGTCTCCGCCGACCCAGTCCCCAAAGGTAATTTGGGGAAAAAGAAACTCTTCGCTGATCCGGTGATAATCCATGCCATTGAATTCGGCAGCCTGCAACAGTCTGCGATCAATGATCGGCATCACCTCGGGGAAAACATTGGTCAGGTAATGAATGATATGGCGCAGCTCAGAAATGACGTCCGGCTTATCCAGGTAGATCTCGCCCGTTTTCCAGATCCGGAACAGTGTTTGCTTGATCTGTTTGCGAAAATTACCAAGTTCATAGGAAGTAAACATGGTGTTTTCCAGAGCCAGCATGAGCAGGTACAACTCGCGGTGATGCTCGAGAATGGTGACCCGCTTGGCTTCCGTAGGATGCGCGGTGAGCACCGCCTCCACGTGGATCTGAGGGATGGTTTCCAGGATTTCCTGTTCGGAAAAGCCCAGTTCTTTGAGACGAGCGAGGCTTATCGCCCAGAGGCCCTTGGTCTCGTCGAGTTTTTTTTCTTCCTCTTGGCGGCGATATTGAACAGCGCTGTTTACCTCCGTCATATTCAGCAGCTGAAAGACCATGGAGTAAAGCTGCAGTTGTTTGGGGCCGATCTCGTCGACGTCGATAAATTCCCGGTCGTTGATCCAGGGGATGGCCTCGGCAAACTCCTCTTCACCGTTCTCAATGAAGACCTCTTTCAACGCCTGCAACAGGAAAATCAGATCTTCATAGGGTTTGCCAAGTTCATTTTTCGTTGTTTCAAAAGAAGTTTTAAGATTCATCGACCAAGTTGTGAGCTAGAAAGAAATACTGTCAGCAATAGGTCACTATGAGACGCGAGAAATATGGAATGGTCAAGTTGTGAAGGGGACTGCGTCGGCGGAAATCGGACCGTAGTTGTTCCCCAGATCGGACGCTTAACGACGACGGGTTTTACGACACAGCAACTGGAGCACGACCTGAATGCCCTCTCCAGGATTAAACGAAGCGCTCAGTTTTAACGCAACCACCGTCCAACAACACTTTCCCAAAACAAGTATGAGTTTCTACCTCAGTTCGCGATTTCCGCAAAATGTGACATAACGGTAAATCGGGATATTTTAACGTGTTGCAAATGTTGTCGCTGTCGAAACGAAGGCCTCGCGCTCAAAGAAAAAAACTCGCCACTGATCTCGCACTTCGAGCCAACTCAATCCGGCATTCGTTATTTGTCTTCACAAGCCGGGGAAAGCCGCTTTGCCAAGCTATCACTTTGGATGAGTGAAGCCTGCCTTGCCGAAGAACCGGTTCTCAGCTATTCATCGTCCACCAATGTACTTTTGATGGACCCCCGCAAACAAATGGAGTCGGATGTGCCTCGATTACTCTCTGCAGTGTTGATTTTAGCTGTTTCTACGACGTGCCTTCCGGGCGATTGGACTGTCGCTCAAGAGTCAAAACAGAAATGCAAAGAATGTCCGTTCGCCCAAACCGCCCATTCCCACGAATTTGAATTACCCGGAATTGACTTTCCGCTGGGTGTTCGCATTGCAGTCGGGCACAATGAAACCCCCGGCGATCAAGCAACGGTCGAAGGGTGTATTGAAATCGAATGTGACTGCCTCAGGAGTTCGGGCATCCCATTTCTATCAAACTTGCCGGTGATGGGCAAATTGTTCACAAACGTTAGACAACCGTCGCACCCTCCTTGCTGTGCTGCCACCCAAACTGCCTCATGTGACGGAGGATGCTGTGCGCTCGTCAGCGATGGCTGTCCAGATTCATGCGAAGTCTGTGAACAAGAACCGAAGTGCAAGAAATGTGACTGTGATCCATCGGCCAAAATCGGTGTCCCAATCAAGGGTTCAAATCATGATCGACTTTTCACCACTGCCGTCCAATCTTCGTCAAACTCATGCCAGGCTTGTGAACAGAATACAAACTGCCAAAAGTGTGACGGTTGTCCTGCTGGTTGGTCAGGGAAGAAAAATATATCGATGGGGCCCCAGGATTGTCAGAGTAATCCCAAGGGAGTTCAATTGGTTGGTTATGTCGCAACGAGTGACCGCCAAGCCAACAACCCACGATCCAAGTTTAACGAAAACTTATTTGAACTCCGTCTTGAAAACGAACGATTGAAAATGGAAGTTGAAGCCGCCGAAAATCGTCTTGAAATGATGGAAGCAATGATGGAAATACGCGAGGAGAATGCCATGCTGCGAACTCAAGTCGAGTTTCTCAAAGCACACCATGGCCACTCGTCGACATCAACTGATTCGCCACACCACGCCAAATAGTCCTTGCAACTCCGTCACCCACTTTGGCCTGCAACGAATACGATTTTGCAATAGGACCAATACATCGTCTTTTCGTTGGCTGGATTTATAACAGGTCGATTTCGCGAATTCGAAATGAAAGTCGAACTTAAACTTCACCATTGGCGGCGGATTGCTGTTGCGTCACCCATTCCTGATTCGCCAGCACGGCTTTTTGTTGGTTCTTCTTCATCAAACAACTCGCGGTGCACATTTCGCTGGCGGGGTGGGGGCGAATTGCCACTTTCCAAAAATACGTATGAGTTTTTTTACCTCACATCGCGATTTCCACACATGGTGACATCACGGTAGAGCATTGATCGGGATATTTTCAACGCGTTACAAATGTCATCCAACTCAATCGACATTTGCCACAATCGCGGTGTAAAATTGGCGAGGGTCTGTATCGCTGCATGGCCTTCCCAAACTTCAGGGCATACGGGTCCGTACCGAGCGGTTCAATGAGGCGGAGTAAGTCCCGCTGGGGTGGGTTTTCCCTCGCGCGGGAGACCGGTTCGCGATGGATATTGTTCGAACAGGCGTCACGCATTCTACTCCGCCCGTAAAAGGACAACTTTCTTGATTTTCGGTTCAAGCCAAATCGCAATAATGGGTGCTTGGAAACGAATAGTTGAAAGCGAACCCTGCAATCACTTGGAGCATGAATGAAAAAAGGCGACCACTTACGAATCAACCTGGGAATGTACCACCACCACGGAATCGATCGGGGCGATGGTTCCGTCATCCACTTTGGTAGAGGCATTCACGATATTGCGAACGCAAAAGTCGAAGTCGTTTCGCGGAAAGCGTTTGCGATGGGACGGCAAATTGACGTTGTTGAATCTGAACTTCGATTCTCCACTGATGAAGTTGTTGGACGCGCTGAAAGCCGATTGAATGAGCGTGAGTACGACCTGTTCGACAACAATTGCGAACATTTTGTGACTTGGTGTAGGACAGGCAAGAACAGTAGTCCACAAATCGAACAAACGGAAACCATGATTCGACAAACGACAGCTGCCATGACAAAACCGGCATTGAAAAAAGCGATTGTGTCTCGAATTGCCACGATGGCTGGATCCAAACTAGCCATCAAACTTACGACAAAGACAACCGGTGCCGCGATCATTGGCGATGCCACCCAGGCAGCCGCCGAACTTATCGCGAGCCAATTCGGATCGGATCAGAAGGACGCTCGCAAAATCGGGATGAGTACCGGCGCCGTCACGTCCGCGACCGTTGGAATCGTTATTGGAGGCCCGATTGGTGGTGCTGCCTCATTGACTCTTTGGGCAATAGGCCAATTCGTTGCTGATCAAACCGTCGAAAGCGGTAAGAGGCTTTTTAACGGAGTCGTCGCAAAAGCGTAACCGAAAAAGCAAGCTGAAATGCCCCACGGTTGATTGGACATTCGACGACACCGCAGGAAGTTTGCCAATTGGTTCCAGTTCAGTCACGATTTCCTCGATCCCGTCGACCCGGAACGGGACTGTCACGGCCGTTTTACCGACGCTGATTTCGTCGATCAATCATTCCAACACGCGCCACTGTTCCTCCAGGTCCAGCACCTCCCAGATTGGCTCGGCACCGGTGGGCACTCACTGCTGACGAAATCCTCACCTGCGACGTCTCGGCCAAAAAATTGCCGTTTCCAGCAGGACAGTTGCCGTCGTTGGCTCGGGGACTGCTCGTCTTGCGATTGTCGAATTAATCGAACAGAATGCTGAGGCAAATTCCGAAATGCCGGCCGAAATCGAGACGCGATTCGTGTGCAACTGGGACTTATCCCTGTAGTCATCAGGGTCGGGTTGGGATCGCTGGTGTTAATCGAAATCGTGCATAGATTCAACGTCTACCTTAAACTAACGAATTTTCTCGCCCCAAGTTTCGAAGGAGTAGTGATGAAGTTGAACGAGACTCTTGTGTTGTTTTGCGTTGCTGCCTTGGCCTGCACCTCTGTGTCAGGTCAGGAGCGGGCAAAAGATGAACATGACTCGATGCGGAAAGAGCATCAAGCGTCGATGAAAGATCACATCGAGTGGACCAACAAATTATACAAAATGCGAATCGAACATCGAAAGGCGCTTGCCGCGTTGGCCAAAATCCGGGCTGAAATCCTGGAGCATGAAGCCGAAATTGAATCAGCCTTTCAGAAGATCAGTGCGCATAATTTTGAAATGCAAATGCACGACCACGCCATGCACGAGCATGAGGAGAAAGGAGAGGGTCATCAGCACGACACATTGAACAAGGAACACGAGGCAATCAATCAACGGCATATGGAAATGAAAAAACAAATCACCGAATCGGTCGAACATCATGAAGATTTGATTTCTGGCATCCTGGAATTCACCAAAAAACACTTGAAGAAATTCCACGACCACGATCATTCGGACCATAATTAGTAGGACTTTGTTGGGTCCCATCTCACTTCAGCCAGTCGCGGCAATTGAGTTTCGCTAAAACCCAGCAGTTTGTAGACCCGACTTGATGTCCAACGAACCGAGGTCAGACAATCTCTCGCCTCGGTTTCTTAGTGTTGGACTCACCACAATAACAGGAGTTGACGAATCGACTTGGCAGCGCGATCACGGGTCAAATAACTCATCGGACTCATCCGCTAGATTCGATGAGACGCACGTTTATCTCAAGAAAGTCGATTGCAACTTGTCAAGAATTCAACCATTCCTATGGCTTAGCGATTCATTCCCTCGTTCGAGCGCTTGGACCGACGCGCGTAAGGAGTGATTGGCCACGCGACCGCTGCGCGGAACTGCGTTTGGGGGCCAATGCCTGAGTCGGCGAGGAACGGATTATTGCAAAAAGGGATTCGTCGTTCGTTCGTAACCGATCGTGGAAGGTTCCGAGTGACCACAAACAAACTGGTAGTCGTCACCAAGCGTCATAATTTTTGTGGCGATACTATCCAGTAGTTGCTGGTGATTGCCGCCCGGCAAATCCGTTCTCCCGATCGAACCGCGAAAGAGGACATCTCCCATCAAGATGATCTTGTTCGCGTGGTTGACGTAAACAACATGCCCGGGAGCGTGACCGGGGCAGTGCCGAACTTCAAAGTCATATTTGCCAAGCGTGAGGACTTCGCCTTCCTCCAGCCAACGATCAGGACTTGCATTAAACATTCCGCTTAACCCATAGCCGCGAGCGGTTAGCTCGATATTGTCCAACAGAATCTTGTCGGCCAGATGCGGTCCAATGATGTCGACGTTGAACTTTGATTTCGCCGCCTCGGCACCACCGGCATGGTCCAGGTGGCCATGAGTCAGCCACACCGCTTCAACGGTTACGCCCAGTTCGTCGACTGCTGCCGCAATCCTATCGACATCTCCACCCGGATCCACGACAACACCGGTTTTCGTTGCGTCGTCGTAAACGATTGAGCAATTTTGTTGGTATTCAGTTACCGGGACAATTGAGATTTTCAGCATGTGCCTTCCTTTGCCGGACGCAATGCCCTCGGCTTGCTGGCGACTGATAGCGATTGGATCCACAACGGCCGACTACTTTCGCGGTAATTTGGTCCGTTGTCAAATACTTGAAATGTACATGACGCAACTCATATTACGCTTTCACATGTATACCGTAAACGAAAACCGAGTTGTTTGGCTGCATTTTCAACGCAGGCGGTAGGCCAGCTGCCTGGTTACGCAAATGTTTTTCGCTGTTGAAACGCGACTGCGGCCATTGCTGGCAGTCCAGAAACCCCAGCCTGACGTTTTTTGAATCGCACAATCCTTTTTCAATATTCGATGCGTTTCTGGAAAACGGTCCTTATTTTCTTGACGCACAAAAGGGATGAATTTCTACCCGCTTCGTGGTGTTAGGGCGACACCCGATTCGATACTGCTCCCGAGGCCAACGGCTACAGTGGCGGAATCTACACGTCGAAAGTTCAGTCGAGAATACAAGTTGGTGGCGGTCAAGAAAGTCGTGGAACAGAACTGGCTTGCCTGTTGAAAACGATAGGGCCGCGAATTTGTAATATGCGAATATTGTCGCAAGTTTTGTTCTTTGGATCGTCTTGCGGTATTGCATGCCAAACAAGCCCATCATAAAAGCCATCAAAAGAACTTGTTGCCAGTCTCGGGTGAATCAGGAAGAAATGACCAACGAACGCAATCACAACTGCGAAGTGCCCGAAGTCCCAGAAATGTTGATTTGAAGAGGAAGGAAATGAACCAAACGGCCCAATCGGCGATCGAGTGTCCCAGAAACCTCAGGCGTTTTTTGACCACGGCTTGGGAGTCCTGAAATAAGAATCGAAGAAAGAAACGCTCAAGAAAGCGAACGTAAAAAATGCGCACCAACACCCACTTGCCCAAACACGGACTTCATAGTTGGTGGTTTGATACGCGGCCCAGAAAAGGTACGGGGTTTTGACTACCTCAAGAAGATGTATTTGTCGGGTCCAACCTTGCAGAACAAAGAAAAGATGCCGGTTTTCCGCCGGCACCATCTCTTTGCATGATTATCGCTGCATTGCAAAATCCTACCAACGTCGCAACCGAAAATCATTCTGGCCTGCCTTTTTAGGCAAGCGATCGATGCAGTTTCGTAACGCGTCGACGCGGATGTCGATTTTGTCTCCGTCCCATGCGGCGTCAATGGCATCCAGGACAGCTGCATCGAATGTGGTCAGTTTCTTCTTTTTCAAGTGATTCAGTGCCTGGAATCTTGCCACTTGCCGAAACCAAGGGCCCAGCAATTCAGGCGACGATAGCTCATCCTTCCGTTTCAGGGCTACCACTGCGACTTCCTGAAAAATATCTTCGGCTGTTTCGGGGCAACCGACGATCGACCCCAAAAACGCCAAAATCATTCCCCGATTGCTCATCAGTGCGCGGATCGTTTCTTCATCGTTCATCCAATTTTCCGCTAATTCATCACGACCATGGGGCATTTGATCTAAAAATAAACTGTCTTCAACGAACGGTTTTCCAACAAAAAAGTGCCAAATCCTGCAAGTTTCTTTGACAGCCCTCAAAATAATTGAAAATATCTTGATTTTTGCGTCAAGTTTTGAATCAAACAGGACAGTTAAATATGGACACGAAGTTACGAAAATCCGTTCCATTTGTTGTTGACGACGGACACAAGCCTCTTTGCAACCAGAAACACCTACGATGAACGCATCAAAGATCTATTTTTTCCCTTCTCCTGCTCATCCCCATGCTTGCGGTGCCGAATGCGTCCCAAGCCGATTTAGTTTTATGGGATTTTACTGGTAGGTTAAGCTAAGTTATTGATAGGGCGCTGTGGTTGCAGCGCTCTTTTTTTTGTTTGCGCATTCGGCACCGTAAAATACCGTCCGCTCAAGGGCAGCAAATGCCCGTTCCGCACCCGAGCTATCGAATCAATGATATCCTGAGCACCGCAAATGCGAGATTTTAAATTGAAGCATGTTGGTCTTGTTTTCGCCGCATTCTTCGTCTCAACCTGTCGAGCTGGAGCACTGCTCAGCAAGCCTACCTCCGAAGATCTCTGGGATCTTTCCTCACCTCGCCCATACGAATCAGGAAGGCGAGGTTGGCATTGGCGCCGTCGTTCCTTGGGCAGATTCGCTTTGGACCAATACCTATGGTCCCCACTTGCCGTACGGTTCGTCTGACAAGCTGCGGCGAATCGACCGCGACTGGAATGTGATCGAGCATCCTGAATCGGTTGGCGGTACGCCGGCAAACCGGATGATTCACGTTGAGAGTCGACAACTGCTGCTTGGCCACCATTTGATTGACAACCAGGGAAAGGTCAGAACGATCGATCCTCGAAAGACGATGCCCGGGCGAATCACCGCCAACGCTCGGCATCTAACGGATCCGAAAAACAAGTGTCTACTACTTCACGATGGAAAACGGCGTCTACGAAGTGGACGTCAATACACTCGAAGTCACCGCGATCGTCCGCGATCCGATTAGCATTTCGAAAACACACCTTCCCGGCTATCACGGCAAAGGCGCCTACACAGGCTCCAATCGAGTCGTCGTTTCCAACAATGGTGAACCGAACAAGAAGTCCCCTTCCGGTTGTCTGGCGACTTGGGATGGCAAAGACTGGACGGTCGTTGCTCGCAACCAATTCGTGGAAGTCACCGGACCCGGCGGACTCCAAGGGAAATGATGAATCCGACGATCGAGTTTGGGCGACGGGTTGGGATGCAAAATCTGTCCGGCTATTTTTGCTGGAAGATGGTGAGTGGTTCAAGTTTCGTTTACCCAAGGGCTCGTATTCCCACGACGCCAACCACGGCTGGAACACCGAATGGCCCCGTATCCGGCAAGTCAAAGACGGCCTCACCTTGATGCACATGCATGGGCTCTTTTTTGAATTCCCCCAATCGTTTTCAAAATCGAATTATGGAGGGCTGAAGCCGGTTGCAACTTACCTGAAGATGCCAGTCGATTATGCGTGGTTTAACGATCAACTCGTGATCGCCAAAGACGATGCCTCGAAGTTTGACAACGATTTCGTCGCTCAAGCCCAATCCAATCTGTGGATCGGTGAATACGAGGAACTGAAAAACTGGGGCCCCAAAATTGGTTTCGGTGGCGTTTGGCTAAACGACAGTTTCGATGCTGGAGAAATCTCGGAACCGTTTTTTTGTTGGTGGTTTCGAACGCTTTAACTTGCATCTTGTTCACAACGGCGGATTCCCTTGTCGCATCGAGCTTCAAGTTGATTGCGAGGGAACGGGCGATTGGAAAACGCTTGAAACGGTGCGAATCGATGGTAAGTCGGGATACGCCAGTTTCATAGCCAGTCGTCACAATGCCCAGTGGGTGCGGTTGGTCAGCACGGACGCCGCAGATGATTTAACAGCCTACTTCCAGCTCTCGACGCCTTCGGTCAACGAAAAAGATAATGGTCGGTTTTCTGATCTGGCGTCGGTAACCGAGCAGGCTCCCAGCGGCGCAACGCTGCAACTACCTCGCGGGCTGGACATGAAACTAAATGTCTTCATCAATCAGGGGCAGTATCAAGTCGAAGGTGACTTGAGCGTTAAGCAGGTCGAATCGTCCGCTGCCGATGAAAAGGTCAAGGAAAGCATCGCGATCCAAAACGATCAACGAATCGGGTTCGACGATGCTTCCGCATTTGTGCAATTCAAAGACGCCAAGGGTCGGCACGTAAAGTTGCGGCTGCCCAAGGGCGATCCAGCATTTTATTCAACCGTGGGCAATGTTCGCCATATTCGTGAAGTGGTAACCGAGCGTTCGATGCTCAATTTGCATGGAACATTTTACGAGCTTCCTCGCCCCAAGCCGGGCCGCTTCATTAATTTTTGGCAGATGAAACCGATTAGCAGCCATGATAAACACATCAATGATTTTTGTTCGTGGCGTGGCATGCTGGTGTTGTCAGGTGCAAGGGTCAAATCTGACAAAGTGAACCATGTCGAGGCGGGCAATACGGGCCTGTGGCTAGGGGAAGTAGATGACCTTTGGAGCTTGGGGAAACCGTCGGGAGTCGGTGGGCCTTGGAAGAAGACATTGGTCAAGAAGGACCAGGCTTCCGATCCTTACTTGATGCTGGGGTATGAGCAAAAGTCGCTGGTCCTCAATCATGATCAGGATGAAGCGGTCGAGTTTGAAGTCCAAGTCGACTTTTTAGGTACAGGCGATTTCGCGACCTACAGCGTGATTGGTGTTCAGCCTGGGCAGAAGCTCCAGCATCGCTTCGAAGACGGCTTCTCCGCACATTGGGTGAGAATTGTTGCCAAGTCGGAGCGCACGCGTCACGGCTCAATTTATTTACGAGTAGTCTGAAAGCGAAAGCCGATTTGCCAACGCTGCTTGAACTCTCTCTGAAATCAAGGAAGCTGATAGGCCCACCCCGATTCTGACAAGAACTCATTTTGAAGAATTTAAGCGATGTTCAAAAATCACGATCTGTTCTGTTTTCTCTTTGCCGTTCTTTCGTTTTTCGGATCAGATATTTGCCAGGCAATCGAACCGGAGCAACCGAACATTCTGCTTATTGTCGCTGATGACATGGGGTACGGCGATCTTGGTTGCTACGGCTCAACTCAGATTCAGACGCCAAATCTGGATCGACTTGCCGCCAATGGAATACGGTTTACCGATGCCTACGTGTCGGCGAGTGTTTGCCACCGTCCCGTGCGGGACTATTGACGGGACGTTACCAAGAACGTTTTGGGTTTGAACACAATCTCAGCTCGCCCTCGCACGTGAAGCCAGAAACGATTGGTATTCCACTCGATGAGATCTTGGTGTCTCAACGGATGCAGAAACTGGGCTACCGAACCGGGATCGTTGGAAAATGGCACGTAGGTTCTCACCTCAAGGAACATCGGCCCAACACTCGCGGATTTGATTTCTTTTTCGGGATGCTGGGAGGAGGCCACACCTATTGGCCCACTCCTGACAATAACCAACTGCTTCGAAACAAGGAGAGAATCCGTGAGATTCGCACTCCTTATTTGACGGACTGGTTTTCGCTGGCAGCGATCGACTTTATTGATCGAAATCGTCAACAGCCCTGGTTTCTTTACCTGTCGTACAACACTCCCCACGCGCCGATGCAGGCCAAGGAAGAAGACCTGCGAAAGTTCGCGCACATTTCACCAAAACGGAGACAGATCTATTGCGCGATGCAACATTGCATGGATCAAAATATCGGGAAGATTTTCCAGAAGCTAAAAGACACGGGGCAGTTTGAGAATACTCTGATCGTTTTTGTCAGTGACAACGGCGGAAGTGTGACGGCCAGTTCAGCCATCAATGCCCCTCTGAACGGAATGAAGGGCAGTTTTTTAGAAGGCGGACTCCGAGTACCGATGATCATGCACTGGCCTGATGGGCTGAAGGGCGGTCAAGTCTATGAGCAACCTGTGATTACATTGGATTTCACCCCCACGTTCGTTGAATTGGCCGGTGGCAAAGCCGAAGAGGAAACAGTCGGTACGGGCAAAAACGCATTTAGACGAATCCGAGACGGCGTGAACTTGATGCCATTCCTGCAAAACAAAACCGATGCTCGTCCACACGAGACCCTTTACTGGCGGATGGCATTGCGAGGTTCTGCGATTCGGCATGGAGACTGGAAACTGATCCAAACACCCCACCATCCAACCATGCTCTTTGACTTGTCCAAGGATCTATCTGAACAAAATAATCTTGCATCCATGATGCCCGAAAAAGTCGCAGAACTCACGGGACTTTATGCGTCATGGAGTGAAAAATTACGAGCCAATCCGCGTTGGATTTCCGACAACCTTTGGTCGCGATACAATCGTAGACTTTATGATCACGTCTATGAAATTGAGCAACCGAAGGGGAACAAGACCAAGAATTGACAATGGCGAGCTTTCATCGCCGGCAGTGTTTTTTCCGTTTTAGGAAGTTTGATTTGGTTTGGCGAGGTGGTCCAAACTTCAAGTCGAATGAAGGACTAACAGCTGGTTGTATTTGAAATATCTACTGGCGTTTGACATCAAACAGCAATCCAAGACCAATTCAGAAAATGCCGGTTTTTCAGGGGTAAAAGTTCACGTGACGCACTTGGGGTGAGTCACGCGATTCCGAGCCTTTTGAGCACTTCGAGCCTCTTTTGGGCGAGATCGGCGCGAGGGTGAGTCACGCGATTTTGGAGTGGCGAGAATCGGCGAGTGAGAAAAACCCGCGATACGTTGGCAAAAAACAAGCCCGACAGTTGGAGACTGTCGGGCCTGAAATTTCGTCGAGCCGAGTTGGTGCTCGGCTCTTTATGGAGGCGAGGTGGATCGAACCTTGGTGCCGTAATCAATCATCAAACATTGGTTTCAGCAGGGTTCGAAAAACGGCCCATTTTGGCCGGATGTCGGATACCGACCAAGGGCGGTGATTTCGGTGTTGTCCTAGGAATGTGTTTACTCGTCTAAATAGAACCAGAGGTTGGGCGGAGCCAGTTCCACCGAATTCCCTGCTGGATCGCGAACGTAGATTGACCTTCCACGTTTACCACCGTCCCACGTTACTTCGGATTCGATTTCGATGCCAGCTGATGTCAGCCGGTCGCGCCAAGCAGGGAGCTCAGATTCGTCGGCAACGAACGCGATATGCCCTTCCCCAGACGTGCCATGGGATGGGACCTCTCGCCCGGTAAGCGAGCTCTTCCGAGGGTCAAACAGGAGTAAATATTGTCTTCCAATGCCGAGCACGACCATAAGTTCGTTTTGGCTTAGTAATTTTAACCCGAAGCCTTCGGTGTAGAACTTTACCGCCGCGTCTAAGTCTTGCGCGTAAAGCACGGTTTCATAAATCTGATTCGCCTGAACCATGAAGCGCTAGCCGTAGTAGAAAAAATGGTCGATTCGATGTTGTCGTGACTCAAACTTTCGAATCACGGCAATTCACCCATCCGAGCGGATCGGATTTTGCGCAGTGTAACAGAAGCAAGAATTGGTCGTCAAAAACCGTTGCGGCCTGTTGAAAAAGTCGGATGAATGCACGTGGGTTTGTGCCAGCTTGTCAATAGTTCGTCCGAATTTTGTGACCAAGTGGTTTTTTTCAACACGCTCGTTTGTTTTAGCCGCGACGAAACGCGTGAGTCGATGAGTGCTCGAAAAAACGCAAGTCCCGACCTGAAGCGTCTCCAAGTCGGGACGATGGCAATATCTCCTCTTGGCACTCAATGAGAATCGTTGAACAACGAATTGATCGCCGAAGGAAAATGGCGTCGTCTAATGCTTGCTTGATTCGCAGCGCATTCTTCTTGAACAATCTTTCCAGGTCGATTTCACCTGCGATTAAGAAGAACTTCGTCTTGTAATCGCCCATTCACCTTCGAAGGGTAGTTTCAGTGCCGCATGAAACAGGCTTTTGAGAAAAAGGTGATTCAGTAAAAAGCTGAGGTCAAAAGCAGCATCCGCATCACAGGCGACTTCGCAATCGAGCGGCACGAAGCGCGAATCTCGATAAAGCATGTTCTTTGGACTGTAATCACCATGGATCAGGCATTGGCGACTCTGGGTGAGGCGCTCCGCCTCCGCAAGCAGCTTCTCCTCCGATTCAGCATGCTTCACGGCGGTTGCCCGCAGATACGGATCGATTCTTGATTGATCAAAATTGGAAATGGCATCGAAGTCCGACCGGAGTATCGCGTTTCTCCAGGAACGCGCGTGAATTTCGCCAAGCAGGAAACCGGTGTGACTCGCCAAATCGGTATCGCATTTGCCAGCCAGAAAATCCTGCTTTCAGTTACGAAACCCGTCCAGAAACTCCATCGAGAACATTCCTGATTCCCAATCACATTGATAGATTTCAGGCATCGCGTCGGGACGGAAGGTACTCACATACCGAATGTAAGCCTGCTCGTCGCCGTTGCCCGATGTATCTGCAAACCAGTCCGCCGACCTTGAGCTTTTCCAAAGCGATTTTGGCAACCAAACGCCGTTCATCGTCTTCTACGAGATAGATTTCGCCGGACACACCACCCGTCAGTGGCGTCCGTCGAACGCGATCGTACTGCACAAATCCACGCTCGCGCAGCAACTTTCGGAATTCGTCCTCATCTGTTTGCTCATCGCGCCCCACAAGCCATTCCACGCCACTTTTTTCCAAAGCGAAGGGCGACATCCGCTCACTTTCTCAGGAACTCCGCAGAGTCCTATCAAGAGGAATCTGCTCAATTGTTACAATGGCCGCGCGATTGTCTGGTTTCGCAAGTAGTCATTGAAGGTCTCGGGCGAATTTACGCCGCCGCCCACACCACTCAAGTTGACCCCACCGTAGGGCAAGCCATAAGCAAACACGTTGTGTGCGTTGATCCAGCTGTTGCCGGCCACAACTTGTTCGGCAACCCGCGCGGCTCGAGTAAGATCCTGACTCCAGACACTGTTTGCCAAACCGTAGGCGAGCTGATTCACACGATTCACAGCGTCGGCCTGATCCGTGAATTTCACAAGATAGGCAGTCGGTCCAAAAACTTCTTCGCGGTAACAGATGTTGTCCTCATCGCCTGCCAGCAAATGCGGGCTGACAAAATATCCCATTTCGCCGCCGACCACGTTCGGACGCGTCATTTCCACCAGCGCGGTCGCACCGCCAGAAAGGCCTTTCTCATAGTAGCGCTGGACTCGATCCAATTGCGTTTGAGAAACCAGCGGGCCCATTTGTGTGCCTTCGGTCATGCCGAGGTTGATCTCTGTGTTGGCCAGGACGCTACGAACACTGTCCACAAACTCGTCGTAGATTTTTTCATGCAGAAACCAGCGCGTCGCGGTACAGCAGACTTGCCCCGTATTGAGTGTGATCGCACCCGCCAGCCCGTTGGCCGCAGCTGCGATGTCGGCGTCTTCCAGCACTACCGCCGCACCTTTCCCGCCAAGTTCGAGTTTGCAGGGAGCCAATCGCTCGCCGCAAATTCGGCCGATGAGTTTTCCCACCGCCGTCGATCCAGTGAATGAGATACGTTTGACAAGTGGATGCTCAGCCAGCGGTTGGCCGCAGGCTTCGCCCATCCCGGTGAAGATATTGATCACGCCGTGTGGAATGCCCACTTCCTGGGCCAAGTGTCCGATATAGAGCGTTGAAAGCGGCGTCACTTCGGAAGCTTTTACAACGACCGTATTGCCAGCAGCAAGAGCCGGTGCCGTACCCCAGCAAAACAGCGTGAAAGGAAAATTCCAGGGGAAGATAAATCCACAAACACCAAAAGGCGCGCGATGCACACGAGCTTCGATTTGCTTGAGCGCCAGCGGAGTATCGTAATTTGCCTGCACACTCAGGTCGGCAAAGTACCGCAGGCAATCGGCACCAAATGGAATATCAAAACCCCGCGCGTTCTCGACCGGTTTGCCCACATCGATGGCTTCCAGTTGAGCAAGGACCTCGGCATTCACCTCGATCGCATCGGCCAGCCGATGCAGGAAAACGGCTCGCTCGCTCGGACTGAGCGCGGCCCACTTGGGGAATGCGGCCTGCGCGGAGTCGACCGATTTGCCAACATCGCTCGCCTCAGCCACAGCGACTTTGGTGAGAACTTCTCCGGTCGAAGGATCGATGACGTCTAGCGGGTCCGCCGATGTTTTCACCCACTGCCCGTTGAAAAAACACGGAATGACCCCCTGATCAAGGAACGTGTTTACTTGGGGATGTCGCTCAACCTTGGTCATAATTCTGGATCCTGGAGTAGGGATGATGCCTTAGAATATGTAGCTCAGTTCGGGAACCGTGAGTTGGCTGTCGGCCTCCAAATCGCGTTTGGGTGGAATGCCGAGTTTTTGCAATTCGCCGTGGTAGGCGTTGACCGCTTCCTCGGGATTGATGTCGCCCTCCACGATCGACCGCAGAAAACGGACCATGGTCAAAGGGTGCTCGGCGTTCTTGATCTTGCGGCCGTAAAGCGCGACCCGCGCGCCATATTTCTGCGCTTCGGAGATCTGCTTGAATGCATCATACGTCGTTCCGCTTGCGCCGCCGAGAATACCGACGATCAACTCCGGGTCATAGGCTGTCAGTTCTTCCATCGACTTTGGACCGAAGTAGGGAATCTTCAGGAATACCGGCCAATGGTCCCGTGACATGCCGGCCAAAGCGCGGGTCAAGGAATCGTTGATAAATTCCGGAATTCGGTGGGGCGCGATACCGCAATTTGGAATGTTGGGCGCGAAAATCTCGAGAAAATATTTAAACCCACACTCTGCAGCTTCGCGACGGAATTCGCGGAAGGCGGAAAGACTGTTGTAGTCAGCTTCCAGATGGTTGTTGAACGTAATTGAATAGAGACCAAGGTTGACAACCGGCTCACCTTTCTTGGGGGCTGTCAAGCTGCCATATTGCGCTTCGTGGATGTAGCATGTGCGGAATGGACGTGACGGATATTGGCGATAATTCGCTGGTCGACTGACCCACACGTCCGTGGTGTCGTTGGCGCGAATCGCCGGCGTTACGGGGCTGTCAACGAAGAGTTTTTCGCGGTGTGCCAACACACTCATGACTGAGTTGGATGCCTGCAGGATATCGATATATCCACTTGCGACGATTTCACGAATCTGATCCATGAATTCGGGCATGGAATAGAAACGCCGATTGCTATCTTCGGGCCAAGGAGAACCAGGACTGGCGACCCCCCAAGCCATATCAGCATCTTTCGCATCTGCGAGGATGAAGTCTTTCGCGTCCGAATTGTTGCGCAAGTTTTCGAGCTTTTGATCGAGCGTTTTCATTGGAGTTTTCCGTTTCTATTCAAGGTGGCTGTTCGCCGCCCATTCTTTAAGGAACTGGGTAAGCTGTGGCCAGGTGGCACTTTGCGCATTGCGAACAAAGTAGCCAGAATTGGCGCAACCGAGAGTTAATCGTTCTGCCGGCTCCAAGCCGAGCAGAATCCCGGCAAATAATCCTGCATTGAAGCGGTCACCCGCACCAACGCGACGCTTAGGTATTTTGCAATAAGGTCCATCAATTGTCGCCGCCCCATCCATCGTCACAAATGTGGCTTTTTTGACAAGATGAATACTGGTTTCGCAAATCTCGGCCTTCGCCCGGATCTCCCCCGCAAGGCACTCCAGTGACTCAGGGGTGTCGTCCGACTCGACAAAACCCATCGCCCGCGTGATCTGGTTCGCCTCATTCCCGTTCATACGGAACGTAACGGGGCCGATCGACTCGAATCCTGTGATCGTATCGATCATATCAACCAAATCCGTTGGCGCGCGACTGGCCGGGTCCGCCAATTCAAAGAAGAAATGCGGCCGGTGATCCAGACTTGATAACGCGTGGCCATAGATGAACTTCCAGCAATCAGTCAGTCATATAAGGATAAACGGACCAATTGGTCAATGCGATCCCTTGGGCCTGTTGGCATGCAGCGAATAACGTTCCATGAGCAAATTGCTCGCCCAGATATTCCGGTGTAAATCCTGCAAAATGGTTGAAGGCGCAGAACATCAGTTTGCCGTCGTCAAATTCCGTCACGATCGCTCGTCCTGGCTCCATGCCCGACGAGTGGACGTGCCGACATTTGTTCACGAACGGATCAAACACCGGGTGAGCTGAATCGCCCACACCCGCAAAAGCCGTCAACGGGAAGCCCAATGTTGAGATTCCATCCCCATGTTACCGGTACAACCGCCCGCGGTGGTCGCTTCGCAAATAAACTCGCGCGACCCGCTGTGTCCGGCAGCGGCGCTGGCCCGGGCAGCAGACTCCGGATCGTCGTTCTCCAATATCGAGTGACGGGTCGCGGCAAACCGTGTTCCGGGTTTGAGCAGTTTTGTCGGTCACGCGCCGCAGTGCCAGACTCCCAACTGGTCTTCCTGCTGCGTCCACAGCGACAAATCCATCATCGTCGGGATGGCCTGACCATCCGACAGCAGCCACAGGGCCAGTGAAGAAAGCAGCCCGTTCATCTCCCCTTCTTCGGTAACGCACAAGCCGAAGTCGTTCATCATCGAGACCGATCCATCAATCGCACAGCTGGTTGACGCCCTGGTGCCCAGCAAGGCGAGTCAACCAAAACGCAAGCAGCGCCAGTCGGCCGGAATGCGAGGCAGGGACAAAAGGTGAATACCCGAATGCCACCAGCGTCCCGTTTCACCTTTGTCAGATTTGCAGCTTGTGCCATAATCCCCGCGTCGATTAACGATTGTCAGGACTTTCGAACGTTGAATATGCGCAAAGACATTGCTTTGATTTTGATCGGTGCTGTTTTGGCAATCGCTTCCTTCGGCATTAACTGGGTGATTTCGTCCGCCATTGACCGGCATTCATTTGCGATTGATGAGCAACTCCAAGACATTGATCGCTATTTGACATTCTCAAAATCGTCAACGCTGGAAGCGTTTGAGCTCAGTTCATCGGCCAAAGTCAGCCTCGCGATCTCCCAATTGATGTATTTTCAGATTCTGAAAGACAAACCTGACGAGACGGCGATCCGGGCCTACAACGCACTTGTCGCCGACGGAGTGAAAAACCAGGCGAGTTCCGTCACTGCCATGCACGCGGCCGCGACCGGTAAGTCAATTAACGGAATCGAGCGGGAGAAGTTGATTGAACTGTCAAACTCCCAGGACCAGGCTCAGGCATTCCTGGAACTGGCAACTCTATTCAACACGAAGCAACAACTGTACATGGACGTTGCGAAAGAAAAAGTCATGGCGCGTCGAGAACTGATCATCGCCAAAAACCAGCTTGCCTCCAGGCGAAGCGTGATTGGCAACATCGCTCAACTGATTCAGTTGCTCGGCATTCTCATTATCCTGGCCAAGGACATCGTCGGGGCACAAAAGCCAGCTGCTTTCCTACCTGAAGAGTTGGTCGTCGAGCCAGGCAAAAAGCAACTTGCGGCATAGCTCGAGTTCGGCAACCAACCTGCCACCAATGAACAATTGACTCAAATGTGAGACATCCACATCCGACAGGACTCAAGGGACAACCACTTGCAGTCCCATTTTGTCGAGCGCTTCACCAAACAACTGGTAGGTCTGTTTCACCTGCCTCAACTTGTCGATGCCGAACAAGCCAACGCGAAACGTCTGGAAATTGTCGCCTTCATCGCACATCAAAGGCACGCCGCCCGCAATTTGAATCCCCGCTTCTTTAAACTTTATCCCGTTTTTCATATTCGGATCGTCGGTATAACAAACCACGACCCCGGGCGCCTGAAATCCCTCGGCGGCAACACTTTGGAGCCCCCGGTCAGTTAGCACGCTGCGAATCTGTGCCCCCAACTGCCGTTGTGCATCGCGAGCCTCATCCCAACCGATCGATTCCATTTCCTGCATGGCGTCGCGGAATTTGATCAGTGCGTCCGTGGGCAGGGTGCAGTGATAGGCGTGCCCCCCCCGCTCATAAGCCTGCATGATTTGCAGCCATTTCTTCAAGTCACAGGCAAAGCTGCTGCTGGTCGTGGACTCGATTCGTTCGAGTGCCAGCGAACCAAGCATGACCAATCCGCTGCAGGGCGAACCGCTCCAGCCTTTCTGAGGTGCACTGACCAAAACATCCACGCCGAGCGCTTGCATGTCAATCCAGATTGTGCCCGAGGCGATACAGTCCAGTACAAACATCCCACCCGCCGCATGCACGGCGTCAGCAACCGCTTTGAGATATTCGTCGGGCAAGATCATTCCCGCCGAGGTTTCGACGTGTGCCGCAAAAACGAGATCGGGTTTTTCGGATGCGATCGCAGCGACGACTTCTTCGATCGGCGCGGGCACAAATGGAGCTGGATCTGTACCATCGATGCGACGCGCCTTGAGAACGGTTTCTGATTCGGGAATGCCACCCATGTCAAAAATCTGCGACCAGCGATAACTGAACCAGCCGTTGCGCAACACCAAACATCTCTTGCCCGTCGCGAACTGCCGTGCCACCGCTTCCATACCGAATGTCCCACTCCCAGGAACGACGATTGCTGCGGAGGCATGATAGATTTGTTTCAGTGATGCCGAGATGTCGTTCATGGCTTGCTGAAACGTTGCCGACATGTGGTTGACGGCGCGATCCGAATAAACGACGGAATATTCGAGTAAACCATCGGGATCGACGTCAGGTAGCAGACCAGGCATTTTTTGATTCCTTCAATGTGAGATGTTGGAGATAAATTCGCAGACTTTCCGGTGACAACAAGCCACGAAGTCGGTTGCTTTCCGCGAGGTTCGCCCCGTTACGGTGCCTCCCGCGCTACGATTGTTGTGATCCGCCTGCCCTACAGAAGCCGTTACGATATTGCGCGTGCACTGTCGGAACATCGCAATTTCGAACATTTTGATTTTTATTCCGTTGGGATGTCAATTGGCCACTAGCTAGCGCCTGATGTGCTCGCAATGGCGTACTGGGTGTCATAGAAGGCAGGCTGCCGCGATACGATCGGTTTCATGGGATCCGCGAGCATATCGCCTGAATGATTGCCAATTCAGTTACCTGGAAACGCTCAAGCGCACCCGAAATTTCCGTCGATTGTCGCAACCAAAACGGTCGGCGTGCACCGAATGCATTACTTCAGTGCACGCCGATACCGGTTCCAATTGACTGACACAATTGCGTCAGCACTCGTTTCGATCAATGTTTGACGGCTTCACGTCGTCGCTCGCTGATCATTTTCTCAAGTTCGACGCGGTCGGTATTCAACAGGGTATCAACACGTTCAACGTTAACGCTGGCCACGATGATTTGCCCGATTTCACTGTTGACGGCGTCAAAGATGCCCAGTGCCTCCATACCGGCAGCTTGCCTTTCATTGTCTTCGTTCGGGCTCACATAGTGCACCAAACCGGTTTTGTACCGATGAATCAAGAACAGGTACATCAGCGTCATCAACCGTTTACGGCGATACGAGCTATCAAAATTCTCCTGATTTCTTACCGAGAGGATGAGATTGCCTCGGCGGTCTTTGATCGGAGCAAAGATGACGGTGGCTTTTTTCGTTCCGGAGGAATCCAGGACGTGTAACGCCAACAGTTCCGATCCGGCGGCGTGTGGTCGGAGTACGCCGTGCAGCGGTTCGAAAATCTCATGCGTCTTGGTCCATATTTCCAGCCACTCATCAAGCAGCCGTACCGGGACTTCGGTCTGCACGAGGTGTTGAACCTGTGTCGAGCCTTTGCCCATGGCAGCGGTTGTCGCGGTACGACCAGAAGAAGCCGCCAAAGCACCATCCAGGCGAGGACCACCGACAAGCGTTTGGGGAGTCTTGTACGGTGACTCGACCAATCGAAGTTTTCGTTGCAGGCGAGCCAATGAAAGCATGCCATCCTGCTGCAGAGCGGTGGCAAATTCTTCCGATGCGATGCCGTCGACCTGATGTCCGCCGTAGGTGATGAAATTGAACACATAGCCCAACTTGCCCAACTCGGCAGGAAACTCACGCATTTGATCGTCCGTCATACCGGTCGTATCCCAGTTGAATGACGGAGAGAGATTGTAGGCGAGCATCTGCTGCGGGAACTTCGCGTGAATCGCGTCGGCAAAACGTTTCGCGTACTCCAAATTGGCCGTCTTGGTTTCCATCCAGATGATATCGCTGAACGGAGCCACGGCTAACGACTTGGCGATGGCATATTCAATGCCACCCTGAATGGGATAGTAACCCTCAGGAGTCCTCGCCCGTTCGCAGTCCCAAGTGACATTCAGTCCGATTGACCGAGCCTTTTGTCTGGCTTCTTCGAATCCCACGCCGCGGGACCATGCCAACCACTCGTCGACCGTGATTTCGAATTGTTGACCTTCATCCTGATGGAAGACCATCGCGTCGGCGACGGCCTGACCGAACGTTTTAAGTCCGGCTTCGGATTGCCAAACTTCGACGAACTGATCGATCACCTGCTTCAAGATCGCCTCAATCGGCAAATTCTTGACGCCTTGATACTTGTCCAGCACGGTCTGCATCGTGGAGAAGATGTCCTTGCGCTGCAACCAGGCGAATGCCTCGTCAAACGCGCTATCGGAGATACTATAAAGTTGATAACCGTTAATCTCTGTCACACCCATTTCATGGAATCGTTTGAGGATCGAGAGATAAATCACCCGCCAACTTGGAATATCCGGATGAGTGACACCGAGAACAAAGGGTTGATCCCGCTCATCGCAGATTCCGTCCAGCAGCGTTGCGGCTTCGGCATCCGTTCGGGCGACGATAAGGCCGGGCACTTTCATGACATCCAATTGGAAGCGGGCGGAATTCAGCCGCTTGATCTGATCATCGACCGGGACAAGCACTTTGCCGCCCTGATGGCCACATTTTTTGCAGCCCGGTTTTTGATCTTCGATGTGATATCCCGGCACACCAGCCTCGACAAAGCGACGGACCAGGTTCCTCACGTGGGCGTCACCCCCGTGCCCGGTATCGGCGTCGGCAACGATAAAGGGCCGATAATCAATCTTCGGCGTGGCCGCGCGTTCTTCATCCGTCATGCGCGATCTTGCGAACTGTTGATTTTTGTCAGCGGTTAACAGCGCCCGCACGATTGGAGCTGCCTCGTCAGGAACCTGGCTGAGCGGATAGCTGGCCAAATCGGCTCCCGGGTCCTCGTTAATTGAACCTTTGGCGGAAGTCGCCCAACCACCGAGATAGATCCCCTCAATACCAACCCGTTTCATCACCACGGCTTGCCCGGGCGAATACGGTCCAAACGTGGTGATGGAACGCTTTTCACTGAACAGTTCCCTCAACCGGGCGTACATGCCTTCGGCAGCCAATCTTGCAATGGAATAGTCCAATGGGATCGTGCCGCGTTGCTCGACGACCTGGCGAGCGCCAAAAAGTCGCGTGGTTCCGGTGAATCGCGGACCTTGCATCCACCGTGCCGTGTCTTCCAACTCCTGGTCAAAGGCTTCCACTTCGTTCAAACAAACGTCTGCGGTATCGAGATTTTCCGTAATTCGTGTTCCGTCTTCTTTTAGATTATTCATGTATCTTTTAATCCTGTCTTGAGCTGTGGAAAGATCAGCGTTGTTCAAATTGATGTTCAAAAGATCGATGTACCACGGCGTTTTGGTCTCATCGAGCACGTAGGTTTTGACGATTTCTCGGGCGATCGGCAGCGTCGTGGTTTTCGAATTGGTATGTACATCTCTGCCGTCCGCGTCGAGTAATTTGTCGTATTCCTCCGCCAGCAGCCGTCGAAACAGTTGCTCGGAGAAAGCATCGCCCGCTTTCACACCCGTCTCGGCATCGTCCTCGGTGAGCAAGGCTTTTTTGTGGACCCATTCCCAAAGGATGCTCAGGCGGATCTCTCCAGTGGCGGCGTCCTCCATCAAATAGAGAATGTCGTCGTTGCCGAAAAAGTCGGCGGGCTTGAGCGCGGCGGCCTGGAAGCCTTGGCCAAACGCATTTCCATATTGCAGCCCGACACTGAGCAGGTCGCGAGCACCCGGGATCGTTCGAGGCGCGTCCTCCAGCAGCATCAGGCCCTTCGCATCGTTAACGGTATAGGTCAGGCGAGGGAATTCCCGTCCCAGCTGATTGTCTTGGCCAACCTGTTCCCAAACCGGCCGGACAATGTGAACCATTTTCCAATGGGCGACCCATTTGCCGCTGGCACCTTCTCGCTGTTCGCGTTCGGCCCCGGCGACGGCTTTCCGCATGCTTTGGGTAACTCCCTCTTGGGACCCCACTGGAATGTTGGGCTCCATCCCACCTTGCCACAATGCGCAACGTCCATTGACGTCAGGCGTGTTGACCGCGCGGCGAACCCGGTCTTCATAATTGCGCATATAGCCGTAGGTCATCGTGATCGCACCGATGTTGGGATTGACGAAATCCTTGTCCCAGGCCAATGCGTCAGCCACGCTGTTGATATAGTCCCAGCGACCAGTGTTGTATCCGACAAAATGCTCGCCCAGTGCCGCACGAATCTCCATCAACTGGAATGTGGCCTCCAGTTGTTCGACCAGCACGTACACCTTAATCGTCCCGACCGTCAGGCGAAGATGGTTTTCCAGCGCGAGCAACATGTTATTCCATAGCGCTGCTTCTTCGGCAGTCTGGATCTTGGGCAAGTAGAGAACAATCGAAGATCCTTCTTTTTGCAATTGCCGATGGTTGTTGACGACGTACAAAACCAAATCGACGATCGACGCCGAGAAGGGAAGGCCATCGGCATCGCGGATGTGTCGGTCGTCCAAATGCAGTCCGCGGGCGCGAAAGATCTTCGTGGTAAAATCGAGCTGCGTCCGCCAGTCTTCGATGATTTTCTTGCCGTGAAAACCCAGTGCCCAATCGTTCATTTCCTTGGCAACTTGGCGAGCCGCGTCCAGGAAGATTGGGTCTTTGTGAATGGCCAGCTTGAGGTTCCGTTGATTGTCCAACGACATGGTGTTGATCTGTCCCAGGGCGTCCTCCCCGTCAAACATCCAGCCGTCCGCTCCGGAAAGCAGAGCATAAGCGACATTTCGAATACTCGATTCGAGTGCGGCGTCGGGCTTGGCCGCCGGACCCGTCCCTTGAATCCACTGTCGCTGAAGATCGCCGGGGATTTCCGGCCCCGCAAACTTGCCATCCCTCGCATCCTGAACCTTGATCTCGGTCCCAGGAATGTACGAAGCTGCTTCCAAAAAACCGATCGGTTCCTCATCACGAAACCGTCGCAGTCGCCGTTGCATCCGAGCGGCCATCAGCTGTTTTTGATCCTGGTTGAAGCCCGCCAGGGCCACCAGAGCATTGAGGGCTTCCGGCGTATACACGTCCGGGTACGCAGACCGCAAATCGCCACGAATCTGAATTCTTGGCTTGGCCGACGACTCGGGTTGGCCTGTAATCATTTCTCTGTCTCCTTGCAAGAAAGCGCAGCTTCCGACGCCAAGCTATTTGGAGAAACTTCTTTCCCCAGCTACGTTGGAAAACGACATTTAGGGTCAAATTTGTGTTTCGCACCCCGAAATGATCGACCGCTCGCGTCATCTCCGGAGCGAAAAACAGATTACTGGCACCTTATGCATAGATCCTCGCTGTACGACAGAGTGCCATGTGACGGACAACGGCAAATTGTATGCCGTCCGCAAGATCGTTGATTCTCGTTCATCTTACGTAAGGCTCCCACGCCTAGTGTGTGAATCCGCTCAGTGCCGCGCGCACTATCGGTAAGCCCGATTGCCTGGGAGTGGAAATCTCGAGAATTTTCGATCCAGTCACCGAAATGTCCGTTCGGCCTGCATTGGAAATCCAATAGATCTGGGCTTGGCGACGACGTTAGATAAGGTCCGTTTAGGATGCTTGAGCTCTGCGCAGATTTAAAGCTTGGGTTCGCTGCAGTGACGAGGTAACGAGTCCCTCGCAGAATGGCGACTTTGTTGGACTCGTAGCCTCGTCCGCTACCCTAAAATCAAATCTGGATAAAGCGAGGGCATTGGATCTTCTTTTGAGCGGTTACAGGATCGGCCCAAGCGTTGCGAGAGTGTTGTTCCAGAGGCGCGTGTGCAATGGCCAAGCTTCCACGCTCTGGCGCTGCACGGGATTGGACCGGGCAATGTATTCCGCCTGTCGCGCCCGCACATCGGCGGTCAACTTTGGATCGTAAAACAGAATATTATTCTCGTAATTCAAATCAAAGCTGCGTCGATCCATATTCGCCGAACCAATCAAGGTGATTTCACCGTCCAGCGTCAGTGACTTCGTATGCAAAAGCCCGCCAACATATTCGTGGATTTGCACACCCGCCTCCAGCAAATCTGAATAGTAACTGCGACTGGCGCCGCCCACGATCCAGGAATCGTTTCTGGCAGGAAAGACGATCGTTGTTTTCACACCTCGCCAAGCTGCCGCGCAGAGCGCGTTTTGCATCGATTCGTCGGGCACGTAATACGGCGTGCTGATGGTCAATTCACGTCGAGCGGCATGGAACAGCGACTCAAACATCTCTGGCATGGCCGAGTAACGAAATGTCGGCCCGGTGCCAATCACCTGGGCCGGGAATCCCGAATTTGGAGCGACGATCGGTTGTCGCAACAAATCGTCGATGTTGTCGTTGGCATAACTCATCCAGTCGCTGGCAAACAGGTACTGGTTTTGGCGAACCACGGGACCTTCAAACCGGATCACGGCATCCACCCACGGTGCAAATTTTGCTTTGACCAGGAATTCCGGATCCGCACAGTTTTGGCTTCCGCAGTACGTGATTCTTCCATCGATCACCAGAATCTTGCGATGGTTCCGTAAATCAACTCGACCCTTCAAGGGGCGCAGCAGCGGATTGCCAATGACTAACGCACGTGCGACATGAACACCCGCCGCCTGCATTTCCTGCCAATGTGGCGAACGAATCAGCGTTCGCGAACCAAGATCGTCAGCCATCGCACGGCAATGGACCCCCCGCGAAGCCGCACGCTTTAGAGCCTCGACCATTTTCATGCCGTTGTTGTCGGGCAGCCAGATATAAAACATCAGGTGCACATGGTCGGTGGCGGCATCGATGTCTGCCACCATTGATTCGATACTGGAATTCGAATCAGCCATCAGTTGCCCCGAGTTGCCACCGGTCGCGTCATACCCGTTGATTGATCGTCCCGTCGCAAAAAGATGTTGATAATGTTCCGGGATTTGCGGTCGGGCATTTTCTTCGTCACCTGTTTTGACGGCCGCCATGGGCGGCAGCCCGTTGATCACGTCATTCATTCGGGCGATTTGTTTGCGGCCAATGTTGGTCTCACCCAACAAGACGTAGGCAATGATCCCGACGATCGGAATGGCGGCGATCACGGCAATCCAGGCGATTCGAGATGCTGGGTCGCGGTGGGGACGAATCATCACACGAATGATTAGAGCGGTCGCGATGACCACATGGATGATGATGCCAATCAGTGTCGAAAACATTCAATTCCCCGATTCGTTTCGATAATCCATGCCATGAATTGTGTGGTAGATGGCCGCTGACCGCGTCTCACCCGTTGCAGCCTAAAATACATTTTCCCCATTCGTTCTGCCAACAGGAATCCGCGTGTCGATTTACGGGTCCTGAATCCAAAACGTTGGTTTTTCACCTTTTTTCGAAATTGTCGAGTCCAATATCTCAATATATATCGAAACATTTATATATTTCCACTGTTACATGAATAGCAAAAGTAGACATTTTAACTTGCTTTCACGACTCGTGTCGAACCAGAACAGGGAACTCGCTATGAACAATTCCATGATGCTACCAGTTGTCGCGTTGCTGGTGACTGTTTTTCTTGCCGCCGATGGACGGGCGCAAAAGGGGCGCGGTCGAAGATCACAGGGAAATCGCCAAAACAGCGGCAGCCAATTCGGCAATCGTCAAGGGAATCAGAACGCTGGCGATCGACAGGGAAACCAAAAATTCGAACGCGGTCAGGCACAGCAGGCCGGGAATCAAGATGGCAATCGAACAGGCGATGGTAAATCATTGTCGGTCGACCAACGACAAAACCTGGTCTTGATGAGAGAAGAGGAAAAGTTGGCACGGGATGTCTATCTGGCCATGCAGGCCAAATGGGACGACCGGGTTTTTGCCAACATAGCCCGTGCGGAATCCCGACACATGAGTGCGATGGCGGGCATTTTGACCCGCTATGGAATTTCAGACCCGGTAAAGAATGTTCAGCCCGGCAGTTTTACGGCACCTCAGTTTCAACAACTATATCAATCCTTGGTCGCCAAAGGTTCAAGCTCCCTGGTCGATGCGTTGCAGGTCGGTTTGAAGATCGAAGAAATGGACATTGCCGATCTTCGTACTGCAATAGCGGCGACCGACAGCCCGGACATCAAGCGGGTCCTGCAGAATTTGGAACGTGGATCCCAAAATCATCTTCGCGCTTTTGCCAGTCGACTGAACCGCGCCGGTGGAACGTATGTCGCCACCAGTTTAAGCCAAGCGGAATTTGACCAGATCGCCAACTCTGAACGGCAAAACGGAGCTGGCCAACGCCAGTCCGCCGGACGCGGTAATCGACAAAGCAATTCTCAAGGAAATACACAGGGCAACGCCCAAAGCCAGGGACCAGGTAAGGGCCAACGCCGGGGAAGAGGTAAGGGAAACGGGCGAGGTCCAGGTCGTTGATCGTCAACACCTGGAGGTCGACAATTTGCGGCTTCAGAATTGGGAATCTTCGAGAAACAGAATTCATGCGGTCATCTCGGTTAACTTCTGTTACTGAACCGCTCAGCATGAATCTGCCGGTTGGTGTTGCCAAAATAGCGAAGTTCGTCTTGAATCTTCGGGATAACATCCGAAGTCCGATCCGAAAATTGCCCGGCATGACGCTCAAAACCCTTGCCACCCACTGGCGCGTGGGCCTGCGAATCGTAATCCTTGCCGGTTTCAACCGGCAAGGATATTTTGATCAGGTTACGGCGCAGGTTTTCGAGAAGCGCGACGGTACTAGAAACGACACTCAGGTTTCGATTGAGCCCCAAAGACCATGACCCACCCTCCCATCTCGAACGCCCAAGACGTGCCTGGCCTGGTCGGCAACACCCCGCTACTCGAATTGCCAACAGGTTGTGACAACCGATCCGTTCAACTGCTCGGCAAACTGGAGGGAAACAACCCGGGCAGTAGCGTGAAAGACCGTGCTGCCTGGTCCATGATCCGGCGAGCCGAAGAACGTGGCGAACTCCAACCTGGGATGACGCTGATTGAACCAACCAGCGGAAATACGGGCATTGCGTTGGCGATGATTGCTTCGGCGAGAGGCTATTCGATCGAATTGGTCATGCCAGCCAGCAGCACGGCTGAGAGAGTTCGAACAATGCGGGCATTCGGGGCCAAAGTCATTCTCACACCGTCGGACCGATCGATGGAAGGCGCCATCGACTATGCCCGTCAAAAGGCGAGCGCAGGCAACTATCATCTACTGGATCAGTTTTCCAACCGGGATAACCCAAGAGCGCATTTTGAAACCACAGGCCCGGAGATTTGGCGCGACACCGAAGGCAAAGTAACCCATTTTGTCTCTGCCATGGGAACGACAGGAACCATCATGGGCGTCAGCCGCTACCTCAAACAACAGGACCCCAAGATTACGATTATCGGCTGTCAACCTTCTGAAGGATCTCGAATCCCCGGCATTCGCCGATGGCCGAAAGAATACCTGCCCAAGTTTTTTGAACCCGAGCGTGTCGACCGGGAAGTCGAAGTCAGTCAATCCGATGCCGAAGCGCAGGCGCGTTGGCTGTCGAAAAACGTCGGCTTGTTCTGCGGAATTTCTGCCGCCGGCGCCGTGCTTGCCGCCCAAAGGATTTGCGCGGAGTTGACCCAGGGAGTCGTCGTGACCGTGATCTGCGATCGGGGAGACCGCTATCTAAGTTCCGCGGTGTTTGACGAAGCCGGAGAAGTGGAAATTGTCGAATAGGATCGACAGGGTTTTGCAGAAAGAGTTCATTCTGAAGGTCGACGCGTCTCTCAAGTAACTCACGTTCGTCAGGTTTCATCACTTGAGCCCGTGGCTGCCCCAAGCCTTCGGAAGAAAAGATACAGGACGATTCCGCTGGCCACCGTAACGCCGAATCCAATCAGTTGTTGTGGTCGACCAATGGCAGACAACACCGCCAGCGCAAGGGTTGCGGCGACGTAGACCAACGCAATCGCAGAAAAAACCAACCGATGAAACAGGGTGTCATTTTCACGGCGTGTCCAAAAAATGCAGGCAACCGCCACCGCCGCGGTTACCGAGAGCGTAAAACCCAAGTAGTCCAGCAGTGATTTCAACGAAGACACGCAGACCACCAGGCAGGCCAAACCGACTTGCAGCCAAATTGCCGCTGCGGGTACCACCAGCCGATCCCTGGGGGCAACTCGAAACAGGTTGGGAAAGACTCCGTCACTGGCCATTTTGGCATACACGCGGGGGCCGGCAATGATCATCGACGAAACCGAACTGAGCAGGGCAACGCTGACGATGATGCGAACCAGCGTGGACAAGAACGTTCCACCGACCGCTTGTGAGGCGACGGCGGCAATGTCGGGCGCACCTTTTGCTTCTTCCGGCAGCGGACCAAACAGGAAGATGTAGTTCAGTGCAACGTAAAAAACCGTAACCACCAAAGTTCCCAGCACCATGGAACGCGGCACGTTCTGTTTGGCATTCGCCACCTCCCCGGTCACGTAAGCCGCCGCGTTAAAACCGCTGAAACTGAGTGAAATCCAGACCAGTGTCGAAGCGATCGCGTAGACCGAAAATTCGGTCGCCGCCGGTAATTCCACCTGCCGTCCCGGCCAGCCTGACGGAAATACGGAAAAAGCATACGCCACAAAAGCGAGCAGCAAAACCAGCTTGAGCGAGACGATCACATTCTGAGCAACCAGTCCGCTACGCAAAACCAGCGAGTGAAGCAATCCAAACAGGATGATGGAAAGCACCCCTACTGTTCCGGGCAAATACCAGGACGGCCGAACCGGCTCAGGAAGTGCATAGGATTCAAACGCCGTGGCCGCGAAGGCAATCGCTCCGGTGAAGCCGGCTAGCAAGGAAACCCAACCGGCAATGAAACCAATCGAGGGATGAATCAAGCGACTGAGGAACAGATACTCGCCGCCCGATTCGGTGATTCGTTGGGCCAATTGGCCGTAGCTGATCGCACCACATGTCGCGATCACACCACCGATCATCCAAGCGAACATGACCTGCCTTGGGTCGCCCAGATCGGCGAACGAAAAACCGCTCGTCGTGAAGACTCCAGCACCAATCATGTTGGCGACGACCAGAAATGTCGTCGACCAAAGCCCAAACGGTTTTTCAGACTGTGGGGAGTCGTTCAAGTTTCTGAACCTCGTCGTACGTCAAGACCAAGCTTGCGGTTATCCTAAACCTCGTCTGATACTTTCAGCGAAAGTCAGAGAGTCGCGTAAAGAGGACTGGCTCCGAGCCCAACCCAGTAGCCCCGTGCTAACCGTTCAGCTCGGTGCCCGTACGGTTTTAAGCGACGGCGTCCGAGGTCCCAACGGAACGCAAAAAGGAATAGGCTGTCCGCGCACGACGCCTCATCCTTCCGCCGAGCCAGAATCGGTGAACTGCGCCCAACCGTTTAACAATGTTTCCTCACGCTGCGTTTCGAATTGTTGCCCATCCGGCTACCGAATGCCACGGCACCTGGGAAAATCGGTTTGGTTTCGAGCCGCAAGGCACACGGGTTGCAGCGACATGCTTGAGAGTCGCGAAAAAAGGGAACGGTACTGAGCCCAACGCAGTGCGCCTCGCGTTCATCGCACCGCGACGTGCCTGAGCCGTACTGTGTTGACGAAACGCCGCGTTGCCCCCATTGATCTGGCGGCGATTCGCAATTTTTCTTGCCAAATTGAGCTTTTTGCACTATTCTAGATATCGATAAACATATATATATTCCGATATATAGATTATTAAACCGTTGTCACAAGAAGCCGCGGTCTGAAAACAGAATCAATCCAGGAAACCAGTGCATCGCCAAGCTTAAGTTTTGGGGTGGCCGGATTCTCCAGAATTCGGATTGCTCGGCAATTCACTGAAATCTGGCGACTCCAGCTACTTCACCAACGCCCTAGTCGATCCATCCGATTTCAGCGGCAGTACCAATTCGCAACAAGGAAACCTAGCGATGTCAGAAGTACTTCATTTGAATCAAGAACAATTTGAAGACGAGGTCTTGCACTCTGAGATCCCGGTAATTGTTGACTTTTTCGCCAATTGGTGCCCACCCTGCCGACGATTGGGACCGATTCTTGACCGTTTGGCCGACGAGTTTACAGGGCAGATTCGATTCGTCAAAATCAACAGCGACGAAGAGCCCGTACTGGCTGAAATGTTCCATGTGACAGGATTGCCAACAATCGTCTTTATTGAGGATGGCAAAAACGTCGGGCAGCTGGTTGGCTTACCCGAGGAGGCTGCCTTCCGGGACGAACTCAGGAAATGGGTAGATTCACGCGGGGTCGTAAACGGATGACCAAGCTCGCACAAAAATTGCAGCGCGTTGTGAAAATCGGTCTCAAGACAATTCCGGTCATGCTGGGATTGGCGGGACTGGCCTTGGTCGTCGCGTGGATCTCTGGCGTTTTCACAGAAAAGATCCCGCCGGGGGAAACGAACCCGGTCGTGCGGCGGCTTGACGGCCAGCCGACGGACGTCGTCCACGAGGTCACCAAAGACTACATCGAGGAGGCGGTCGGAACCCTGAAAGCGGCCAACCGCAGTGTCGTCTCGGCGAAAGTATTGGCCACAATCCTGCAAATCCACGTTTCTGCCGGCGACTTCGTCAACGAAGGTGACTTGCTGGTGACATTGAACACGCAGGAGTTGGACGCAAGGTTGAATCAGTCGCGCGAAAGCCTCGCGGCCGCCGTCGCCGCCACACGAGAGGCCGAAAGCGATTTCAATCGGAACCAGCGACTGATTCAGGCAAACGCGGTTTCGCCACAGGAGTTCGACGTGGCCGAGCGCAAACTGACGGTCGCACGCGCCAACGAACGGCGGGCTCAGCAGGCGGTCAAAGAGGCCGAAATCCTGCTTTCCTATTCGAGAATTACGGCGCCGAGAGCCGGTCGGATTGTCGACCGCACCGCTGAGCCGGGAGACACCGCGCAACCGGGCAAACCCATATTGACGCTGTACGACTCGCAGTCATTACGGTTGGAAACACCCGTCATGGAAAGCCTGGCGGTGAAGTTGCAAGTGGGCCAAAAACTGAATGTCCACGTGGATTCGCTGAACCAGGATTATTTGGCCACGATCGACGAAGTTGTGCCGCAAGCTGACTCGGCCAGTCGATCGTTTTTGGTGAAAGCCAGTCTACCTAAAAACGACGGACTTTATGAAGGCATGTACGGCCGGCTGCAGATCCCCGCCGGCTCCCGACGTCATCTGTGTCTCAACACCGAAGCCATCCGCCGGATTGGACAACTCGAATTCGTGGACGTCGTGATGGCGGACGGTTCGCTGCAACGACGGTTGATCAAAACTGGGCGACTTGGCATGCCTGGCCGCGTTGAGGTTCTCAGTGGCGTCAACCCGGATGACCGAATCGTGCTGGCGACGGGAAACACGGAACCGTCAGGAGAACCGCGGTGACCGCTTCCGACGATGAATCCCGTTTTCTCAACACCGCCGATGACGCCGGCCGCCTGCCGCTGTTAACTCGACTGGTCGCGACGTTTTTGCGGGGAGACATCGCGATCCTGTTTACGATCATTTCGTTGGTCATTGGCGCCGTCGCACTCTTTCTGACACCCCGCGAGGAAGAGCCGCAAATCATCGTCCCGATGGCCGATGTCATGATTGAAGCGCCCGGACTTTCGGCAGAAGAAGTCGAAAGGCAGGTCACCCAACCGCTGGAGAAACTGCTCTATCAAATCGACGGCGTCGAATACGTCTACTCGATGTCGCAGAGCGGACGGGCGGTTGTCACCGTCCGATTCTTCGTCGGCGAAGACCGCGAGGACTCGCTGGTCAAGCTGTACAACAAAGTCGACTCCAATACGGACCAGATCCCCAAAAGCGTTTCCCAGTGGGTCGTCAAGCCGATCGAAATCGACGACGTCCCGATCGTGATTGTGACGCTGTGGAGTCGGGAAATCAGTCGTTATGGAGACCACGAACTTCACCGAATCGCACAGGAACTTCAAAACGAACTGCAGGCCATCCCGGATACCAATCGCGTTTGGGTAACCGGGGGTCGGCCGCGAGAAATCCGTGTCGAGCTTGACACGCAGCGGATGGCTTCACGGCAAACCTCACCGCTGCAGGTTTCTCGGGCCCTGCGTTTAAGCGACGTGCATTTGCGGGCCGGAGAATTTGAGCAACAAAACCAGACATTCGTGGTGGAGGCCGGCACGAACTTTCGTGATCTGGGAGAGCTCGAAAACCTGGTCGTGCAGGTCGTCGAAGATCGGCCTGTTTACCTAAGAGATATTGCGGACATCCTGGACGGCCCCGCGGAACCGACAGGTTACAGCTGGATCGGATTCGGACCTGCCAACGAACCGCAGCAATCCGAAGCCAATACGGATGTGCAAGGCTCGGCACCTGCCAAACTTTACCCGGCCGTGCACATTGCAGTCGCCAAACGTAAGGGCAGCAACGCGGTTTCGGTCGCCCGAAAAGTCGAGCACAAACTTGATTCGCTGTCGGAATCGTTATTGCCGCACGGCGTGCACTATCGCATCACGCGCGACTACGGCGAAACGGCGAACGACAAAGTCAATGAACTGGTGGAAGGTCTGTTAATCGCGATCATCACCGTCGTTGGCTTGATCGGACTGACGATTGGCTGGCGGGCAGCGTTCGTTGTGGCGTTGGCTATTCCGGTTTGTTACGGTTTGACGCTGGCAGTGAACCTGTTGCTCGGTTACACGATCAATCGCGTGACCATGTTTGCGCTGATCCTCGCTTTGGGACTGCTCGTCGATGACCCGATCACCGATGTGGAGAATATTGCCCGCTATTTTTCGATGCGCATCGCCCCAGCCCGGCAGAGCGTGTTGATGGCGATTCAGGAAGTTCGTCCCGCGTTGATCATGTCGACGCTGGCCATTATCGCCAGCTTCCTGCCGCTTTCGTTCATCACCGGCATGATGGGGCCTTACATGGCTCCGATGGCGTTGAATGTTCCGCTTACTGTGACGCTTTCGACAGTGGTCGCATTCCTGGTGACGCCCTGGCTGGCGATGGTGGCAATGCGTTACATGCTGCAGGAAGATCAGGAAGAAGAGTTCGACCCGACCAAGGGTTTTGTATACCGGGTCAGTGATCGATTCCTGCGACCGGTCCTTCGCAGCCCTTCGTTATCGGTGGCTGCTCTGGGAATGGTCGTCGTGCTATTGGTGGGCGCAATGTTTTTACCCGCGCTGCGCCTGGTACCACTGAAAATGCTGCCTTACGACAACAAGAACGAATTCCAGGTTTTGATCAACATGCCAGAGAGTTCTACACTTGATCAGTCGGATAATGCGGCACGCGACATGGCAACCTTTTTGTCGGGCGTGGCAGAGGTTCGTGATTTCGAAATCTTCACTGGGCAGCCGTCGCCGATGGACTTCAACGGCATGGTGCGGCATTACTTTTTGCGGAACCAACCGTTTCAAACTGAAATCCGCGTAAACCTGGCGGCCAAAGAGGTTCGCCAGCAACAGTCGCACGAAATCGTATTGCGTTTGCGTGATCGGTTAACCGAAATCGGTCACCGCTGGGGAGCCGAGGTGCAAGTGGTCGAAGTCCCTCCGGGTCCCCCGGTCATGTCGACCATCACTGCGGAAGTGTACGGGCCGACCGAGGGTCAGTACGCCGGTCTGATTGCCGCATCGGAAATCGTCCGCCAGCGGATGGCCGGGGAACCCGGGATCGTCGATGTCGATTCAAGCACCGAGTCAGACCGGGTCCGCTGGATGTTTGAGACCGACAAGACCAAAGCCGCACTCTCGGGGGTTTCGACGGACGATATCAGCCGGACGTTACAAATGGCTCTCAGTGGCGATCGAACCGCAGTGATGAGGAACCGTTACGAAGTCGCTCCGTTACCGATCGTGTTACGTCTGCCTCGTTATGAAAGATCGGCCATTGACGACCTGCAGGAGATTTACGTGCAAGGCCGTTCGGGCAACCTGGTACAACTGGGGGCGATCGGCAAGTTTGTCGAACAGGTGGAAGACAAAACGATCTATCGAAAAAACCTGCGGCCCGTCATGTATGTTTTTGGCGAAGTCGCCGGTCGTCCACCAGCCGATGCCATTATGGACATGGAACTCGACCGCACCGCCCAAGCGCCAGGTGTCGTCGACGCTCAACCCAGGCCCGCCGCCGAGCGAACCTGGCTTAAGCCGGGCGGGGGCGTCGCCTGGAACGTCCCGGCGGGTTACAGCGTCAAATGGAATGGCGAAGGCGAATGGAAAATCACACTCGATGTCTTTCGCGATCTGGGGCTCGCTTTTGCCGCAGCATTGTTCGCGATCTTCCTGCTGCTGATGTTTCAAACCGGTTCGCGTTTGTTGCCGATTGTCATCATGCTGGCGATTCCTCTCACGCTGATCGGCATCATGCCCGGATTCTGGATCTTGAATCTCAACCGCGCAGAACTGGTCGGTGGTTATGCGAATCCTGTCTTCTTTACGGCCACTGCGATGATCGGAATGATTGCCCTGGCGGGCATCGTGGTTCGCAATTCCGTCGTGCTGGTCGATTTCATTCATTATGGGCAGGCCGCCGGGCTTTCGCTGGAGGAATCCATCGTTCGCAGCGTCGCGGTTCGCACACGGCCGATTCTTCTGACCGCGGGAACGACGTTGCTTGGAAACTGGGTCATTACGCTGGACCCGGTCTTTTCCGGGCTCGCCTGGGCGATTATTTTTGGCATCCTGACTTCGACCCTTTTCACTTTAATTGTGATTCCGATCGTGTATTGGCTGCTGTATCGCAACGGCGAAGGCTTGTCGACTTTGGTTGAAATTGGCCAACCGAATCAACGCGAGGAACACTCGCAAAGTTAGTTTTCTTGATGAGGATCTTGTTATGAGAAATTCAAACAACTATTCAAACATGCTGTTGGCACTCGCAAGCCTGGGATTGATCCTGGCCGGTTGCAACGCGGAAACGTCAGTGACCGACGTCGACAGTGTTTCGCAAACCAGCTTGGTGTCCACGTCACAGGGGGAATGTTGCGGCAAGTGCAAACAGACCCAAACCGTTGCCGCCACTGCCGAGGGATGCTGTGGTAAATGTGGCGGCGAAATGGCATCCAATGCCAAGCCGGCAGGATGTTGTGGCAAGTGCGAACAAGCGGACTCGGTATCAGGTAGCGGCGGGGGATGTTGTATGGCGGCCGCGAAAACTGGCCCGAAGCAAGGCGAGGGATGCACCGCCAACTGTAACGCCTGCGCCGAAGGTGACTCGGCCAACTGCAAGTGCGACGACGAAAACGCTGCCAATTCACAAGCGGGCGAGACCGCGTCGGCAAATGAAACCAAGGTCAACACGATGCGCCAGGATCGCGACATCTTTCATTTTCTGCTGGCAAACCACGACCAGCTGACCCGCACCGTGACGGAGTTGGAAAACGGAGTCAAAACCGTCACTGAGTCATCCAACGCCGAGATTGCCAAGAAAATTCAGGAACACGTGGCGTCAATGCATGGACGGATCCTGGACGGCCGGCGGATTCGGATGTGGGATGAACTGTACCAGGAAGTTTTCAAGCATCACGACCAGATCAAGATGGAGATTGAAGACACCGAGAACGGAGTTGCCGTTACGGAAACCTCCGATGACGAATACGTGGTACAGCTGATTCAACAGCATGCCAAAGTCGTCACAGGGTTCACCAAACGCGGGTTTGACGAAGCTCATGAAAATCATGTACCTCCAAAAAAATGAGCCCGCAATGAATTGAATGATTGCCACGGAAAAGTAGAATATCGCGGCTTTTCCGTGGAAACATTCATTGACATATCTAAATCTTCCGATATATTCGAAAGGAGAGAAAATATGATCAAAAAAGCAACTCAACTTGATTTGAATGCACTCACGGCCGCAGCGGAATGCTTGCGGATTCTCGCGCATCCCAGCCGGTTGCAGATTGTCCAAATGTTGTTGACCGGTAATCAATACTCGGTCAACGATATTGCCCAAGCGTGTGAACTGGCGCAACCGACCACGTCGGACCATTTGCGTTTGATGCAGCGTTGCGGGTTTCTGGAAAGTGTACGGGATGGAAGGACGGTCTATTACTCGATCGCCGAACCGCACTTAAAAGACATCATGAACTGCATTCAGAAACGATTCGGTTAGCGAGGTCTCGACGGTTTTTTTTTGGCGAAAGCATCTGAACATTTAGATATTTGAATGATTCGATGTTCTCGTGAACGACCGGCGCGGCAACCTGAAACCCGGCCAGCGTGGTTGCGATCGCGGACGTCCGAACAACTGGGAAGTCACCAACTGTATTCCGGGGACTACTGACATGGCGGCATTGAAATCCGGCTCCGGCAAGATGGTTTCCGGGTGCCGCCCGTATCGACGCTCTAACAAAGCCACCCCACCAACATGCCTACTTGGCTAAAAACGATATCGCCCCTGTCGGCTCGGCTGTCGGACTACCGGCGCGAGTTCTTTGTCGGTGATTTGATGGCCGGCTTGGTTGTGGCGATCATGCTTGTCCCCCAAGCGATGGCATACGCGATGCTGGCAGGACTGCCGCCGCAAGTTGGACTCTACGCCAGTATCCTGCCGCTGGTCCTGTACAGCTTGTTTGGAACCAGTAATTCGTTGGCGGTGGGACCGGTCGCGATGGTTTCATTGTTGGTCATGTCGGGCGTCGGAGAATTGGCGGTACCGGGAAGCGAAGAGTTTATCGCACTATGTTTGACTCTCGCCTTGTTGGTCGGCGCCATGCAGGTTTTGATGTCGATATTCCGGATGGGGTTCCTGGTAAATTTCATCAGCCACCCGGTCCTCTCAGGATTTACCAGTGCGGCTGCCATCGTGATTGGCTTCAGCCAGATGAAACACCTGTTTGGCGTTTCGGTGGATCGCGGCGAGTACCCTTTTGAGTTGATTTGGGGTACGTTGTCCAAGGTTGCCGAATCCAATCTGGTAACGTTAGTGATTGGAATCGCGAGTTGTGGATTGCTACTCCTTTTCGGCCATTGGCTGGCTCCACTGCTAAAGCGGTTTGGGGTGAGAGGGGTTATCGCCACGACGATTTCAAAAGTTGGGCCTTTGGTCGCTGTCACCGCCGCCGCATTGGCTGTTTTTTGGGGTGGCTTTCATGAAACCAACGGGGTTTCCATTGTCGGTGAGATTCCGCGCGGATTGCCGACGTTTACCATTCCCGAATTTGACCTGCAGGCCATTCGTTCATTATTGCCACTGGCACTGGTCATCACGTTGGTTGGATACCTGGAGAGCATTTCGGTGGCCAAAGCGCTCGCCGGAAGACGACGTGAGAAAGTCGACGCCAACCGTGAGCTGTTTGCTTTGGGTATTGCGGACGTGGGGGCTGCTTTCACGGGCGGATATCCCGTGACCGGCGGTTTCAGTCGATCCCTGGTCAATTACTCGGCCGGTGCCCGAACTCCGATGGCTTCGATCATCACCGCCGCCCTGGTCGCTCTTTCGGTTGGCTTGTTAACGCCTTGGTTTTTCTACATCCCCAAAGCCGTTTTGGCGGCAATCATTGTGGTGGCGGTGATTGGCTTGGTTGACTTTAAAACGCCCCTCAGGTTGTGGCGTTATAGTCGTCCGGATGCCATCGCTTTGACCGTGACGTTTGTCGCGGTTCTGGGACTGGGTATCGAAACGGGCATCCTGATTGGCGTCGTGGCGACGATTGTGATGCAGATGTGGCAAACGAGTCGCCCCCACATCGCCGAGGTTGGCCGGGTCGGAGACTCGGAGCATTTCCGCAACATCAAACGACATGACGTAAATTTAACCCGCGGCGTGCTCGCGTTTCGCGTCGACGAGAGTTTGAATTTTGCCAACGCTCCATTTCTCGAATCGTACCTGCAAGAGCAAATTTCCGATCGCCGCGACATCCGAAAAGTATTGTTGATCTCATCAGGCATCAACGAAATTGACGCGACCGGCATCGAAGTCTTGGAGTCCATCATTCGCGAGCTGAATTCCAGCAACGTGGAGTTTTACCTGTCTGATGTCAAGGGACCGGTCATGGATCGGATGAGAGCTTCAGGTTTCGAACCGGAATTTCTTGACAAACATGTTTTTCTTTCCGCCCATCAAGCACTATCCTTAATCGGTGACTCGACGCCGGATCCGTCAAACAATCCCAACGAAAAGGACAACATTCATGAACCCGTCTGACTCACAAACGATCGAACAAGCATTGTTTGAACGCATGGGAATTTCGGTCGACGAAGCGATTGCCGCCGGCACCGATGTCCTTGATGAGAAAGTTGCCACGGCGGTCGATGCGGGAGTCGACGTCAGCGCGCGAATGTCGACGCTTGGCGATTTGTTGGAAAAACTGACACAACCCGAGACCGTCACCGCGATCGGCAAATTACTGGAGAGCCTTCCTCAACTGGTACAACTCGCCACACTGGCGAGAGAAATGCCGAATCTGCTGGCCACGCTGGGCGACGTACTCGATGATTACCAGCGGCGATGCGCCGCTGAAGGCATCGATGTTGAGAAGGCTTTTACCAACGGCCTGCAAGCTGCATTGTTCCTGGGCACCAAGATGGAAAAGGAGCACCTGGTTCGAATTGGAGACCTGTTGGCTTCGGACATTCTTAATCCACACGCACTGAATGTCGTCGACAACGCTGCCAAGTCACTTAATTTGGCACAACAGAACGTTTGTGAAGAACCCGATTCGAACCGCGTTGGAATGTTCGGTCTGCTCGCAGCCCTGCGCGATACCGAGATCCAGCGCAGCCTGGCATTTGCCGTACAATTCGGCAAGTGCTTTGGAAAGAACATCGACGCCAACCAATCTTAAATATCCTGCCTCGCCAATTGGGGAATCGACTCATGCCAGACAATCAACGCATCGTTATCGTCGGTGGGGGCACAGCCGGTATCACGGTCGCCGCTCAGCTCCTCAAAACGAAGCCGAATCTCGACGTCACGATCGTCGAGCCAAGCGAGAAACACTATTACCAACCGCTATGGACGTTGGTGGGAGGTGGAATTTTTCCGCGTGAAGAATCGCAACGCGAAGAAGCCGATTACATCCCGAGTGACACTCGCTGGGTCCGTGATTTCGTCGAGTCGTTTGAACCCGAGCACAATTCGGTCAAAACCCGTGGCGGCGAGACGATTGATTACGATATTCTCGTGGTTTGTCCTGGACTGCAGCTGAACTGGACAGAGATCAAAGGGTTGTCCAAGGACATCGTCGGGACGCACGGCATCTGTAGCAACTACAGCTACGAGACTGTCGAGTCGACCTGGAAGACCTTGCAGGAGTTCCAGGGAGGCACGGCGTTGTTTACACATCCGCTGGGCGCCGTCAAATGTGGCGGTGCCCCGGTGAAGATCTGCTTCCTGGCGGAAGACTTTTTTCGCAAACAGGGTATCCGGGACAAATGCAGTGTGATTTTTGGCGTCGCGATGCCGCGCATTTTCGCGGTTGATCGGTATGCCCGCACGCTGGAAGCTGCCGTCGCGCGACGAGACATTGATGTGCAGCTAAACCAGGATTTAATCGAAATTCGACCCGAATCCCGGGAAGCCGTCTTTCAGATCTTGGACTCGGACCAACAGAAGACGATTAAGTACGACATGCTGCACGTAACGCCAAAAATGGGTCCACCGGACTTTGTCAAAAACAGCCCGCTGGCCGGTGCGGATGGATGGGTCGACGTCGACAAACACACAACGCAGCACACGAAATTCGGAAACGTGTTTGCCTTGGGTGACGGCTCCAATCTGCCCACCTCGAAGACCGGTGCGGCGATTCGCAAACAGGCACCCGCCGCGGTGGCCAACGTGATCGCCGTGCTCGAAGGCCGTGAACTGCCCGGGCATTACGACGGCTATACGTCCTGTCCGCTGGTCACCAGCTACAACAGCATGGTGCTGGCGGAATTTGACTACGACAAGGTGCCGCAGGAATCGTTTCCGTTCGATCAATCCCAGGAACGATTCAGCATGTTCATGCTCAAGAAGTACGGACTACCCAACCTTTACTGGCATGGGATGCTGCGGGGGAGAGTCTAACGAAACCGGTGGTTCTCGAAACGGACCAGCTAGGACTTGGTGACTGACAAACAGCGCGGTATGTCGCGGATAAATGAATCGAGGGAAGCTATTTGAGTGATTCCGTATTGACGCCTGAATTCTGGCAATCGAAATATGAAAATGAAGAGGCCGGCTGGGACCGGGGTGGAGTTCATCCCGCACTGGTCCAATGGATCGAACAAGGCGCTCTCGAACCGTGTCAAATCGTCGTACCAGGTTGTGGCTACGGGCACGAAGTTCTCTATTTGGCCGGTCAAGGATTTTCGGTCACCGCGATTGACTATGCGGTCAATCCCATTGAACGTCTGAAAAAGCAACTGGATCCGGAGAGGCACAACGCGGACTTGCATCAAGTTGATCTGTTTGAATTCCAGCCACGTGGAAACTTCGACGCCGTCTACGAACAAACCTGCCTTTGTGCCCTCAATCCAAAACAATGGTCTGATTACGAATCGCGGATTTTCGGCTGGCTCAGACAAGGCGGTCAATTGTTCGTTCTGTTTATGCAAACCGGTCGTCCGAGTGGCCCACCTTTTGATTGCCCAGTTGAGGAAATGCGAGACATATTCAGTCCTGACCGCTGGCTTTGGGCCGATCGCGATGCTTCCAGATTCGAACATCCACGGGGAGAGATTTTTGAATTGGCAACGATTTTGATACGCCGTTGATCCCCGCTTGAATCGCGGCTTGCGTCATTCACAAAGAAGCAACCAGGTAGTGCGATGTTAGCCGAACTTGATGTCGTGGTGTTGTCGCGGATTCAGTTCGCGCTGACGATCATGTTTCACTACTTGTTCCCGCCATTGACGATCGGATTGGGAATCATCATCGCCTACCTGGAAGGCATGTCTCTATGGAAAAAGGACCGGTCCTATCTGGACGCGGCCCGATTTTGGACCGGGATTTTCGGCATCAACTTCGCGCTTGGGGTAGCGACCGGAATCGTGATGGAGTTCGAATTTGGAACGAACTGGGCAACCTATTCTCGTTTCGTTGGTGACGTGTTTGGATCTGCATTGGCGGCCGAGGGCATCTTTGCCTTTTTTCTGGAATCCGGCTTCCTGGCCATCCTCGTTTATGGTCATGACAAGGTCAGTCCAGCGTTCCATTTTTTCTCGGCGTGCATGGTTGCCCTCGGTTCGATCTTCAGCAGTATCTGGATCACCGTGGCCAATAGTTGGCAACAAACTCCGGCGGGCCACCAGATCGTTCAAATGACACGCGATGGTCAGCCCTGGTTTATCGACGGCGAACCGATCATGCGAGCCGAGATTGTCGACTTCTGGGCGATGGTCTTCAATCCTTCAACGGTTCACCGATTAATCCACGTTTGGTTGGGCTGTTTCATCATGGGAGCTTTCCTGGTGCTCAGTATTTCGGCGTGGTACTTACTGCGGAGAACGCACGAAGATTTTTCCAAAAAGTCATTCAAGGGGGCGCTGTTTCTGGCGCTGTTCAGTTGCCTCGCGATGTTTGTCAGCGGACATTTTCAGGCCAAAATGGTCTATGAACACCAACCGGCGAAACTGGCCGCGTTCGAAGGGCACTTCGAAACCGGACCGGCCAGCATGAGCCTGCTTGGAATTCCCGACGAGGAAAATGAACGGATCCACCTGAACCTTGCGGTACCTGGTGGGTTGAGTTTTTTATTGCACGAAAATTTCAACGAGGAAGTCATCGGGCTGGATAAATTTAGCGATACCGATCGCCCCCCGGTGACGATTCCCTTTTTTGCCTATCACATCATGATCGGGGTGGGTGTTGGATTGACACTGCTTACCGTCGCGTCCACATTTTGGCTGTGGCGAGGCACGCTGTTTGATCGGAAGTGGTTGCTTTGGATTTTCGTATTGTCCATTATTCCGGCGATCGTTGGCAACGAAGCGGGCTGGGTTGCTACCGAGGTCGGGCGACAGCCGTTTATCGTTTATCCCCCGTTGAAGATTGACGAATCGGGCGAAAGGATTGTCGACGACAAAGGCCAGTTTACTTACGAAGAGGGGTTGGGGCTGCGGACGTCCAACGCGGTGTCGAAAGCCATCAAGTCGGAACAGGTGGTGACATCGATTGTCATGTTTGGCCTGATCTATTCGTTGCTCGGAATGCTGTGGATCTTCCTGTTGAATCGGAAAATTCAACACGGACCGGTTTACGCCAACCAAGGTAAAACAGCTGGAGTCGTCGATGCCGTCACTGGCGAACATCATCTGACGGGGGACCAGTAAATGGATTTGAACCTTGTCTGGTTTATCCTGGTCGGTGTCTTGCTGGCCGGGTATGCGATCCTGGATGGTTTCGATCTTGGCGTTGGCATCATTCACCCGATCATGCGAGGCGACGCGGAGCGAAATGTCGCGATCAAGGCGATCGGACCTTTGTGGGACGGCAATGAAGTTTGGTTGGTGACTTTCGGGGGTGCGTTATTTGCGGCATTTCCGGAAGCTTATGCGACAATTCTGTCGGGCATGTACCTGCCAATCATGTTGCTACTCTTTTGCCTGATACTTCGCGCGGTCAGCGTTGACTTTCGCAACAAAGTTGGATCGAAACATTGGAAAGCCCTGTTCGACGTCGGCTTTTTTCTTTCCAGTTTTGTCGCGACCCTCGTTTTCGGGATCGCCGCAGGAAACTTGATTGCCGGCCTGCCACTTGACGAACGTGGCAATTTCACCGGGACCAGCGCCGATCTGTTCGGTTGGTATCCCTTGGCGACTGGCTTGCTGGCGGTCGCCACCTTTGCTTTGCACGGCGTTGTGTTTTTGTATTTAAAAACAACCGGCTCGGTCAGCACGCGGTTGTTGAAATGGATGTGGCATTTGTGGGGCGTCTATCTGGTTCTGTACGTCCTGGTGTCGCTGATGACACTTATCGAAAACCCGCATGTGATCATGAACATCAAAAGCGCGCCTTGGGCCGTACCGATCGTTATTTTGAACGTCATTTCGGTCGCGAACATGCCACGAACGATTTACCAGGAAAAGTTCGGGCAGGCATTCGTTTCGTCGTGTGCCAACATCATTTGTCTGGTTGCCCTGTTCAGCATTTCGACCTACCCCAACCTCGTTTTTTCGACCGGCGCGGGTGCATCGCTAACCCTGTCCAACGCTGCTTCCAGTCAAGGCACGTTGTGGATCATGACGATTATTGCGCTGATCGGTGTCCCCTTTATCCTTTCATACACGGCCGTCATCTATTGGACGTTCCGGCACCCAATTGACATCGAGGATGGGTAGCCGGCGCGGGATGAACCCGCGAAAAAGGTCATTCGATCGGCAAGGTGCACCGGATCGACTTGCTGGGGTTCTTGCCCGCCTCCATGATGACGCCAAATTTATCGGCCCTGCGTGGGATTTCGCAAAAATTCGGGAAACCTGGATCCAACGCCCAAAAAACGATGCACAATCAGCACACAATTGACGCGATGTCTTTAAACTGGCTGATTTCAAGCATTTGACAGGTATTTTGTGCCGACCGAGATCACGCAAATTCTGGACCGAATTGCTGACGGCAACGTGCAAGCGATCGATGAGCTCGTGCCACTGGTTTACGAGCAAATGCGGCGGATCGCAGCCGGCGCGTTGATTCGCGAACCGGCGGTTGGCTGCGATCCAACGGAATTGGTACACGAAGCGTATCTTCGATTGGTGGGCAATGAAAACTTGGCGTGGAAAAGTCGTTCACATTTTTATGGCGCCTGTGCGGTCGTGATTCGTCGAATCCTTGTCGATCAAGCTCGAGCCCGTAATCGGAAAAAGCGTGGTGGCCAGTTAGCGAAAGTAACTTTAGAAGCCAACGAGGTTGCCGAGCGAGAATCTTCTGTGGATCTGGTCGCACTTGATGAGGCCTTGCGAGAACTGGATGAGCTCTCCCCAAGGCAGGCAAAACTGGTCGAACTTCGGTTCTTCGGTGGTCTTACCGAGATCGAGGCGGCTGAAGTCCTGCAGGTCAGCCGACGCACCATCAGCGGTGACTGGGCAATGGCCAAGGCATGGTTGAAATCAAGGTTGGCTTAGTCAATTAGAAAAACCAAGAAAAAAAACGGGCTTACGAATGAGCAGCAAAGAAAAACTGACGGGAATGCTTCTTGTCATGGCACTGACGTTTGGGCTGGCCGCCACAGCGAGCGGCCAGCCGGCACCAGTCAAATCGGCAACGCGATCGTGGCTCCAATACGGCCACAACTCCAATTGGCAAAATGAACTTGATTGGACATCCGACATGAAGCTGAAATCGGACTGGAATATCAAAATCGGTGGGGGACGCTCACAGATCGTGGGAGTGGGTAACCACATCTACGTGACCACCGGTACCGGAACAAATGAAGGCGACACGATGATACTCAACCAAAGGACGATCGCCATCGATGCCACCAACGGTACGGAAGAATGGAGTTCGACATCATCCACCACAATGCGCGGCGATCAAGAGACCTTTAGCGGCTCAACGGCATCCCCTCAATCCACGCCGGTTATTGCCGGTGAGTTCTTGATCACAATCAGTTTCTCGGGGAAGCTTGCCTGCCTGAACCGTCTGAAGGGAAACATCGTCTGGCAAAAAGACCTGGTTAAAGACGTGGGGGCTGCGCCGGTGCAGTTTGGTTTTTCCTCCAGTCCCGTTATCGACACGACTTCGCCGGATCGGGTCCTTGTTCTGGCCGCCGGTAAATCAACGGGATTTTATTGCCTGAACGTCGCCGACGGTGCGGTGATCTGGAAATCGGAATGTCGGTCGTGCAGCTACGCAACACCCGTGAGTGCAAACTTGGGCGGAATCGGTCAGTGGATTATTGTCTCAGAAGATGAAATCATGGGGATCGCAAAAAACGATGGGCGACGACTGTGGCGATACGAGCTTCCCGCTTCCGGTTTGACCAACGTACCGACTCCGCTCGTCGTCAACGACAGCGATTTGATCATTTCAGGGCAAGGCTGTCAGGGAACACGTTGTCTTTCGATTTCGAAAACCAACGACCAGTGGGCCGTGAATGAACGTTGGCACTCACGCGACCTGCAATTTTTCTACACAAACTGGTTGAAGTGGTCGGATGACATTGTGATCGGTTGCACCGACAAATATCTTGCCGCACTGGATACCCGCGACGGAAGCTTGCTAGGTCGTTGGCGTGGCTATGGCAACGGTAACGTGGCAATCGCCGGTAATCGTTTGTTGGTTGTCGATGGCAAAGGAAATTTGAGTGTGATTGAGCCGATCGACACTTCGGCAACAACGACCGGTTTCGAGGCGTCGCGCAAGTTCGCCGTCCTCAAAGCTCGTTGCTGGACGCCGTTATCAGTAATTGACCAACGGATTTTTATTCGCGGAGACGATCGCCTAGCCTGCTTGACTGTAGGACAGCAGGCAGGTTCCGCTAACCTTGAGAATCTCTTGCCGTCCTCCAAACCATTGAATTTCCAGAAAGAACTAACGCGTCAAAGCACCGCTGATCTGGTTCAGTCGATTTTCGATACTTTTGAAGCTCGGGGGCAGGCAGCCGCGCTGGCGCTTTACGCGAAACTGCGATCGGAAAGGAAACTGGATGAGGAATCTCGGTTGGCGATTGCGGAGGCGGCGGTTGAGCAAGGACTGGATGAAGTCGCCAAAATGATTCTCGTTCATGCTGCGGAAGATTTTCCCGAATCAAGGCTAATCCAAACGGCGACGAAAAACGCACGGGACAAGTAACAAAATGACTCCTGAGCAGTACAAACAGGTGCAAAGCGTTTTCCTCGAAATCCGGGAATCGGATTCGGCGACGAGGAATCAAAAACTCGAAGCCTTGCATCAAGATTCATCGACGATTGCCAACGAGGTGCGTAAACTGCTGGCGTCGGCTGCCCAGGATGACGATAGCTTCCTGGAGCAACCACTGGTCCAGCGTTCGGCGAACGCGGAATTCGAGACCCGCGACTTGCGTGGCGAGCAAGTGGAAGAGCTTCCACACCCTGCCCAGATCGGGCCCTATCGAATTTTGCAGAAAATTGGCGAAGGTGGGCACGGTGTCGTCTTTATGGCGGAACAATCGAAACCCATTCGCCGCAGGGTTGCGATCAAGTGGGTAAAACCGGGCATGGACTCCAAAATGATTCTGGCTCGTTTCGAAGCCGAACGGCAGGCTTTAGCGATGATGAACCACCCTTCTATCGCCAACGTCATCGACGCCAACACGACGGAGGCGGGCCAACCTTATTTCGTAATGGAACTTGTGCACGGCGTTCCAATCGACCAGTTTTGCGACGAAAACGAAATGGAACTGGGCGGACGGCTGCTGCTTTTTCAACAGATTTGCAGTGCCGTGCACCATGCTCACCGGAAAGGCATCATTCATCGTGATATCAAACCGGCCAACGTGCTGGTCACGGTCGAATCAGGAGCACCTTTGGTCAAGGTGATTGATTTTGGAATCGCCAAAGCGCTGCACATGCCGCTTACTGAAAAAACCATGTTCACCGAGTACGGCCAAATCATCGGCACGCTGGAATACATGAGCCCGGAACAGGCGCTCATGTCGCAATCGGGAATCGATGTACGCAGCGACGTTTACTCACTGGGTGTGTTGCTCTACTTAATGATCACGGGAGAAACGCCGCTCAGCAAAAGGGAGTTACTCGAAAAAGGGATTTGGGAACTCAAAAATGTGCTGCAAAACACGCGACCTGAAAATCCCAGCGTACGGATTACGAGTCAACAACGCTCCCAAGGCTGGCGCGATCATGCGAAATCGAAATCAGCCTGGCTGAACCTGGTCAAAGGTGATTTGGATTGGGTCACCATGAAGGCGTTGGCCAAAGAGCCAGAAAAACGATATGACTCCGCCGCCGAACTGGGTGAAGACATCGCGGCCTACCTAGACGGCGATTCGGTGAACGCTCGCCCGCCGACTACCTGGTACCGGTTTTCCAAGTTCGTCAAACGCAACCGCGTTGCCGTCGGAATGATCGGCGTGCTGGCAATCGCAATGCTGTTCTCAATCGGCGCGTTGACATGGGGCTATTTTCAATCGCAAAAGAACCTGCAGGCCGTCACTCACGCGAATCAACGGGTCAATGAAAAAGCAGAGGCGTTGGAGCGGGAAAAGGAACGCGCCGATGAAAATGCAAATCGCATGGCCAAAATGCTGGAACGGAGTATCCTGGAAACTGCGTGGACACACGCGATGGATGGCGACCTTTCAGCAACGCGTGCCGCGTTGTCCGACATTCCACCAACCGAGCGCAGATTCGGTTCCCAGTTCGTCGAATCGGTCGGCAAACAAATGAGATTGCCGGTGCTTCGAAGTGAGAACGCGGGAACGATTCGCAAGCTCACTGTTCAGGCCAGCCTGGGACTGGTCGCCGCGATCACTACAAAATCGGTCCTGGAAATCTGGAGTTCAGCCGAATTAAAGCAAGTTGCCTCCATCCAGCTTCCGACGCAAATCTACTCGACATTGGCGTTCGGCGAATCAGGCGCTTCCGTGTTAGTGGGGGCACCAGGCGATTCGGTTTTGCTGGTCGATCTCGGCAAAGAAAAGATCCTGAAAACCAGAATTCTTGGCAAAGGCGGCATCCGTGACATCGTGCATGACGCGACACATCGACGCTGGTATGTCACCACGGGTGCCAATCACATTTGCGCTCTCGACGGCAAGACGCTCGAAGATATCGCCAGTCAAAAACTGGGCCAACGCATCTCCAAAACTTCGATCGATCCGGAAAGCAGATACGTGGTCGTTTCGTCGTTGGATGGAACATTGAATATTTTCAATTCGGAAGATCTTGAACTGGCAGGCACAATCCAGGGGCTGCCAAACGAAGTTGCATCCTTTCGTTGGGTTGACAATCAACTGCTGGCAGGCGACTGGTCAGGTGCGCTGTCTGCCGTGGAGTGGAGCCGTTCGGGCCAAGACCAGCAGGACTCGCGTTTGCCATTTTCCGATCCGACGACCATCAAGCAGCTACCACCCCGGCCCGTTTCATTGAACGTAACTCAAAACGGCTCGGTTTTTGGAGCTTGGCGGGATGGAAGAGTCGCTATGTTTGACCGTGAACGTGATCAAGTCCTGCCGATCCGCACGTTTGCCAGCCCGATTCGCTTCGTCTGTTTTCTCGACAACTCTCGACAATTGCTGGTCGCCCATGCCACGGGACGAATCAACCTGATTGGCCAAAAAGAGATCCAGCGCGGTCGCGCGTTTGCCGAGGCGATGAACGATCTCGCTGACGGTCTTTCTTTGATTGATAGTAACGTCGCGGTAAGCGGCCATTTGGATGGTAGCCTGAAGACGTGGAATGCGAGCTCGGGCGCACTTTTGTATCAATCGAAATCGCATCAAGCCGAAGTTTTTGAACTGGACGGCCATGAAAAAACGGAACTCGTTGCATCGTTGGGGGCGGACCGAAAAATTGTCGTATCCAACCTTGCCGGTCTGCATCCAGTCCACAAATTTGCCTGCGATTGGGGTGTGCGTTGCTTGGCGTTTTCTCCCGACGGCTCGCTGCTTGCTGGCGCACCCGACATTGCCAATCCCACCGATCGACGTGAAGGTACCGTGGACTTGTGGGATCTGAAATCGGGCACAGCCACAAGACGCTTGTCTGGTCACACGAACTGGGTCACTGAAATCCGATTTTCGGAAGATGGCAACCAGATCGTAACGCTTTCCGTGGACGGAACCGCAAGAGTCTGGGCCGTCGCCGATGGTCGTTGTCTGCACACCATTGAGCTGACGTCGGTGGCCCTGGCACGTTCGATGGCGATTTCAAGCTCGAACAAGCTTTTCATCGGACATGATGACGGTACGATCACAGCCTGGGACCTTCGATCGGGAAAGCAAATTCATCTCAATCAAGTTTCTGCTGACTCGATTATCGGACTTTGTGCTCCGATCGGTTCCGACTGCCTCATCGCGACCGCTCAGTCAAATTCAAAATTGTTATTGCTGGATTCCAACTCACTGAAGACCGTGGCAAGTTTTGAGGCTGGCGTCGGCAACATATTGAGCATGCGGTCCGGCGAGGCGTCCAGACAACTGCAGATTATGGGAGACTCCGGACTACTTCGTGTTTGGCGATTCCATTAACACGTCCTGCGATTGATGGTTGGGTGAAAGCCTGCATCGGCTTTCCGATAGTCGCGCTGTTTACCGATCGCCCGTTAACGCGGAGATCCCTAACGGGGTGATAACGAGAGCGTTGTGCCTCAGCTGTTCAGTTTGCTCAATACGTCAGTCAGCTTGGTCCCCAATGCTTCGACCCGTGAATGAAGTTTGGCATCCTGCAATCCGCCTTCTTCCTTAAATGCCTCGAACGCTTTACCGACGGCCACTTGATCCGGCAACACCGTCACGCCAATGTTGCTCAGGATCGCTCGAACGTGAACGAGTCCCCTCAGACCCCCAAGCCCCCCCGGCGAGGCACTCATCAGGCTGGCGACTTTGCCGCGGTAAGCTGCGAGAGGCGACTCCCCTTCGGCCTTGCGGGACCCCCAGTCGATCGTGTTCTTCAAGAGTGGCGTGATCGAACTGTTGTACTCGGGGCACGAAATCAACAGGCCATCATGATCGATAAAGATCCGTTTCAGCTTCGTCGCATTTTCCGGCGTCCCGTGTTCGCTCTCCAGGTCTTCATCAAACAGTGGCAGCGCGAATTCGCGAAGATCTAGAATCGTAACTTCGGCGCCGGCCTTGTCCGCGGCGCGCGCTGCAATCGCGACCAGTTGTTTGTTGAAGGAACCCTTTCGGGCGCTGCCAGCGAAAGCAAGAATCCTGGGTTTTGCCATGACGAAGTCCTTTTTTTATAGAATTGAACGAGTGCGGATCATGACCGATTGGCGCGCAAGAACTTGGACGGCACGGATTCCAGATCAGCTACGTGCCAAAGCCATCCAACTCTCACCGCAATTGCATCGGTTTTGACAGATCCTACTCTCGGAATAAACCAAGACAGGATTCTCGAACGCGAATCTTGGATGTCAACCCGCATGGTTGAAAGTCAGGATTTGCGCTACACCCCACCGCAGCAAGAGTAGCCGGCCCAGCAAAGATTCGGCCAGGGGAGTTAATTCATCCGAGTTTTTTCCGCCTTGGCCGGGTTGAAGACTGCATATTCTCGGTGTCTCAAACTCACGGCTGTCCTCAACTATATTCTCTCGAAATAGACACCGCGCATGGAAAATCTGGTCTACTGAGGACGATATTCATTGAAATCCGAAATCGTTTTTATGTTCACTTCCATTGCCGTTGAAACCCCAGTTGGAGAAAACGAATGACATCCAAAGTGACGAGACTGATTATTGGTTTGATCCTGGTCGGATCTGTCTGGCAAAGTGCCAACTACTGCATCGCCGATGAACCTTATGAACCGGGACCGGTCGTCGGACTACATACGTGGCTGGGCGATCAATGCTCGTTCGTGCCTGATTTCGATATTGGTGAATGCTGTGCGGTTCATGATCTTGACTATCAAACCGGCGGCAATGAGTTCCAGCGCTGGCGAGTCGATGTCAAATTTAGAAACTGTATTCGGAATGAAGGACGACCCATCGTCGCCATCATTTATTACTGGGGCGTGAGGTCTTTTGGCTGGCTCTTTTTCAATTACAACTAACGTGTCAAACTGACGGGAAGTTAGGCCGGCAACAAAAGCAAAAGCGGCAGCACGACCGCGCAACACCATCACCGCGGGAGTCGCGGCGGGATTTGCCGCCTTGTTCAATCGCAGAATACGGAAATGGTCTCGTGCAATTCGGCCGCCTGGTTGTGCGAGATCAGTTTTTGCACAAGGTCGTGTCCAATCAATTCGTAGATCGCCGATTTCAGTTCGACTTTCGTTGCGAACAGTTGCTCCAACACGTCGCGGTGCCAGGAGAGATAACGCACCGGCGCCGCGGCAATGACGTCGGCAATCGTTTGTTCCTTGGTCAAAAAACTGACTTCGCCAACGAGGCTGCCGGGATGGAGTTTGGTGACTTCGCTGCCACGCACCTGAACGGACATGCTTCCGCTCTGAATCAACAGCAACTGATCCAGACGGGTTTTTCTTTGGATGACGTGCTCGCCATCCTTGGCCTCATTCCGCTGCGCCTGAGCGAGGAGGCGGAGCATGTCCTTCGCTGAGCAACAATCCTGGAAAACCAGTTCATAAAGTTCTCGCTCTTCTTCCGTCATTTTTGGCGGGCGTCGTTCACGGATGATCGCGACAATCCAGTACACGTTGATCCCGACAAAAATCAGCTGCCAGACAATACAGCCAATCATGGGCTCCGATTGATTCGCGTAAAACGGCAGCAACAAACACATCGCTGAAACGGCCAGGATCCGTAACCACAAAACATCTCTTACACCGTATCCGAAGACGTACAGCACGTTGGCCGTGTTTAGCAGGATCGAATTAATCACTTGTTTTTCCGCTCTAAATAACTGGGCGCGAGTTGTTGGCTGACATCAATTTATCGAAAGAATACGGTATTCGGTCAAATCGTTCGTGCCGGGAAAGGGATTTCTTGCAACTATCTCCAAGTCCTGGTGTTTTTCGCCCGAAGGTTGGCGAGATTCAGTACAAATGCCGGACTCCGGTGAGGGCTCTTCAAATGGCTTGGTTTTCTGAAAACGAAAGGACATAATGATGGCCCTTGACGAAAACCCCATCCGAGAAGTCACCAACTGTTACCGGGGCTTCTTAAGTTCGAAATGCGCACCTTTGCCCATGGATCTCACATGAACAACAGTACATGGACTTTGTATCAAGCCACGGCTGGAGCGCTGCTGATCTTTTTGACCGGGAGCGTGTGGATAGTCTATTCCAATTCTCGGCAAAACGAAAACCATTTCCAGCCGGCAAATCCCGTTTCCTTCGTCTCCCATGACGGACCCATTGCTCGCACGAGCGATAACGCCGAATTCCGGAAAGATGGAACCGAAGCCCCCGACAAATCAACTAGGGCAGGTGACCAAGGTCCAGCCGACAATTTCGGAAAACCCAACCCACTACCGCTTCCCAGCACGATGAAGGTACCCGAATTCGAAGAGCAGCTTTTCGAATTCTTAAAAAGTCGCAGCTACGCCGATCAACTTGGTTGGCGGAAAGACAAACACGTCCGTGACACCGGTCCTTATATCAAGGGGCAATACTATGGCACGCATCCGGCCGTACGCGTTTATTACTCACCGGGGATCATCAACTGGCTGATTAACGGCCGGGTCGGCACGATTCCCGATGGCGAAATGATCATCAAGGAGCAATACGCTTATCCCGCCATTCGACACCATGGAAAAACGGAACAAGAGTTGCGCGACTCGCTTGAATCTTGGACCGTCATGATCAAGGACTCGGCGGGCTCGCAAGACGGTTGGTTTTGGAGCAACCCATCGCAAAACCAGTGCGTCGTCAACAACCACGAGTTTCCTTTTGATCATCCAATTAGCGGATTCGGTCATTACTGCATACGATGTCACGCTTCCACACAATCTCCCAATATCGAAACACCCCGGGCCAACAACGAGTTCACATTTTCCGCTTTGAGGAACATCGAGGGATTCCCCGGCGAGCCGATTGTGTTTCGCGTCGACGATTCGTGGCGACTGAAGCGGACGGACCAAGTCGAATTGGCAATAGACCCCGAGAATGAAGAAAAACTGACCCTTGCGGCGGACCAGGTGAGTGTTAAGATCACCGACGAACGCGACCACGATTCGCATCCTCGCTGCACGCAAACATCACCCCCGGAACGTCGAGAACTGTTCTGCAATCAACGCTTTCTCGAGTTCTACCCATCGATCAAATCGCGGGCTAAAAATGATGTTTTGCACATCCCTCCGGTGACTCACGATTGGGTAGTCAAAGAAACGGACGAAAATCATGGACTGATAACCTCCAATCAGTGCATGAGTTGTCATGCCGGGATGGTGGAACCCTTTGGTCCGTCGATGTTCGTGGCATTTGAAGAAGAGAAAAACGGATATGGCGACAAGGGATGGCACGTTTCACCTTACGGTGAATGGCGCTGGACACCGATGGGATTAGCGGGCCGCGACCCCGTTTTTTATGCACAGCTGGAGAGTGAAATTGAGATTCTGAAGAAAGAATTCGAACCGGCGTTGGCCGACAAGATTGGCAAGCATTTGACGGACACATGCCTGCGTTGCCACGGCGCCATGGGGAAGCACCAATTCGACCTCGACAAAACGAATCCGGAAGAGAAGTTCACGATTGATCACGTCTACACAACGGCCGGTTCGGACGAACATATCGGCAAAGGTCACAGCAAGTACGGTGCCTTGGCGCGTGACGGAATCAGTTGTGTCGTTTGTCATCGCAGTCAGCCCCGCCCGCAACCAGAGGATGACGATCGGCCGTATCTGCAACACTTCCTCGACCACTCGATTACGGGAAATTTCTATCTTGGCCCCCCCGACGAAATTTACGGCCCATTCAAAGACGACGAGATCTCCCCGTACGTCATGGAACATGCCACGGCGATGAAGCCGAAGCACAGTGATTACATCAGCTCGTCACGGATGTGCGGCAGCTGCCACGTTGTCAATCTGCCCGCGGTCGACCGACCACTTGACCAACTCCCCCCGGAGGAACGTGAATTGGACCTGGCAGCCGGCGAAAACGTGGCTTTGTTCAAAAAGTTCAAACATCATGTCGAACAGGCAACTTACCTCGAGTGGCTGAACAGTGAATTCGAGAACGAGTTCAACAAGGAAAACCCCAAAGCCAAATCCTGCCAGGATTGTCACATGTCGAAAGGCCTGAAAGTTGACAAGCATGGAATCGACATTGAGCAGATTTCAACACGCATTGCGGCCGTCCAGGACTCCACCTACCCGGATGCAGAAAACCTGACCTCGCACAAGAACCTCAAAATCCGGGTCCGCGAGGAAGGCTATCGTCGCCACAATTTTGTTGGACTGAATGCGTTTCTCCTCGAAATCGTTAATCAATACGACGATGTCCTGGGAGTTCGAAAACACGATTTCATGACTGGGTCAAAGCTCGACATTGAAAATGCGCTGGAGAATTTCCGGCAGATGGCTGAACTGGAAACGGCCGAGATCGACATTGATACGAAACTGGTAGGACAAAAATTGTCCGCGACCGTTGAAATTCAAAACCTTGCAGGTCATCGATTCCCCAGCGGAGTCGGTTTCCGGCGCGCATTCCTGGAGTTGTTGGTACTTGAGAATGAGGGCCAAAGTGACGAGAGGATCGTATGGTCCTCAGGGCGCACCAGCGAACTGGGCGTCCTGCTGGGATCGGATGACGAACCGCTCGCCACTGAGTTCTTCGGGCGTGGCGAAAATAACGAGCAACAGTATCAACCTCACCACGAGGTCATCACGCGACAGGATCAGGTGCAGATTTACGAGACGCTCCTGTGGAATAACAAAGGCGAATTCACGACCAGCTTTATCCACGGTTGTGACGTAGTCAAAGACAATCGTTTTCTGCCAAAAGGCTGGAAGCACGAAGGTCCGGCACCAGAGGCTTTGACCGGTAACTTTTTGCATGCAACCCACCCCGGCAAACAAGCGGCCGAGGATCCGATGTACAAAAACGGTAGCGGGAAAGACTCCATTCGGTATGAAATCGGACTGGACGAAACCACCGTTGCCTCCAATCTTACGGTACGTGCGACGCTTTATTATCAGGCGATGCCTCCGTATTTCCTGAAAAACTTGTTTGAAAACGCCCCAGAGGGTGAAGCCACTCAGCGCCTGCACTTCATGCTGAGCAACATGGATCTGAAAGGGACTGCGATCGAGGATTGGAAACTGTTCATTAACTCGGCGGAAGCAAAAGTGAAATGAGGGTTGGCGGGCACGACAATCACCCACCGACGAGGATTGACGATGCCCAAACCTGCTCTGAAATCCCAATCGCCGCGAGCGTGAGCCTTCCGCCAATCCTTATCGGAGCGGGCCATTGCCACGGTTCGACGCGTCTTTTCGGACTCGCTACCCGGGCGAAGATCGAATTGTCTGGTTGGTTTCACAACGCCGTGCAACAGGAAAGGTCACCCCGATCCTCGGAATCACCCCATTTGCCGGCCGCAATCGGAAAAATCGGCGGTCGCCACCAATTTCCCACGCGACTTGATTGTCGCTCCTGAAGTATCATGAAAGATTGGGTCTGGCTGTCTCCATGAAGTAGCTGAATTAGCCTTCGGCGCAAGGGGGCAACACGCAATCTTCCGCCTGACGGTGGAATGGAATAACCGATGTAGGTGACTTGGCTGTATGCAACCGATTACTTTGACGTTGTGGGAGCAAACCAAAGAGCGCGGAAAGCTGTTGCTGTTTTCCACGATCGTTAACGAATCGTTTCGTGTTGGTCGCCAGCATGGCTACGAAACGGCACGTCTGGGATTGATTCAGTCGCCGTCATTGCAGTCGAAGCTGGATCAGAAATTGGTGATTGCGCTTTCCGATGAACGCGAATACTCGCGCCATTTTGCCGATATCACTTTCACGGATGACAATATCGAGGTCTGCAATACGAGCAACAAGATCCTGTTCGTTGGCGGTGAAGTGCTTAAACCGGAACAGAGTCTTTCCGTGAGAGCCCCCACCAACGTCACGTTTGTGAATCGGACCCTCCATTTCGAGAGTCTGGCCCAATCGGATCAGGATTCTTCCATCTTCAGTCTGCCGCGGGAAGTAGATTCGCCTCCGGTCGCCAATCCTTTTTTTGCACCGACGGTCAGTCTTGAACCAAACTTCAGCATTGTTGCATCGGCGCACGAGGCCAGTTTCGACAGCAAGCGATTGCTTGAATTGCTGCAGTCGATGCTGCAGATCTTTCAAGATTCGCCCAACCGCCCCCAGTTCTTTGATCATGCGGCGGTGGCGATGTCCCAACTTTTACAACTGGATCACGTCCTGATCGCATTTCACCAGGTCTACCGACCCGAATTCGAAGAACCAGTTGAGGCCAAGAAACAGGGCAAATGGTATTACCAGTCGTTCCACCAACGCACGGAAAATCTTAATTCAGATTGGGAGCCAAGTGCGCATATCATTCAGGTTGTGGAAAGCCAGAAGGAGACGGTTTATCAAATACCCGGTGGCAAAATGATGAGCCTCGTGCCTGCCAAGTGTCGGGTCGTATCACCGTTGCTGAGTTCGGATCACGAGATCATGGGCTTTATTTATGGTGATCGAGAAGTCATTGGAACGGCGATGGACGTGTTCAGCGAAGCCGAGGCGAAGTTCGTTGAATTGTTTGCCAATGGAATCGCATTTGGCATGGAACGGCTGAACCAGGAACGAAAAATCTCCGAGATGCGTTCTCGTTTTGACCAGTTCTTCACTCCCGAACTGGCACGACAACTTGAAGCAGACGAGTCGTTGTTGGAACCCCGTTCGGCTCAGGTGAGCGTTCTATTTGGCGACATCCGCGGGTTCTCACGGATCTCGGAACGAATTGGGCCGGAGAAAACCATTAACTGGATCAACTCGGTGATGAATCATCTTTCCGACTGCGTCTTTCAGTTTGAGGGGGTGGTCGTTGATTACGTGGGTGATGAGATCCTGGCGATGTGGGGAGCACCGTTAGACCGTGACGACCACGCGGAGCTTGCGGTGCGAGCCGCACTGGAGATGAAATCCCGACTTGCCGTCATCAATGACCAATGGGAGTCCATCATCGGTGAGCCCGTCGTGATCGGGATTGGCATCAACAGTGGCGAGGCCCAAGTCGGAAACATTGGTTCCGATCGAAAATTCAAGTACGGTCCGCTCGGGGATGTGGTGAACGTTTCCAGTCGCCTGCAAGGTGCTACCAAGCAGTTAGGTACACCGCTTTTGGTGACTGAGTCCACCGCCAGCACGCTTCCCGATGACATCTTGAGTCGAAAGATTCGCTCCGTTCGATTTGTCAACGTTCAACGGGCGGTCAATGTCTATGAGATACCGCTGAAGCCCGACGAGAACTGGATTCAGTTGAAAGCCGATTACGAGAAGGGGCTTGAGCTGTACGAAAAAGGTGAACTTCGGGCGGCAAGCCAGCAGATGGCGTTTGTCATCAACTGTTTTCCGGAAGATGGCCCGTCCGTCCATTTGCTGTCGGATTGCGTCAGTCGGCTTTCCGAGAATGCGGAGAATTTCGATCCCGTCTGGACCCTATCGAGAAAATAGCCCCCTTGGTCACGACGAAACTGGGCCCCGGCGCTAGCGACCCGAGATGGATTAACTCCCGATGGATTGCGTACGTCAAGATGCTATCGAACCATGGCGTTAAGATATAACTCACCAGGGCGCCCAATAGAGGCCGTTGGTACGAAAGCCAAGGTCGCCGGTTGGAAGACCAATGTTGCTGAAGTGACTGGAGTGAAAGCCTCCAATGTATTTTGGAAACCTCTCCTGCTGCCAATGATAACGAGGGTCGCGTACCGGGTTATGACGTTGGAACTTGTGATGCCGGTCAGGCGGCGATGATTGAATTTGATTTTTGATCGGATCGCCGGGCGTTTGTGCGGTAGGAATTTCGTGATTGGTCAGCAACGCACGTCGCTTGAAGAATCCACGATAACGCTGTGCCTCGCAATCCGCAACGATTCCGAACAACGTAATCAAAACACAGATTCCCAGAATTCGGCATACGAACCGCTTCTCTGGATATAAATTGATACGCATTGGCCTGATTCTGATCCCCAAAAACGTTCGAACAAACGGTGACTCTACCCTGTCGTCGGTAGAACGAGCCGACACTGTGCAGTCAGCCGGTCAGGGTCGGAGTATTGCAATATTTCGGAACAAATCTCACAAACCGGTATTCCACTTACAAATGGGTTACGCTTGGCACAACCCGATTTTGTTGGAAACGGAATTCGAAAATTTCATGGGACCGATGTCGGTGAGGTACGGCGGTCACCAAGAAATGCCCGCTACCCGACCGTGATCGACATCAATTCGAGTGCAACCGATGCCCAACTTTCAGACGATTTGCCAAATTCACGACGTGCCCGAAGGCTCGGCACGGATGTACGTGGTGGGGAAGGAGTTGGTGGGTATCTTTCATGTGGAGGGCCAGTTTTTTGCGTTGGACAATCGCTGTCCCCACGCCGGGGCCTCTCTGGCTCACGGAATCATCGAAGGAGATGAAGTTGCCTGCAGGATTCACCACTGGCGGTTCAGTATTCGCGACGGAAGCCGCCTGGATGAGTCGTGCCCGGGCACCAATGCCCGCTGTTTTCCGTTGCGGATCGTCGACCAAGACGTGCAGATCGATTTGGGCCAACCCGGATAGCTCATCCATTTTCGACTCGGTGCCCGTAATGGAACAATCACATTTCGTCCCCCGAGTCCGCCGATCACAATCGGGCCTAAGTGATTGTCTTTGACTACCTGCCTTTTCCCGGCCCGCGCCTTTCAAGGGCTTTGGCTCGCCGCTTCTTTCCGTCGTCGGCTTTCTGATTCGCCAGCTGGTTAAGATCGAACGCGTCGCCAATCATCTCTTTGACCGCCGTTTGTTGCGAAGGATTCAGGTTTGAAATCAGCTCCTCGCGGGCCTGCTCCTGAAGTTTCGCGATTTTTTCCGCCAACCTTTTCTTGATTTCCTCTTCGGCTGCTCTCAGTTTTTCCGTTTGACGATCGCTAATATCCAGTTCTGATCGCATCGGATCGCTGGTGAGGATTTGCATCAAGGTGCGACTCCGGAGCAGTGACTGAAATCGGATTTGCCGAAGACGAGCCACCTGGTGAGGAAGCAACACTGAGTTGATTTCTTCCTGGGCCTGGTCTCGTATTCTGCGAATTTCGAGGGCGGCATTTTTGGGTTCGGAAAAGTCAATCGAGCGAAGCTGCTCGCCAAGGCGTCGTGCAATTTGTGAATTAAGATTTTTGAGATCTTCATACTGATCGTCGACCATTTCGATTTCTTCCCGAATCGCTTTGTTGGATAACAATCCCAGTTCGCTGCCGGTCGAATCGTATTGTTTGGCGGTTGAACCAATCGGTCTTCCCTGGGCGATATCATTGATCAGGGGGATCATTGCCATCAGTTCCGGGTTGCCAACTGCCGCTTGCTTTGCTCCACCCATGAAACGGTAATATTCCTCCTGGGAACCAAACAGACCTGCCGGCTTATCGTCGTCCTGTCCAACCGCAAACGAAGAGGAAAGCACGATGGCAAACATCACGACCAAAGGTTTCAATTTCATGTCTTCTCCTGCTTTTTTGTTTTCACCGTCGGAGGCACCCTACGACAACAACCGCGACGATACAATAGTGGAAAACGCCTGACGCCTTGGCACCTCGATGATGACGTGATCGATTTCAGATTAAGGAAAGTTTACCAAATGTTTATCAAGAACATGTTGATCAAGTTGACGATATTTTTGCTGGTTCTTCAAGTCTCCACATCATTTGCGCTGGATGGATCTCGAACTCTTGACAGGACGATTGAACACACATTATCTGTCCAAGACTATCAGGAAAAAGTCTACGCATCGCTGCTGGGGCAATTGGTGGGAAATTTCTATGGGTTGGGGTACGAGTTCAAATTTATTGATGAACCGGGTCCCGAAGAAATGCCCTACGGATACTCCGAGTCCATTTTGAAGCGACTGGCGGAAGCAGATGGCGCATTTTCGGATGACGATACAGACATCGAGTACATGTATTTGTTGCAAATGGAAAAACATGGCATTGAACCGAATTACCGTCAGTTGGCCGAAGCGTGGAAATATCACGTTCGCGAACGTGTTTGGGTGGCCAACCGCGTCGCGCTGACGCTGATGCATACCGGTCTCTACCCGCCTCACACCGGGATGAAGAAATACAACAGCCAATGGTTTCAAATCGATCCGCAACTTGTCAACGAAATCTGGGCGACGACCGCTCCAGGGATGATCGAATACGCAGCGAAAAAGTCCGATTGGGCCGCCCGCATAACCAGCGACGATTTTGGCGTTGAACCGACCGTTCATTATGCAGCCATGTATGCTGCCGCCTTTTTCGAGAACGACGTCGAACAATTGGTGGAGATTGGCCTGCAGTCGTTGCCCGCCGGAAGCCGTTTTGCGGAAGCGATTGAATTGGTCAAGCAATTGATGAAACAGCATCCTAACGATTGGCAGTCCGCACGGAAGGCATTGGCGGATCGTTACTATGGAGATTTTGACTACAATCGCGGCGCCTGGGCGGCCGTGGACGCGAACCTCAACGGCGCTTGTGGCATTATGGCCCTGCTGTACGGCGAAGGAGATTTTCAAAAAACGCTCGACATGTGTTGTGCACTGGGGTTCGATGCAGACAACCAGGCAGCGACCATGTGCGGCCTGTTGGGATTGGCAAACGGGGCAAAGTCGATTCCGCGTGAGTTGTTATTTCCGGTTGCAACTGCCAATTGGTCATCACCTTTTAATGACCAATATGTCAATGTCTCACGCCATGACCTGCCCGATATTCGAATTACTGATTTCTCAAAACGGATGGCGCGCCAGGGGGAGTTGGTCCTGTTGTCGCAGGGCGGCAAACGAGAAATACTTGAAGGCGTCGCACATTATTCGATCCCCACCAACGCTCAGTTTGTTCCGCCTTTTGAACTGAATCCGCCACCGGTCGTGCGTGGCGGGATGGGTGAATCGTTCGAATTTGAATTCTATTCAGGTCGTCCAGGGAATGATGTCGAATGGACGTTGGATGGTAAACTTCCTGACGGTTTGTCGTTTGCCAATGGAATTTTGGCCGGCCAGTTCGAACGGATTGGTGAGGGACAGTTTGACATTCATGCCAAATATGGCGGTGAAGTTCGGACGGCCCAAGTCCGTTTTCACGTGCGCGGCAAGAACCTGGCATTGGATGCGAATCAGATCCTCTTCAATCCCGATTGCAAAGACCAGGATCTTTCGATGCTGCGTGACGGAGATCGTCGTAACAAAACATATTTCAGCGTGAGCGGACATGCCAAGCCGAAGATCGACTACTACGGCTACGCTTGGGAAACTCCCCGACCAATCTCTGCGGTTCGTTTTAGCGTTGGCCAGCGACAAGAATGGGGTGGTTGGTTCACATCATTGAGCGTGGAATTCCAATCCGCATCGGGCGAATGGACTCGTGTCTCAGGTCTGGAAATCGACCCCAAGCCCAATCTGGATAACAGTCAATGGCTCAAAGCCAGTCGTATTGATTATGATCTTTCGTTTGATCCGGTCGAAACGAAAGCGATTCGAATCATTGGCTCGGCGGGCGGGATTGCAAAGGACGCCGCCAATCAGCATTTGGGCACCCGCTACTTCACGGCGATCAGTGAGCTCAGTGTTTATCAAAAGTAGACATGTTGGGCGATCTGCGAGCCATGTTCGGTGAACTGTGTTCGGTGTTCGGTGAACTATGTTCGGTGAAATGTTCGGTGAACTATGTCCGGTGAACTATGTTCGGTGAACTGTGTTCGGTGAACTGTGTTCGGTGAATCTTGTTCTGACCACGTGTGCTGATAATGACTGCCGCAGGTCCGCTACTTCGCCTTGCGACCCGATTCAATTTCTTTGAATTCTTCCGCGTAAAGTCTTCGCAGGTTTTGGACTCGTTTGGCTGGGCTCAGTCGGTATTGCGGAAGTTCCCAGACATCCGGGATGTAGTTGAGGTACATAAATCCAGCGACTTGGTGGGGACCGATATATTCAAATCCCAACACCATGCTTGTGTTCAGGCGACGCGCAAATTGGGTGCCCAGGTTGCAACACGTGTATTCAAAAAACACGCCGCGTTCCGCCAAACGAGTCATGCAATCCATGTAGGAGTTCAGCAAGTACATGGATAACGTGGGTTGCCGCACACATTCTCTGACGCTCAGACTCAAAAATAGAATATTAAATGAACCGGGCTCATTGAGAGGCATCACATCCTGGCGATTGAGGACACCATAATGAAAAAAGCCGTCTTTCGCTCGCTGGAATTGATCGTCCGGCAATGGCACAAAATGCCAAAAGCCATCAATGCGGCCTGGTTCGGTGGCCAGGATTCGCCACGTGTCCGGTAATTCAACCAGGATTTGAGACAGCTCATCTTCATTGGGCTGAAACTCTTGTGGCAGCCCCTGCATTGTCTGGTTGCGGAACTTCACGATTTCCTGAACCAATCGTTTCTCGTCCCATCCCCAGTCACGGATGGAGACCAAGTCGTTGACGATTGAATGGGAAGCCTTTTGTTGAGAAGATTGCGCCACGGCTTGCTCGTCCTGATGCCTTGGACGGATGAATGAATCGGCAGATAATACCATTTTGCTCAAATTTCATCAATAAAGTTGAGATTGATTGCCCACCGCGTTGAAAAGTGCTGGCAGTGTTTGAGACGTCGAGGCGGCAGGCAATTGCGGCCTCGGTTCCGCCGGATTCCCTAGTGCTCTGGTACACGTAAAGATTCGAGTTGAAGTCTTCGGTGGCTGTGGCTTCCAGCCGCAGATTACTGGGGCAGGATGCCCCAGCCACGTTTTTGCGAACCGGAAAGTTAAGCTGGAACGCAGCACTAGCATTAATAAAACTTGTCGGGCCGGACGAAAAACAACGGATCTTTCAATTTGATCATGACTCATCGGTACCGCGTAACGTCGATCGAAAAATACTATCTTTGCGATGACCGGCCGGGATTTCCAAATAACATCTTTTGCTGGCTTCGGTTTTCGGGATCACTGGATCACGCGGCGGCCAACCGTGCTCTCAGGTTGGTCATCGCCCGGCACCCACTCGCATCAATGCAGGTTGAGCGGAGTGGGGGTCGACTCTATTGGGTGCAGAAGAATCGACAAAAGGAGTTTTACACACCCGAGATGGGTGAGCATGCTCTCGATAGTTACTTTCATCGCATCGACCCACAATTTGAGAACGCAGCCTGCGGTTGGAAAATTCGGACCGAGCAGGGTTGGGACATTGTGTTTCAAGCTCACCATGCTGCCCTGGATGGACTGGGAGGACTGCAAATGGTAAGCGAATGGATGATCGCGTACGCCAACGAACTGAATCCCGGCAAAAAGACTTCGCTGCGTCGACTTGACACGGGGCAGTTAGCACGCCGAAATCACTTGGGCATTTTCTCTCGCCAATTTCTTTCACGACTCCATTGCCAACCGCTGGCGATCTTTGGCGCGGGGAAATTCTTTTGGCGGCAAGTCACGCCCCTTTTGCCGACCTGTGGTGAGAACAGTTCGTCGGAAACGATCGGGGCTCAACTTCCTGCCGGCTATCCCAAACTGGAGTCCCGAATCCTGCGCGAAACCAGTTTACAGCGACTCAAGGCCTCGGCCAAAAGACAACATGTCAGCTTGCACGCCATCCTGTTGCAAGAGCTTCTTTTGACGATGCATCAATGGCGAAAGGAGAAAGGATTTTATCGCGAAAATGAACGCTTGCGATTGATGATCCCGATGTCGATCCGAACTGCCTCAGACCGCCGATTGCCGGCCGCCAATCGGGCGACGATCGTCCAAATAGATCGTTCCGACCGCCATTTCAATAACCGCGATCAAATGCTGTATTGGATCAACGACGAACTGGGATTTGTACGCCGGTGCCATTTGCAATATACGTACCTGATACTCGCACGGGTTTTCGCTTTGTTTCCAAGACTGATGCGAAGGATGGCCTGGAGCCCTCGGTGTCGTGCCACCTCGGCCATCACGAATCTCGGTTCGCCTTTTGACCGCCTGAAACTACCCCGTGAGCAGAACAAGATCAGGGCAGGGGAGCTGGTTTTGGAGGACTTTGATTTGGTCGTTCCGCTTCGCCCAGCGACTCCCGTTGGCTTTGCCGTCGCCGGCTACGCGGAGAAATTTAAAATCAGCATGCATTTCGACCCGCGGATTCTCGGGCAAGATCAAGCCATCTCGCTCATTGATCTGTTCGTCCAGCGACTGCAAGCAGTCGTTTGAGGGTTTCGGGAATGCCAAACACGTATCGCTTCGATGTAAAGATGGCGGGAACAGATGGCGAAAGGTTGGAGAATTCCGAATGGACGTCAATTCTGGCGATCTAACTTCGTGAGTTTGTGAATTCCGAATGGTTGCCATCAGGCGACGAAATTGCTTGGGCTATTCATGCGCCTCTTCACTCACCTGTTGTTCCGTCCAACCAAAATCCGATAGCAGCACATACATCGGCGGGATCACCAGCAGCACGAGCACCGTGGACGCCATCAATCCAAAACAGATGCTGATAGCGATTGGAATCAGGACTTGCGCCTGTAGACTGCGCTCCAGAAGCAGCGGCATTAAACCTGCGATCGTCGTGAGAGACGTGATCATCACAGCTCGAAATCGAACCTGGCTGGCCTGGCTGGCGGCTTCGATCGCGGAGCTTCCCGATTTGCGACGCGCTTTCAAAAATAACACCAACAGAATGGAGTCGTTGACGACGATGCCGGCCAAGGACGCGTAACCCATAATGCTGGGTAGGCTGAGACTCTCACGAAACAAGAAATGCCCCCAGACGACGCCGACAAAGGCAAACGGGATCGCCATCATAACGATCAGCGGCTCAAGATAGCTGCGAAACTGAAACGAGAGAATCACAAACACCCCAAGACATCCAATCGCTGCGGCGAACAACAATGACGCCCCAGTCTCTTTGCCTTTTTCGGATGCACCCTTGATTCTGACTTGCAGATTGGGATACCGTTCGAACAACCCAGGCATTTTTTCCTGTTCCATTTTGGACAGCACCGCCATGGAATTCGAAAATTCCGTATCGACACTGGCCACGACACTCACGACTTGCTGGCGATTAAAGTGCGCGATACGGGACCAGCCCTTCCGCTGGCTGATTTCTGCAACTTCACCGATAGGCACTTTGTTTCCGCCCGGCAGCGTCACCAGGTAGTTTTCCAGGTCAGACAAACTGCTGCGGTCTTTGTCGGCAAACCGGACTTCGATATCGTAGGCTTCGTCGCCGACCTGGATCTGATCACTCAGCAATCCCTGGAACGAACCTCGCAATTGCCGTGCGAGGTCCTGCGCGTCGATTCCCAGGCCAACCGCACCGGGACGAAGCGTTATCAGCATTTCCTTTTCCCCCAATCGGAGGTCGTCCGTAATATTGAAAACGCCCTTGAATGTATGCAGGTAGTCCTGCATCTCCTCTGAAACGGAATCCAAAACTGCCAGCGGCAAACCGGAAATCTGAACCTCGATGTCACGTCCTACCGGGCCAATCACAGGTTCGTCCATGGTGATGCTCAGCGCGTCGGGCACGACTCCCAGTTCGTCGCGCCAAACCCGAATGACCTTGCCGATCGGCGCGTTACGCATTTCATTGGTTAACAGGTCCGCCTGGATCGTCGCGACATGGGCGCCGGTCTCGTAAGCGTCACTATTTTGGTTGAAACGAACAAATGTTGTCAGCACCAAATCCTCCTGTTCACCAGGCTGATCTGGTTTATCAGGCTGATCTGGTTTGAAGACCTCATTGGTTCGTTGGAGGGAACGTTCTAATTCGCCGATCACTTGCTCCGTTCTGGACAACGGGGTCCCGGGAGGCATCAAGACGCGGGCGACGACAGTATCGCCCTCCAAATCAGGAAAAACCTGACCCCGGACGATTCCGCTGGCAATCAATCCCAGCGTGACCAGGAAACACATCACGACCAAACCAGCAGTCAAATATCGCCAACGAATGGTCCAGCCGACCAGGCGGCCGATCAGATCTCGGCCCGCATCGATTCGTCGATCCAGCCATTTTCGAATCCGGTTTCGATGGCTGGAATCCTCGTGGGCCAACGAATGCCCCAGATGCGAGGGCAGGATAAAAAATGCTTCGATCAAGCTGGTGGCCAAAACCAGCAACAACATCGTGGGAAGCACTTTCAGGATTCGTCCCAACTCCCCCGACAAAAACATTAACGGCCCCAGCACGCTGCAGGTCGTCAAAAACGAAGAGACAACACCGCCCCCCACCTCCTTGACACCGTTGACCGCCGCCAACATGGCCGCCTCCCCTTCAGCGCGGCGCCGGGCGATGTTTTCAGCGATCACAATCCCATCGTCCATGAGCAGTCCCAACGCCATCAACAATCCGACCATCGTGATCATGTTGATCGTCAAACCAAGACTGGAAACCAGCGAGAAGGCCGCCAGGAATGAGATCGGCAAGCTGATCACCACCCAGAATGAGAGTCTCGCGCTAAAGAACAACCACATCATCGCAAACACCAACAGCAGTCCCTGCAGGCCGTTTTTGACCAACAACGAAATGCGGTCCACCACCAACGCCGATTCGTCGTTGACGATGTTCAGTGAAACTTGCGGATAGGCCAGACGCTCTTGCTCGATCAAAGATTTGACGTGGTGTGCGACTTGAACGGTATCTTCTGTCTTGGCTTTGAGGATTTTCAGCACCGCTCCCCGGTTACCGTCCACGATGATTTTGTCTTCATCCAATTCAAATTCGTCGCTGACGTGGGCAATGTCACGCAAGCGGATTTCCGCTCCGCCCCGGTCACCCAGGATAACGAGATCCTCCAAAGCCAAACGGGTTTTCCGGCTTTCCTGAACACGCACCAGAACCGTCTCCTCCCCTTCAATCTTTCCCGCCGGAAGATCGAGGCTTTGACGAGAAATCGCGCTGGCAATATCCGTCGGACTTAAGCCGTAACGCTGCATCGATTCACGAGAAATTTCAACCCGCAACAGGTGATCGGAAAAGCCTTCGATTTTGACTTCCGAGATTCCCTGGGATGCGATCAACCGGTCTCGTAGTTGCTCGCAATAGGCCTTCATGCTGACCGCGTTCATCTGGCCCGAAACCAGGACATCCAGGACTGGCTGCCGTGTATGAAGTCGATCAATAATCGGCGGTTCGGTGTCGTCCGGAAAATCATCAATACTTGAGACGGCATTGTCGATTTCGTTGCGGAATGCCTGGTAGTCACCGTTGTCCAGCATTCGCAAGGTCACGGTCCCCAACGATTGCTGGGCGACCCCCCTCATTTCTTTGAGGTGCTGTACCCCATCGAGAGCATCCTCAAGTCGCTGAACGACCGTCTCTTCCACTTCCGAAGATGTTGCCCCTGGAAAAACCACCCGAACTTCAACTTCCACTGGGGAAGCGTCCGGTAACGTTTCCCGTCGCAGCCCACTGATGCTCAAGACGCCCGCAGCGATCATCAAGATCATTAACAGGTTGGCTGCAGTTGGGTGATTGGCAAAAAAAGAAATCATTTCGATGCTCAGTCGAGAACACGGTGGGAAACGGCATCGGACTGGTTCGAATCGACTGGTGTCAGGTCGATCGGATCAACCAGCATTCCGGCGATCGCTGGCACCGGAGGTTTGATGGCGACCCGTTCGTCGGGCTCGAGCCCGCTGGCAATGGTGACACGATCACCCATGGCAAAACCCAACTTGACGGCACGACGCTGAAGTCGATTATCCGAGTCCACGACGTAGACCTCCTCACCGTCCAGTGCAGTTCGCGGCACGGTAATCGTATTGGCCAGTGGCGGTCCCCACAGCGTGACTTCACAATAGGTGCCCGGCCGAAGCGGGGTTGCCAGTGAATCACCTGACTCCATATCGGAAACGTCGCGACGGGTGGCGTCGGTCGATAGCTGCCCAGCGTCGTCGTCAGCCAGGACCGTTTTTCGGCCGGCCGATTTGATTTGCTGATTATCAACCTGGATGACGACGCCTAACGTACGCGTCTGTTGATTGATCGAATCGGCAATGCGAATCGGTACTCCCGTCCATCGTGATTCGAAATTCCCGCTGCGCACGACGACCTCCGCGGACAGCTTCTTGAGCAATAGCGAATCCGGTAACACCGCTTCACCGGATTGCCGCAAGGTCAGGGAAGGGGCCAGGTTATCCAGTTGCTGCAGTGAAAACTGAGCTTCGATCTCCAACAGCCTCGCATCTTGAATCTGAAATAAAGATTGGCCCTGGCCAACAAATTGGCCTGGCTCAAGGTTCACTTCTGCCAGTACCCCGGCAAACGGACTGGTAATTGTTGTTCGGCCCAAGTCTCGGCGGACTTCCTGCCGGCGAGACTCCGCCATCAAAACGGAGGCTTTGGCCGAGGCAATCCGAGCAGGGTAGAGGCTGAGGGAGTTCTTAAGCTTCTGAACCGACTGAGCCTGACGAAGCAAGTTACCGCGCGCCTGATCAATCTCGCTTTGAGAGGTTGCCTGGTTACGCAGTTTTTGGACGCGGTCCAGTTCATCACGACTGACCTGCAGCAGCTCGGTTTCAATCGCAAGTGATTTTTCATCTGCGGTCTGGCTGGCTTCCAGTTCCTGCCGCTGGGCAATTGCTGCATCAAGGTCGGCCTGGCGCTGACTGAGAATCAGCTGATAATCCGATTCATCGATCTTGACCAGCACCTCGCCGGCGCCCACCGATGTCCCGGAGTCAAGCTCTGGGTGAGTTTGAATGATGTTTCCTTTGACTTCGGAAATTGCGGTCCATACACGACTCGGTTGGGCGGTACCGTATCCGGTTGCTTTCGGCTGCAAGTAGAGCCTTTCGATTTTCACAACCTGCAATGGAATGGCAACGGCGATATCATCTGGATCCAATCGTGGCAATTCTTTCTTTGATAGAGCAAACGCGACCAGAGCACTGATGCCAAGTATGATTGGCGGCAGGATCAGCCAGCGACGGGATGGCAGCCAGCGGGAAAAACGACTCATGGTGTTACCTTTGGTAAGCTGCCAAAAAAACGTCAACGGCTTCGCGACAACGTCGTTTCCGTTGCGCGGTAGACAGCGGTGGTTGCCCGATCTGGGCGCGCAGAAGGTTGAGGCCGAGAAACATTCCAATCAACTGTTCCGCCGCTCGCTCTGCGTGGGGAAACTCCAGGAAACCCGCTTTTTGTTGTTGCCTGAAATAGTCCGTCAAGCCTTTGATCACCTGTGCCGGTCCTGCCTGGTAAAACGCCTCGCCGACTTCCGGGTGCGAAATGGACTCGGCGGCGGCCAATCGATCCCAACGTCGTGTTTCCTCGTTCAGGACGCGGTCCATCAAGAAATCCCCGAATAAAATCAGGTCCGTCCGGGGATCCTCCGATGGCGTAAAGTATTTGGATATCTCGGCCACACGCGTGTCCGCGTTTCGTTTTACGACAGCATCAAACAGACCCTTTTTGGATTCAAAATGACTGTAGACGGTCGGCTTGGTCACCTTCGCGACTTCCGCGATTCGTTCCAGATTCGTGGTGGAATAGCCCTCATCCAAAAACAAATCGGTCGCAGCATCGAGGATTCGTCGCCGAGTATCTTGCGATTTCAAACGACGGTTTCGACGACCGGCGGTTGCTGAGGCCGTTTTCGGGTTGCCGGAAGAAGGCGCGGTTTTCATACGAATCTCCAGATCGGAAAGCGAAACAAATGCTTTACTTTACTATACGGTAAAGTAAAGTTTAGTGATTCCCGAAACTGCTGAAAACCAGAAAATAATTGCCGTTCACGAGCGATCGCTCGAAACGCTCACCTCGTTCTGAGGTTTGGCCGTTTATCCCAACAATTGGCCCACGGGCATGTTGCCGAATCCGCGTGCCAATGCCGACAACAATTGCGACTTCGTTATCGTGCCGATTGTGCGACCGGCATCAACGACCAGGCAATTATCGGCCCGTCGACTGGTCAACCAGGCCGCCACAGAATTGGCGGAAAGGCTGGCCGGCACCGAGCACTCGGCAACCTCGTCGTCGACCCACACCCCGCCGGCAGATGAAGGGGATGACTGGGTGTGAGTTCGGTTTTCGGGCGGCGCTGAATCAAACCAACTTCGCTCCTGAACAGCATCCCATGGCCGGCGGCGAAACGTCGGTTGAAACCCGGGCGGCACGTCGGTCGATCCAGCACCCGGATTGATCCGGGTTGCCATCACCAGTTCCGATTGGGCCGCAAAGAAGACGAACACCGCAACGAGGACCAGGATCAAATTCCCGGAGAAGAGGCCCAGCAACCCCAAGCCAACCGCCGACACTTTCCCCACCGTTACTGCGATTCGAGTCGCGGAATGCCAATCCATCAACATCGCCAAGACACTTCTCAACACGCGACCGCCGTCCATGGGAAAGGCCGGAATCATGTTAAAGACGACCAGCACAACATTGGCCAAAGCCAACTGCCAGAAAAACACGACGATGCCACTGGTTGAGGCCGGCGGGGCGAAAGCCAATCCGATCATCAGCACGGTGGCAATGACGACATTGACCAACGGACCGGCGACGGCGATCCACAATTCCTGCAGCGGATTACGCGGCATCCGCTCCAAGGCGGCGACACCACCAATCGGAAGTAGTGTGATGTCGCGAGTCGGGATTCCAAACTGTCGCGCAGCCAATGCGTGACCTAACTCGTGCAACAGCACGCAGCCAAAAATGGCAAAAACAAAAATCAGCGTTGCCAACGCTGCCGCCATTCCGCTTCCCGCCAAAATGGACGAAAAGTAGATCCACATTGGCAGTATCAAGAAGCTCCAGTGGATACGAATCCGTATACCGCTGATGGTGCCTAGATCCCAGGATCCCATCGATGTATTTCTCCAAAGACTTTTTGTCAGTTATTCGGTGAATCCGAACGTCTCTTGCCTTAATCCGCAAAAATGGTGCCGAACAAACGAATCCGAGTGCGATCACACCATCTGGCTCTCTCCAGGTGACGAACAACCGCCGAATACCTTGTTATTGGGGTCGTCTTAGCGGTCCGGTGCATTCTGTTACGCGCGCCGAATTTTGCTACAAGTCGTCTCTCCAAACCGATCGCGACTGCCTGACCTTGCCAGATAGTCCTCGCCGCCAAATCCCGGAAAACCGATGCCAACCGGCCAAACACGGTCGGACCAATTGGCTTTGGCATGCCCGTTGCGAACGGGTCAGTAACTTCTATCACTTTGGCAGCTTTCAAACATTGCCAAAGCGACTTTTTCTTACGAATTCCAGTGAGTTGACTGATGAAAAAGCAAACCCCCGAAATTCGATTCCTTTCTCCGGTCAGGACTGACAACCAACCGAAGCCAAAAATTCTCTCCGACAATTCCGTGCATAAAACAAAATCAGACTTCCTAATCGCATCTGCCCTTGGCATCTGCCTGGTATTGAGCTCGGTCGCCGCTGCCATGGGCGGAATCGGATTCAGCAATCCAAACGAGGAATCCGCAACCTTGCAGGGCAAAATCGATTGGCGAGTTCCCGATGATCAATCTCGATCGACCTCGGAAGTCCATCAAATTTCATTGACCAATGATCACTCTGAATATAGTGACTCAGCATCGGAAACGATTAACGCAGCAAAAAGCCTCTCCCGAGCGTTTCGCTCCGTTTCCAATCAGGTCTTACCCACCGTCGTCGCGATTGAGAACCTACCCCAATCCGTGAATGCTGGCGGGTCTCAAAGTTCCAGTCGGCCTGAATCTCTATCTCCACGTGGTGAAAACCCGTTTCAAGGTACGCCGCTTGACCAACTATTCAGACACCAGGTGCCGCAACATCGACCGTTCGGTACGCCCGATCAACCACAACATCCGGGCAGACGCGGCGGAGGCGTCGGCTCAGGTGTGATTGTCGATCCAACCGGACTGATTCTCACCAACAATCACGTTGTTGCGGGAAATGGAGAAATCCATGTCCGGCTGCATGACGGTCGCGAGTTTGTTGCCGAGCAGGTTTGGTCAGATCCCAAAACGGATATCGCCGTCGTCAAAATCAACTCGCCTAAACCCTTGCCCGCCGCCAAAATCGGCAGCAGTGACGAACTGCAAATCGGTGATTGGGTACTGGCCCTGGGGCAACCATTCGGATTGGAAAGCACGGTGACCGCTGGCATCGTCAGCGCCAAAGGCCGCGCCATGGGCATCACGGATCGCGAAGACTTTATTCAAACCGATGCTGCCATCAATCCGGGTAATAGCGGTGGCCCCCTGGTAAACCTGGACGGTCAAGTCGTCGGGATCAACACTGCGATTTCATCTCGCAGTGGCGGTAACAACGGCGTCGGTTTTGCGGTTCCGATCAATTTGGCAAAATGGGTTGCGGACGAGTTGTTGGATGATGGAATTGTCCAACGCGCTTTCCTGGGAGTCGGAATCCAGACTGTCACTCAGGAGTTGGCCAATCAGTTTGACATCCCACCTCGTAGTGGGTTGGTCATCACTCAAGTCATCCCGAACTCGCCAGCGGAACTCGCCGGGTTGGAGACGGGCGACGTGTTAATCGAATTTGGAGGTCGAAATGTCAGAACGCCAAGCAAGTTGCAGACGATTGTTGAGCGTTGCCGAATTGGTGACCAGGTAAACCTGACCGTGTTGCGGGACGGCAAGAAAGTCGAGCTGATTTTCGTCGCCCAGGCAGCGGCTGGTGAGTGGGCCGGTTCGAATGTCAACAACCGGAAGCCTTCATCGCCGGCCAGATTTGAAGAACTGGGTCTGCAAATTGAAACGTTGACCAGCGATGTCGCTCGCCGACTTGAACTGGCCGGCGTCGAGGGCGTCATCATCACTCAGATCCGAACCGACAGTCCGGCGGCCAAGGCAGGCTTGCAAAGCGGCATGGTAATCAGTCGAGTGAATCAAAACGAAGTAGCATCCGCAAGCGAATTTGCTGCCGCGGTCGCCGACGCGAATCTCGATGACGGCATGCTACTGCTGGTGCACTCAAGTGCGGGATCCCGTTTCGTCGTGATCGAATCGTAGTCCTCTCCGCAACCTGCAGCCCAGGTCTTGCCGGTTGGTGACAATCACCAAAGTTCTCTCCCAATGGCCACGTCGGATGGATTCGACGTGGTTGTTGTTTTGATAAATATGAAACGTGAATTATTGGTGGAATGCCAGCACTTTTGTTGGTCTACGTAGACTACAGAAAAAAGTCAGCGTCAAACATGCAAGGATCACTTATCTATTTTCCTATTTCAAGATTTTTGCCATTTTCTATTAAAGTCAGGACGCAGGTTGGCAGTTTGCTGCGTAAGCACTATTGACCACTAACTAACTCATGGAGGTATTCAAATGTTGGTCCTGTCTCGCAAACCTGATGAAAAGATTTTGCTCCCCGATCTCGGCATCACCGTGGAAGTGATCCGCGTATCCGGCAATCGTGTCAAACTGGGAATTTCAGCGCCGGAAAACATTCGCGTACTTCGTGGCGAATTGGTTGACGATTTCGTTCCGATTCCAACCGAATCAAATAGCCATTTGCCCGGTACCATGCCAAGTTGTTTGACCGCCAGTTTATGAGTGCATGTTTCCCGTGATTCGACCGTAGGCTGACCGAGGATCGCAAGTGCCAATGCCGACTTCACGCCGTCAGGCAAACCGGAATCGCATTGGCAAAACAGGCATCGACACCGACCGGTTGTCGACCGATCCCTTTTACGTCCCCCGCAACCAAATGCAAAGGCAGCGGGCAGGAATTCAGTGATGCTGGTCACTCCAGCTGATGGTCGACCCGCCGCAACAGGGCTTAAGCTAAGTCGGAATTGCGGTACACCGGAAAAAACATCTTTTCTCCGGTCGCGTCATGCTCAGCAATCTTGGACCGACAAAGCTGCTGGTACGAGTTCGGATCGACGACCCATTTCCAGACCCGGAATGGCAGGATCGTGTCACTGAAGCCGGCTTTAAACCGAAACAAACTGTCGCGTTGACAACCGACACCGCCACCCAACACTAACCACTTGCAACCTTGGCGGCGAAAATGGGACGCAGCGTCATCAAACAGCATTTTTACCGGCGAATGCGTAATCCATTTGTCCCCCGTTCCAACCAGATGGGCGTAGACGATTTCACCGGTGCAGAAAAAAATTCCGCCGCAACCGTATTGTTCGTCAACGGTCGTATGCATCAAGACGACTTCGTCATGAAGTTCGTTGCACAAACGTTGAAAATGCGGCAGACCAAAATTGAACCAGGGCACCGCTTTCACCCGGCTCATGTTCTCCTGGTAGGCTCTTTCAAATTCGCCGAGGCGCTCAAAATCTGGATCCGGTAATGTTTGAGCATTTAGCTTGCGCAATGACTCAATGTCTTGACGATGATTCCGTCGATAGCCCCGTCGCCTTTCGTCATCCTCCAGTCGTAAATCCAACATCACGGCCGGACCAAGATCTTCCAACTCACCAAGTCCCTGCAGCAAATCGAAATTGGCTTGATTCACGCTCAGCCTCAGAAAGAAGCTGACGATTCCTTGGTCGATCATTTCCTGCTGCAAAGCATTCCGAAAGTTACTTCCAAAGCTTTCGGGCAGGCATTCGGAACTGGCCAGAATTCCCGGATAACCGTAAACCGACGTTATGTCACGCAGGCCGGGAACGGTATCGAGCCAGTCGATATCCCTAATCAGCATCGGGAGCGCTACTCGGAAGTTCCGGTCTTCAAAAACAAGTAGCCTCGGTCTCCCGCCCGCCTTTTCACTGGCAAGCCGGTGGTAACCGGATGACTGGTACACATTGTGATGTGGCAGCGAACGAATGATCCGATCCCAATCGCCGGAATCTGCCTCGAAGCGAAAAACCTTCATTTGGCAATTTCCTCAGATTTGACCAGCAGGAAATTACCGATCGCCAATGCGTCCAGCCCCGTCGAAAAATAACAACGGATCGCATCGCGGGGCGATTCTACCAAGGGTTCACCCTGGATATTGAAACTGGTATTCAGGACCACGGGAAAACCTGATCGTTCACCAAAGGTCTGGATCAATCGGTGATACTTCTCGTTCAATGATTTGGAAACCGTTTGCAACCGCGCGCTTGCCATCAACATGGACGATGGCCGGAATCACCGACCGCTTGTCTGGCAGTACATTGCAAACTTTGAGCATGAAGGGTGTCTCGACGGTGGTGTCAAAGAATTCCTGGGCGTTCTCCAATGTGACCGATGGCGCGAAAGGACGGAATGCTTCGCGGAACTTGACTTCCGCGTTGATCTTATCTTTCATTTCCGGAAAACCCGGGTTGGCCAAAATGCTCCTTGCTCCGAGCGCTCGAGGACCGATTTCCATTTTACCTTGAAACCATCCGACAATCTTGCCGGCCATCAAAAGTTCCGCGACACTCGAACAGATATCCGACTCGTGACGATACGTCGCTTTCGCCTCCATGAGTGTTTCACGAATTTGTTCATCGTCATAGGAAGTACCGACACAGGCGTCATCATGAATAAAACTTCGGGGCTGGCCCAGGACCTGATTCCACACAAAAAACGCGGCACCGATCGCCGTCCCGTTGTCACCTGCGGCTGGCATCACGTAAAGCGAATTGAATGGACTCTCGCGAACAATCCTGCCGTTCATGACACTGTTCAAGGCAACCCCGCCAGAGATCACCAGGTTTTTGGAAGCCGTTTTTTGGTGCAAGATCTCGCAGATCTCCAGAACTTTGGATTCCAAAACTCGCTGAAAGGCTGCTGCCAGATTCTCGTGATGGGATTCGATCGGATTCCCGGCGATTCGTGGCTGGCCAAACGTCGCCACAAATTTCTCGGAGCTACGTCGCCAATCCATGTTTTGGTATCGAAAGTAGCTAAGATCAATTTGCAGTTCGCCGCGTCCGTTGACGGAGACAATTCTCTCCGCCTGCTCGCGAAAAACTTCAGGATCACCTAGCGGTGCCAGACCCATGGTCTTGCCTTCGTCGTAATTCGTGCGAAAGCCGCAGAACTGGGTCGCCGCTTCGTAGAAGGAACCTAATGAGTGTGGAAAAAAGCTTTCACCAATGCTCTTGATTTGGTTTCCTTGACCATGCCCTAGATATGTCGTGGCCCATTCACCCGACCCGTCAATTCCCAGCAGAGCCGCCTCGTCGAACGGCGACACCAGAAAACTGCCTGGGGCATGGCTCAAATGGTGGGGCACGAAATGTACACGCGGCCCATGGCGCCGTTTCGGCCAATGGATTTTGTACCAGTTCCAGAAAGCGGATTGCCTGGCCACGGCATGTGCCGCTTCGTGCCGGAAGATAGCCTTGAAATATCTTGGTTTTGAAAATGCATAAGCGGAGCGACGCAGCCAGTTGCGAGAGGGCTGAATGGACACTGCGATCCGTTCCACGTCGCTGTAATCCAGTCCCGCCAACTCCAGGCATTTTCCAATCGACAGGCGCGGAAATTCCCGGCTGTGCTTGTTGCGAGACAGTCGCTCCTCTTCGATCGCGCAGATCAGATTGCCGTCCCGAACCACGCAGGCAGCGGAATCGTGGAAATAGTAGTTCAATCCGAGTATGTTCATCAATGGCTGAAAGTTCGCATCAGGTAACTGGAATATCCACGCGCTGCACCATTTCCATACTAAACAGCGATGTTTGAAAAACAATTAAAAATGGGAGCTGGCTCCAGACAGAATGAACGATGCAACCGTCATTTCCGGCAGAGAGAGCGATTGGTCGATCTGATCCGTCTGAAACTGCGTGGCGTTTTTCGGATCCCGCAGGCGTTAGTCGCGAATTTGTACTTTATTGGACAATTAACGGCGAGAGAATCACGACGCTCGGACAAGTCCGAATTCACACTTGTAAGGACGATTCTGGGCACGGCATCATCGGCAGCGGCGATAACGCGGACTGCATGCCCGAGCGTTGGATGATTTGGCATCATACGCTTGCCAAGCACCCAGGCAATCAATAACCATTGGCAGAGCCGTTGACAGCAGGAACACCCCTGACAGGGGCCGAAAATCGTAACCCGAAGCGTGAGCAAGGAATCCCAGTATGAATCGCTCGCGAACGCCTCAGGTTACGTTTGAGCCGCAGGTGTTGTTGGCTCAGTCATAAACCTTGAGATTTTATCAGAAAGGAATACAGGTGGAATCAAATCCACTCGTGCGGGTCCAAGCCGGTACAAAAATCTTCACTCAAAGCTCATGGAGCCTACGAGCCAGGGTCGAGCGGTAACAATCGGCGACGGAGGGGCCAGGTGAAGATCGTTGGGGAGGTGTCGCGTTTCGGCTCGGACGGTGGGCTAGTTTGGCCGCGCGGTTAATCGACGAAAGTGTTTTCGGTTCTCCCGGATCGGATTCGAAACACGCTCCATGGTTTAAATCAATGGTTTAAAGGTTATGCTCATGCCTAGGTCCCACCGTTCCCTGATGACCGCTGTTTCGCTGGCCGCAACGTTTGGGCTCTCGGTTCTGTCAACCGCTCACTCTCAGCGCCCCGATCTCACCGGTCTTGATTCCGGCATTTCGGTTGCCGATCAAACTTTCACTGTCGTTGATCAGGCAGCGTGGGATACAGTGAGGATGTCCGACAACACTTGCAACGCAAACGTGCCCCAAGGTACGACCCTTCCATCACCCTGCTGTACTACGCCAACCGTCAATTCCACCGGAGGTCCTGGCACCGAAATGACCAGGATCATCAATCGCCTGGGCCTGGGTTCCGACTGCCAGCGCTGCAAGGCTTTGGCGGCGGAAATGGACCAAGGGGGTGTCGCATGGGTTCAGCAAAATCGGAATGCCGTCATCCAGCGGACGATTTCCAATGCGGAAAACCTTGGCCATCGCATGGGTCCAGCACGTCGAGTGGGCGTCCGAGTCATTCTGAACCGTTCGATTCGACGATCACGCTGATCGTTGGTTGAACCTGTCTTGACCTTGAATCGACTCCCCAAGGAGGCCGCATGATTTTCGCTGGCTGGGTTACGAATTTGGCGACAGCGATGCGGGCCTTGTTCGATTGGTGACATGCGTTTTCAATGTTGCACCGTCATTGCGATGGTGCGTAGTAGCTCAAAAACATTTTGACGCACTCTTTCACGAATTCGTTCTGCTCTTTCTCGTCAACTGGCTCACGAATTCCAATTAATCGCGGCCAAAACGAGTAGGACAGCAACAAACCCTTAAGCTGTTCTGCTGCCCGCCCAGGATCTTTGACGTGCAGGCAATCACTCTTGTGAGCATCTTTCAGCCACGCCGCGAGTTTCGCCTCAATGATCCGGGTTTGTTCGGCGATCATCGCACTGAACCCCGGAGCGGTGATCAGCCGTGAGACGACGACCTTCGACAAACTCTGAAACTCCTTATCGCTGACCGCTTTGACAATCTCCATTGCGATCGCCGTCAACTGCCTCGCCACCGATCGCTTGGGATCAAAAGGAAAATCCGGAATGACGTCGGCTCGCTGCATTAATTCGCGAACAATCGCTTGAAACAGGTCGTCTTTGCTTGAAAAGTGGTTGTAGACGGTTCGTTTCGATACGTTCGCCGTCTCCGCGATTCGATCCATGCTGGTCAGGTCAAAGCCGTGGGAGATGAACTCACCGGCGGCCGCCTTCAAGATAGCGGCTCGTTTTCGGTCGGTAAGGCGCGTTTCGGGCGGGGTCTTTGCTGGCATAAAAACATACACTAATCAGTTTACCTGGAAGTTGACAAAGTAAACTATACAGTGTACTTTTTACCAAGGCAAGCCGCTCGGGATCGGATGCCTTCCGTTTGCACGTCCTGGTCCATCGTTCAACCTGCGAACCCGTGAAATGAGAACCCTGCGATTCATCGCGATGATCACCGTACCGCTACTGACTGGCTGTGAGAGGGCACCGGTAGCGATTCCCGCGAAAGCACCCCGTCCGGTTACCACATTCACACTCGAAAAGAAGACACCTGAAGCCTCCTTTGTCGTTTCCGGTGCAGTCAAGTCGTGGAAGACAGAAAAGATTGGCTTTGAAGTTTCGGGCCGCGTGCAATCGGTACTCGAACCCGGAAACAACATTGAGGGTCAGATAAAGGATACTCAAGGTAATTTGATTTCCCCCGGTGTGCCGCTGGCGAAAATCGATCCGGCCCGTTACGAAATCGCCGTCGAAACGGCCAAAGCCGACTTGGAAGTGGCAGAATTGGAACGAGAAGTGATTGAGATTCGAATCAACGACTCGATTCCGACCGAGATTGAATCCGCCACAGCAGACGTCGGTCTGGCAGAAACCGACTTCAACCGAAAAAACGATTTGCGCGAACAGAACGCAATATCCCAGTCAGAATTTGAGGACGCAGAAAATCGCCTGAAGACACTGCGAGCCAGACTCTTGAATCTCCAAGCCAATTTGAAACAGGCAAACGCGGAACGAAAGGCAGCCATCGCGCAGGTCAAAAGGGCGAAACAATCCCTCCGCGATGCCGAGCGCGATTTATCCAATACGACCTTGTACGCTTCCTATCACGGCCAGATTTCCGAGACGCTGGTGGTGCCAGGCAGCGTCGTCAGTCGCGGTTCGCCCGTGCTGACGCTGCAAATGATGACCCCCATCAAGATCGAGGTGGAGGTCTCGGCCAAACAGTCTCGGGAGATTTTGCGTCGAAAACAGGTTCCCGTCACCTTCACCATGCCGGACGGCACAACCCAACGGGAAAAAGCCATCGTCTATGTGGTCGACCCCAGCGCCAATCCAGCCACGCGAACTTTTACGCTGTCACTGATGGTGTTGAACAAACAATTCCGGCCTACGTCGATGGAGGAGCCCACTGATCGCCGGTTCGCTCTCGCCGAAACCTTTTGGCCTCTAAACCTGAATGAAATCATCTCCGGGGATAGCAGTCTTCGTTTCGTGGACGAAAACATCATCGAAACGGATACTGACGGACCCTATGTTTGGCTGATACAGAACGCTCGTTTCGGCGAAACGATTCCCAAGGTCCTGAAAGTGCAAAAGGAACCAATCCAATTGCTGGACCTACGTGTGCCCTTCCTGGGGAACTGGATTTTTCAGCAGGTCCAATTCGACAATCCACTCGTGGATTCCCAATCGCTGCTGGCAGCCAAGCTCGAGTTTTTTAATAACGATCGCTCCAACTGGGACGGCGAGTCGGTCATCATCGACGCCGGCCAACAATGGATGTTACGCCCCGGCGATTTGGTAAAGGTCGATCTGGTGAATGAGGACCTGGAGAACGGATACTTCATCCCCGTGGAGGCCATCTATGAGGAACTGAACTCGACTTATGTCTTCATCGTCGCTGGCGATTCTGCGCGCCGAACCGAAGTTCGCGCATTTCTGCCTAGCAAACTCGACACGGGTTCGATGATCCGCATCGAGCCACTCGACGCCGAGGACTTTCCACCCGAAACACGAATTGTCGTCGGCGGAGTTCACTTCTTGAAAGATGGTGACCGCGTCAATCCCGTCAGCGAGTTCGATGCTTCTGCGATTCCCGATGCTCCAGCGGTTTTGGCAGAGCCTCCCGGAGGTCAGCAGTGAGCCTTTCCAAATTGGCTGTCCAGTATCAACCGATCGTGATTTCCATCGTCCTGTTGCTGATGGTCTGGGGTTCGATTGCGTTCGTCACCATGCCGCGCCGTGAAGACCCGGATTTTACGATTCGCGTTTGCGTCATCTCCACTGAATGGCCCGGGGCACCGGCAGTAAAAGTCGAGGAGTTGGTGACAGACAAAATCGAGCAGGAGGTGATTAGCATTGAAGAAGTCAAAACGATCCGCTCGACTTCCCTTAGTGGCCAATCCACGATTTTTGTCGAATTGAACGACCAGCTTGCCCCGGCAGAGATTCAGAATGTTTGGGACAAAGTTCGCTCGCGCGTGCAACTGGCTCCCATGCCTGACCCATCCATCCGTCCGGTTGTCAACGACGAATTCGGAGATACGGCGGTGCTGGTTTTGGCTGTGCATCAGGTTCCTGTCCATGGTCGCAGCCAGGTCCGCGAAAGGGACCGCTATTCACCGCGACAAATGGAGATCTTTGCGGACGAAATCAAAGATGCTTTGAGACTGTTGCCCGGCGTTGGCAAAGTCGAAAAATTTGGGGTTCGCGATGAAGCGGTGTTTATCGAAACGGACCTCGGCAACTGGTCGCAAATCGATCTGACGACACAAAGCCTGGAACGATTGGCCGCCGAGCGTAATATCATCGAGCCTGGCGGTGAAATCTCTACGGATTCTGGACATTTCGCCGTAAAACCCGGTGGCGAATTGAGCGCCATCGACGAAATCATGCAGATTGCCAGCGTCGTCCAGTCGAAAAACGATGAAAACAACGTCTACCTCGCCGACCTGGGCCTGACCGTCGTCCGTGACTATGAAGATCCGCCCCGGTCCATTTGTCGTTACGGAGACACACTCGCTTCGGAGCCCGCCATTTCTCTTGGAATCACAATGAAGTCGGGCGCCAACATCATTGACATCTGCACTCGCTGCAAGGAGCGTGTCCGGGAACTGATTGAGACCGATCAACAACTGCCGCCCGACATTGCTGCCACCCCGATTTCCGACCAATCCGAAAACGTGTCCTCGAAAATCAACGAGGTGATTACGAACATGATTCAGGCCATCATGATCGTTGTGCTGGTCGTCTATCTGGTGGTTGGTTTTCGAACCTCGTTCGTCATGGCCGCCAACATCCCCGTCGTCGTCATAGCAACCTTAGGATTGATCACTCTGTTTAACGTTCAACTGGAGCAGATTTCCCTGGCCGCGATGATCATATCGCTGGGCTTGCTGGTCGACAACGCCGTCCAGGTTTGTGATCAAGCCCGCCAGAATCAGATCAACGGGATGAAGCCATTCCAAGCGGCGATCGAGGGAGCCAATGTCCTCGCGGTTCCGATGCTGATCGGAACATTGACCACCATGGCGGCCTTCGTCCCGATGCTATTCGCCCTCGACGGTGGAAAACAAGAGTACGTCTACAGCTTACCTGTTACGGTTTCAACCACTCTGGCGCTCAGCTGGATCCTGGCGATGACTTTCTGTGTCATCCTCGCCGGCATCTTCATTCGGGCTCCCCGGGGCAATCGGCCGGCGTCGCCACTCGTTGCGATCTTTTCAAGATTCAGAAGCTGGATTCGAACCGCTGTTCGTCGAAAAAACGAAAGCGAGAACAGCAAACTCGCGACGGTTGAATCGTCAAAACCTGTGCCAACCAAAGACAACTTCCTGCTCTCGCTTTATGATCGGTTCGGTACCTTGGCAATTAGATACAAATGGACGACTCTTGGGTTAACGGTTGCGGTGTGCGCTTTCATCCTGACGTTGCCGGTCAGTTCCGAGTTTTTTCCGGAAGCCAACCGGGATCAGTTTGCCGTGAAGGTCCATCTTCCGGAAACTGCCACGATTCAACAGACCGACAAGATCACCCGAAAGGTCGAACAGGTCATCCGCCGGCTCAGCCCCGTTGGAGAAGACGAAATCTCCTACGACGGAAAACCGCAGCGGTTACGCGCCATGCGAACTCTGGTCGGGGGCGGCGGTTCTCGTTGGCACCTGGGCTGGGACCCCGAACCCCCGACGCGCAACTTCGCCGAAATTCTCGTGCGAACAACCGATGGCCGATTTACTCCAGAGTATGCCGAACGACTGCGCCAGGTTTGCGAACGCGGTGATGAAAAACTTGGCATCCAACCGATCGTGGGAGCCAGAATCGTCCCGGTTCAGTTGGCGCTTGGCCCTCCGGCAGAACCACTTTTGCTGCGAATCATTGGAAACGGATTCGCCGATCCCGCCATTCTGCGCAAAGCCAGTAATCGCCTGCTGGAAATCGTGGACGCCCAACCTGAGACCTGGAATGTGCATGACGCGTGGGGTGTGAATGGCTACCAAGTGTTGGTCAATGTTGACAAGGACCGGGCGACGCGATCTGGCGTTACCAATTCCCAGGTCGCCAAGACGCTGAATTCGTACTATTCCGGATTAAAACTTACGACTTTTCGGGAAGGGGATCACCTGGTCCCGGTTTATTTTCGCCTGCGGCCGGAAGAACGCGCATCGATCCGGGGTTTGCAGGAATCCTTCGTGGAAGGTGACAAGGGCAAGATCCCTCTCGCGTCGCTCGCCAGTTTCAAATTCTCATGGGAGCCGGCAAAAATTGAACGTCGAAATTTGAATCGGGTGATTGAAGTTAGCGCGCGGCTGGCACCAGGTGTCACTGGCAACGACGTCGTCAACCGGGTTCTCAATCTGGATGAATTCAAGCAACTGGAATCCGTCCTGCCAGCCGGTTTTTGGATTGAGCCCGGTGGTTCCTACGAAGAGAGCGCCGAGGCCTCGGGCCAGATGGGCATGTCTTTCCTGATCTCGTTTCTATTAATCGTGATTCTGTTGATCTTTCAATACAACGGTTGGGCAAAACCGATGATCATCCTGGGCACCTTGCCGTTGGCACTGGTCGGCGCCTGGCTGGGGCTCTATTTGACCGACAACGCGCTGGGATTCATGCCGCAACTGGGAATCCTGGCATTGTTTGGCATTGTTTTGAATACCGCGATAATCTTTGTGGAGTTCGCCGATATTCTGATACTGAAAAAGTCAACTGTGAAAAACGGTTCCGGCCCGATTGCCGGACTGTCAAAACACGAATTCCGGCGTTGCCTGATTGAAGCCGGCAAACAACGAATGCTCCCCATCTTTCTCACGACCACGACGACGGTTGGCGGACTGCTCCCCCTCGCCCTTGGCGGTGGACCGTTGTGGACCGGTCTCGCTTGGTGCATGATCATTGGATTGACCGGAACCACGCTGTTAACGCTATTCGTGATACCCGCGCTGTATGCGATTTTCGTTGAAACATTCGGCATGCATCCCGTCGGATCGTCCGCTGAAAGTGTTTCGCCAACGCCTCCCGGTGACGAATGGCTGGCTGCCAGCATGGAATGACCAGCTTTTGGGCCATAACAACGCAACCATACGTCCCTGATTCCTCCGCGTTCGCGATTTTGTCTTTTCGTCCGACTTCCATTTGACCTTCGAAAAGCGGCGCAAATTGACGATTTGGAGGCCGACGCGCCAGTTGGGCACACCCCAACGCGCACTCAATGACTGGCCCACCGGCTATCGATTTGGCGCCTTTCTTGCGTAAATCGAAGGGACTCTCCCAGGAATTTCAAAAACTGCATCGACGCGCATCGCGGCATGAATGTTGCACCTTTGGAACTGGATTCTGCTTCGACGCGGCCATCTTCCAGCGAAGGGAAAACCGCCAGATTCGCATGAACTTGACACCCAACCCAAAGACCGAACGACACTCGATCGGCAAAATATTGTCGGTTCGGGGAAGCGTTGTCGACGTCCAGTTCAGGCAACAATTACCGCCCATTCAGAACGAACTGCGAACCGGGCCCGATGACGAGATCGTGATCGAAGTCATGACCCAATTGGACGAACGCACGATCCGCGGAATTGCTCTTAAACCAACCCGCGGACTTTCGCGAGGCGACCCTGTCCGGGACACCGGCCATCCATTGCGGGTTCCTGTAGGTCGCAAGCTCCTCGGTCGCATGTTGAATGTGTTTGGCCAAACGATCGACGAGGGACCCAAACCCGAATGCAATGACTGCCGCTCCATTCATCGCGCGTCCCCTCCCTTGATCGAGCGCCCCCCTCGCTCAGAAGTCTTCACGACCGGCATCAAGTCAATTGACTTGCTGGCTCCGCTGGAGCGAGGCGGCAAGGCAGGATTATTCGGAGGAGCAGGAGTCGGCAAGACGGTCCTGATTACCGAACTGATTCACAATGTGGTTGGAGCGCATGAAGGTGTCAGCCTGTTCTGCGGGATCGGCGAACGCTGCCGTGAAGCAGAAGAACTTTATCGCGAAATGCAGATTGCCGGCGTGCTCGAGAACACCGTTATGGTGTTTGGACAAATGAATGAACCGCCGGGAGCTCGCTATCGCGTGGGACATGCCGCGTTGACAATGGCCGAATATTTTCGGGATGAACAACATCAAGACGTCCTGCTTTTGATCGACAACATTTTCAGATTCATTCAGGCCGGCACCGAGGTATCAGGATTGATGGGAGAGCTACCATCGCGAGTCGGCTATCAACCGACGCTCGCATCCGACTTGGCGGGACTGGAAGAGCGGATCTGTTCGACTTCCAATGGCTCGATTACCTCCGTGCAAGCGGTTTACGTGCCCGCCGATGATTTCACGGACCCCTCGGCCGTCCATACATTTGCTCACTTGTCAACGTCGGTCGTGTTGTCTCGGAAGCGAGCCGCCGAGGGCCTTTATCCTGCAATCGACCCGCTCAACTCCCGTTCGAAAATGTTAGTGCCGTCGGTGGTCGGCGATCGCCACTACCGAATCGCACAGGCCGTTCGTAGTACCCTGGCCCAGTATGAAGAACTGAAAGACATCATCGCCATGCTCGGGTTGGAAGAACTCTCTCGCGACGATCAGCGAACGGTTAATCGCGCCCGGCGCCTGGAGCGATTTCTGACTCAGCCGTTTTTCAGCACCGAACAATTCACAAACTACCAAGGTCGCCTGGTTGTGCTGGACCAGACGCTGCTAGGCTGCGAGCGGATTCTGGCGGATGAGTTCCACGATATTCCGGAGAAAGCCCTGTACATGATCGGGTCGATCGATGAGGTACGGCTGGAGACGGAGGTGTCGTCATGATGGAATTGAAAGTTTTGCTGCCCACCGAAATCCTGATCGATCAGCCAGTTACCAAGGTAATCGCCGAAGCAGAGAATGGATCGTTCTGTCTGCTGCAAAAACACATCGATTTTGTATCGGTGTTGGCGCCCGGAATATTGACTTTTGTGGACCGGGATGGGAGCGAAAACTTCGTTGGCATTGGGAGTGCCGTATTGGTCAAAAACGGCGCCCAGGTTCGCGTATCCACCGTCTTTGGAGCGCGGGGCGCCGATCTCGGATACTTGCGAAAGGAAGTCGCGCAACGGTTCGAATCGATGACGGATCGGGAACGTGTCGCTCAGTCGGTGATGGCCAAGCTTGAGTCTGATTTATTGCGGCGTTTCGCCGAGATCGGAACCGCACATGTCCAATGAACCCATTCCCGGTCGGGAGTCCAACGAGCAACAGCGGGACGGCGGACAGTCGTCACGCAAGCCAACTGACTTGCTTGAACATCAATCTCAAATGCTGGAAATTGAAAAGCGGGTTGCTTCTCAGGAGGCTCGCAAACTGAGGGCCAGAAATGAAACGCAACAAACTGTCTGGTTCGGTTTGGGAATGTTTGGGCTGATTGGTTGGTCAGTGGCGATTCCGTCACTCGTCGGCGTCGCCATTGGATTATGGATTGATTCACGTTGGCCCAGCCGGTTTTCGTGGGCATTGATGTTGCTGATTGGCGGCATGGCGTTGGGCTGTTGGAACGCGTGGAAGTGGATCCACCGCGAAGGGAGAATTCAATGATGATGATTGACTTGATCCAAATGATTTCAAGTTGCAGTGCCGGACTCTTGCTTGGTGCAATCTTTTTCGGGGGGCTTTGGCTGACAGTCCAATATGTCGTGCACGCGAAGTATCCGGCAGCCTGGATGATGGCCAGCACCGTCTTGAGGATGCTGGTGGTTCTGGCAGGTTTTTGGGCGGTCGGAATCGCCTGGTCACCCGAGGGTCAAGTCGCACGTTTGGTTTGTTGCGTGGCAGGTTTTCTTATCGCTCGACTGTTTGTTACGTTCCGGATCAAACGTGGCTTGGTCGCTGACCGCACCGCTCCCATGGAGCATCAGCCATGATTGCGCAAGTCAACATCTCGCTGGATACGCCGCTCTGGGTGGGCCTGTTGCTGAACCGAACCATCCTTTTTACGTGGCTGGTGATGGCTTTGATGGTGTTGGGTTCATGGTTGACGACAAGGAAAATTTCGTCGGGCCCCGCGTTGAGTCGTGGGCAGAATTTGCTGGAGGTCCTGGTAGAAGGATTGCGAAAGCAGATTCGCGAGGTCAGCCAGCAGGACCCGGGGCCCTATTTGCCCTTCGTCGGGACCCTGTTTCTGTTCATCCTGGTTTGCAACGTATTGGCGATCGTCCCCGGCTACCAGGCGCCCACCGGCTCGCTTTCGACAACGGCGGCACTGGCCACCTGTGTCTTTTTTGCAGTCCCCATTTACGGCATTTCCCGGCAAGGACTGGTGGGATACGTGCGGCAGTACATTCAGCCATCGGTATTGATGTTACCGTTCAACGTAGTAGGTGAACTCTCGCGGACCCTCGCTCTGGCGATCCGGCTGTATGGAAACGTAATGAGCGGTGCCGTGATTGCGGGCATCCTGCTGAGTTTTGTCCCACTTTTTGTGCCGATATTGATGCAAACGCTGGGGTTACTGACCGGGGTCATTCAAGCCTACATTTTCGCGATTCTGGCGATGGTTTACATCGCTTCGGCGACGCAGGCCCACGAAGTTGCTGAAAAACCGGTGTCGGTTGCCCCTGACAACAACGCGGACCAATAGCAAGGAGATTTCAATGGATAACAGTGTGATTGTGGCGGCAGTTTCCATTTTCATGTCCGGACTGACCATTTCGATCGGTTCGATTGGCCCGGCTCTCGGTGAAGGACGGGCATTGGCACAAGCCTTAAGCTCGATCGCCCAGCAACCCGACGAGGCAAGTACGATCACGCGAACGCTGTTCGTCGGATTGGCGATGGTCGAATCGACGGCCATCTATTGTTTCGTCGTTTCGATGATCTTGATTTTTGCCAATCCGTTCTGGAACCATTTTGTGCAGGTCACCACTGGCCCATAGCGAGAGGATTCGATGACCATTGACTGGTTTACGTTTACGGCTCAGATCATCAATTTTCTGATTCTGATTTGGCTGCTTAACCATTTTCTCTACCGACCAATCGTCACCGCGATGGGAAAGCGCGAGAAGCGCCTTGCCGCAACGGTGGAGGAAGCTCGCGTTGCCCGCATCAAAGCAGAAGAGGCCGGCCAAGAATATCATCGATTGACCGAAGAGTTGGCCCATGCCAAAGAGGATCTGTTGGCAGAAACCGGCCGAGAAGTGGAGCATTGGCGTGCCGATCATCTTCGTCAGGCACGTGTCGAAGTCGACCAGGCGCGACGACAGTGGTTCGAGGCGCTGGACCGGGAAAAGCAATCGTTCATCCGCGAGGCGCGACAACGCATCGCGGGCCACGTTCATCAACTTGGCAGCAAATTACTCCAGGAACTGGCTGACACCGATTTGGAATCGCGGTGTATCAACGTATTCCTTCGGCGATTAGACGAAATCGACACACTGACGGGTCAGCAAATTGTTGACGCGATCCAGAGTTCGAACCAGTGCGTTTACATCGAGAGTGGGTTTCCAATTTCGGACGTCGACCGCGCGAAAATCGTCCAACTGCTACAACGGGCGATCAACAAGGACACGGAAATCAAGTTTCGAGAGACGCCGGAACTGATATTTGGGATCGAATTGCGGGCTGCGGGACACAAACTGGCTTGGAGCGCACGCGAACAGCTGGAGCAGATCGAAATGGAGTTCATTCATTCGCTCGACGAGGCACTCTATCGTGACGCGGACGAGAAACGAATCAAGGTGCAACAGGTCTCCGCCAATTCGAGTTAAACGCAATCGGGACCAAAAGATCTTGGTCTGTTTGAAAAGGCTTTCCGATGGAACGACAAATTCAGAAGACGCTGGACACCACTTTTCGGTTGTTCGACGACGTTTTGGAAAAGCATGACTTTTCTCCAACGCCAATAGAAGTCGGCGCTGTTTCGATGGTGGGACGCAGCATCGCGCGCGTCACGGGCCTGCCCAACGTGCAGTCGGAGGAACTGTTACTGTTCCCCAATCGCGTGCTTGGCCTGGCGTTCAACCTGGATCCCGATGAAGTGGGCGTCGTGTTATTGGATGAGAAAGAGCATTTGCGCGTCAATGACGAAGTCCGACGTACCGGCCGTCTTCTTGATGTTCCGGTCGGCGAATCGCTGATCGGCCGGGTCATCGATCCGATCGGTCGTCCAATGGATGGCCACGGCCCGGTGCGGGCGGATGAAAGACGACCTTATGAAAGAGAAGCCGCTGCGATCACCGACCGCTTGCCTGTCACGGTTCCGCTGCAGACCGGTTTGAAAGTCATCGATGCCCTGATCCCGGTCGGCCGCGGGCAACGGGAATTGATCCTCGGCGATCGCCAAACGGGCAAAACCTCGATCGCTATCGATACGATCATTAATCAACACGACAAAAATATGATTTGTATCTATTGCGCAATTGGACAGCGCAATACTTCCGTCGCCGAAGTCTTTGATGACCTCAAACGTCACGGTGCCATCGACTATACCGTCGTCGTCGTCGCGGAAAGCGATTCGCCGCCGGGTCTTCAATTGGTTGCTCCCTACGCAGCGACAACCATCGGCGAGTACTTCATGGATCGCGGACAGGATGTGCTGGTGGTTTACGATGACTTGACCTCGCACGCGCGGGCCTATCGCGAATTGTCACTGCTGCTGCGTCGCCCCCCGGGACGTGAGGCGTTCCCCGGCGATATTTTTTATCTTCACTCCCGCTTGCTGGAACGCTCCACCCACTTGATCGAAGAACTGGGCGGAGGTTCCCTGACCGCCTTACCAATCGCGGAAACGGAAGCCCAGAATGTTTCGGCATACATCCCCACCAACCTGATCTCGATCACGGATGGGCAAATCTACCTCTCGCCGATCCAATTCCAAAAGGGTGTGCTACCGGCCGTGGATGTGGGACGGTCCGTTTCGCGCGTGGGTGGAAAAACGCAGCTGCCCGCGTTTCGGTCCGTGGCCGGAGACTTGAGATTGTCGTACTCGCAGTTCGAGGAACTCGAGACGTTCTCCCGGTTCAGCAGCCGCCTGGATGACGCGACGCGGCGGACTTTGGAGCGGGGCCGGCGTGTTCGCCAGATTTTTAAACAGCCGCAATACCAACCCTTGCCGGTTGCCGACCAAGTGATGGCGATGTTGGCGGTGACGTCCGGGGTTTTTGATCAATGCCCCGTTGAGCAGATGCAAGCCGCGGAATCTCGCTTGCGCACCGAAGTCGTTCCACATTTTCCGCAGATTTTCGAAAGTCTTTCCCGCGGCCAGCGTTTGTCGGATGAAGACCAGGCCACTCTCCTGGATGCTGCCCGGAACTCCATCGAGTCGTTCAACAAGGGAACTGGCGATGCAAACTCTTGAATCACTCAAGCGCAGCATTGGCAGCGCGAAGGATCTTGAATCTGTCGTTAGAACCATGAAAACCCTGGCCGCCGTCAGCATCCGGCAATATGAAGAAGCTGTGGACTCGCTGGTCGAGTATTCCCTGGCCGTGGAATTGGGACTGCAGATGGTCCTGTGGGATATCCCGGCAGAAAGCCAATTGCTCGCACCCCATGACGCCGGACGTGCTGCCCTCATCGTGTTCGGATCTGACCAGGGCATGTGCGGCCAATTCAACGAACGCGTGACCGCCTACGCGACGAACCTGATTCACCAGACGTTTCATCCCGATGAAAAATGGCACCTGCTGACGTTGGGTTCACGCGTCTCCGGTAATTTGTGCGAAGCAGGTTGTGAGATCGATCGAGATCTGCATTTACCCAGTTCCGCGTCCGGGATTTCCGATGTGATTTTCGATGTACTAGGCATACTCGACGATTGGCAAACTCTCGGAAGTTGGAGCCGGTTGCTGGTCGTCTACAACCGTCGGTTATCGGCAGCCTCGTATCAGCCGCACCATGTGCAACTGCTTCCAATCAACCTCCAGCCTTTTCTGCGCAGCCGAGCCCGTTCATGGAAGTCTCGATCGCTGCCGTCATTTTCGATGAAGCGGGGCGAATTGTTCTCTCGTTTGATTCAGCAACACTTGTTCATCTCCCTGTTTCGAGCCTGCGCCGAATCGTTGGCCGGCGAAAATGCGAGCCGAATCGCTTCCATGCAGGCGGCCGAAAGGAACATTCAAGACCGCCTAAGTGAGCTGCAACGTGAGTTTCATCAACAGCGGCAGTCCTCGATTACAGAAGAACTGCTCGACGTTGTGACCGGCTACGAAGCGTTGTCTCAGTCGCAGTGAGACACTTCCGTTTGCGTCTGAACCAACTTCTTTCCATACGTTCAGTCGGCCGTCCAGCTGGATGCGGGGCTCTGATCGTGATATCCATTCCAGCTTGGCTCGAACTGCAGATTCAAATTGTCGAGGGCGTGCTCCATCGCTTCATCGAATGGGCCTGGACGATTACTGTTCAAGTGCTCCTTCATGGTCGATTTCGCCTTCTGATTGAGCGGCGCAAGCATGCCGTAGAGACAGGCGCCGCTCATCACCATGCTCAGTACAACGAACACAAATTTGGTTTTAAAGTCGGTTTCCATCGCGAGATTTCCAGAGACTTGTGGCAATACCAAAAGTCTAAGTCGAACCTCCTGTTTGCCTTTGGCGTTTTGAAAAATTGTTGCCGCGTCAGGTCCTCTGTGACGCCAGTTAGGCAAAAATTAACGAACAGGATGGTTGGTCGGTAGTCGACCAGTGAACTTTGCAGAACAAGTCGTTTGGTCTCAGCCCGATCTTGGTTGGAATCGTTGTAATCGGAACGGCAGCTCGCCATTGCACTCGGAATATGGGAACGAGCGACGGTTGCGAACTTGATTTCCGTAAAGCTGAGCTATCGTTTCCAACTCAAACGAGTCAACGATTTGCAAGAGGAATTGCCAAAATGATGGGCTTATTGGCGGAAACCAGCTGGATCGACGTTTCTATTCCACTCGTGGGAGGATTGTTCCTCTGCTGTTGCCCCCAATGGGCCATGAAGTCGACCGGTTCTCCGGCGAAAGATGAGGAAAGACAGTCGATGGCTCGCAAAGGCGGTTTGATCTTGATTGCTGTTGCTGGACTTTATTACCTGACATCCACTTTCAGCGTTGCTGCACCTTAAATTGATTCAAGGAGAACTAAGAATGTCGACAACCATCCTCGCAAAATTTCCTGGCTCGGTATTCTTTCAAGCGTTGACAGACGGCGAACCGATGGCCTTTGTCATGCTGGGCGGCGTGATCATGTTGTTCGTGTTCGCTTTTGCCTTCAAATACATGATGTCCAAAGCCAAGTAATGGTCCCGCCAAGCGATTTCTGCAAGTCACCTGCCAATTTAACGCCGCTGCTCAATTGGGCAATTCCACCAACTCGGCGTGGATGACCTGTCCTTCAAGCGCATTGATCTTTGCCAGCGTATCGTCGCTCGGCCGCGTGTCCAGCTGGATCGTGCAACTGGCGGCTTGTGCTCCTTCGAAAACGAGATTTTGAATCTCCTCGGCGTTGACATCTTCCGCCTTGAGGTACGCCAGGACGGCGGCCAGTACCCCCGGCTTGTCGTAATGCCGCACAATCAGTTGCCACCGAGCGGGCGTCTTGATCAGCCGATTCACCCAGTTCTCCGCGCGGCCCGTCTCCATGTAGACTTGGAGAATACGAACGGTCTCTGCTGCCACGGCGTTTTGAGCCTGCGTCGTTGAAGCGCCAACGTGATGCGTCCCATAGACTCCATCCAGCTTGCCGAGTTCACTTTCAAACTCGCCGCTCTTGCCTTCCGGCTCATTGCTGTACAGATCGGTGCCGACCCGAATCCGACCGGCTTTGACCGCTTCGACCAACGCCGCTTCATCCACAACGTCCGCACGGGCCGTGTTGATGAAACAGGCTCCCGGTTTCATCGAATCGATGACCTGTTTGGAGATAATCCCGGCCGTGTCCGGTGTTGCCGCCAGGTGGACGGAGACAATGTCGCATTGGGGAACGAGTTCGGTGACCGAGGCGACATACTCAACTCCCAATGCTTTTGCCTTTTCGGGCGTTAACGATCGGCTCCAAGCCTTTACTTTCAGCCCGAAAGCCTGCGCCCTCATGATCAATTCCTGTCCAATTTTGCCGACGCCGACAACTCCCAGCACCTTTCCATAGAGGCCATCGGCCTTGGAATACTCCGCCTTGTTCCAGCGTCCCTGACGCAGGTCGACCGTGTTGTCGACGATCCGTCGATCGAGAGCGCAGATCAGGCCCATGGCCAATTCCGCGACAGCGATCGAATTCGTTCCGGGGCAATTCACCACGTAGATACCCAGCGCGCTGGCTGCCTGTTTGTCGATGTTATTCGTTCCCGCGCCGGCCCGAATGATCAGCGAGAGGCTATTGGAAGCCCGGATCGCATCAGCGGTCACCTTCGTCGAACGGACGATGAGGACTTCGTAATCCGAGATGTTTTGCGCAATGTCTTCCGCGCCAAATTGCGGCTCGTATGCAACCTCGACACCGAGGGACCTGATTTTTTCGACGTGTTGCTCGGGAAACTTGTCGGCAATAAGCGTTTTCATGTATTCCTCACTGGCGGAAGGGTTTGGGTGGCGGCAGAGATATTATGCACCCGGGCCAGACGGTCTTTCAACGGGTGTTGCATCGCATGCCGCAACGCGAAGATCGACGCAGGTTTGGGGCGCCCTTGACGCCGGCGGATCTTCATGGCCGAGCCAGAAAGGAGTCGTTCAAGTCTGACTACAACCACTTGGCGTCCGGGACGTCAATTGCCCCCAACACATTCATCAACGAATTCCGGCAACCATGGTGGCGGCTGAGATTGAGTGGCTGAAGCATCGGATCGAGGACTTGGAGCAACGACCCAAGGCACATAACGCTTCATGACCCAACTGCTTGATTGAGGCAGAGTCAAAAACCCCCGTCGCGAACATCGAGCAGGCAACCAACGCCAGATTTCTTATTTGTGGGTCGGCCCGAATTACGTTGCATTCGCGATCGAAAAATCGGTGTAGCCCTGCTCACCAGTGGGACTGTACCAAGTTGATACGTCCGCCTCTGGATTCAACGGCAGTTGATTGGCAAACCGGGTCACGAGATCCGGATTGCTGATGAAAGGTCGACCAAAGGCGATCATGTCCGCGTCGCCGGCAGCAACACGTTCTTCCGCCAGGTGTTGGGTGTATCCACAATTGCCCATCAGCGGGCCCTGAAAGACTTGGCGAAATTCGCTCAGTGTCATCGGCTCTCCCAGTTCGTGGAATCCGAATGCAAGACCATCCATCACATGCAAATAGGCCAATCCGAATGGATCGAGCTGTTTTGCAGCGCAGGTAAACTGCTCACGGTAATCCGGTGAACCCATGTCGTTGAATGCGCCGTTGGGTGACAATCGTACACCGACTCGATTGGCCGGCCAAACTTCGCTCACTGCCTGCACGACCTCGCAGATCAAACGCGTTCGATTTTCGACGCTGCCACCATACCGATCCGTGCGAAGATTCGTTTTCGATTGCAGAAAGGTGTCCAACAGGTATCCATTTGCCGAATGAATCTCGATTCCATCAAACCCGGCGCGTTGAGCCCGTTCGGCCGCCTTCCGATAGTCGGACACGATCCCGGAAATCTCGTCCCTTTCCAGCGCCCGCGGAACTTCGTAGGGCTGTTTTCCGGTGGGCGTATGGATGTAATCACCGTTGATCTTGATCGCCGACGGAGCCACGGCAGGTTGTCCGTGATGAAAATCGCTATGGGAAGCCCGACCGCAATGCCACAACTGCATGAACACCTTCCCGCCTTGGGAATGTACGGCATCAACGACTTGCCGCCAGCCATCGGTCATCGCATCGCTGTAGATGCCCGGCGACTCATTCCAACCGTTGGCTTGCTCGGAAATCGTCGTTGCCTCGGTAATGATCAATCCTGCGGACGCTCGCTGGGCATAATACTCGGCCATCAACTGGTTCGCGATTCGTTCTTTGCCCGCCCGCGCACGAGTCATCGGTGCCATCGCAATCCGGTTTTGCAATTTCAATCCCTGCAATTCAAACGGTTCCAGCAACTTTGGTGAACTCGACGCCATGGGGGTTCCTTTGTTCAAAAAACGATCTTGCGATTGTAAATAAATGGCAGCGTCTATTGCTTTATCGCCAGGTAGACGTTCTGACAAAGCCGATGTCACAAGACCTCGGCGATCACTAATCGAGTCGTCTGAAGCCTTGCGAATCCAGCAACGTTGCGCGTTGCTATTCTATCGTCGCGGCTGTTTCGGACGAGATACCTGATTGAACGACTAGCGTTTTTCATTGAGTTCAACGATGCCATTGGTTAACAAGAACACATACGACTTGAACTCCCGTAAAGCCTGCAGCCGTAAACGCTGAAGACCCTCCGAGCAATCTTAAGATTTCATCATTTATCGTGAGTTCCATGGCGAATCCTCGAACAATTGAATGTTCTTTGAAATTGGCATTCCTTGCTAGAATGTAACCCGACCCCAGCAGAACAGTGAAGGAATGCGGACATGAAGGAAAAGCGGAAACTGTTTGTTCTGGACACGAACGTCATACTTCACGACGCGCGATGCATCGAAAATTTCGGCGACAACGACGTCATTGTTCCGATTACGGTTCTTGAAGAAATCGACAAATTCAAACGGGGTAACGAGGATATCCACTTTCAGGCTCGGCAATTCATGCGGTCGATCGATACGATGACCGGACCGCTTTTAAGTGACGAGGGAGCGCCGCGTGGTCCGGGGCTGGGCAAACTGCGAATCATGTGGACTCCCAACATGGACGAGATTGTCAAATCCGCGTTCATGAAAGATGCGCCCGATCACAGGATCCTCAATACGGCCGTTCTGCTTCAGAAAGAACGTCCCGATCAAACTGTGATCCTGGTTTCCAAAGACATCAACCTCAGGATGAAAGCGAAATCGGTTGGCCTCACCGCCGAGGACTACGAAGCCGACAAAGTCGCCAGCTTTGATCAACTCTACACCGGCAAACGAATGATCCAGGGCGTCGATTCCAGTACCATCGAACCATTTTATGAAGGTGCCGGAATCGTGGCGGCGAACCAACTGCCGATTATCGAAAACCCGATTCCCAATGAGAATTTCATCTTGAGAAACGGTTCCAAGTCTGCCCTATTGACGTACGTCGCCAATACAGAATCGTTTCGCAGAGTCAGCAAGGTTTCGGCTTACGGAATCCAACCCCGCAATGCCGAACAAACGTTTGCCCTTCGCGCACTCATGGATCACGATATTCCGCTGGTCACCATCGCTGGCAAAGCGGGAACGGGAAAGACTTTACTCGCGCTGGCAGCCGCGTTGGAAACAGCCTCCCGATACCAACAGATTCTATTGGCCCGGCCAATCGTCCCGCTCAGCAATCGCGACCTGGGATTCCTGCCCGGCGACATTCAAGCCAAACTCGACCCTTACATGCAACCGCTGTTCGACAATCTAAACGTGATCCGCCACCAATTTCGTGAAAACGAACAGCGAGGCGAACGAATTCGTCGCATGCTGGAGGAAGAGCGGCTGGTAATCACGCCGCTTTCCTATATCCGAGGTCGAAGCCTGCAGAAAATGTATTTCATCGTTGATGAAGCGCAAAATCTGACGCCTCATGAAGTCAAAACGATCATTACTCGGGCGGCCGAAGGGACCAAGATCGTGTTCACCGGCGATATGCAGCAAATCGATCAGCCGTACCTGGACGCGCTTTCCAATGGACTGAGCCATTTGATTAACCGGATGACGGGTCAGTCGATCTACGCGCATATCACGCTGGAGAAAGGCGAGCGATCTCCATTGGCGGACTTGGCAACCGAATTGCTGTAGGATTTTGGCACCGTCCCAACTCGAATTCAGCGGCTCTGAAAGTCGCGAGGGCGACAACCGTCGGACATCAACTCCCGGTGCCGGCTCCCTGCAGGACGGACGACTTGATATTCGTCAATTGAAAGACGTTTCTCATGATCGTGACACCATCGACAGAGGCTGTCGCGGAAAAATCGAAAACATTGCTGACAAGTTCGTTGAGTCGAACATGGACCCGAATCGTATCTCCAGGCCTGGCGAAATTCTTGTAACGGGCTTGTTTGACTTTGACCAACACGCCCAACGCATACTCATTAAAGAACGGATCGGCTGTGTCAAATTCCGACATTGGGTTGTATTTTGCGGCGATCAGGATTCCCGCGGATTGCGTCGTCAATTCTTGCATCATCGCTCCCGGGAAAATGGGGGCGCCCGGGAAGTGCCCCTGCAAGAAAAATTCCTCACCCGAAACCTTTTTTTCGGTGACGATCTCTGTTTCGGACATGGAAATGATGCGTTCGACCAAAAGGTAAGGTGGCCGGTGGTGCAAATAAGCTTCCACATTTTCGAATTCGTGCTGAAAGAACTCCACGATTTTCCCTTTCTCAATCTCAAGTACCGTTATCTACGTCGTGCATGTTGCACTTAACTTTAGCGTTCGTGGCGTTGAATTTCCAAGCGAAAACCGACGAAATGACACTACACCAAAACGTAATGCGATCTCGAAGTACCGCAGGATGTTAGCCACCTCAACCGCCGTTGGTACATCCTGACTGTCAGGTTTAACTTGCAGCATCAATTCGCGTTCATGACACACCACAACATCCAGCCCACCAGCACACCCCGAATCGTCCAGGCAATCGTTCGAATCCAGTTGGATCGGACCAGGCGGCGGTGAGTTTGTTTGTCAAATCCGTGGTTCAGTTTTCCATGACAAGGAACCTGAACCAATGCGGTCGATGCCCAGATCACCAGCACCAACACGATACCAACGATAACCGGCACGTAGTTCACGCCGTTCGGCAAGTACCACACCAATAAGACCGCGCTAAACGCCTCAATCAGCATGGGTGGTCCCACGACCAGTGTCGTCAACCACTGGTGTCGCGTCTGGTACCCTGCAAACTTCTCACTGCCGACTTCTGCAAACAAGGGGTAGTGAACGACCTGCACCATCCAAATCAGACCGACCATGTAAACGGTGGCGAAAAAATTGACAATCAAAAGAACGTCTGAGAACGGCATGGGGGATAGTGATTTTTCGTTGAGGAACAGAATAGATTTACAAGACTTGATTTCGAAAAACGTTGGCTCGATTTCCAATGCCCCCAGAGGAAGGGGTGGGAGTTAAATGATCGGCGGACACGATATCCAACATTCCAGCGCCGTCGCTTAAACACCGAACCCGCGTGCGGCGCGTCCATGATAACCAGCTCGGCAAGAACGCATTGACGGGTAGCAAGGTTGGCAGCCATTGGGTGGGGCGATCACACAACGCAAGGTCCGCAAATTGGCGAAGTCAATGTCAAAGACCAAGGAAAATCGGGTCAGTCTGAATTCTTGCGAGCTCAACTACATCGCATTGTCGTTTTAGGATCTCGTCGTCAGAGCCCCATGCCGTTTCCTCCATGGAGTGGCGGTTGAATTTGTAGTTGAAGCACCTTTTGACAAGGTCCAGGTTTGGAGATAGCATTAGACAATACATCTCAGCAAGCACTTAGTTTTTGCGTCACTCGATATTGACATTTCAGGCATGGCTGATCGCCAACCAAGAAAAACACAGATGCCCCGAGGAAAACCGAAATTCTCCGTCGCCTTGCTGATCGAAACGTCTTCGACCTATGGTCGACAGATTTTGCGGGGAATCCAACGATTCATCAAGTCCAACACGAAACAGGAATGGATTGCCGTTGTTGAGGAGCGCGATCTGAATGCGACCTTGCCTGGTTGGTTCAAAGACTGGTCCGGCGACGGAATCATCAGCCGGCGAACGACCGACCGACTGATCAAACAATTGAAAGACAAGGACATCGCCTTCGTCGATTTGACGGATCGAAAAGAGCACGCCCATTTCTCCACCGTCCGTTCCGATGACATTGAGATTGGACGTTTGGGGGCTAACCACCTCCATCAACGTGGCTTGCAGAAGTTTGCTTTTTGCGGGTTTCGTGACGAAGCTTGGTCAAACCGCCGCCAAGATGGTTTCGAACAATTTATCAACGACGTCGAGGGTTCAGAGCTGTTTGTGTTTCAATCGGACTGGCACGGCCGGCACGTGAAACGCTGGGAGGAAGAGAAAGCCAATTTGACCGCTTGGCTGTCAGACCTGCCCAAGCCAATCGGCATCATGGCCTGTAACGACGTGCGTGGCAAACAGTTAATCGATTGTTGTTACCAGGCCTCAATCCTTGTTCCGGAATCCGTGGCAATTCTGGGTGTCGACAACGACGAACTGCTCTGTGATTTTTGTCATACCCCCCTTTCGAGCGTGACCCCCAACGCCGAAGGAGTTGGTTTTCGAGCCGCCCAGATACTCTCCAAAATGCTCGTCGACGCAGAGGCTAGGAAAAAAACCGAGGTCGAAATGATCTCGCCGCTTGGAGTTGTGTCACGGCGGTCAAGCGATATCGTGGCAGTCGAGGACGAAGAACTGGCAATCGCCTTGAGGTTCATTCGCGACCACGCCTGCCATGGGATTTCAGTTACCAACGTGATCAAGGCGACCGGCATCTCACGCAGTTCGATCGAGCGAAAGTTTCGCAACGTGATCCAACGATCGCCGCAACAGGAGATACGCCGCGTCCAATTGGAACAGGTTCGCACGTTGCTATCGGGCACGGACCTGGCGATCGAAACGATCGCCTTAGAATGTGGATACGAACATCCGGAATATCTCCACGTAGTTTTCAAACGAGAATTTGGAATGACACCCGGTGAGTACCGCGATGCATTCAGCATTTAAAACGAACACTATTTTTCCAATCGGTCTGCAAAAAGACTTCACCCTGACTAAATAAAGATTATGAAATTCGATTCCCTGGACGTGGAAAGCTGTTTATTGACGCAGCAACTTGTTAATGAATTCAAAGAACAGTTTGGTCGACCGGCGACTCAGATTGCGCGGGCACCGGGAAGGGTCAACTTGATCGGTGAGCACACCGATTACAACCTGGGACTTGTGCTGCCGATGGCCATCGATCGGCAGGTAGTCATCTGCTTTACGCCTCGCGAAGACAAACAGGTTCATTTGTATTCCAAGAACTATGAGCAGTGGTCCCGGTTTTCGCTTGAGGAGAAGATCTCCCAGGATGACACTTGCAATTGGTGCGACTACATCAAGGGCGTGGCTGACGTCTTGATCCGTAACGGTCATGAGTTGCAGGGATTCGACGGCTTGATTTTTGGCGACGTGCCGTTGGCCAGCGGTTTGAGCAGTTCCGCAGCGATCGAAGTGGCCGCGGTCCTGGCGTTTTCCGGTTCATCCGGAATTCAACTCTCCGGTCCGCTGGAAATTGCGCAACTCGCACAACGAGCCGAACAGGAATTTGTGGGTGTCAACTGCGGTCTGATGGATCAGTTTATCAGTGCGGCGGCCATCGAAGGGCACGCATTAAAAATCCGTTGCGACACGATGGAATTCGAACCGATCTCCATTCCCGACAACGCGGTAATTATTGTGGGTGATACGAAACTGAGCCGATCATTGGCGGCTTCCGCTTACAACGAACGTCGCGAGGAATGCGATCACGCATTGAGCCTGATTCAGGAACATCTAGGTGCGGAACAGGTCCCGACGATGGGGGATGTCAGTAACGCTGTCGTGGAGGCGAGTCAAAGTTTCTTGCCGGACAAGCTGTATCGTCGTTGCCATCATGTCGCGAGTGAAAATCAACGCGTGATGGCCGCAGCCAACGCATTGATGGAAGACGACTTGGTGACAGCCGGCGCACTTTTCAACGCCAGTCACGCCAGCCTTCGCAACGACTATGAGGTCAGCAGTGAAGGCTTGGATACCATGGTCGAGTGTATGCGACAACTCTCCGGATGTTACGGGGCTCGATTAACCGGAGCCGGTTTCGGAGGATGCGCGATCGCCTTGGTCGACGAGTCACAGCACGTCGATTTCGTCGAACAATTGCCCGAAGCGTATTTCCAGGCAACCGGGATCCGGGCGGACGTCTTTCAAACACGAGCCTCCAGCGGCGGTCAGCTGTCTTCGAGATAACAACTTCAGCAACGAAACCAAAAACGTTTAGCTGCTGATGTCAAACAGGAAACTTGCCAAGCCACACCCTCGCCGCGCCGAGCAATGGTTCCCTCGCAACAAGGCATGTAGATCCAGTCAATCCTGTGAATGCAACACGGCCTCATTCTCCGATTCTGGCGAAGAACTGTTTGGGGCTGGGTTTACGTTGGCAGATTCTTTGCCCCCCCGATTAGAATCGCCATTGGGGGCATCACCGACACGTGAATTATCAAACGAATCATCAAACAGTGTTTGATGAAGTTTCGCCAGTTCTGCGGCCGGGATTTTGATTACTTTGCGGTCGTACGTCATCAGGCCATTGATCTCGCCTTCCACATCGGTCGTCTGGGTATAGACTCCGGCAGCGATCCCTTTGGCGCGCAAGCCATTGAGCAGGCGCAGGGACGTCATGTACCGTTGCTTGTATTCGGTTTCGTTTTGGGGCAAACCACCGTAACCCCAGTTGCGGCGGTTGGCATCCCACAGATGCCCGGCGACCGGATAGCCATGCCCCCCGAATTCACCAATGACTTTGATGTAATCGTCAAACCGCCCTCCGGCTCCCTGCTCAAATGGGAACCCGGGATGTGGATATTGATGCGCATCCACGATGTCACCGGCGGGCCAAAAATTACCGCCGCTGGCGATGTTCACTGACCGGCTGGGGTCGTACTTTGCCAGCCAGTCACCGACTTCGGCAGTTCGGTGTTGGCCCCAGGCTTCGTTGAACGGGACCCAACACACGATCGATGGATGATTGTACAACCGGTCGACCATCAATCTTAGTTCTCTCATGAATTGTCGGTGCTCTTTGTCCGGCCAAGTTGCATCGACCGGGTCGAGTTGCAAACGGGTCCATTTTGGGTTGGGACCGCCGCTTACATGGTCCTGCCAGACCATCATCCCCAGTCGATCGCAATGATAGTAGTATCGGCGAGGTTCGACTTTGATGTGTTTTCGAATCATGTTGAAACCCGCGGCTTTGAGCCACTCGATGTCGGACAGCATCGCTTGATCGGACGGGGGCGTCAGTAAGCCGTCCGGCCACCAGCCTTGGTCAAGCGGCCCCCAGTGAAAGATCAGTTTTCCATTTAATGAAAATCGCCAGTGGCCATCGGCGTCCTTTTGTTTGCCGACCGTTCGAATTCCGACATACGAATCGACTTGATCAACAAAATTCCCGGCATCGTCCAACAGTGTCAATTCGAGGTCGTAAAGGTGAGGGGAAGTGGGTGACCAGAGTTTCGCGTCGCTGAGTGCGGCAGTGATCGGTTGCTGGTTCACTGGGCCGGAAGTCTCGGCAACCATTTGGTTGCCATCTTTCACGATCAATTTGACGGTCCGAGCATCACCTACCGTCGCCGGCAAAACCGAAATTTTGCCAGTCGCAGCGTCGGTCGAGATTCTTAGATCGGTGAAGTAAGTTTTCCCAACCGATTCCAACCAAACGGTCTGCCAGATCCCGGAAACTTGCGTGTACCAAATGCTGCGAGGATTGACGGTTTGTTTTCCGTGCAGTTGAAATCCTTCCTGTTGGTCCTCGACGCGCACCACCAACTCATTCGTCCCGTCCTGGAGCGCGTCGGTAATGTCAAATGAAAACGGCAGGTTACCTCCTCGATGCAGACCCATCAGTTTAGAGTTGACAAATACTCGACAGCGATAGTCCACGGCTTCAAAATTCAACAAAGTCTTTTGACCCGTTGGAGTCGACTCCGGGACAAAGCTCCGCCGATACCAAAGCGCCTCGGATTGATCGAGCAACCTCTGCACGCCACCAAGCTTCGATTCCAGGCAGTAGGGAACGAGAATTTTTCCCTGCCATTGGGCAGGGACCTCGGTTTGCTCGATCGGTGTGATGGCGTAGTCCCAGTGCCCGTTGAGGTTTTGCCACTGGTTTCGCCGCATCATCGGACGAGGGTATTCCGTCCAGGCATTTTCCCCCGTAACCTGCTCACCCCATTGGGTGATCAAATCGGATGGAAACGGTTTGGTGCTTCGCTGGGGTCTCGGCAACTGAGGAATGTGCTCCGCATCCACCAAATGCACATCGATGAACTGGCCGCCGCCTGTCTGTCGACAATGGACCGCCATCAGGTTTCTGCCGGTTTTAAGTACATCGAGTTTGTCGGCCGAAATCGGAACGACTTGGTACTCAGTCGTGTAACCCTTAAACTTGCCGACCAACTGACCATTGATATAGACTTCCGCGTCTTCGTCGTGATGAATCAGGAGCGCAGGTTGATCGGGGACCGATTCCAGCTGAAAAGTCTTCCGCAACCAAATGCTGTCGGTCTCCCAAATCGTTCCAACGCGGGCTGCGGGTGTCCCCCCAGTTCCGAATCCCCCGCTTCCTTCGTTCCACGCAGCGTCGTCAAATCCTGACTGAAGCCAACCGTCTCCCGGTCTTTGCAGGGAGTATCTCCACGCGTCCTCGATTTCTTGCGCCCCGGAGGTCATGGTTGACCACAGAAGAGACGCGGCAACGAAAATGCATCCATGGAAATTTGGCCGCGCGATCATCGTTAACTTTTTCATGGTTCCTTTCTATCTCATCCCACTCATCGAGGCTCGTTGTCGGTTGGGCCTCTCCCAAAAAGCCGCCAGGGCCAGTGGCTGGCCTGGAAACGTTCAACGATTGGATGAAGCGATTGTAACAAATTGGTTCGCAGGCAATTGATGGCTCAGGCTCCGACAAAATTCTCGATGGAAGTTCAGTCGTTCGCGCTGCCGACTCGCACCGCGGTTTAAGTTGAAATCGGTTCGGTTGAGCGGTTTTGATCTCGCAGGTCGTGTGCGCGGTTGATTCCCGGGAATTCAGATGAGCCCCCAGACTTCACTCTGCATGGGCCCGTTGCCGAAGTTGAAAACGTCGGGATGGATCAGCCGACCGAAGTTCCGCTAATCCGGCTGCCCATCAAATTGCCCTGCAAGACTCGGCGCTCTGGAATCACTGTTCAAAATACGTATAACCACGCAGGCTTTCGCTGAACATTTGCATCATTTCCTGTCGCTCGGTGGCAGTGATATCGCCGCGGCGGACCGCCGATTCTGCCATCGTTCGGAATTGGTTGTACATCTCTTGTGGCTGGTATTCGACGTAGCTCAAGACATCTGAAATCGTGTCGCCTTCCAACTCATGTAAGAAATCGACGCCGCCATCAGAATTGATACCGATACTCGCGACGTTCGTGTCTCCAAAAAGATTGTGTAAATCGCCGAGTGTCTCCTGATAGGAACCTACAAGAAAAACGCCGATGAAATAGTCGTCACCATCCTCCACCGGATGAAGCGGAACCGTGGGCATGGGACCATCGTCGCCGGCAAACTGGCTGAGCTTGCCATCACAGTCACAGGTCAAATCGGCAATGATCGCGTTTCGAGAGGGAATTTCGTTCAATCGATGGAGTGGTACGACGGGGAAGATCTGATCGATTGCCCAGGCATCCGGAAGCGACTGGAATACGCTGAAGTTGCCGTAGTAAATGTCGGCCAGCGCGCCCCGCAATGCCAGCAACTCGGCGGAGGGCTTTTTCAAGTTGGGAACCATCGACGCGATCTTGTTCAAGATGCTCAAGCAGATATTCTCGGCCAACGCCCGTTCACGCAGCGAAATTTCTCCGACGCGGAATTCCATCCTCACTTTGTCTCGAAAATAGATGGCGTCGTTATAATTCTCCTGCAATCGCCTTTCGTTGAGCGCTGAGAGTGATTCCAGAAGGCTCAAAGTGCTTTCGCTCAATTCATCGGGATTCAATTCGCCGATGGGTGTTGCCTCAAAAGAAGACACCCCCAGCACGTTAAACATCAACACCGACATCGGGGCCACGGTCCACCGACCTGACTCGGTGATCAGCGTCGGATGAGGAACACTGTGGGGGTCAAGGGCGTCCATAACCGTTTCCACAATATCCACGCAGTACTCTTTAAGATCGTAGTTGCGGCTGTAGGATTCGGTGCTGAAGGATCCGTCATAATCCACAGCCAGGCCACCACCAACGTCAAGGTACTTCAGGGCGGCACCCTCTTTGGCCAACTCAAGGTAGAACCGACAGGCTTCGCTGACGCCATCACGAATATTCCGAATGTTGGGAATCTGGCTGCCAAGATGAAAGTGCACCAACTGAAGGCAGTCCAAACGATCGGATTCGCGCAGTTGGTCCACCACTTCGATGAGCTGACGTGTCGTAAGTCCGAACAGGCTGCGATCACCACTGTCATCCGACCAATGACCGTCGACTTCCGTGGCCAGTTTCAATCGAACACCGATCAACGGTTTGACGCCCCAATGTTCTGCCCGGTCCAATATTAGGCTCAATTCGTTGACGGTTTCCAAAACAAAGAAACACCGAAATCCGATTCGAATTGCCTGCAGGCCCAAATCAACAAACTCCTGGTCTTTGTAACCATTGCAGATAATCAAGCTCTCTTTCGAACGCTGTGTCGACATCGCGATCAGCAACTCGGCTTTGCTGCCCGCCTCCAAACCATGTGCGAACGTTTCGCCAAATCGAGCGATCTCGCTGACCACATGGTTTTGCTGATTTACCTTGATCGGAAACACGGCACGAAAATCACCCTGGTATTCGGACTGTTCGATGGCATTGGCGAACGCCCGATTCAGTTTCTGGACCCGATCTGACAACAGGTTTTCAATGCGCAACATGACCGGCATGTTCAGACCACGCTCCCGCAAACCGTTCACAACATCCAACAGCGCGACAGGTTGATGCTGGATCCCCGGAGGCGTTATTGTCAGGTTGCCATCGGGCGCGACACCAAAATAGCCATGTCCCCAACGATCAATGGCATACAGATCTTTTGAGTCCTCGATCGACCAATCAGTGTTTTCAGGAGTTTCCAAATCCCTAACCTTAGCGTAATTCAAGCGTCTCAATTCTTGCGGCGTGGCCCGCGGTGTTCGGAATATGGTGTTTGCCATGGATTGACTCATCAAACGTCAAGGCTGAAGCACAGCTGTTGGATTTCCATCTTGCCGGGAAACAAAAGATTGATGAATTCTCTTGATCCAGCGCCCCACTGCAAGCGACTTTTCAGAAGAAATAACGTGACGATTTCGACCCAAAAACGTCGACTTTGGCCAACAAGACAACCCAAAAGCCAAAAGGGACGTTTTTTTCTTCCTTTTTTTATGGAAAAGCTTCTTTTTCTTAGTTTATCGGTCGGCTCATATATGATTGGGGAAGTAGCCCCCTTACCGAGGGTCAGTTCACCAAATCGAATACGCGCTCAGGTCAGATCAAAAAGACTGACACAATGTATACGTCGATGGTGGCGGTGGGTACCTGCGCAATATTCTTGTTCGAACATTCGTCGCTGAGCAATGCTTTTCTAACCGCATTGGTCGCCCCAATCGGCATACAATCGCGGCGAACTGGGTATCTTTCATTTTCAAGTGAGGTTGGCCATCGCAGATAAATGAATCGCTTTGAGTCAACGTTTTGCGAAATCGACCATTGGACAATTCGGAGGAATGAGATGAATACCATCGAGTTTCAGAAAAAAGTCGTTATTCCATGGGACGGATCCAAAAGTTACATAAGAGCAGTGGATGAGGCCTTTCGGCAGTTTGGGGGCGCGACCCGTTGCTGCTTTGCCCACGTGACGCGCCCTCGTTCTACCAACGAGTTTCGCAGCTCATTCGAAACGCTTGACGATCCACGTGACAATCTCCGAGAGATCGAACAGCAGTTTCGAAAACAAACTGGCAATGATGCGCGACTCAAGGATGCATCTTTTACGATTCTGTTTGGTGAAACCGCCAGAGAGATCGGCGCATTTGCCCGAGGTATCCATGCAGTGCTCGTGATCATACCGGTTCGCCACAAATCTCCGATCTGGAGCTTACTTTGGGGCAGTACCGCCGAACGCGTTGTTCGTTTTTCTCAGTGCCCGGTTTTGGTCGTGAAAAGCCACTCAACGCCAAAGAAACGACCCTTTGCAGTTGCTCATCCGCTCTTGACGCGATTCAAAAAGGCTTGTCAATTGTCGTCGTCGGGAGCTTTGGCAGACATTTAAAAAGGCTGCTCCTAGCTCATGAAAATTTGCCTATTTTGACGATCTCAGCCGTTTAAGACCCTGTGCGGGCAGCAGAGAGGCTCCAGATGAGAAACGATAACGCGAATTGGCGATCCTGCCTGGTTGCCGTTATCGTATGCGCCCTCACGGTTTTGGCTGACAATGCGGATCTCTCCAACTGCAGGCAATCCGGCGAAGAAGACGTTGCCGAAACGATTGAATTTGAAATTGGAGAATGTCTTTCGGAACATCGGAAGTCCGCGCCGCCGCTTTGAGTCCCAGCACTTTTCGGGCAAACCCCATTCGAAACGACTGGGCTTTCCCACAAGCATCCTGGTCGCCAATCTTGGCGACTCGGTCACCGAACGATCCCGGATGAACGGCATCGGGACGTATTTGCGAATTTAGGACTACACTCCAATCGAACGCGTTGGCGGAAGCAAGTCGTCGATCTCGACAGCTGGTTGTCTCCGAACCGTTCGCTACTAAATCGTGCCAGCCGTGTTGCGAATGGATTAAGGGTCATCGCAGCAATTCTGAACGAAACCGCGAATCGTCCACGTTGAACCTCTATGCAAACAATTCGCAGGATTTGCAATAGTCAAACATGACGTTCCAAACCAAGCCAAACCAAACCAAGCCAAGCCAAACCAAACCAAACCAAACCAAACTCTACACGGAGCCATCAAAATGCCTGATACATCGTCGGCCGACAGTCCGAGGGCCACAAATCGCTCTCCACTGTTTGGTCATCTTCGAGAAGACTTCTTCGCGTCCATCGTTGTGTTTTTAGTGGCGCTGCCGCTATGCATTGGTATCGCCGTCGCGGTTGGCGTTAGTCCGGCGCGAGCCTTATTGACAGGCATCATCGGCGGAATTGTCGTCGGATTTTTGGCAGGGTCACCGCTACAGGTAAGTGGTCCGGCAGCAGGTTTGTTCGTAATTGTCGCCGACCTGCTGGCGAAAGGGCAAGCAAGCTTTCTTTCGCGGGTCGGTAACTCGGAGGCCGTTTCGGAAACCGAAGCCATCACTTACTCGCTGATGGTTTTGGGAACGTCGGTTTTTCTGGCGGGCGTGCTGCAGATTGTGGCCGGCAAGCTTCGGTTGGGCCAATGGTTCCGCGCCGTATCGCCTGCGGTGATCAAGGGCATGTTGGCCGGGATTGGTGTGTTGATTGTTGTCAGCCAATTCCACGTCATGCTCGATCACGCTGCCATGTGGCATGGAGAAAAAGCTCATGGCGGCCTGCAATATCTGGCGACGATTCCCGAAGCCATCGTGAAGTGCTTTTCTTCCGATACTTCTGTCAACCATCACCTGGCCGCCCTGACGGGAATCATAACGATCGCTTGCATCATTGTTTGGCCCTTGATTGCTCCCAAACGTCTGAAGCTGATGCCGGCGGCCCTCGTGGGAATCACGGTGGCAACGATTTTCGCCGCTATTGCGGGACTGGATATTCGAATGCTGGATGTGTCTGCCAACATGTTTCAGGAAACGACTCTGCCAACCAATCTCACCTGGATTCAACTGCTATTCGATCCCATCGTTCTGACCGGGGCCATTGTGATTGCCCTGGTCGCCAGTGCCGAAACCCTGCTTTGTGCGACCGCGGTCGACCAGATGCACCAGGGGGAAAGAACCGACTATGACCGGGAGCTGACTGCCCAAGGCGTGGGCAACGTGCTGTGCGGACTGATTGGAGCTCTACCGATGACGGGGGTCATCGTACGTAGTTCAGCCAACGTAAATTCAGGAGGCAAAACGCGTTTGTCCGCGATCCTACACGGATTTTGGTTGCTGATTTTTGTAGCCGCACTCCCTTTCGTGCTGGCGTACATTCCGCGAGCTGCTCTCGGTGCCCTGTTGGTCTACATCGGTATCAAGCTGGTCAACGTCAAACAGATCAAAGAGCTTTGGAAAACCAGTCGTAGCGAAGTTGTCATTTACTGCGTGACCTTATTGGTGATTGTCTGCGAGGATTTATTGATTGGAGTCGTCGTGGGAATACTCCTATCGGCCGCCAAATTGTTGCACCGATTTTCCTATCTCGAACTCGACCTGAAAAAAGAAGATGGGGTGGTTTCCCGCCTGGACCTGCATGGAGCTGCCACGTTTTTGCGGCTGCCATTGCTGGCCGCCAAACTGGATGAAGTTCCGGATGCGGCCGAGCTGCATGTTGATTTTGAGCATTTGAGGTATATCGACCACGCCTGCCTGGACCTGTTGATGAACTGGGCCAAACAACATGAGAGTACCGGTGGCAAGTTGGTGCTGGACTGGGATCGACTTCATGGTCGGTTTTCCGCCGATCCAGGTTCCGACCGCGAATCGGCGAAGGCCGCCGACCCGATCGACGCTCCAGCGACCGTCGGGGGAAGTGAACTTCGGCAACAATCGGCGTGAACCGATGGAGGGACGATGAGGTTCCGCACCTTTGGCCGCCGGAAATTCGGCCAGCTTTGAAACAAAACCTGCTTCGTTGGCTGGTTTTGGTTTGGTTGCGGTGGCAAGCGACCCTTGGCTTGCCACCGCTTTTCCAACAGCAAGATTGTCCTGGCCCTCTGTGATGCCCTGCGCCACAACCGCCAACTCGCGACGATACGATCTCACGTCGTCCAGGGTTGAACAAATCATACGGATCAGCACCTGAGTACCTGATGATTCCACCCATTCCACAACGAGAACGAACGGCAGTCTTTCGCCTGTTTCTCTATTCCATGGTACTGGCGGCGTCCTATACGCTGGCTCGCACCGTTGGGGACAGCCTTTTTCTTTCACGAATCGGGAGTGAAAACCTTGCGGTCGTATTTGTCATCTCTGGTCTGACGACCGCTTTCGTAGCGTCCGGCTGGTATGCGCTGACTCGCAAGCTGCCGCTGGGCGTTGTCGTCAAGATCTCGAGTTTGACATTTGCCTTTCTGACCTTGGTTGCCTGGTGGGCGCTTCCTTATCTCCACCATTCGCTTTGGTTGCTGGGCGCCATTTATCTGTTGACGGAAATCAAAGGCTGCGTCAACGCGATCAATATCATCACGGCGATGAACGATGTGCTTGGCAGCCACTCCAGTCGACACGCGTGGGCGAGAATTGGCCTTGGCGTCCCGCTGGCCGGTATCGTGGCAGGAAGTCTGGTTGGCATCGAAGGCTCTTATGTTGAGTTGCGAACATGGCTCCTGGTCGCCGCGATACTGGATCTCCTCGCGGCCGCCCCCCTCCTGCGTCTGTCAAAACTGCGGCTTGACAACTCGGCATCCGCATCGACCGGCAGGAGGTTGAGCGGAAGATTGGCTCGTTTTGCCGCCAAGATGAAAGTCTATGCGTGCTCCCAGCAGTTTCGGTTTTGGATCGCGATTCTAATCGCAGCAAAAGTGATCGTCTTGACTCTGGTCACTTTCGAATGGAAGGTGTCAGTCAACCGTTTTTTTCAGGGGAACGAAGCGGTTTTGGCACAATTCTTCGGCACTTTTTATGCCGGCGCCGGAATTGCGACATTATTGGTTCAGGCGTTTGTTACCGGCCGCCTGTTAAACCGACGAAGCATCTACGTTCCAATTCTGGTGATGCCGGTCTCGTTTATTTTGCTGAACGCGCTGTTTATCGCAGGATCCGGCGCCCTGTTCTTGCTGGTCGTGACGACGCTCGCAAAATCTCTTGAAGTCTGGCGGCGGAGCGTTCACGACACGACATTGAATTTTCTCTACACCAAGATCGAAAGATCGAAACGACGAAGCACCATTGCGCTCAACAGCGCTGTGGTGAAACCATTGGCCGAAGTCTTCGCCTCCCTGATCCTGCTGGTCGGATCCGTGTACTGGCACAAATCGCTGATCCTGTTCGCCACCGTGACGTGGATCCTGGCGGCGGTGGCGTTACTGCGACTGATCGCGGTGCAGGGCAGGCGGGTGCGCCGGGAAAAACGACTCGATTCAGGCATCAAACAGCTGGCTTCTGGCCTGCTTGACAATCATTGAAGTCGCCGGATGTTGCACGCGTTTTTCTGCGGAAATCGCGTAAAACTTGTCGCGCACCGAGGGTAAACGCCCCACCAGGTGAACACCGTACTGTCTCTTGATCAACTCTTCGATCGCCGTTGGGATGGGGAAGATTCCTTCGCCGGCCTGGCCAAACACTTTCAATAACGCGCTGTCCTCGAATTCCGCAATGATTTCCGGAAAAATCTCGTTGTCATCCATCCAGATATCGAGCGACCGGCGAACCGCCGTATGATCGGTCGGCAACAGGCAAGGAGCATCGGTTAAGGATTGTGGAAAACCCTTTCGGTACTTTTTGGCGATGGCTGGTGTTGCCAACATCGACAGTCCACATTCTCCCAGCTTGTGGTTGTAAACTTTAAATTCCAACGTCGGGGGCGCGGGAGCATCGGAAATGATCAGGTCAAGTTTGTGTAGTGCAAGGTCGGCTAACAGTTGATCCAGCTTGCCTTCATAGCAAACGGCGCGGGGTCGATCATTCATGCGCAACATCGGCTTCAATAGTTCGAACGCGATGTGTTTGGGAACCACATCTGGCAGTCCCACCACGAACCGTTTCCGGTTGCCGCCATGGCCTGTGCGGATGAACTCGCGCAACTCGTGGCCGATCGAGAAAATCTCTTCCGCATATTGGTGAACCTGCCTGCCAAATTCTGTCAGCACCAGGCCTCGACCTTGCTTCGCAAACAGTTTTTGACCGACTGATTTTTCTAACTCCTTGATCTGGGACGCGACCGTCGGCCGCGCAAGGTGAAGCGAGTCGGCGGCAGCGGAAATGGTTCCCGCTTTTACGGTCATCCAGAAATAGAACAAATGATGATAATTAAGCCATTCCATGTTTTACCAATCTTTGCCGTCGATCGCCCATTTATTTCATTTGCAGCAGCTTGCGAAAAAACAGCCTCGATCAGTTCCGCTTTTGACCGCGATTCGATTTCGTCAGCACGGTCGATGATGTCACCGAACAGGTACTGGTCTTCATGAGACTGTGGCCATCAAGGTAATGGAACATGAACCCGATGTCACGCTCTTCTACGGATTCTCAAAATGCCGAGCCGAAAACTCACAGCCTATTGAGGAAGTGCCGGGCCACAGAAATCGAATTTTCCGGTACCTCACGCTCTTGGCCCCATCAGCAGTTGTCAACGACCGACCAAAATGCACGTGGCGATCAAGATCGCAGATGACGGAGTGGGAAAGTCGCTAGAAATCGCTCCGAAATCGATTACGCTGATCTGGCGTGACGGCGTCAGTTGACGAAAACACCCGCCGATCGCAGTTTGAGTTCCGCAAGCAGTTCATTTCATCGAGTCTCTTGCTCATGTACCGAATCACCGTTCTCACTGTCCTGTTCCTGTTGGCCGCGGATGCTTACGCTTTCGAAGCCGGACTGGATCAACCGCCAAATATTATCGTAATCATGGCCGATGATCTGGGTTATGGGGACGTCTCATGCTACGGAGCCACGGCACTGCAGACCCCCAACATTGATCAATTGGCGGCCGAAGGGCAGCGATTCACCAGCGGTTACTGTTCCGCTTCAACCTGTACGCCGACACGGTATTCCATGCTCACCGGCAACTATGCATTCCGAAAAAAGCGGACGGGGATAGCGCCTCCCAATGCTCCGGCGATTATCAAACCAGGAACGGAAACGATCGCCTCCATTTTGAAACGAGCGGGTTATGCCACGGCGGTAATCGGCAAATGGCACCTGGGGCTGGGCAAGGAAGGTGAAGACGGAAATGAAGGCGGACCTGACTGGAATGGTGAATTGAAGCCTGGCCCACTGGAAATCGGGTTTGATACGTGTTTCCTGTTACCGACGACGAACGACCGTGTTCCTCAGGTCTATGTCCAAGACCGCCGCGTGCTCAACCTTAACCCCGCCGATCCGCTCTGGGTCGGCAACAGGAAACCGAGTGAAGACCATCCAACCGGGATCACCCATCGCGACACTCTGAAGATGGACTGGTCACACGGCCACAACTCGACGATTCACAACGGGATCAGCCGGATCGGTTTTTACACCGGTGGCCACGCCGCCCGATTCCGTGACGAAGACCTTGCAGACAAATGGATAGAACAATCGAACGCGTTTATAAAGCGGAACCAGGATCGCCCTTTTTTCTTATTCTTTTCGTCTCACGATATTCATGTACCAAGAATGCCCCATGAACGATTCCAGGGTAAATCTTCGCTTGGCTACCGTGGCGACGCGATCCTACAACTTGATTGGTGCGTCGGGGAGTTGATGAAAACACTTGACCGACTGCAACTCGCCGAGAAAACGTTGGTCATCTTTTGTTCCGACAACGGCCCTGTTCTGGACGACGGCTACCAGGACCAGGCAATCGAAAAAATTGGATCCCACCGGGCCGCCGGACAGTATACCGGTGGAAAGTACAGCGTTTATGAAGGGGGGACTCGCACCCCGTTTATCACGCGTTGGAAGGGCCAGATCAATCCCGGCCAAAGCGACGAAGTGGTCTGCACGATTGACCTTCCGGCAAGCATGGCATCCCTGACAGGACAGTCGCTTTCCGACGATGCCTGCGTCGACAGCATGGACGTCTTGGACGCGCTGTTGGGGAAACCAAACGCCAGTGGGCGAGAGCATCTGGTCCAGCAAAACAATGGCAACAATGGAACCTACGGGTTGCGCGTTGGTGACTGGAAACTTCATCGCTACGACAGGCAGACGGCCTACAATGTGATTGTCGAACAAGAGCTGGCCAGTACGAAGATGCCGCCCTGCGCCCTTTTCAATCTTGCCAGTGACCCCGGCGAACGAACCAACGTGATCGACGAACATCCGGATCTGGCGCAGGACCTGAAAGTCAAATTGGCCAAGATCATTGCCGACGGCCGCAGCCGATGAACCTCAGACCCCGTCCGATCCGTCTTCGACTTCGGAACCGCAGATTCCAAGGGTGAAATTGCTATGATCCTGGCCAATTTCTTTCGAATGGCTCGTTAGCAACTTGCTAATGGCAAACAAATAATCGCCAAAAAAAGTCCATTTCGGCCAGTGGTTCCCGAAAAACAGAAACACGCGTTGTTGGCGTTCGAATCATTGCTTGGCAGCCTAAAAACCGCTGACACCGTCAACAATCCCTGCTCGGCGTTCCGTTTCCTGCCCTATCGTTCCCGTGCGGACGGTCCGACTCTGTTTTTCGGACGCATACGTCTTTAAAGACGCAAATACGTCTTCCGTCACCAGCCAGCCGTACTTTTCCATTCAGACCGAAATGGCATTCAACCAAGTCAACCAGTTTTCCATTGACGACGGATCCAAATTCGGTGCAACGCCCCGAAGTTCGCGACGGGTCACGGTAGCTCTGGTTGTTTGGCACGTGACGGTCGTAACGGGCATGCTGATCCTGGTTGAACATTCCTCGGCGTTAAGTCCTGCTGGAATTCCGGCGCTCCGATGTCTGCAACGATTTCCGGTTTGTGACAGTGCGCTGTATCCCGCCGAGATCTGCCTCGCTGGCAACAGGAGTGGGCGATGATCCAGATGCTTGGCAGCCTTGAACCCAGCGAGCAGCGAAGGTTATCGTCCCGAACGCAGCAGTTGTTTTGTCAGCACCAGTACCAAGTCTGTTGCAGAACGGATCGACTGTTTCTTGTCTTGATGGCGATGCAATGGATTGGCGGTGTTGTGATTACCTTGGTCGTGTCGCCTCGCACCTGGATCGGTGCGACACCTTACCTGCACACTCACGTTTGGGCCGCCTTGTTTCTGGGTGGCGCGATCTCGTTGGCCGCGATTGGCATGGCGTTCCGTTTTCCCGGTACGACGGCAACTCGTCATGTGATTGCGGTTTCCCAGGCGATGTGGACATGCCTGTTAATTCATTTGACTGGGGGCCGCATCGAAACCCATTTTCATATTTTTGGTTCGTTGGCATTCCTGGCATTTTACCGTGACTGGCGTGTTTTGCTGACTGCCAGTATCGTCGTCGCGGTCGACCACGCCGTTCGCGGCACGTTTTGGCCTCAATCCGTCTACGGCGTGTTCGTGCAAAGCCATTTTCGATTTCTTGAACATGTGGCATGGCTCATGTTCCTGGATATCTTCTTGATTATCTCGTGCCTTCGTAGCGACCGCGAAATGCTCCAGGTCTGCGATCGTCAAGCGGCACTCGAAATGGCCAACGGTGAAATTGAGGAGCGAGTGGAACGACGAACCCGGGAACTGGCCGCTGCCCAAACCCGATTGCAGGACGAACTTGAAAACCATCGGAAAACGCAACAGGATGGCGAACGACTTTATGTCGATCTCGCGAACGCATCTCGCCGCGCAGGAATGGCTGAGGTCGCGACCGGGGTCTTGCATAACGTGGGCAACGTCCTCAACAGCGTCAACGTCTCGGCTAATGTACTGGCCAGAAAACTAAAAAACAGCCGAGTCGATCGGCTGTCGCAGGCTTCCGGCGTCATCATTGACCAACAGGGCAAACTCGCGGAGTTTTTGACGGAAGATCTTCGCGGAAAGCAGTTTCCACTTCTTTTGGAGCAGCTTGCGATCAACCTCGGAAACGAACGGGATCAGATGCTGGCAGAGCTTCAATCGCTGATGGACAACCTCGAACACATTAAAGAAATCGTCTCCATGCAACAGGGTTTGGCGAGAATGGGCGGCGCGAGCGAACGTGTCAGCATCAAGGACCTGATCGATGACGCCATCCGAATCAACCAAACCGGCTTGGGTCGGCATGGAGTCACCGTCGAATGTGAGTTTGAGGAAATGCCGCCACTGATTTCCGACAAGCACAAGATACTGCAAATCCTTGTCAATTTGATTGGCAATGCCAAACAAGCGCTGTCGGGATTCGCCGTTGAAGACAGAAACATCAAAGTTTGGGTGCACTCCCATGATGATACCCTGCAAATCCATGTCGTCGACAATGGCCCCGGGATCAAAAAAAAGAACCTGACCAGGATCTTCAACCACGGTTTCACCACCAAACAGGACGGTCACGGTTTTGGATTGCACTGCAGTGCGCTGGCGGCCGGCGAATTGGGCGGTCGGCTAACGGCTCACAGTCTCGGTCCAGGTCGCGGCGCCACTTTTATTTTGGAACTTCCCGTTCATGAGAAATTGACATGTCTGAGTTAGCAACTGACCATCGCCGAATCCTGGTGATCGACGACAATCCGTCCATTCACGACGACTTTCGCAAGATCCTGGTTCCCCATACGGAAACTTCGGATGAGCTGATGGCTGCCGAGGCCGCCTTTTTTGGCGATGTCGTTGCACCGGTCATCCCAAACGAAATCCAACTGGAAGGAGCTTTCCAGGGCGAGGAAGGCCTGGACAAAGTGAATTCGGCAAAAGCAGACGGCCTTCCCTTCGCGGTAGCGTTCGTCGACATGCGCATGCCGCCGGGATGGGACGGATTGAAAACCATCGAAGAAATCTGGAAGATCTCACCCGACCTGCAGGTTGTTATTTGCACGGCATTTTCAGACAACACTTGGGTTGAAATCCACGATCGGCTTGGACGATCCGACCAGTTACTGATCCTCAAAAAACCTTTTGATAATGTGGAGGTCGGCCAACTCGCCATCGCGTTGACAGAAAAATGGAGACTGACACAACAAGCGCGATTGCAGCGCGACGATCTGGAAAAACTGGTCGCCGAAAGGACTTCACGCCTCCGTGACGCCGAAGCGTCGTTGCGCGAGCAAAAACAGCACCTCGAACTTGCGACAAGTATTGCGAATCTCGGCCACTGGCGAATGGACCTGAACAGCAAGGCGCTTTCCTGGTCGCCCAACACCTGCGATATCTTTGGTTTCAACTCGTCCGACAAGACCATTGCTCTTGAACAAGTCCTGGAAAAACATGTGCCGCGTGATCGTCCACAAATTCTGAACGCCATTCAGGCCGCGGTCGCCCAAAATGACTTTGTCGAATACAAAGCAGGTGTCCTTCAGCCCGATGGCAAACTTCGCCATCTGCACACAAAAGTCGTTTGCCAACGCGGCCCTGACGACCGGCCCGCGGCTTTGGTCGGCGTCACGCAGGACATTACCGAACACGTCAACGCGATAGACGCAGCGAAGTATGCGGCTCGTCACGATCCGCTCACCGGGCTTCCCAATCGTGTCAAGTTTAATGATCGATTGACTGAAGCTCTGCGAAACACGGTCGTCTATGGTGGAGGAGCGGCATTGATTCTTTTGGACCTGGACAACTTCAAAGAAGTCAACGACACCCTTGGCCACCCCGTCGGAGATGAACTCCTAAAACTGGTTTCGCTACGTTTGGCAAGTTGCGTTCGATCCACCGATACCGTGGCTCGCCTGGGCGGCGACGAATTTGCGATTATTCAATTGAACTCACGATGCCCCAAAGATGTGGCCCCGTTGGCAAAACGAATCTTCGGAGTTCTGGATGATCCGTTTCGAATTGGCAGTCATCAAATCTCCATCGACCTCAGCATGGGGATCACCTTTGCACCCATCGATGGCAACGCGACGGATCAACTGCTCAGGAATGCCGACCTGGCCCTGTATCAGTCAAAAGGCGACGGTCGCGGAGTCATGCGGTATTTTGAAACCCGAATGGATGACCAGTTGCGGGCCAGGTGCCAGCTCGAGGCAGACCTGAAAGAAAGCCTGGAACGAAACGAGTTCGCACTCAATTTCCAACCGCTGTTCAGGTCGGCGACAAAGGAAATCTGCGCCGTCGAAGCGTTGCTGAGATGGCAACACCCGCAGCGCGGCCTGGTTTCGCCAGGCACTTTCATCCCAATTGCCGAGGACAGCGGATTGATCGTTCCAATCGGAAAGTGGGTCATCGATGAAGCTTGCCGAATCGCCTCTCAATGGCCAGCTCATATTCGCGTGGCCGTCAACGTGTCTGCCACGCAGTTCCGAAAAGACACGCTGGTATTGGCGGTCGCTGAGGCCTTGGCCGCTTCAGGGCTGGATCCGGGTCGCCTGGAGCTGGAGGTCACCGAAACGGTACTGTTGAAAGACTGCTCGGAGACCCTCGAAACGTTGCATACACTGCGTGACTTGGGAGTTCGGATCGTGATGGATGATTTCGGTGTCGGATTCTCTTCGCTCAGCTACCTGCGAAGTTTTCCTTTTGACGGACTAAAGCTGGACCGTTCGTTCGTCATCGACTCAACGGAAAATGATGACGCCCGGGCCATCGTCCGGGCGGTCGCCAGTCTTGGCAAAAGCCTGGAAATCCAAACGACTGCCGAGGGCGTCGAAACGGAGGCCCAATTGGATTATGTGACGGCTGAAGGCTATACACTGATTCAAGGATTCTTGTTCGCCAAGCCACAGACCGCAGAGGAAATCACCGATCGTTACTTCTCCAATTGCGGGACAACTCAACCGCTGCCCATTGCCACAACCGAAGTCTAGCGCATCGTCGACCATCAAAATTGGGAACGGCAGTAGTCGAGCATTTCCAAGACTGATTTGCAGAGAGTCGTTTTTCGCTTCGCGAACAAATCCACTAATCAGCGATCAGCGACGATTAGTGAACATTAATCTTAAATCTGCTCTGCCCACAGATTATCCGTGGCCGCCAAGGTCCAACTCGAAGGGATGTTCCGGGTTCAAATGGTCCAGCAGGTCTTGTCCTGTATCCCCATAGGCAACCTTAGCTTTGTCAAACATTGAGTTGAGGCCGTCGAGGTCGAGAACGCGATTCACCAACAACGCACATTGAATAAATCCGATCCAACGATGAATTCTGGAAGTTGGCCATCGTTCCGCGTTTCTTTTGATTTGGTCACACATCCAGCACAGGTGTTCACTTTGAAGTGGAGGTGGAATCTCAGAGTCCACCAGATTAGCCTCCGAAACGAGTCGTCCGCACTGTTCGGCCATTTCGCGAATCAACAGATTTTGATTGTTTTGGTTTGTCATATCCCATCCTCCATTCGTCGTATTTACGTGCTAACCGACTGTCGTCAAGCGTCAATCATAACGTTTGATTTTCGAATCTGGCTTCAGGTGCGGCGACCGTCCCTGGCCGCAGAATGTTGAACGAACAACTCGGCGGCTCAAGAACCATGGCCGTGTCCGATGGTTGACACCCTCCGTGGATAGGGCTCAACTTGCCGGTCGATGAATCCTGGGTAGTCCGCCATCGGTCGACTGTCCTTCGACGGATTGAAACTGTCCTGATCGAAACGCGAGAGCCAACGCTGTTGGAACTTCTGCTTCGGCCATGACCAGCGCCGCCCGACAGCGGGTGACTTCGGCAAGCATTTCCTGCCGACCGGCGACGGCATTGGCCTTACGCGACTCTGCCGCGGCTCGCGCCACTCGCACGTCTGACTCCGCCTGTTCCGTTTGCAGGCGTGCCCCGATATTGTCTCCAATGTCAATTTTGGCAATGTCAATCGAGACGATCTCAAATGCCGTGTTGGTATCAAGTCCACGGGTCAGAACGAGTTTGGATATCTGGTCGGGCGATGACATCACGCTCATGTACGTCGGTGCGGAACCAATCGAACTGATGATCCCTTGTCCAACTCTGGCGATGATCGTTTGCTCCGTGGCACCTCCAATCAGCTGATCCAGACAAGTTCGCACGGTGACCCGAACATGAACACGTAATTCAATTCCATCTTTCGCAACCGCACTCAGCCACGATTTGGAGCTTTCGTCGTGGACGGGACAATCAATCACTTTAGGTGTAACACTCGTTTGAACGGCTTCCAGGACATTCCGTCCCGCGAGGTCGATAGCCGCCGCGCGATCAAAATCCAGATCCATGCCCGCTTGGCGTGCCGCGATGATCGCCTTCAGCACTCCCAAGACATCTCCACCCGACAATGCGTGCGATTCAAGGCGATCCGTGCTCATACCCGTTCGTCGATCAATATCCAATCCGGCCTGCCGACCCATAACTTTGGCGGTAACAATCATCTGCGGCTTGACTCGACGCAGGCTCATGCCGACAAGACTTTGTAGTGTCACATCGGCGCCTGAAAACCGGGCTTGAATCCACAATGCTCCAAAATTGATGACGACGACGAACAACACCACCAGGAAAACGATTGCAATCCCGACTCCAACCGTGACGATCGTTGGCCCGATGTTCAACCCGAAGAGGCTATTAATAGTTCACCTGATTTTGGTTTTGGTTTTGGTGTGACATTATAAATCCATGGCAAAACGTTCTGCCTGACTTCACGCCATCGTGAGCCATTTATGTTGTGCACGCGAATAGGGAAGCTTGTTTCATCTGCTTGTTTTTCAATGTTTCTTTTGTGGACGACTCTTCTGTCTCTTTTGTAGTTCAAGTTCTTGACATCGTTCCCGAACCGACCGGTAGGGCATGCCGTCGGCCAACTCATAGCGTTCGGCACGCACAAACCAAAACGCCATCCCACCCGTGTTGTGCGCGGGTGTCCGTTTAGCACCGGCTGCGCGAATTCCCAGGGAGCCCTTACGTCCGGTTTTTACCCAGCCCCGATGTTCCATGATAATGCGTACGAGAACGCCAATCGCCTGGCGGAACCGCGTGTTGCGACGCACTTCCGCAACTCTCAGGAACCGGTCGATTACCGGTTCCGCTTCCAACTCCCTGACCACACCGGCCAATGGGGCTCGCTCATGATGCAACTCGGATTCTTCCATTCGGCGTTGGCGATCGGAATCATTAAAGAACTCCAACACGAAATCGAACGGTTGCTGCGGATCGTTCGCGACGTCTGAGAATGTCTTTCCCTGGGTGTCGTTCAGGAAAACCTGTCTGGATACGCGTACTTTTGCCATCGAACCGAACGAGCCAAAAACTGGATAATCGAATTATGAACGTACAGATATTGTACGTCCAGAAAATGGCAGGGCAACCAAAAATCCAGTTGTCCGTCGCTAGCCCGATAGCGAAGACGCTGGTTTTCTGGTGTGTCTAATCGGATTTAAGCGCCATTACTGCACGAATTCAGTCCATTTGTCGCATTTCAAGTATTTGCCCTTGGTTCTTGACGCATCCCGAGGTACATTTGCACGACAACTTGGCCTCAACGCCAAGTCTGTTAATTTGATCGGAATAATGAGATCGTGACGCTTCACGAGTACCGGTCAACGAGATCAATCATCGGGCTGGATGCTCGGTTTCTCGATCGACGAATGGACGTTCGTCGTCACTCAACTGCATATCGGCTGTGTCGGCCGAATCAAAATTTCCCTTCGATTGCAGCAAAATCCGAAATCTCTTGTTGTTCGGAACACCTGTTTCAGCGATCGCAGTCAGACGTTCATTCGGCAGTTCGCCGATGCGTCAAGTCACATCCCGCGATCGGCAATTCAAGGTGACTGGTTGACAGCATTCTGCAAACGCCGTGATTGCCAGTTCAGCCGAACAACTTCTGCTTGGATCTCCACTGACGGATTACGACCAAGCGAGCTCGCCCACGATGACATCATCGGGGCCCCGACAAATTTGACCTAAGAAAGAATTTACTTGAAAACTTTTGATTCCATGGACTTGTTCCCGCCCCTGAAACGTGCTTTGGCGGACCAGCAATACACAACCCCCACGCCGATCCAGGCTCAGACGATTCCCGCGGCCATTTCTGGCCAGGATATTCTAGGCTGCGCTCAAACCGGTACCGGAAAAACGGCCGCGTTTGCCCTTCCCATCCTCGACTATATCGGTCACGAGTCACCCCATGTCGAGCCGAATCGGCCGACGACGTTGGTTCTGGCACCTACGCGAGAGCTCGCGATCCAGATCAGCACCAGCTTTCGCGTTTATGGCAAACACGTGAAATTCCGCCAGGCTCTTGTCTATGGAGGTGTCCGCCAACATCAGCAAGTGAAAGACATGCGTCGCGGTGTCGATGTATTGGTGGCGACTCCCGGTCGTCTGATCGACTTGATGGACCAGAAACACATTGACCTGAGCAATGTTCAGATATTTGTGCTTGACGAAGCCGACCGAATGCTTGACATGGGCTTCCTGCCCGACCTGCGGAGAATCATTGCTAGACTTCCGAAGAAACGACAATCGCTTTTCTTCTCCGCGACATTACCCAAAAAAAGCCTCGAGCTTTCAACCGAACTATTGTTCAACCCGATCTCGGTGCACGTCTCGCCTCAGGCTCCGGATGTGCAAACCATCAATCAAAAAGTCCAAATGTTGGAACGCGGCAACAAATTCTCATCGCTGCAACAATTGTTGGCACTGAAGTCGGTTGAGAGAGCGATCGTTTTCACGCGAACCAAACGAGGCGCGAATCAGATCACCAAACGACTTGAAAAAACCGGAGTTCGTGCCGCCGCTATTCACGGCAACAAAACACAAAATGCCCGGCAACGCGCCCTCGAAGATTTCCGCCGCAACAAGTTCAACGTCCTGGTGGCAACCGACGTGGCCTCACGCGGCATTGACATCGACGGAGTTACTCACGTGGTCAACTACGACATGCCGGTCGATCCCGAAAGTTACATTCATCGCATCGGGCGTACCGGCCGAGCGGGTGCCGACGGCGTTGCCATTTCATTCTGCCTGCCCGACGAACGTGCTGAGTTAAGGGCGATTGAGCGGCTGGTCGGCAAACGGCTTGCGGTCGAACATAGCCGCAACGATTCAAACCCAGCCAGCCGTGAATCCAAAACTTCCATGCAAAACGCCAAACCAAACGGCAAACGGCGGAGACGAAACCCAAATTCGAACGGCAACGGCAAACCCGTGTCACAATCCCGTGGCCGTCGAAGAGCACGACCAAAAACAAAACTGCAATCAGCCTAATAACGGACGAGTACGACTGCCAGCCGGTCTTCTTGAAAAGGAGTCAACATCGGAAAAAACCAAAATACTTTCGCTAAACAACAACGCGAAAGGGAGAAGAAACGTAAGGCCGAAGAAAAACGCCAACGAAGGCTTTCCAGGAAAGCTGAACCCTCGACAATCGAAACCGAGTCCCTTGATTCCGATGGCGATAGCCTTGAAGAAGGCGAGACTCCCGAAGAGGTGACCGACGCAAGTCAGACATCGGACGAGACGACGAACCAGGAAACCAATTGAAGAGGGTCGCTCAATTCCGGCGATCGTAATTTCCACCAGGTCAACTCACGTCGACGACGTGGAGGGCCGGACCTTACAAATTACGACAGGCAACCTCGGGCGCTGAAACGTGACGCTGTTGCCAAAAATTTATTTAAGAATCAGGTAGAGAAATGACTGAAGGTACAATTAAGAAGATTACCGAAAAAGGGTTTGGCTTTATTGAAACGCCGAATGGCCAGGATCTGTTCTTTCACTGTTCATCAGTGGACGGCGATCGTTTTGAAGAGCTTCGCGAAGGACAGCAGGTAACCTACGATGTTGGACGCGGCACCAAAGGGCCTTGCGCTGAGCGTGTCCAGCTAGTTGGAAAATGTTAAACGCACTTATTACTTAGCGGGCCAACTGCAATGAGCCGTTTGCCCCACTCCATTTGAATGCCGCTTTTGTCTCACAAAAAACCAGAACCGATTATTCCCCAGCACCAGCCGAATATTTGCCCCGTGTGCGGCAAGGCCAGCTATTCAGCAGCTGGAATCCACCCACAGTGCGCCGTAAAACAAGCCGATGACAAAAGACAGCAAGTGCTGAAACGAGAAAAATCGGAACATCCCACGAAGCCGCCAAAGAAAAATCAGTCGCCTGGGCGTTGGCAGAAGCTTTGCCCTGAATGTAAACTTTCGCAGCATGTTCGGAAAAAAGTATGCACCTGCGGGCACGTTTTTGCTAAAACCCGCCCTGAAGCTGAGCCGCGATGACCAACCTAACGATCAGGCCGGCACGATCAGGCCCGAATTTATTGGACCCGCTCTAATCGGCACGGTCAGGCGAGAACCAGCAAACGCCGGTTTGCCGGGACCTCAGCCGCTACCTACCGGTTAGCATCAAAACCGATCCGTCCGATCTTCATCTTACGGTATGAAACTGGACGTCAATTGACCCGGTACGTTTCGATAGTAAATGTACGACGGGTGGTCGGTGCTTTGCATTTTGACTCCCGCCGCTGCCGCCCGCTCAAAAAAGAGCGTATCCTCGGCGTAGCCAACATCCTCAAAACCCTCGATCTCTTCGAAGACATCGCGCCGAACGACAAACGTACCCCCGAGAACGCATTCGTTGATATGAATGGTTCGGGAAAAGTCGTCCTTGTCAATTACGAACGGATCACCGACAACCGTTGCACCGCCGTGGAGGAAGCGAACTGAGTCGTCTTTTTCCAGCATGGCTTTCCGCGTTGCCAAGTGATCCGGTTTGTACTCGTCATCGGAGTCGAGGAACGTAACATAACGTCCTCGAGCATTTCGCACTCCAATATTTCGCGAAATGCTGAGGCCGCTATTAGTTTCATTCTGAAGAAACTTGATTCTCGCGTCTGTAACGGCAAACCGGATCAATTCCTGGTGGGTGTTGTCGGTTGAGCCGTCATCGACGATGACAGCCTCCCAATCCGTTTCCGATTGGGATATCAACGAGCGAACTGCGCGCTGCAGCAATCTAGCCCGGTTGAAGGTGCAAATAATGACACTGAAAAATGGCTTCATGGTCGTTTTCAAAAATTGGCGGATGGGGCGTCTACCGGCAACATATTAGCTGGTTCACCGAACTTTAAGCGGAGAATGCATGGAAAATCCGGAATCTGGCCCAAACGCGGCATTCTCCGATGCGATTCAGTCATGATTCTGATTATTCTTTTACTTCGGCATTCCCCGAATTCGTGACGTTCTCAGGCATCACTTGATGGATGATTTCCACCGTTTGCCGGAACGATTGAGTTGCTTCATTCCGAAGACGGTTGTCTGACGCGAAAAAATTGTCTGGGTGTCCCGAAACGGAACCCACCGGATAACGGCCGTCTGAAGCTGTGATATATTTGTCGGGAATTATACGGTGGTTGTCAAATTGAAAGCGGACTGCAATCCGCGTGATCAGATGAACGACAAAGAAAAGATGGTGGCTGAAATACTCTCTGCAAGCGCGTCGGCATACGCGGCCTATGCGACCGGTCGCCTGTTCGAGCGAAAACCGGAAGTTGAAATTCAGTTCGGCAAGTCATCCTTTCAAGATTGGAAAGCTCATTTTTCGCAGCGAATCAACGAGCTTTCCGTTGCGATTGCAGAAAACGAACCAGCACTTTTCGAATCTCAAGTTCGTTGTGCGCGAGAATCATTTGTCGCTCGAGAGGTTCCGGAAAACGTGCTGCAAGAAAGCCTGATCTGCCTGGGAGAAATTCTCGAAGAGGAACTGCCGAGCGCATTGTGCCAAGTCCCCGCCCAGTTCATCTCCGCTTCATTGAATACATTCGATGAAAAGCAATCCGGGAGTGCCGCACTTGATTCGAGCGAAGTGACGTCCAAATTAGCAATGAGGTACTTGCTGAAAGTATTGGAAGGTGATGGCCGAGCCGCGATTGACATGATTCTTGTCCAGCCCGAATTGGGGCTGTCATTGGAAAAAACCTATCAAGTATTGCTCATCGCTCAACGTGAAATTGGCGGCATGTGGCAACGGGCGGAAGTAAGCATTGCCGAAGAACACCTCGTCACGTCGACGACATCGCAAGCCATTACCCTGTTGGCCCACCATGCAGAGAAACAAAAACCGAATGGTCTGACGATGGTGTCTGCGGCCGTTGACGACAACATTCACAGTATGGGAATTCGGGTGGTTTCGGACTTTTTTGAATTTGCAGGCTGGCGTGCGATTTACCTCGGCAGCGATTTGCCACCGACGGAAATTGCCCTGGCAGTGAATTCTTTCCATGCTTCGCTGTTACTATTGTCGGCCACGATCAGCACTCAAATAAAAGCAATACGTACGACGATTGACTTGGTGCGGGATGCGGATTTGGCCTGCAAAATCATGGTCGGCGGCCGTGCGTTCGACAGCACACCCGACCTGTGGCGTCAATTGGGAGCCGACGCTTACGCCGCCTCACCCTCCGAAGCCGTGGCAACGGCATCGGTCTGGATGCAGGAAGGTCTTGGTCAGAAATCTCAGGGCTGACGGATCAGCCCGGAGTTTTTTTGCAAACGGAATCCGGGACGCTCGTGTTTCTACCTAAACGGGGCAAGCCGAAACAATTCAACTGATTTTGGCATGTAAAAAACGGCTGAAATTTCGGCTTACAGCTCCATAAAAAAACTGACTAACCCAGATAGCTGTTGAGCATCCAAACGGTTTTTTCGTGGACCTGCAAACGTGCGATCATGAGATCTTCCGATTCGGAGTCACCCGCCTCACTCGCGTGGTCCCGAGCAATTTTAAGGTCTGCAAGCAGTTTCTTGTTTGCATCGACAAGGTGTTTGACCATTTCCTCAGCCGACGCATCCTCTACAATCTCTTCGATCCCAGCCATGTTTGCCAGATTTTTCAGCCCTCCGGGTGCGAGGGCGCCTTTGGCGCGAATCCGCTCGGCAATTTCATCCACCGCCATGAATAATTCGTTGTATTGCGCCTCAAAAGCTGTGTGTAGAGAAAAAAACGACGGACCCCGCACATTCCAGTGGCAAATATGAGTCTGGCCAATCAATGCATAGGTGTCCGCCACCACCTGCCGTAACGCTTCAACAACCTTGTCCATTTTGGTACCTGTTTTTCGGTGTGATGTTTTGCTTCGTTTGCCCGGAAGCCCGAATAGGAGCTCAGGGTCGTGTGGGCACCGAATTGCGTTCTCCGTTAACCCACTCGCTTTGCTCGTATGCATCTGGATGGTGAGATCAGCCTACCCCAGCGGTAGTACCGAATACGAACGTTGGTTGATAACACAACAAGAAAGAACTGCCAATTGGGTTGCCCGGCAAGGCTACCGAATTGGACTGCGGACGACACGTTCCTGCCGACCCTAGATCTACTCCCGTCAACCCGATAATTCTAGAGCGAATGATCCGATTCAACCAATTCGATTGTTGGCACCGAACGTATTAAATCGGCCAGTGCTTGCCGCGAAATTCCGGTGTCCTTTAAACCGATTCCGTTCAGTCGTTTTAGATCGTGAAGCAGCTTCAGATCCTGGTCGGTCACCGAGGTTCCTCGCAGTTGTATCTGTTCGAGATTGGGCAACTCGACTGCCAAACGTAGTAATTTCGTTGAGTAATTATTGGAATTGAACTCAACTGCGTAGACCATGTCCCCTCTCTCCCGGGCCAGCATTCTGACCCCCGCTTTTGTCAGCCAAAAGATATTGCGCTTGTTGTCAATTCCGACCCCACAGGCAATCCCGGCTTGTTGACCAAAGAACTGCTGCCTGTCGATTTCCTTTGAAGACGAGTCGGTCATCACAAAGAACTGGTCGCGTAAAAATGGTCTTGGATCGCGGATATGCAATTTATCGCCAGGCTGTGAAACTGTTTCAAAATATTGCTTTATTAAACGTCTTTCGTTGGGAAATGGAACTGCCAAATCGCCCCAACCGACAATTCCATAATGGCTGCCATCTGATTTGGTTATGTGCCCACGTGGGAGGTTGTCCGAGTAGAGAACATGGGCATAACCACGGTCGATCATGCTAAAATAGAATCCGGCGGGCGCGATCATTAGAACAGCGAACAGGAAATATTCCCATGGTTTCCACTTAGACCTGGAACTTTCGACCCACAAGATCCAACAACCAACTGCTGCCATGGAAAGATTCCAGGGAATGACTGAGTAATTCCGATCCCGAAATAATGGTGAAAGAAAGATGGCAATCCCAACATGCAAAAACGGGCAGGCGAACGCAGCCCAGCGAGGTTTGAAGAGTGCAAGAATCCCAAGGCCGAGTTCGGAAGTGGCGACGACGACGGCAAATAGGTAGTGTACTTTCGACGGGGAAAATCCAGCTTGGCTCATCAGATCCCAGGAGGTATGCGTGAACCAGTCGGGAGAAAGGAATTTGTGCAGGCCGGTCCAAATCCAGAGTGAAATCAGAAACAGCCTCCCAACCCGAGTACCAATGGGAGAAACGGCCGCAAGCATTAGTAGCCAATTAGCGAGAAATTGTGGCTGCAGCCGCATCTGATCTGCGACAGAAGCGACAGCAAACGCTCCCAAATTGATCCAGATCCCCTTGCGCGGCATCAACAGGACCAACAAGGTCGATGCCAAGACGATTATTCCGTAGTCAAAATTCAGGAACTCAAAAAGCGGAAGGTTGGGTGCGACATCGTTGTCGCGAACTTGCCAAAGTGGCCACGTGATGATGATCGTTAAGACTTGTGCGATCGTCGCAACGCAAAGAATAATGAAGCGGCTTAGCCCCAGCCGCTTGATAGGAGTCCCAGCCTCAACAAGTCCTGTCCAAAAATTGGTGGAACCAGAGAAGGGTGCTTGGTCGTTAGCCTCCAGAGTATGTTGAGCCCCACCATCAACGCGACGATTCATCCTCTTCCTTCAACACGCTGGAAAAACTGTGAAACCTTAACCGCGACCGGCCGGTTCGTCATACGCCAAAAAGACTGTGCCAAAACCGCGTTTGGCCAGCACGGATTCGACGCGGTGACGGAAAATCAGTTTCGGTTGATTGTCAGACGTCGAAGGCCCCGAAAAGACCGACATCATCTTGTGCCTCATCGAATGGACTCGAATCTTCATACCATGCAACCGAATTTCGATTGGTTTTCAGCAGTTGCCCTTCATAGCATCGATCTGCCGGTGTAAACATTGGACCGATTCTCGCGGATCCGTCGTAACTCCGCTCGAACTCGATATCATCGCATACCGGGAAATGATCCAACCACACGGCAGCGGTTTTTTCGGCAGGAAAATATGACAACGACCAAAACGCTGGCTATCGTCCCCAAAAAGCAGATTTCGATCGCCGAATGCTCTGGACCTGTTGACCGGCAATCACTAACCTTCGCCCCAAATCAAAGGTGACTCTCGATTCAAGTGGGGAAAAATCAAATGAATTTCAATTTCTTTCAATGGCTTCGCGCAAACATCAAGAATTCGGTGCTCATGGGCGTGCATGACGCGGTCGATTGTTTGGGCGAGACTCACGACAAGGACGAGGTTCAAAAACAGCTGCTCTCTTTTCTGGATAGCAACGGAAACGAGGGTGCGATCGCTGCTCCGACTAAAACAGGTACTCGAAAAAAGAAACTGGGGCGAACGCTCAAGCAGATTCAGACTCAAAGCAGCACGACCTAAGACCGGTTTGCCCGCCCCATTGGCGGGACTCCGCCAAATATCTCCTGCCAGAATTCTGACGGAAGGGTTTCGCGACTCGCAAACGCTACCCAATCCGTTCCGCAAGACAAACAGTATCTTGATCGCGCATGATGTTCGGGGTTGGCGTCGGTCCAGCTCCGAGCAGGCGGGTTCTTAGAGATTGATCCTCAGTCGATCCGCTAGCAACCGGCGGAGTTCGGCGTGCGAAGCGGGGTTTTGCAAGTTTAATGCCGGAATTCCTGACAACTTGTTTGCCAGCTTTACCGCGGCTGTTGTTGTTGTCGCAATTCCCGCTACCACATCTGCCTTGAACCCGAAACCTTCCGAAACACCAACCACTGCGTAGGGATCGGAAGCGCAAAGTACGGTAAACGCGATTTGCTTGCGGATTTCTTCAATCAAAACGTCGCCCGAATAAGGTTCCAGCGGTGAGGCCCCCGCTTCGGCAACAACGACGTCCGGCGCGGCGTCAACCAATTTTTGCAGAATGATGTTCAAGGAATCGCGATAGACCTGACTCGGGCAAACAGTGGACGGTAGTCCCGCGTCAACAAAATCATAAATCACCTCCGCGCCGGCGTCTTGCATCCCCAACGTATCTCGATATCTGCCCGCGCCGGTTAGCTTGACACCCGCGACACGAAATCCCGCCCGACTGAGCTGTCGAACGATCACCTTCCCAACCGTCGTTTTTCCGGACGACATCGACGTACCGATAATCAGCACCGTGGGTCGATCGTATTCAACGGTCTCGACTGTTTCGCAAAAGTCCATCATCGTGACCTTCCGGCCGGCTCGCATCACATGGCCCTGATAGACGAGGTCCAGGAGCTTGGAAATGTAAGGTGAAATCGAGGTCGCTTTTCCGAACAGCCCAGCGCCGGTCAGCGCATGCATCGTTCCATCATCACTAATATCCTGCCAACTACCCACGGCCTCGAGCGTCGCAGCGCGAATACCGAAAGCGCCAATTAATTGGTCACCGTGAGCCACTTCGATCATCCGGCCATTCGTCAGTTCGACTCTCGCGTTGTAGTTGTCAAGCGAAACCACGTTGCCGACGACGTAGTCGCCGGTATCCCACTGGTCAGGCGGGAGTTTCTGAACCTGAAAGGGAACTGACTCAAGATCACTGATCCGAGTTAAGGAAGCAAAAACCGGGCGCTGCATAGTACATCCCTTGCTCAAGACGGTGGTTGCAAACGGCTAACCGATGACGAATCGAATTCGATCAAAATTTTCCAGCCAGTTCAGGCAGCAGCAACAACTGGGCCAACAAAGCGGCGCGCTCGGGCATTCGGTCGACAAAAACGAATTCCGTCAATGCGTGGGCCCCGTCGCCCACCGCCCCCATCCCGTCCAGCGTGGGCGCGTAAAGACTAGTGAAATTGCCGTCTGAACCGCCGCCGGCGGTGCCCTGTTCGATGGTAATCTTCAGTTCCTCGGCAGCTTCCAGGGCCAGGTGCCAAAGTCGTTGATTACCTGGCGTTTTCTCCATGGGAGGTCGGCCGACACGACCGCTGACTTCGAGTTGGGTTCCCGGCACCGAGGACTGCAAATTGAAGATCGCCTGTTCGATATGGCGCGCGTCTTCGTGCGTTGCGACGCGCACGTCGGCTTGGGCGCTCGCTTCGGGTGCAACGACATTGGGTCGCAGGCCGCCGTCGATGGTACCCACGTTGACCGTAATTCCTTTGTCTGGATCGTTCAGGGCAAACAGGGCCTGAACGACGTGGGACAACTCCAGGATGGCACTAATACCTTCCTCTGGCGCCAATCCTGCGTGGGAAGCCTTACCCAAAATACGGACATTGAATCTGCCAACTCCTTTGCGAGCCGTTTTGATTTTTCCCGAAATCCCCAATCCTGGCTCCATCACGAAGGCGCGGTCCGCGATTCGAGCCAAGCGTTCGATATGAGATTTGGATTCGAAACTGCCAATCTCTTCATCCGAGTTGATAAAGAAAACCGGGGCCACGCTGGGCGTTTCGCCAACCGCCCGCAGCGCTCCCACGGCAAAGATCGCTTGCACCAGTCCCGCCTTCATGTCATAGACACCGGGGCCATGCAGTTTGCCATCGGTCATATGAACCGGCATTTTCGAGAGGGTGCCCGATGGCCAGACCGTGTCACAATGGCCAATCAATAACTGAATCGGTTGACCGTTACCGCGTTCACTGGGAACCGCCAACAGGTGCCCACCAGTTTTCGTCCCGGCAATTTTTCGAATGCGATATCCCAATTTTGCCAGCGCATCGCATATCAAGTCCTGCACAGGTACTTGCGCAGCCGGGTCCTGTGAAGGTGACTCCAGTTTGACCAGCTCGGTCAAGAATTGAACCATCTCGTCCCGCTGACTGTGCAGATAGTCCAACAACGGCATCGATTTGTTGGTGGCGATGTTCATTATTCTTCAGGTTCCCGCGTAAATCCTTTCGGGAAAGGAAAGGAAAATGAGTGGTTGATCGAAGCGTAACGGCCCGGCGGCAAGTAAACCATCAGCGGTGAGTGCTCGATGATGTCTTGATCGTCCCGGTCATTCATCCGCAACGCCTGTTCACTGATCTGGGCAGCCACGATTTTGCCCGCAATCAGACAGTTTTTCCCAAATCCATCGACGATTCGATCCAGCTCACACTCCAACATCAAATAGGATTGCTGCAGAAAAACCCCGTCAACTTTCGTCGCTGGCAAAGTCGGCAGAACTTGGAGGGAAGGTTTGGAATGGTCCTCACAACGCGGCGCCGCTGCCAAACTGGTTAACAGCAGGTTGTCCGGTTTGGGAAAACTGACGGTAAACACCGATTCCCGTTTGACATTATGGTAGGTGGCATGGCTGGGCGAGCAAACAAATCCGAAGTAATTCTCCCACGATAGCGGTGCGACCATATGCTTGGGGGCCAAATCATATTCGCCGTTCGGCTCGCGAGACCCGACGACGACCAGCGGGGCAACCATAAAAAAGCGGTCCCAGATCGGCTGGTCGGTCTCAAGTGCGACCAGTTTTTCGGTTTCGTTATTCGCCATCAACTAAAACTCCACGGATCCAGAGAACTGGCAATTCCAATCAAGCGGGCGTTTGCCTTAACGTGCCTTGGAATTCTCCATCATATGAATTAATCCATCAGTCGGCGATGCGATTGAATTTCATGCCGCGCACAGAAAAGCGCCGATGCCGTGCAATTGACGACGTAAACGATCCAAAACTCCCAGAGGAGCGCGCCCGGAATAGCCCAATCAGTTCATCGTTTGATGCTTGGTTTGCCGGCAGGCGAACCTTGTTTTTCACCGCCAATGACAAAATATGGGACCGCGAAAATTTTTTCAGTTCCTGGATTTCAAGTTGGCACCTTGTTTTGACGTTTTTTAGAATGAGAAGGCCTCCGAATTCGGCACAGTTGAATTCTTGACCATCTTGGATCTTTTCAAAGGTCGTTGTTATGTCCGTGGCCCAAATGCGTCCGACGTTTCAGTTGACAACGAAATTGAGCAGAGAAGATATTATGGCCTGTCTTCGGAACGGGGTCTCGACGTGCCCGGATGAATACCTGGGCCAATTCACCCGCGACCACGCGCTGATCTCCATCGAACAATCCCGGCGGCATTTTTGGTCGCCTTGGATGCACTTGGAGATTCGCAACGAGGATGAGGATCAGCCATGTCAGGTTTTCGGTCGATTCAGCCCCCATCCCAGCATCTGGACCGGGTTCATGTTCTCCTATCTTTCAATCGGGGTGTTGATTTTTTTTGGCTTGATGCTGGGAATCTCCCAACAGCTGTCAGGGCAATCACCGTGGGGATACTATTGCATCCCGGTGTTGCTGCTGATCGCCCTTTTGCTGTGGGTCGGATCCAAGGCCGGCCAAAAGCTGGCCAATGATCAGATGCAGCAAATGAAATCAAAAATCGAATCTTGCTTAAAAGAAAAAGCCTGAATCACGACCGATGCGGAATGTGGCGGCTGTCCAGATATGGCGATTTGGAATTTGGCTATAAATTCGTGAATGGTTGGGGATGCTGTCCGGTAGCCAAATGCGAGGGCATTTTTGTCATCGCCCGCCAATAATCCGCGCAAACACATTGAAATATCGAAACGTTCCGATATAATTTAGCCGATAGATAAATATGCTCTTGGACTGGTGGCGTCACCAGCGGCGATTACCACGCACGAGAACGAATCTACCCACGCTTGGCTCGCATTTCGCTGCCGAGACTCGATTAGCTGGCGATTCGAAAAATACATGAAAACCCACACCGCGATCCGAACAGGGAATACGAAAATGCCTGAATTGTTGATCATGGGCGGCTTTGTCATTTTATGGTTTGTACTGCAAGCCTGGGTACTGCCCCGGTTTGGAGTGCAAACGTGAATGAGCGGAGCCTGCGCACAGCCGAGTTCGGCTGAGAAAAAACTGGAACAGAATTCAACGGAACCGGCCACAACGAAGCTGGAAGAAATCACTGCGGAACCGGACGAGTTTGTACGCTGATCCACCGATTGAGCGAATTGAAATTCGGTTTGGCAGTCCGGAAAATCCAATTAGTGGACCGAGCCAGAATTTTTTTGTCAATCATTGAACACGCCAGTTGCCAAGGATGAACGTTGACCGGCTGGAGCCCCATTCGAATGATTGCCCATCATGCTCTACCTACCTCACTCACTCGAAAGAGAAGCAGGGTTTCAATGGATATGAGAAGAAGTCCAATTTTAGCCATCCTATTAACGTCGCTAATCTCCATCATCGTCGTCGGGTGCAGCAAAAACAGCGAAGTAAATCCGGTTGATGGCACAAATTCTGTTTCGCAGATCGACACGTTTACCGAATCCCAACTTCAACAAAAACAGAGGGCCGAATCAACTCGGGACCAAATGTTGAGCACGCTGCTTGACGAACTGGTGTCGGCGATCGGCGAGAATGGACCTGCCAAATCCATCAAAGTATGTAAGGTATCGGCGCCTGCCGTTGCCAAACAACTGAGTCAGGATGGAATCAAGATCGGTCGGACGTCCTTTAAGCTGCGCAACCCGGCGAATCAACCACCGGAATGGGCCGCCAGTTTTGTGACGACACAGACGCAGGAGCCAACTTTTGTCGCACTGCCTCAGGACCGCTTGGGAGCCCTGTTACCCATTCGACTGAAAGCCACGTGTCTCATGTGCCACGGCACCGAGCCAGAAATCCTGCCCGAAGTCAAAGCTGCCATTGTCTCGAATTATCCGAAAGACCAAGCGACCGGTTTCGCAGAAGGCGACCTGCGAGGCTATTTCTGGGTCGAAGTCGACTAAACGGCCAACCGCCTGACCACACGATCCATCACGCGTCCAAAATCGGCTGCGAACCTACGGGCGCACGGACTCCGAAGTCACTGGGATCATTCGCCCCCCTTGAATACCGCACGAACTTGCGAGCTGAACTGGGGTTCCTTCAATTTTACGCTGTCGGTCAAAGCCTGTTTGGCCATCCTCGACTCACCAGATGGCCGCTCGAGTTGCGGCAATTGGAATCTTATTAGTGAACTGAAACGGTTTGCCGTTACTCAGATTCTACTGACAGGGCAATACAATGACCGGTTTGCTGCTGCCACGAATGACTTTCTCCGCGGTAGATCCGAACAACAGGTTCTTGGCCGGGTTACGCTGACCCAGCTTGCTCATGACGATCGCGTCGACCGCAAAATCTTCCGCTTTGCGAATGATTTCAAAAAACGGTTCGCCTTCGCAAACCAACACATCCACGTTTGCTTTCGTGTCGGATTCCTCGGAGTATCGCTCCATTTGCTTCATGGCGTTGGTTCGCATCGACTTCAACACGTCATCGTGTTCGCCAATTCCCAACTGAACGACTTGATCCACCAAGGCAGGGTCGATGGCATGGACCACAACAATCTCCGAGTCCTCGCCATCAACCAGCAACCTTGCATGCTGAAATGCCGACCAGGCATTCTCCGAAAAATCTGTCGGAACTAACAAGCTGTTGAACGGCACTTTATTGGTCATCAATCAACTCCTGAAACAGTCTGCCTGCTCGCATCTGTGCACTCGAGTGTTCAAGTCTTGTTTTAACATAAACTTGAACACTCACGAATCGGCACACAAAGCATGCTCTAAACTTTGGCCTCGGCGGCGGCAATGATCAGCTTGGTTTTCAAGACAACATCCGGCGTGACCGAGATGCTGTCAATATTTTTTTCCACCAGGAACTCGGCGAAGTCGGGAAAATCACTCGGCCCCTGGCCACAAATACCGATCTTCGAGCCACACGCCTTGGCTTTGTCGATCGCCTCGGCGATCATCCTTTTGACTGCGGGATTTCTCTCGTCAAAGATATGCGAAATGATCTCGGAATCACGATCGATGCCCAGGATCAACTGCGTCAAGTCGTTGGATCCGATCGAGAAGCCGTCGAATATTTCAGCGAATTCTTTCGCCATCACAACGTTGCTGGGAACTTCGCACATCACGTACAGCTCCAATCCGTTGTCACCGCGAACCAGTCCGTGACCGGCCAGTACATCGACCACCTTGCGTCCTTCTTCCACCGTGCGGCAGAATGGAATCATCAATTTGACGTTGGTCAATCCGATTTCGTCTCGCACTTTCTTCATCGCGCGGCATTCCAGTCCAAATCCTTCACAATACCGAGGATCATAGTAGCGTGAAGCACCGCGGAAACCGATCATCGGGTTCTCTTCCGTGGGTTCGTAGGGTGCGCCGCCGATCAGGTTCGCGTACTCGTTGGATTTGAAGTCACTCATACGAACGATCACATCGCGAGGATGGAAGGCGGCAGCAATCATGGCAATGCCATGTGCCAGTCGGTCAACAAAAAACTCAACTTTGTCGTCATACCCGACCGTGATGGCATCAATTTTCTTTCGCAGCTCTTCATCATCGAGATCGTTGTAGTTCAACAATGCGAGCGGGTGAATTTGAACATAATTGGAGATTGTAAACTCCATCCGTGCCAAACCGACGCCATCCAGCGGCAGGGACGCGGTAGCAAACGCAATTTTCGGATTGGCGATGTTAACCATTAACTTGGTACGGGTTTGTGGAATCTTCGCCAAATCAATGTGCTCCACGTCGAATGGGATTTTTCCCTCGTAGACAAAACCTGTTTCGCCTTCGGCACAGCAAACCGTGACTTCCTGCCCCGTGGCCAGTGCATGCGTCGCATCATTGGTCCCCACGATGGCTGGCAGCCCCAATTCACGGGCCACGATTGCTGCGTGGCACGTTCGACCGCCGTGGTCAGTGACGATCGCCGAAGCCTTCTTCATGATGGGTTCCCAATCCGGGTCGGTCTTTTCCGCCACCAGGACTTCACCCGGCTGGAATTCGGAAAGCTGGTTGGGGTCATCAATCAGCCGCACCACACCGTGGCCAATCTTTTGACCGACAGCGCATCCCGATGTGAGTGGCTTGCCTGATTCTCCAAGCACATACCTATCAATCTGGTTGGCTGATTTCTGCGATTGCACGGTTTCAGGTCGCGCTTGCAGGATGAACAACTCCCCGGTGATACCGTCTTTGCCCCATTCGATATCCATGGGAGTCGGGCGTCCATTTTTGGCGGAGTAATGGTCTTCGATCTGCACGGCCCACTTCGCCAATTGCAGGATATCATCTTCGTTAATCGCGAATGACTCACGTTCTTTTTTGGAGACCGGGACGTTTCGTGTCGATTTGCTACCACCCGTGGAGCAGATCATTTTGAATTCCTTCGTGCCCAATGTTTTTTGAATTATCGGACGAAAACCTTTCTTCAACGTCGGTTTGAATACGCAGTACTCATCGGGATTGACGGTCCCCTTGACCACGTTCTCGCCCAACCCATACGACGCATTGATCAGCACGGCATTCGAAAAACCGGTCTCCGTATCGATCGTGAAAATCACACCCGCGGCTCCCACGTCGGCTCGGACCATATGCTGCACACCAATCGATAGTGCCACATCAAAATGATCGAATCCTTTGTGCGTACGGTACGAGATGGCTCGGTCCGTAAACAGGGAGGCAAAACAGTTCCTGCAGGCATCCATTAACAAGCGTTCGCCGACAACATTCAGGTAAGTCTCCTGTTGGCCGGCAAAGCTTGCGTCAGGCAGATCTTCAGCAGTCGCGCTGCTACGGACAGCGACCGGTGCGATTGAGTTGGTCTCCTGGCAAAGCTCTCTGTAGGCATCGACAATCTCCTCTCGCAATTCGTCCGGAATCGGAGTTTCGAGAATGGCGTGTCGAATTTCCAAGCCGCGCTTCTGCAGATCCTCCACATTTTCTGGAGCCAGTCCGGTCAGAGTGTCTCGAATTTTGTCGCTCAATCCGGTCGAATCCAGGTAGTAACGGTAAGCCGCTGAAGTGGTGGCAAAACCACCCGGAACCCGAATACCTTCCTCGCTTAATTCGCGAATCATTTCCCCGAGCGAGGCATTCTTCCCGCCGACCGTTGGCACATCTTCAATTCTAAGTTGATCAAACTTGCGAACAAAGTCAGTTGCTTTCGCGGGTATTGTTGTACTCATTTTCTTACTCTCGGCCAAAAGCCTTACTTTCCAGTGCCGCTTTCACATCCGTTTTTGGTTGTCGCTACGACGAACGGCGTCAGCTACCGGTTTGAAGAAGTACCAAGGGCAATTAGGCCCACTTGCGAAGATCTCAAAACTTTGACTGAACGCGACACTTGTTTGTCAGTGGCCGATGCCGCACGTCGATCCTGTGCAATGAATGACAACAATTGCAATCGCTGTGCCATGTCCCCGCTGGCCAACGAGCCTCTGCGGAGTCCGGATGAGACTCAATTTTTCGACTCTGTCCCTTTGCCAGCCGTTGATTAATGGGCGAACACGCACAGAAAAGTCATGATGTGTCACAACTGGAAGGCCAGGATCCCAACAGGAATTGAATCCTTCGGTTGGAAACGATTTTGGCACGCCGGATGCAATGCTGTCGGGGAACTGCAGAAGGGGAACGACCATGTCCAATACCGACCTTTTGATCCGGCTGCGAGATCTGCACGAGGAATTGGCCGCGATCAATGAAGACTTTCAGGCCACGCAACAGGTTGATGAGGAGACCATTGACACGTTGGGACAGATGGTGACCGACGCCAGCTGCTTGATTGATAAAGTCCGGGCCAGCAACCTGCCCGTTGAACAGCTTGAGGGCCACCAGGAGTTACTGGATCGGATTCGAGATTTTGAATCGCGACACCCCAGTGTCACGCGGTTCCTATCGCAAATGACCGACTTGTTGGCGATGTTGGGTATTTAGTCGGGTGACGTCGAAGTCGTTCCTTCGCTTTGTCGAGAAACGGCCGGGCGTAAGCATCGCATCGAGCGCGATCCGCCGGTTCCTGCGTCGCGTCTTGGCGACCTCCAACCGATCTGGAAGAATTAACTGGCGAGTATTCACGGGCACTCGATCTTCGTTGCGACAACGTCCATCCAGAGGCGATCCAATTCTGGCCGACCCGACCCCCACGAAGAACAAGAAACGGACCTCATGCAAACGTCACCGTCGGCTCCCGCCAACGCGATTCCGCGCCATGATGCGACGGATTGGTGCTTACTGACGACCGATCAAGCCTTGGAAAAACTCGATTCCGATTCTGAGCACGGGCTAAGCTCGCTGGAATTCGAACGGCGAATCAAGTCGATTGGCGCCAATCAGTTTGATGCCGCCGATCGACGAACCGGCTGGAAGATCTTGCTTGCGCAACTGCAAAGTTCGCTGGTCCTGTTGCTGTTTGTGGCGATGGTCGTCTCCTTTTTTCTGGGTGAGACAACGGATGCCATCGCGGTCGCGGCAATCATCTTCCTGAACTCGGTGTTGGGATTCTGGCAGGACTTCCGAGCCGAGAAGTCGTTGGAAGAATTAAAAAAAATGTCGATCCCGGAAGTCATTGTGCGACGCGACGGAGAAACAAAAACAGTGCTTGCACCCGAACTGGTACCGGGAGATATCGTGAATTTGCGCGCTGGCTATTTCGTTCCAGCGGACTGCCGCCTGCTGCAGACCAGCGATTTCTCCGTTGACGAATCGGCGTTAACCGGGGAATCGATCGCGGTGGAAAAGACGATCGACCGGATGAAGGAACCGAACCTCGCGCTAGGAGACCGAACCAATCTCGTCTACATGGGCACCATGGTCGTCCACGGACACGCCGGCGCGATCGTGACCGAGACGGGAATGAACACCGAACTGGGAAAGATTGCAGGTTCGTTGAAGTCGGTCGAGTCGGAGCCAACGCCCATGCAGGTAAGATTGGCGCAGCTCAGTCGCACCCTCGCCTTGATCGCGATTGGAATCGTCGGACTGGTCTTCCTCGCCGGGACGTTGGGTGGACAGCCACCCCGATTGATGTTGATGACCGCGCTCAGCCTGGCCGTCGCGATTGTTCCCGAAGGCCTGCCGGCGGTCGCCACCGTTTCGCTGGCGATTGGCGCCCGACGCATGTTTCAACGAAACGCGTTGATTCGACGGTTGCCGGCGGTCGAAACATTGGGCTCGGTTACGGTCATCTGCAGTGACAAAACCGGGACTTTGACCAAAAACGAGATGACGGCCACGATTCTGGATCTCGCGGACGAGCAGTTCGAGTTAACGGACGGCGCGGATTGCCCCATTTCGGCGGCGCGGCAGATCCTGTTGATCGGCGGCTGCCTGTGCAATGACGCTCAACTGCAACCGAATCAGCAAGGCGTTTCTGCGGGAGCGGACGAGTCTTCGCCAGCCCTTGTTATCGTGGGGGAACCAACAGAGAAAGCGTTGATTGAAATGGCAGCCCGGTTCGGAGCTGACCAACTGGAACTTCAATCGGGTTTTCCCCGCGTCGATGAAGTGGCTTTTGATTCCGAACGCAAACGAATGACGACCCTGCACTCCGTCGCAGGAAAAGACCTTGGATCGACCGTACCGGTCGAGTTGGTCAATGCAAAACAAGTGGCTTTCGTCAAAGGGGCTGTTGATTCCATCCTGGAAATCTGCAACCAGGTTTGGGTCAACGATGATTGCGAAGCGCTGGATGAAAACTGGCGGTCGAGAATCAAAACGGCACAAAACGAAATTGCCGCGCAAGGCACACGCGTACTTGCAGTGGGGTTTCGCATTTTTGAAACGGAAGATCGTGTCGCTGATCTTGAAACGCAAATGGTGTTCGTCGGCATGGTCGGATTGACGGACCCGCCACGGCCGGAAGCTGGCCAGGCAGTCAAGCTCTGCCGACGAGCTGGAATCCGCCCCGTGATGATCACGGGTGACCACCCATTGACGGCGATCAGCATTGCCCGACAACTGGGAATTACCGATCGGGACGAAGCGTTGACTGGCCGGGAATTGGCGGACATGCCAATCGAATCCTTGCGTGATCGGGTTTGCGAAGTGGATGTGTTTGCTCGTGTCGCGCCATCCGACAAACTCGACATCGTGAAGTCACTGCAACATCACAACGAAGTGGTTGCCATGACCGGCGACGGTGTCAACGATGCGCCCGCGCTCAAACAGGCTCACATCGGCGTGGCGATGGGACAGACCGGAACCGACGTTTCCAAACAAGCTGCGGAAATGGTGTTGCTGGATGACAATTTTGCCACCATCGTCGCGGCGGTGGAGCAGGGCCGTATCGTCTACGACAACATTCGCAAGTTTGTCAAATATACGATGTCCAGCAATACTGGCGAAGTCCTGGTGATGACTCTGGGTGTGATGCTGGGATTACCACTGCCGCTGCTACCATTGCAGATCCTGTGGGTGAACCTGGTCACCGATGGCTTACCCGGTCTCGCGTTGGCGGTCGAACCTTCTGAAAGGAATACGATGGACCGCAAACCCATTCGACTCGGACAACCGATTTTTGATGGCCGCATGACCCAGGACGTCATCTGGATCGGCTCGTTGATCGGTGTCGTCTCTTTGGCAACGGCTTGTCTCGTATTGAGACCTGCCGATTCAAACGTGGACAATTGGCGCACCATGGTGTTCACCGTTCTGACGTTTGCCCAAATGGGAAATGCCATCGCCTGTCGTTCTGATCGACCGACGATCTGGGGCTTCGGATTGCGACAGAATTGGTGGCTGTGGTCCGCCATCATGAGTACGTGCCTCCTGCAATTGGCGGTCGTCTACGTTCCACTGCTGCAAACCGTGTTTCACACGCGCCCTTTGACGATTTCACAATTGGTGATCTGTTTTGTGGTGGGTGCAATAACTTACCTGTTAATTGAGGCGACGAAAATGATCCGCTTGCGATCTAACGGGCTCCATGGGCAAACGGGGTAGCGGCGGCGAAGATTTTTTGGCAAATTGGCAAGAAATTCTATATTGACACATCGGCATATTACGATATAAAAGGAAAGCCGACGGTGATCCGGCAGATGCTCACCAACCCGCCGGGGTGTTGGTGTCAGAATTTCGTGGGGCGTGCGGGCTAATGAGCCAAACCAAAATCACCAGGACATCCAAAAAACAGCTGGAAGCGTTTGCCGAAGCGGCGGAATGCCTGCGGACGTTGGCACATCCCCATCGGCTTCGCATCGTGCAACTCTTGCTCAGTGGTGCTCCGTATACGGTTAACGATTTGGCTGAAACCTGCGGAATCACCCAGCCGATGACATCCGACCATTTGCGGTTGATGCAGCGATGCGGTTTTTTGACCAGTGAAAAAGAAGGACGAACGGTCTACTACTCGATCGCAGAGCCACATCTGGCCCAAATCATGTCCTGCATCGAGTCGCGATTCGGCGTTTGATTTTTTTCACTCAACACATCGGAACATCGAAATACATTGATTTAAATCGCCACGTCGGTGACACTGAAAACAGAACCTGTCGCACAACACAAGGAGTTTTGGCATGCTTTTAAAATATTTCTATGATCCAGCTTTAGCTCACGCTTCCTACATGGTCGGCTGCCAGAAAACGGGGGAAGCAATCATCGTGGATCCCGGTCGTGACGTGCAGCAGTATTTGGATGCCGCTCGCCGCGAGGGGATGAGGATCGTGGGAGCGACCGACACGCACATTCACGCCGACTATGTTTCCGGGGCTCGAGAGTTGGCCGACCAACACGGGGCCAAGTTGTTCGTTTCGGACGAAGGCCCTGCCGAATGGAAATACATGTATGCCAAGGACTATGACCATCAGTTGTTGAAGGACGGTGATACGTTTGCGGTCGGCAAGGTTGAATTTAAAGTGTTGCACACGCCTGGCCACACGCCCGAGAGCATTTCGTTCCTGTTGACGGACAAAGGCGGCGGCGCTGAAAAACCCATGGGCTTGTTTACTGGCGATTTCGTCTTTGTCGGTTCCATTGGCCGCCCCGATTTGCTGGAGGAAGCGGCAGGCATGACCGGCACGGCGGAACCGGGTGCCCGGGAACTGTTCCACTCGGCTGAAAAATTTAAAAAACTGCCGGACTATCTTCAGATCTGGCCCGCGCACGGTGCCGGAAGTGCCTGTGGCAAAGGTCTCGGTGCCATTCCCTCCAGTACCGTGGGCTACGAAAAAATGTTCAATCCGGCCTTGCAGTTTGATGATGAACAGGAATTTGTCGATTACATCCTGTCCGAACAACCCGAGGCTCCCACCTATTTTGCCGTCATGAAACGCGTCAACAAGGAAGGGCCAGAGATCATTGGCAATCGCGAACTTCCCAACGTTCTAGATGCCAATGCCATCGAGAAAATCGTTCCCGATCACCTGGTGATTGATACGACGTCCTCGAAACGATTTGCCAACGGACATGTTCCCGGCACCATCAACATCCCGCGCCGATTCCTTGCCGCCTGGGCAGGTTGGTTGGTCGATTATGGCAAGCCGTTGTATTTAATAACCAACAAAAATGACAGGTCCGAGGCAGTTCGCGTTTTACAGAAAATCGGCATAGAAAAAATCGCCGGCTTTTTCGACTCCGACGACGTTGCCAAGTCCGGATTGGACACGCAATCGTACTATCTGGAATCACCCACTGAAATTGCCGAACGTATGAGGACGGACGATGTCATCCTGATCGATATCCGCGGCGACTCGGAGTGGAAAGAGCATCACATTGAAGAGGCCAAACGCTGCTTCCTGGCGAAACTGCCGGAAACCGTCGCCCAATTTACCGGCCCCTGCACACTGGCTTTCCACTGCCGCAGCGGAGGACGATCAGGGATCGCCTGTAGTATCGCGCAGGCTGCGGGAGTATCGGAGGTCATTAACATGCAGGGCGGCATCCAGGCTTGGATGCGGGCGGGCTTGCCGGTGAAAAGCCAGACGAAGGATATCTTGGGACCGGTAGAGATCTCCTCGACGTCCGAATTGGCCCACCAAAGCCAAGCCGTATTTTGGAACGCGGAATGCCCCAAAGAATTTGAAAGTGTCGCGACGAAATAGCTGCGACAACTGTCGATATCGGCAGTCCGATTTGCCGTTATTCGGCCTGAATCCGTTCTCGCGAGTGGAATGCGATCGGCCGCAGGGACGTTCTGTCAACAAAAATTCGTCCAGACAATTTGGAAGTTCTAACCTGAGAGAGGAAACATGATGGAATATATTCTGCAACCCTGGCCGTGGTGGGTTTCAGGAATCCTGGTTGGCCTGGTCGTTCCCGCCCTTTATTACGTTGCGGGTAAATCATTTGGGGTCTCCACGAGCCTGCAACAAATGGGTGCGATGTGTTCAGCCGGTCGCGGCCCGGATTACCTGAAGAACTTCAACCGCCGCGAAGGTCTGTGGACGGTCATTTTTATGCTGGGAATTGCGATTGGCGGATTCATCGCCACGTTTGTTCTTTCCAACAGTCCGATTGAGTTTCTGCCAGGCGCATATCACTCTTCGGGAGGCGCCATTCGATTACTGATTGGTGGTTTCCTGGTCGGCTTCGGAGCACGGTATGCGAACGGTTGCACGTCGGGGCATGCGATTACGGGAATCGCCAATCTAAACTGGCCCAGCCTGGTGGCCACGATCTTCTTTTTCGTGGGCGGCCTGGCGGTAACTTGGGGATTGGGCGACTGGATTTTTTAAAGGATAGGAATATGGACGCCAAAGCAGGCATTGAAACGAAAGCAGTTGGCATGTCAATCGGCGCTTACCTGCGCGTACTGGTACTCGGCGTGTTGTTTGGCATCGTGCTGACGAAATCGGAAGTTGTACGCTGGCAACGCGTGCACGACATGTTTTTGTTTAAAGAAGCCCACATGTACCTGATCATCGGTGTGGGCGTCATCGTGGCGATGATTTCGATGTTCTTGATCAAGAAGTTTGCCATCGCGACGATCGCAGGAGACTTCGTTAAATACAAACCCAAGCCGTTTCAGTTCGGGATCATTTTTGGTGGCATGTTGTTTGGGGCGGGCTGGGCAATTACCGGCGCCTGCCCGGGTCCCATCTATGCCCAAATTGGAGGCGGCGAGCTATTTGCCCTGTTTACATTGACGGGGGCTCTGCTGGGAATGTTTTCCTACGCATTTTTAAAACCCCGCTTACCCCATTAGTGCGTGTCGCACGAACGTGTAGCGTTCAGGGCGTTGTTTCCAGAGTGAAACCGACGATACAACGCTAAATCAAAGTCGAACGCGCTCTAGTTTTTGAAAGGAACCGAGATGAACGAAGAAATCACTTATTTGAATTCCAATTCACTGCCGCGTCTTAATGAACCGGCGCCAGAGTTCAATGCGAAAACAACTCACGGACAGCGAACGCTGGAAAGCTATCGAGGCAAGTGGCTGATTCTGTTCTCGCATCCTGCCGATTTCACTCCCGTGTGCACAACCGAATTCATCGCTTTTGCAAAAGCGTATCCTGAATTCCAGGAATTGAATTGTGAGTTATTGGGACTTTCGATCGATAGTACCTTTTCGCACCTGGCCTGGATGCGGAATATCGAGGACAACTTCGGGATCGAGATTCCGTTTCCGATCATCGAAGATCTTTCCATGCAGGTTGCCCATGCCTATGGCATGATCATGCCAGGCGCAAGTGACACGTCCGCGGTGCGTTCGACGTTCGTCATTGATCCCCATGGGGTATTGCGGGCCATGGTTTACTACCCAATGTCGAATGGTCGCAACATCGACGAGTTTCTGCGGCTATTACAGGCAATGCAGGTCTCGGACGATTACCAGGTTGCCACACCCGAAGGCTGGGTACCCGGCGATAAAGTCATTGTCCCTCCGCCGGCAACGGTCGAACAGGTGAAAAATCGGTTGGAGGAAGGTCTCGAATGCACCGATTGGTATTTCTGCAAAAAGGAAGTTCCGACCAAAGAGATGCAATCCGTTTGAGAGGGCGAACTCAAACCGAATGACGGGCTCCTCAATTGACTTGGACGAGTGACCCGATGGCTGGTCGCCATGCCTGAATCGACGCTTGAACAAAATCCAGCGACGGTCGGCAAGACCGGAATCGTTGGTATTTATTCGTCCGCATTGGGATCGATTTGGAGCCCCAATGGTTTCAGTCCGCGCGCATGTAGCGCTCGACCATTCGACCTGGATAGGGCGTGCTCCAACCTTGGACTTCATGCCACACGAATCGGCTGAGGTTATCTTCGTCCCGTTCGGTCTTCATTCCCGGTGCGCTCGATGGGCACGGTCGCGACGATTTTTCTCCACTTTCTTTCGACCGCAGACTGTTTGGATTCTGGGTCCGGAGCCTGGTTCAACGGAAAATTCGCCGCGATCACATCATAGGGCTCAAAATCCGGATCGAGCTGAAAACAGTTTTTCATGAGCGGCATCGATGCATCCTGCTGGTTCATGGGCGGCAGTCCGAAAATATGCAGCATCGTACGGAGGACGCTTGTTTGGTTGTAAAACTGGTGATTGATCCCCGCGCGGCTATAAGGACTGACCACCAGGCATAAGCTGCGATGTCCGTCAATGTGATCGTATCCGTTTTGCGGATCGTCCTCGTTGACAAAAATCACCGTGTCCTTCCAGAACTGGCTGTGACTGACCGCATCCACCAACTGTCCGAGCGCCAGGTCGTTGTCGGCCATATGGGCTTTGGACGTGACTCCTCCGCCCAAATGGTCCTGTGGCAAATAGATGATCGTCAAATTGGGCAAGTTTCCCGTTTTTTCAAATTCGCGAAACTCAGTCAAAAACCGCTCCATGCGAACCACGTCCGGAATCACCATTCCACCCCGGGTATTTAGGACAGGAATATCGCCTTAGTCTTTCGATTCCAATGTTCTGTTCAAACTCGATCGGCTCACCGGCTTCAAAGGCATTCCAGATTTCCTGGTACTTCATCCCTGCCGGGGGCTTCGCGTAGTCCATCTCGCCGTAGTTACGGAAAGACAGTCCGGACGCCAAAACACGGTCCCACAAAAACCCGCTCGAAGAGTACGTGATTGGATCATCGCCAAACGTATAACTCCTGGCAAAACCTCCAAAGGAACGTTCCAGATAAGGCGTGACATTCCCCTCTGTAGCCCAAGAATGTCCATCTGCCGACAGCACACCGTTGCAATAATAATTGTCCAACACCCCAAATCGCCGGGCGAGAGCGTGATGATTGGGCGTCACCGCCTCCGGAAAAATGCACAGCTGAGGGTCACTGCGAGCTTCTTTCAGATCCCCGAAAACCTGGTCGAAAGTGCGATTTTCCTTAATCACGTAAATCACGTGTTGGAACAGACTTGGCTCGGAAAGTGAATCAGGAATCGGAACGGCATTTTTTGTTTCCGATTTTGGGGACTGCTGATCCTGTTTAGGATCCCTCGCTGCCGGTCGCCGACTGTTTTCCACGAGTTGAACAATCCGCGACAATTGATTGACCTCTGTGGTCCAACGTTGGAGCTGACCTGGATCGTTGACCAGATTCAGTGGGATTTTCTGAACGGTCCCCAAGTGATCGTGAGAGTTGAGTCCTTTTTCAACAGGTCGACGCTCTGCTCTGGCGCCACGGCCTTTGACGCAGGCGACGTAAAGGTATTGTTGGTCATGGGCCAATGCCACCGGATACCAGGCCGTGGGAATCAAACCAGTGACTTGGGCATTGGGGTTTGCAGAATCGGGTGTTAGAACGGCCACGGAATTGTTGCCCGCAAGTGCAACCAGATAACGGTCAAGTTTTGGCAAATAGTCGATCGCGCTGGGCATTGAACCGAAGGCAAGTTTTGGGTCCGGTTTGACGACAACTTGATTCGCATCTTCCGAATCTGCATTCATGAAGCTGATTGAATCATCGTTCGTATTGCAAACGACCACGGTTTCCTCGAGATGACTGTCCGACATGACAGAAGGGTGCAAGCCAACTTCGACCTGATTTTCGACCGCGTTCGTCGTCAGATTAAAAATAGTGATGGTTCCCGTGCTGGCGATACCACGTTCATCAACGACCGTCGCTGTTCCGGCAGAGGGGGCGGTCGGGTCGTCTGCTGTTGCGCGCCGGCCCCCGATGTTGGAAACGAAGAGATGATCACCCTGACGATGAACATCGAAGGGAGCCACGCCGACATCGACGGTTTGGAGGACGGAATCCGATTCCAAATCCACAATGGCGAGGCTGTTCTTCATTGACAGACAGACGTATGCGGTTGATTCGTCGGCAGACAATTCGATACCACAAGGATAGGAGTCCTTCGGCAGTTCGATTGTCCGGACCCGTTTGAACTGAGGCGATTCGCCTTCGGCCGCGAACACATGGATGCCAGATTTCGAATTCGAAAAATAGACTTTGTCGTCTCTTGTGACTGCCAATCCCCAGCACGATGCACCGTCAGGGCTGTCGATGGTCTGAAGCAGTTTCCAGGTCGAAACGTCGATGATTCGCAAGCTGCCGCGGTCTTTTACAAACAGTCTTCTTCCGTCGTGACTCAACCGAAGATCAACCGGTCGACCGTGGAAGGAGATAGTTTCTCCCGCCGGATTGATGCTTCGACCCGTCGGCAGAATATTTTCGTCGACCGTTTGAGTGTTCAATGTCTGTTTTTCCGTTTGTGTCCAACCGGGCCCAGGTGGCACCAGCAACGCAACGAATAACAAACATCGAGTGATGGTTTTTGCCGCTGATAAAATCACGGCGGCTGAATGAGAAAGCATGGAGATTCCCGTTGGGATGTCTGGATTCATGGAAAGGAGGAAACCCTGTCGCCCCACATGTTAACAGACTCGTAGCTGGCGGGAGTCGACCGGCGAATCCAATAGGTTGCCGGGTCGCACCTTCGTCGAATCAAGCCGTGAACCCCGGAAGCTCAACGTCGAGAAGACACCTTTGGCGACAAAGGTTGGTGACAGGGCTTTGGTGACAGGGCTTTGGTGAAAGTCGCTGTCGCGTTGGGTGTCTGTTTGCGAGGCGGATCTTAACGGGCCATTCCAAAATATACGGCCAAGGCGGCCGCGACGCCAAAAATGAGCAGGCCAAATAACACTAACAGGATCACTATGGCCGTGTTGTTCGAATTACTGCAGGAACTGCCGCAGGATTCGCTGACGGCATCATCCAAAACCTGATCGATCTTGAGCGGAACTCCCTGCCGATCCATGAGTGTGATGTCATTTCGCTCGATGTGATCTCGTATTTCGGTAACTGCTCGCTTGCGACCGCTGGCAATACCCATCGCGATACCGGAACCAATACCGGCGCCCATCCCCGCCGCCATTCCTGCTCCAAAACTCATCTGATTCTCCTTTGTCGACGGACAACACTTTGCCCTGCCATCGCCAAGCACAGCCGGAAACTTGGCCCGCATGGGTAAAATTTGCCGGTCCGACGCCTTTCCGCGCCCGTGTAAATTGCATTCGCCTAAACCGGATCGATCTTGGCAAATTTCGGCATGTGATTGGGGAGCCTGGATCCGGCTTATTCGTCGCCGTCCCGTTTTTTGAATAGGTCCAGAAAACGATCTTCGTATTCTGGGAATACGTTGAGTCGGTCAAGTTCCCGTTTCAGCTCAAATGCCTTCGACCGGTCCAAGGCAGCCTCGGAGAACAGTTGCTCGAGGTTGTCCTTTTCTTCGGCCGTCAATTTCCCGTTGTCCAGCGGATCGGGAAGGAACGTCTCTTCGTCGTCCATGGCGGATGGTGTTTCGCCCGGCTGTTGTTCAAGCCGCTGGATTTGATTGATCGCGTCAGACAGGTAATTCTCCATGCGTTCGACTTCGAGTTTCAATTCGTTTAAATCCAAATCAGTATCCGTGATTTGGCTGAACACATCCAACACGGCCAACGAGGCCTTGGGATAAGGCACGTTGACAAACATTTGCGGCAGTTCTCCCAGCAGGCATCCTCCCGGCATTTTGCGCTCCGCGGCAACGCCCAGCAGGATTCCGTTCATGCCGGAAATGCGACCTCCGGCGAGAGTTCCAACTTCGTGTTTTTGATACTCCGTCAACGTGCCTTCATCGGTCGCGGCTCCGACGACCCTCGGTTCATCATCCAATTGGGAAGGCGTTGCCATGGCCGCGAAAGTGAATACCTGCGTGACGCCTTCTCGCTGTGCATAGTCAATCAGTTTGCGGCAAAAGTGGTACCGCCCCAGTGGCGGTTGTGCTTCCCCGATAAAAACCAGCAGGTCACTGCCACCCTTGGGATTCCGCCAGGCGAAAAACTGATTCTTGGGATAGCGGAAAGGTTGTACCAGTCCGCCTTCCACCGAAACGTGATCCACGTCGTAGAAATCACTCGTCGCGTACTCCGCCATGACGTCCATTTGGAGTTTTGAAATCAGGTAATAACAGGCGGTGACGGCCACGTGCCCCATTCCAGGCCAAGCGGCAATCATGATGGGTTCATTCAGTTTTTGATTCATATCTCTAACTCAATTGTTGGCGGATCTGTTTTTGCTGTTCTTCGGTGAATTCCTTCTTGGGCACTTCAACAACTACCCGGACGCGGTGGTCACCCTTGGCGTTCTTCGTTTCAACGCCCTGGCCACGAATTTTTAGCGTTTGATCCGACGAAGTCCCGGGAGGGACCGTCATCACAACCGTGCCACGAACCGTGGCGACGTCGATTTTTCCACCCAGCAGTGCGGTCACCAATGGAACGCGGACGTCGCTGAAAATATCGATTCCTTCGCGACGGAAACGGCGATCGGGTTCCACCTGGATTTCGATCAACAAATCACCTTGGGGTCCACCACGCAGACCAGCCTGTCCTTGTCCCTTCAACCGCAAAATCTTTCCCGATTCAATACCTGCCGGAATCGTCACGGTGATCGTTCGTTTTTGGACGACTCTTCCTTCCCCGTGGCAATCGCTGCACGGCGTACCGCTGCGGTGTCCCGTACCGGCGCACGCATGGCAAGGCGATGCCACGGTGAAATAGCCACCATGCTCGGCCGCTTGTCTCGCAACCCGGCCGCTGCCGCCACAAACCTGACAGGTCTGAGGAGGCCCGGGCGTAACGTCCCCGCTACCGCTACAGGTTTTGCAGACGGTAGGAATCGGCGCCTCGATCGTCGTCTTCCCGCCCAAAACCGCCGTTTTGAAATCCACGGACAATACAAACCGCAAGTCCTGACCGGCCGCAGGACCGGCGCTCTGGGGTTGTGCCCGAGCACCAAACATCTGGCCAAAGATGTCGCCAAATTGAGAGTAAATCTCCTCGTTGTCGGCGAATCCCTCGAACCCTGTTTGATGGACTCCACTCATGCCGCCAGAATCGTAGGCCTGCCGTTTTTCAGGATCTTTGAGGACTTCGTACGCTTCCGAAGCCTTTTTGAATTTGTTGGCCGCTTTCGGGTCATCCTCATTTCGGTCGGGATGATATTTCAGCGCCAGTTTTCGATACGCGCGTTGGATTTCCTGGTCCGTGGCGTCTTTGCTGACACCCAGTACTTCATAAAGATCTTCATTGATCGGCATCGTGGAACTCATTGGCGATCGTCGCCTCCCGAGTCGGGATTGAGCCCCAGCTCATGATTCATGGTCGCGTCCGAGGATTTTTTGGGTGCAATGATCGTCAGGACCCCTTCCTCGTAGGTTGCGCGGAGCTTGGCAATGGCGACGGGTTCGACCAGCTGAAAATGTCTTTCAAAATATCCGTATCTCCATTCCTGCAACCGCTGTTTACGAAGTTCTTGATCGTAGGGAGGACGTCGTTCTCCTCGAATCGTTAAACAGCTGCCATCCACATCAATCAGGAAATCGTCTTCCAGCAGCCCGGGCACGGACAAATAGAAACGAAACTCTTCCGAAGTTTCTACGCAATCAACTTCCGGAAAAAAGGAAACCGGTCCGGAACGCCTCTCGGAAACCGGCAGCTCTGCCAGGAAATCGTCCCACATCTGATTCGACCGGGCTCGAAGTTCGGCCAGCTTTTGAATGGGATCCCAATCTTCAAACTTCACGTCGTTGCTCCGAAAAAAATCGCGCGGCAGCCATCGTCGCGTCTGTAATTCTGTCAGTTTGTCATTGGTTTACGTAGGACGAACCGGTTCGGCGGAATCACCTGGTTTCACCGGACACTGAAAGCCCTGTGGTTTTACCACCAGTAAGGAACAGGGCAACTCATCCAAGACCGATTCGATTGTGGTGCCCAGCAAACGACGAATGGGATGGTTCTGAGAAGCACTGGACATCACCACGACATCCACCGACTCTCGGCGGCAAAGTTCCGGAATCACGTGCTTGGGCTCTCCGTTTTCCAGATGGACTCCGTCTCCAAACGCGGTGAGATCATGCTGTTCAAGGAATTTGTCATACAGTCCCTGGTAGATGTGTTTGGCCTCGTTCAAACATTGTTTGTATCTTGATTCATCAAGATAATGCTGCATCATTTCGCTTCCATAGAACTTCCAGCAGTAAACGGCCAACAGTTGTTTGTCTTCGCCGGCCAATTTTTCTGCGGCCGAAAGAATTGGCTGGTTCTCCTGAAAATTATGTTCTGCGTTAACGCAGGCCAGAACCTTTGGCCGATCGATGGGCTGATCGCCGACCAGCAACAATGGGCAAGGACAAATCCTCATCAGATTGCGGGCCGTGTTGCCGAACGCCCCCGACTGGCGACTTCTTTCGCCTTTGAGATATCGCACGACAAGATCGGCATTGTACAAAAGTACGTCTTTGACAATCTCTTCGGAAGACTTTCCGCAGAGAACCTTCACCTCCGTCTCGATCCCTTGCTCTTCAAACTGCAGGGCGATCTTCTCAAGCCTTGCCCGTTTTTCCCGAACGATTTTTTGAAAGATATCATCGTAGTTGGCGGTCAACCATTGTGTGGCCAACGAAGGTGGGTTCGCCGTGGCGATGACATGTACTTTGGCCTGTTGCTGTTTTGCCAGATTCAGGGTCGTTTGTTCGGCCGCGTGGGATAATCCCGAACCATCCGAGACGAGTACGATTGTTGTAAATTTGTCGCCCATTTTCTTCCTTCGTGGCTACCAAGTCGCTAAAAATCGCAAACCACTTTTGTATTCCATTGGCCAAATCGAGTCGACGTGGGTTACCAATTCGAACGATTCTTTCATGCGAAAAGCAATCAGACTCTGCCGCTCGTACGAATCCTAAGTTATGACTCGACGTTTTCGGACTGGGCCTCGCTGACAAACAGAGCTGGCTTCAACCTGGCGGGCGATCGTCTTGCCCCCAAACTGCGGTGAGAGCAAAGTTCATGCCTTGCGATTTTCAACCTGAGCCCGAGCAAACCACACTCGCATCACCATCATTGTATAGATGTGCGTCCAGGCGCGCCAGTGCGCGACAGCGGTGCACCAGAAATGGTAGGCCTGGCCACGAGAAAAAAGGAGTCGCATCCGGCGACTTGGCACATCAGTTGCATTTATTGCGTTTGCTGGCTAGTTGCCCTCGTCTTCATTTCATGCAGCTAGGTTGGCTCGCCAATTCGCTGACCCGGATTACAGCTTGGAACACGACCATGACGGTTCTCAATCAGATCCTCGTTCCCACCGACTTCAGCCGGAATAGCAGTTCGGCATTGAATTACGCCTGCGATTTGGCCAGGCAGTCACACGGCAAAATGCATATTCTGCACGTTTTGGCAGATGATCAGGCAGAAAACCAACGAGAGGTGGTCCAACATTTAGAACGACTGGGGGCCATGCTTGACGCGCGTGCGCAACTTTCGGTGGAGACCAATCGCCAAGTACTCACCGGGAAACCGGCAAAAAGAATTACCGAGTTTGCGAAGGATCATGATATCGACTTGATCGTGATGGGCACGCATGGGCGCACCGGGCTTGCTCACCTGACGATGGGTAGCGTGACGGAGCGCGTGATGCGGGATGCATCCTGCCCAGTGCTGGTTTTTGGACCCTCGGACGGAGTCGACATCTCGCTGAATCGGGCCGCCATCTTTTTGGCCAGCGAAATCGGTGACGGACTGGAGAGCAGCAAGGAGGAGGGATACACCAGAATGCTGCAACGATTGGCCGATCAGTTGCGCATTCCGTCCACGACGGCATTGTTAATCATGGATGAGCTGGTGGAACGATCCTGGATTCAGTGGCAGGATGGCAAATGGAGGTTTACGAAGGGAGTGGAGGTATTCGCCGAGCCCGCTTCCGGGGTTCCGGGTTTCACTTCGAATCAACCGGCAATTGACCTGGTTCATCGCGCGCGGCAGATGCGGGCCACAGATATTCACATCGATCCGGCAGCGGTTGATGAAAACCAGGTTCGGTTTCGGGTCGACGGCAAACTGATCGAGTATTGCCACATGACTCGAGATGTGACGGATCATTTGGTGAACCAGTTCAAGAACCTGGCAAACCTGGATATTTCCGATCCGTTTCATATCAAAGAAGGCAGGGTGCGGATGCCGGCGGAACACTCGGATTTGGATGTCAGGCTCACAACCGTACCCGTTGCCGGTGGCGAAGCGGTTGCCATACGAATGCTGGATCGCAGTCAGGTTTTTCTGTCGGTCGACAGTCTTGGATTTTCCGATTCCGCTTTGGCTGAGGTTCAGAAGATACTGGCCGTGGGTGACGGCCTGGTGCTGGTGACCGGGCCAACGGGAGCCGGAAAAACGACGACCGTTTATTCGATGCTTGAAACATTGGGTGGGGTTACCCAAAACATCGTATCGATCGAAGATCCCGTCGAATTTGCTCTCCCTTTTGCCCGCCAGATGAATGTCGACGCGCGGCATGGAATCACCATGACCGAAGGGTTGAAAGCAATTCTGCGAATGGATCCGGATATTGTTTTCATTGGCGAAATTCGGGATCACGAGACCGGCGCGATCGGCATACACGCTGCGACCAGCGGGAAACTTGTTTTCTCAACGCTTCACACTCGCAACATTGCATCGACCATCACCAATCTCCGCAGTCGCAATCTTGACGACCGCTCGCTGGCGGCCAACCTGACGGGTATTATCAATCAACGGCTGGTTCGTCGCCTCTGTGAAGACTGCAAGGAATCGCGACCGATCGCTGAACATCAGCGTGCGCTTTTTCAGCAGGCCAATATTCCGGTTCCCGAAAATATCTTTGCTCCCGCTGGTTGTCCAGTTTGCCGCAACACAGGCTACCATGGCCGTACGGGCGTTTTCGAAGTGGCCCAAGTCACCGAAACTCTCCAGGATGCGATTTTCAACGGGGCATCCCAAAACGTTTTGGAGCAAGTATTGCGGACCAACGGAGTTGCCAGCCTGGCAACGGACGTATTGGCGAAATCGGCAGCAGGCATTACCAGCTTTGAAGAAGCTGTGTCGGTTCGCTGGCTGGACTAGCGAGGGAGGCGACCAATCAATTTCGTGAAAAAATAAAAATCATATCCCCCATGACGCTAACGCGGTACGATTGGGGAAACGGGGTTTGAGCCGCGACGACATGCCAAACAAGCACCAACTGCGCAAGGGAAAACGATGAACCACGGCTACAAAAAAATCATGCTGGTCACAGACGGGGCCGGTACAGCTCACGCGGCGGAACGTACGGCTCTGAATCTTGCACTGCGCGATAACGCGGAAGTCATGATTGTTGATACCATTCGCATGCAGGGGCGTATCGAAAAATGGTTGGTCAAGAGTTCCGACCAGATGTACGCGTCGTTGGAAAACGAAAAACAGGACTACCTGGATCAACTGGTAACCAAATTTCGCGACGCGGGTATCAAGAAAGTATCTGCCAAACTTTTGCACGGCAATTCATCGGAGCAACTGACGGCCGAATCCCTGCGATCCAACTGCGACTTGCTCGTCAGGTATCGAAAAGGAATCGATAGCAGTCATCCTGGATTACTGGGACGAACGTCGCTCAATCTTATGAGAATCTGCCCCTGCCCGGTCCTGCTGGTCAAAGAGGAGCTTGCCCTGGATGATCCCATAGTCCTTGCATGCGTCGACATTCATGACGCCACCGGTCAACGATGAGACCATCGCGCGCCGCCGAACAGATCAATGGAGATTCGAAATCGAAAATCAAACTGCTGTATTGCTGGTATATGTTCGGCCACCGCATGATGCGTCGCCGTATGAGTTCAGAACACTTCGAGAAACTATTCGAGCACATTAAGTCAGAACACGAACAGGAGTTTGACCAGTTTCTAACACGGTACAAAATGAATCGCTCGATGCCCGAGGTGGCATTCGAATTCGGTGAACCGGAATACACGATTGCGCCCTTTGTCAAACAGAATGCGATTGACATCACGGTGATGTCGACCATTTGTCCAACAACAACCGTCAGTCGCCTGCTGGGCAGCACGATTGAAAACGTGATCAGTGAACTACCGTCAAATCTGCTGGCCATCAAGCCGCCAGGTTTCGTGTCGCCAATCCAGTTGGAAGAGAAGACCGGGCAAATCATCGAGCCAGAAGGTGTGGAGTTTTCCATGCGCGCGTCATTTGAGTTGGCATTGAACACCACTCTTTGTTCCTCGACGATTTGCATCAACGGTTTCAAACTCGCAACCCAATCAGGGACCACAATTGCTCTGAAACGGGTCTTCGTCATCCAATTTCGCGCCAGGCTTTGAAATCACCACTTTCAAAAACCGCCACAAAAGGCGTACTCTGTCGAGGTCTGGGCCGTCATGTTTTTCAAGCGACCTCGAATCGGCGGGTGTGCGATCCCGCACGAGGGACTTAGATTTTGGGGCTTTCCTGGGCCATCAAACGACTAAAATCAGCCGAGCCGTTAACTGGCACTTGAATTGCATTACCAGAGTTAACCCAGTTTTTTCTTGGAGTCATGATGAAGAAAGTCAAAATTCCACATCCAGAAACCCGGCTGGTCATCATTTATCGTTTGAGTGATCCGATCGAGGCCGAGTTAATCAAGAACACTCTGGCTGATCATGGCATCGAAAGCCATTTAGATGGTGAGAGCCAGGCTGGATTTGCGGGAATTTTCGAGATCGGTGTCTTGGTGGCCGAAGAGGATGCGGACAACGCTCATGAGATCATCGAGATTCATCATTCGCATCACAAGCACGAGGACGCGACCGATTCCGAAGACGGGGAGGAATAAGACGTTGATGAATTACTGGGCCATTGATTTATGCAAATCGTGATCGCACGTTGAGATTGCATGGTCGGTCGCTGGATACGTATGCATCAATTCCGCTTGAGAAGCGATGTCAATCGGACCCTCCATTTTTATTCCAGGCCTTAGCGTTCCTTTCTCAATTACCATCCTATCTGACTTGCAGAGTCGTGAGCGAATCAAAGCCCCCCGCTATCCCCCGGACTTCCGATGATTATCGTCGCATGTTGGAATCGATCCATCAAAACGCGGTTGATGCCATCATTACCATTACCGAACGGGGGATAATCGAAACGGTCAATCCGGCGACAAGCACGATGTTCGGTTATACCGATACGGAATTGCTGGGACGTAATGTCAGCTTGCTGATGCCCAGCCCATATCGCGAGGAGCACGATTCCTACCTGCAGGACTATTTGGCCACTTCGGACCCGAAAATCATCGGTATTGGAAGAGAGATTGTTGCCCAGCGGAAAGATGGTTCCACGTTTCCATTCATTTGGCGGTCAGTGAAATCAAACTTGACAATCGTCGCGTGTTCGCCGGGTTCGTCCAGAGACCTGAGTGAACTCAAACTGATTGAGGAGCATCAGGCGACATTAGGAAAGATCATTGAAGACTCACTGAACGAAGTCTATATCTTTGATGCAGAGACGCTCCGATTTATTCAGGTCAATCGTGGCGCCCGAGACAATCTTGGCTATACCCTTCAAGAACTTCGCGAGCTAACACCTGTCGATCTCAAACCGAAATTCAATCGAGCCGACATGGTTGACTTGATTCAGCCGTTGCGCTCAGGCGAGAGAGACTTGCTGAACTTCAGCACCCAACATCGTCGCAAAGACGGTACTTTGTATGATGTGGACGTCCACATGCATACCTCGATGTACAACATGAGGTCGGTGATCGTCGCAATCATCCTGGATGTCACCAAACGGCGGCAGGCGGAAGAGTTGATTCGACGCCAACAGGAAATCATGCAGGCCGAGTTACAACGACTCGTCGAAACTCGTACAGCTGAGCTTCATCAGGCTCAGGCCGACCTGGTTCGCAGCGAGAAATTTTCGACGTTGGGAAAAGTCTCTGGTGGGATCGCACACGAGATTCGTAACCCCCTGAACGCCGTCAAGTCATCGGCCTACTATCTGTTAAATGCCAAAAACCCCAGCGACGACAAAATTCGCGAGCATTTGGACCGCATCGACCGACAAGTCACGATGATCGACAATGTGATTACCGCCCTGTCAGACGTCGCGAAACTGCCCGAGGCCAATCTGCGGCCGTTGGCGATGGAATCCATCATTCGCGACGTTGTGGGCTCAACCGAGCTGCCCCCAGACATTGAAACGGTTTTCGATTTTCCTCCGGGACTCCCCATGGTATTGGCGGATGAGGCGCAGATCGTAATCGCATTTCGCAATCTCATACGGAACGCCCGCGATGCCATGCCCGACGGCGGCACCATTACTGTCGGTGCCGGAATCCAAAACGAAAGTGTTCAGTTTTACGTCGCGGATACCGGAATTGGTATTTCGGAACCGGTGCTGGAAAAAGTTGTTGAGCCCCTATACACCACCAAGGCTCGGGGAATGGGATTGGGGCTGTCCATTTCGATGGCAATCGTCGAAAAAAGCGATGGATCGCTGGGCATCGAAAGCAAATTGGGCGAGGGAAGCAAATTCAGTATTGCCCTCAAAACAGAAGCAACCTCCGACTTACGCTGACTTCGTTTGCTTTTTTGGTCTGCTCGGTGAACTTGGGTTGTTAGCTGCACAGGCTGTTTTCTTGCGCCAACCCACCGACTCAAGTGGCCATTGGCGTGACAATCTGCCGCACTGCACAACCACCGCTGTCGATTGCCCAAAATGAATCATGACCCCTACGGCGACCAGGCAACTACTTTTCCCTATTTTGGCGGGCGACCAACAACTCGGTGCAACCAGTGAATTGCCCCAATCAACGCCCCGGGCGGAATACAAAAAAGCGTTGATTTGACATGCAGGTTCGTGATAAACTGGAGAATGAAGCTAGTGGCCTGAATCTAAACCAACGGTTCCTTTGATGGCTGTGTCCGCCCAACGTATTCTCATCGTCGACGATGATAAAGACACTCTGTCAAATCTCTCGGATATCCTTTCGGACGTTGGATACGAAACGGAGACTGCCTGTGACGGCCAGGTGGCGTTGGAAAAAATCGCCAGCCTTTCCGAACGACGAGCAGACATTGACGTGTGTCTACTCGATTTTCGCATGCCGGGAATGGATGGCGTTGAATTGCTGGAAAGGATCCGGGCGACGCTCCCCAATCTTCGTGCGATCATGATCACGGCTTACGCCGGCGACGACGGTTTAAAACGTGCGGTGGCTGCTGGAACCTGGAAAGTCCTGAAGAAACCAGTCGACATCGTAGCTCTGTTGGGCTTGATCGACGAAGCTGTCGCATGACCCGGACGTGATCGGCCTTTCGATTCGCCTCTTTACGGTCGTTCCCTTTCAAGATCGTTCTTATGGAACTCTCCAAAGGGCGGTAGGTCCGGACTGGGGCGGCCATCGGCGATCGCTGGAAGATTCTCGCGATTGCTCCTTCAAGCGTCGCGAATCGAAACTGGTTTGGGCGATCACGCGCTTGGTGCTGTCTGTCAACATTCGCCATTGCTGGGCGCATACCCACGCGCGCGTATCGGCGCGCCGGCGGCTTGTAAAGCGCGCCAGTTTTGTAGGCCGGATCGCGAAGCCCGGAATTGCCAAGTCTTTTGAGTCGCCCAATTTTCCAAGTTGATGGCATGCGTGTTGCATCGCCTCGAGATGGTAATTTACGCAACTTGTATCCCATCATGTTGGCTAAATGATCGAAGGCTATTTGTTGGCTGTTCACGCTTTGGTTGAACGCCATCCAGTCCGTGTGTCGGCTGCGGTTGGCGAGTGCAGTGATTAACGCACAAGTCATTCTGAGTGACGGTTGACTGAAACGGCAAAATTCAGGGTCCAGTTTTAGGGAGAAAAGAAATGAGCAAGATCATGACCACGCGTAAGCCATCCTCTGTAACGCGTTCACAGCTTCGCAGGCTGGTTCCACGTCCCTGGTTTGATGAGTTGTTTGATCAGTTCCTGACAGACAACAACGAAGACGTGGCGGAAATGATGGCAGCCTCAATGGATGTCGCAGAAACCGATCAGGCGTTTGAAGTCAAAATGGATCTGCCTGGTGTTCCGGCAGCCAACGTTGATATTCAGATCGACAACAACACGCTGACGGTTCGCGGAAAACGCGAAGAAGAAAGCGAAGAAAAGGACGATGAAAAGCAGTTTCACCGCATGGAAAGATTTTCCGGCAGCTTCGCTCGCTCGGTCGTTCTGCCAAGTTCAATCAACGAAGATGAAACGGCCGCCGAGTTCAAGGATGGCGTACTGAAAATTGTGATTCCCAAAATGGAAGACGCAAAGCCAAGAAAAATCAACATTAAGTCGTAGTTGTTTTTGCGTCCGTTTTTTCCGCGGCGGATGCAATTCAACTTCATGTTGGCACACGGGTCTGGCAACAGGCCCGTGTGTTTTTTTGAAACCACATCCGCCCCGAATCGGAGCCCTGTTGCCTTATCATCTCGGTCCGACGGGGTAGAATATCGGTCACAGTCGGCCTTACAGCGGGAGCAATTCGTGACATCAGATTTTTCAGTCCTGATCGTTGAAGATGACATTGATACATCCAGGAACATGTCAGATATCCTGTCGCTTGATGGTTATCGAATTGAAACTGCCGCAAATTGTTTGAACGCCATTGTTGCCGTCGAGCAAACGACGTTTGACGCGGTCATCCTGGATTGGAGGCTTCCTGATGACAATGCCGATCAACTGATTCCGATCATCGCCCGCAAACAGCCAAATACGCCGGTCGTCGTGGTAACCGGTATGCGAGATTTTGATACAGCGATCAATGCACTCCGCAGTGGTGCTTATGATTTCTTGCTCAAACCCATCAATCCCGATATGCTCCGATCGGTGCTCCGGCGAATCGTGGAGCGCAAAAAGCATTTAGCGACCATCGATGAGGCCCAGAGCAATCTGCTCCGAAATGCAAGACTGGCGGCGATCGGTCAAATGGTCACCGGCCTGGCCCACGAAAGTCGAAATGCGTTTCAACGAAGCCACGCCTGCCTGGCAGAGCTGGAATTGGATCTGGAGGACAAACCGGAATGCCTGGAGTTGGTTCGCAAGGTTCAGAAAGCGTTGGACGATTTGCACTTTTTGCTCGAAGAAGTCCGCGATTATTCGGCACCGATTATTCTGGAACGTCGGCACGGATGCCTGGAAGCCATGATTCGTCAAACCTGGAGCGAAATCCTGGAAGCCAAAGGAGGCACTAACGCTCCCCAATTCATACTTGGCAAAACCGCAGACTTCCCCCGCGACTGCTTCATGGATTACGATCGTTTTCGCCAGGTCATTCGAAATCTGCTGGAAAACGCGTTTGACGCGAGTGACGAACAAGGAGAGATTTGGGTTCAACTCAGCATTACGGAACATCCAAACTCAATCCTGCGGATCGAGGTAACCGATAGCGGGGCCGGTGTTTCCGAAGACAACTTGGAAACGATATTCAACCCGTTTTTCACCACCAAGACCAAAGGCACAGGATTGGGGCTGGCGGTCTCCCGACGGTATGTTGAGGCGCACGACGGTCAAATATTCGTCGACGGCTCCCATGGTAAGGGTGCCAAGTTTGTCGTACAAATCCCGCATCGGCGACGATGAATTACAGCATTTTGCTTTCTACTATTCGTAAGTGCCGCCCATTTTCCCGTTAAGACTGACGGATGAACGCCAACACGAATTGTCAAAACGCTCTTGGTCGATCCTGAAAAGATCAGTAATTCCGCAACAGCGCACCGACATTTGATTTCATGGGTTGGGTTTGGGAGCCGGTTCCTGTTGCCCGGATGCCCGGGCCTCGTATTCATCGGTCAACATTGAGGGACAAACTTCTATCTGCTCGCACTCTTTACACTTGAAGCGAATCACATCGGAACTGCTGATTCTCAAATCATGATCTTGGCAAAGCTGGTAAAGCTGTCTGAGATGTTCACAGGTCATTTCGGGCTCCCTTATTAAAAATATTCGAACAAGTCGTCAGCGTGCACTTGGAGAATTGAGTCACTTGTTAGCACAGGCACACTGCCGATGCAACGTCGGCTGGGACATGCATGCGGCCCACACATTTTGATGAGTGCGATTTGAACGAACAAGCATCAAGAACAGTCTCCCGGCAATAGCCGCCTTTGGCAACCCAGAACGATATTTCTGAATTGGACCGCTCAGTCGCCTGACCTTTTGCGCACTTCTCGCGTTCCTTCAAACTTGAACCGCTTCAGCCGGAGTGCATTGACAACGATCACCAAATCGGAGGCGACCATCGCGAAAGCGGCCATGATTGGATGAAGTCGGCGTAGGAACTCCGGTGCGAAGGTTACCTTTGCCAACACCCCGGCGGCGATCGGGATCAGAGCCACGTTGTAGGCAAACGCCCAAAACAGGTTTTGCTTGATGTTTCGCATCGTGGCGGCCGACAAGTTCATCGCATCCACGACCCCCCTGAGGTCTCCTCTCATCAGCGTAATATCGGCGGCTTCCATGGCGATGTCCGTTCCTGTACCAATGGCAATTCCCGCGTCAGCCTGAGCCAGGGCCGGCGCGTCATTGATGCCGTCGCCGACCATCGCGACCACCGCTCCGTCCGACTGCAGACGGCGGACAATTTCGGATTTCTGTTCGGGGATGACCTCTGCGAAAACCGAATCGATCCCGACCTGTTGTGCAATGGCTTCAGCGGTGGCCTGGTTGTCTCCCGTCAACAGAGTCACCTTCAGTCCCTGGTTGTGGAGCGCCTCCACGGCCTCGGCCGAGCCAGGTTTGACGGTATCGGCCATGGCAATGGCGCCACATATTCTCCCGTCGATCGCCAGCCACATGGTGGTCTTGGCTTGAGATTGCAGCGCCTCGATTTCTTGCAAGAGGGAGTTCAACGGAATTTGCTCGCGCTCCATCAGTCGAGAATTTCCCAACCATACCGGGCATTCATCCACCGTCGCGCGAACTCCATGACCGCTGATCGCGGAGAACTCTGTCGGTTGGCTGAGACGCAATCCACGTGAGAGGGCGGCTTCCAGCATCGCGGTAGCCACCGGATGCTCGCTTCCTTTCTCTGCCGACGCGGCGTAGTACAGAATTCGATCCGTCGCATTTGGGTCCGGATGAGTCTGGTCATGATCGGGATCCCATGCAACAACGTCGGTCACCGATAATTCTCCCTTGGTTACCGTCCCAGTTTTATCCAGCACGACATGGGTGACATCCTGGACCCGTTGGAGCGATGCGCTTGATTTGAACAGGATTCCCTGTTCAGCGCCGCGCCCCATGCCAACGGTTACGGCCAGCGGGGTCGCCAACCCCATCGCACAGGGACACGAGATGATCAGCACCGAGACCATCCGCAGCATGGCTTCGGTGAAACCCGCGCCGGAAATCAACCACAGTGCAAACGTGGCCGCGGCGATCACCATCACCACAGGCACAAAGACTCCCGAGATTCGATCGGCCAATTCCTGGATGGGAGCTTTACTTGATTGGGCCTCTTCGACCAGTCGGATGATTCGGGATAATGTCGAATTCTGGCCAACCGATGTCGCCCGGACCGTCAACAGGCCCTGGTTATTGACGGTCGCCTCATGAACGTCGTCGCCGATCTGCTTTTCCACTGGCAGGCTTTCACCGGTAATCATGCTTTCGTCCACCGAAGACAAGCCGTCGACAATGACGCCGTCGACCGGAATTCTCTCCCCGGGACGCACCAACACCATCTCGTTGACTTGTAGCTGCTCGATCGGCAATGGCAGCTCTTCGCCATTTCGAACCACGTTGGCAGTCGACGCGCGGAGTCCCATCAATTTCTTGAGCGCCGTGGTCGTACGCCCTTGGGCCTGCGCTTCAATCAAACGCCCGACAAAAATCAGAGTGATGATGGTGGCCGATGTTTCAAAGTATACGTGCTCACCCAAATCGGTGTTGCCGAGTGCTCTTCCGATTAATACGGCCAAGCTATAAACGTACGCCACCGTGGACCCCATGGCGACCAGCACGTCCATATTGGCGTATCCGCTCTTGAGGCTCTTCCACGCACTGACGTAATACCCGGCCCCGACGTAAAACTGAACTGGCGTGGCCAGCGCGAACATCAACCAGTTAACCCAGTCAGCATGTGCCCACGGTCCCCACAGTGAAAAGTCTCTCCCCATGCTCAGGACGAAAAGCGGAACGGTGAGCACGATGCCGACGATCAGCTTGAATTTTTTGGATGCGATAGATTGTTCACGAGCGAGCTCCAGGTAATCCGGATCAGAGCTCTCCTGGACTTCAAATCCGGTTGCCCGGACAGCCTCAGCAATCGCATCTCGATTAACCAATTCCCGATCAAACGAGACGTAAGCTTTCTCCGCCGGCAGGCTCACCGAAACAGCGTCGACGCCGTCCAGTTTTTCGATCGCTGATTGGACATGACCGACACAGCTCGCACACGTCATGCCCTGAATCGGAAGTTCCAACGTTGTTTTCGTCATCGTTGCCAGTCGCTTTGTGCCAGTAAATTGATAATGATCACCCTCGCTTCATCAATCCAATTTCTGCGGCAACGGCTAATTCCATCGCCACACCATTTATTGTAGGGATTGTTTCTCTTCTCGCATTCGCACTTGTCATCGACGGCTGCGGTCGCTGGCCAGGTCGCAGATGACGCGATCGAGATCGTTAAGTCGGCATTAGACAGATTTTGCCCATTGCATAATGCTCTGTTTGTCCATCACCCCGGATTGCCGGGCAATTTCCCGGCCGTGGCGAAATGCAATCAGGCAGGGGATGCCCGTGATATTGAATCGCGACGCAGATTGCTGGGCTTCATCGGTGTTTAGTTTGGCAAGGATAATCCTGGGGGAAAGTCCTTCGGCAGCTTCCGCAAACGCCGGAGCCATCATGCGACACGGACCACACCAGGGAGCCCAGAAGTCGACAATGATCACAGAACCACTCCTGGAAATGAACTTCGTAAAACTCACATCCGTTAGCTCAACCGGGTGACCCGGTATCAGTTGTGACTTGCAATTACCACAAATCGGGTGGTCGGTAGTTCGGTCCTCTGGAACTCGATTCACCGATTGACATGCGGGACAGACGTAGTTGACAGTTGTTTCAGACATTGTTCCTTCCAGCAAAACTTAATCCACATCGCACCAATTTTCACCAGAAACCCGCTGCGGTTTGAAAAGCGAAAGCCCGCTGCATCGGACCTCGCGTCACCGGCGACGAATGGGTTCGGTCGTTCCACGATTGCCTTACCCGATTCCACCGCGGTGACTTCACTCCCTGACGAACACCTTTGCGATGAACGTTTTATCTTGATTCACGCGGTGGCCTGACTCGATTAACAAACGGATTAGCGTGGAACGGAAGCCTTTTAGGACAGGGCCACGTCGAGCACCATCATACAAGTAAACCCTGCCATTAGGCAGCAAGTCGATAAATCGACATTACCATGACGATGCGAACTGGGTATTAGTTCTTCGACCACCACATAAACCATGGCGCCAGCAGCGAGGCTGAGCGCAAACGGCAAAACGGGTGCGGAAAACGCTACGGTGGCAGCCCCCACCACCGCGGCGATCGGCTCGACTACGGCCGAAAGCTGACCGTACCAAAAACTTTTCACTGCCGACATGCCTTCTCCTCGTAAGGGCATGGCCACGGCAATTCCTTCAGGAAAATTTTGAATCGCAATCCCGATTGCCAAAGCAACAGCAGCCCCCAAACTTGCTGCTGGCACACCGGAAATAACACCGCCAAATGCCACTCCCACCGCCAGTCCTTCCGGGATGTTGTGGAGCGTAATCGCAGAGACCAGCAGGATCGAACGATGCCAGTTCGTTTTCGGTCCTTCCGCTCGGGTCATCGGCAGATCGGGATGAAGATGGGGAATTAGCTTGTCCAACGACCAAATCAGCACGCCTCCAGCGACAAAACCGCACGCTGGAATGATCCAGGAAGGCAGGTCTCCTCGTTCCGCGATTTCAATGGCGGGTGCCAACAGGGACCAATAACTCGCTGCCAGCATCACCCCGGCGGCAAATCCAAGCATCGCATCCAACAGCTTCTGGTTCACCGTGAGGGCAAAGAAAACGCTCGCTGCGCCAATCGCCGTGATGAACCACGTGAAGAGACCGGCCAGCAACGCCTGCAGAATCGGTGACAAGGATTGAAGGTATTCGATCATGTCGTGAATTATCAACAAACGCCAATCGAAATGGCCGCTGGTTCCGAAAGCAGTCAGCCCTATTTTCAGTGCAAATCAATTGCTGAATTGAGTCGGGCGCACCAATTGCAGATCTGCGGTTTGGCTTGCCACCAACGAAGACGACTGACGATTGGTGGAAACGGCTTGATTTGTTGTCATTTTGTCGTTCGCCGCTGACGCCGACAACAGGTGGGGTCAGATAAAGTTCCCAGTACTGGATCAGCAATCAAAAAATACTGGTTTTGCCAAATCACGATATTTCAATTAAAGGAAACCAGCATGTCCGATGATCGTTCACAACCGAAAGCACTTGTCACCGTTTTTGAAGACCTGGAAAGCGCAACCAATGTGGTCAATGCGTTGCACGAGAAAGGATTCTCGCTCGACAAGATAGAATTAGTCTCGAAAAACGTGCAAAAGGAAGCCCCGGAAGTCACGACTCCTTACACCCATGAAACAACCTCCACTTCATTGGTGGAGGGAGCAGCAAAATGGGGTGGAGTTGGCGCTGGTCTGGGCGTAATCGGCTCAATCCTGACGCCGTTTCCCGGTGTCGGATTGGGTATGATCATCATGGGGGGCATGACCGGAGCAATCGTCGGCGGGATGGCCGGCGTGGAACACGCTCTCGAGGACGATTCGATCGATTTACCAACGTTGCAAGAATACCAACAAATCCTCAATAACGACGAAAAAATCGTTGTTATCCTGGGCACTCATGAAGAAGTGATGCAGGCCGAAAAGATCATCAACGATTTGCCCCATTCGCATAGTCACATACACGCGGTCCACGGACACCTCTTTCACGAGCACCCGGCGAATCAATCCAAAAACTAGAGGTGTCGCACTCACCAGCGTAAGCAATAAATAGATTCACCTACAGATCGCCTCCGTTTAAAAGGACGATTTTTGAATCGTCAGGGATCGGTCGTTCGATTGCGTGCGGATTTCCCGCGCGGATTTCGTGACCGCACGGATTGCGTGACCGCATCGAATTCGAAGCCAAGCCAATTGGGCGAAATTCTTGATGTTGCGATGCCGTTGGTGAACCCGAACGAAGCCCAAGCTTTGCTTTTTGGCATTTTCGTAAGGATCCCACCGAAGGGATAACCGCCAGCCATCGCCGTCTTTCCGCGGGTTTGTGTACTGAACACCTTCTCATTCCTGCAATTTGGTAAGCAAACGGTTTTCGAGTCACGTCGTGCGAAATTGCTCGTTCACGCATCGCGAGTGTGCGAATTCGACTAACTGTTCCCGAATCCAAAACGGCCACGATAGAACTGGAAATCAACAAGACAATTGGCACTACTTTTGCCTTTGAAACCAGTAGCAAATCCGTTTAATCAACGAGCCAGCCATGAACTACTTTACGAATATGACGATCGTCGTGCCGTTCGATTTTTCCGAAGTTGCAGAAAAGGCCGTCGACAAGGCCCTGGAACTTGCCGGCGATTCGGCCAGCATCCATATCATTCACGTCGTTGAGCCAACGCCCGTCATCATTTCGATTGACCCATCGTTGCCGGTCCCGCCGACATTTGACCATGAGCGTCGTGAACAGGCATTGTCAAGCTTGCAGCATTCATTCTCCCAAGAGAAAGATCCTCGATTTAATGTCCAATGCATGATCGGTGATCCTGGTTCTGAGATTTCGAACTACGCCCAATCGGTCGACGCCGACTTGATCATGATGCCGTCCCATGGCCGAACCGGATTAAAACGACTGTTTTTGGGTTCGGTTGCCGAACGAGTGTTACGACTTTCCCATCGCCCGGTACTCATCTTGCGTGAGCCGGCATAAGTCGCTCAAACGCCGGAATTTGTTGCTGCAGTCACGGGGGAGAACGACATCAACGATCAAAATCTGCATGCCGATTTGCGAGTCAAGAAGCTTCCGTGGATCACCAAGGTTCTTTTCAGCACTGGCGATCTGAGCAGTAGCCTGACGCTGGCGATTCAGATGTTCTTCCAGCTCTACTTTCTGACCGATGTGGCGAGACTTCCACCGTCCACCGTCGGCTGGATTCTAGCGATTACCCGGCTGTGGGATTCCGTGAACGATCCGATTATCGGATTGATTTCTGACCGGATCAAATCTCGATATGGCCGGCGCCGGGCATTATTGATCTACGGATCATTGCCTTTAGGTGTTTTTTTTGCCCTCTGCTGGATCGTGCCACCACTGAGCAATCTGGGACTTGCGATCTTCTACACGGTGATCATCATCGCGTTTGATACGGCGTTTACAATCGTGCATGTTGGCTATAACGCATTGACGCCGACGATGACCTACGACTATGACGAACGAAGTAGCCTGAATGGATTCCGCATGGTGTTTTCATTGGGAGGCACATTGTTCGCGATCATTTTTGCGACGGTGACAGCCGACCTGATCTCAGATGAGCGAGTTCGATTTGCAATCATTGGTATCACGCTTGGAGCGATCGCGATCATTCCACCCTGGATCGTATTTCGCGTTGCTGAATCATCGGACAGCTCGCACGAAGTCAGCAAAATGAGCTTTGCAGCCGCACTCAAAACGACGCTTTCGAATCGGGCGTTCGTAATGTTGATGAGTATGTATTTGATGTGTTGGACCGCAACAAGCATTATCGCGGCCATGCTCGTCTATTTCGCCAGCTACTACCTCAAAGTTCCGGAGCAGGCCAACTATTTCTTGCTCGTGGCCCAATTTTCGGCGGTGGTCAGCGTACCGTTTTGTGTCTGGATGGCGCAACGCTGGGACAAACCCAACGCCTTTCTGATCGGAATCGGCTTCTGGTGCATCGTTCTGATTTGCTTCTTCTCGCTTCCTGAGTCGGCGGTCGGCGCTGCCTATGTTTGTGCGGCCTTGTGTGGGCCAGGAATCGCGACCGCTGCCGTGATCCCCTGGTCGATGCTCCCTGACGTCGTGGAACAGGAACAACAACAAACCGGGGAACGCCGGGAAGGATCCTACTATTCGTTTGCCGCGTTCTTCCAGAAACTGGGAACCGGGCTCGCATTGTGGGGAATTGGACAGGCGCTGGCGATCAGCGGTTATGTGACCCCGACAGTGGAGCAACAGTTTCCCGTACAACCGGAATCAGCACTCTCTGCGATCCGATTCATTATGGGACCGGCAGCGATCGTTTTATTGCTGGCTTCTCTGCCGTTCGCATGGAAGTATCCCATTACCCGTGCAAGTCATTCCAAGTCGATCGAGAATATCCGAAACACGTCTCCGAGTTGAGCACCCTCGTCGAGACATTTGGTTCGTGAGGTACAGTTCGGGATTGGTATCCGGACTGATCTCAGGCGTGGGGCGGGGCGGGGCGGGTCGAGGTTCTGGAATAACTTCGGGGAACTCCTCCGGCGTTATTTCGGGCGGTGCGATCGGTTCGATCTCGGGTCGATGATCGGGAGCCGGTGATTCTTCTGGCGACTTGCCAGGCTCCGGCTCGCCTGACCGTCCCGAGTAACTCATTGCGTTGATCATGATCGACGACACCCCGGGATAACCCTTCGTCAAGGCAAACTGACTGACAAAACAAAAGCTGGTGATTCCAATTGAGAAAACTACATCGGTTTGTCCATGGCTTTGCCCAATTGGACCAGCCGAGCCATCAGCTCGTGATGGTATTTTTTGATACGCTCGTGGACGACGCGGGCGCGATCGATTTGTTTTTGCATCTCAAAGTGTTTCTCGGTCAAAGATTGCTGGTACTCGATTCCCAGTTTTTCACAACCGACGAGTTTGTGCTCGTGGGATTGCAGAGATTCTTCCTGCTTGTCAATTGTGTCGTCATGCTCGGCCAGTACCTGTTGCTGATGACGCATCAGTTGGGCCAGTTCATCCAGTTTTGAGAGCCCCAGGTCGATCTGTTTATTCCAGGAAGCCAAGTCCTGTTTCCACATTGAATGTTCGCTTTGCCAATTCCGGTGATCTTCGTGCATTGTCGGGATTGCAAATACTTCTTCTGACATGGCCTTCTCCTGAGAATTCGAGCTTCAATTCAAGGATTTGTCAAAGCAAAATACGTGCCCAAGGCGGAATGAACTTCAAAACATTTCGGCTTCAAACGTGCCCTTTCGCGCACTTGGCGTTAGCTGGAGGCAAGCTAGTCCTGATTTCTTCTCGGCAACTTCCCCGTTTGGAGCGGCATGACGATTGCTGTCTTATCGGATGCCATTGATCAGCCAGTCGTTTGTTGACCAACCGGTGATTGATTGCCAACCCACCCAAACCAGAGTGCCATCTGATGCTGGAGAATTCCGATGATTGACCGTTTTACAAAAGAAGACCTGGTGAAGCTCGTAAGAAAGCAGAACGATCCCTGTGTGACGATCTACCTTCCCACGGAACCGACAGGCAGAGAAATCTTTAAAGCCGCGACAACCCTGAAACAGCTCGTCGCTACGGCGCGAAAAAAGCTCGCCGAGAGCTGGATGAGTGACGAGGATGCCGTGACGTTTCTTCAGCCCGTCCTTGAGGTGAAGGAAAATGATGATTTCTGGCAGGAGACCGAACGTGGTCTGGCCCTATTCCTTTCATCAGGCAGTTTCCAGTCATGGCGAATTGCCAAACCAGTTCCCGAATTGGCAATTGTCTCCGACCAATTTTTCGTACGTCCGTTAGTTTCCACGGCCAACAACGATCAAAAGTTCATGATCCTTTCGATCAGTCGAAGCCAGGCCGGACTGTTCGAAGCCGACGAATCGACAATCCGGAAACTAGATGTTCCCGGCATGCCAGAAAATCTTGAATCGGCGCTCAATGTTTCGTCGGTGGATCGTGGCTCACAGATGCATACCGGTTCGCGCCAATACGGCGGCAAAAAGGCGAGTGTCTTTCACGGCCAAGGCGGCAAATCAGAAACCGCCCGACGCGATTTGCGTGAGTACTTTCACCGGGTTGACCAAGCCGTCAGTCGTCATCTGCAGGGCAGCCGGCAACCACTGGTGCTGGCCTGTGTTTCCGACCAGGCTCCGATTTACCGCGATATCAACAACTATGCTCATTTGTCGCCCCAGTTGATTGCTGGAAATGCCGACGAGTTAACCGAGCACCAACTACGTGAACGCGGATGGCCATGCATGGAAGAGTACCTGAAGCAGGCGCGGCAATCGGCGATCAATGATTACCAAGCTTCTGCTCACACGGCCCGCACACTTTCCGAAGTCAGCGCGATCCTGAAGGCAGCCCACAGCGGGCAGATCGAGACATTATTGGTCAACGAGACCGCCTCGCTGGCAGGGCAATTCGATCCGGCGAACCAGACCCTTGATTACGCGGCGTCGAAACCCGATTTTGACAAAGACCTCATCGAGGCGGCCATCGCCCAAACGCTGCTTTGCCGTGGCGAAGTTATTGCATTGCCAGCCGATGAAATGCCAAACTCAGAAAATATGGTCGCGACGCTACGATATTAGGGAATCCAATATTCCAGGTGAAATGGCCGACAACGGTTGCGACGAATCAAGACGCGACACCAAGAATTCAACTTCGGTGGCAGCGGCTACAGCGATGTAAACACGTCGATTCTTCGTCGAATGCCTTCGGCTCGTTCGGGTGTCCACCAGTCTTCAAATTTGACTTTCGACTTTGTCAATCCGTCCAGCTCCGAACTTATGACTCGGGATTTGATCTTGTGCCCTTTCGATTTCATCCGACGAAAACGCGCAATCGCCACGGCATGATCGTTCAGTGTTCCCAGGAGTTCCTGCAACCGTTTCATGTCTTTGATGATTGGCAAAAACGCTTTGGGTGGGAAGGCTAACTCAATCACCTCCAGGCGGTAGCGAAAGGTCTTGGCGGCAATTCGAAAACGATGAAGTTGAGTCAAGTCGGTAACATCGTCGGGTCTTCGCTTGAAGAATCCTGCCGTGGAACTTCCCAGTACCGTTCTTGCACACTCGGCGAACGTATTCCGCTGAGACCGTTTTCTCTTTTCCAACGATTGGATCAGTTTGCGGCAATCGCGGTAAAACCTATTCTTGTGATTGAGTTTCCTGAAGGTCGCAACGACCGGAAGTTGTACCTTCCTGCGTTTCTTTTTCAGTTTCTTTAGCAGCGATCGATCTTTGATCGACGCCGCTGAAAGTTGCTGAATCAAAACATCGAGGTCGCGGGCATGGGCGACCACCCGCCGAATCTGCTTCAATTCCTTTGATGTTCGTCTTCGCAAACGGGGAGAAAGGTAGTCCCGAAAGATATCGAGCGTGGCAATACTTCGGCGCGTCGCGATCCGCAACTGATGGATATTCTCGATATCATCCTGCGCGAATTGGGCCGCCAATTTCAGCCGCAACCACACCTGCTCTAGCTGATACTTCAACAACTGCTTTGCTGCAACGGCAACGGAAGTATCAGGTTGGATTCGTTTGTTTGGTTGTACCGCGTTCATGGAATATCGATGCGGAAAACTTCTAAGGCCCAACACTCCGTTGCGTACATGCTGGTAGCCATTATGTTACCGGTTGTCGACAAGTTCAAATGTGACGTTGATTGTCGCCGAAAACTCTTGTTCTCCGGCAGCAACCGGCACCGCCGCCGACCTGGCTTCCATCCCCCTGGCAATAAAGTTTGGCCGTGGAAACACGACCTGTTGCTCGCTAATGGTCAGTACTCTGCCCACAGCCAAACCTGCCGCTTTTGCGTACAACCGCGCCCGGGCCTTGGAATCCCCCATGGCTTTGATTCGAGCTTGATTCATTGCCTCGGCTTGGTCATCAACACCGAAACTGATTCCGGAAATCTGGTTGCTTCCGGATTGAATTAATTGATCCAACAATTTTCCCAATTCCGGCAACTTGCGAACGCGAATTCGTAATTGATTGGTAACCCGATAACCAGTGATTTTCGAAAGACGTTCCCCCCGCGGTCCTCGCTCGTATTCGGGTGTCACATTGAACTGGGAAGTCTGAATGTCTCGTTCGGCGACGTTCAAATTTTTTAGTTGCGCCATCAGCTTTTCAATGATCTCACTATTCTGTTTCAGTGCATCGGCGGCCATTTCGGATTGGGTCACGACGCCCGTCTGGATGGTCGCCATATCTGGTATCGCGGTGGATTTGCCGACCCCCGATACCTGCACCGTTCTCAACGAGCCGTCTTCATCGGCACGAGCAGCTTGACCGTCGAATGCAAATAACACAATGCAGATCACGATGCACGATTTCACAATCATTTTGATCTCCTCAACAGCAAGTAAAATTGAAACAGCGCTTGAAAAAACCCCAGAGCAATCTGGCAAAACGGCTCGATGGTCGAGACTTCCCGTAAGTGGTGTTACGCTGTTCTTCAGAAGCTGGCCAGCCCCTCAGGGCTCTCTTTCTGCAATAGTTTTCCAATATCACTAAATTCTTCGACCAGCAACTCAAGAATATTGTCCAGGCTGACCAACCCGACCAGCTTGCCTTCGTCATCGACGACGGGCAAACGCCGAAACGGTCCGGAGCGCATCCTGGCAATCGCCATTTCAATCGTCGTGTCCTCATTGATGGCTTCTGGCGCTTTGGTCATGACCTCACCGACCGTGACGGTGGTCGGGTCCAATCCTTTGCCAACGATCCGAATCGCCAGGTCCCGATCTGTAATTAACCCGATCGGAATGTCATCCTGATCAAGTACAACCAAAGATCCCACGTTTCTTGAGTTCATTCGCTGCGCCGCAACTCGAACCGGTTCATCACGCAACGCCAAATCAACCTCGCGAACGCAAATTCTTCCAACGGACATTACTGCTCTCCCAAATTCGAAAATTAACGTTGCCTGTGTTCTCAAAAAAAAGCGATATCACCTCTTGGAATCCCAAATTCCACTTTTGCTGAACAAGCTCGAAAGGTTGCCGATTCCTCGTCCTATCAAGCTTGGACCCAAACCCGTCCCAGACCCTGGCCACCTGCTTCATCAAGAAATTGGGGACGAGTGACCCTCCGCGGATCCGATCGCCGGGGGATTACCATGCTTCGTCACCAATCAGGGGCACGAAACGAACATCTGCAATTTCTTCCTTAATGTACTCGGATTCGGAAACGCGGGTGAGCCTGACCAGATCCTGGTAACTTTTGTTCGACCCAACCGGAATCACCAGCCTGCCGCCGATTTTCAGTTGTGATTTCAATGTACTGGGAACTTGCGGGCTACCGGCCGCAACGATGATGGCGTCAAACGGCGCGTGTTCCGGCCACCCCAACGTGCCGTCTCCGTGTCGCAGGTGAATATTTTTGAATCCCTGAGATTTCAAGTTGATCCGGGCAGATTTGACAAGTGAGCCGATTCTTTCAACGGTAAAAACGTCGCCTGCGATGCAAGCCAACACTGCTGCGGCATATCCCGAGCCGGTCCCGACTTCCAGTACCTTTTCACCTCCTTCCAGTCGCAACGCTTCGATCATGAAAGCGACGATGTACGGCTGAGAGATTGTCTGCTCGGCTCCAATCGGCAAGGGATTGTCCTCGTACGCCAACTCCCTCAACCGCTCCGGTACAAATAGTTCACGGGGCACATTCTTCATCGCTCCCAATACCAGATTATCCCGGATTCCCCTGGCGGCAATCTGATTCTCGACCATGGCTAAGTGAGCTTCCGAATAGTCGACGTTGTTCATCGGACCCCCTGCTGACATTCGGACTGTAGTGCAGAATAGGGGTGCAAACCGAATGCCACCGGTCGAATGCCGGCACGTTTTCTTTTCAAGATGCCGAACGTGCCATATGGCGCGCTATTTGTGCCGTGAGGTGTCGACGAATGGGTTTTTGACCTCGCCGATTTCGAACGTTTCAGCCGCCAGACGAACCGTATCGCGAGCTAAACGGCATAACGATTGCTTGCTTTCGAGAGTGCTCGGTCACGACAGACATCTTGCACTTGAACCCTGCCGTCCAAGCCGAAATATCTGACCAAACATGAATTTTCGAATCGAAAACGATGACGGCACATCCCCCTTCGAACGCCGAACTGGCAGAGAAACTTGATTCCGTCGCCAATGTATTGCTGGAGCAAGGAGCCAATCGGTTTCGCGCGGGAGCCTATCAGCGAGCCGCCGCTACGTTGAAAGGGCTGAGTCAGCCTGTTTGGCAACTCTACGAGGCAGATGGAATTAGCGGGCTGGAAAGGCTGCCAGGCGTTGGACGAACCATCTCGCGAGCCTTGCAACAGATGATTCGCGGCGGTCGCTGGCCGTTATTAGAGCGTTTACAGGGGCGCGAGGTCGCCGAGCATGCTTTTGCGTCGATTCCCAGCATTGGCCCGAAACTGGCCGCGCAGATCCATCATGAATTAGGCGTTGAAACGCTTGCCGAGCTCCAAGCTGCTGCGCTGGATGGTCGTTTGGCTCGGCTCCCAGCGTTTGGCGAAAAACGAGTTCGAGCAGTTCGAGAATCCCTGGCAGCGCGAGGACGGACCCGGCCGTCTTCAGTAACGGTCGACTTGCAGGGTGACGCCAGTGTTCGCAACGACGATCTAACCAAGGACATCCCCGTCGCCGAGTTGCTCGATGTGGACCGTGAGTACCGAGATAAAGCTGCCTCGGGAAAACTACCCCGGATTTCTCCACGCCGGTTCAATCCAGGGGCCGAATTTTGGCTGCCAATTCTTCACACCGATCGCGGAGATCATCACTACACGGCACTGTTTTCCAATACCGAGCACGCCCACGCGATGGGTACCACGCACGATTGGGTCGTGATTTACCTGGAAGATCATCGCGAATCGGGCCATCCGGCTCCCAACCAACATGGACGTTGGACGGTCATCACGTCGCTCTTCGGAGATTTGAAGGGCAACCGAATCGTACGGGGTCGCGAATCCGAATGCCGTGAATATTACCAAAAATGAAGGTTACAACTCGATTTGGAGACCCTCCAAAACGTTAGATCGAAAAGGAGCGAAGTTAGTCAAGCCTCTCGGTGCGTGACCGGATTGTTCTCGATTTTGCCCTGCAAAAAATTGACCAGATTCCCCGAATCATCAGTGCCGACGCGAATCCGTTTTTCGCCACAAGAAATTTTGACGCACTCGAATCCCCACAAATTGAACGTCCAGCCGCGAAACGGTATGAAATGAATTCCCCATCCATCAATCAAAGACGTCTTGCCCGCTGCCACCGCCGTGATGTCCTGGTAAGCGATCCTGGTTCCAAACAGATTGAGTGGCCCGTATCGAATCTCCAATCGTTCTCCGTCATCGGAAACGGTCAACGTCTGAAATGCTAGCGCCAAAATGAAGACGATCAGTCCCACGACCAGCACGACAATACTGGGAGCGACATCGTTGCGCAGCTGCCAGGCAAAAATAAACATTAGCACGGCCGGTACGTAGAGCAGCAAATGCATGGGTGAACGTTGAATGTGTCGATACATCACAAAACCCCTCTAGCAGATGGCAGTTTTATATTTCAAAAGAAGCAAAGCTCATGCCACAGACTGGGGCCGTTGGTCTTGAGCCAGTGCGCCTCTGAATCCCAGCCGCCGCCGATTTCGACCGAAATGCCCCTTGGCGAATCCGGTGCCGTCTTTTGCTTTGAAACGCAATGTCTAATCGTCAAAAATCCCACTCAAGGCAGTTGCCCCTTAAGCCTCTGTGAGACGTCGGACCACTCGCCTCATTCCATCGCAACGGTTCCCGTCTACCCTGTCAAGGTAAGATCCGCCAACGCTGCAGCGATCGAAACTTTCGAGCGTCAATCCTGCCGGCTAACTGTTTTCACTCGCGCCTTGGTTTTGATCTGGTCGCTGGGGTAAACAATTACCTGATCGGCTTGATTGAGTCCTTGCAAGATCTGCGAATGTGACTCGTTCTGCAGTCCAACGTCGACTTGTCGCAACACCGCGCGTTGGTTCTCAACGGCAAACACGTGCCATTGCCGCTGAAACCTGAATAGTGCGCTGTTGGGTATCAGCAGCGTGTTGTCGATTTCCGCAACAGTGATACGTGCCTCGACGCGATAACCGTCTCCCAGGGACTGCAGGCGTTCCTTGACTTCGACAAAATCCGCAATGATGTTGACCCTTTGTTCCTCGACGCCCAGGGAGGAGATTTTTGTAAATGCTGCCGGTTCGATAACACGTACATTTGCCTGCAACGGCGACTCGCCTCCCCAATGCTCCACGGTTAACTGTGCGCCAGGTTGAATTCGAACCGCGTCGGTGGAAAGAACATCAATCTCAATCTCGAGGTTTTGTGGGTCACCGACTTCCAGCAGCGGCGTTCCGTCCGTAACCACGGTAGCACTTTCCTCGAACACCCGCAGGACCTTGCCGGAAACCGGCGCGTAGATCTCGAATGGTTTTACCGGCGCTTCCAATTCGGTTTCGGTAAACTGTTTGGCAGCGGCACGAGCCATCTCCAATTCAAACCGGGCGATTTCGGCTTCGAATTTCGCGGTTTCAACAGCTTGAACACTGGCCAGGTATTCGGTTTTCACGATATCGAATTCTTCTTTTGATAACGCTTTGGTCGGCAGCAGGCGTTTCGCCCGTTCATATTTTGCATTACTGAGATCGAGTTTGATTTTGACCTGGGCCAGGTTGGATTCCGATCGCTGCAATCTGGCTTCCGCAGCCTGAACCCTGGCGTTCGCCTCGGTGCGTGCGCGAGCGTCCAGCATGGCCGGATCACTGGGCAAAATGACGGCCAGCAACGTTTCTTCTGCCTGAATTTCGTCGCCTTCCCTCAACTCGATTCTGGCGAGTCGTCCTGACACGGCTGCCGAAACCGTATACTTCTCCCGAATTCTCGTTTTGCCATCCTCTTGAACCGTTACTCGCAACGGACCTTCCACCGCGTGGGCGACTTCCACATCGATCGGCTTGGGAACCATGGCGAATCCGCCGGCCAAAATCATGGCCAATAGAATGGTGGTCCAAATCAGAGTTCTCAACGAAAATTTCATGAATATTCCGCCACTATTCTCGAGTTTTCAATACCGACACCAAATCCAGTTGATTGATGCGACGTTGCACGATGAGTCCGGAGACCAGCGTCGCAACAATAACGATCAGCGAAGCAAACGCAAACGTGCCGCGCCCAATGATCAATGGTATGCGATAATTCTCTGTATCAAGACCGGCAGTCAGACCCGCCGCAAATAGATATCCGATCAGCCAACCTACGGGGATTGCGACGAGGGTAAAGAGTGCAATCTCTCCCAGCAAGATCGTTCCCACCTCCTTGCGTGTGAATCCGATCACGCGCATCGTTGCCAGGTCACGGGTTTGCTCAGAAAGTGATATTCGGGCGCTGTTATAGACCACTCCGATGGCGATCACGACGGCAAACAAGATGTTGAATGAGCGCATGGTCAGCATGTTTTCGGCGATCGTCTCCATAAAGCTCTTGATCGTCGCTTGTTTGATCGAGACATTGGCGACACCAGGCCGGGTCTTCAATTCGTGAAAAACTTCGTCGATACGATTGGCGTCGACTTTCAGGAACGCACCAGACGCAACTTCCGATTCCTTCAACAGCTTGTGGACTTGACGTTTGTTCATGTAGGCATTGACGCCACTGAATTCTTTGACCAGCGCACTGACCTCAACTTGGACGACAGGCTGCTTGTCTTCCAAAACTTCCACCGTGATCAAATCACCCAGCTTCGCGCCCAGTATCTCGGCCAATTTGGCATTCAGCATGATGCCATGATCCGGAACGTGGACCGGCTGTTCTTTATCATCGAGCAGTCGAAACAGTCGAGGCTCGGATTCCAGGCCCACGATTCCGACTCGTTTCGAGCGGTGTTGAAAACGAAATCGTGCGGCCACACTCCGAATCGTTTCACTGTCCAAGACGCCGTCCAGGTGAGCCACCTCGTACATCACCGATGAAGTCGCAGGTTCCACAAAACCGACCGTGATATCCTGGCGTTGGGCCTTACGGAATTGGACATCGATCAGGTAGTTCAGGGCATCGAGCGAAAAACTGCCCAGGATCAACACGGCCACGGCCATGGAAATACCGAGAATCGAAACGGCAGACTTGAAGGGTTTTCGTTCGATGTTACGAACGATCATGCGAAATTCCTGCGGTAAAGCTTGTCCGGGCATGAACCGCTCAATAAACGTCGGTCGGTATCTGGGCGGTGGTTCGGGGCGCATGGCTTCGGCGGGAGGCAAATCGATGGCCTTGCGAACGGCCAGCCAAGTCCCAAAAACAGCCGCCAATATATTGAGCAAAAACGCCCACAGCACGGCTGCCTGATGAATCGAGAACGACAACAAGGGAAACTTGTAGAACTCCTGATACATTTCGGTCAAGTTGATCGCCATCCAAAAGCCGAACAGGGTTCCCAGGATCGTTCCCGCGATTGAGATGATCAGCACCAAATTCAGGTAATGAAACCCGACCTCCCAGCTGGTGTAGCCAAACGCTTTGAGCGCCGCAACCTGTTCACGCTGCTGGCTGATGATTCTCGAGATGACAATGTTTAACAGAAACGCGGCGACGGACAGGAAGATGGCCGGGGCGATCAACGCCATCGTGCTCAATTGGTACAGCTCATCCGTAACGTATTGGTGAGAAAGCTGTTCGCTTCGGTCGTAAGCGCCGATGCTTCCAAACGGTTCGAGCAGATCATCCAGCTGTGTCATCACTTCCTGCGGGTTGGCACCGTAGGCCAGTTTGAGAGAAACGCTGTTGAACGCCCCGGACATATCGAAAGCCGATTCGAGTTCCAGTTCGTTCACCCAGAAAATGCCAAACCGCTTTTTGTCTGGCAGCATGCTGCCACCCTGGATCTGAATCACATATTCTGGAGAAAGCGCAATCCCGACAATCTTCAATTCCTGCAGTTTGCCGTTAATAATAGCGCTGACGCTGTCTCCCGGTACAAAACCATGAGCATCCGCGAACATCTCCGAGACAACGACTTCACCGCTGCGCCCCGGCTCGATCATACGCCCGCGCGAGATATAGACTTTGTTCAAAATCTGTTCGCCGGTTTCCGGCACCGAGATCAATCGAGCCGTTGCTGGCTCCGACATTTCCGGGACACTCATCAGCACATCGTAGACCAAACGGGTCTCAACGGTGGCCACTCCAGGCAACTGTTTGATGCGCGGAATTAACGAGTCGGGACAGCGTCTCGCGTTCGAAAATATTTCTGCAAATCGGAAATCACGATAAAACGCCTCCTTGCCATCTGCGAGAGATCTCATCGCACAAAGTGACATGACGAACGTCGCCGTCCCCGCGGCAATTACCAACATAATCGCCGCGGCCTGACCCTTCATTTGCGAAAGATCACGGACAAGTTTTCGGTCGAGGCTGCGCATCACCTACCACTCCAACTCATCGGCGGAAACCCTGGCTTCGTTTTTTAGTACTCCAGCGATACGTCCGTTGGAGAGAGAAATCACACGATCCGCCATCTTCGCGATCGCAGCGTTGTGAGTGATGACAGCAGTGGTCGTACCCAGCTCTCGGTTGATACGGGAAATTGCCTCCAGAACGACAATTCCCGTCTGCACATCCAAAGCACCGGTTGGCTCGTCACAAAGAAGCACCTTGGGCTGCTTGGCAATCGCGCGCGCAATTGCCACACGCTGCTGTTCACCTCCCGATAACTGAGCTGGAAAATGATTAGCACGGTCTTTCAATTCCACCAGTCCCAACGCATCCAACGGATCCATGGGGTCGTCCGCAATTTCCGTAATCAAGGAAACGTTTTCGCGGGCCGTCAAACTGGGAATCAGATTGTAGAATTGAAACACGAAGCCAACGTTTTTTCGCCGATACTGAGTCAGCTCTGAAGGATCGCTGGCAGTCAACTCCTGATCCAGATAGTGAACGCAGCCCGAAGTTGGAACATCCAGACCACCAAGAATATTTAGTAGCGTCGATTTTCCGCTTCCTGACGCACCCAACAAAACAACAAACTCGTGTTCGTAAAGCTCAACGTTCACTCCGCGCAACGCGTGAACTTCGACCTCGCCCATTTGGTAAATCTTGGCAACGTCGACGGCCCGGAATACGGCAGTTCGTGTTGGGGTTGAAGCCTGCATTTCGATTGGTTGCCGCTAAGCACTGTCCTCTGAATCGCTTGCTTTGTTGATTGGATTATACCTGCCATCGAAGTTTCCAACTTGCCGTCGGCCAAGTTCGGCCAAGTCCGGCACAGCAATCAAAGCGTTCATGGAAGTTCTACCGCCAAAATTGCCGGGACTTTCCGGCGGTAACTTCCTGCCCAACTGCCATGCGTGCCGCCCACGATCGCCGACTTCTCTGCCGCCAGCGAAAACCACCAGTGTTTTGTTTGCAAGGTCTCAACCCGCCGAACCAAGAAAATACCAAATGACATCAGTGCGAAATCGCTCGCTGAAACCAAACCGCGACCTCCAATCGCCATTTTCTTCCAATAATCTTCGATTGGATGCCTGGCTGGCAGATTTGTTCGGCATCTCTGGAATTGGGACGGGTCAGATTTAACGGTTTAGTTCGAGCCAGCCGTACTGGTTAGGGTTCGCAGAATCCGGACGTTTCTCTGAACTCCTGCAGTCTTTTTTGACCTCCTGCGAAGCCTATTCGGCATTGAAATTGCTGTTCATAGGACTGGACTCAATATTGGGGACGTTGCGATGTTAGCCAATACCAGCAGAAGTCATTTCTCAATTGAGGCATTGCTTGATCCCTCTGCCTTCCCACACGAGGTTTCCGAGATTCAGCTAATGGAGACCCACATCTCCTGGGTCGTGTTGACGGGTCCGTTCGCCTACAAGATCAAAAAGCCGGTGCACTTTGATTTTGTTGACTATTCGACTTTGCAACGGAGGAAGCTCTTTTGCGAAATGGAGCTGAAACTGAATCGTCGATTCGCACCTGGATTGTACCTCGACGTTGTCCCGATCTTTGAGCGAGAAGGTCGGCTAATGGTCGGCAGTGATTGTTCGACCGAGGCTCCCTCGCCGCCAGAGAGGCAGCCGGTTGAATACGCTGTCAAGATGGAAGAGTTTCCTCAAGACGCCGTTGTTTCTGCCAGGCTTCACCATCCGGAGTTGACAGGCGATCAAATTGAGAGATTTGGTATCCGGTTGGCGCAGTTTCATGAGACGATCGAGTCGGCGACTCCTCAGCGGGACTGTGTGCAGTTGGGACACTTAAAAAAAGACGCGTTGGAAAACTTCGACGCTGTTCACGATGCCGTTTCGGTTCAACAGCGGGATGAATTTTTAAACCCGCTCAAGCTTTGGACGCTGAACGAATTCGAAAAACTCAAACCCAAATTCCAGTCTCGCCTGAATGGCGGAATGGTTCGTCTGTGCCATGGTGACCTTCATTTGCGGAACATTGTTCAGTTTACCGGCAAGCTCATTCCTTTCGATGGAATCGAGTTCAACGAAGAGTTTCAGTGGATCGACTTGCTCAGTGAAATCTCGTTTCCGGTCATGGATTTCGTCGCCCGGGGTCGGCCCGATTTAGGCTGGAGGTTGTTGAACGCCTACCTGGAAGCAGCCGGCGACTACGAGGATCTGGACGTTCTCAGGTTCTATCTTGTCTATCGGTCCCTGGTTCGCGCAAAAGTAACTTGGTTGAATCCAAAGAACCACCTGCCACCCCCGGCAGGCGCGGACTCCAATGCCACGGGGGGGGTGCCTCCCAGCGAGGCTCCATGGCTAAAGTATTTTTCGGCGGCACAGTATTTTGCATTTGAGCTACGGCCGACGCTATCGATCACGCATGGTTTTTCAGGCAGCGGAAAATCGACCGCAGCCATGCAAATTCTCGAACAGTCTGGCGGCATTCGAATTCGTTCGGATGTCGAACGACAGCGGTTGGCGGATAAATTCAAAACGCGTGACAAATACTCTCCGGAGATGACGAATTGGGTTTATTCTCATCTTTTGGAGCTTTGCGAGTTGGCAATCAAGTCGGGGTTTCCTGTGGTGATTGATGGTACATTCCTGAAGCAGTCTCCCCGGTCAATGTTTCGCCAACTGGCAGAAAGGTTGGACGTCGAATTCCTGATTCTTGATTGTGATGCCCCGGTTGAGGAACTTCAACAACGCATTCGCAGGCGTGGTCACGATCCGTCCGAGGCAACCCTCGATGTTCTCGCTCAACAGATGGAATCGCACGATCCACTGACGACTGAGGAGCTTCAGTTTGTCAGGAAAATACAACCATGAAACGGCCTCCTGAGCCCCGGAAGAGCGAAGCTCGGACAATCGGAGTTGAGGGATGAAAATACCGATCATTTCCAGGTTTGATATTGGGATCTCGCAGCGCCAGAGAAAACGCGTCAACTCAATGGCCGAGGTAATTCGCCGGGAGCATCCGCAGCTGGGAAAACCGAACGACATTTTTAGGCATCATGTGGTCACCGCTGCAATCACGAATGAACCGAGTTTGCATTTGGACGACTTCAGTGAGATTCCCGTCATTGGCGGAATCGACAGCTCCGGGTTTTTGCAGCAACGAGCTCGTCTCCGCGCGGTCGACGGGGATTGGATTGTACAATCGTGTGAAATACCGGCAGGCTTTTCCGATTACTTCGAGTACAAGCTGGGTCTGGGACGCGTCCAGTGGCTTTTCCCGTCCAGCGTACCGCACTCAACGCGTCAAATCGCTGCCCAATGCTGGCTGGATCGAAGCCTGCGCCAGCAGCTCATCCGGGCAATCCGGCATCATGGTATGAGTTATATTCATCCGCAACAGTCAACTTTGTACGTCTGGGAACTGGCGGCTCTGCTGCACCGAGCCAGTCGTCGACCGATCTTTGTCATTGGCCCCCCGCCGGCACTTTCCCGGTGGGCCAATGATAAAATCGAGTTTGCCCGGGCTGCGTCAAAACTGTTAGGCAGCCGTTTTGTTCCGCTTACGGACATTGCCTACAACCTGGCAACTCTCAGCGAAAAAGTTCAGGCTCTTGCCGAAACGCATGCCCGAATCGCAATCAAGTATCCTCACGGAACCGGCGGTTGCGGGAACTTCCTGTTGGATACGAAAACACTCCGCGGGCAGTCGCTAAAGAAAATTCGCGAGTTCGTTCAAAACCGACTGGCCGGTATTGGCTGGCCCCGGAGCGGTCGCGTGTTGATTGATGTATGGGAATCACCTATCGTGAGCAGTCCTTCCATTCAAACCTGGATTCCACCACTTGGCTCGGGAGATCCGATCGTGGAGGGATTGTTTGAACAACTGATGCTGGAGGAAAAGGGTGAGTTTGCGGGCAGTTATCCGAGGCGACTACCGGAGGATTTGGAAAGCCGAATTCTCGAAGCGGGTTTCCTGTTGGCGACCCTGTTTCAACAACTCGGGTATGTTGGAAGATGCTCGTTCGACCTTATACTGGTCGGAGAGAACTTGGAATCCAGTCGCTACGAGTTTATTGAATGCAACGCACGGTGGGGCGGAACATCCGCTCCGATGACATTGATGAATCGGCTGAACATCCAACAAAATGGAAAAACTTATTGCATACGCAGACTGCAAGTCCCCGGCTTGGATAGAATTGGATTTTCAGATCTGCTTCGTGATCTGGAAAACGATCTTTATGATCCACGGACCAGAAGGGGAACACTTGTCTTTTTTAACCCGGGGAGAATCGAAAACCAGTCTGCGATCGAAACGATCGGAATTGGGCGTTCCGAAGACGAAGTTCGCGAAATGTTTCAGGAATCGGTGCCGCGACGACTGGCAGAACTCGTTGCGTCCGACAGGTCGACACCATCCACCATTGACGAAGGTTGTTCCAGCCACCGGAAACACGGACGACCTGCCCCTCAAAACAGGAGTTTAAGATGACAACACTAAAAAAGTTTGCGGATATCCTGGTTAAAGATGTAATGACCAGTCACATCCAATCGGTGATGGTGGAAGACACAATTGAGGACGCGATCAACCTGATGAGCGACAACGGGCACACGACACTTCCGGTCATCGATGGAGCCGGCAAATGTATCGGGATCCTGTCCCGAAGTGATCTCACCGAGTTGTTCCTCCGGGAGGACCGCGAGCTTTCGCAGGCGATGGACATGGATGGCGATGGGTTTTCGACCGAGGGGCTGCGACAATCCGTCGACACCTGTAAAGATCGCAAAGTCAACGAGTTGATGACCTACGAGGTGATCAGCATCGGAATGGAGTCAAAACTGGCCCAAGCCTGCAAAATATTTGCCAAAAAGTCTATTCATCATCTTCCGGTCATCGACGAAAACGAAAAACTGGTCGGCATTATCTCGACTTTTGATATCGTTAAGGCCGTCGCCGAAAGTGAGTAGCCCGCGCGGCGCACCGAGACACGTTGAAAAATGAGAGATCCGATTCGAGTTACGACTGCGACCCGCATCTGGAAACAGCTGCGGCGAATTGTTTCTCGAAACGAATGGGTGGTATGGCTACTCGGATTGCCGCGCGCGGAAGTCGACTCGACCGAGCCCGGTTTGGTCCTGGTTCAAATAGACGGGCTCTCTCGAAAACAGCTTGATCGAGCCGTCAACGAAAACCGGATGCCCTTCGTCAAGTCTTTACTGGAAAAAGAGCATTTCGACGAACATCATTTCTATTCCGGACTGCCGTCCAGTACGCCGGGTGTGCAGGGAGAGCTTTATTATGGCAAACGGTGTATCGTCCCGGCGTTTGGTTTCCGCGACCATCGAACCGGACATTTGGCTCGCATGTTTGCGAATGAAATCGCGGTCGATGTGGAACAGCAACTGAGCACGGACAGCCCAGGACTGCTGGAAGGTGGTAGCTCGTATTGCAACAATTATGGCGGAGGCGCCGACGAGGTGCATTTTTGTGCCACCAGCTTTGGCCGCGGTGAGTTCTTCGACGCAATCAATCCCGTGAAACTCTTCCTGGTCATGCTGCTTCATTTCTGGATGTTTTTCCGGGTGTTGGGCTTGATGGTCGTTGAGTTCTTTTTAGCAACCTTCGATTTTGTGCGTGGCATCTTTTCGGGCCGGCAATTCTGGCAGGAATTGATTATGATTCCCGCCCGCGTTGTGGTCGTTGTTCTGCTTCGTGAACGCGTCACGGCCGGCGCCTGCTACGACGTCGCGCGAGGACTGCCCATCATTCATGTCAATTTCCTCGGCTACGATGAACAGGCCCATCGGCGCGGTCCTTCGTCAAGATTTGCCCATTGGACTTTGGCGGGAATTGACGGTGCCATTCGACGCATTTGGAAATCGGCCCACCGCGGCGCAGGTCGCGAATACGATATCTGGGTGTTTTCCGATCATGGTCAGGAAACCACCCGGCCTTACCAGCTCAAACATGGCAAACTGATCCAGCAAGTTGTCGCCGAACTCACCGACGACTGTTGCCCGCAATCGACTGCTTCGACCAACATCAAACCAGGCCGCCTGCCGACAAGGGCAAATTGGATCGGGATCGGCTGGCTCGTCTCCATGTTATTTGGCGAACAGGATGAGGACATGTTGTCCCGGTCCGCAAATGTCCAAACCGTAACTTCCAGCACACTGGCGTTTGTCTACTTCCTCAACGAACCGGCTCGACAACGTCAAGACGAAATTGCTGAACGTTTGGCAAACGAGTTTGACGTACCCATGGCCGTGCAGTCCGCAGGAGCAAAAGAAGCATCGGTGGCTACCCGCGACGGCAACTACCGGTTGCCGCGCGACATGGTTCGGGTTTTCGGAGCCGATCATCCTTTTCTGGAAGATGTCTGCCGGGATTTGATTCAACTGGCTCATCATCCGGACGCGGGTGACATCCTGCTGATCGGCTGGACCCATCAGCCAGAGTGCACCAGTTTCGTGCTCCAAAACGGCGCCCACGCGGGGCCAGGTCGGCAGGAAACGGGCGCTTTCGCGTTGATACCCTCGGATGTTTCGCTGCCGATTACTGGCAAAAACTACTTGCGTCCTGCAGATTTACGGATGGCCGCGATGAATTTCCTGGGCCGCGCTCCGAACCATGAACACAGCAGGATGACGCCGCGAACCAACGGACTGTTTCGGTTGCTGACCTATAACGTCCACGCGTGTGTCGGCATGGATGGTCAGCTCTCGCCCAGTCGCATCGCGCGCGTAATTTCCCAGTCGGGAGCGAATATCATCTGCCTTCAGGAGTTGGACGTGGAACGAAAACGCTCCGGCTACCTCGATCAAGCGGAAGAAATTGCCAAACGCCTTGAATACAATTTCGAGTTTCACCCCGCCTGGCATATTGAAGGCGAAAAATTCGGGAATGCCATTTTGACGCGGTTTCCAATGCGCGTGGTGCGGGCCTCCGGCTTGCACCACCATAAAGAAGATCGCTCCCGACGCAGCGCCTTATGGGTCGAAATTGACGTCGATGAATCGACCACCCTCCAGCTGATCAGTACCCACTTGAGCATCTACCCCAAAGAACAGTTGATTCAAGCCAAACAGCTGATTGAAGAATGGGTACAACCTGCTTCGCTGCTGGGACCAGTGATTCTGTGCGGGGATTTTAATGCGTTTCCCAACTCTCCCACCCACCGGGAGTTCAGCAAAGAACTTTTTGACGTGGAGTCGTTCGATCAAAACCCGACACGATCAACATTGTTCAGTCCGTTTCCGATTTCCCGGGTGGATCACATTTTTGTTTCGAAAGCACTTGTGACAACGGCCGTTCAAGTTATCGATTCGCGAATGGCCAAGGTCGCTTCCGATCACTTACCCTTGCTGGCTGACATGAAACTGAAAATCGGCAAAGAATCCGCCGATTCGAGGATGGCTGTGAACGACAGGAATTAAGCGGCATTCGCAATTTCGATTCCCGTCACGTTAGCACTGGAAAAATCACGTCAGCGGACTACGCGGTCAGCACTTTGATTGGCATTTGCATGTTAACCTGCAAGACACTGTGATTATCAACTTCCTGCCAATCCTCATGCGTCACCGGTTCCGAGGCCAGCGCCACGGCACGATGGTCTGCCGTTTCATGGTGGTGAATATGCGGAATGCCGCAGATTTCGCATTCGTAGATGCCTCGGCGTTCCAGCATGTAGAGGGAATTGTTCCAGCGGCAAGCCAGCATTCCAATTCCATCCGTCAGCACGAAATTGAGTCGGGGCTGCAGCTCTGGCGCTGCCTCGGTGCAGCGCCGGGCCAGTTCGGTCAGACATTCCGCCACCCGTTCGGCCGCCTGGCTGGCCACATTTTCGCGTAAACTTGAAATGCCACGGCTCTTCAAGCGCGTCAACAACCACAGAAAAAACTGTTCACTATCCGTTTCACCCTTTCGTTCTGTTTGCAGACTCGATTCGGTCTCGCGTTCCAGTTGCTGCCGAACTCCCTCAAAACCGGTGACCTCGCCATTATGTGCAAACGTCCATTTGTCACTCGCAAAGGGGTGGGTATTGAGAATCGAATTCCGACCTACCGTCGCGCGTCTTACGTGGGCCAACATTGCCGTCGAATAGGTTTTCTCTGCCGCCGCGCTGAACATCTGACATTGGTAAGCGGCAGTGATTTGTTTTTCGATGTGCGGCACACCGTCTCGATAGGTGGCGATTCCCCAACCGTCGGTGTGATCTCGCCCAATGTGGTCGATGCGACTTTGCAGCATCAACGAATTCTGCGAATAGACGAGACTGCAATCCACCTTCGTGGGTTCATTCGAAAGAAACCCGTACAGTCGACACATTATGAATCAGTCCACTTTTTGCCTTGCGTCCGCAGCTGAATCAGCTGAACCAACGATGCGGCTTGTTCGACTTCGCTCAACCTTGACATCAGGCTGATCAGCGAACCGCAGTGTTCCGCGTGAGCGAGTGCGGATTTGAATCCCGCTTTGACCGATTCGAGAGTCTCGCCGACAAGGTCGGGTTCCTCGAGAAGCAAGCGCAAGGCAGCCAACATGGACCGGTGTTCGTCAACGAGCATTTCTTCGGTGATGGACGTTTCGCCCAGCCCTACCAGACGCGAATAAAGTTCAGCCTCTTCGTAGGCGATATGCGGGCCGGCAACCACGTCCAACTCTTCGGCTCGGCAGCGCGCCTCCGCGATCTTGTCAGCGTCCAGCAATTTCGCGATTTCATAAATCAATCGCGAAAATTGCTGATGATCTTTCAAAAACTCGGCGATCAATGGAGTCCCGGTGTCAAGCACGATTCTATCTCCCATCCTGATAGGAACTAAACTTCGGTTAGCTGTGGTTTTTGCGAAGAACGAGTACTGGGCAGGGCGACAGTCGCACGACGCGCTCCGCGACTGACCCGATCAACAGCCGTCCAAGTCCGGTCCGACCATGAGACGATATCACGATCAGGCCTGCGTTGACTTTTTTTGCATGAGCTGTAATCTCATGCCCCGGATCCCCAAAATAACTTACAAACTTGAGTCCCGGATATTTCTCTTCGGGAACAATCTCCCGAAAACTTGAACGGAGTTTATCGCTGATTCCTTCTTCGGAGTATGTTCCCCACACGACGCTCGGCTCCATCGCCGCCGGGTAAGGCGTAACATGAACGACTTCGATTTGCCCCGGTGAATCAGCCATTTCAATGGCCTGATTCAAGGCCTCCTTGGACATGTCCGAAAAATCCCAGGGAATAATAATCGGTTGCGTAGTGAACGACATTTCGACGTCCTTTGCTAATTAATAAAGTCATAGTGGTTATCAAATTTCAGCAGTCGACGAAACGTCTTCGTCGCTGCCCACATCTTTTGTATCCAACAGTCCGATCGGATGCTCTTCTGCATCGAGTACAACCAGGTGATGTATCGTCGGGTTCTTCGCGAACAGTTCGCGTGCCTGGCGGCATGAGTCTTGGTTGGAAACCGTAATGACCGGAGACGTCATGTGACGACGAACCTGGTCAAAATCGAGATTTGTGGCGCGACGCTGTCCGTACTTGTCAGTTTCGAATATTTCATCGATGACCGACTCATCATGCTCCTCGTACCGTTTCTGCAATTCCCGGTACCGGGCTATGTCGGTGGTGGTGAGAATTCCAATGCATTTTCCGCGCTCGTCGACGACCGGCGCAGCAGTCTGATTCGCCCGGTCCAATTCAGCAACGACATCCGTGATCTTTTCAAAACCCTGAATGGGATTCACGTGATGCATGGCTTCGGTGGCAAATCGTTGGCGGGCAACCTTGGACTCAGGCTTATTCGCTGCATTCAGCTTGGCTTTCGGATTTTTTACCGTCAGCACAGGACAGCTGGCGTGGCGAATCACGTACTCGGCGACGCTACCCATCAATAACCGTAGTACACCGGATTGACCGTGTGTGCTCATCACGATCAGGTCGCAATCCTCGGCCGCTCGGACAATCTGTGGTCCCGGATTACCCTGGCTGAATTGATGCTCGAATCGGATCGATTCTTGCGCAGGCCGGAGTTGTTCCAGCGATTTTTTGTCGTCCGCAATGACGGCTTCAATGTACTCGGTTCCCAACATCGATTCATCAGGCAGCCACTGTGGCGCGACGTAAATGAAAACCAGCACGGCATCGTAATGTTTTGCCAGCGACGTCGCCAATTCGATTGCGGCCAGACTGTTGTCCGACAAATCTACCGGGCAGAGAATTCTCTCGATACCATTCATTCGATCCGCCTCCCGATATTGCCATTTCAACATGGATTACGCTGGCCGACGATCTCGAAACCCGGGTCGAGGAGGCAATTGCCTGCCTGGCACCGATTCTGCGAACCGAGCGACAAGCCGATCCACGTCATCCAAACGTATACTCGTAATCACGCGAAGTATCTGCAGCACCGTTCTCACGATGAGCGATCCATCCCATCAACGGACCAACCAATTGTATTGGCGATCATACAATCCACCAACCAAGTTTTCCGTCATTTCCGGCTACTGGTAGTTCAATACCGAATGTCTTTTGTTACTCGGTTTTACGGTGATGACGGCACAGTTTGCGTTTCGGGCAACCATTTCGGCGACACTCCCCAAAAATGCTCGCCCAACTCCGCGCCGCCCATGCGTTCCCAACACAATGATTTCGAAATGATTCTCATTGGCAAAACTGGTAATCTCTTTGGCCGGCGATCCGATAAGCAATTTGTGGTGACAGGTAACCGCTTGTTTGTTTGGCAACACATGGCGAAGCTGCTCCCGTAACGTCTGTCGGTGCAAACTCAGTTCCGTAGGATCGTGAGCCGTCGACTTAACGGGTTCGCCAACATGCAGGATGGTCAGCTCGGCAAATATGGCCGCTGCGATCGACGAAGCGAAATCTAGCGCAGCATAGCTGTGCACCGAAAAGTCGGTCGGTACCAGAATTTTGGCCTTTCGATCGACGCGGCTGAGCATTCTTTCCAGTCCAGTTTGCCGGTAAGTCAACACCGGGCAATTCGCTCTGCGCATGATCTTCTCGGCCACGCTGCCGATCACCATGCGCTCCAGTCCCTTGCGGCCATGCGTGCCAAGCACGATCAAGTCAACGTTGTATTCCTTTTCCAACTCCCGGATCACGTCCGCTGGATCACCCTGCCGCAAAATATGCTCGTAGTCAACCTGAACGTTGTAGGGCACGATCTTTCGCAATTCACGGCCGAGATCATACTCGTTCAGGTACCCGCTAAATTCGGTTTGCGGCGGGGGCTCTTCCACATGAGCAATAAGTAATTTGGCTTTCCATGCCGTTGCAATCCGACACGCCAGCTGAAAGCTCTCAAGGCTTTGCGGTGACAGGTCGGTTGCATACAAGATTGTCTGTTGATGCATCGGAGTTCATCTCGTTTATTCGTTTTCCTTATCTAGACGCAAATCCAGTGCCATTTGGCAATTCCGACGCGATTTGTGACAATTCGAAGGGAATATGTATTTCATTTAAAAACTCGTGGTGGACTTAGTTAATTTGGGGACGAGCGAATCCGCACATGGCCCGCGATCATCATTCATGCAGAATCCAAACGTCAGATTCGGGCCTGTATCCGCGAGCCTTTGTGAACGCCAAGCCCCTTCTTGTTAATGTTGGATTCATAACCGAACCGACACTTCCTGAATTGAAAACCGGATGTGATTCGCGATTAATTCGATCAGCGAAATGTCGAATTCGACAATTGTCCAGCGCTTCCTTCGTTCGGAGCCAACGCCAAGAGACGGCTTATCTGCTACGATTCGCTCTATCGGCCGCCACGCCTAGCTTGTTAATATCTACGCGAGTTGATCGGTAGTTTCGAGATCCTTCCCGAATTTCAATCGCCAGGATGCCAGCAACGGGAGTCGTCATGGTCGCTTGCGGGCAGTGCCATCACAACAATCCGTCTTGGGACGATTCCTCAGCCTTTGTCGCTAGTTTGAAAGTGCAACTCTGAAAACGCTGGAACGAAGATTGGGATTGGGCGCGGTTGTCGCCATCAGCATCAGCGCGATGCTCGGCAGCGGAATTTTTGTGTTGCCGGGCTTGGCCGCAGCAAAGACAGGTCCGATGGTCTGGCTGGCGTACCTGGTCGCGGGATTAAGCGTTTTACCGGCTGCGCTCTCCAAGTCCGAACTGGCCACGGCGATGCCTACATCGGGCGGCACCTACGTATATTTGGAAAGAACTTTTGGGCCATTGGCGGGCACAATTTCGGGTCTTGGCCTGTGGCTGTCGCTACTGCTCAAAAGCGCGTTTGCCCTGGTCGGTTTCAGTGCCTATTTGTCGGTGCTTGTTGACGTCCCGCTCAAGCCGGTCGCAATTGCCTTGTTGGCGGTCATTACCATCCTGAATATTCTTGGCGTCAGCGTGATCAGCAAGATGCAGAAGTTCATTATCACGGGTGTGTTGTCCGCTTTGTTGGCAATGTCGGTCGTGGGCGCCGGCAGCATGGATTTGAGTTTTCTGGACGCCGGTTTTTCGCATGGCATCCATGGATTTTTGGCCGCGACAGCGTTCGTTTACGTCTCCTACGCCGGTGTTACCAAAGTCGCCGCGATTGCCGAAGAAGTCAAAAACCCTGATCGGAACCTGCCCTTGGGAATCTTGATATCTTGGCTAACCGTGATGTGCGTTTATGTCCTCGTCGTGTTTGTATTGGTCACGAAGGTTCCGATGGAACAATTGATCAACTACGAGGGGACCGGAAAACCGGATCTGCACCCGATTTTCACATTTGCGACCATCATCGGCGGTTCGGTAGCCGGCACCGTGGCAGCCCTGTTTGCGGTCGTCACCATGGTTTCGATGGCGGTTGCCGGGTTACTTGCGGCATCCAGGTTTCCCTTTGCGATGAGTCGTGATCGCTTGCTGCCCAAACAGATTCAGAAAATCAATCCGACATTCATGACTCCGGTCACGAGCATTCTGTTGACGGCGGTTGTCATGGCCGTCAGTATTTTGTTTTTGCCGGTTGAGCAAATCGCCAAACTCGCCAGCGCGTTCATGATTTTGGCTTTCATGTTCGTTTGTGGGACGGTGATTGTGCTCCGCGAGATTGCTGCCGAGTGGTACAAGCCCCGATTTCGGTCCCCGTTTTATCCGTGGGTTCAGATTCTGGGAGTGGTCAGCGGTATCGTATTGCTCGGTGCGATGGGATTGACCAGCCTGTTCGCGATTGGCTGCATCTGCTTCGTCGGAGCGATTTCTTACTTCGGCTATGGAAAACAACAAACCTCGCGACGTGGCGTCGTAGCAAAAATGGGGCGTCGGGAGGATCTGTTCGCAGAGAAAATCGGCCAGGCTCAATCGCTGACTGAAGACCTGCCGGCTGAAGCCGCGGTCGTTGTTCCGTTGTTCGGCAGCGAAAGATCTGCGGAAACACTGGTCGAAATGGGAGCCTCGCTGGCACATGGCCGAAAACTGGAGGTGCTGCACCTGACGGCCGTTCCCGAGCAGATTTATCTCGCCGATGCACTCGAAGAGGATCAACAAACCGTGGCGCTCAGCCGGCGAATTCATGCCATGGCAGAGGCCGAAGGCGTACAACTTGAATACGACAAAACGGTCACCCGTGATGTCGTCCACACGATCCATGAAGTTGCCGATCGACTGGACTGCGAGTGGGTCGTGATGGAAGCTGCCGGTCGTCGCAATTTCGGGATCACGTTTCAAAACCCTGTCGGCTGGCTGCAGGACCATCTCCCGTGCAATCTGGCGGTGTTCAAAGACGCAGGCGTTCGTTACATTCGCGAAATTCTGGTATTTGCCGAACCTGGCCCCCACGACTCCCTGGTAGTGACGACGGCCGATCACCTGGCCCAGGTCTATCAGGCAAAATTGAACTTCATCTGCTTCGTCGCCGAAGGTCAGGAACCTCGCAACACGCAGGCGCGGGCCGACTACGTGGATCAGTTACGAGATCTTTGCACCAGCCCGACATCGGCCGTTGTCTTGCATGGCACAAACGAGCTTGAGTCCATCCAGAGAGCCTCCGCAGCTTACGACTTGATGATCATGGGCGCTGCCCCCAATCGGACCTTTGCTGGCCGGATGTTCGGCAATGAAAAAGACCGCTTAACGCGAAGAGCAGAATGCTCGGTGCTTTGGTTGAAAACGCCATTCCATCAGGAATATGAAGTTTTTGATGTTGAGCACTTGCCGGTGGAGAAGGAATTTGACCTGCTGCGTTTTGTTGCCGAGGAATGCGTCCAGGTCGCTCTGCCAATCAGCAAGAAAGAGGAACTCTTCAAGACCGCCGCCGAGTTGCTCGCCGGTCACTATCAGAAAATCAGCCCCATCGTGATCCAATCCGCGTTGTGGGAACGTGAACAGTTACAGAATACTTCAGTCGGTGGCGGCATGGCGATTCCGCACGCGACGCTTGGTCAAGCCGGCGTGTCCGATTCAGTTGTCGCAATTCTCACAACCAGCCAGCCGATTGATTACGATACCGCCAACCAGGAACCCCTGGATGTTTTCTTCTTTACGACCGGTTCGCCAGGCAACCGTGAAATCCATCTCAAAATTCTCGCGGAACTTTCGCGGCTCTGTTTGAAAACCGATTTCCTCGAAAAGGCCAGAAAAGCACGATCAACCGCGGATATCATGGCCAGCATTCGCGAGTGTCTGCACCAACCGCAGGTAGCGCCTTGATCACCAGTTGAATCCAGTTCGAAGGGATCGCCCCGTGAGACGGGCTCAAGTACACTGCTCCTCACGAGAGACGAAAGCGGCAGTTTGACTTTTCACCGAACCCCAGCCAGTCGCTCGATTAGCAGTCTTCCTTTGCCACGTGGCTGAGCTATACTGGCGTGTCGAACGTAACGGCTCGTTGTTGGGAAAATTGTCCATTCACGACAGGGATCGGCTCATTCGGTCACGCAGTGATTGTAAAGCCAGCTTGGTCCCCAGAAAATGAACACCGAAGACGCCAACCCCCCCGTGGGTTGCGAATCAGCAAACATGATTAGCGTGTATCGATCAACGTGCCATTTCGTTCAGGTTCAGACATTCGGTTCCCGCATTTTGATCATGAAATCTTACTAGGATCTAGACATGGGCGATTCGAAATCTTCATCGTCGACACCGGAAGGCAGCAAACCAACCTCGCTCGGCCGCAAGATATTCCGGGTGATTGTGGGCATCCTGTTACTCTGCTGTGTCTTCATGGCGTGGGTGACGTGGCGAGTCAATACGCAACGCGCCGCGGTCCAATGGGCCAGAGATCTTGGCGGCGATGTCACCTATCGGATCGAGCGTGGTGACCAAAACCAATTTCTTACGCTGGATGAGATGAAGGCTCAGCCCAAGGGTTGGTTGTTGAACTTCGTCGGCATCGACTACGTCTCCGACGTCGTCGGTGTGAATCTCCCGGCAGCCGAATTGCAGGATATCGCTCCGATTGCCGGATTCACTGGATTGCGAGAATTGCATATCGAAAAAAACAACATCTCGGACCTGGCTGCGATTTCAGGTTTTAAAGGGCTGACGGGGCTCTATATCACCGAAAATCCGATCGTTGATGTCTCGCCCCTGGCCAAACTGACCAGTCTGAAGAAACTCGACCTGTCAAATACCAAAGTTGCTGACGTGAGTCCGCTTCAGAATTTGACAAATCTTGAAGAACTATTTCTCACTTCGACCGCGGTGACCGACCTCCAACCGCTCAGTTCACTGGTCAACATCCGGGATCTCTCGATTGAGGGCACGGCGGTTTCCGACCTCGCTCCCATTGCGAACATCAAGGCTTTGATGACGCTCCATGCCGACAAAACGTCAGTTACCGACCTTAGCCCGCTCGTGGAGTTGCCCAAGCTCGAAACGTTGCAGCTTGAGGATTCCACCGTGAGCGACCTGACGCCACTCAAGCAAATGACGCAACTCAAGTTTTTGACCGTAGCAGATTCCAAAGTCTCCGAGGAATCGCTGGCGGAACTGAAGAAAGCGTTGCCGGAACTCAAAACGGGAACCCGAAAGTTTATCTACGGTCGGTGATCGTCGGAGACGAAGCATTTTGGCTAGCGCTGCAACGCGAGCCAACGTCGCGACTCTTGCAGACGTTCCGCATCACTCGACCGAATGGGTATCAACGACACGTTTACAGGGAAACCGGATGGTCTTCGGTTCCCCGTTTGACTCTTTCGCGGTGACCTCGATCTTCATGTTGTTCGCGTCGACTCGCGTAAACACCAGACCATCGAAAACGGCGCTGTCTTTTGTCAGCTCACGCAAAGGAAACTCAATCGTTTTGTCCCTTTCCTCCCAGCCGACGAGGTTCCTGTCAAAGTGTTTTAATCGCAATAGCAACGAGTTGTCTTTCTCGACGATCGTCAATAATTCATAGAATTGAACCTCGTTTCCCTTTGCAAATTTGAACATCCCGACCATTGTTCCGGCAAAAGGTGGATTCCAGGTCTCTTCAAACTCGCCCCCCATCGCGCTGCCTTGCCAATGGCCGGCGATCCATCCGACGTCGGCAACTTTGGCGGTCGGTGACGCTGGTTTCTCTTCCACTTCCCGGTCAATTTGGGCGTTCAACTCGGAGTTGAAGATGCAGCAGGGGACCATCCACAAAACAGCAAATCCAATGATTGTCGGTCGCATCATAAAGCTCCGCCGGCCAAAAAGTGCTGGAGATAACGGGTTCCACAACGACTCTTGTCCCTGATTGCCACGCGATTGTCAACTTCTTCAAACACAGATCCAACCGCTCAGCTTTCATGGTTGGGCGGATCGGCTTCCGTTTAGCCTCAGGTGACTAACAAAACGTGACTGCGACACCGCCCCTGTGACACACCGTGATTTCCTGGTTTGACAAACAGTTACTTTTGACGATTGGGAGAAATCCAATGGCGGACGTGCTGCATGAGCGGCATCAAGGCCGTCGCCCATTTCGACGTTTTTCCGTGTAACGGAACGACCATGCTTTGAAACCGAATGCGTCCTCCCCAAACTCGATTGATGGTTGAGTTTTCAGAATCGGTGCACGAATCCATCAAGTTGAGATCCAGTTCGTGCATGTAGTCGATGTTGTGTAGCTCGGCCATCAGGCCTGGGGAGTAATCTCGCATCTGGTCGTCGAAGGCGGTCTTGTAGGCATAGCCGACGCCTCGAGAATACATATCGCAAAGCATGGAAATGGGCTGTCCGTCCAGATTGACTGTCAGGAATGAAAGTTTGCCTCGCTGGATCGACCGTGTGACCATTTCCTTGAAGAAATCTTGATTTTGTTGGTCGCACGCCAGCGCTGTTCCGGCTTCGCCCTTCCAACCCGACGCTTCCAGTCGCAGGAAATCCTCGATCAGCTCGTCGCTCGACGCGTTGTCATGATAGGTGATGACCGATACCTCACCTTGCTCCTCAAGGCGACGATTCAAGCGTCTCACGCTCTTTTTGATGCTTTTGGAAACGTGCTGTTCCTTATAGGTATCCGCATCCATCTCTGGTTGAAAACAGGCCCTTGTAAATGACTCTCGCAAGAACGGTTTGCCATCGCGTCGCCTCAGGACATCGGTCAGGACGCGGGAGAATTCGCCTTCGTTGGAAACAAAACTCAGGCTCAGCAGGCTCGTTTTCTCGTTGATTTCGAGGAAATCCAAAACCGTCTCCAGTACCTCACCAGCACAATCGCATCGTAACAGGGGAGTGCAGTCAAAACACTGATCGTGTTGCCAGATTTCCAGACTGCTCAGCGGCAGGCCGTAGATTCTCTTCTTCTGCAACGGGATCAGCCCACAAACGACCGGGGCCGCAGCGGGGTTTTTCTTGTCGGGTGCCTCAACGACCAGGATCCGTACCGATGGATCGCCCAAATGTTTGAACGCGGGAATCAAAAAGTCCGGATCGAACAGCAAATTGGCATGAATCGCGACATCGAGTAGCCGTTCCCAGCCGGATTGGATGGCCTCCAGTTCCTCAGCCGAGTCAATCCAGCGGCAATGAAAATCGTGCTTGGGCGCGTCAGCAGCGGCTTCCGCCTTGGCAATAACTGTCGATCGCGGGTTGGCATGTTTCAGAATCATAGGTTTCGATCTCGTCTCGGCCGGGAAATGATGATTGGATCGAAATGATCTTTAAGCAACGACGATGCCAAAGCAGGAACGACAAACTACAACGTGAAAAAACGTGGATTTCGTATCCTGGCGGATTCCGGTGTTGAGAAAACGAAACACTCGATGTCTTTATTTTGCTGCGCCGAGCACGAACCTTGTCTGTTAAAGAAACGGCAGCATGGAACGCCATTGCCGCCCGAATTTGAACATCCCAATCAGCTTGGTGATTCCGTTCAAGCTTGTCTGGCGCTTGAATATTCCAGTTGTGACAATGTTTCCGCAAATAATGATGGTTCTTCTCTGGTTGATTGCAGACTTTGCGAAATGAATAGGGCTGCGTTGCGAAAAAGCAACCTAGATTTTCAATGTAGGTATGCAACCCGACCATGTCCGCCCAAAAAGCGCGTTGATGCAATCCAGACTGCTAACAAGACTGAAAGACTACTGGCGCCGCGTCAGGCCTGCCGCCACAGGTGCGTCACCGCCCCAGCGGACAGACTGCGTCTGCCTGGAGGATCGCGTTCTGTACAGCGCGGTGCCGCTGGATATGCCGGCCGAACCCGTCGATTGGTCTGACGCCAGCGAACTGGCAAACATCACGTTGGATGCAGATCACCTGCAGCGATTGGAATTCGTCCATGCTGGCGATCCAGTTGGCACGCTCTCACTGATCGAAACGCTGCTTCAGAGCGATCAGAACGACTTGCTCCCAACTGAACCTGATCAGGAACTGGACCCCGGTTCCTCGACGCAGAATATCCTCTTTATCAATCACGACGTTGACCAACTCGATCAACTCGTCTCGGATTTCGAAAGCCGTGGGCCAGACTACCTCGCTTACGTTTTGGACGATCGGGTCGATGGTGTGGAACAGGTCACACGGTTGCTTCAATCGCATACAAATCTCGCTAGTGTTCACTTTGTGACCCACGGATCCGACGGACAGGTCAACCTCGGCGGTTCCGCGTTGACATTTACCGATCTCGATCAATACGAAAATCAAATCGCGTCCTGGACGAATCATTTAGGTAATGATGCCGACATTCTGTTCTACGGCTGTAACTTGGCTGCAACCGAAGACGGCCAACTGTTGATCGATTCACTGGCGGAGCTAACGCAAGCCGACATTGCAGCCAGTGATGACTTGACGGGACATGGTTCACTCGGTGGCGACTGGATCTTCGAATATGCCGTCGGCGAAGTCGACGCGGACGTGGTTTTCAGTGAAGAAGTCCGCCATGACTGGATCGGTGTCCTCAGCGCGACCGAATCCGGCTCCCTCATTGACGTCAATACGTTTACGACCGATGCCCAGGAAACGAATTTCTCGGGCGGACAAGCGGTTGCGACCAACAATGCGGGCAACTCGGTGGTTGTCTGGCAAAGCAAAAAGCAGGATGTACCTGCCGCCGGTGATTATGGTGTCTTTGCTCAGATCCTGGACGTCAACGGAAATCCCACTGGCGGCGAAATCGCGGTCAACGAATACATCAACAAAGACCAGATGAGCCCCGCCGTCGCCATGGCGGACGACGGCAGCTTTATCGTTGTCTGGGCCAGTGAAGATAATCAGGACGGCGACGGATTCGGCATTTTTGGTATGCGGTTCGACGCACTGGGCAACAAGCTGGACGTTCCTGGCGAATTACCTGGGACGCATGAATTTCAGATAAACGACTATTTCCCGGGCAACCAGATCGGTCCGGCAGTCGCCATCGACGGCAGCGGAAATTTTGTGGTGACCTGGACCAGCGATGACGATCAAGCCGGCGCAAACAGTAAGTCAGACGTCTTTTTCCGACGCTACGATGCCGCCGGCAACGTGCTTGACGCTGCGGATGTTCTGGTCAACACGCAAATATCATTTGATCAATATGATTCGTCAGTTGATATGAACGACATTGGCGAATTTGTCGTGTCGTGGACGGCAAGTGATAACCAGGATGGTAATCGACTAGGCGTGTATGCCCAGAAATTTGATTCCGACGGTGCCACGATCGGTTCGGAGATTCTGGTCAACACGGAAACGGCCAACGATCAGTACGACGCATCGGTTGCGATCGCTGATTCTGGGGAATTTGTAGTGGTCTGGACTGGCCAAAATCATCCGCTTGACAGCAGCAATGACGGAATCGTTGGCCAGTTGTTTGCAGCCAATGCAACCAAAATAGGCGGCGAAATTCTGGTCAATGCTGGCAATACCGCCGGCAACCAGGCGAATGCTTCTGTCGACGCGATGGCCGACGGGCAATTTGTCGTTACTTGGACCGATGTCAGGCCAAAACAGATTTATTACCAGGAATTCAGTGCGGCTGGAACAGCACAGGATCAGGTGATTCAAGTTGATCCTTTCGATACGGTCGACCAAAGATATTCGTCGATCGCGATCCGTGACAACGGGGATTTCATCGTAGTTTGGACAGGTGACGGTTCCCTGACCTATGATGATAATGGCGTATTTGCGCGACAATTTGTTTTCAACAACGAAGCCCCGGCTGTCGACCTCCCAGGCACGCCACTGACTTATTACGAAAACAATCCACCGATCATTATCGATGGCGCCGCGGTCGTTACCGATACCGATTCCGCTGATTTCGATGGTGGACGGCTGATCATCGATTATCTCGCTGGCGGCACCGCCAATGACCGTTTGGCGATCAATGACGAAGGAATTCTACCCGGGCAGATTGGTGTTTCCGGAAGTGATGTCACGTTTGGCGGTTTAATCATTGGATCCTTTACCGGCGGAGTTGCCTCGACTCCCCTGGTCATCACACTAAACTCAGACGCCACAATCGCGGCGACCCAGACACTCGCCCGCAACATCACTTTTGAAAATCTTCCCAACGACCCGGACACATCCGACCGGACGATTCGCTTTGTTCTGCACGACGGTGATGGAGGCACGAGTGATTCCGTCAGCCAGATCATCGCGATCACTCAGGTCAACGACGCACCTGATATTCAAGGAATCACATCCAAGACGATAACCGAGGATACCACCATCCAGTTCCAAAATGGGGACTTGATTTCGATCGCCGATGTCGATGCCGAAACCAGCGAGTTGCGAGTCACACTCTCTGCGACCCACGGCGTCATTAATCTCAATTCCACTAACAACCTGACGTTTTACGAAGGAACCGCCGATGGTGAGGCCTACTTGGTATTCAGCGGCACGTTGGCCGATCTTGATAACGCTCTGGACGGCATGGAATACGAGCCGACCAAGCTGTACGTTGGCACCGATCAACTGATCATCCATGTCGATGATCAAGGCAACACGGGCTTTGGCGGCGCCCAGACCGACGACCATATCGTCAACATCACAATCAATGCCGATGCTGTTAACGACAGTCCGATCAATATTAAACCGGGTGACGAAACGATCATCGAAGACGACCAGTTGGTCTTTTCAACCGAAAACGGCAACCGGCTCTGGATTCAGGATGACTCGGGCGCGGCCGTCATTCGCGTGACTTTGGAGATTACAGAGCTTGGACTCCCATCGAGCAACGCCAGCCTGACGCTTGCCGATACGACTTCGCTTACCTTTGACATGGGCGACGGAATCGATGATTCCAAAATGATATTCAGGGGCACGTTGGATGACGTTAACGATGCGCTCGACGGTCTATTGTTTGAGCCTGTCACTGGTTATACGGGACAGCTCAAAATTGTGATCCTGACCGAAGATCTGGGTGCCCAAGGAATCGGTGGTGCCGAAACGGATACGGACGAAATTCGAGTCGACATCTTGGAACGCAACGATCCGCCGGTGATCACCGCACCCGGCACTGCGACGACGACCGAAGGCGTCCCACTAATTTTCGACTTTACCATTCCGATCGATATCACCGATCCCGATGCCACAGGCGATATCCAAGTAACGCTTGACGTCTCGAACGGAATCATATCGATCCCCGCTGCGGCTGAACCAGCTTTGAACTTTGTCACCGGTGCCAATAACACCTCATCCATGACGATCAAGGGCAATCAAGCAGAGATCGAAGCCGCGCTGGATGGTCTAACTTACACGCCTGAGCCAGGATACGCCGGACCGGACAACTTGCAGATTACCGTTGACGATCTCGGCGGAGTCGGCGCTGGCGGCGACCAGGTTGACGCAGAAACCATTGAAATCACGGTGTCACCTGACGGTACTAATGCTGATCCCATCAACAACGTTCCCGCAACCCAAAGCACCGACGAAGAAACGCCGTTGGAATTGTCGAGTCGAAACGGCAATGCCATTTCCATCACCGACGACGCGGGCGATGACACACTTCGCGTTACGGTGGAAGTCAACGACGGCACGTTGACGCTTAGCAATACGGTCGGCACTGAATTTGACGTCAATAACTTCGTCGCGGGCGATCAGGACGTTCCACAAGTTGCGATCGACCAAAACGGCAACTACGTCGTGGTTTGGCAAAGCAACGGACAGGATGGTGGCGGAAAAGGCATTTACGCTCAGCTGTTTAACTCGAACGGTGTAAAATCTGGTCCCGAATTCCTGGTCAATGAAAGCACTGCTGGCAATCAGGTCGAACCGTCCGTGGCCATGGACAAGAACGGCAACTTTGTGATTGCCTGGACGGGCAAGGGCGATAATGGCGCCGACAGCAAGGCGGTTTACACGCGCTTGTTTGACAACGCTGGAAACGACCTCAGTGGTGAAATGCTTGTCAACGAAACGACGCCGGGTGATCAAACGACACCGGCTGTCGCGATGAACTGGCAAACCGGTGATTTTGTCATCTCCTGGCAGACCAAAGATCAAGTCGACGAATTGGATATTTTTGCCCGCCAGTACAGTTTCGACCTGTTGACCATCGGCAGTGAATTCCAGGTCAACGACAATACGACGAAAAAGCAAATTGATCCTTCGGTCGCCATCAACGACAGCGGCGATTTCATTATTGGCTGGACGAGCAACATCCTCGGTGATGAAAACCTGGAAGTCATGTATCGGCGATTTGACTGGTCGGGCACAGCACTTGACCTGACGGATCAGACCGCAAATGACAACTCGACAAAGAACCAGGAAAACGCGGACGTCGCCATCGACAATGCCGGTAACTTCGTCGTTACCTGGCAGAGCAAAGACCAGGATTATGGCGACGACAAGTACGGTATCTACGCTCAGATCTGGGACAACACCGGCGCCGAAATCAAAAACGAATTCCTCGTCAACGATACGCTGCCAAAGAATCAATCCAATCCATCCATTTCAATGGATAACAACGGCGACTTTATCGTCAGCTGGCAATCGGAATCGACCGTCAAAGACGTCAAATACGAGGTTTACGCTAAACGGTTCGACATCAACGGCAACGCGACTGGCAACGAATTCCTGGTCAATTTGACAAGTGATAATGATCAAGCCGCTCCCGATATAGCGCTTAATCGAAGCGGAGACTTCGTCGTTGTCTGGCAAAGCAAGGGTCAAGACTCAGGTGACTCCCAAGGTGTCTTCGGGCAGCAGTACAAAGACATCGGTTCATTGAACTTCATCGAAGGCGACGGGGTCGGTGATGCACGGATTGTGGTTGAGGGGACGCTCAGTCAGATCAACGATGCACTCGATGGATTGGTCTACACGCCCGACACGGATTTCGTCGGTATCGATTCGTTGACCATCACCACCAACGACCAACACGCAACCGATGCAAAAACTGACGTCGATTCATTTGATGTCATCGTCGGGCCAATCAACGACGCACCGGTAGTTGGCGTTCCGGGCCTGCAAACAATCTCGCAGGACACGGCATTTACTTTCGATGCCGGTGTAAACGCCATCACGATCTCCGACGTCGACGCCGGAACGACCGTGCAGGATGTTACGATCATCGCCAACCATGGCATCGTGACGTTGTTCAACACCGGGAGCCTGGTGACCCTGACGGGGAATGGAACCAGCCTGATTACGCTGAGCGGTACGCTGGCGAATATCAATGCAGCATTGGATGGAATGCAATTCGATCCCGCCAGCGGTTTCGCCGGTTCGGCAAGCATTTTCCTCAGAGTCAACGATCCAGGCGAGCCGGTCGTTGGTGACGAACTGAGCGGCGCGAACACCGTCCTTATTCAAGTGGATCCAGACGGCGTCAACAACGCGCCCGAAATCAACCTTCCGAATCCACAACGAACCGACGAAAACGTTGAGCTATTCCTGGACGCTGTGACAGGCAATGGTGTCTCGATCAATGACGACGCGGGCAGTGGAATCATTGAGGTCACGTTGACGGTAACCAATGGGACGATCACGCTCAGCGACGGGGCGTCAGGCGATATCAACCAGTACACCGTTGAGACCGGTGACCAAACCAATTCCGACATTGGCATATTTGCGGATGGCAGTTACGTCGTCGTCTGGGAAAGCCCCGGGCAAGACGCCAATGGAATTGGAATTGTTGCCCAACGGTTCAGTTCAGACGGTTATGCCATGGGTGACGAAGTCGTCGTCAACACATTCTTTACCAGCAACCAGGTCAACGCCTCCGTTGCCGCAAGTGACGGCGGAAATTTTGTTGTTACCTGGGAAAGTCCTCAAGATGGTGGTGGCCTTGGCGTTTATGGTCAAGTATTCGACAACGCTGGCAATCCAATCGGCGACGAATTCATTGTGAACACGACAACTGCCAGTGATCAAAGGGCGGTTGACATCGCGATGGCGGACGACGGCAGATTCGTCGCGGTCTGGCAAAGTGGTGGCAATCTCGACGGCAATGGCGAAGGCATTTTCGCTCAGCGATTCGATGCTAACGGCGTCACGCTTGGCGACGAATTTCTCGTAAACACAACAACCATCGGAAACCAAACCGCTCCAGCCATTGCTATGAGTGGTGTGACGGGTGACTTCGTAGTGGTCTGGCAAGGGGATGACAACAATAACGAAGGCATCTTTGCCCAGCGGTTCGATAGCGACGGTAACACGGTAGGCAACCAATTTCTCGTCAACACGACGACCTTGGGCAACCAAGTCATACCCGATGTCGCCATGGATGACGCTGGCAATTATGTAGTCGTCTGGGAAACGACCAACGAAGACGGTTTCGGCGAAGGCATTGCGGCTCGCCTGTACGATGCGGCGGGACTCCCGCAAGGCAGTGGTTTCGTCGTCAACGAGTTTGTAGCGGGCAACCAGATCGCGCCACGCGTTTCCATGAATGCGGCGACCGGGGAATTCATCATCGTCTGGCAAAGCCAAAACCAGGACGGCGATGGTGAAGCAACCGTCGGGCAGCGTTTTGACGCTTCGGGTAACAGGGCAGGAGCCGAGTTTATCGTCAACTCCGATCCGACAAACAACCAGGAATTGCCGTCCGTGGCGATGAATGAAAGTGGCGAAATTGTCGCTTCATTTACGGGCGAGGACGCTAACGGCGATGGAATCTTTGTTCGAAAACTGCTGGCCAACGACGCCATTCAGTTTCTAAACGGCGACGGACAGGACGACACATTCATCAAACTTCGTGGCACGCTGGACGACATTAACGCAGCGCTAGACGGCCTGCGATTCGATCCAGACGTTGATTTCGTAGGCGTTGCCACCGTGGACATCTTTGTCGACGACCTCGGAAATTCAGGTGGCGGATCACGGACGGACCAGCAGAGCCTCAACATTATCGTAGGCGTTCTGCCGCTGGTAGATTTGGATGCCTACGACAGCTCAGGAGTTTCGGGCGATCAGTTTCAAGCCAATTTTTTAATCGGCGGCGGTCCGATTCCTGCCATTGACATTGCCGACGCGATCATCGACGTAACGGGAAATCCACTGACGACCAATTTACATTCGCTGACGATTCGCGTTGTGAACTTCCTGGATCCCGCGACCGAATCTCTGTCGCTGTTGACACCACTTCCCGGGACATTGTCAATGGACACGTCGACCCCGGGTCAAATCGTAATAACGGGTGTCGATACGGTCAACGTTTACGAATCCGTTTTGCGATCCGTTCAATACGATAATACAAGCGGGACACCTAACCGAACTGCCCGAGTCATCGAGATTTTTGTAACAGACGATAACGATGATCCCAGCAACCTTGCTGTGGCCACGATTCACTATCCGAACACGGCACCAAGTGACATCTCGCCCGATTCCTTTTTGTTATTGGATGGAACGGACACCAGCGGCGGCGTGTTGTTGGGGACCTTAACCGCGTCCGACCCCGACCCAGATGAAACGGAAACGTACGAGATCATTGGCGGTTCCGACGCCAGCAACTTTACTCTTGGCGGTGTTAGTAACAATGAACTCTCGTTCAACGCTGGCATTCTGGATTTTGCGACGCAGGCAAGCTACTCCGTCGACGTACGCGTTACGGATATCGTTGGCGCTGTCTATGTTGAAACGTTAACGGTCAGCGTCGATTTCAACGACGCCCCTACCGATATCTCACCCGATAGTTTCAGCATTGATGAAAATTCAGATACTGGTAGCGGCTATTCGGTTGGGACGCTCGCGACCACGGATTCGGATACTGGTGAAACCTTTACCTACACGATCCTCACCGGACTTGATGGAGCCTTGTTCTCCATCGGTGGCGGCGGCGATGAGCTGATCTTGACTGACGGCACACTCGATTTCGAAACCAAAGCGACGTATACGGTCAACGTGCAAACCGAGGATTCCGGCGGCAATACTCACTCCGAAGTGCTCACGGTCAACGTCAACGATCTCAACGAAGTCCCAATTGTCAATAACCAGGCCTTCCCGATCGACGAGAACGTCGGCAACGGAACGGTCGTTGGAAATATCGTGGCCGCCGATCTGGACGCTGGTGTCAACGGCAACCTGACCTTCAACTTGACCGGTGGCACTGGCTTCACCGCTTTCGCCGTCGATAGTTCGGGTCAAATCACGGTGGCCGATGCGGCCCAGCTCGATTTTGAAACATCGACTTCGTTTACGTTGGACGTGGAAGTCACCGATGGCGGCACGCCGGGTTTGACCGACACCGCCACGATCACCATCAACCTCAACGACCTCAATGAAGCTCCGATCGTTAACAACCAGGCCTTCCCGATCGACGAAAACGTCGGCAACGGTACGGTCGTCGGCAGCATTGCAGCCGCGGACTTGGACGCGGGCGTCAACGGGAATTTGAGCTTTAACTTGACGGGCGGAACAGGCTTTACCGCTTTCGCCGTCGATAGTGCGGGTCAGATCACGGTTGCCGATGCGGCTCAACTCGATTTTGAATCGACGACCTCGTTTACGCTGGACGTGGAAGCCACCGATGGTGGTACGCCAGGCCTGACCGACACCGCTACGATCACCATCAACCTCGACGACCTCAATGAAGTTCCAGTCGTTAACAACCAGGCCTTCCCGGTCAACGAAAACGCGGGCAACGGAACCGTTGTTGGGAACATTGCAGCCGCGGACTTGGACGCCGGTGTCAATGGAAACTTGACTTTCAGCCTGACCGGTGGCACGGGCTTCACCGCTTTCGCCGTCGATAGTTCCGGTCAGATCACCGTGGCCGATAACAGCCAACTTGATTTTGAAACCACGACTTCGTTCACGCTCGACGTAGAAGTCACCGATGGCGGCGCGCCGGGTTTAACGGACACCGCCACGATCACCATCAACTTGAATGATCTGAATGAAGCGCCGGTGCTGGATAATACCGGTGATCTGCAGTTGTCGACAGTTGCCAAAGACGATTTTGGTAACGCAGGAAATACGATTGCCGAAATGATTGCCAGCAATGGTGGCGATCGAATTATTGATCAAGATGGCGACCCAGAAGGCATTGCTGTCACTGGCTTTGACGACACCAACGGCAGCTGGGAGTTTTCGACCGATGGCGGGGGAACCTGGACGGCATTTTCCGCAGTTGTTCCTCCGATCGATGGTAACAACGCGATCGTTTTGGCTGCCACGGATAGGATCCGATTTGTGCCCACCCCATCTTTCACCGGACCGGCGGGAACGATTGCCTTTCAAGCTTGGGACGGAACCGATGGCAGTACCAGTGGCGATTCGGGAATTGACGCTGCAATCGCCGGTGGGCAAAGCGCTTTCAGTCAAGCGACGGAAACCGCCAGCATCGAAGTTTCAGATACGCTGATCGCCAATGATGACACCTATACGACTGACGAAGACACACCACTGACCATCAACGCTCCCGGTGTTACCGGCAACGATGATGTGTTGGTTTCCAACATCACGCCGGGCGCGATATTGGATTTCCAAGCGCATACGGATGCAACAACGACGGTTTGGCGAGACATCACCAACGAACCTGGTTTCGATCTATCCATGTCAGGCGTGACGTTGAATGCCAATCCAGACGACAACACTCCCGGTGTCGTTTCGGCCTATGGCTTTAACTGGTCTGGCTCGGGTACCAGCTCGGACGCTTTGGACACACTCATGGGAGATCCTACCGATTCTGCAGGGACGATCGAACTTTGGTTCCGACCGACCGACGATAACGGTAAAGAAATCATCTTTGAAACCGGTGGTTCCGGAGCAGGGGAAAACGGACTTTCGCTCCGCCTGAAAAACCAAACCCTGGAGTTCCTGGCTTACAATACTTCGTTCTTCGTCGAACTAAACGCAGATCTTTCTTCCGAACTGACCGTCAGTGGTGGCGAGCCGATTCCGTTTATCCAGGTATCCATGACCATGGATATCGTCGATGCCGACGCGGACTTGGCCGTCGATGATCTGTCGCTTCAGCTTTACATCAACGGAGTGCTGCAAGACACCGGAATCTTGTTCAACACAACGGATTGGTCGGAAGCTGTGGGCGAAACCTTTGCATTGGGCAACGCGGATGGATCGGCGTATTTCCGGGACGCTGGTTCCTTTGGCCTGGACGGTGAAATCGGCGCCTTCCGCGTTTATGATTCCCTGCTCGGCGCCGCGGCCATTCAAACCAATTACGATGCCGTCGCCAAACTGCAAGTCGTTTCCCATGATCCACTGTCGGCCAACGGAGTCGCGATTACGGTCAACCCGAACGGAAGCTTCACGTACAACGCGGGAACAATGTATGACTCCCTTGGTGTGGGTCAATCGACAAACGACACGTTCAACTACACCATTGAAGACGGTTTTGGAAATACGGATACGGCCCAAGTCACGATTACGATCACTGGCCTGAATGACGCGCCCGTGATCACCAGCGATTTGGGTGGTTCGACCGCAAGCATCAATGTTGCAGAAAATACAACAGCCGTGACAACGGTCACCGCCACTGACATCGATGTTCCTGGGGACACGTTGACGTACAACATCACCGGTGGAGCCGACTTGGCTTTGTTCACCATCAATTCGTCAAGCGGTGAGCTGGTATTTCTGACTGCCAGAGATTTTGAAACCTTCACCGACGGCGACAACGACGGTGTTTACGAAGTTCAAGTCACCGTCGATGATGGAAATAGTGCGGCCGATGTGCAAAACATCAGCGTCACGGTTACTGACAACAATGAAGTTCCGATCGTCCACAACCAGGCCTTTCCGATCGACGAAAACGTCGGCAACGGCAGCGTGGTTGGCAACATTTCAGCCGCCGATCTGGATGCGGGTGTCAACGGAAACCTGACCTTCAACCTGACAGGCGGAACAGGATCGACAGCTTTCGCGGTCGATAGCTCGGGTCAGATCACCGTGGCCGATTCGACCCAACTCGATTTTGAAACCAATACTTCGTTTACGCTCGACGTAGAAGTCACCGATGGTGGCACACCAGGATTGACCGACACCGCCACGATCACGATCAACCTGGCGGATCTCAACGAAGCACCGATCGTCAACAACCAGGCCTTCCCGGTTAACGAAAACGTGGGCAACGGAACGGTCGTCGGCAACATCGCGGCGTCGGACCTCGATGCCGGTGTCAACGGTAACCTGACCTTCAACTTGACCGGAGGCACAGGCTTCACCGCTTTCGCTGTCGATAGTTCGGGTCAAATCACCGTTGCCGATGTGGCTCAGCTTGATTTTGAAACCACGACTTCGTTCACGCTCGACGTGGAAGTCTCCGATGGCGGCACGCCAGGCTTGACCGATACGGCCACGATCACGATTAACCTGGCGGATCTCAACGAAGTTCCAGTCGTTAATAACCAAGCCTTTTCGATCGACGAAAACGTGGGCAACGGAACGGTCGTTGGCAACATCGTTGCGTTGGACCTCGACGCTGGCGTCAACGGAAACCTGACCTTCAACTTGACCGGCGGAACGGGCTTCACCGCTTTCGCCGTCGATAGTTCGGGTCAAATCACCGTCGCCGATACCAGCCAACTCGATTTTGAAACATCGACTTCCTTCACGCTCGACGTGGAAGTCACCGATGGCGGTACACCAGGCTTAACCGACACCGCCACAATCACGATCAACCTCGCCGATCTCAACGAAGCCCCGATCGTCAACGATCAGGCCTTCCCGGTCGACGAGAACGTCGGCAACGGCACAGTGGTCGGCAACATCGTGGCCGCCGACCTGGACGCCGGTTTGAACGGAAACTTGAGTTTCAATTTGACGGGTGGAACGGGCTTCACCGTCTTCGCCGTAGATAGTTTTGGTCAAATCACGGTTGCCGATACCAGCCAACTCGATTATGAAACCACGACTTCTTTCACGCTCGACGTAGAAGTCACCGATGGCGGCGCGCCGGGTTTAACGGACACAGCCACGATCACCATCAACTTGAACGACCTCAACGAAGCCCCTGTGATCAACAGCGATGGAGGCGGCGCAACCGCTGCGGTCAATGTTGCGGAAAATACGACTGCCGTTACAACGGTAAGCGCCTCCGATATTGACTTGCCCGGCGATACACTGACTTACAGCATTAGCGGAGGTGCCGACGCCGCGCTGTTTTTGATTGATTCTGGCAGTGGAAGCCTGACCTTTATCAGCCCTCCCGATTTTGAATCGCCTTTGGATGCCGGTGCCAACAACGATTATCAAGTATCGGTGATGGTTGACGACGGCAACGGTGGCAGCGACGTGCAAGCGATCACGGTTACTGTTTTAAACGGTAATGAAACACCAACGACCAGTGGAATCTCCGACCTCAACGTTGATGAAGACTCTACGACGCTTAACTACTATCTGCCAGCTGCCTTCTCGGACGTGGAAGAAGCCAGTTCAGATTTGGTCTTTACTATCCAGAACAACACCAACACCGGCCTGTTCACGTCCGTTACGATTAACCCTATCGACGACAGGATTTATGTCGATTTTGCAGACGACCAGAACGGGATTGCCGACATAACCGTGCGAGCCACCGACAGCGGCGGCCTGTATGTCGAAACCACGTTTACCGTGACGGTGAACCCTATCAATGACGATCCGTTCGTCGCCGTTGCCGTTGCACCGATTGTGGTTAATGAAGACGCCTCTGACACGATTTTGGACCTCGCGACCGTTTTTGACGATGTGGACATCGTGACCAACGGCGATTTATTGACCTACTCGCTGGTTTCCAATACAAACGCCGGCCTGGTTACAGCCTCCTTGGGTGGCAGCAATCTAACGTTTGACTATCAAGATGACCAGTTTGGTGCCGCCACCGTTGTCGTCAGGGCAACCGACAGCTTTGGTCGTGCGGTCACCGAAACGATCAATTTGACCGTGAACGCCATCAACGATGACCCAATTGTCAACGACCAGATTTTCAGCGTTGATGAAAACAGCTTCATCGGAACTTCGCTCGGATTCATTGTTGCTCAGCCGGGCAATGGAGATGTGGCGGCCGGCGACTTCATCAGCGATTACTCGATATTGGGCGGAACTGGACTGGGGATCTTCGCTGTCAACAGCACGACCGGCGAAATCACGATCGCCGATGCTTCCGCTTTAAACTTTGAGACGACTTCACCGTTTACGCTTGACATTCGCGTTACCGACAACGGAACTCCTGGTCTTTCCGACACGGCCACGCTGACGATCAGTCTGAATGACCTGGATGAAGCTCCTGTGATCAGCGCCCATCCGACGACGGCGTTAGAGAATGGCGTCGTCGTAGGAAATGTGATTGGCGTCGACGAGGACGACTTCCCGCTAACGTATTCGATTGGCGGCGGAGCGGACGGAGCTCTGTTTGTCATTGACCCAAGTTCCGGTGAACTTTCGTTTTTGGCCGCACCCGATTTTGAAATGCCGGGTGACGCCGATGCCGACAATCAATACGAAGTCGTCGTGGTGGTCACGGATGCATCCGGATTATCAGACTCGAAACTGATTTCCGTTGAAATCACCGACGCGCCGGAAGTACCGACGGCAATGGATGACGCGTTTGCTGTCAACGAAGCCGCGATCTACACCAGCGTTATGGGTGAACTCGTCTCCAACGACTCCGACCCAGAGGGAAATCCTCTCAGTGTTTCGCTCATTTCCGGCCCAGACCACGGGGCGCTCACTCTGAACACAGATGGATCGTTTGTCTACGTGCACGACGGTAGCGAAACGCTCAACGATTCGTTTCAATACAGAATTACCAACGGTTCGGGCCTGCAGGATATCGCCAGTGCGTTCATCATGGTAAATCCTGTTCAAGATCCGACGATCGTTGCGGATGACGTTTTGGCACCGACTCCGGGCACCTCGGTCACGATTTCCCCCACAACGATTTTGGCAAACGACTTTGACGTAGATAGCAGTTCGTTGACTGTCATTCCGGTGACGGGTTCCGAGCTTGGCGGTTCGATCACGCTCGATGGAGGCGGCAACCTGATTTTCCAGCCGGATCCGACGTTCCTAGGCACCGCGTCATTTCAATACGTGGTCAGCGCGGATGGACTGACCAGCGCAACGGGAACGGTCTTCGTCGATGTTGTTTCGCCCGTGACGCCGCCCACAACAACTGGGGGAGGCACGAATCCAGCGACGACGGATTCGGACGACGACAGCGAGGACCTATTGGCACCACCCATCGTTGCCAGAGCTGACTCGCCCAATCAAACGGCAGATGATCTGCCGGCAACTGCCTCAACCGTTTCATTCGCAGGTTCTTCGCTTGAATCATTCGAAATCGGTGCTTCGAAACGCTCAGAGGAAACAGCAATACTCGAGACAAACTACTTCTATGTTTCCACCTCCGGCAGGGAGCCGAGTGAACTGACGCAATCGCTATTTGACAACCACGAATTGGATTTCATCACGTCCGCCGGTTGGCTTTGGCAGGATCTCAATGATTTGAATCACAAACTATCCGCGGAGGGCCGACTACTAAGTTTCTGGAACGTCGCTACGCCCGGTATCACGACCACCCTCTCGGTCGGATACGCAATGTGGTTGATCAAGGGTGGGCAACTCATGGCCAGTTTAATGGCCCAAGTTCCAGCGTGGAAGTTGATCGCCATCGACCCGTTACCCATTCTCAAATCGGTCGAGGAGAACGATGAAGAGGACGATGACTCGCTGGCTACGATGGTTGATGAGGCAAATGACCGCCAAACGCCCGCAGCGCAAAAAACGGTTGATCAGAATTCCACAGTCGATACGTTGAGCGGCTCCCTGGCCCATTCGTCTGCCGATTCGCCCGCTTCCCCCTGGGACAACTGTTAGGGCGAAGCATTTTCGCCTGCGACCACTTCAATCACGTCGGTGCTTGACTTTTCTTTGATTGCCCTGATCGCCAGCAGCAACACCTGCGGGCGGCCGATCGATCGAAACTTTGAAGGAACTTGCGGCGGAAGGGTTTCGATCTCGCAACCATGATACGGATTGCAGGAATGACAACGAAAACTCCAGCTATCAGTGCTCGTTGAGCTCGGGAAGAACTTGGCGGCTTCTGATTATGACGCCTGGCAGGGTTCGAATAGCCAATTGGCTTTCCCAACCGGCCAATCTTCCACGATTGTTTCAAATACGCAACCTAGACTTTTGACAACGCATACCTTGAATTCCCCAGCCTCTACCGATTTGGCCGATGCGCTCGGAACTTTTAAAAAGACTTCGAAACTATCTGCAAACGCCGGAGCTATCGACTCCCGCTGCGCCCATCTCTGCGCCTGACAGACTGTGTTTGCCTGGAGGATCGAATTCTTTACAGCGCTATGCCATTTGCCATGCCCGACGGTTCGGTCGACTCACTCGATACCAACGCATTGCAATCGTGGGATTTCTTTGAGTTACATGGTTTCGAGCAAGTGGCGACCGATCGACACGAACCTTTCGCGTTCGCCGACCCCATCCTGAGTTCCCTCGATCCTGAAACGAATTATCCGGCTGTTACCGATGATGTCGTTCGCAATCTTGTCTTTATCAATCAAGACGTTGACCAACTTGATCAGTTACTTGCGGATTTGGAAAGCCTGAGCGAGGAATTCCAGGTTGTTCTGGTTGACCAGCAAACCGACGGACTGCAACAAGTCAGTGACATTCTGAAGTCTCATACCAACATTGAAAGCCTCCACTTTGTAACGCATGGCGCCGACGGTCAAGTCAACTTGGGCAATTCGACTCTCTCGATGGCTGCTCTAAAACAGCATCAAACTCAGCTTGCATCATGGAGTGCGCATTTGTCCCGGGATGCGGACGTCTTGTTCTACGGTTGCGATCTGGCCTCCACTTCCGAGGGGCAGCAGTTTGCCGAATCGTTCGCCCAAATCACAGGGGCAGATGTGGCCGCCAGCGACGACCTCTCCGGGCATGAAAACCTGGGCGGCGACTGGAATTTGGAATTTCATTTTGGCCAAATTGAATCGGAAGTTGTGTTCAGTTCTCAATTGCAAAATCAATGGTGGGGAACTCTGGCAACTTACACGGTGACCTCCACGGCCGATGATGGATCTGTTGGAACACTCCGGTGGGCGATTGATCAAGCCAACACAAATGCCGGCGCGGACAATATCGTTTTCAACATTCCGAATACCGACAGCGGCCATGTTTATTACCGGGATGATGGCGGCGCGGGAACCCTGTCGTTGGTTGCCAGCACCACACTCGACGACGCGTCGATTGCCGACTTTGATCCCGACTACGTTTTCTCGCCTCACAGTTGGTTTCGGATCGATCTCGACAATACCCGCCCGCAGTTGAGCATTTCGGACGAAGTTCATGTCGACGGATATTCTCAACCGGGCACAACGCAGAATTCTCTTTCGATTGGTCATGACGCCAGCCTGCGAATCGAGCTCACCAACCGTGTTGCCGCCGACGGAAAAAGGGGACTGACGTTTGACACAGGAGCCAATGGGTCAACCCTGCAAGGATTGGTGATCAATGATTTTTCGGGCGTAGGCGTCATGATTGATTACGACGTGCACAACGTCACGATCCAGGGCAACTACATCGGCACCGATATTACTGGCACCTTGGATTTAGGGAACGGCGATGCCGGCATTCAAGTTCGTTCCAATGACAACCTGATCGGCGGAAGCAATCTGGTTGATCGAAACATTATTTCCGGCAGCAACGGGCGCGGCATTGCATATTTTTCTTTTGGTACGCTCACCGGAAACGTCGCTGAAAACAACTATATCGGCGTGGATGCAACCGGATTGGTGGGGCTAGGCAATGACAGTTATGGGATTCAGCTTTACAACACCGATGGCACGCAGATTATCAATAATGTGATTGGCGACAGTGAGTTTGAAGGCATTCTGTTTCGCGCTGGTTCAGACGTTCACAACAGCGTCGTTCAAGGAAACCTGATTGGCATCGGAGCCGACGGGGCAACCTTGGTTGGAAACGGCGCGGATGGAATCGCGGTCGAGAGTGATGCAGCTACAGGAAACTTGATCGGGGGTAGCGGAGCAGGCGAGGGCAACGCGATCGGCGGCAATCTGGGTCATGGAATCAGCTTTACTGGCGCCGGCGTCAGTGACAATATTGTACTGGGTAACAGCATCGGTACCGATGCCGCTGGCGTACTGAATTTGGGCAACGGTGGCAGCGGGGTGTTGATCGCCGGCGGATCGTACAAACAAACAATTGGCGGAATCAACCCGGGTGAACCCAACATCATCGCGTTCAACAACCTTGATGGTGTGGCTGTCCTCAGCGGGACCGGCACCAGTATTCGTGGCAATGTGTTCAAGTCCAACGGCGATCTGGCAATCGACTTGGTCGGCAACAATGGCCCCAACCTCAATGATACAGGCGATGGGGACGGCGGTACCAACTACTCGCAGAATTATCCCGTTTTGACCTCGGCCGTCATTGACGGACTGGATATTTCGATTGCTGCAACGCTTAACAGCAATCCAGGCACGATCGGTATCGTGGTTGATTTTTATTGGAGCGCATCAGGCGATGTTTCCGGTCACGGCGAAGCAGAAAACTACATTGGAAGCGTATTGGTCAATACCGATGGATCTGGAAACGCGACAATCAACCAGACGTTTGTCGGAGCCAGTGTTCCAGTCGGTGCCGTCATCACTGCGACGGCAACCGACCCGACCCTGAATACGTCGGAGTTTTCGGTAAACATTGCATCAACGCCTGCGAATACGGCTCCGGTACTGGTTGCCAACCAGTTGACGCTGAACGAAGGCGACACGGCTCTCTTGAGTGCGGCCAATCTGGATGCGACCGATGCCACTGATCCTGATTCCAGTTTGGTCTTTAATGTCTCGAATGTCGTGGGTGGCCATTTCGCTTTGACGCTCACTCCATTGACGCCCATCACGTCGTTCACCAAGGCACAAGTCGATGGGGGAGCTATCGTTTTCGTCGACAACGATGATGAAACGGCACCGAGCTACGACGTTGAAGTCACCGATGGAAGCCTCACCGATGGACCTGCTGCCGGTGCGATCAACTTTACCAATGTTAACGACGCTCCCACCGCGACCATCATTCCGAGTGCCTACGGGCTTAGCGAGGACAACCCCGCCGCGCCGTTGGGGGGATTGAGTATTTCCGACGTGGATGCTGGCGGTAGCGACTTGGAAGTCACATTGTCCGTCGGCAACGGCGTCCTTTCGCTGGTGACGACAACGGGCCTCAGCTTCACAGGCGGTGCCAATGACAGTGCCTCGATGACCGTGCGAGGTTCACTAACAAATCTGAACGGCGCGCTTGGCACGTTGATGTATGAACCCGATCCAAATTATTCAGGAACCGATACGTTGACATTGTTCGTCGACGACCTTGGCAACACCGGTGGCGGTTCGCTCACGGATTCTGACACTGCCTCCATCGTCGTCACCGCAGTCAACGATCCACCCGTGATCACCAGCGATGGTGGCGGAGTCACGGCCAACGTCAACGTCGTGGAAAACACAACCGCGGTAACAACGGTCACGTCTACCGACCAGGAACTCGATTCTCGGACTTACAGCCTCAGCGGTGGCGCTGACCAAGCCCTGTTCAACATCGATTCCTCGACCGGAGTTTTGACTTTCTTGTCCGGTCGAGATTTTGAAACGCCCACCGACCTGAATACCGATGGAATCTACGAGGTCGAGATCACCGTCGACGATGGCAGTGGCACCGACATTCAAACGCTGTTCGTGACCGTGACTGACACAAACGAGGCCCCCGTCATCACCAGCGATGGCGGTGGATCAACGGCCAGTATCAACGTGGCGGAAAACACCGCCGCCGTCACCACGGTTACCGCCACCGACGAAGACCTGCCCGCCAATTTGTTGACCTATAGTATCAGCGGTGGAGCCGACCAGGCGCTATTCAATATCGACTCGGCAACCGGCGTGTTGACTTTCGTTTCGCCGCGCGATTTCGAATTGCTTACCGACTTCGACTTGAATGGAATCTATGAAGTCCAGGTCACTGTCGACGACGGAAACCTGGGTACCGATGTGCAAGACATCAGCGTTACGATCACTGACCAAAACGACGCGCCCGTGATTACCAGCAACGGTGGCGGAGCAATCGCAGCGATCAACGTCGCCGAAAATATCACCGCCGTCACCACGGTTACCGCCACCGACCAAGACCTGCCGGCCAATTCGTTGACCTACAGCATCAGCGGAGGGGCCGATCAATCGCTATTCAATATCGACTCGGCAACCGGCGTGTTGACTTTCGTTTCGCCCCGTGATTACGAAGCATTTACCGATGCGGACGCGAATGGAGTCTATGACGTCCAGGTCACGGTCGACGACGGAAACCTGACTACGGACGTGCAAGACATCAGCGTCACGGTTACCGACGCCAACGATGCACCCGCAATCACCAGTGACGGCGGGGGAGCAAGCGCTGCGATCAGCGTGGCGGAGAATACCACGGCCATCACAACCGTCAGCGCGGTTGACGAAGACCTGCCGGCCAATGCGTTGACCTACAGCATCACCGGCGGGGCCGACTCGGCTCACTTTGCCATCGATGGCAGCACCGGAATCTTGACTTTTGTCTCCGGGCGGGACTTCGAAGTTTCCACCGATGCCAACTCAGACAACGACTACATTGTCGTGGTCACAGCCAGCGATGGTTTGGGTGGCAACGATACCCAGACAATTACGGTTTCCGTTGTCGATGCCAATGAATCGCCTTCGACGTCCGGAATTCCTGATTTGGGAGTCGATGAGGATTCCATCGATCGCTTCTACAACCTTCACGCCGCATTTGCCGATCCCGAAGATCCGGATTCGGCCCTAACGTACTCGATTGAGAACGTGACCAATGCATCCCTGTTTGACGGGTTCAGCGTCACCCCAACAAACCTCCTTCAACTCGATTTTTCGGACGATCAAAACGGGATCGCATTTGTCACCGTTCGGGCAACCGATACAGGTGGCCTGTTTGTGGAAACCACATTCCGAGTGGAAGTGAATCCAGTCAATGACGACCCCTATGTGAGCAGTTCCGTGGTGCCGATTGTCGTCAATGAAGATGCCGCCAGCACCGTGCTTGATCTGGATACAGTTTTTGATGACGTCGATATTTTTACCGACGGCGATGTGCTCGGCTATTCGCTGGTTTCGAGCGATAACCCCGCTCTGGTGGCAACGCTGTTTGTGGGCAGCAATTTTACGCTGGATTACCAAGCCGACCGCTTTGGCACGGCCACAATCGTCGTTCTGGCCACCGACCTGGCCGGCCGGACTGTATCCGAGTCGATTTCCATCACGGTTAACCCCGTCAATGATTCGCCCATTATCGATGACCAGTTATTCCACTTGGACGAAAATAGTCCGATCGGTACTTCGGTCGGCTTGGTCGCCGCCAGTCCCGGAATCGGTGACCCGCTCGGCGGCGACGCTATTTCCCACTACGCCGTGCTGGGCGGAACAGGCTCTCCGTATTTCGCCGTCGACAGCCTCACCGGTGAAATCACCGTCCTCGACGCCTCCGTGCTGAATTTTGAAGCAACCCCATCATTCACGCTCGACATACAGGTCGCCGATAGCGGGGTCCCAGGACTGACCGACGTGGGGACCGTGACGGTTCAACTGAATGACATGGACGAGGTTCCGTCGATTGTGGCGGCGCCTACCGGCGTGATGGAAAACAACACGCTTGTCGGAGTCGTGTCTGCGACCGATCAGGACGACTTTCCACTGACCTTTTTGATTTCCGGTGGCGCCGACAGTAGTTCGTTCACGATTGACTCAGTCACTGGTCAACTATCGTTCCTGTTCTCCCCGGATTTCGAAGCTCCCGCTGACTTTGATTCCAATAACCGATACGAAGTGTTGATCTCGGTTACCGATGCAGTCGGATTGACGGATGTTCAATTCGTTACGGTAGCGATTGCCGACGATGCGGATACCCCGGCCCCAACTCTTCCGACGCTCCCTGGCAGCGTTCCTGACCCTGCCGATCCGGATGATGACCACGAAGAAGTCTTACCACCTCCATACGTTCGCACCGCCAATACTCTGTCCGAAACGGCCGACGAGCTGCCGTCATCGGCTGCGTCGCTGTCTTTTCAATCGGGCCCATTGGAATTCGATTCCTTGAGTTCATCAATTCGCGTCAAATCGGTCATGATCGAATCCGACACAACTTTCGCGTATATGCATACTAACGCTTCCGGGGGTGCCGACGATGAAAACCGATTTGAAATCTCCGACCTGAACTTTGTGCATACTGCCGGATGGCTATGGCACGATCTGGACAAACTCAAAAATGAACTGTCCTTCGAAGGCAGGTTCTCCAGTTTCTGGACGGTCACCGCGCCGGGAATCACGACGACGCTTTCCGTCGGTTACGTGATGTGGCTGCTTAAAGGCGGCCAGCTTGTGGCTGGCTTGATGGCCCAAGTGCCAGCCTGGAAGCTGATTGCGATCGACCCACTACCCATACTTTCATCGATTGACGAGGAGGAACTCGACGTCGAAGGAGATTCTTTGGCGTCCATGGTCGACGACGCCAATGCCAACCGGCCCGAGGCTTCCGGCTTCGAAAACACGAATTCAAAGCACCGAACTAACCTAAAAAATTGCCAACCTGGAAACACATTGGCTTGGAATGAAAAACCATGAGAATGCTTACCCCCAAAACAACGATTACGTTTGGCCTCGTCTCGATCATGATTAGTACGATGATCTCGGTCATTTTCGTCGGCATTGCGCCCAATCCCAAAGAAGTCGAAATGAAAGGCCGTGCCAAGCTTTGCGAAGCGATCGCCATTGATACGTCCATTCACTTGAGCCGCAACGACATGACGAGGATCCGGGCGTTGTTAGAGGCCATCGTGGAGCGGAATGGCGACATCGTATCCGCCGGTATTCGCCGGCAAAGCGGATCGTTGATCATCGCCGCCGGCGACCACAACGCGCACTGGCAAACCAAAGGTCGGCATTCATCCGAAACCCACGTTAACGTTCCGCTGCGTGTCGCTGGCAAAGCATGGGGTGCTGTCGAAATCCGGTTTCTACCGGTTTACCGAGCGGGCGTGATGGGCTGGCTGAATCGACCCTGGGTCAAATTCGTCGGCGTTTGTGCGGCAATTTCCTTTATCGTATTTTCCTTCTACTTCAGTTTTGTTTTGCGTCAACTCGATCCGTCCCAGGCGGTCCCCAAAAGGGTCCGCACGGCGCTCGACTCGCTGGCCGAAGGCTTGTTGGTCACGGACGAAAAAGGCCGAGTGATTCTTGCCAACCAGGCGTTTGCGGCCTGGGCTGGTCGAGATCCCGAAAAACTGGTGGGTTACGCAGCCACGAAATTTCCATGGGTATGGGATGACTCGGGTTCGCAAGGTGGATTTCCGTGGATCGCGGCACTGGAAGAAGAGTCTGCGCAAGCCGGAGTACTGCTAAAACTCAAAGACCACGAAGACAATACGTTGACGATAGTCGCCAATTCATCCCCGGTATTGGGTACCGATGGTCAGTACCGCGGTGTCCTCACGTCATTTGAAAACGTAACCGAACTGGAAGAAAAAAAATCGGAACTCGTCAACGCCAAACTGGCTGCGGATGAAGCCAATCGTTCCAAAAGCGAATTCCTGGCCCACATGAGCCATGAGATCCGGACACCCATGAATGCCATCCTGGGCTACACCGAGGTTCTTCGCTCTGGGCTGGATGAACCGGAAAGTGTTCGCAAACAGCACCTGGGGACCATCCAGGCCAGCGGACAGCACCTGCTCTCGCTGATCAACGATATTCTCGATCTGTCGAAGATTGAATCCGGCAAACTGGACCTGGAAATCAAGCGATGTTCGCTGCGAGATATCTTTGGCCAGGTTTTGTCGGTGATGAAAATCAAGTCTGACGAGAAACAGATCCTGCTGGGATTTGAAGCCGATGGGAAACTACCGGAAACGATCCTGACTGACGAAGTCCGACTGCGTCAAACGTTAATCAACCTGGTTGGAAATGCGATCAAATTCACCGACCAGGGGGGCGTCGGCGTGATGACCCGCCTGATCAACGTCGACGGTCGACCGATGCTTCAAATCGACGTCGCCGACACCGGGATCGGCATGACACCCGAAGCGATGGAAAAAATCTTCAACCCGTTCTCGCAAGCCGACAACTCGATCACCCGTCGATTCGGCGGCACAGGACTGGGGTTGGCAATTTCACGTCAACTGGTTGAAAAACTTGGCGGCGAAATCGGTGTTACCAGCAAATTTGGCAAAGGCAGCCAGTTTACGATTACCGTCGATCCGGGCGATCTGACCGGGATCGAAATGGTGGAAATGGATCTGACTGAACAACGCGAAGCAAAAGAACAACCAGCAACCGAGGAATTGGCGTATCGCTTCCCTGGCTGCAGTATCCTCGTGGTCGATGACAGCGAAACCAACCGCGAACTCGTGGCTCTGTTCCTGAGGCGATCGGGCGTCGATGTGGAGATGGCTGAGAACGGTCAAATTGCTCTGGAGAAAACTCACGTGCGTGAATTCGACGCAATCTTGATGGACATGCAGATGCCGGTCATGGACGGATTCACCGCCACCCGGGAGATCCGTCGGTTGGGCAATACCAAACCGATCGTCGCTTTGACCGCCAACGTCATGAAAGATGACGAACAGAAATGCCGCGATGCCGGGTGTAGTGAATTCCTGCCAAAACCGATCAGCAAAGCCCGCCTGCTGAAAATGCTGGCCGATCTGCTGCCCCACTCGGTCGCCAATAGCGCGGGCAAACCACAGTCAATTGAAGCACCGACAGAGGCCGACGCAGACTCAACCTCCGTTTGCATTGATCAGTTGACTGATCCGGTTTCGCCTGACGCGGAAGACATCTATGTGGACATTTCGAACCTGTTGGAAGACCAGTCCAATGCCATCAACGGCTCGATTGAGCATGAGCAACCGGCAGCTCGAGAGATCCCATGCGATGGACGATTGGAATCGACGCTGCCCATGGATGATGAAGACTATCGCATGATCGTGGAGATGTTCGTCGATCGGCTTCGAACACAAGTCCCCGTGTTCCGAACGACCCTGGAAAGTGGCCAGTTTGCCGAACTTGCAGATCTCGCTCACTGGCTGAAGGGATCCGGTGGAACCGCCGGTTTCGAGGATTTCACCGAACCCGCCAAGCTGCTCCAGGAAGCCGCAGAACGTCAGAGCACGTCGTGTTGTGAAGAACGCGTACAGGAAATCGAAAGGTTGGCTGAGAGGATTTACACCCCGGCCACGGTTGCATGAAAACCAAGCCGCATAATCCAGACAACCGATCCAGGCGAGACGACGGGAGTGGCCTTTTTTGTTCGAAAAAGCAACCTTAGGTTTGAATTCTAACGTACCTTTCTCAGGAAAAACCGCCAGATAATTAACCGAGTCAACGACATGTCACAGATCGCCAACCACAACTATCACGGTTCGTATCCCGTCATGGGCGGAATCGATAACGCCGATTGTTCCACGACGCCGTTTCTTTTCCCGAGGTCAACCGACGACGAAGTCAAAAACTCGACGATCATGATTGTCGACGACGAAGCGGTCGTCACCCACGTCGTACAACGTCACCTGGAGATGGCTGGTTTTGCCAATTTCCATTTGGTCAACGATTCGAGCAAGGCCATTGAGGAGATTCGCCGGGTACTTCCTGACCTGGTGCTGTTGGATATTCGGATGCCGGTTGACGGACTTTCGATCCTCAACTTGCTGAGGCAGGACGACGAACTTACACAGATCCCCGTTGTCACGTTGACAAGTGATACCGATGCCAAAACAAAAATGATTGCGCTCAATCTTGGCGCAAACGACTTCCTGACCAAACCAGTGGACATTAGCGAACTGGTTGCCCGTGTGCGCAACACACTCTCCGGCAAAGCTTATCGGGATCGACTTTCCAAATACTCTTCCCAACTGGAATCGGATATCCTGCGAGACGAATTGACTCAGGTCGCCAATCGCCGCGCCTTTGATTACGAACTTAACCGCCGCATGATCGAGTGGTCGAGGCAACGCGTGCCCCTCGGATTGCTGTTGGTGGACATCGACTACTTCAAACTGGTCAACGACCAATACGGACACCAGGTAGGCGATGACGTATTGCGTGAAGTGGCCCAGGAAATCTCAAAAAGCATTCGGGACATGGACTTGGTCGCCCGATATGGGGGCGAAGAATTCGGCATCATCCTGCCTTGTACCGGTCCCAATGAAGTAATCATCACGGCCGAACGCGTTCGCGAAGCGATTCAATCACGATCCCTCAAATACCAGGGAAAAGAAGTCAAGGTCACGGTCAGTGTCGGCGGCACCAATGCACGTGCCGGAGATGATACGACCTCCTTGATCAAACGGACCGACATGGCACTCTACACGTCGAAACAACATGGCCGCAACCGAACGAGTATTCATAACGGCACGGTCTGCGAACCCATCAATTTCGAAGAGTCGCAGATCGAGACGATGAACCCCGGGCTTGGATTTGGCGATGGCGATCACGTCAATGCCGTCGACGATATCACGCAATCGAACATCCTCGTCGTTGATGACGAACCGACGATCACCTTGATGGTCAAAAAGCTGCTCAAAGGCGCCGGCTACGACAACGTGTTGGCGGAAACCGACTCCACGAAGGCGTTCGACCGCGTTCTTCATGAACGACCCGATTTGATCCTACTTGACATTCGCATGCCACAAATTGACGGGTTAGAGATTTTGCGTCGCGTCCGCAGCAACGAGATGACCAAACGTTTGCCGGTCGTATTTTTGACTTCGACGACAGACTCGAAAACCAAGATCAAAGCGCTGAATGATGGTGCGACCGATTTTCTTCCCAAGCCCGTTAATGGCAGCGAGTTGATCGCTCGTGTAAAAAACACGTTGCTGGCCAAACGTCACATCGATGTGCTGGCCGATTATTCGTCCAAATTGGAACATGAAGTTCGCTTGCGCACGGCGGAACTGTCAGCTTCCCGTCGCGAAGCCATTCAATGCCTCGCCCGTGCCGCTGAAATTCGAGACGACCAAACTGGGCAGCACGTTTTCCGTGTCGGCAGATACGCCGCGATCATTGCCAAACAACTTGGCTACTCAGGACCGCTACTGTCGACGATCGAATACGCAGCTCAGCTTCATGACGTCGGAAAAATTGGCATTCCGGACGACATTCTCAAGAAACCGGCCAAGTTGACGATTGACGAATTTGAGATCATGAAAAGCCATTGCTCGGTTGGAAACCAGATCATCGGGAAAACAGTCAATCAGGACAAGCTGCTGGAAAAACATGCCTCGTTAGGCGAGAGCATCTTCGAGGACTGCAACTCTCCGATCATGAGAATGGCTGCCGTTATTGCAGCCACACATCATGAAAAGTGGGACGGCTCGGGCTACCCCAAAGGCCTTGCCGGCGAAGATATTCCCGTGGAAGGTCGAATCACGGCGGTCGCCGACGTATTCGACGCGGTGAGTTCAGCCCGCCCCTACAAGACACCTTTCCCGGTGGAAGCCTGCTTTAAGATCATTCTCGACGGCGCTGGCTCACACTTTGATCCCACCGTTGTCGAAGCTTTCCTGGATCGAAAAGAAGAAGTCATCGAAGTGTACCAGAACTACGGTGACAAACCTCGCACGGACGGACGATTCGGGTCGGCTCGTTAAGAAGTCGATGGCAATTGTCGCATCGGACGATTTCTCGTGTTATCCTTTTGATCTGAAGCCTTTGTTCCATTCAGATTCGAGGGAAGAACACAATGCATGCCGCCCTGTTGCGACCGAGAACAATCGGGTATTTGTTGCTCCGCTGCAGCTTTTTCTTGGCCGTGATGCTGTCCGTGGAAAATCCGGGCTTGGCTCAAACGGACAGCGTCCCGTTTGTCATTCCAGGTGATGACGCGACCCCTACGATTACCAATCGGTCGAGCCTGATCCCCGCTCCGGTCAGCGATGAATTCGTCTCGGTCCGGGATGGTCAATTTCATGTCGGTGAAAACCGATTGAAATTCTGGGGGGTCAATCTCTGCTTCGGAGCAAATTTCCCCAGCCACGAAGAAGCTGACAAAATCGCTCCTCATTTTGCCAAACTAGGTATCAACGCGGTTCGTTTTCACCATATGGATATGCAGGATGCACCGGGCGGTATCTGGAAAACGCTGCCCAATGGTAAACGGGAGCTGGATCCGGATCAGATGGATCGACTTGACTATTTTCTAAACCGTCTTCACGAACACGGAATTTACGCCAACCTGAACCTGCATGTTTCACGCACGCTGACCGAGGGCGAGGGTTATCCGCAAATGAAACGTGGGTTGTGGTGGGCGGCCAGCAACAAATGGGTCATGTACTACGACCAAGACGTACAGCGTGAACTCAAGAAATATTGCCGTGATCTTTTGACCCATCGAAATCCGTATCGCGGGAAAAAACGAGTCGATGACCCGGGCGTCGCCGTTGTTGAGATGATGAATGAGAACTACTTCAGCAAACAGGGAATCGATTTGCTGGAACATCTTCCCGACCGCTTCGTCAATTCGTTTGGCGACGCCTGGAACGGTTGGCTGAGCGGGCAGTACAAGACGACGGAGGCGATGAACAAGTCCTGGCAGGCAGACCACCAACCGCTGGGCGAATTCCTGGTTCAGCCCGTCGCTTGGGCCGATTCATTGGACGGTTGGCAATTGAATATGGACGAGCAAGGACTGGCCCGAGGTTTCAAGATCGACGCACCAACTGAAGTGCAGTCCTCAGATTCTGGCCAATTTGCGATACGACTGGAAGCGGTCAAAGCATCCGAACAGGCCCACTTTCAGCAGCTGACCAAGCGGGATTTTTCAGTCGTCAAAGGCCAGCCCTACACGCTTTCCTTTTGGGTTCGAGCCGATAAAAAACGTCCGTTCAATTTCGAGGTTTCCACCGCCGCGAACGACCAGTGGCGACCATTGGGTGTATTTGAAACCGGATCAGCGGATCGTGAGTGGAAACAAATCCAAAGGGTCTTTTTTCCGGAGGAGACGATCGAAAACCAGGCCTACCTGGCGATGAGCATCGGTACCGACGCGACACCCATTGAATTTGCCAACGTCTCACTTCGGGCTGGTGCGCCAAAAGTGCCCTTACCTCCCGATCAATCCATTGAAAAGGGCAACATCGGCGTTCCCGAATCAGGTTGGCCACTGGCAGCCCATCGCGATTTGAAGCAATTCATGGTCGATACGGAACGGAGCTGGATCCTGGAACTCAAACAACATTTGCGCGACCTTGGCGTCCGCGTTCCGATCACTGCGTCGCAGGAAAACTACCATGCCGATGGCTTGCTGGCCGAAACCGTAGATTTTGTGGACTTGCACAACTATTGGCACCATCCGACTTTCCCGGCTGGCAAGGACTTCAATCCAACGGAGTATCGAACTGGGAACGATCCGATGGAAGCCGAACCCACTCGATCAGCGTGGCCCGCCAACTCGCTGCTGATGCGGACCGGTTGGAGATACCACGGCATGCCTTTTACCTTGAGTGAATGGAATCACTCGGAACCCAGCGATGTCAACAGCGGCGCTGTCATGATGGCCGCGGCGTTGGGAGCCATCCAGGACTGGGATGGAATCTTCTTTTTTGATTACGATGCCGGCAACCCGGATTGGTTCCGCGATCATTTTGAAGGTTTTTTCGAGTTCAATAGCCAACCCGTCAAGCTGGCCACATTTTCCGTGGCCGCCAATATCTTTTTGCGTGGCGATCTGTCACCGCTCAAGAAACAACTTAGTGGAACTTTCACGGATCGCCTCGATGGTCGGCTCGCTTTCGACTATCGGCTTGGTATTGATCCGGCGGCAACCAAGGCCGAACAGGGGAAGGCTCCCGCCACGATGAAGTTTGTGACGCCAACCAGGTCGCTAATCTGGGACGCAACCGTTCCCTCCACCGGTCACCTGCAAATCAACGTGCCCCAGACACAGGGCGCCTGGGGATTGGTCGCCGAACAATCCTTCAAGCTTGCCGATTTTGAATTTGAAGTCGGTAAAGTATTGCGAAATTATGCCACGGTGATTGCAACGTCGATGGATAGCAAACCCTTGAACGAATCCGGTTCCATTCTGTTGCTGGCCTCCAGTGGCGCCGAGAATACCAACATGCAGTGGAATGCTGATCGGACTTCGGTCAGCAATCAATGGGGCACCGGCCCCACGCGCGTTAATCTTGTGCCAGCCAAAATCAGGATTCGCTCGAATCTTGCCGATCGTCTGCAAGTATTTGCGCTCGATGGAACGGGTAAACGAACTGGAAACGTCGAGACTCAATCGCGTGATAATAGGTTGAGTTTCGAGATCGGCCCGGACCAGGGCACGATCTGGTTTGAAATTTCAGTGGAATAAACCAGCGCCGGAAATTCAGGATTCAGCAAACTCAACTTTGTCAATTCTGGATTTTGGCGGTTCTTGAATACCGAATAGCGATCAAGGAACTATCGATGCCCATTCAATCTTCCGTAATCGATCTACAATCCATGACGCGTCCGAATTCCGTATTGCTGAGGTATTACACACTGGTTTCGGTGTTGAGCGGACCATTCTTTCCTTTCGTGTTTTTGCCTCTCTATTTCAAATACGTAACACTGGAGTATCGATTTGATGAAGCCGGCATCTCGATGAAATGGGGCGTTTTGTTCAGAAAAGAAATTAATCTCACCTATCGCAGGATTCAGGACATCCACCTGACGAAGAATATACTCCAGCGATGGCTGGGATTGGCAACGGTCGCGATCCAAACGGCTTCAGGAAGCGCGGGACCAGAGATGAGCATTGAGGGCATTCTGCAATCGGATCAATTGCGTGATTATCTGTATACGAAAATGCGAGGGGCACGCGGTGAATCCGAAGAAAGTCAAACCCACGAAACTGACGCGGTTGACCTGGCTGGCCAGTCGCTCATGGTGTTGAAGCAAATTCGTGACCTTCTTCAACCGCCCGCCGTAAAGGCACGACAGTGAAACAACACATTGACAGGGTATGCGGATGGTGTTTCGAAGGTGCCTGGGGCATCCTGACTCGCTGGTTTCGCGTTCCCGAAAGTCCTCCCACGCTCCCAACGGCTCCCGGGGAAACGACTGAGGCCTTCAAACCATCAGCTGGATTTCTTCGGTATTTGAAATTCCAGTTTTGGGTTCTGCTGCTGATCATTGACATCACAATTCTCGTTATCTGGGTCGTCATCACAGTTTTGAATCCCTTTTTGGGAATGGTTTTGGCTCCGCTGGCACTGATCATCGCGGTCGTTCCCGACATCTTTGCCTACCTGGCGATTCACCTGCGCTTCGATACAACCTGGTACGTATTGAGCGATCGTAGCCTGCGAATTCGCCGCGGTATCTGGGTGATTCATGAAACGACGATCACGTTTGAGAACATCCAAAACGTGAAAACCCAACAAGGACCATTGCAACGCTGGTTCAATATTGCAGATGTGACGATCGAAACGGCGGGAGGCGGCGGTCAGCAACCGGGTCAGGCCGCTACGTCTTCCCCGCATTGCGGTTTAATTGAAGGGATCACTGACGCGCCGCGAATTCGGGAAATGTTGATGAATCGGGTTGGCCAGTCTCGAACGGCAGGGCTGGGCGACGAGAGAACGGCCAAGTCGTTCTCGTTGACCCACGCACACGTTGAAACGTTAAAAGAGATCCGTGATTTACTGGGTGCTCATTTGGAGACTCAGCGATAGTCCCCGCCATGCCACTCCTCGAAGCGGTGGTTGTTCAAAAGTGCCTCTCGATCTGCGGAAGTTATCTTTGCGATTGTATTTTGGCGGCGACGAAAGAAACTGCGAACCACGCCAACGAGTTGGAACACCGATGGAGGCAACGTTGCCGTGGCCATCCGTTTAACTGCCAACATCACTGTTTCGCTTGCGAGCCTGGAGCGTAGACTTTGGCCAACTCAACCATGATCGGCTCGAGCATTTCGTAATAAACTTCTTCGCCCAATTCCGATTTCCTGATGCGCAGTTGCTCCAGCTGTTGTTCCAGTTCATTTCTTTTCTGCAGCTGTCGTTGAGTCAATTGGGTCCCGCCCCCCCGGCGAAACAGGAACACCTGGTTGGCCGCCAAGCCGTCGGCTTCACCCTGTTTTGGTTTCTCAAATGCGCGGGTGCCCTGAAACCATTCAGCTGGTGTGCCCAATCCATCTCCGTTGTCGTCCAGCAGGGCCAACTCGGTCGCCAATCGCGTTTCTTGAACATAAAACTCCTGGGTGCGAGCCGAAGCGGCCAGGAAAGCCTCCAACAGTGATGTCTGTTGGTCCTTGTCAAGATCAATGGTCGGATCGCCGATTGACTCTGACAAGTAACCGCCGAAACGGGCAAAGTTATATTGGAAACCACTTTTGGTGGCAGATATTACGATCCGATTCGGTCCGGCAAGTTGGTTGATAAAGGGCCCGCTGGCAGAGGCACAGTTAATCAAAACGATTCGACAGGGCAGGGGGGCCAGCCACTGTTTCAGGTCAAGCGTAGAAACATCGGGGCCGCGAAGGTTGAATTTCGCGGTTTTGCGATCGTAGGTCCCGTGTCCAATCAACACCAACCAAAGTTCCTCAATCGGCTCATCGACCGTTTTGGCCAGTTCATCTTCGAGTCGCTGGAAATCGGTCCGTTCACCGGCATTCTCCAAACCAATGGTCTGCGCACTGATCTGAGCAGTCGATTCGCGTTCAACACCTTCGGTGGTTGCTGGTCCAATGGCCGCCTCCCAATTGTCAACCCAGCGATTGAATCGTTCACCATATTCTGGCTGTCCCGCTGCACCGACCACGATAATTAGTTTCTTCTGCTGGGCGTAACTGGCGGCGGAGGTAATGCTCAACAGAAAAATGGAGATGACCAAAACAACGATCAATCGAAATCGTTGGCGGCGACCTGGGACAGTATGACCAACGGCATGGGAACCGTATGACCACCCGCCGACACGGTCCGACCGGCACTGCCCGGTATTTTTGTTGTCGATCATGGCAGACCTTTCCAACGTCGAATCCCCCACTCAGCCACCAGCAAACAAATCGCGACGGTGAAGATTGTCCAACGATGCCACCACGGTTGGGTACGGGTTTCGGTAATCGGGATCTCGCGGTTAGGCAGCGTGCTGACGAATCGGTCAAGTTCAGACATTTCAAGGACTTCTCCACCGGATCGTTCGGCGATTCTCTCAAGAAACTCGCGATTGGGGACCAACGACCGGAACTCTTCCGCGTCCGGGTCGGCGACCCATCCCGTTTCTCGTTGTTCGATTTGGCTTCCGTCTGCAGCTTCAGTCCGGATAGTCGCGCGGTAGGGGCCGGCAGCGGCGGAGGCAAAAGCTGCGGAATATCTGCCGGGTTGATCGTCTGACGCTCGACCCGTTAATTGAATCGTTTTTCCGTCTGGCGTCGCGACTTCGATTGCTACAGTGGCATTGTCAAATGGTTTGAAGCTTTCATCGCGAACGTCAGTGACAATCTCAACCAACTGAGTTGAGTCGGGTTTTCGTACCACTTCGCATTCCACTCGACGAGGCACATCGGCCACCAACCAACGCAGGGTTTGCCGCCAGGATTTCATCAAATCCTGATTTTCCGTCGGACTCTTCAGATGCCAACGCCACCAGTCGCCGATCAGGAGCGCCGCGGATCGGCCTTTTCCAAACGACTGAACCACGAGAGCAGGGTAGTTCGGTCCCTTGTCTGATTTCACAGTCGCCAGAACGGTCGCACCGGGTTTGATTGCCTGAGTCAGATTCATGGTTTTGAATTCCGGCATCGACACCAGTCGCCGCTGCTCTTTTTCCTCGGTCGAGGCGACGCGCACCCAGGGCTGTAACCATCCCTCCCGAGTCAGATTCAACCGGAACCGGTCATCGGGCAACTGGGTTACTTTGTCCAGATAGACGGGCATCAATTCACCAATCGGAGTGCGATCATATTCGCCGGTGGCAAATGACTCCTGCCCACCCAGCATCAATAATCCGCCACCGCGCAAACTGACAAATTTCTGAATCAACGACTTCTGATCTTCGGTAAAAAACTTGGCCTCAATGTCATCCAAGACAATCGCGTCGTACTGGAACAGCGTTTCCGCGTCCTGCGGAAATCCATCTCTCAATTCAACCTCATTCTTGGTCCCCAGTCGAAGAAAAACCGGTTCGTCGTGTTGTTCGGCGGTATCATCATCTTGATTGGTAAACCCGCGAAACAATGGGTTGGACTCTTGTCCCGATCGCCCACGAAATGAAAACTTGGCCTCTCGGCGGGCAATCCGTACCAATGCCACCAAGTTGACTTCATCGTCGGCGGCCATCGCTCGGCGCAGGAATTTCAGCTCCCAATTGGGACGCCCCGTCATGTAAAGCACTCGGAACGGACCTCGACCACGATTAACGACAACTGTGCGATCGTTGTTGACGACCGTCGCTTCGGTAGAATTTTCGGACTCCGTTGCATCCTGCCCAACCGATTCAGGAAAGGTGCGAACCCGATACACATTGACGCCACGTCGTACGGGTTTGGTGTTAAAACGTACGGCGAATGAACGTCCGTCTTCAACTCGATCAATCGTTTGGAGTTCCAGTTCCTGATCGTTGGCGTCCAGCAGTTGAACACAGATGCTCTCTCCCTGATAACCGTGAGCAATCAACTCGGCGGTGATCGTCACCGGAGCCGTTTCAAAATTGGTTTGGGAACTGGATACGCGAATGATCCCCAGGTCTTTGGCCGGTCGATCGTTACCAATCACCACCGGGAAAATCGGGGGCATATCTTTCCAGTCCTGTTGCATGAACTGCGATTCTCGTGTCGATGAACCCGTCGCGTTGCCATCCGTAAGGATCAGCACCCCAGCCGACGGTCGAGTGGCAAATCGCGATGCGGCTAACTGAAGATTACCCATAATATCGGTACCGCGCTGGTCCGCTTGGAAATTCTCGAAACTGGCAACCGGTCGCAAACGGTCATCGAACTGGTAGCGACGGACATCAAAATCGTTTTCCAGTCGTCTCAACCAGTCAGCATCCTCGTTGAGAATTCGCTTCAGGGCGGCTTCCCGGGTCTCCGAACTCCCTTTATCCTTGATTTGCATACTCTGGCTGTCATCCGCCATGACCAGCATCAAGTTCGCGCCGGGCTCTGGCCTGGTGAATCGATTCATCGGTTCCAACAGACAAATCGCCAACAATAGAAAAGCCGCAATTTTCAAGAGACCCAACAACCATTTCGAACCGGAGCCGCCCCGTGAAACGGAGTACGACCAAACCACGGCCACTATCGCCACCAGCACGAAAATGGCAACGGGCGTTATCCAACTCAATGCTCCCCAAAAATTGGGAATGATCATTGGCCGCTCCCGATCCGTTCGTAGTACCTGCGAACGGCTTCCTGGTATTCCGCTGGGACCGGGTCACGATCCAACGGCACCCTCGCGTCGCGGGATGTCCGTCGCAACAGCTCTTCGGATACCCGAACTTGAAGTTCGGCCAACGGCTGGGCAACTTTCAACTTAACCAAGTCCCAGTTTGGTTCGGCGGAATGACGAGTTGCCTCTCGCCGAATCTGTTTCGCCTCATCTCGAATACGAGCCGCTTCGCTGCGCAAGTCGGGATCGACCATCATCTCTTCCACATCACGTAGGCGATCGGACCAATCTCGAAAATCGGTTCCGAAAACTCGTTCCGTCGTACGCTGGTTTCCCCCACCGGTTATTAAATCAAGACCGCCACGACGGTTCCCCGGGCCTTCCGCGAAATCCCCCCGTTGATTGCCGCTTTGATTTTCTCGTTGTCCGTTCGGTTCCCGGCCGCCGCCCTGTGGCTGGGATTCTGACGGCTGGCCAACGCGCTGTTGGTCGCCCTGATCTTGTTCGTTGGGATTCCCTCCGCCAGCCTGACCACCCGGTTGATTTTCCCGGTTTTGGTTTTCGGATTCCCCGGGTGAAGGATTGGATTGTGAAGAACCAGATGCCTGGTTATCGCCTGGCGGCCGGTTTTCGGCCTGCTCGCCCTGGTTGGACTGTTGATCGGATTGCTGGTTTCGATTACCGGACTGCTGGCCGTCCGGATTTTCGTTCGTCCTATCCGGATCATCACGGCCTGGACCGTTGGCGCCGCGACCATTCTGGTTTTGACCGTCCTGTTCCTGAGTCTGTTCCGTTTGGCCATTCCGTCGTTCAACGTCGCGATTGACATTCTCACCGCGACCGCGATTCATATCCTGCTGCAATTGTTCATTAAGCTCCCGCAAAGTGCTTTGCGCAATTCGGAGAGACTCCGTTTCATCGCCCAAGACACTTTCGGCAGCCTGTTCGATTCCCTCGCGCATCTGCTCGATGCCTTTCTGGGCTCTGCGTTCCTCCAACTGGGCATCGTCCGACCAGCCACGTTGATAGGACTCATTGGCTGATTGCAGCGCTCGGTCGGGTCGAGACTGTTCGGACTTTCGATACGTATCGTAAAGCTGCTCGGCGAGCAGAGGCTCGTACGATTCTGCTTCTTCGATCGTCTGGCGCATGTTTTGTCTGAGGTTTTCCACACGTTCCTGTTGAGCGGATAGCTGCTGTTTGAGATTCGGGGTTGTCTCATCCGGGCGCAGCGAAGGCGTCTGTGCGGGCCGGTTTTGATTGGCCAGATTCTCTTTCAGCGCATCTCCGATTTCCTCCTGTTTCTGTTCCAGCTCCTGCGCCTCGTTCCGCATTTGTCGCATTTGTTCATTGAATTGTCCGGCCGTGCGAGTCTGAAATTCATCTCGCAGATCCTCGAGTTCACGTTGTGCCCGGGTACCGTCTGCGGCGGCACGTGAAACTTGGCCTTTTTCCAACGCCTCGGAAGACTCGCGAATGTTTTCCCGGGCCTGTTCAAGCTGCTGCGATTCTTCGGCCATCCGCTGTTGATTGTCGGGTTGTTGCATTCGGTCGAGGAGTTCATCGGTATCACGCAGAAGCTGTTCCTGTTGATCGCGCAGCGATTTCAGCCGACGTTCGATCTCTTCTTTGGCCTCGGGAGTTTCTGCCTTCTCTAATGCAGACTGTAGCTCTTTGATGCGATCATTCAGATCGTCCTGACGCCGGGCCAACTCACGAAGTCGACTGAGAACTTGTCGATCCTCCCGTTGCTCGGCGGACTGCTGCGGGTCCGCTTCGGTTCGTTCGTTTTCATAACGGTTTTCGTCTTCCTTCAAGTTGAGCTGTTCCAGTTGCTGCTGGGAACGGTTGTTGCCCTGTTGGCTTTGCTGGCCACGTTGGTTTTGTTGGGCCCGAACGACTTCATGCTCCCGGGCGCGGAGTTTGAGCAGACCCTGATAAGCCGCCTGTTCGCTTGACAGAGCGGATTTCAGTGAATCGGCGGTTGATGATGTTTTGGCTTCCTTCAAATGAATGATGGCTTCGTTCATATGGCTTGCTGCCGCGTCGACGAATGACCGCGATGCGGGATCCTCGACCTCCTCTGCCATTTCCTCAAGCTGTTTGAGTGCTGCCGCCTGGGAATCAACCAGCAATTGCGTATCCTCGGGAAAACCCGGCGAGACATCCGGTTGGAACTCTTGCCGAATCAGCTTCCAAGTCGCGTTGATGATTTGTTTTTGAAGTTCGGCCAGTTGCTGGGCCTGCTGGGCATTTTGCGCATTCTGTCCCTGTTGTGGGCTCGGTTGCTGACCTCCCGGTGGTGCCTGGCCTTGCCTGAAGATCTCCTCGAAATGGCGAACTTCGGCAAAATACATGTCACTTTCAACACGTCGAGGCTGTCCGTCGGGTCCCACGTCTTCCGCCCAGAAGTAATAGGACAACAATTGATCTGGTTGGGCTTCCAAAGCCTCAAATTCGAGCAAGTGGTCGACGGAGTGTTTCTTTTTTGCCGAGGCGTTTTCTAACAAAACCAATTCGTTGGATGCCATCCCGGCAATCGAAAAATTGACGCCCAATGAATTAATGCCAAAATCATCCCAGGCGGTTGCGGCCAATTCGAGTTCTTCGATCGCCGACACTTGCACATCACGGCGAGGCGTTGTCAACTTCAAGTCCGGCAGCTGGTTTTTCAGCATGTTAAGGATCAATTTTGGTGGAACGCGGTTTTCCCGTCCGTCGGCATCCACCAGTTTCAACTCGTATTTTGCCGAGTCAAGCAGCTTCAGATTCGTCGTCAATTTCCGGGCATCGGTCAGACTTTTTTGCAAGCTGATGGGTGCCAGAGGGCTCTCTTTGTTGGGACCGAAGGGAATCAACGTCGCCTCGGCCAAAGATTTGTTCACGTAAAACGAAAACTCGATATCCGTTCCTTCGACCGCAGAGAGCCGACGAACATCCTGGACGACCTTGTCAGCCAATTTTGTATAGTCGGGAAAATCCAGTTTGGCATCCGTTCGAACCAAATCGGGATAATCGAAAACAGCGACCTCGAATTCGTCAGATTTTTGTTCGGCAAATTCGATCCAGTATTTTACCGGTTTCGATACTGAGCCAATTCGTGAACCGAATACGGGATCGTCGAGGCTTTTCTTCATCGGCTGCCGCAGTTCTTCTCCAGCGTCGTCCGAGTAAACCAAAACCGCCTCCGGCGGAATCGATTCGCCAAATCGAGCCAACACCAACAGGCTGTTGCCCCTTTCAACTTCTGCGTTCCCGGGTTCGACAGTGATTTCAAAATCGACATTCTCGACAACGACTTCCGAAAAAAGAATTGCGGGATCGAGCTGGGGAGGTTGCGCACGATAGATCATCAAACCCAACGCGGAACTTAGCGCCGCCAGCCCCAACACGCCGACAACGGGAGCCGCAAAAAGCTGCCAGCCGGGGATGAGAGACGTCCACGGGTTGGCGAAACTGTGGTTCACTGCTCGGCGAAGAACATCCTGTTGTAAAAAACCGAGCGGCACCCCGGGCTCAGACCGCTGCTCGACGGCCGTCAGCAACGTTGAATCGAGGTCCGGAAACTGTTTTTCCAAATCATGTACGACCTGATCAAAATCATTGCCGCGTCGCGCAATCAAGGCGCCAATCACGCTGGCGAAAGTGACCACCAGAATCATTGGCAACCACAAATTGCGAATGTCAATCTGTTGATTCTGGTTTAGATAATACAGAATCCCGATAATCGCGGCGAAGCAAAACCAAATGATCGCTAATGTGACCAGGGTCCGACGAAACCGAATTCGTCGGACGACAGGCAGCAAGCGATGATACAACGTGTGATTTGTCATGCAATCTCTCCGGTCACTCCGACTGTGAGACCTTCGTCGGTTTGATTCGGCGTAAGGTCCCGGGACGCAGTTCTTCCAGCCAACAATGTCTCGGCAAGTAACACAGCCAGCGCGGCAACGATCAACCACTTCCAGATCTTCTGCTGGTCTTCCAGCTCGCGGTCCCGTAGCTGCCGTTGCTGCTCAAGTTCGATTGCCGCCGTCTGTTGCCGACCAACGTTGATTTGAAACATTTCCAGTTGTTCCAGGGGAATGGGCACCGTTTCGCTCTCCGCTCGATCAATGTTAACCGCATACGACTGATCCTGATTCTCCGATTTCAACCGGTAGATGCCGGCCTGATCGGTCTCTGCAAAACGGGTTGTACCGGGAGCCAACGGTACCTGGGTATTGTCTGGTTTCGTCATCTGCACGCTGCCGGTCGCAGGCATAAATTCAATCGGCTCGCCAACCAGGTAAGACCTCTTGAAATCGGGTTGCGCCACCGCGATGTCGAGCAGTCCATTGAGAATCGGTACAAATTTTGTGGACAGAGCCAATTGACTGTCTTCTGGTTGCCAGCCGCTGGCCATCACAATGATTTTCCCGCCTGTCGACGGTTCCAGTTGCCAGACCGCCGGCGAGTCATCATCAAAGCTTGCGATAACTCGCGGTTGTAACCCATCCTCAGAATCAACCCAGGCCACGGGGCGGTGATTCCAGAAACGGATGCTGGTGAAATCGTTAAACTTCGGCGAATCAAAAGGGGCGAACAAGGGATGTTGAAAATCAATGTTGGCCAGCATCGCGTAACGCGGCACAGATTCTCCCCCTGATTGTGGAGGGTCGGCCGAAGTCACCTTGGTCCAGCGGGTCGTTGCATCGACCGTGGCGAGATTCTGCAAAACGACAAGTACGGTCCCGTCAGCAGCAAGGTACTCGTCGACCTGATCGACCATCCGATCCGGAACGGGTGACCCAATTACCAGCAGCGTTGCCGTGGAAATCAAGTCTTGCGGGACGGGTTCCTCCTCCGTTGGCTCAACGATTTTGCGAACCTCAACGACGCGCGTTGCCGACTCCACCAGCGCCCGGCTTAAATAAAACAGCAGTTGCTCGGGGTCATTTGCGTCGTCTTCCCCAAGATAGGCCAATGACAAAAGCTGTTTTTGCGGCGGAACAACGTAGTAGGAGTTGTCAAACTCTTCGTGATCACCTGAGAGAACAAACTCGTTTGCCGACAGAGCCTGCGAATCATCCAGTTCCAACACTCGACTTGTTCCGGGCGGCACGTAGAACGGAACGGCGTTTCTCTCGGGTCCCTGGTTGCCAGCCAACCCGTTGACGAAGAATTGCTCTTCCAAAGAGTCTTCAAAATTACGAACTCGGACGCGGCGCGACAGTGACTGTTCGTCATTCGCGACCGGGTTCAGTACCTGAACAGTCGCATTGGTGGTATCGGCTGGTGAAACGGATCGAAAATCGACGAAGACATCGGCCGGCCATTGATAAGATTGCAACAGATCCGTTTTTGATCCTTTCTGCAAATCACTCACGACAACGATTTGCAGTTTTGCACTTGCAGTTTTGTCTTCTCCGCGTTGGCTATCTCGCCAAACCGCCAACTGATCGGCCACGGTGACCAGGGCCTTGCCCAGGTCGGAACGGGCATCACCCGGTTGAATCCGGTCAACCGAATCCTGGATTTCCCGGCCGCGATGAACCTGATCCGGACTCGAGCCACTGTCAAAATCCATCAATGCTCGCACCTGCTCGTCAAACGCGAATAGCGCGACTTGATCCCCGGGTTCAATCCCATCCAGCTCGTCCGTAATTTTTTGCTTTGCCTGCGTCCATAACTCACCGCGCTGCATGCTGGCGCTGGTATCCAGCAGGATCGCGACGCGACGACTGGCAACTTCATCGAGTGACAAATAATCGGCGCCCCGCAAAAACGGCCTCATGAACGCGAGGGCCACGAGAACAACAACCGCCATTCGCAGCAACAGCAACAACAGGTTTTCCAAACGACTCCGACGCGTCAAACTGGGCGGTGACGGTTTGAGAAAAATCAATGAACTGAACTGTGTCTGTCCCTTTGGCGTGCGCCGAATCAGGTGAAACAGAAGTGGAAACGCAATGGCAAGCGTTCCCAAACCAAACAGCCAAAACAGGGCACTCATGCGTCACCCCGTGATACGTTTTGCGAAGATCGTTTCACGGCGCGGCCTTGCCGCGCGCGGGCCTGAATCAGATCAAACATGGCGACCTCCAATGGCTGGTCGGTTGTGATCGAGAAATAGTCGACCCCCAACTGGTCACATGTTTCTTTGATGAGGTTTTCGTGTTCTTCAAATCGCTGTTTGTATTCGCGACCGACCTCCTGCGGATCGACATAGATTTCTTTTCCGGTTTCCATATCCTGAAACATCGAGGCCTGGCTGAAATCGAATTCGATCTCGCTGGGGTCCAATGTCCTCAGGATGACCACGTCGTGACCTCGACTACGCAAGTAGCGGAGATTTTTTTGAAGCTGTTCGGCGGGCGCCAGCAGATCCGAAATCAAAACCACCATCCCACGTTTGGCAACCGTCTGGGCAACCTGTTCCAGTGGCGCAGCAAGATCCGTGGATTTTCCGATGGTGGAATGCTCCAAAGCCAACATCAATCGCCGCAAGTGTCCGGAGCGAAACCGCGGTGGAATCATCTCTTTGATTTCATCACCGAATGTCAACAACCCGACCGCGTCACGTTGCCGGTTGAGGAAATAGGCAAACGTCGCAGCCATCGTTTTGGCGTAATCGGCCTTGGAGTACTCACCCGAACGAAAACCCATGGATTGGCTCAGATCGACGAGCAGATAGCAGCGCAGATTCGTTTCGTCTTCAAAGCGCTTGATGTAGTAGCGATCCTGTCTGGCAAACAGCTTCCAATCAAGATACCGCAAATCGTCACCCGGCGAGTATTGACGATAGTCTGTAAACTCAACTGAAAAACCGTGAAAGGGACTGCGGTGAAGGCCCGACATAAAACCTTCCACGACGATCTTGGCGCGCAGCTCCAGGTCCTTGATTCGAATCACCGTTTCAGGGGAAATCCGCGCTGCGTTTGCCTCGGCTCTTTTGGCGGCCAGGAGATCGGGTTCCGTTGTCGGCGATGTATTGGACATGTTATTCGGTTAGTCGCTTCTGAGCGAATCTTTTCACACAATTCGAAACCTGTTGACCGGTGCGACTTCGTGCTCCTCGTTTTGTTGCGTGCGTTATGCAAACCCGCACCGCGGAGATCGGCCGATCAGGTAGCCGGTGCACGGACGTGATCCAGCAACTGATTGATAATCGTCTCCACGTTGATTCCCTCGGCCTCGGCTCGATAACTGAGCAGAATCCGGTGTCGCATCGTTGGATGCGCCAATGAGCGAATATCATCCAGATTGACGTGGGATCGACCGGCAAACAGGGCACGCGCTTTGGCACCCAACACCAGGTTCTGGGCCGCCCGCAATCCCGCCCCCCAGTTGACGTACTGGTTCACAAAATCGGGTGCGGCTTCTCGATTGGGGCGACTGGCATCGGACAGTTGTACCGCATATCGGACCAATTCTTCAGCCACCGGGACTTTGCGGACGGTGTGATGAAAACGCTTGACGTCGTCGGCCGAGAACAAGATTTCGACCGTCGGCCGGTAGTCCGATGTCGTACGTTGTACGACTTTGACCTCGTCGTCCTGCGGCAAATAATCAATCTGCACGTTGAACATGAACCGGTCGAGCTGCGCTTCTGGCAGCGGATAGGTGCCTTCCATCTCAATCGGGTTTTGCGTCGCCAACACGAAGAAGGGTTCCTCCAACTGATAACGAACGCCGGCAGCCGTCACCTGGTGTTCTTGCATCGCCTCCAACAGCGCCGCCTGCGTTTTCGGGGGCGTGCGGTTAATTTCATCAGCGAGAATGACGTTCGCAAAAACAGGACCCTCGACAAACTGCATGGCCCGTTGACCGTCAGGTTTTTCCTGCAGGATTTCCGTTCCGGTAATATCCGCCGGCATCAAATCCGGCGTGAACTGAATCCGCTGAAACTTGAGGTCAAAGATCTGGGCGATGGATCGAACGAGCAGCGTTTTCGCCAACCCCGGCGCCCCCGTGATCAGACAGTTTCCACCGGCAAACATGCTGATCAAAAGCTGTTCAATCACGTCGTGTTGACCGACGATCACGTTTGCCAGTTGGTCAAAGATCTGTTGGCGTCCTTCACGGATTTGTTCGACAGCCAATTGTTCTTCTTCGAAAGTATTTGTGGAAGTCACGGTCGCTCCGGAGCTGGTTGGGTCTTAACCTTGAGTTGTTGTCATGCACGGCACTTCAATGGCCGCGTCCGGGTAGGGCATCAATGTGTCATCGCATAGGTCACGATGTTAATCCCCAGCGGATAAGCCCAGCGCTCGGAATACATCTCAAAATATCCACGATCCACACCTTCCCGCTCCCAACCGTCACCCAGGTCGGTGTTGTGGCAAATGATGGCCATAATGCGACCATCGTCGTCAAAAATGCCTTTGTAGTGGGGAACGCGGGCATCGTAGCGTTCCGTTCGCTGGCCATTCCAATAAGCGTGAACGCTGGGAATCTGGGGTTTTTCCTTCAAGTCATAGACGATGTGAAAGATCTCATGTTCCAGAGGGATTTCTTCGGGTTCGCGGTCAGGAAAGACGCGTTTGATTTCGCGGTAAAAATTCCGCCACTCCACTTCGCCCCAGAAATCATCGACCATCAAAAAGCCGCCTTTGTTCAGGTAGTTTCTCAAAGCGACCACCTCGTCTTCCCGCAGCAGCATATAGCCCGGCTCGATTAGATAAATAAACGGGTAATCGAAGAGTTCAGGATCGGTAAGCCGCAGCGTCTTGCCATCCGGATCAACTTCCATGGAGGTCAACTCTTTTAATCGGTAGGACAGATTCAAGTCGGCATCGGGGTAATCCGTCTCCCACCGTCGGCGGCCACCCCAACCGCCGTAGCCCGAATCGTATTCGATGCGGACGAACGTAAATACGTCGTGTCGAAACTCTGTGTTGTTTTTCCACTGGGGAACGCCGCCTCGGTCAGTCTGCCGCGGAATCTCTCGTTGGCGACTACGGCGTTGGCCACGGTATCGCCGTTGGTAGTCCTGAGCTACAACGGCCAAGCCGGTGAACAAGACCAGCACCAAGACAATCGCCTTCGATCTGCCCGATCGTAATTGGTTGGCTCGAGTGGGATCACCGAGTTTCGATTTGCTCTGGGGAAGATTTAACATCGCATGTTTCTCACCTACCAAAAATTGTTCTCGTGCCGACGAGCCTCATTTAGACGCCTTCGTGTCATCCGCTTTCCCATTCTCGGGCACTTCTGTTGCCGAAACTGGAATCTCATCTCGGGACTCCCCGGATTCCTGTTTTGCAATTCTCAGCAATAGCTGGTGCGCTTCACGGTACCGGGGTGCCTGCTCCAATGCCATCAAGACATTTCGTTTCGCCGCAGGAAAATCCTGTTGCCGGAATTGCGCCGATGCCAACCGAAAATGCACATCGGCTCGATCCAGCGGATTCATCCTGGCAAGCACACTTAGCGATTCGACCATCGCCCGACTATCTTCAGTCTTCTCAGCCGCGATCGACAGATAACGATGCGGCAACTGAATTAACGGATTCAAAGCAATCAATCGCCGAGCATACTTTTTGGTTTTTTCCCACTGGCTTGCGGCCGCGGTCATTTCCAACAAACGAGAAAGCGGCTCCACGGAATCCGCGTCCAGTTTCACAAGGCTCTCCAACGTTTGTTGCTCTTTTTCTTGCTCGCCCAACTCGCGGTACACTCGAGCCATCAGGGCATAGGCAGATTTTGAAACGGCGGGATCCAAATCAAGAATTTGCTGAAGCGTTGACAACGCCGGTTCAAACTGTCGAAGCTTGATTTGTTGCTTGGCCAGTTCCAACAGTCCGCGCACATTCCTGGGGGTGCGATTGATTCCACTGTTGCCATTTGTCGATATCTGCATCGGCAGGAAGTTCGGGTTTATCCCAATTGGCTCCCCGGGCAAACTGGTTCGCCTGTTCCCTGGCAAACTCGCTGAATCTTTCGTTCAAAAACTCCACCGGCGCTACATGCCTTCGCAAGGCGTCGTTAATCGGCGTGCCAAAGGCCAGCTCATCCAGCACACTGACCAGCGCGTCGACTCCAAACTCGTTCACGAGATACTCGACAACAAGCGAGGACTCGTAGTAGGCGAATTGCAAATGAATGGGGGACGGTGGATTCAGAAAAGCGCCGCTGAGTTGACTGACTGGAATAAGTGCCTCATCCAGCAGCATTTCGCGATATTGTGGATTGATCGATTCACCCCACGCCGGATCCGCCAACCGTTCCTCGTAGACCGAGATCCCTTCGCTTAACCAACGCGGCATTCGATTCTTTGTCTTCTGCAGAGTCACCACATGACAAAACTCGTGCCACAACACAGATTCCCAACTTGTTAAACTGGTTCCCTGGCCAGCCGGACTGTTCATTGTCACCAGCCTGCCAAAACAAACCCCCAAAAAACCGTTTCCACCCGGAAGCCCAAAAGTCCGGATCGCAAAATCCTGTTGGCGCGGAAATATTTCAACAAAGACCGGCGTCTCCAATTCGACCGAGTACTTTTCCGTCAATTTTTTCTTGGCATCGCTGAGCAGTTCCAGGACTCGCGGCCCATAAATGAACGATTCCTCCGCGTCCATCCGCACCACGAAACCATCCCCTTCGATCGTGCGGAATTTGGAAAGGTTATCACGCAACGTCACGAGGTTGTGTGCCACGACGCTGTATTGGTCCGCGTCAAAAACCTCATCGGCCAACTTCCAACCTTCCAGTTCCTGACCCAGCCGCAACAAGTCATGGGCTAGTTGCATCTTGGCCGGCAAATAGTCTTTGTCGTAGATGAGTGCGCGCCGCTGGTAGGCCGCGCTTTCCTTGAACCGATACTTCTGCGACAGCTCGCGGCCAATGACGTGATCGACTTCCGGATTTCCTTGCCAGTCAGTCAGAGCCTTGCTTCGGTATTCGCCTTCCTTGCCGGGATCGTTATCCAGATGGGCTAGAACCGATTTATAGGACCAGGCGATCGGCTGCTTGGGATTGATTTTCAATACCTTGTCGAGAATCACTTGCGCGTCATCGTAATTTTCCGAGCTGACATATTGATCCACAATCATCAGCAGGCTGGGAACATGATTTGGATTAAGCTTCAAGGCCTGCTGAACCGCGGAGCTTGATTTCTCGAAATCGCTGGGACGATAGGATTGGGCCAGACCGAAGACGAAATCCGGATCCTCCGGGCGCAATTCGGTCGCCTTGAGAAAATTCTCAGCGGCCAGCCCGTAGTCGTGTTTGTCGAGAGCCAATTGACCGATTGCCGCATAGATCGATGCATTACCCGGATTAAGATTCTTGGCGGGCTCAAGCACCTGATCAATGACTTGCTTGGCATCGGCCTGACGCGACAAAGCGTAGTTGGCGAAAACGATTTGATTCTCAACATCGCGATATCGCCAACTGCTGCGCCTGACCAACTCACCAATTTCATCTTCGAGTTCAGCCGCCCGTTTGGTTTCATTGTTGTAGCGACAGACCTCGGCACCCAACCAAAGGATCCGGATGCTACGGGGAAACCGCTCCAGGGACTCATTGAGAAGTGTCATCGCTTCCGCATACCGTCCCGACGCCATTCGGCTGCGAATCCCGATTAGCGAACTTCGTTCGTCGGTGCTGAACTTGCCAAGCTTGGCATTGACGGCCGCCGCCATGGCGGCGGCTTCGTCGTATTCTCCAAAGAAATACAATCGAAGGACACTCTGCGGGTCCGGCTCCTGAGCCGTGTCAACAGAGTCGGTGTTGTCGTTTGTCTGCCAGCACCAAGCCAAAAGTCGATCGGTTGGCAAAACAGAATGCAATAGCACCGCGCAGGCGATCGTGAAAAACCGGTACAAGTGAAAACGGGAAATCTTGTAGCCTCGCGCGAAGAAAGTAGGGTGGATCGACCGCGTTTCGTCAGCCTTCTCATTGTATTAAACGGTGATTGGACTGCAAAGTTCTGGACGAAACCAAAGGGATGACAAAATCGAAAGATTCCCCGTTAACCAACACAACTTAGGGATTGCGAGCCGTTTGGCGCGTGCAAGGTGGAGGCGAAAATTTAGATAAAAATCAAACTGAACAATTGCAATCGGCCCCGAATCAACCTTAAATATCCGTCGGTATCAACCATAGATAACAATGGAGTGCTAACGAATGTGGCAAACCTCACTGGGAGACCGGACGTTGGCAGGCGCGGAAGCCGAGTTGATTCGCGATATGGTTGGGTATGTCCATGATATGGTGACCGTCGGAATCGAAATTGATGAACCCGCGGTTACGGATGTTCCGCTGTTCAACGCACTGCAGCCATCTCAGCAAATGGCGGTACTTTATGAAGTTTCCCGGGCGCTGCTCCTGGACAACGAACCGATCCCCGAACTGACGGCGATTCGCGAGGCCACGGTCTATGTATTGTACCGCGAAATCCTCGGACTGATTGAAATTGAACAGGACATGTCTCACCTCGATGACGACGTCGACATCCATTTGCGATCGGAAGTTCTCGCGGCCATCGCGCAATTTCAACGGAACATGCCCCGGTACGGCGAGGAACCGATTGAGGATGATGAGATTCCCGATGTGGAATCGACTGACATGGAGGCCTGGGAAAGGATGGTAGAGTCCTTGGCGGATCGAGTGTTGTGGGACCGCGATTTCGAAATGGAATGGATTCTGGCCGACCAGGAACCAAAAAAGGCGAATCTGATGAAACAATATCTGGGCATCAACGACGAGTACTTTCAATCAATCGCGCCAGATCCGGATTCGGAAGAGTTCCAGCGAATGCATCGCGTTGCATTTATTGACGGCCCACGAAACACCGTTCTAGCGGAAATTCGTATTTCCAAACGACGCCACCGCGACGTATCAACCGGCAATTTCTGCCGGCGGCGGAAATTTCGATGGCGAGGTAGATCCTGATTTGCGCACCGAGGCAGCGCAACTGCTGGAAACACATGACGAGGGCACTTAGGCATTTTCTCCTCTCACCAACGCATTTTTTCGGGCAGACAACCGTAGCAGATTCCCAACCTCTCTGTGGACTCGTTTGCTTGTCAATGTAGGGATCGTCCCAGAATAAATTCCCTTATTCTCCATCCGATTCGGCAATTTTTCCTTCGGAAACACGGCGATGCCTCAAGAAGATCGTCGTCTTGAATTCGTTTGACCTTTACAGCCAAAATTCGTGGATTTGTGGTCGCATTCCTGCGTTTCGTGTCTCATTAAAAGTAGCAGGACCAACCGAAACCGGAATTGAAATGAAGTCTGATCAGGAATTAGTAGTGCAAACGCAGCATGGTGACATGGGTGCGGCTGCTGAACTGATTCGACGTTACGAGTCGGCTGTTTATGCCAGCGTATACGCGATTTCCGCGGACCATCATGCCGCGGAAGACGTGACTCAGGAGGCGTTCGTCATGGCGATCAACCAACTGAAGACGCTGAACGAGCCCGCACGATTCGGTGGTTGGCTGTTGACGATTGCCAAGCGGATGGCGATTCGAGCCCAAACGCGGCAAAAACGGTATTCATCGTTTCCTCCTACACCAGTTCCACGTCATCGGTCTGGAGGCATTATCGGCTGTTGGTCAACGGGCGTTTTCCGGCAAAACGGAACAGGGAATTGGCCTCGGGGATGACAAGGCCGATGTGTTGAAAACGTATGGTAAGCCTTCAAGGGTTCGGGGTGCAGCGGAATCGCCTTTCGTCCTGATCTACGAAGAACTCGGATTGGCGATTGGTCTCGATGAAAATCAAGTGACCGCCATTTCCGCTCGCCAACCGAAAAATGCCAAGTAGTCCGATGCAAACGGCATCCTTACCTTGACCTGCTAAATTTGGTCGAAAAGCGCCAGGAGCTTGAGTGTCGTATTGTGATTTCTGACCGTCATTTGTTTGTAGATGGGCGTGCTGGCCAGTTTCATCATCACTGTCTTTCCCAGATGTTTCTTGGATGCCGACCAAAAAATCGTGCTTTTGCCGACGCCCACCTGTTCATACTTCTCTATGGGCGACGGTAGCGCAGCCATTATTTTGGCTGGTTTGAGACCACCCAGCAAAAACAGGGCGTTGTGTTTATGCGTGTCAGCCGCGCCCCAGTTTTTGTGGGCGGCTTGTAATTCCGTTTGATATTTCTTGTGAGAGAGGACAACCGCCTGAGCCGCGTAATCGAACTCTTGCGAAAGCGCCAATTCAATTCTGGTGGTCAGATTCTTGATACTCGCGGCGTCCGATCGAAACAATACGTTTCCGCTTTGAATGTAAGTCCGTACGCCGGTCAGTCCAAGATCCTCAAAGCACTTTTTCAAATCGTCTTTGGCAATAATGTTTTTGCCTCCGACGTTAATCCCACGCAGCAATGCCAAAAATCGAGTGCTGTTGTTTGCCATGGCTGCATTATAACGTCGCGAAAATCGAACGGTATACTTGCTTGAACAGACAGGCAAAACTCACCGCAGCGCCTCACCTGCAGGTCGTTGCAACTCGAATAAATGGCGAGACCCGGCGAAACCATGGACTTCAGCGATTCGGTGACGCGTTTGATTCGCGTTCGGATTGGGGAGGCACGATGGGCTGATCTTCATCGGCACCGGTGGCTCGCTCGACTTGCGAAAGCTGCTGAGGGCTGGCCAAAGTCAACCGCCAGAATTCCTCCACGCGATCGTGAGCCCTGGCCAGCAAAGTCTCTTCCGGGTAGCGTCCGTCCTCATTGATCCGACCGGCCGATTGCCCGGTTAACAGCTCGATCGCGTCGTAAATCGTATCGACGGCATAGATATGGAATTGACCTTCGCGACAGGCTTGCACCAACTCCTCGCGAAGCATCAGGTCACCCGCATTCGATTTCGGAATCACCACGCCTTGCTCGCCGGTCAGGCCGAAGTAACGACAGGCATCAAAGAAACCCTCGATCTTTTCGTTAACGCCACCGATCGCTTCGAGATGACCGAGCTGATCAATGGCACCGGTAATGGCCATCCCTTGATCAACTGGTACATCGGTGAGCGCACTCAACAGACAGATTATTTCGGCGCCGGACGCGGAGTCGCCATCAATTCCACCGTAGCTTTGTTCAAACGCAAACGAAGCGCTAAAGGCGACGGGATGTCTCGTTTTCAACAGATGGCGCAAGAGGCCGCCGAGAATGTGAAAGCCCTTGGTGTGGATTGAACCGGACATCTGCGCACGGCCTTCGATATTGATCAACCCCGCGCTGCCGGGGCCAATGGTGGCGGTGATCCGCGCCGGAAACCCATACGTTAACGGTCCGGAGTGCATGACTGCCAACCCGTTAACCTGTCCGACAACTTCGCCCGTCGTTTGCACCATGATGGTCTCGTTTTCGACCATTTCGAAAAACTTCCGGGACGGCAAACTGGCCCTTGCTTTCGTCCGGTCAATCGCCAATTTCACGTGTTTGTCAACAACGACTTCTCCCTCGGCGAGGAAAGCCGCTTCGCCGGCGATATCGGCGATGCGACCGAAGCGGGCCGTCAACTTTCCGCGACGCGAGGCGATTCGCGCACCATGTTCAGTCAACTCCGCAACGGCCGAACGATGAAACGGTGGCAGGGATTCTGATTGGCACAATGCCGCCACGACATTGGCATAACTGCGAACACTCTCGTCGTCCCGATTCAGTTCGTTATCAAAATCAGCCAAAACCTTGAAAAGTTCCCGGAAATCCGGGTCCGCGTGGTCGAGTTGATAGTACGTCGGGACGTCCCCAAACAGGATCACGCGAACATGAAACGGAAAGGGCACGGGATGCGTGACGATTTGATGGCGCATCCAGCCAAGCTCCGGCGGCACGATTTCAAGAGTTCCTGTGCGTAGGGTCCGCATCAACGCCCGCCATGCGCCCGGTTCAGAAATCAGATCGTTGGCGTCCAGGATCAGGTAGCCACTATCAGCCATTAACAGGGCTCCCGCGCGAATCCCCTGGTAGTCGGACTATGCCACCCCGCCGGGTCCCCATTTGGGTTCGACGGTGCCGAGCAGGTTGATCAGGCTGGGCGTGTTTTCTTCGACGATCGGTCGCGATGTTCGATCCTCGTGAGTCAGCACCACGTTGACGTCATATCGCTGTTTGAAATTGCCGTCGGTTTCCGATGCCGGGCCAGACAGTTTTCGTTTCATGACATCGTCGACGACATCGCTGAGAAACTCTTTGACTCCGTCGTTCCTGTACTTTTTGACGATCGGTTTGACAAGATCGGCGGAAAGCGAACGGATGACGGAGGCCGTCAGTTCCTGGATTTGCTGCGAGCCAGCTCGCAACAGTTCGCTGACTTCGCGTCCCGTTTCTTGCAGTCGTTTCTGGTACTGGGGCAACGCTTGCTCGTAGGCCGCTAATTTCTCCTCGGGAACCGTGCCCTGGTTGACCATCAATCGCAATTGCTCGGGCGGGACTGGTTGCCCCTCGACCACCGGAAAGATCATGGTTTGGGACGACGGGCCCGGAGGCATGGAAACCAGCGTCATCCCGTCCGCTTCGATGTCTGCTTCCAACGGACCCGAGATGGCCTTCATCTGGCTCTGCACCTGTTCCTGAACGGCTTGACGCCGGGATAAATGCGGCTCGGACTCAAGCGCTTTGTCGAGGTCGTTTTCGTAAAACTCGACAAGCTTCAAGACTTCGTAGCGGAACCCTGGCGCCTTTCCGGGCGGCAGCGTGATCAGACGCGGGTGATCAGGTCGTACGAAGTTGTGCACGTAACAGAAATCGCGTTTGTCATCGGTCTGCGGATGCAATTCGGCCAGCAATTGATGCACCATATCGATCCGACCGGTGCCTCGCGACCCGCGGACGTAGACATTCTGACCACGCGCCAGGCACTGCAAACCGAATTTGAGGGCTTCCTTTGCCGTGGGCTGACCAATCACCCCTTGAGCGGGGTCAACTTCCGCCGTGGTTTCAAACGGCAGCAATCCGAGACTGCAGTTCCAACGTAACTGCTCGGGCTTGAGCCTTGCTTGCTGCTTGATACTGTCGGGCATGGAAAGATCGCCAATGGAGAGAGTTCATGAACGTTCTCCCCGATTTTAAGGCGGGACCGGCCCCAACAGAACCACGCAGCTTCTGGGTTGGACTACATCAATAAAAAACCCACCGGACCGGTTCGGGCGGGTGGGTGAATCGAATTCTGCCGATGCGGCGAGCGATTACTCGGTCAGAATCGTGGGTAGGTTGTTGGCGATTTCTTCGAAGATCTCGACGAGTTCGTCGCCGTCCTCAGCGTGATAGTGCCGACCGTAGCCGGCTTCGGCAACGGATTTCATCGCGTCCTGGTCAGCTCCCTTGGAAAACGTCACGGTGTGGATCGTAACCAGGTGATCCTCGATGATCTCGGCGACAGCGTCACCGGGATCTTCACCCGCATTGTTTTCGCCATCGGTAAGAACGACGATCGTTTTGGCTGCAAATGGTCGAGCGGCTTCACCGTCGACGATCGGTGGCAATCCGTCCAGCATACCATCACCGATTGCCGTACCACCGTAAGGTACGATTTCGCTAACCGTCGACCGGATGTCGCCGTAGGTCTCCTGCAGAGCGTAGTCCACGCGGGCCGTATTGTTAAACGTTACCAATGAAACCAGCTCTTCCTGGTCAGTGATCTCCAAAATATCCAGAAATGCGGTTACACCCAGGTCGAGGAAATACCAACGGCTATGGCGTGGGGCACCCGAACTGTATTTCCAGTCCCGCGTATATTGGGACATTTCCGTGGTCAATTCATTACTCTCGCTTGATGAGAATGTATCACCAAGCGTGTGATTACTGTTTTCCCATCGCTCCAACTGGTAGATCACGTTATTCGTATAGGTACGATCGTAAAGCCAGTCCGTAGCGTCCTGGTACTCGCTCCAGCTGATACGTCGCTCCGAGGTGGTTACGGGATCAACATAGTATTTTTGCCAGGAGTATCGTTGCACCCAACTGGAATTCGCATCTTCGGGTCTCCAATATCCTTTCCAGCTCCAGCTGCCGTCGCTTCTCTGTCTGTAGTATCCATACTTCCAGTATCCAGGCGTCGTTTCGGTATCATAGGTTTGGTAGAGATCGTATAAGGTATCCGTAAGCTCTTCCTCATCCTTGTAGTACAGCATCGAACCCGATCGGTCGAGAACCAGGGCGATATCCCGATCCACCTGGGTCGCAATCGATCGACGCCTGGCCGTAAAGCTGGAAAGATTTCCGCCCAAGTACTCGTAGTTCATGATCTTGAAGACCATTGGCAGATCGACTTGGCTGACCACGGCGACGCTGGTGGCCCGCCTGGTTCCATTATCAACGTCGGATTTTGAAACCTCTTCAAATTCGTACATCCCGTAGCCGTTGTCGCCACGTATCGAAAGTCCGAATCTGACATCCAGATGATCCTCATCGCTCTCATCGCCGTCGGAAGAAACACAGATGATCTTTCCTCCCACAGTATTTGTTTGTGCGGTTATCTCCGCCTGGGCGATCGCCGCATCGGTCGTTTGGTGAATGCTCATCGCCCGACCGCCTGCATGGGCTGCCGCATCCGTGGCGACCTTGAGCTCGGTCGTGACTTTCTGCATATAAGCCAGGTTGATGGCAAATCCGCACAAAACCAGCAGGACCGGCATGATGAAAGCGAACATCGGCATGATGGCGCCTTTTCGAGCTACTGCCGAATTCGAACGAGAGTGCAGGGCATTCAATGTTGGGTCGAACATTCAATTGTCTCCCTAAAAAAACAAATGTCTTGTAATGGTTGATGTAACAGGTCGCCAAACGGATGGTCAATTCAGGTCCTGGCTGTCGAAATAACCGCGATAGCGCTCGGTGCGAATGGTCATGGACGACAAGATCTTGGTATCTCCAAAGACTGATTCGGGGATGATGATGGAGTTGTCCTTGAGCATGATCTCAATCCGGCAAACCACTTCCTGGGTGTCAAATGCGATTTCTCCTTCGACCTCGCCGTCTTCGTTGACCGAACCATCCGATCCATTGATCGTGACGACGGCTCCCACCGTTCCCAGGCGAGCCAGGATTGAATTTGCTTTTTCAATTCCGTCGGCAACTGTGGCGCCTTCGGTCATAATGAAACGAGCCGATTCATAGGCCGCGTTTTGGGCCAAGTTCCGCATCATGCTTAAACGTGCAAACTCGGCACTCACGGCAATCACGATCAAAAACGCGGGTGCCACCATCGCAAACTCGATCGCAGTTGCGCCGCGACGATTACGTGCCGTTTTTAACTTGCCAGATTTCATCATTGCCCGACTGTCCTTTATTTGGCTATTCATCAAACTCGCGAACCATTGACACCGAGGCCGTGAAATTTCGATTGACCATCGTGTCGAAAATGTAAAGCGAATTCCCGGCAGTAGGCGCTGTAATGGTGACGGTAATCGGATCCAAAGCTCTCAGCGTACTGAAGTCTTCCGGCTCAATCACGATTCCAGTCGGGTCACCGTTGTTATCGGTTGGAAGAGTTACATTGCGATCGGCCAAAGCCTCAATCGCACGCTCATAGACATCGTCATAAGTTGCTCGACGACGGACACCTGAACGGCAAGCTTCAGCGGCGCAAACGGTCAGCGATTCTGAAAGGTAGATCCCGGCACAAACTTCCAATGTGCCCAGCATCAGGACAATGACGACCGGGATGCACATCGCCGCTTCAACGACCGCAGCACCTTTGCGATCAGCTCGAATTCGGCGCCGCTTTGGTGGGGGCGCGAATCTGACAAGTGATCTAAACATGATTGACCGTAGCTCGGGGAACAAAAGATAAACGTGTTACCCAAAACGTATGTCAGAAATTGCAGCGACGACTTCGGCAAACAACGGGATCGCAAATTTTTGTGTAAAGGGAAGCCCGTTTGGCCATGCAACTGTCACAACCCCAATTTTCGCGAGTTTCCGAACAGCGACGACGAGTTTCGCCGGCAAAAAAAGCGCTCACTCAAAATTAAGGAGAATCCAGCACCCTTTTCCAAATCTGGGTTCATATCGGAATTTGCTTGGAATTGCTGATAATCGTTGTTATCATCATAATTCCATTTCCTTCCCCAGCTTAGCTTCGTCCGATCTTTACCACCTTTGATTTATCCATCCAACACGCACGGAGCTATTATGCGTATCTTCGCTCTAATTTCTTTTGCCGCGGTTATTTGCTTTTCCGGTTCGGCAGATGCCGATTTTGTTGACATCCAGGTGGTATCCACTGACGGCACGGTTACGGGCGCTCGATTGGCTCAGTTTGACGCCGCGGCGGCAATCTGGGAGGGCATTCTCAATGAATACTCGGTGGATGTACCAGATGGCACTTTCGTGAGCATTGACGCGAGTATTTCCTTCATTGACGGTCCCGGTGGAACTTTGGGACAGGCGGGTCCGGATAGCGGTTTTGTAGAGGGTAGTTTTCTTTACACCGCGACGGGTTTTATGGAATTCGATTCAGCGGATGTCCCAACTCTCGATGGCAATGGAACTTTTGATGCGGTGATTCTTCACGAAATGGCCCATGTCATGGGGTTTGGAACCTTGTGGAATACTTCTATTTCGGTGTTCCTGGAACCCAGGATGGTATATATCAACGGATCGGGGAGTTCACCGGTGCGAATGGCCTTGGCCTGCTTTGGCAAACGGAATTTGGACAGGCTGGCGATACATTCGTCCCTGTTGAGTTGGGAGGTGGCGTGGGTACGGCCAATGGCCATTGGAATGAAGTCGATGGCGGGGCAGGGCCAACTGGCTTCACGGTTCAACCCGGTTTTCCGAACGCCGGTCGAGACCTTCGCGATGAACTGATGACCGGTTGGCTAAATCCGAATCCCTTTATCAGCGACATGACCCGGGCCTCGTTTGCCGATATTGGCTACAACGTCGTACTCGCCATTCCCGAACCTTCTTCGGTCGTGGTACTGATTGGAATTTCCGCCTTTGGTTTGGTCCGGCGACGAACCAAGTAATTTCACCTCTCTCCAGCGAAAGTGAACTGAATCCAAACAGAAAGCCACGTGGATCAAACGGTCCTCGTGGCTTTTTCCATTTTGTGTCTACAACCCGACCGAACGTCATCAGCCCACGATTTCCCGATTTGCCCGACGACACAGGCCGACGATCACCAGACCCGCCAGCGCAATGGGAATCCCCTCGACAGCAGTCCAGTACCAAGGCATGGGTGCCGTCAGATCGATGCCCAGCATGGCCAACCCGATCACGACATGCAGCCAGCCAAACAGCGGGACGATTGGCCAATAACGATCCAGATCGAACGAAACGAACAGCATCAATCCGCCATGAACGGCGTATAACAACGAGGTCGATCGCGCCAGGTAAACCGTGATGGGTTCCTGCGGGAACTCTCCCAACCCCAGCCAACCATGGATCGACGCCATCCAACTGACCGGAAAAAAAATGGGAATGGTTGCGACCAACAATCCACATCCAATGATTGCCAGCAGCAATCGAAGCCATTTTCTGGCCTGCTTTGAATTCATTCGAGGACCTATCTCTTCAGCCCGGTGATCTTCCCTGTACTGTCGCCAAATCGCTCCAGTTGCATGCCGGCACGCTCCAGCAATTTCAGATACAGGTTACACGCCGGCGTTTTTTCTGCAATCGTAATCTGCCCGCCAACTCGACCGGTCAGTAACCAGGGCAAGTTCTCGATCCAGTGAGAATTGAAAGAAGGCATGCCATGACAGACGACCAAGACGAAATCACGGCGTACCACGAAGCGGGCCACGTCGTGATGGCGGTAAAAACCGGCGGCAGAATCGTGCGAGCCTCGATTGCCCCCCCTTGGGACGATGAAATCGAGCGTTACGGCGAGACCATCACAGTTTGGAATTCGCTTTCCGCACCCGAAATCTACCGTTATGAAATTGCCGTCAGCCTGGCTGGCCCGGTCGCGGAAATGATCTTCAACAATGAGGAAGTCGAAGTGAAAGTCGTAGCCGAATGGCAAGCGGACTGGTCACGCGCGATGATTTCGGCTTTGCAGCTAGCGAAAGACGAAGCTCAAGCGATGATATTGTTGAACCGAGGCACTGATTCGATTCGCCAGTTCATGAATTCGGATGCCGGCTGGGCGGCCGTTGCCAGCGTTGCCGATTTGCTGTTGGCCCACGAAACGGTTGAGCATGAGCAATGCCTGGAGGCGGTTGGATTCTGGCTTCCCGATTGATCGGGCAACCAACTCGATCCGCGAGTCCGTTGGCCACCGATCGGTTGTCGGCCAATCCGAAATGTCGGAACGGCGTTCTCTCGAAGCACGCGTTGAACAACTGACCAAGACCCTAACAAGATGCGTCCGTGTGCCCTCGGCATTCTTACGAATCCAGCTTGTTGCGCAGTCTTTTTACGCGCGCCCTCCCCATTTGGGTGGCGGGGCTTTGGCGGACAGGCTTTTTTGATCGATCAGCATTTCAACCGACGATTTCCCCAGCAAATCGCGGAGACGACCACACAGCTGGTCATTGATCTCAATTCGCTTGTTCGAATTCAACTCGACTCGCATGCCGTCCGCCAGGCCAACTTCGATTTTCAACTGCCGGTTCCCCGGATATCCTCGCAGGATTTCGTAAGCATTTCTGAGGACTTCCTGTCCGTGGCGATTTTGATCAATCAGAAGCTTGATACCTTGGGTCAATTTCTGATCAAGCTGATCAATCGGAATGACTTTGTCCACGATCAGGTTTGCTTCGTCCCCGCCACGAAAATCGAGGCGTCCCTGCAGTACGACGACCGCGTCGGCAGTCACCCAGTGACCAAACGCCGCAAACTCCTTCGGCCAGAGGATACATCGAATCGCACCATCAACGTCCTCGAGATCGAACATGACGTACTTGGTCGGTGAATTCGCATCGCGTGGAGTTTTGACGTGGGAGTGTTTCACAGACGAGATCATCCCACCCATGCTGACTCGATCGCGATCCTTGGCTCCCCCCAGTCCAGATGTCTTGTGGGAACAGTACCTCTGCAGCTGTTCTTCGAATTCAGCCAAAGGATGGCTGGTCAAATAAAACCCCAAGACCTCTTTCTCGGCAATCAGCTTTTCCCGTTCGTCCCATTCGGGCAACTCCGGATAATCAACGGCGACGGCACCGGGTTCATCGACTTCGTCGTCATCACCTCCGAACAGACTTTTCTGGCCGCTCTTTTTGTCGGCCAAAACCGCAGCCCCCGATTGCAGGGCGCGATCGACGACCGCCGACAATTGGGAACGACAGGCGTTAAAACAGTCCATCGCACCCGCTTTGATCAAAGTTTCAATCGAGGACCGGTTGCACTGGGCCGCTTCGACTCGCTCGCAAAAATCGAACAGGCTCTTAAACGGCCCGTTTGTTTTTCGCTCGGTCGCAATCGCCTCGGCCGCCGACGCGCCGCAGCCCTTGATGGCTGACATTGCAAAAAAGACCTTGCCGTCGGCCACCGTGAACTCGACATCCGACTGGTTGACACAGGGAGCAACGACCTCAATGTCCATTCGATCACAGTCTTCCATATGTTCGACCAGCGAATCCTTGCTGGTGAAGTTACGGCCGGGAATATCGCCGGTCAGCAAGGCCGCCATGAACTCGACCGGGTAATGCGCTTTGAGATAGGCCGTTTGCCAGGCAACCAATGCGTAGGCGGTCGAGTGGCTTTTATTGAAGCCATAGCCAGCGAACTTGAGAATCATGTCCCACATTTCCTGGGCGTCTTTCTTCGCCATCCCTTGATCCACGGCGCCGGACATGAATTGTTCATAGTTCGCCGCAATAATGTCCTCTTTCTTTTTGCTGATGGCTTTGATGCAGGTGTAGGCGCTGGCCAGTTCGATGCCGCCCAACGCGGTTGAGGATCCGCATCACCTGTTCCTGGTACACCATGACGCCATGGGTTTCTTCCAATATTTCCTTCAGCACGTCAAGTTTGTATTCCGCCTGTTGACGACCGTTCTTGACGTCGATGTACTGCTGAACCATACCGCCTTCGAGAGGGCCGGGACGGTACAAGGCATTGGTCGCAATAATGTCACGAAAGTGATCCGGTTTCATTTTCTGGAGCAGGTCGCGGATCCCGCCACTTTCCAGTTGGAAGACACCTTTGGTTTCGCCGCTTTGCAGCAACTCAAATGCGGCTTTGTCATCCAAAGGAAATTTCAGGATGTCGACTCGTTTTCCAGTCGTCTGCTCGATCAGGTCAACGGTATTGCGCAAGATGGTCAACGTGCGCAGTCCGAGAAAATCCATTTTGAGCAGACCTGCATCCTCAACATCTTTCATCGACCACTGCGTAATCACATCGGACTTACCGGCCACTCGCCCCAGCGGCACGTAGTCGGTCAAGGGACCATCGCCGATGACAACCGCCGCAGCGTGTGTGCCCACGTTACGAGCCAGTCCTTCCAGCTTGCGGGCAAAATCCAGCATCTCGGCAATCTCCGGATCGCCTTCGTATACTTTCTTGAGCTCCTCGCTTTTCTGGATGGCCTCATCGAGAGTGATGCCCAGCTGATCCGGGACCATGGCTGTCACCTGGTTGACGCGGGCCAAGGGAATCCCCAGCGCACGACCAACGTCCTTGATCGCCGCCCGCGCCTTCATCGTGCCGAACGTTCCGATCTGGGCGACACTGTCTTCGCCGTATTTGTCTTTTACGTAACGAATGATGTCGCCGCGACGATCCTTGCAAAAGTCGATATCGATATCGGGTGCTTCCAGTCGATTTTCATCCAGAAATCGCTCAAACAGCAGTCCGTACTTGATCGGACAGACGTGGCTGAGGTAGAGAGCGTAACAGACCAGTGCACCCACGCCGCTGCCTCGAGCGGTCGCCGGGATGTCGCGTTTTCGGGCTTGATCCACAAAGTCCCAGCAAATCAAGAAATAGTTGGCAAACCCGAGTTTCTTGATCACCCCCAGCTCGCGTTCCAGGCGGTCCACGACGACCTGCGCGAGTTGGCCGTCTGCATACATTTCGGGATTATCGCTGTAACGCTCCTTTAACCCTGTGTAGCACAATTCGCTCAAACGATCGTCCGGAGTTATCTCCGCCGGCAACTCGTAGACCGGGAAAAATCGCTGGCCCAGTTCCAGCTGGATATCAACCGAGTCTGCGATCTGCTGGGTGCGGGCGACAGCATCTTCCAGCCCTTGAAATTTGGCGTACATTTCCTCAGGACCGCGCAGGTAGAATTCCGTCCCCTCCATTTTCATCCGGTTGGCGTCGGTACGGAACCTGCCCGTATTGATGCAGAGCATCACATCCTGTGCCTCAGCATCATCCCGATCGACGTAGTGACAGTCGCTGGTAGCAACCAACGGCAGTCCAACCGTGTTGGCGATTTCCACGGCACCTTTCAATTGCTCCCGTTGAATATCGAGGCCGTTGTTCATGATTTCGATGAAATAGCGATCGCCAAAGACTCCGTGAAACCATTTGGCGATCTCCACACCTTGGGCAAGATAGTCTTCGGCACCATTACCTCCTTTTCGGAGAATCGCTCGGCTGAACTCACTGGAGGCACAACCACTCAAACAGATGATGCCTTCTTGATGGGCTTCGAGAAGCTCTTTGTCGATGCGTGGTTTGAAATAAAAACCCTCCAAACTCGCCTTCGACGCCATTTTGACGAGGTTCCGAAATCCGGTGGCATTTTGACAAAGCAACGTCAAGTGAAAACTGGAATCACGCCCGGATGCGCCCTTCGATTTGCGACTTCCCGGAGCGATGTAGGCTTCGTACCCAATCACCGGGTTAATATCTTTGGCACGGCACTTTCGATAAAACTCCAATGCGCCATGAAGGTTGCCATGGTCCGTGAGTGCCAATGCATTCATGCCATGGTCCACCGTACGATCGACCAATCGAGTAATCGAGCTGGCCCCATCGAGCAGACTGTAATGACTGTGACAGTGTAGATGAGCAAACGGGCGTTGTGACATGGATGGCTGGCTAGTTAATCGGACGAGACGAATGGATAATTAACACGAACGGGCAGTTGATGGGACCTTTGAACACGGACCGGCGGGCATTGTAGGACAGCGTCAATCGATTGCCTACGAGTTAAATTCCCGATGCGCCAATTGTAACGAATTTGAGGACGTAAAAGCGGTGATGTGGATCCGTTCAAATGCCGATTTCATATTGGCAGCAACCTTCCTCCCAAAACTAACCTATGATTTGCTGGTTCAAATGCAACGACGGTTGCACCCACGGAACCAGGCAATTCTCCGCTAGTTCAATCCACTCATGCCCATTTCTTCAAATAACGAGCTCGAAAAAGATCTTCACTCGGAGGTCAAGGCAACCCAATTGATGGATTACGTCGAGACTCTCGCAACCAAGGACGAAATGCCGCAGGAATGCAACTCGGAATTGGAAACGTTGCTGGATCTGAAATTCGAACAGCTCTCCGACAGCCTACAGCGACAACTCGGACAGTTCTTTGGCGAATTTGAGTCGCGTTTTGAACAACTGCGCGAAAACATCACCGCGCCGTCCCAACCCGAAGACGTCAAGGCTGACGAAGAACCGTTGAAGAAAACCATCTCAACGAGGTCAAACCGGAAACTCAACGCCCCCGTTGAAACTGAATGGGATCGCCAAAAACGCAAGATTCTTGAAGAGCATGGATTCGTCACCGAAACCGATAGTCCGCCGGAAAAGGATGAGCCGGAAAACGTAATCGACGATCGCGAGCCGCCCCGTGCCGGTATCGAGGATGAAGACGACAATCTCGATGCACTGCACGATTCGATTCAAAGTATTGACGCGATTGACAGCGCTGAAATCGACCAACTAAAAGCGGAACTCACTTCAAAACTGCGCGATGCAGAAGTCGAATTGTCCATCAATCGGGCAAAACTGAGTCAACAGTGGGCCGCGCTGGAGCAAAAGCAGTTCGAAATCACCCAACACGAATCCGCCCTGAGATCCAAATACGGCAAGATCGAAATTACGTCGCGAAAACCCGGACTGCTGGACCGGCTCTCTCGCCATCTTTCCAAAAATCGTCGGATTACTGCGACGATGAAGACGCGTAAATCCGAGTCGTGTCGCCAGATTCGGGTGAAATCAGGCCGCTCAATGGATCTATTTTTCGATGTCTTGTCATCCGTTGTGGGAAACCTGAATTGCCGCACTCTTGCGACATGGTCTATAGCAGGATTTGCAGGCAAGTTGTCAAATCGGGTATCACCGATCTGCAACGGGTCGCAAGCAATTCACGTCTGCTAGCTCGTGCTGGGACGCGGTCCCGGGTAGCAATTCGCTTGCGGAATCAAGGACTCCAACTTCGAAAGAGCTCCTGGATCACCGACGGCAATTGGTATTGTCCTCCATCATGGGATTCTGGTATCCATCCTCCGCCTGGAAGCCTTCGCGCGCCGAAAGTTTGTCTCCACGAGATGTCGGCACGAAGGATATTTGAAAGCGGCAAGGAAGCCCTGGGCAAACACTGGATCCATTCCAGACTTGGGTGACTTGATCGCGACCATGCCCTTTTGTTCGTGCACAGGCGACACGGACTTTTGCAGGTAGAAGTGAGTCATGTCTGACAATCAAGATCAAGAACAGGATCGCAGTCCTCGATTCAGCCGCGCGTTGATGGGTCGGATGGCGGCAGTCGGCCTGTTTGTCGCACTGGGAAGCTTCGCCGTTTTTCAGATGATGACGGGTGATGCCCCCGAGGAACAAACGAAACTTGAAGGCGACACTCAGCAAACCGCCGGCGAACAGGGCACCGCGGAAAGGGAAACTGCGGGGTTGCTGAACAAAGCAACACTCAATCCCGCTTCTGCAAGCAACTCCTCGAAAGTAACTCCACCCGCTTCGTCACTGGCGAAATCGGACTTTGAAAATTCCTTCTCGAAACCGCCCGTCAATTCTTTCACCGGTTCAACCTCACCAGCGAAGGCAACGAATTCCTTTGCCAAATCACCGCCGATTATCAAGACTGCCAAACCTGCCTCGCAACCGCCCGTTCTGACGACTACAAAACCCGTTACCAAACCCAAGAGTCCACCAGCTCGATTTGCACAGCTACCGGACAAGGGCCCCTTAAGCGGAAATCAATCCGAATTTAGTACTCGACCTCCGAAAAATCAGAACGCAGCCCTGAACGCGTTCGGCAAAGCCGCGAATGACCCGAAGGGAACGGCCCAAAAGTTGGGCAATGAGATTTCCAACTCGGCTAACGCGTTGCTGGAGGACGCCAAAAAAGAAGCCAAGACAACCAACAACCTGGTGAACAGCATTCCACCGCTAAGGCAACCAAAATCCTCGCCGCCCCCGAGTAGCAAGTCCTTCGGAGGCGGTTTCGCGCCTCCCGGTTTGCCGAACGAAGCAGCCCAGGCGACGCAATCAAAAACAACACAGGTCGCGCCCAAGATCACAGCCCCCGCTCCAGCCAATGCTGCTTTCGGTTCACCTTCGGGAACGAATTCCACCGCAAAGCAGGATTTTGGGAGTTCCGATTTTGGTGGCGGGATGAATCAAATCAAACCCCAAAACGCTCCGCCACCCAATCGTTCACCCGTTCTGACTTCCAAAGACCGGCCCTCCAATTCCGCAAAAGCACTAGGTGCCCTCGCAACGGGTGCCGCGATCGGCGGAGCCCTGAACGCGATTCCCAAGACGAATTTGCCGCCATCGCCGTCAATGCAGAGCCAACCACCTCCGCGGAATAACGATCAAAACTTTCCTTCGCCCAATAATTCACCTGGGGCACGTCGTTCGAATCCCTCTCAACCTGCGGCTTCCACGATGGCACCGCAAAACCGTGTGAGCCAGCCAAGTCCGATGCAAAGCCGCTCGACGGTTCCGGCCTTCCAGGCTTCCAGCCAGAAACAGCTTCCATCCAATCCGACGATCAATCGCGGCAACGCGGCTGGCAGCTCGTTACTTTCTACCCCGCAAAGCATGACAGCTCAGAATCCGCGAACCAAAAACGTTCCGGGTGACCGTCAATTGGAAGGCGTGCAGGCCCCGGCGTTAACCGTCGAGAAGCTTTCACCGCGAGAGATTCAAGTCAACCAATCTGCCGAATTTGAAATCGTGGTCAGAAATGTCGGTCGCGTAACCGCTGAAGACGTCAACGTGCACGATCAGATTCCGGCTGGGACCGAGTTTCAAGGTTCTGCTCCTCAACCATCCAAGTTTTCCCAGGACCGAACCATCAATTGGAATATTGGTTCTCTTCGACCCGGCCAGGAGAAAAGAATCAAAATGCAATTGACGCCAACTCGCCCTGGAGAAATTGGCAGTGTGGCCCATGTGACGTTTGCGACTCAGGCTTCAATGCGAACCCTAGTCACAAAACCGGTGCTGGAAATCAGCCATCGGACCAATCCCAAGGTCCTGATCGGCGACAACGTCATTTTCGACGTGGTCGTTCAAAACAAAGGGGACGGGGCAGCACGAAACGTCGTGATCCAGGAAGACGTCCCCCGTCAGTTGGAGTTCCAGGACGGCTATCGTGAGTTGGAGTACGAAATCGGAACCTTGCTGCCGGGCCAGTCGAAACAAATCCGATTGGGCCTGAAGGCGGCAGAGGTTGGTCGTTTGCAGAATGTCATCTTTGCATCGGCGGCGGGCGACTTGCGGGTGCAACACCAGTTGGACATGGAAATCGTGGCTCCCAAACTGATTACCCAATCGCAGGGGCCCACCCGGCGCTATTTGAATCGCGAGGTGACTCATCAGTTCGCTGTCGAGAATCAGGGGACGGCCGCGGCCACCAACGTCGATTTGATTGCCCACCTGCCCGCCGGATTGCGTTTTGTCAACGCCGACAACCGGGGGCGATACGATACCGCGACGCATGCAATTTACTGGAGCCTGGCAGAACTGGGACTCGACGTTGACGCCACGGTCAGTGTTACCTGCATGCCAGTCGACGCCGGCAACCAGGATATCAAGTTTGAGGCGGCCGCCGATTTAAACCAGAAATCAACCACCATTCAGAAGCTGTCGGTGGAACACCTGGTCGATGTGTTCTTCACGATCGACGACCTGGTCGACCCGATCGAAGTCGGTACCAATACCAGCTATCGAATTCGCGTCGTCAACCAGGGCACGGCCACGGCAACCAATGTCAAACTCCAGGTCGATTTCCCGATGGGGCTGGTGCCGTTGTCAGTTGAGGGCAATCTCCAAAACCAGATCCAGGGCCAGTCGATTTCTTTCGCACCGATCAACACACTGAATCCCGGCGACGAAATGAGCCTGATCATTCACGGCAACGGGCAGGTCGCAGGCGACCACCGCGTCGTCGTCAATCTACAGGCCGATGGTCGAAACGCTCCTGTTTCCAAAGAAGAAACGACGCACGTCTATTCGGATCGTTAACGCGTCCAATTGAGCCGCAGCCTGTCCGGTTCCGGTACCAGGCGATGTGAACCGAAAGACGTCAGTCGGAGGGCAACGGTGGAATATCCGGCCACTTACGGGTCACCGCTCAGTAACCCAACAGGTTGAAGCGTCTTCTTTTTGGCGAATTCGTGGCCAGCTTGGCAGTATTCCGTCATGGACAAAAAATTAGGGTCGCCGTAGTGGACGAGGCCACAAGTCCCAAACACCAGCAGTTCATGCCTCGTTGTGCGGGCAAAGTAGGGGTTTGGGGCATTGGTATCGACACATTCTTGTTGATTTGAAATCGCGCCTGCTCACTGGGAATGGCTTGTCCCCGGCGTCGATGCCAACGCCGTTGCCCTCAACTCCAGAATTCGACGATGAAATCGTGCGTAATCATCGGAGTTGCTTGCCGCCGTATTCAGGTTTTTGAATAAACCGATCAAGTCGGTAAAAAATATTCTTGCCTGTTCTTTGTCTTCGAACACGTATTGGTCGCTGGCCAGTTTTTGACAGAGCAGGAAGGATTCTTTCTGTCGTTGCAGCGGTACGGAGACATCGACCGGGTCAAAGGCGTCCTGCTGCAAATAGACCATATCCAGGAATAACGCTTTTTGGTACGTCACGTAGTCGTCAATTGAAATCCCTTCTTCGCCAGTAACCTGCATCATCTGGTCGATGCTGTCTCCATCTCGCAACAACTGGTGCATTGCTGAAACCGTCAAGGTCCAATGTGGATGGACCTCCTTATTAAAAAACGATTCCAGCTGACCTCGATAACGTGACCAAGAAATCAATGGGTCAATGGCCGGGTAAAAACGTTTGTAGGCCCGGTCGTAGGAAAGTCCCAGGAAACACTTGACGGTTCCCAAAGTGGATTGGGTTACCGGTTCTTCGAAGTTACCCCCTGCCGGCGATACCGAACCGATCAGGGTGAGACTACCGGTCTCACCGTCGGCCAATCGAAGGACGCCGGCTCGCTCATAAAGCTCCTTGATGGCACTATCCAGGTAGGCCGGAAATGCTTCTTCACCAGGGATTTCTTCCAGGCGTCCGCTGGTTTCCCGCATGGCCTGAGCCCAGCGCGAGGTCGAGTCGGCCAGGAGCAGCACGTCCAAACCCATCTGCCGATAGTATTCGCCCAACGTAATGCCAGTGTAGATCGATGCTTCGCGGGCAGCCACTGGCATGGATGACGTGTTGCAGATGATGATGGTTCGATCCATGAGCTTTCCACCGGTCCGCGGATCGACCATCTCGGCAAAGTCGTGAATCGTCTCGACGACTTCGCCGGCGCGTTCCCCGCAGGCCACGACGATCACTACGTCGACCGTACTGTAGCGGGCGATCAGGCCTTGCAATACGGTTTTTCCCGCTCCGAAAGGCCCAGGGATACAAGCCGTTCCCCCCCGCGCGATCGGAAAAAACGTGTCGATGATTCGCGTTGTCGTAATCAAGGGCTGCGAAGGAAATTCGCGCTCGATCAATCGCCGTTGCTGCATCAGTGCGGAGAGTGGTCGACGAACGGGCCATGTTTGTACTAAAGGGACGTCCAGCACGCGGCCTCTTGAATCGCTTAACTTGGCGACGCTGGCATCAGTCCGCGTTTTGCCTTCCGTGATTGAGCGGATCGTCATGGTGCCGATCGCATCGAAGGGAACCATGATCTTGTGAACAATATGGTTCTCCTGCGTGGTCCCCAATACCTGGCCGGCGACGACCTGATCGCCGACGCGGCACTTCGGTGTGAAGTCCCAGGAGGTGGCGGGATCCAGGGCCGCCACGTCGCGTCCACGTTTCAGGAAAAACCCGTCGAGTTCAGCCAATTGGCTGAGCGGATTCTGTAATCCGTCGTAAACCGTACCCAGCAAACCTGGACCGAGCGACACGGACAACATCTCACCCGAAAGCTCAACTTGGTCACCGAAACGGATGCCGCCGGTTTCTTCGAACACTTGTAATTCGGCCTGATCACCATTGATCCGCAACACTTCAGCCTTGAGACGTTCGTCACCGACACAGACAAAAGCGACTTCATTCTTCATGATGTGGCCATTTGCCACTTGGATGCGAACGATGTTTCCGTTGACTCCCAAAACCTCGGCCGTGGCAGCGTTGTGATCGTTTGCGATAGCGTTCATAGGATTCTCAAGTTCAGTATAAAGCAAATTGATCGAAGTAGATTGCAAACGGTTGGTCGTGTCGCCCCTTAACCTGCCCCGGCACCGGTCTGCAGGATGCCCGAGACCAAATCATTGAATTTTTGCCTGCCCCGCTGTTCGTCCTGACTGGCCCAGCGATGAAGAATCTCCCATCGGGCCAGATAGAGAACGACCGATTCGAAAGTGAAATAGTAGCGTTGGTCCAAACGACTCCAATGATTCCATAGTTCGGTAAATAAGTGGTGTTGAGCCTGCTGGGGTAGATTTTCATCGAGTGCCTGACAAAACTGGGCCAGCCAATCGAAACGAGTGGTTAACTTAAAACAAGGTTGGTCCCAGTGCCGTTGAATCCAGACGGATAGAGGCAATTCCGGAAACTCGGGGGGCCCCATGCCACTCCGCTGGCAACGCACTGCGGCCACCAGCGTTCGCATCTCAAAGCGATGGTGCACCAGATCAGCGACAAGGGGATGGCGGATCTCCAAAACCAAACGCCGATGCGTCGCACGGATCTCCGCGTCGCTGCGGTCATTCGGCTGCCGATCCCACCGGAAGAAATCCGAGAGCTGCTGGACGATTTGCCGGTCATCGTGTCCCAGCATCGACAAGCGGTGCCGCAATGTGGCTGCCGTGATCGGAATCGGACCCTCAATATCGAAGTCGCGCGGCAACCGTGGGAGCGACGCGATCAGCGTGCTGTAACAATCCATGCCAAATCATTCATCTCCGGAAGCGGACCCGATTTGTTGTCGAAACTTGGGGGCCAGAAAACGCATCAGGGCGGCCGTGACCGCTTCCTCACTGAAGTTGATTTCGACGTCGCCTCCAATGATCTGGACACGAAATCCGTGCGTTAACGACCGATCAGCGTCCAGGCGAACGCCCTGACGCAGCATTTCCGCAGCTTGTCCCTTGACGTAAGTCTCGATCAATTGTTGCCCGTCTTCCCCCAGCAGGAATCGAAGCTTGGGTTGCTGCTCTTCATCGTTCGTGCCGGGGCTATCACCCATTGACGCCATCGACTGGACGGCCATTTGGCGGATCAGTCCAGCAAGAAACTCCGGCTGGCGAAGTTGCTCGCCTACCAAGCGCCCGATCCATCCTCGGAACTCGTGTTGAAGCTGCTCGCCCAGATGCAGGCTCGCATCTCGACTGGCTAACGCCAGCGCCCGTTTTCCGTTCGTCTCGGTCCGCTCGGCTTGCAGCTGAGCCTCTTTCACGATCGAATCGGCTTCGACGCGAGCGGCATCAACAATTTCCGCCGCTTGCCGCTTGGCTTCGCTCAATAACGATTCGGCCTGATGTTGGCCCTCCTGAACGCCCTCGGTCTTCAACCGGTCGATCAGCTCTTGAACGCCCACGTTTCCGCCGGATTGGCCTGGGCTGGGGCTGCTATCGTGTGCGGGGGATGAAGAAGACATGGAATCAGGCACCTCCATTGGCCGAGGGCAATCCGCCCGCCAGGATCAATGCAAAGACGAAGGCAAACACGGCAAAGCCTTCGACGATGGCTGCCGGCGCTACGGATAGACCGAAGATTTCGGGTTTGGTCTTGGTGGCCTGAATCGCCGAAGCACAGCACTTTCCTTGAAACCAACCGCTGAATAACAACGCCAGGCCACAGAGTGTCCCAATCGCGAACATTCCGGGAGCGGCTTCGATATCAAAGGTCCGGTTAAGCGACAGCATCACAACGATCCCGTAAATCGTTTGCGAAGAGGGTAATGCGGACACACCGACCAAACGTCCATAACCGCCTTCCACATCCAGCATTGCCCCACAAGCGGCCTGACCGCCTGCGGCGCAACCCAAAATGCTGCCGATCGCACCCAGGAACAGTGGAGCATAAACTCCGAATCTGCCCATTATTTCGACCCAAGATTCATCCATTACTTGTTCGCTCTCATTTTAAAGGCCTCGAAAGGTTGACCCTCATCGGTAAGGGACCAGCTGAAAAATTCGATGCAATTTAAGCGCAGCCCGTGGACCACACCCCCGACTACGGCCAAGACAAAGTTTAGCGCGTGGCCCAACAAAAACACAAGCAGGCCCAACAAGATCCCCACGCCTGGAACCTGGGAAGCATCGGATGCCATCTGGTTGAACAACATGGCCAGTTGGGCGCTTGCCAACCCCAACGCGAACAACCTCAGGTAACTGAGCGAGTCCCCGAACGCTTTGGTGACGCCCGTCAATCCCATGACGCCGTCAAACAAGCGCGCCAGCAGATCCCGAGGGCGAGCCGGAAAAATCGGACGAATGCTTGAGAAGAGTAAGACAAGCACCAGTCCACCCACTAACATCCACCAACCTGCCTGGCGAAACGCCTCCGCCCACTGGTTGGGCTGGCCACCGATCGTTTCAGCCAATAGCGATTTCACGTCCGGCTTTGGCAGCATCGTCAGCGTGAGCAACCAGCCTCCGACCAAGGCGATCGCCCAACCCAGCGAGGACAACGCGTGTCCGCTGCCCAACCATCGCCAAGCCACCACGGCGTTGGCCAACACGAGATGAAACACGCCAATCGTGGCCGAAATCAGCATCATGGCCTCTCGATCGTGCATGATGGATTGGCCACTGCTTTTGATCACAAGGCGATCCAACCAGCTTCCCGCCGGTGGGGCGAAACCAAAAAAGCTGCCAATCAAGGCACCGTATCCGATCGTGACCACCACCATGAATACAGCCAGTTGTCGGAACTGGCGAGCCGATTCAGTTTGACCAAGTCGTTTCCATACCGCTGCGAGAATCAAGCCAAGAACCAAACCGTATCCGGCATCGGCCAAAATCATGGCAAAGAATGCCGCAAACGAAAAAAACATGACCCAGGTAGGATCCCACGCGCGGTATCCGGGCGTCATGAAGAAGGTCACTGCTCCCTCGGCCCCAGCGATCGGACGAGGATTGCTCAATAGTGTTGGCGGATGATCCTTGAAAGCGGGATCCAGCACATGCAAAGCGAGAGTATTTTCTTGAGCAAAAGACTCCAATGCAGCCACCTGATCGCTTGGTACCCAACCTTGCAACGCAAACACAGGGTCGTCAACCAAAGAGCGTTGCCTGACATCCATCCGCGCCGTTTCATCCTTGGTCACTGCCAGTTCCCGACGAAACGGATCCAGCCAGCGGGTCAGTGCAAACCGCCGCACCTGGAGTTGTTCCCGATGTTCGCTGATTTCCTGACGTCGCGACTCCAACTCCGCCAGGGATCGCAAATCAAGCTCTTCGGGCTCGCTCGGCATACCGGCCGGAACGTCTTTGGCGACGATCAGCCAGTATTCAGATTCCGAATCACGGTTGATGAGGTAGGCCTCACCGCTCGATTTAACCGTGGCGGGCAATTGACGGAGCTCTCGATGCTTGAGGCGATAAAAATAGAGCTTTCTTCCCCGTAATTCGTCATCTATTGGCCGATGAAAGTTACCCCACGGGCGGGTCTGTTCAATCTTTTCGTCCACGGCTTCCAATTCATCGGCCAACTCGCGCGATTCAGATTCGATCTGCAGCACTTCCTCAACAGCATGCTTCACTTCTGCGTGTTCGACGGTAGTATTTTGCTGGATCTGAACTCCAGTCGGCGATGAAGACGCAGGACGTTTGTCAGGGCATCTTTCCAGGTAGACGATTGCGGATTGTAGTTCTTCTGTCCGTAACGTATCCCGCTGGAATCGGTTGCCGACACCGTTCAAATCCACCACGTGAATATAGCCCAGACGCTGTATTCCCAGCAGCACCTGGTCACGGTGCTTCAACTCACCGATTAATGTGACGCTTTTTAGTGGAACGATGGCGATGGCCCTGATTCCCCCACCTAGCGAGACTTGGCAATCTTGGAACGCACGACCGCCGCACGCTCCTGGTCGGAAAGAAAAATCACGATTCGACGAATATCTTTTTCGGCACTGGGAATCAGCACTTTATCGAACAAGTTTACCCTTTGCGTGACTCGGCGGAGCGCGGCTCCAAGCGCATCGGCACGCTCTTCAGCAATTTTCATTCGAACCTGCAGTTGAACCATCTGCTGGAGCGCGTCGACCAACGAATCGACCCAAAAGGGCATGGCCAACCGTGAGTATTGGTCGACTTCGAGGTGAAGACCGATCAACTTGGGGACGGCCGTACCGACGACATTTTCCCTTCCTATCTCGACCTCGGCGACTCGTACCCAGTGTGCCATCTCGGCGACGTTGATCGTTGAGCCGCCGATCAGCGGATACAGGGATTGCAACTGGTTTCCAACCCGGCGAATATCGGCCTGAAGTTCGGCCAACTCGGATTTGGACTTTCGCCAGGCGACCTGAAGTTGTTGACGCTTTAGTTCCAACGATGGCAGGAAACGACGATAAAGTTTCGCCTGGTCGCGTTTCCGCTTGAGCGTCGTCTTGTTCAGAGCAAGCGTCATGGTGTCGGATAGTACTTATTCAACAAATTTTCCCGAATCAACAACTCCTGCGGCTCAAAGCACTCCGCCATCGTTTTCCATCCCAGGTCCAATGCATCCTCCAGCGGCAAAACAACGTCGAATCGCATGAACCGCTGAGTGAATAATTCGCCAAATTTCAATAATTTGTGATCCATTGCCGACAACTCGAACGCCATTTGCTGCTTCTGTTCAGCCTGACGAGCCCCCGAATATAACCGGATCATGGTGTTCATGACTGCCGAGTGATCTTCACGGGTGACTTTGCCGATCACCTGCTGTTTCAATCGGGAAAGTGAACCAAAGGGATCAATCATCCCATCGTGCAAATAGAATTGACCCTCGGTAATGTATCCAGTGTTGTCAGGAACGGGGTGCGTCACGTCGTTTCCGGGCATTGTGGTGACAGCCAGCAACGTCACCGATCCCGCGCTCCGGTAGTCGCAAGCCCGCTCGTAGCGCAACGCCAGTTGACTGTACAAGTCTCCCATGTAACCGCGATTGGATGGGATCCGTTCCATTGCCACACCGATCTCTTTCAGGGAGTCGGCAAATGCCGTCATGTCGGTCATCAACACCAGAACACGTTTGTTTTGCTCCACTGCGAATCGTTCCGCCACCTTTAAAGCCAGATCAGGGGCCAGCAACCGCTCAACGATGGGATCGGAGGCACGGTTGGCGAACATCACGGTTCGAGGGAACACACCTTCGTTCTCAAACGTGTCGCGAAAAAAGTGGAACTCGTCAAAGATCAGCCCCAGTCCGCAAAATACGACAACATCTGCATCGGCTTGAATGGCAATTCTTGCGAGAAGCTCGTTGTAAGGCTCCCCGGCAATCGAGAAAATCGGGATCTTCTGGCTCTCAACCAGGCAGTTAAAGACGTCGATCATCGGAACCTTGGTTTCGATCATCTTGGATGGCACGACCCGCATCATCGGATTGACGGAAGGTCCGCCGATTTCAACGCGTCTGCGGCCAAGTAATTCAGGCCCACCATCAATCGGTTGACCGACGCCGTCAAAAATGCGCCCCAGAATCTCATCGCAGAACAACACCTCGGCTGCGTGTCCCAAGAAATTCACCCGCGCATCCGAACGCAGGCCTTTTCCGCCAGCGAAAACCTGCAGAGAGACTCGGTCACGATCGATCTCCGTGACTTGGGCCAACGACTTCGCACCGTCGTTAGTTTCAACCCAGGCCAGTTCACCGAGCGCAACCCCGGAAGCACGTATCGTCAGAATATCTCCGACGATGGAGAGCACTCGAGTGTACGAAAACAATTCAGGAACAGGCACTAGTGAGCTGTCTCGTTAGCGTTTTTCGATGGTGGATTAAATATCATCATGCCAGCGTCCGGTATGTTCAACGGGGTGGACCCCAGGCGGCGACTCAATCTTTCGTCTTTTTGTTCTCGGTAATTGGCCCGATTTGTCTTCAAGAGATATCATCGCGATACAAAACACACGTGAACCAGCCAGAAAAAATTCGAAATCCGGTCAATGCCATCATCGCTATCGCCGACCCATTCCCCCCGCTGGAAAGGCAGATTGTTTTACTCCTTCACGACTGAAACGACGCTTCCAATAGCTGTTGCATCTGGAAAGGCTCTCGAAGTTTCTACGCTAGCGACGTCGTGTGCTTGCCAGCGGCGTGTAACCGGGAAACTGGGGCTCGCCGGTCAGATCCAGGCCGACCGTAAACGCCCATGGCAAATCTTTGGTGAACGCATGTACTAACTCTCGTTCAACGCATTCTGCAACCGATCCAACGCTTGCTGTTTTTTGCTTCTCGGGATTGATACGACTAAAGAACGAGTGCGAGACTTCTGCGACGCGCCTTGCATAGTCAAACAACTTGTCGGTAATCATATCGGCGACGCAACGTGGTGATTGTTCGCGTAGAACTTGCACGTAGGCTTGCCAGGCGTCCCAAAGTCTGTCATCAGGTTTTTGATCAAGCCATTTTTTAATCGCCGCGACAAAAGTGTCGGAATTTTCACGAGCGTAAGCAGAAACAATTTCAATTACTGTTTTGCGCGCTCAGCATCGGTCACGCGTCCATCAGCCCACGCAATGAACGTCAGCGGGACAAACAGCAAAACCGCAACCGATTCGTCGTCAATGCCCTGCTCAATCAGCTCGTCGAGCATTGCCTGATCCTCGACATGCATCAATTTGTTCAACTGCAGCCGTTTTTCATCGCGGAGCCGATTCTGCCGCAACTGTTCCCAAAGCTTCAGATCGACTTCGTGAAAAAACTCGTCTTCAATGGCTCGGAGTCTCTCGTTCAGAGGGTTCGTTGTCATGATTCAGTTCTCCTTGTTGATCTTGCTAGGAAGAATTGTCGTCGGGGACAGTAACCGGCGACATAAAGTTGTCGGGCTTCATTGCCAAAATAGAGCATTCGATGCGATCCAAAACCTGCTCGGCTGTATTGCCCATCACGGCACCTTTCAGTCCGGTTCGTGCGATGGTTCCCATGACAACCAAGTCGATCTGTTCGCGTTTGGCCAGACTGGCAATGGCATGCCCGGGTCCCAATTCGTCGCACACCAGGTGAACTCCCTGGCTGTCATGGGTTAGTTGGTACGGCGATAGGAATTTGTCCACGACCGAGGCGGCTCTTTCCATCGTGATTCGGCTTGCCTCGGCAAAATCATCTGCCGGGGATCTGGATTGCAGCAGATGTGCCCCGAACATTTCCCAGGCATGCACGATATGAAGTTGCCCATTCTCGTATTTTGCGATCGAATTCCCCAGATCCATAATCTCATTGTTTAAAATATCGCGAGCCTCGTCGTCAGGATCCGGATCAATTGCAGCGAGCACGCGAGAAAAACCTGCCAGTTTATCGGGACGAACAAGCCATATGGCACAAGGGCACTTGCGGAGCAAACGCATGCCAGTCGTCCCAAAGAATCCAGTCCTACCACTATGAGCACCTTTCGAAACCCGCACGACAAGATCGTGGTGGGAACGTACGACTTCGTGGATCAGGGCAGATGATGTTTTTCCTGTCAGAACCTTCGTCGTCACCGTTATCCCTTGATCGCGAATCGGTTGTGCAATGGCGTCGACGGCCTGGAGTTTCTGTTCGGCCAAGACCTGCTGTGTATCCTCCCAATCTGGCAAGGTAAGCTTGGCAAGCCACGGCAGGTCACGCAACACATCGACAATCTTAAGTTTCGCGTCGTTGTATTCCGCCAGTCGAGCGGCCCATTGCAATGCGGGGTGCGTTTCTTGTCGCGAATCCACTGCGACTAGAATATTTTGAAATCTTTTCATCGCTCTTTACTCGTTTAATCGGACCACTTTGATTTTGCCTTGTTGATCGCTTTGCGCAGTTTAGCGTTTTGTTGATTCATGGGGGTGCCAGGAAGTCCATTGCCGCGACCAACCAATCTGCAAGCTCTGTAACGCGAAGCCGGTAAAACACTCTTCTGCCCTCTCGACGCTCAGCAACGATCCGATGCGCTCTCAAGACCATCAAGTGTTGTGACACGCCCGAATGGACCAGTCCCGTTGTCCTCGCGAGCGAAGCGACATCCTGTTCACCGCTCCGAAGCTCTTCGACAATCTGAATTCGCCGGGGATGGGCTACTGCACGCAGAAACTCGCCCAGTTCGGTTGCAGCCAGCATTCGGTAGGGCATTGAGTCATCCTCCTGAGATATCGGCCAGACGGCGGACACCAAACTGATTCGAAGGTTTATATATTCAAATATTTGAATACAAGAGCCTGAGCATATGGCATGCCAAATCGTTGCGTGCGCGAATTTCGCACGTTTTATCGTGTCGGTGAATCCCACTGGGCGCATCGGGTATGCTGAGGAGCGCAGTTGCGCGCGAGTTTTCACGTCAGACGCACGCTCTTGATGCTCGCCGCGCATCCTACGGAAGCCAAGCGGGTCACCATTCTCGAGCATTACCGCGAGTTGTACCTGCTCATGTTGGCACTGCTCCGGATCTGGAAAACGGGCGAGATCTACCTGGATAAGCCGGACTCCATTTCTGAGCTGCGCCATATCATTCATTACCTGACCAATGTTTTCCCCGAGGTGATGCCGATCATTGATCGCAGACTGTTGCAGGCTGTCGAATTCAATGGCATGGATCATCACCGGATCAGCGAAGAGTTTCTTTTTCCCCAAATTTCCTTGGGGGACTGGGTCGGCGGAGACCGGGAGGGGCATCCTCTGGTCGACGCCAAAATGACGAAAGAGAATTTGCTCCAGCTGAAACTGAACGCTTTTGTGGTGATCAAGCGCAAACTCAACGTGTTGTTACAAAAACTCAGCTTCCGTCGCGAGCTCGGCGAATTTAGCGCAAACGCGCAGCGGCGGGTCCGGGAGATGGTACAGGAATTGGGCGAGGAAAAAGGGCAAGCCATCCTGGACCGCAACGACATGGAAGCCTTCCGACAGTTTGTCGGCCCGATGCTCACCAAACTTCCGGTGGAACTTCAGCGTCGTCATGCAACTAAACTCTGGGACTCCACCGGTTCAAATTTGACTCGTTTATCAGGTAGATCCTCACCAATATCGACACCAGCGTCGCTGCGGCCGACGAAGACATCATGTCCGCCTATGCCGAGCTGGTCCTTATGTAAATTGATGCAGAGAGTTTACTTGTTCAGCTCAATCAATTTCCCGACGGTGCGATCGACGACTTTGGGAATGTCTTTTCCCATCACGTTGGTTGCCACCAGGTAGGCGGTTCGTTTTTTCGGCGCTACCCAGGCTGTGCAATACCACATTGTGTTGGAACCGGAATGAGAGAGAGCGTTGCCGCCGGCCCAACCGCGGGGATGGACGCCCCAGCCGAGCGCGTAGGTGCCTTCGTCGCCGGGATCGTGCAGCGATTGCATCGTCTCGTCGCTGAGGTAGCCATTGTTTTCTTCCCGGGCATGGATCATGACGAACTTGCCCCAGTCGGAAAGATTCATATGGACCGTCCCGGCCGGCCCCAACGCCGGAGCATTGTCGAACTGCACCGGTTTGGGCTCGCCCTCGATAATGCGATGGCCCCAAGGCTGGTCGGTCTGACCCTTGGTGCCGGGAATGCCAAATCCAGCCGAGTCAAGTTCGAGCACTTCGAAGACTTCCTCGCGCATCAACTCTTCCCAACTTTTGCCTGCGGCTTGAGCGGCCATCAAACCGGCAACGACGTAACCGAGATTGGAATACTGGTATTTGGTTCCCGGTTCGTATTCGGGTTTTTGCTTTAAGATCACGGACGCAATCTTCATTCTCAGTTCGGAAAGATCATCACCCCCCTGCAGCCACCAGCTTTGAGCATTAGCGGGCATGCCGGAACGGTGTTGCAGCAGCTGTTGCAGCGTCACCGTTGCATAATCTTCATGAATTTTTTCACTGAGTTCCGGCAGTGCCTCCTCGATCGTCAGGTCCAATCGAATCTTTTCCTGGTCCAGCAAACGACCGATCGCAGTGGCCGTGATTGCTTTGGTACAGGAACCCAAGTGCATGATATCGTTGACCGTCAACGATTCTTCGGAATCCGATTTGCGAACTCCCGCCGCCGCAATACGGATGGGTTCGTTGGCAGTCACGATGGCAGCGACCATGCCGGGAATCGTTTTGTCGTTTTCGACGATGTCGCTCAGGAACGCAAGTATTTCTGGATCGTTCGCGAGTTCACCGACCGAGGATGAGGTCGGCTCGGCTTGAATTGCAAAAACCGCGGTGGGAGCGGTCAATAGCACCCACCCGAATATCGCCACTAAGCGACAAATACTGTTTGTTAATTGAACGTTCACAAATCCCCTCGGGAGTTTAGAAATACGTGTTTGTTTGTTAGGATATCAAGCTCGATTGTATAGCGCCTCGGTCAGCACGGCGGTGCGGCCTTAACCATCATATTTTCTGGAGATCCCGTGAGACGTCCATTAATTGCCGGAAATTGGAAAATGACTTTGAATCGCGCCGAAGCCATCGCGTTGGCGAAAGGTATTGCAGGCGCCAACCACGGCTCTGAAACAGACGTGCTCGTCTGTCCGTCGACGATTTACCTGGATTGCGTTTCGGCAGCCATTTCCGGTTCGCCGGTCGCATTAGGGGCTCAGGATGTCTACTTTGAATCCAACGGAGCATTTACGGGTGAAACAAGCACGGAAATGCTAAACGATATCGGCTGCACCTATGTTATTTTGGGGCACAGCGAGCGACGCAATGTGATCGGAGAAACGGACCAGTTGATCAACAAGAAAATGGTCGCGGCACTGAAAGCGGGTTTGACGCCGATTCTGTGCGTTGGCGAATTGCTGGAGCAACGGGAAGCCGGCCAAACGGGGGAGGTCGTCGAGTCCCAATTTTCCGGCTCGCTGGCGGGATTGACGGATGCGGAAGTGCGAAAAACCGTCCTGGCCTATGAGCCGGTCTGGGCGATTGGGACGGGAAAAACCGCGACCCCGGAACAAGCCCAGGAAGTTCACGCTGACCTTCGCAAATTGCTTGCTCAGCGGTATAATTCACAAACCGCTGAAGTCGTACGCATTCTTTATGGCGGTAGTGTCAAACCTGACAATGCTGCCGACTTGATGTCGCAGGCGGACATTGACGGGGCTTTGGTTGGTGGCGCCGCTCTGAAAGCAGAGAGTTTTTCCGCGATCATTAATGCGGCGGGCGTCGGCACAACTGGCTGATGGAAACCAAACCGAAAACCGAGCTATCGACGTTCCCGGTTGAACCCATCGGGCCGTCGATTTTTGCGTTGAGTCAATTCATCCTTTCGAGTTAGAAAATGATCGTGGATCAAATAGCCGCTGCCCCTTCGAACTTCGTCCTCATTGGTTTCAATGCCGGCCTGTTGTTCATGCAAGTGCTTCTGTTTTGCACATCGCTATTCCTGATGTTGCTGATCCTGGTTCAACGTGGCAAGGGCGGCGGTCTGACAGGTGCCTTGGGTGGCATGGGCGGCCAAAGTGCATTCGGCTCCAAAGCTGGAGACGCATTTACAAAAATAACGGTCATCACGGCGATGATCTGGATCACTTTGTGCATGGTGACGATTGCTGCCTATAACCCTCCGCCAAGAACTGCCAAGAATCAAGTCGAGGAACCGGCGAACCCGACAGACGAAACGTTGGGGTCGGACCCTAATGCGGTCAGTGAGCCAGCGGATTCCACCAGTGGGCTAATTGGCGATGACTCGGAATCTGGTCCCGCCGAAAACCCAGATTCAATGGAAACCGAGTCAGGGTTTAAATTGGATCTGGAAGGTCCTGAGGGTAGCCAATCAGATCCGCCCGTGAACGATAAGGACGGTGAAACCGCGGAGGACGCATCTGCGGGAGATTCGTCGTCAGCGGGCACCGACGCCGATGGGAAATGACTCGCGCGGTCGATTGTCGGGCAACTGATAGTCGCCTCCAGCCGCGAAGCCCGGGCCTCAAATTTCAATCCGTTCTCCTTGGCAAGTCGGTTTAGATACCTGACAACCCGTATTTCACATTAATTCATGGGGTGGATCGTTGTTGCTCAGCATGACCGGACATGGGCAGGCGCTCGTCCAAGATTCACAGGTGAGGGTGCTGGCTGAGGTTCGTTCCGTCAACAACCGGTTTCTTAAAACCAACATCACCAGCGATTTGGATGTCGATCATCAATCACGGCTGGAATCATTGGTAAAAAAGTACGTTCACCGCGGCAGTGTGAATCTCAAAGTCAAATCGCAGTTCCTCGAACCGGGTGAAAGTTTCAAGTTAAATGAACCGGTGCTGCGAGCATACTGGCTGCAGCTTTCGGAAATTGCCGGAAATGCTCAATCCATAAACATCGAGGCACTCCTGCAACTTCCAGGTGTCGTGCAAGACAGCATCAGCGATGGACACTCCGAGAACGTCTGGCCGACGGTCGAGCGGGCTGTTGACGAGGCACTGCAGAAGCTGACCAAGATGAGAGCCCAGGAAGGCGCGGTGATGCAGGCCAACATGCTTGAAAATTGCCGCGAGATTTCCAGTCTCCTCGATGAAATTGAGAGTCTGGCTCCGGACGTTGTCAAAAACTATTCGAAGAAAATTGGCGACCGAATCAACACCCTGCTCGCGAAACACGACATCTCGGCACAACCCGCCGATGTGATCAAGGAAGTCGGAATATTCGCCGACCGCGTCGATATCTCCGAAGAGACCGTGCGTTTGAGAATTCACGTCAAACAGTTTGAGCTGATCAGCGAGATGAACCAGAGCAACGGGCGAAAGCTGGACTTCCTGGTTCAGGAAATGTTGCGAGAAACGAACACCATTGGTTCCAAGGCCAACGATGCTGGAATTGCCTCTCACGTCATTTCCATCAAAACGGCAATCGAACGGATTCGTGAAATGGTTCAAAACATCGAATGAGTGCAGCGCCGCGCGGAATCATGAACGAAACACCCCCTGAAAAAATGAAGCAAACCGAGATCGGCCATCTGGTGATCATCTCGGGCCCCTCCGGGGTCGGCAAAACAACGGTTTTGAGAGAGCTTTTTCGGATTTGCCCGTTGCCGCTGCAGGAAAGTGTGTCCGCAACGACGCGCCCCAGGCGGGAAGGTGAAACCGAAGGGGTCAGCTACCATTACCTTGATGACGAGCAGTTTCAGCAACATCGTCAACGGGGGAATTTCCTTGAATGCACCGAAGTATTTGGGCGTGGCCATTGGTACGGGACGCTGCGAGAGCCCGTAGCCACTGGTCTTGCCAACGGAAAATGGATAATCTTAGAGATAGACGTGGAGGGGGCTGCCAAGGTTCTGAAACACTATCCCGATGCGATTTCAATTTTTATCCATCCCGGCAGTCTTGAGGAGTTGGAACGACGCTTGCGGGGAAGAGCAACGGAAACCGAACCGGCGTTGGCCCGGCGGCTGGAAGTTGCCAGCCATGAACTGGAAGCCTCGGCGATCTATCGCCACATTGTAATAAACCAGTCGGTCGAACAGACCGCGGAAGATATCTGCAAAATCCTGCGGCAGGCGGAGAAGTAACTAGATGTATGACGAGTTAAAAGAAGAAGAAATCGTGCGTAAGGTCGGTGGTCGATTCAAGTTGTCGACTTTGATCCAAAAGCGAATGGTCCAGCTGAATCAGGGTGCACGCCCCCTGGTGGACACGAACGAACCCGACAAAATGGCGATCGTCTTGAAGGAAATCCTTTTGGACAAGATTTATCTCGATACCTCGGACAACCTGGTAACCAGTCCGTCGCCTGACTTCGACGACACACCTGAACTGAATCTCGACGACCTCTAAACCAATCCGATATGCCTGATCAGCAAATTGTCATTGCCGTGACTGGCGGTGTTGCCGCGTTCAAGGCCGCGGCATTGACCAGTCAGTTGGCACAGGCCGGTTTTGAGATCCGCGTCGTAATGACTCCGGCGGCCGAAAAATTCGTCGGCAAGGTCACGTTTGCGGCCTTGACTGGTCGCCCGGTCGTCACCGAGTTGTTTGATCCCGGTTTTCCGCTAGGTGCTCACATTGAATTGGCTCGATCCGCTGAGCTGCTTTGCATTGCTCCGGCGACCGCGAATTTCTTGGCCAATGCGGCAACGGGAATGGCCTCTGATTTGATCAGCACGCTCTACCTCTGTTTCGCCGGCCCGGTGATCGTCGCTCCGGCGATGAACTGTGAAATGTGGGAAAAGGCTGCCGTCCAACGCAACGTCCAGCAGCTGCGCGATGATGGTGTCGAGTTCGTCGATCCGCAAGAGGGCTGGCTCAGCTGCCGCACCAGAGGCATCGGCCGGATGGCAGGCCCCGAGCAGATTTTGGAATCCATCAAACGGCGACTGGGCTGAACTCCATGGCACGAATCCTGATCACTTCGGGTCCCACCCGCCAGTACCTCGACCCAGTGCGATATTTGAGCAACGCTTCCAGCGGTCGGATGGGGTGCTGTCTTGGAGACGCCGCTCTGGCAAACGGACATGATGTCGTGATCGTCAGTGGCCCGGTTGCCATCCATTATCCCCCCCAAGCCAAAGTGATCGAAGTCGTTTCGACGGAGGAAATGCTGGCCGCCGCCACCCAGGAATTCGATAGTTGCGATGGCCTGATTGGCGCGGCTGCCCCCTGTGACTATCGACCGATCGAGGTTGCCGATCACAAGATTCGGAAAACCGGGGAAGTTCTCGAATTGAAGCTGGTTGAAACCTCCGACGTGGTTGCATCATTGGGCATTAACAAACGACCGAATCAATGGACGGTTGGTTTTGCTTTGGAAACCGCCGATGCGCGATTCCGAGCACTCACCAAGCTGCAATACAAACACTGCGACCTGGTGGTTCTGAACGGCGTAAAAGCCATCGATTCAGATGAAAATCAGGTCGAGATTATCGCACCCTGCGGAAGTGTCGTCGATTCCATCTCGGGATCGAAACCGGACGTCGCTTTGCGTATCTTAGCGCAAATCGAAGATCGGCTGGTCAACCGCCAAGCGTGAACGGCGATTGGCTGGAACCTGACTTCTAGAGCATTTTCAGAATCAATGTTTAGTGGCTGGGGTATCTTGCGGATCTTGCCCCAGTGCTGCGGCTGGAAGCGCTGGACGCCACAGCCACAATCCCGCATGCCAATTCTCGCAGTGCTCTAACAGGCAGTCCGACACAACCTCGCGGCCAATCAGCTGGTCGATTTTTGCGGACCCGAGGTGCCGGTGCGATTTTCCATCACCACTGACTCGATGGCCAGTCCATTTTCGAGTTCGTTGAGGCTGGCACTGATTTGTTGTTTCAGGTCCGCCGGCAATACCTGTTTTCCGAATCGCACGTCATTGAAGATTTCGGTAATTTCGTGAACGGTGGAGCTAATTAACGATGAAGAAGGGTGGTCGGAGTAAGTTTGGGAGACCTCGCGGGCGAATTCGCGGTGTGTCTGCGTCGGTTGTCGCTTGAGTCCCCGCGGCTCAAGAATCTGCGACATCTTGCGATAGAATGCCGTCGGCTCATGTTGGCTACTGCCTGCATCCAGCACCCATTTCCCCAAGCTCGGTGAAATCAACGAGATCGCCCCGGCCACCATTCGGCGAATCCTTTTCGCGGGCAGCCGTCTTTCTCCGCGACCAACGTCAATGTTTCGAAAGAAGGAGAAGATCCAGAGAACCAAAAACGGCAATACGACCAACACGGCAATGAGATAGCGAAAGCCTTTACTCTGGACGGATTGTCTGAGGTTCGCGATTGACGCTTCAAAATTTTCAATATCGATACGTTGCAAAAACCTGAATATCGGCAGGGACAGGGGGTTGGATTCGCCCCCGCCTGATTGGGAGTCCATTCCCAAGACGTAATCCTGCCACATGCTTCGCGCCAAATCGATTGCATCGGCACCCACATTCGAGATGTCGTCCCCAACAGAAGGAGGGGTGGGGTCGGCAAGCAACCAGGCACCTCCAGGTCCGGCTTCACCTGTCTCCAGCATTTCCGAGGTGCAGTCCTCGGGCCGCAAGTAAGCTTCCACCCACGCATGGGCGTGTTTTCCTCGAACCATAAAACTGCCGGTCATGACGTTCATCTCACCCCCGTGAAACCCAACAACCAGCCGCGCTGGAATCCCTTGGCTTCTCAGCATCAGGGTCATGGCCGATGCAAAAAGCTCACAATGGCCAGTTCGGTGGTTCTGAACGAAATCTTCAACCGGATCGATGCCCTCGGTCCAATTGACGTTGGTAAAGTCCAGCGTGTAGCGATATCTCAGCGGTTCTTTGAAGTACTCTTCAAATGCTCGAATGATATCCATCCGAGTAGCATTCGGGTTGCGGTTGCGGATCCGCTCGGCCAGCATATCGGCGTTTTTCACAAGGCGTGGGTAACGCGATTTTTCCAATGACGTCAGCCAACGCTGTTGAGGCTCATCCTCACTCATCGGTTTCTGCTGGTAGGCTGAAGAATTGGAAACGTAGGGCCATGAATCATAAAAATGCCCATTCGTTTTAACAAAGGTCCCCAATTCATACTTGTAGGGCATCAAATCAATTTCCTGGGAGATTCGACAACGAGTCAGTCCGGAAACCTCGTGACAGAATTCCAAATTGTAGGGAGTATCTTCTGTGCTAAAGGCAGGCATCGCCGCGTGGACCAATGAATCAGACGTTTCTTCCATCGTGATGATCTGCTTGATGGGAATTCCCCTAATTCTGCGATTCGGGAATACGGTCAAATCCTGGTAGACATCATCCCAAATGCGATCGTTGGGAGAACGCCAGTTTGTTTTGTCGTTTTCAATCACCAAATGGGACAATGCCATGCCCCTGAAATACGGCGGTTGAGACACCAATGATTTGCCCTTATTCTCGCCAAAACCTTCAAACGTGGCGCGGAATATCAGCTGGTTGCTCTGCCGAATCCGATCCCGGTTTTCCAGATCAACCGATTTTGAAAATCCCGTGGTTGGTACCTCGATCTTGTTGGGTCCAAACCAGGGCTTGGCATGCCGCGGAATCATGCAGAACATGATGGTGGTGAACATCAATCCAATCCCCATCCAGACTCCGAGATGGAATAACATGCGGTGTAACGCACCGTAGTTTTGGAGATCGGGGTCGAAAATAATAACTGGTTGTTGTATGGCTTGAGCCGGGTCCAATCCTGAGTTGCCATCGAACACCGAATCTTGAGACCCGATCGTGGAACCAAGCTGCCGGGCAACCGTTTGATTCCTGCGAATCGTCTCAAAGTTGATGCTATAAATCGCCTGAAGTGCCAAGGTGGCGCCAGCAATAAAGAAATAGAGCAGAAATAGCAGCCCGCCCTCGAAATTCAAACTGAAAATGGCTGCCACCACAACTTGCAGCAGGCTCAACACTAATATTTGCCAGACCAAACGTGGAGTTTTCAACTGGAACATCAACACCGTTTGCAGATAGACCAGTAGATTGGCAACCGAAACCAACTTGGCCGTGCTATCACCTGGCAGAAAATCTTTCATTGCCAGAACGAGAATCCCGACCGAGGCAACATTGGCCAGGATTCCATCGAGTCGAATAAGTTTGTAGTAGTCCGTGATTAAGAACCCTAGCGTCGCTCCGATGATTGCGATAAGCATTAATCGCACGTTTCCCAGACTCATGCCCAGCAGGGATCCACTGACAAGGACCAAAAGCAAGACAGCAAAGCGGATCAGATTCTTAACACGGAGCATTTTTGGACATCCACTTCTCGGTCAATTGTTCGATCTTATCGGGGTCGCCCTTCTTCCCGAATTCATGCGGTGTGTACAATTTCTGAAACTCTTCGGATCCGACTCGGATCCAGCGGACATTCGGTCCTATGTTTTTTAGCCGGTTGAAACGCCTTTGTTCTTGCTCGGATGACTCATCAGTGCTCGAACCAAGCTCGGCCGAATCATCGGCGACTTCGGATTGCCCTGGATTCGACAGGTAGCTCGGCGCATCTCTGGAACTGATCACATACAACGGAGTGCTGTCGGAAACAGCACGCGACAGATCCAGCAAGGTATCAATAATGTTGGGATCGTTGGTGGGCTCGGCAAGTGCGAATCTCTGCATCGCCTGATCGACGATTTCTCGGTGATTTCGACTCCGACAAATTTGATTCGTCTCTCCACAAACGCCTACGGCAATCCTGCCATGAACCGCCGTCCCCAAATGCAGAATCAACGTCGCGGCAAAGCTGAGTGCTGTTTCGCATGTGAGGCAAAAACGTTCGTGTGGGTATGCCTGATCCTTGCCTTCAAAATGAAGGTCCAACAGCATCGCAAAATCGCGATTGTCAGGCTGATCGTGCTGGCGAACGATCGGCTGCCCAAACTTGGCCGAAGTCCGCCAATGAATGTGCTTCTTGCTATCCCCTGACCGCCATGGACGGAGGGCGTAGAACTCATCGTCGTCCAATCCACGCTTGCGTTTGAGAGCGTCTGAACCAACTACCGCCGACTGCACCCGCCGTTCCCACGTCAGGCTTAACGTGCCCAGCTGTGGCGCGACATAGAATATCTTTGTCTGAGGCATTCGAATTCGACTGGCCACCAATCCAAATGGAAAGCTGGTCATCAACGCGGCAGGACCCAGAGCGTATTTGCCGCGACGCGCGAAATAGACGCGGTAGGAAGCCACCTCGGACTCATGGCCTCCAATCTGAACGAAGTTGATTCTCGCATTGGAAGGACCGTCAATTCTTCGACGCCGCAGATTGCGGAACCTCTGAAAAAATGAAATTGTCCGTTGTCCAGACTGCGACGAATCGTGATGCAACGGTTTCATCTCATCGGTCGCGGGATCCCGTTGATTTTCGACACGATTGATTTCATCAAGCACCTGGATGTTCCACGCAGAAAAATTCGCCTGGTTGTTGCAAATCCACTGCACATTGAAGAACTGTTTCGCATAGATTCTGTGGGGCAGGGTGCGTTTGGCCGAAAGCGATTTCAGTCGAAGTACACCGATCCGCCAGTTGATAATCAACGGCGCGAACATAAGACCCGCCATCAGAATCAGCAGGTTGACATTTCGCAGCACCGCCCCGGTCGCGATAAAACCCAAAATGACAATAAATACCCATCCTTCGGGAGTCAAATAGATCTGACGCAATGCTTTCTGTCGCCGTCTCAACATAGTTCACCCAAGGGCCGCTACTAAACACCCAGCTGATCAGTTTACCGAATCGAATTGGACAAGGGTTGTGTTCTGCATATTGACCGTCGTCCAATGGGAAGCCCTGCGGCGCCGGGCGACAGTTGCTGACTTGTTTCCACGCATGAGACTGATCATCGTTTTCGCTGTCAGTGGGGGCACGTCACCAGTAGCCAAACGCGCTAACCCGGTAATGCCACGTGAGCGGTGAGCTCACGAATGATTGCTTCGACATCTTCCCGTTGGCCCCCCTGCACACCGCCGCGCTGTTGAACGCGGTGACTGAGTACGGCCACGGCCAAACCCTTGGCGTCGTCCGGGATCGCATAGTCCCGCCTGTCGATGAATGCCAGCGATTGGACCGCCCGGTACCACGAAAGAGCCCCGCGGGTACTGACTCCGAAGCTCAACTCGGTTGAATCACGTGTCGCATGGACCACATCGAGCATGTATTGCGAAATGGAATCGTCAACTTGCACTTCCCGTACGGCGCTTTGGATTTCCAATACGCGTCGCCAGTCACAAACGGATTGCAATGCGTCAACTGGCTCTCCCTGGCGGTGGTTGTTAAAAATCTCGGCTTCGAATTCGCGGCTCGGGTAACCCATCGAGACGCGAACAAGAAACCGGTCCAACTGGCTTTCGGGCAGCAAGTAGGTGCCTTCAAACTCATACGGATTCTGGGTTGCAATCACCATAAAGGGTTTGGCAAGCGGATGGGTGTGGCCATCAATGCTGACTTGAGCGTCGCTCATCGCCTCCAAAAGCGCACTTTGCGTTCGAGGTGGAGCCCGGTTGATCTCGTCCGCCAATACGAAATTGCTGAAAATCGGCCCCTCGTTGAACACGAACTCGGAATGCTTCGAGTTGAAGATCGAGCTGCCAACGATATCACTAGGCAACAGGTCGGGCGTGAACTGAACGCGACAAAAACTGCCATCGACACTACGGGCCATGGCCTTGCCCATTAACGTCTTGCCGACGCCCGGGACGTCTTCCAGTAAGACATGCTCACCGGCCAACAGGGCAACGATGCAAAGCTTGGCGACGTCGCGTTTGCCTAACACAACCGCCGATACGTTATCCAGCAATTCGCTGGCACTTTTGTGTAGGTCCGCGACTGGGACGCGGTTGGCCGGGACATCGCCAAAAAAAGCTGTGTCTTTTTTGTCCAAGGATACTCACCGTTTCTCGAACCGATCTGAATTCTGGACGACGCGATGTCCGTCATCTCAGTTCATATCTTAACGGGTCTGCCTAACACTGTCTTCCGCTGAACGGTTTTGACGCCAAAACTATGCAAATTTCCCATTCTGGACCTATCCATCGAGCTGTGAAGTTAGGCACTGAGCCTCAGCCATCGACGTCCGCCCACGATTTGAAAAATGCCGAAACAGTCAACCAAGTCGCGTGCGGTACACGAACACGGCAAAACGTCTGCATCAAAAAGTCGAATGGGAGAGTGCCACGAACTGTCTGAAAGAAGTTGTGCCGCCCCTCTTATCGGGCCTGCCTATATCAGCCAGTTGGCAGCGAATTCCTGAGCGGCGGTCCGAACCGGATCTATTTGTAGATCAGCACGTTGAGGACTTCTGAAGTTCGCCATGGAAAGCTGAGCGGAAAACTGGAGTCGATTCGGCGAAGCTCCAAAACCAGCAGCAGAGTGGCTACCGTAACGCACAGTAGCGAAATCAACAACATCGCGTCAAACAATGAAAGCTCAAACTTCTTTTTCGAAGATTCGACTTCCGTTTCGGTTGCTGACTGGTTGGTTGGATCCGCTTCGTCGGGTTGCTCGTCCGAGGTCTGCCCTACGGTTTCCGGTTCCAGCTCCGACTCAGATTGCGGCAGGTCGTTTTCGAATTCCGGATCGTCAAAAATCGCGTCGGACATACGTCAAGCTCTGAAAATAAACCAAACTAGTTGCCAAGCCGATCCGCTTCCATAAACAGCAAGATCATTGCCGCGATCAGAAAAACGAATGACAGGATGAGCATCACGGTGTAGATGCTAAATCCCTGTTTCCGATAATTCGGGGCCGCGGGCACGACGGGAGCCGGTGGTGTTTCACCAGACTCACCTTCCGCGGAAATATCCATGGACTGATCGAGACCAACATCACCGAAACCGACATCTTCAAAATCAGAATCTGCTAGTGACATGATCTCCCTCTCGCACCGTATCCTGCATAAAGTCCTTGTTGATCTGCGCGACCGAGTAATTGAAGTCCGATTTGACCACCGTGACTTTGCCGATGTAACGATCACCGCGGTAAACGTCCATCTCGTGGCCGCGTCGCAGTCCATCGTCCGTGCCCAAACCAATCGCGATCAGATCTTTTGAATCAGCAATCTTGGTGACGATCCCGTCCAGCTTGGGAACGATGTGATCCGTCAACGCCGAATCTCGCAGGCCGTTGGCGTCCATCACTTTTTGTTTCTGAGCCAGATTAGCGCTCAAATCCTTGTTCATGGATTCCAGGTCGTCAATTCGATTCTTAAGCTCGAATCCTTCGTTGGTCAAACTGCGGACCAGCGAAAATTTGTCGGCGATGTCCGCTGCCAATTTCGAGTTATCAGTTTTCAGTGATGCGACCTCAGTATCCTGTTGGGCCAGACGGGCTTCGGCCTGTTCCAAGCGTCGCAGCCGCTCTTGGCTGATAACGATCTCTTCTTTGAGCTGGGACTCTTTTTGGTTGAAGTTATCAACCGCCATCTTCAATTGCGATTCCAGCTGGGCCAGCTGCAGGGCGCGAGAAACTCGTTCGGCCGCGAGCAGTTTTTCTTTCTCGCCCGATTTGCTCTTGGCTTCGTTAAGTAGGTTCTGGGCTTGCTTGGCTTTTTCATTATTATCTTGCGCTGCCGCTTTCCAGTTCCGATGGGAAGCACCCACCATGACGGCCACAACCAGAAAGCAAATACTCATGAAAAAAATCAAAAGCGTGAATATCTTGCCCATCAAGTTCATCGAATTTACCTCTTCATCGCCGGCCTGACCGACTTGATAAAAAACTGATCATCCTAGATTCGAATTGCCGACTCAGAGAGCCAACATCGGGGACCGAATCGGTACAGCCGCACACGGATCGGCCTCGAATGCCATACGATGATTATACTTAGTGCCGAAATCAACTTCCAACGATTTCGATTAATATCCGGAAATCCCCGGAAAGGCTGGCTCCCTGTATTCATCGGCTGGGATTGGGAAAGTCTAAAGATGCCGGACAGCCTCTCGGCCAATTGTTACGGAACAATATCAACTGGCTGTTTCACGTGACAGAACACGACTGAAACGCAGAATCGTTATCACCGGCGCTCGTTCGCCAACCACGTCTTGCGTGCCAGCAAACCCGCCGATCACCCGTTCCCGTGACAATCCCACACCAGGACGGGGCACTTTCCATGGGCCGACCGACCGACTAATGAATCCGGAAATCGACGACGACGGGACGATGATCGGATCCCACATTCGGCAAGACTTCATGCCGAATTACTTGGACACTTGGATTGATCAGAACGTGGTCGATCTTTAAACCACCCATGAAGGTCGGCATTCGATACCAGGTTGGCCAAATCCCAAATCCGATTGCCGAATCGGTTACGCCTGCCGTCGCCAGGATCTGCGGGAATTGATGTGACCAGGGAGTCACATTGAAATCACCCACCATCAAAGCGGGAATATCACCGCGTACGCGGCTGGCCACATCCAACAGCTGCCGATCACGAGCCCGTGTCAGCTTTGCGTTCAGCGGTGGCGTGGGGTGAGTGGCGACAATCTGGATTGTGTTTGGCGGCTCCCTCGTCAGTGATCTGGTCAACACCTGTCTCGACAATGATGGATGGCAACCTCATCGAATCGGAAAAGACGATCTCCAGCTTCCGCCACGGTTGTTTCGACAAGAAAGCGATCCCAAAGTTACCGGCTTGGGGAACGAACTTGGCATGCGGATAGGCGTTGGATAACCGTTCAAGCTCGGTTTGCCAGCGGGCGTTTATCTCCATTAAGACGATGAAATCTGGATCACTTGCATCAATCGTTTTGCGAACTGCTTCAAATTCACGGTTGGCCGTCCATACGTTCAACATCAACAGTCTGACCGTTGGTGGATGATGCGAAGCTGCAACTCGATCCGGTACCGAATCATGGCAGTAGGGAATCAACGGAATGGCATTAACCGCCATGCAAGTCGCGCTCAAGGCCAGTGTTTTCCAACTGCGAAAATACAGCAACAGGCACGACACAGGTATCAGCAACAGGAAGTACTGAACTCGAAAATTCGAGAACAAATCTGCCATCCAAAAAGTCCGACCAAAGAATGATACGAACGTTGCCAATGCCACCAGTGATGCGCCGAGCCAGGCAAGGCGTGTCAGTGGACCGATGTTCGGGTGGTCGCTATGACTCTGGCCCATGGTATTCGTGCGTTCAATGATTCAGCGAAAACAGATTCCTAACCTTCGATGGCCGAATGCCCCAGCGACGATTTAATCCACCGGCTCAGCTGGCAGCTGACTGTCCGACCGCATCCGCGTAGGCAAAGTACAAACTGTCGGCCGCATCGAACAAGTGCACCAGCAACGCCGCCCGAGCCCACATCCCGTTACGGGCCTGACGAAAATACATGGCCCGGGGGTCAACATCGATCTCCTCGGGTATTTCGCCGACAACACTGTCTCGAGGAAATGGATGCATGATGGGAGCATACGTTTTTAGCTGGGACACGCGAGACGGCGTCAAACGATACGGACCCAAGTCCAAGGATGCAATTTCCTTTTCCGTTTCAGCAGAGTTGTGTTCCCTTTGAATCCGGGTCATGTAAATGCAATCAATCTGGCTGAGCAGGCTGCGGTTGCCATATTTAGCGTCCAGGCTGCTAAATTCCCGAAGTTCGACACCTCGTTGCTCCAACCGCTGTTTCAATTCGTCATCCAGACGTAACACCGGATGCTCCGGGGAAACAAAAAACAGTTTCACACCCGGATATTGAGACAACACGGTCGCCAAAGATCGCACGGTGCGACCTCGACCAATGTCGCCACAGAACGCGTACGTTTTGTTGGCAGGCCCGGGTTGGAGTCCGGGATATTGCTGGCGCAGCTCATTTAAGCGGGACTTTTTTGAGATCGAATCTTCGTCAAAATCAAAAGTCCGCAAGATCGTGTACATATCCAGCAGGGCTTGTGTTGGATGCTCGTCGCTGCCCGCACCGGCGTTGACGATGGGCACGGATCGCTGCTCGCGGTTCTCCAGTTGATTCATCAGGTAGGCGCAACTCTCGGCAAAATTTGCGATCTGCGACCGCATGATGATGACATCGAAGTAGCTGCTGAACATGCGGATCGAGTCCTTACGAGATTCTCGCTTGACCTCCGATGACGTTTTGGGATCGCGAACCTCGTTGCAAGTAATTCCGAGAATCTGGCAGGCCGCCATAAACGACAAAAACGTTCGGGTTGACGGCTGCGTGAAGTAGAGCATGGCTCTCTTGTGAGCCAGCAACTCCCGCAGCCTTCGGTTGCCCTCGCGTTCCCGGGCCATTCGACGAATCATGTTTGCCGATCGGCAGAGATGCTCCAACAACTCGGGAGTCAATTGCGACCCGAAGATCATATGTTTCAATCGTCCTTGACGCTGCAACTCTCGGTTCTTTTCGGCCTGGGGGCGTTGCAGTTGCGTTTCAAACTCGGCAAATTCGTCCATGTTCATGGCACTGGATCGGGAAAGGTTTCGACTCCCCTGATCGTATCTGTTTTTCACAAAAGTTGAAGCCATGTGAAGTAATGATACCTGTTTACCGTCGATTGCCCATTCACTCAGACGGCAAACGTCGGGGAAAAGAGACGGTAACGGGAGACCCATCGGCGATGAAAACAGAATCCGGTTTTCGGGACAATGGATGCGTGAATCGATTCCCGTACTGGCTCTCGGCGTGACACGAAAACTCGACGTTTTGTGCGGGCCAAATCTGCCAAGGTTCGTGTCGAACGCGATACTCCAATGTGCTGCCATCCCGTTGTCGAGAGTACCCCCAGTAATGTTCGGCAATGAACTGTTCCATCGAACCCTCGGCCAGCGGCTGTGGCTTCCCGGTGCCGTTAGCACTCACACGATGCCAGCCACCGGAATACCGCCATTGGTAATTGACGGAAATGTGTTGTTCATGATTCGAATTCACCTGGACATCGTGTTTCATGGGCAGCGCGACGTAGTTTTCGTTGAACAATCGGCGGGCAGTGGCTGCAATCGCCCATTTGGGAACCAACTCGCTGATAAACGCGACGCCTCGTCGCAGTTCGTCACCTTCGTTCCGGCGCACATAGAATCTCAGATTCAATTCCTCGAAATGTCGGTGGAATGGCACCGGCAACCCCAGCAACTTCGTCTTTTGAAACAAAAAACCGACGATACTCACGTAGGTTTTACCTGCAAAGAAATCCAGCTGCGTACCGGATGGCACATCTTGGGCCAGCAAATTCGGATCGATTTGCCAATTCAACATCACGAGCCATCGCCAATGGGCGGACAGGAAAACTCGATCCAACGGCGAACGTTTCATGCGATTTCCCTACGTCGTCAAGTACTCTGGGAACGATAAGGTAAACCGCAGAAACGATCAGTGAGACACAAAAAAAGACGTGCTGGAGACACGTCATTTCTTGATTGAGTTCGATTCAGTAAACGGGAAACCGTTAACGTTCCGCCACGATCGGCAACGACGACTGGGATCTGCCAATCGCATTGGGTTTTGCCGGCGAGTTCATCATCTGACTTCGCCGAGCTGTTTGAATCCCGATTCGCAGACCGTTATCCTCGCCAGCGGATGCACTGGAATCAAATTTTGCCGTTTCCTGAACGAGTACATCGGCTTTGACTCCCACCTCACTAATGGCGTTACCTTTGGGCGAGAAGAATTTGGCAGTGGTCAGCCTGACCCCTCCTCCGGAAACGTTCAGCGGAAAAATGCCCTGCACGCTGCCTTTGCCGTAGCTTTGGTTTCCAACAATGGTACCTCGCCCATGGTCGCGGATCGCGGCGGCAAAAATCTCGCTGGCGCTGGCCGAATTTTCATCGACCAAGACCACCAAAGGGACACGCCAGGTGCTGGCAACATTGGCTCGATGGGTAAAATCCTCCATAGGATTGCGTCCGCGTGTCGAAACAATCACGCCTTGTCCGATAAAACGATCCGCGACTTCGACTGACGCCGAGAGCAGTCCCCCCGGATTGCCCCTCACATCCACAATCAAAGAATGCATTCCTTCACGGTGCAGTTTCCAGAGCGCGGCATCAAAGTCTCGCGCGGTTGTTTTTTGAAAATTCGTTAAACGGATGTAGCCGATCCCTGCTTGAATGTCGACAATTCCGACTTGATCCACGCTGGGAATTTCCACTCGACGTCTTTCCAGGTTGACCGTCTGCGGTCCTTGGCCACGATCCACAGTGATGGCAATGAATGAACCTTCTGCACCGCGCATCATATCTGCTGCGCGATCGGCACCGATTTCGGAAACGGCCATGCGGTCGACGGCAATGATCTGGTCACCCTTGACAATGCCTCCCTTGCCGGCGGATCCACCCGGAATCACACTGACGATCTCCAGGTGATCCTCGTGGGTTCGCAGTTCGACTCCCAAGCCGACGAAATTGCCTTCAATCTGGGACATGGTTTCGCTGAACTGGTTACTGGACATGAAAGCCGAGTAAGGATCAAGAGCCGAGATCGCCCCGCAAACAAACTCGTAAGCCGTCGCCTGGACACTCAACCCGATCGAATCACGCAGGGCATTTGCGGTACCGCTGGCAACCATGTAAGCGTCGTGCCGATTGTTCACGGAAACCTTCGACAATCGCAGGCGCGTTGACCGGATGGTGTCGCGAATCTGTTCGTCCGTCACCGAAGGCAGGTTAATGCTCCGGAATTCGGGAGACACCAATGCGACCTCCAGACTGGTCAAACCATAACTGGCAAGCTCCGCCCAGTTCGGCTGGTCCACGTAATAGGATTGGACCTTCAGAAGAATCTCGGCGTAAACATTTAACGCCGTATTACCATCAGTGGTACCGATCGTCTTGATGAAACTTGAGTCTGAGTAGCGACGACCCAAATCGTAATGAATCCGAGCCACAGCGCGACGCTGCTTGAGCTCCGCGTTATGGGGATGCTTTTTCAGCGCCTGTTGGTAGATGCTGAGCGCTTCCCCCCATCGTCGGTTTTTCTCCAGTTCCTCGCCCTCAGCCAACACACTGGTTGGCATCGACCGAGCAGGCTGCGTCGTAGCGGCCCGACTGGAGGTTTCGACATCACTTTGGATCGCCTGACCCGCAACGGGCTGGGAAGCCGCCGTAACGATCAAGCTGAAAGTGAGAAGTCCGGAGTAGATACAATTGGCGAAACGATTGGCCCTGGGGCAAAGGCACATCCGAGTGAGAATTTCCATAAAGCTGCCATCCTTCGAAGGTGACCATCCACTTGACGCTGTGACTTGTGTTTTGGGAGCGACACAGAGCCTTGCGAATTTTGGTCAAATCAGGAACCGGCCCATTTAAGCGCCGATCGATGGCGCGAAAATTAAAACGAAGACCGATGAACAATAGATCACGATATTCCCGCGGTCAAAAAAATTGAAACAACTTTCGTCCGCGTGATCCATACAACCCATGAGGATGAAGAATGACGTTACGATAACAACGATCGGTTAAAGTAAGCCGCTCATGGAGTTGGCTGGTGCATCCCTGGCAGTGATAATACGAAACCGATAAAAAGTGGTTCGCTCAAAATGATAATACTCAAAACCTGCAGTTTTTCACAGTGAAAACCGTTGGCTTCCTTTCGCATGATTCCGGAATCATGCAATCACTTCGCAATTCACCCGGTTGATTCCGCGCGGACAGCAAACGTGTATACCTATTATTTAAACAATCCACAGGTTGCTCGTGCAGCAGCCGAAGGCGACGCAACAATCGGTCAACGAAGCAGCGGTCAAACAAGCAGCGATCGACGAAGGCAGCGATCGACGAAGGCAGCGATCGACGAAGGCGCAAAAAAAAACGCCCTGTCTTGAAAGGGCGTTACCGGGTTATTTCCGTTTCGTCGTGGACGGCGTTTTGTCGTCGACGATGGAGCCGGTTGGGTTGGTCGTGGTAGGACCGATCGTTTTGTTGTTGTGCAATCTACGATCGCCAACAGTCACCTGTTTACCAGATCAGGTTTCTTTCTGCGATTTTATTGCACTCCGCTTAAAAACTCACAGGGGTAGACACTGTCGCTGGGTTTCCAACGTTAATATTGGGAATCGGCACCACTCGTGTTGACGAGGCTGGTTTGTCTGTCGATTCGATTTTTCGTCTTCTTCTTCGTTTCGTTTTCGTCTGGCCCCACTCCTTGGTCAGACTTTCGAAGACCTCGGGTGATTCGTACCGGACAACTGATTTCGATTCCGAGATCGGTCCAATCAGCCCCCGAAAAACGGGTAATCCTCGCAGCGTCAAATCCGTGCTACAGTCATCGATGCCGATTTTTTCATGAAGTTGGGCGATATTCTCGAAATCTTCAAATTCCTTACTTCGTAGCGAGCCGTCGGAAGCACGTGTGATAACACGAATCGTCTTGTTGGCCATCGGAATTCCCTCGTTCGGTGTTGCGACTGACAAATGCCAAACAAATTTGGCTCCAGCGCCCCAGATTCCAAAACGGGGGATTCGACTCCTTCGACTCACTGTACTACCCCGTTGATCGGAAAAAGAACTGCCGTTTCCGAAGAAGAATTGCCTGCGTCTGAACGATAGCAACAATCACGATAATCGATACGACTCAAGGAACCGTTGTATCGCAGGAATCGAAAAACTAGACTCCCATTCTGCGGGTCATAATGAAAATCGGGTCGACAATGGTCTTGTAACCCCTGCGTGGCGCGTAACAGATCGCTGCCGCGGAACGATTTTCCGCACGGCGGGCTGGCGTAAATCGGGCTCCCACCGTCAATATCCTAATCGCGCAAGCCTGGAATGACTGCCAATCGTTGCAACGATCAAATGCGATCAGGAAAAAAGCGGGGAATGAATGCCGTTACCAGGCACACAACCGAAGTTGCCAAAAAGCAAAGCACGATCGTTAAGCCAAGAATCGCAAACAAAGGACCAGCGGCTTCGACGAATACGTTGATGAGACGGCTGAGGTCGACCCCGGAAATGGTCATCAGCAATGTAACTCCCAACAACAGTACCGTTGCCAGAACGGCTCCCCGCCATGCGCCCCGGTAGTCGCTCCAACTCGGAGCCATGTGGCTGCCAACGCAAAGCACCAGGTAGATAAAGATCCAAAAGCGAGCCGTGCTCAAGTTCTCGATCGACAATATTCCACTACCAATATTGGATGCGACGGTCCAGGTTTGCATGACGATACTGCCGTTTTCGTCTGCATTCTGAGAAGACTCGATGGCTGCTACGGCTGCGTCCGGATAGAAGACCCAGAACAGCACGGCTAACACGAGTGAACCACCGATCAATGGGGCGATTCCAATAAACAAATTGCCAATCTGTTCGAACCAGCTACCTTCTCGATACGAATGCTTGACGTATCCCAGGCGACCCGATTCGCGGTCAGGTTCAAATAGTGCGATTTCGTCAACCCGATGTCGAAACAGCCAACACATAACAACATGGCTGAGTTCATGAATGGGCGTTCCCAGCCAGCCGGTCCACATCACACTGCGCCACCCGAATCGTTCAGCCATTCGTCGCTGAGTGATTCTTTCAAACCAGTGAATGATTAATGTGAATCCGAACAGAGGCGCAAGAAACATTGCCAACAGGGTCAATGACTCTGCGAACAGGGCTGAAAATCCATCTGCCAAAATGGGACTGGTGGGTGTCAATGAAATCTCGCTTTTTTGAATACCTGTTCGTCCGCTGGCGTGTCTGATAGGGTTAGGATCCCGGTAGTGTCAGGCAATCGCAACCATCTGCCAAGGTCGATTTGCCAGAATGTCGGAATGACGAACGAGGTCCTTCATACAGAGGGAACTGCATTGTCTGTTCGCCAGTCCGTTATCTTTATTGCAGGTTTTTTAGAATCGACTGCCATTTGAACGATTGACCATGAACAAACTTCCTCGTGTGCAAATTAAGCGGAATGAACTGAAACCGGGTGAGGTATTGTGCAGCTATTGTCCCGCCAAATGCTGTCGATACTTTTCTCTGCCGATCGACAAGCCAGAAACATTCGACGATTTTGAGTACCTCCGCTGGTATCTATTACACGATCATGCCACGATTTTCACGGAAGACGACAGTTGGTTCCTGTTGGTGCACACGACTTGCAAGGAACTTCAACCGGATAATCGTTGTGGGATTTATGAAAGCCGGCCGAAAATCTGCCGAGATTATTCGACGGACCAGTGTGAATTTGAAGACGAATATACGTTTGACCGGTATTTTGAAACGGCAGAGCAGATGGCGGAATACGCCAATGCCCGTTTTAGCAATCCCTATACGTTCCGGTCACTCAAACCAACCGGTCTGCCCATCATTGGCTAGTGGTTTGGCAACCCAACGTTAATCGTTCATTGACGGCAGGTAGCGGGGCAGATGGGCAGCGTTTTTCAAAATCAAGATCGGATGCCAGCGATAACCTGGTTGACCACACACCACTCGCGATCCGCAAACCGTTCGGATTAACAATTCTGTAAATCGCGCGAGCTTTGAAATCGGGCCAAAGGTTTGACGAATGAATAACAAAACCTCAACAGAACTGATCACTCCTCGCACGCTCAGCGGGTTTCGGGATTTTTTGCCCGAAATCATGATTCCGAGAGAACGATTGATGGAAACGGCTCGATCCGTCTACCGCAGCTTTGGCTTTGCCCCGATTGATACCCCGACGCTGGAGTACTCTGAGATTCTGTGTGGCAAAGGAAGCGACGAAACCGATCGTCAGATGTACCGGTTTAACCACGGCCGCCACGATGTCGCCATGCGGTTTGACCTGACGGTGCCGCTGGCTCGCTTTGTTGCGCAACACGCCAATGAACTGGGGATGCCCTTTAAACGTTATCACATCGGCACCGTCTGGCGCGGCGAAAGACCGCAAGCCGGACGTTACCGCGAGTTTGCCCAATGTGATTTTGACACGATCGGTACGACGTCGATTGCCAGTGACATTGAAACGACGCTGGTGATTTTTGATTTGATGCGAACCATCGGTTTTGAGAAATTCACGATCAAGATTAACAACCGCAAAATTCTCAATGGCCTGTTAGAGAAATTCGGACTCTCCGAATCCAGCGTCGAGGTCCTGCGGGCACTCGACAAACTACCAAAAACGGGTGCCGCCAAAGTGGAGCAAGAGATGCTCTCAACGACGTCTGCCAGTCCGGAACAAATCACCAAAATACTGCAACTGGCCGAAATCACCGGCACCCATGATGAAGTGTTAAAACAACTGGATCCGCTTTGCCAGAATAACGAGTTGGCACAGTCCGGCCTGGGTCAGATTTCCGAAATCATCGCGGCATCGTCGAAAGTCGGCATCGACCAGCAACACCTCAGTATTGATGTTTCAATCGCACGCGGGCTGGATTATTACACGGGAACCATTTACGAGACGTTTCTGGGTGATCTTCCTGCGATTGGCAGTGTGTGTTCCGGTGGCCGTTACGACAATTTGGCGCAACTATTCACAAAACAGCAACTACCGGGCGTGGGTGCGTCACTGGGACTGGATCGCTTGCTGGCCGCGATGCAACAGCTGAACATGATCCCTGCGACCAAAACGACTGCCGACGTATTGGTCATCCAGTTCGATCAGGATCGTTTGCACGACTATATCAGGTTGGCGCATAACCTTCGTCAACAAGGACTGTCTGTCGAAGTCTATCCCGAAGCCAAGAAATTGAAGCAACAATTCAAGTACGCTGACAATAAAGGATTTCGCGCAGCGATTATCGCGGGATCCGATGAATTGGCCGCCGGCAATGTCAACGTGAAATGGATGCAAACGGGCGAGCAAACGGAAATCGTCTGGTCGGAATCGGCAGTTGAAATTGCCGATTGGCTGAAAAGAAAGATCCGGTCGTCTTAGTGTCTCGACTAGCTCAAAATTGGGTTGGCCAGGTGGCTGGTTCAATTTTTTCAGAATTCACCCTGGGACCATTCGTCATGATATAAAATAGAGGCATGGATGGCCGGCAGATCGGCAGCCTTGCGGGCGGAGCACCACAGAGTTTTCCTCGCAACACCGCAACTCCTGCCGCGGGCAAATCCTGTTGGCCCTGAAGTAGAAGGAAGGACGTTTGTCGACGACCTCCTGCCAAAACACCTGACTCGAAAACTGACAATCATGTACGCACAAACCCAATACCTATTTGCTTATGCATTGACGTTTTCCATTGTCGTATTGGGGCTCCTGGTTGTTTGTATTCCTCGGCCACGCAAAGCGGCGTATCTGACGCCGGAACAGGCGGCCAAGGAAAAGAAGCAGAAAGCCAAACAGAAGGCATTGGCGAAATCCAAAAAAGCGGCGGCCAAGTCAAAAAAAGCAGCCGGCAAAAAACGCAAGAAGACGCTCAAGAAATCCAAGAAGTGATTGGCTACGACGGTTTCGGCTGGGCATGGATTGGCAATGCTTGCGTTCCCACGGCAGGGGCTACCGATTGACTCTTCAATCATCGGTTGCGCTACCCAAAATTCACCCCGGCGGTTGTTCACTGGATGGAACTGACTCTCGGTCAACTTCCGAATGCCTCGCCGACCGACGATCCTTGACCCACAAAGCAGTCAACCACAGCCCGAGGAAACCACCCATGGTTCCCATGACGAACAGTGGCTTACGGATATCAAATTGGTCGGTCGTCAAAACGGTGCCGGCAGCAATCAACAGTCCCCAGGCGAGCAAGGCAAAAAATAGAAAACGCAGTGTTCGTCTGGGCCGTTCTTTGATTGCCGGTGATTTAGCATTCTGGTTCAAATTGACACTCCACCATGCATTGCAGATCCGAGTCGGATTCTAACCGGTCAAAGCCTCACAGCGACAGCCGTCGGCGACGCGGGGATCGGTGGAACTCGCGGTTTATCGAACTGCGGACCGCCACGTGATGAGCGACATGCTGCAATTCCCGTGAGGGCTATCGCCAATGCCAGAGGTGTCAATCACAATAGGATTTGCCGGATTCAAGGAGCGATCGGGTCGGATGCTTTTCCGATGCAGGACGTGCAGCGACGCCCAGCATCTCCCGGCGGGTCCCAGCAAGCAAAACCAGAACGAATAAAACGGAACCACTCCCGAAATGTTTGGCAAGAGAAAGCATCAACGCAAACAACAGGCGGGGTGTATGTTTTTGTTCACCACGGGCTTGGTGATCATTTTGCTACTGCTGTTGAACACTTTTTTTGTGCGGATATTCTTTAGCGTCAATCTTTCGGGGATCGACGAGCGAATCTTTCAGGCGGCCCAATTCGTGCTGCCCATAATCATGATTTTCATCGAGTTTTGGCTGTACGATCTTGTAACGTTTCGGCGGAAAGCCCAACGGGAAAAAAAAGAGGAATGAATTTGCCTGTAAGAATACGGGAGTTCCTGGCATCTAGTCGTCCGCAGGTTTCATCGCCTGGCGGATTTCAGAAGGTTTGCGAACGTTGACTGCCTGGGCTCCCGCGGCAAAACCTTCGTCCGAGTTGAGCATGCACCTGAGAACACACCGCCCGCCAACATTGTTGGGGACCTCCAAAATTTGCCGAAACGGTCCCTTCGCAACAGAGATTTTCTTTGCCACGCAGGTCAGCGAGTGTGCCTTCTCGTATGTTTCCTGGTATTCCCGAAATGACTCGTCCGAGGAATCATAGTGCTTGCGGTGCGGCGGTCGAACCCGAAACCGATCCCGTCGGTAGCAGAGTTCCATCGTCAACTCGCCCGACGAAGGTGCATTGCCTTCGATCGAGATCACACCACCCGACTCGGCAATTTCATCTACGGCCAACTCAATCCGACCAGGCCGCTTTAACCGTAACAGTGGATCACCGAACAGGTGAATCAGCTGCACATGCTCCAAACATTCCTGTTTGAGAAGTTGCGGTCGAGGGCTGAATAGTTTTCCCATCCCGTCAATCATGACACGATACGGATTGGGATCCTGATCGTCGTTATTAACCATCCGTTGTTTGGCGATCATGGTCAACTCACCCAACGTCGCGGTATCCCCTTGGAAGTATTCGTCGACCAGTTCCAACGACAGCAAGCTCATCGCGTAAGGCATGGTGACCCGCGTACCGCAAATGGCACCGATCGGGCCACGCGGCTGACGAATCATCGCTTCCGCAAGACAATCGTGTCGTTGATCCGCTGCACCGGTATAGCAGGACAGGAATATCGCGATCGGACTCCCATGGGGACAATCGACCTGTTTTACGGTTTCCGTGTCGAGAATGTGATGGCTTTGATCCGGAAGGTAAACGCGGTCCAGATCGTGGGGCCGGCCATGACCGATGTACACCCAGAATAGGCAACCTTCATTGAAACGCCGAATGGCCGTTTCCGAAAACCGGCGAGGATCAGGACAATAAGGACTTCGCCAACTGCCAAACGTCATCGAAGTGCGATACGTTTCAGGAACCAGGTCGGTAATAATCTGCTTGGTTGTTTTCTCGATGACGCTGTCGACGACACCACCGAACCCACCCACTCCGGCAATGAAGTTGACATTTCGGCGCCATTGCTGATCTGCGGCTGAATGATTTTCGTACTCAATGATCCGGTTTGCGAAACGTTGAACTTCTTCGTACGTGTCCGCCGGCAACCTGCCAATTGCCAGATCCGGAACTCCATCGTCATCAAGGTCGGCAAACGTATTGTCCGTGGCGATCTCGGGCTCGGAACCAAACAGGACATTGACTTGCGCCGCGATGTAGTCGGTGGGAACCATTCGCGATTTAAGCGCATGCTCCTGGCCCGAGTCTCCAATCAAAAAGACATATTTCAACTGGCCTTCCACCGCCGCACTCCGAACCTGCCTCTTCAGTCCGATTGCCGTTGCCGACGGAATGACCACTCGGATCCGATGGCCTTGCCGAGTTCGGTAACTAAGCCATTTTTTCAATGCTGGCTGAAACTCGGCAGGACAAATCACCAGCGTATCGGGCAACTCCTGGGCACTCGACTCGATGACCGATTGGCCAAGCAGAATGCTGGCAATCAAAACAACAAGGCATAAGCGTGCTGGCGACATAGTCTTCCCTGAGTTCGGTTGGAGTTAGTTGGTCAACCAATGCTGGGTTGGTCAGCCGATCCCTGGCTTCCGTTTTAGTTTGAAACAATATCCGATGTTCGGCAAGAGAAACTTGAGCCACGATTGGTCAGCATTTCAGCAGGCGCAGAAGTGGAATTCTGACTCGCCAGCTTGTTAACGGAGACGGCCTCTCCCTTACGGTCTCGGCGCACAATCCAACCAGTAGACTTTGAAAGCGTTGACCTTTTATGGCAAAAGCAGGGCTTGTTTCAGCATGGCTAACGACCGTACTAACCCTAAATGAACTTACCAATCTGCTCGAAACGCCATGCCTGAGTTATCGTCGACCGACCGGATTGGCTGCCACTGTTAATTGACTTTTCAGCAAAACCGCAGCCAGCTATTGGAAAAGCGAAAGCAAAATCGTGTGAAAACGCTACCGACTGAGTGGTTTTCCTGCAGGATCCATGGAATTTGCCATGATGTCCGTCGATCCGCCAAAGGGGCATTGCTCCCAAGACATGGAAAGCTAACCGTTGCCACCTTTCTTTGGATTCACCTTTTTTTCGAGCAGGTCTTTCCCTTGTTCGCCTTCCTGGTTCTCGATTTTCTTTTTTTCTGCAGGCGGCTTGTCCGCGTCAACGGGTTTCTCTTTCTCAGCGGCGTTGGCATCGGGCTTCATCAAAGGATCGGCAAGATTATCCTCGTTTAGTTTGCCAGGATCGAGTCCCGGATCCGATTTCGAGTCATCGGGAATCTCCAATCGAATCAAACCGGACCAGAATGCCGGGTGTTGCGCTTTAAGTTTCGGGTCGGTTTTCTTCGCCCGGATTCTGGGTTCATTGTCGTAATTCAATTCGAGATCTTGTGCCGCTGCGATACTTTCTCGCAATGCCTTGCCACCTTTCATTTTGGGTTGACGACTAGCAAAATTTCGAGTCAATGCCAGGCTGTTGGCGCCGCCCATGCTCCACCGACTGATCAGGATGGTTCTGGTTCCCGACGCCATTAAACCGATCGTTGTCAAAAACAGATCGGTGCCGTTCAGATTGGACTTCATGGCAGTTCCACCATCGGAGTTATAGCCTGGTAAAATGACATGTTCCGGACCGTACCAGGGAAGTGACATCCATTGGGCGAGAGTTGCTCCGGATTTGGATTGGTCAATTTGCATCGGCGATGTTGCCAAGGGTCCACCCATTCTGGATTGTCGAAGCTCGCTCCAAACCACCAATTGGTCCAGAACCGACCCCAACAGATTTGAAGACGTCGGCAATTGCCTTTCGAACTTTACCGCTTCAGGCAGATCGACGACCAATTCTTCAAACGCCTGGCTGCCAACTTCCGGTTCAACTCGCGGATGCAGTTTTGCCAGCACGACCCCAGTTCGAGTTAACGGATGCGCTTGGCGTTGCGCCTCGTATGCCAGAAACAAAGTCGGTGAATACCGAATGTCGACAACATCTGCCAGGTTTTGGGGATCCACATTGCCAATCTGTAGTAATTCAAACGGCAGGTACCACAATAGACCGTCCGGTACGATGACCATCTCCCGGATATCCTTCCAGGCGTCGTCGGGAAGGTTGCCAAACAAATTGTTCGTCAATTCGCTGGCCACCGACTTCCATTCCTCGCTCTGCAACGTCTTGATGTCAATCGCCGAATCCGTCAAACCGAGTTTCTTCAGCAGCACCTCGATACCCCGTTGAACGTCACGACTGTCGCCGAGGCCCAAATACCGCACCGAGTCGGCGTTGACAAAGAACAGGTGATACCCGCGCGCCGTCGCCAACGTAACCAGTGCCAGTTGGTCATCCGCAATGGAATTGCGAAACTCTGAAAGCTGAAATTGAGGTGGAAACATCAATTCGGCTGGCTCGCGCCGCAACGCAAAACTCGCCAGCATCGATTCCTGCAGGCTCGAAATCTCCGCCAATTCGTTGAACAGCCGCATCTGCTCGCGGGATTCAGCGGATTTTTCGTCGGGTCGGATTGGCAGTGCCAACAAGCTGGCCCGAACCTGTTCCGCTCGGACCCAAAGCTGTTGGTAATTCGGATATCGCGTCAGGAATTCCTGTCGCTGATTGAGCGCGGCCGTCGTCAGGGCTTCTTCCGGGGCATGGACCATCCAGCGAAATGCCATCAGCCGTCCCCCCAGTGGCAAGCTGGAAAAAAAACGATGTCGCCGCACCAACTCGCCAATGTTGACCGCCCGATCCATGTCCTTTCGATCGACAACAATATCAAACCATCGTTCCATCGGCCCAACGTGATCGGAGGCCAGAAAGGCAATGGCTTCCAGCGGGTCCATGAGCCAGTCTCGCTCGCTTGGATCGTGCAGCAACGCGCCGTACAACAAATCCGCATGTCGTTGACTGATTTTTCCTGAAACGATCAGGCTATCCGCCAGCCTCAGACGATAAAGCCACAACGAGCCGTTTTGAAACCGTGACAGAGCATCGAGCAACTCGGCCATTCCCGTTTCGAAATCGCCCTGCAGAAAACGGGTTAACGCAGACACATACTTGAGCCGAGCACTGACGACCGCGGCTCGGAGAGAATTTCGTGAATTGATTGGTCCACTGGCCTGGCGGAGCACTCGGAGCGCCGTATCCAGGTCACCGGATTCAGCATAACACTCTGCGAGTTTCACAATCAGCGAAGCTTGCAGCAACCTGGCTCGCTCCCGGTTTGCCCACGCGATTGCCGGCTCGAGCGGTGGATAGGGGCTCCGATTCTGTGCCAGGTGGATCTGGGTACCGATCCCCAAGGCCTCCTCGATCATGTCGTACTGATTGAACACGGCCGCACAATAACTGGCTTCCAGCGCGAGCCTCGCGGCAACCGCAGCGTTACCCGTTGCAATCCCGATGTTTGCCAGTTCGATCAACGCAACCGGGGTGAGTGGATGATCCATGCCGCCCTTGAACTGCAATGATTTGCCCAAAGTCTTGGCAGCGCGATCCCATTCGTCCATCGAAGCCTGGGCGATGCCCAACAAGACTCCGTTGTAGGAGCCAACAAGCGTGCCGTTGCCGGCACCTGCCACCGAAAGCCCGTTGACCAACCTGACCGTGAAGGGATCGTATTTGCAAGTCGGGCCTTTGATGACTCGACGCCGGTGAAGCCGCCAACGCCGTACAGCGCATGATTTCGGTAACATCGACCTGCTTGATCTCCGGGTTGTCAACCACGCCCCCCTCCTGGAACGCGCGTTCGGCGTCCAAACGACCGAACAAAACCGGGAAAGTCCCGGGTAATCTTGGAATCCGGGCGTTGCGGGTCGAGGTGCCCCAATTGATACGCGCCTGGTTGAAGGCGTTGTTGTCGTTTTGAATGACGCCCGGGTCCTGAAGTCGCGCCTGCCACTGATAGGTTTGGAAAGTGAGGTACAAATCAAGAGACTGTTCATACATCTGGATGGCGTCGGCATAATTGCCCAGATGGTAATAACACTCACCCATCATGGTCCAATAACAGATCGAATCGAGGTAACGCTGGGTCCCAATCCGAAAAGCCGAATTCGCCCCGCGGGTGAAGTTCTCGCCCGCGTCTTGATACTCCGCCTGGTAATATCGACCAAACGACCGGTAGTAATTTGGATTTGGAAGCTGGCCCCTTTGAGCCAACAACGGTTCGGCGTTAAAAAGTAGAAACATGCCGCTGAACAGCAGGTATTTGCCAAGACCTTTGATCGGGCGGTTCCATCTGGGATTCGTCTTCATATTCGCCTCTTTATTGCCTGCGTTTTCCGTGGCTGCGTTTCTCGCCCGCGTTTCTCGCCCGCGTTTCTCGCCCGCGTTTCTCGCCCGCGTTTCTCGCCCGCGTTTCTCGCCCGCGTTTCTCGCCTGCAGATTACGACCGACGATAAACTCTGATCGGCTACCACCAGCAGGCTACTGATATCACTTTTGATATTAACGCAAACGCTATCAATATCCTGGCCGCGACCGGCATTTGTTGCCCCCTCGATAATCCTTCAGCTTACCAGAATCCTGTCAACAAACGAAAAACGCAGACTGAGCAAAATGGATAAAATCTGAATGTCAAAAGAAGTTGGTTGTGTAGATTTTTCTGTAAATGATTCAAAGTCTAACGGCAACGACGACGATATAGCTTGTGACGGTTATCCCGTGGAGTTGTGCTGCGAAATTGGATACCGCGGAACCGGAAAATGGAGTTTTCCAAACGATGTACTCTCGAATGAAATCTCGAACTCTAAGTTTTGTCCTCTGCGGTGCTGCAATCGTCTCGGCGTTTGCATCAACTGGTTGCCAATCAAGTGTGGGAGGACAGACTTTGCCCAGTGCCTACTTCCTCAAGGACGATGTGCAATACTTTGTCAAAGGCCCCGAGTTCAAGTTAACCAAGGAAGCGGCCGCTTTGAAAGAAGCCCGTGCCCAGGAATCCATTAACCGCTAACCCTACAAAACATACGATTCCACATCGCAGCAGCCCGTCAAGTCCGAGTCCTTCGGTTGGCGGGTTTTTTATTGGCACATGCACTTTGCACGGAGGGCAAGTTCGCCACGGGAATTGAGCAAAATCCCGATGCTTGGGCGCTGCCCAAGATCCTGCTGCAAATCCATCGCGGCGTGGAAGCGAACAGAAATCAGTCGCCGAGCGACTGGACAATGGCAACGGCTGCGATCCAAAGCTGCGATCAGAAACGCGCCTACGCTGCAATCAGCGCGATGAATGGCGGCAACAGCAACAACATCCCGATGGTCACCGCGAACAGGCTGGTCACCAATACGGCCCCGCTAGCGACATCCAGCGCCATCTGTATATGCCTGTTCTCCTCCAAGGTGATGGATTTGGCGATAAATTCAATACTGGTATTGAACAACTCGGCGACGAGAACTGCGCCGACACAGCCCACCAACAGCCCCATGGAGTTGCGGTCCAGCTGCAAATAGCAACCGGCCACGATCACCAACACGGCACATGGCAAATGAACCCGAAAACTGTTTTGGCTTTGGAAAGCATGAAAGACGCCGCTGATGGCGACTCGAAATTTGTTGGGCCAGTTCTGTGAACTTCGAAACTCAGCCATCGGTTTCTCGGCTTCCTGAGGTGATCAACGCGATTAAGTCGGGACGGTTTGCTCCTCGACGAACTGTTTACTCCAGGTACCTCGCACCGGCCGGCGGAATCGCTGTTCCGCCAGGGCGAAACATCCTGGGTCGCGGAGAGAATCGCGGTTCAAATCCAAAACGAAACGCAAAATTGTTCCGACTGACGTCGTAAATGACACCTGCCTGCCAGAGAAAGGACTCGCCAATGTAGACGAAGCTTAACGACTGGCCAATCGAGCCCGTTTCGCCAAAATCAACCTGTCCTCCTCCAATGACTCCCCATTTTTCGCTCATCTGGTAAACCAAATTCGCTGTCAGTATGTTGCTGTTGATCGGACCTTCGATGGTGCGGAAACCAATGTAGGCGTTACCCGTTTCAGGACGCCCAATCTCGGCACCAAGGCTTGCCGTATGAAGTCCTTCTGAAAAAAAATCGAAGTAACCATCCGAGACCAACGACAGTCGGTCTCCAATATTGTATTGGAAATCATATTCGAACATTCCCACGGCGGTTCCAAAATTATCCCGATCCGCGTTGGGATAAAGATTCGTTTGCATGTCAAGCGAAATCCAATCGATAACCCTTTCGGCGCCAGGCATACCTCGTTTGGTTTGCCACCGTTGTCGGACTCCAAGTGCGACAACGGCCAGATCATCCGCAATTTCAAGTGAATGTGCGGCCACGCTTCCTTGCATCCCCGAACGCAAAGCAAAATACCGCTCGTCGAGTCGCAACGGCATGTTACCGGTTGTCGGGATGCCGAACGAGTTTAACGGGTATCGACGACGGAAAGCTTCCTGGGAATCATCATCGACCTGATCGTAGAGTGGAAGCTCGGCCAGGTCCTGGGAGGCATCGGAATAGAATGCATCCATGTCAAACGTCACTTTGTGAGCGAGACCATTCAAGTTCAAAAGTACGCTTTGAATCGTCGGGTCAACTTTCCAGAACGGCAGGCTTGCGCGAATTCCGACTTGACCGTAAGCTCGTGTCAGATCATTGGCGGAGAGATCCTGCTGCCAGTAGGTAACGTCCCCCAAGACATAGGGCACAACTTTCGCAGGCCCCAACTGCACGGGAAAATCCAGTTCCTGTCGCGTGCCGGCGCGCACGCCTTCCACGTCCGCTTCCCAAGGTAGTGGATTGAACATCGCCAACTCCGTCGGGTCGGTCGGCGGGTTGGCCGCCCGCAGCCGCGCGTATCCAACATGGGAATGTCCAAACCAGACCGCCCGATCGTTAAAGATTGATTGGCCTAACGTAAACTGATCAAACCTGGGCAACCAACCGGTCTGTGCAAAGAAAGGGTTGATTTGAACATCGGCCAGCAAGTTGTAGCTTTGCGTTCCGACATTCTTCTCGAGCCAGAACCCCGTCAGGGCATCTCTCGCCGTATCCCATTCGCGTTCGTAATACTGTTCGAGAAAGTTTCGATCTGAAATATATCCCAGCTGGGCTCTTAACTTGAAACCCGGCTCGAACTTGTGAACGTGTTGGGCAATGATCCTGCCGCGATCGTCCGTTTCCGGAACCAATGCCCGCCGACCACGCCCCAGATTATCGAGTCCTTGGTCTTTGATAAACCAGCTTAGATATTGCCCTTTGATTGGACCGGGAATGTTAAAAAAACCGTCTTGCTGGTAATAGTATTCGCTTCCGACGGCCAAACCACGTTCGCTCAGATAATCCAGGATTCCAATCCAGCGAGTGTCTTTCGGTGGATCAAGAAAACCCAGCAACTGGTACAAATCCCAGCCGGTCGTAACCTGAAAACCGAACACGTTGTCGTTATTGATTCCCAGTCTCTCGAGATACAGCGAGGAATCGTCCAACTGCGTCTTGAGTCGTGGCCAGGCAAACACCGGAACACCTTGCCAGTAAACCCGATTCCGTTCCGCTTCCAGAAAATAGTCGTCTTCGGTGGCCGGCGCGCCGGTTACGGGATCATATAGCGGCATCGACGTCGCCGGGTCCTTTGCGGTGACGGTTTCGCGGCTGAGCGAAACGTTGCCGGACTGCAACCAGTAAGTAGGAACGCCCAGCCGACTGGTCGTAATCGCCGTTCCGTACGCCTTTAGGTTGTTTTCGTCGACCTGCTGGACAACTTCTGCTTTCAACCGAACAAGTCCGCGGTACTGAAGGGCAGGCGTCAAGACTTCGGCGTCCAGGATCGTCCCGGTTTGCCGATCGACATCATAGAACATTTTTTGCGCGTAGATGACTCGTTTGTCTTTCGCAAAGACGACGTTTCCTTCGATATAAAACTGCCGCGATGAAGTCCCATCCGGCAACGAAGTTTGCCATTGGACGAGGTTATCCGCGAGGAGAATCACCTGTCGATCCTGATCCAACCGAAACTGGTCCAGCGCGTCAATTTCAGGACTGTTGATGGCAATTCGAAATCCGCCCACTCCCATGTTGACAATTTCACTCGGATTGTCGGGGTTTGGAAACGATTTAATGTTTAAGTCGGAACTGGAATCTCGGGCCGTAATCTCAACGCTGAACTTCGAACCGGAACTCGGTGGACTTACGAGGGCCGCCGGACCTGCCGTCGCACCCGGCAATGCCATCGGCATATTGTCGGCCGGCCAAACCGTGCCCTGAGGACCCGCAAGTGGCAAGGCACCCGAGACATCAGGGGCCTGGAATTGCGGACTGGGCACCGGCGGGGCGATGCGCTGGACGGCTCCAGTCTGCGGCGAGACAACCAGCTGTCCCTGGGGGGCCGTGAAGCTCGCCATTTCAATACTTGACTGAACGCCGGCGTGGAGAGCCTGTTGCGCGCGGGCAAAAATCGGTGGGGGTGAGCGGGAGCCCAAATCGATTGCCGTCCGGTCAAGGTCGACTGTCTGCCGAGTGAAAAAACGGCCCTGCCATCGCTCGTCGACAATCCGATCCACCTGCGCACCCGTCAACGCGTGCGGTGCACCACGGCGGGGAATCTCAATCACAACTTGACCCTCGAGATAGGCGATAATCTTGTGGATGCCGTTTTGTGAAAACGATGGTTTCTCGACCCATAAAATCGCTTCAGTCGCTGACGCAATCGTTTTCAGCTGCTGAACTCGAGCCGCGCCTTGTAAGTGCAGAACTTCATAATGACCAACCTGCCATCGAGTGATCTGGTCGGCGGAGACCGAGATGGAATTATCAAGATCGGGGCGCGCAAATGTAATTTCCTCGGCCGGACACAATTGAATGCAATTAACTTTCACGAAAAAGATAACGGCTTGAAGCAGCCCAACAGAAATCGGAATCGTTCGTCGTCGACCCTTCCCGGGTTTCCCGACTCGCGCGGACTCGCTCCTCCACGTCGAAGCGGGAAACTTCGGAGGCTCTTTGAAACACCGTTTTGGTACCGGTCTCAAATCCAACCTGAAACTTGCTTTGGTTTTCGAGGTAAGCGGACGCGCACCGAATACTCCGATTCTTGAGATCAATTTGCGAATCAGAACGCTTTCGGCCTAAATTTGGGTGGCGGAGTATAGAGGCGGTTGCCATAGGCAACAAGATCGCGCACCGCCAAGAAACCGGTTCTCTGAGGGAGTTTACGTCGCAAAGAAAGGGTTTGAGCCTAATCCGCTATCACCTAGACTGATAGCACTTCCGTAAACCGCCGAGATTCTCAAACCATTAGTTGGCCAGTGCTTGCGGAGATCGTTGCCGCCAGAGATTTTGAACGTCGTGCCTTGTTGGAAGAAAAGGAGAGCCGTCGTGTCCACTTCGTTATCCATCACGATTCCCGAATCCATCGAATCGATGGTCAACGCGGAAGCGTTCCGTTGCTACGGAATGCTGACTGCCAATGAAGCAGTTCTGCGAGATCAACTTGAAAACGTGACGTTGGAAAGCCTTTTTTCTGATCGCGTATCGGATCGCGCAATGGGCATGTGCTGCGTGTCAGGCCTTTGGCTGCTGCACAATTTCCTGGACGAATCGCATGCCATCAGTCAAAGCATTCAATCTCCAGAGGGGAGTTTTTGGCATGCCATCATGCACCGCTGGGAGGGCGACTACTCCAACTCAAAATACTGGTATCGGCACATCGGTCCGCACCCGGTATTCGATGCGATTGGCAACATGTTCGGCTCCGATTGGGACCCGTTCAAGTTTGTCGATAACTGCGAGGCCGAAGATCGGCGCGGTGGTCTCTCTGAAAAAACCCGTGCGGTTGCGGTTGCGGAATGGAAATCGTTGTTCGAATACTGTTACTCTCACGCCAGCTGACTTGCTGAGAAACAGCTTGAAACGGCGAATCGTTCATTGGCGGAACCGATTCGATGGGAACTGCTGCCAAATTCATTTTGACGCGAGCTTAAAGATGAGCATTGTCATTACGACGACGAGCAACAACAAAAAGGAACTGGAGGGAATTGCCCGGCGGTTGGTCGATGAACGACTGGCCGCCTGCTGCCAGATTGTTGGACCGATCGACAGTATCTATCGGTGGAAGAATCAAATTGAATCTGAGCGGGAGTGGATGTGTTTCATCAAAACCCACGATTCGCTTTACGACGCCGTAGAAATCGCCATTCGTAAGCAACACCATTACGACGAACCCGAAATCATCGCCACCCAAATCGTGCGCGGCAGCCAAGGCTATTTGCGTTGGATGGACGAAAGCCTTGGCGACGGACCCGAGTAACAATTACTGCCCAGCGGCTCCCAGGTCTCTCCTCCGTTGAGAAAGAATCTGGCGGAGCAGCCAAGGCTGCTCCGCCGCGATAACAGCCGCAATTTACCCGCCAACCTTTAAACCGATTGAAGACTCAATACTTCGAGTTTTTAAATTTCCAGCAGTCGCGAGCGACTTAGTTCCAGCCTGGCAGAGAAATGTGGGCTAATCCTCAGCGACTCCTGGCTCATCGGCTGGATCATCGTCCGGGCCCATGGATTCCGGTTGTTCCGAGTTTCCATCGCTGACGACGTCATCGCCAAGTCCGGAAGGCGGAGAATCCTGGATTGGTTCTACAAGGTCGTTATCGTCCAACTCGTCTCGAGGCACGCGTGCAATTACCGCCAGCGTATCATCATCGTCCAACGACATGATTCGAACACCTTGTGTGTTTCTACCGATCGTGTTGATGTCGCCACACTTGATACGTTGAATCTTCCCTCGCGATGTCATCAGCAACAATTCGTCATCTTCGTTGACCGATTTAATGCCGATGACTTTGCCGTTGCGGGCAGATGTCTTGATGTCGCGAACGCCTTTACCTCCGCGTTTCTGGGCTCGATAGCGATTGCTGCCACCTGTTGTTTCGGCGTCATCCTCGTCGCTTTCACTTGCGTTGGGGCCAAACAACGTGCGTTTGCCGTACCCTTTCTCGCAAGCCGTCAGGAGCGTGGCCTTGGGATCGGCGACAACCATTCCGATCACTTCGTCGTCGCCGACCAGCGTAATTCCCTTGACGCCGCTGGTGTTGCGGCCCATCGGGCGAGCATCGGATTCAGGGAATCGAATCGCCATCCCGTTGGTAGTCGAAAGCATCACCTCGTCACCTGTTTTGGCGACGAGTACATCAATCATTTGATCGTCCTCTCGAAGTTTGATCGCAATGATGCCGCCTCGGCGTGGCCGACCGTATTCCGAAAGGGGTGTTTTTTTGACCAATCCCTTCCGGGTTGCCATCAGCAGATAGTGATTTGGTTCCTGGAAATCACGAATGGCACGACAGGACGCGATCCTTTCGTCTTCATCCAACTGAACAATATTGACGATCGCCCGACCTCGGCTTTCGCGGCTGAGCTGGGGTAATTGATGAACCTTCCGCCAATGCACCGTCCCTTTCGTCGTAAAAAACAACAGGTAATCGTGAGTGCTGGCGGCAAACACGTGTTCGATCGGATCTTCCTCTTCGAACTTGGCCCCCTTGATTCCTTTTCCGCCGCGTCGTTGCGCGCGGTAGGTACTCACCGGCGTACGTTTGATGTAGCCCCGATGACTGATCGAGACAACCATGTTTTCTTCCTCGATCAGATCTTCCAGGTCGATGTTTCCGATCTCAACATCTGACAGAATGGTCCGGCGGGCGTCAGCGTATTTGCGTTTGATTTCTACTAAATCTTCCCGGATGATCGCATTGACATTGCTATCGTCCGAAAGAATTCGCAGGTATTCCTTGATCTCCTCCAACAACTTCGCGTGATTTCCGGAGAGTCGTTCTTGCTCCAGATTGACAAGTTGACCCAATGTCATTTTCAAAATCGCGTCGGCCTGGATACCGGTCAAATGATAGATATCGGATTCACCGCGTTCATCCTGAAAGACTTTGAAACCGTCGTCACCGAGGGCTCGCTGCATCATGGCGGCCGGGCATTCAATCCCCATCAATCCCTGCTTGGCTTCAGCCTGTGTTTTCGATTGCCGGATGATGCGGATGATTTCGTCGATGTCGGCCAACGCCAGCAACAATCCCTCAATCGTGTGCTTCTGTTGCCTGGCGCGAGATAGCAAAAATTGGGTTCGTCGCCGAATGACTTGCACGCGATGACGAAGAAATTCGCGCAAGAAATCCTTGATCGTCAACTCGCGCGGCTTGCCGTCGACCAACGCCATGAAATTCATGGAAAACGAGGTCTGCAATGGCGAAAACTGGTAGAGCTGATTGAGGACCACTTCGGGATCCGCATCGGATCGGACATCGATATACAACTTGACCGGTTCTTTCAAATCGCTGAGATCCGAGATACCGGCAATCCCCTTAACCCGATCCCCTTTGACCAAGTTTGCGATCTTTTCAACGACGCCGTCCCGAGTCTGTTGAAACGGCAGTTCGGATACGACAATTCGATAACGGTTCTTCTTGCGCGGAACCGGCTCAATCTCGCATGTGGCGCGAACGACGACGGTGCTGCGCCCGGTCTGATAAGCTCGAATGATCCCGGACCGACCGCAAATCGTTCCCCCGGTCGGAAAATCCGGCCCGGGCAACACCGACATGATCTCCGAGATGCTGCAGTCAGAATTATCAATCACCATGATCATCGCGTCGCAGACTTCACCCAGATTGTGCGGCGGGATGGAAGTTGCCATGCTGACGGCGATTCCACTTGATCCGTTGACCAGCAAGTTGGGAAATTTGCTGGGCAGTACCGAGGGTTCCATCCGCCGCTCATCATAGGTCGGCGTGAAATCCACCGTGTCCAACTTCAGGTCCTCCAGCATCAGCGATGCGACGGCTGACATGCGGGCTTCGGTATAACGCATCGCAGCAGGAGGCAAGCCGGCAATCGATCCGAAATTCCCCTGTTTGTCGATCAACACATGGCGCATATTCCATTCCTGCGCCATCCGTACGAGAGTGGGATAAACAATACTTTCACCATGGGGGTGGTAATTACCACTCGTATCACCAGAAATCTTGGCGCATTTGACGCGGGAGGATCCGGGCGTCAAATTCAGGTCATTCATGGCCACCAGGATCCGCCGCTGAGAGGGTTTCAAACCGTCCCGCACGTCGGGTAAAGCGCGCGATACGATCACGCTCATCGCGTACGTCAGGTAACTGCTTTTGAGTTCGTCCTCAATTGGCATTTCGAGGAACCGTTCGACGTCATCGCCATTGGTTCCATCACCGTTCTCGTCTTCTGGCAGGTTCGAATCAGTCGACAATTTTGTTGTCCTTCAAAGTAAACAAGTACCGTTCGGTGAATGAAGATCGCTCAGATCAGAATCGCACCCAGAGAAGTGGACCAGGAGAGAAACACAACCGTCTCTTTCCCATTCCTCTCAAACATTGCGACCGTCGCATCTTTCGTGGTCAATTCAATTGAATTTCGTTCAGGTGTCGCATGGTGAGACAGTGCGTGGCAGCATTCGTCTGCTGCAAAAAGCGGTGTCAAAAAGCGTGTTTTTTTGCTCCTCGTCCTGCTCGAATTCCATTCCACTTTGCACCCATAATGCTACCAAATCCTGCCCTTGCTCACAACGAGGCCCAAGTTGTTTTGGGCCCATAAAAACCGATAAAAACCACAATTATTGAAGGCCAAATCTGATCTCGCCAGCCATTCCGGTTTTATGTTAGAAACCGCTCGCCAACGCCGTGAAATCAGACAATAAAGTCACGACAATACCGAACGCAGCATGTGAAGAAAATCTTGACTCGCCAAACGCTGTGGACCAACAATGAAATTCCTCGTGCCCCATCCACTCTGACACTCGTGTGTCCATTGGCATCAGGCCATTGACTGATGGTGAATCGTTCGCCGCAGCCATGTCCGAATCGGTCAATCAAAATTACTGCAAACAAATGGCATGAAATGGCAGGACGTTCTGACGCGCATCACTTCGAAGATCGTCTGATCCGACGATTGGAATTAATCTCGACAGCGCAGGTCCCGCCATCCCACCATCGCATCGTCGAGGAAACCGAACGGATTCCGTTTGTCCAACTCGGCGCGCCGGCGACGCCCGACGCGCAGGACCTGCCGGATGTAGAACCGTTTCATTCCGACTTGAACCAAACTGCCCGTCACAAGATCGAATGCAAGTCGGGAGACATCTGGATCCAAGGCAACGCTCTGCTTTGTTCCTGCCCTGACTGCAATGCGCCGATGACCATTCGCATTTGGCTGCAACTGGCAGACTGCTGGAGATGCCAAACCTGCATCTCGCTGACCGAAGAACAAATCGAGGCCGTAAAGCAATTAGTTCAAACTCGGCAGTCCGAATCAAAAACAGCGGTCCTGTCGCACCACCCGCCAGTCCAAACACAGGATTCCATCGGATTGCCGGTGGAATCGCCAATCCAGGTTTCCGCGGCCGGGGACTCGCGACAACGGGAACTGGAAAAACTGACCCGTACCTCCCTGGCTGCCAGCGTGATCAGACGTGGTTTCAGCCTGACACCCGCTTGGATGGTCAGTTTCCTACTTCATCTGATTGCGATACTCCTGCTCGCCTTGATCGTCTTCCGCGATTCCAACTACCTGCCCGAAACGATCACACTCTCCACGTTCCTCGATTCGCAAAGGGAACCGGGTGGCCAGATTCGTCTCGAAAACCCGCTGGATGCATTGCAGGACGACCTGGAACTTGCCAGCCAAATGGAAATGGGGGACCGGGAGATTCGTGATGTGCTAAAGAAAGCCAATCAGGATGCCAAGGAGTTAGTCGTTGATCCGCAGCCTTTGGCACCATTGCCCGATATCCAACAAATCAAAAAGAACATCACAACCCGTCCCGACCGACGGATGTCTTTTGCCGCACGTGATCCCCGCGTCCGCTCCGAAATCGTTCGACGTGAGGGTGGTACAACGGTCACCGAGGCCGCTGTCGCCCGTGGTCTCCGCTGGCTAGCCTCCGTGCAAAACAAAGATGGCAGTTGGAGTCTGAAATACTATCGGAAACATAATCGACCAGCTAATGAAGGCGACATTATGGGCACGTCGCTGGCCTTGCTGCCGATGCTGGGTGCCGGACAGACGCAGGAATACGGGATTTACAAACGCAACGTCGCCGCCGGTCTGGCCTGGATGATCGAAAACCAAAAACCGGACGGTGATCTACGGGCTGGCTATGACGGCCAGGCAGGAATGTACGCTCATGGACAAGCCACAATCGTACTTTGCGAAGCGCTAGCGCTTACCGGCGATCAACAATTGCGCAAACCTGCTCAGCTGGCAATCCAGTTCATCGAAAGGGCGCAACATGGTCAAGGCGGTTGGCGGTACCAACCAGGCCAAGCCGGTGACACCAGCGTGTTTGGCTGGCAGATGATGGCATTGCAAAGCGGCCGGGCCCCACAACTCAACCTCGAGGTCGATGAAGCGACGCTGAAGCTGGCCGATTATTTCTTGGACCGCGTCACCGTTCCCGCCCGATTCAAAAATCGAGCGAGAACGCCTTTGCCCGAAGGATCTGCCTACTGCTACCAACGTGGGAAACCGCCGACCGCCGCCATGACCGCCGAGGCGATTCTCTGTCGCATGTACCTGGGATGGAAAAAACGAGACCCGCGATTAAGCTCTGCCGTCAAATGGCTGATCGCGGACCATCTTCCCAGCAATCGAGATCGAAACCTTTACTACTGGTATTACGGCACCCAAGTCATGCACCACTACGGTGGCGAGCCGTGGAAGATCTGGAATGACCGAATGCGAGAACTGCTGATCTCTTCGCAAGAGACACGCGGTGCTCACCCGGGTAGCTGGAGCCCGGGAGATTTCGAATGGGGCCCCCGAGGCGGCCGCATCTATACGACTTCGCTTGCGGTTTGTACGCTGGAAGTCTATTACCGCCACCTGCCGATATTCAAGCAAATTGAACTGAACGATTAGTTCGGATACCTGCTGCCGTGGCGAGACTCCCAAGATTTAAGATTGTGAATGATGCAGCATTACCACCGACAATAATCGCAATTTCGAACTCCCGCATCCGGCGGAATGCTCCCGCTACGATTCCATGAAACCTGCAAACACCTGGCAACTCCGTGACACGACCCTTTCGCTGGGATCTGTCCCCGCCATCATGGGTATCGTCAACGTCACTCCGGACAGTTTCTCTGACGGCGGCCAGTTCTTCCAGGTTGACTCTGCCGTCGCCCACGGTCTGGAATTGGCCGCCCAAGGGGCAGCAATCTTGGATGTTGGCGGCGAAAGCACGCGGCCGTACAGCGATCCAGTTTCGACAAACGAAGAGATGCGACGAGTCATTCCGGTTATCCAGAAGCTTGCGTCGCAAACCCAGACACCCATTTCGGTAGACACCTCGAAGGCTACCGTTGCGCGTACTGCTCTTGATGCTGGCGCTCAAATCATCAACGACGTCACCGGGCTGGAAGGAGACCCGGAAATGATTCGTGTCGCCGCCGATTCAGGAGCCGCGGTTTGTGCAATGCATATGCGAGGTACGCCGCAAACGATGCAGGACCGCCCGAATTACGAGAACGTCGTAGCGGACATCCATCACTATTTGTCACAGCGACGACAAGCGTTGTTGGACGCGGGCATTCCAATCGAAAAAATCTGCCTGGATCCTGGCATCGGCTTCGGCAAGACCCACCTCCACAACATTGAATTAATTGCGAATTGCCACCAGTTTTTGGATCTCGGTTCACCGATTCTGGTAGGGCATTCACGCAAAGGTTTCCTGGGGAAGATCCTCGGCGATGCTTCCCTCGACCGAGATGCCGCAACGCTGGCCGCTTCCGTCGTCTTGGCCCAACAAGGCATCCAGGTCATTCGCGTTCATGAAGTTAAAAGTACTTTTCAAGCCCTGAAAACGCTCGCGGCCATTAACTTGGCTCAAGCACATCGCGTTGGCGAGTAACACGATTCGAATACTATCTTCAGCATTCAACCACCGCTAACCGGCACAAATTTCTCCACTCTCCACTCTCCACTCTCCACTCTCCACTCTCCACTCTCCACTCTCCACTTTCCACTTTCCACTCTCATCATCCGTCCCAACGACGCAAGATGATCGTGCCGATGACCAATCCCAGCGTCCCAAACCCCAACAACACGACGCAGGGCAACAGCATCTCCGAAAAACTGAACTCGCGCCAGATGGCCCCTTCCATTGCCAAGATCGACCATTTGATCGGGCTGATGACACTCAATTTCTGCACGATCGCTGGCATAAACATGACGGGCATCATGGCACCACCCAGCATTGCCATCACCATGTTGATCGCCCAACCCGCTCCGCCGACCGCCTGTTCCGTTTTTCCGAGAACGGACATCGTCATCATGATTCCCACGAAACAGATGGACGTACAAAGAGCCGCCATCAACAGCAGGCCGAAACTTGCCGGCCGCATTCCCAAGGCATAGCCCAACCCGGTCATCAATCCGATGACCATCAGCACCGCGATAAAACAGGCCAACGCTTTTCCGAATAGAATATCAAACCTTGAGACCGGTGCGACTTGCAAACGGACCATCGTTCCGTTGGTTCTCTCCTGCGCGATCGAAATGGCAAAGCCGGCTGCGCAAGCCAAGACGCCCCACATCATCGCTTGTGGAAAACTGATGTCCCATTGGGAACGGATTTTCTGCAATTGGCCCTTCACGCTATCCGGATCAATCTCGCGGGAGATGTCCAGCACCTGAATATCGGCGAAATTGAATTCGGGGCCGCCGCCCATTCCTGGCTCGCCCCCCGCGTCGGTCTGCAAAGCATCCATATTCTCAATCATGCTTTCCACCGAACCAAACAGCCCGCCAAGCAAGAGTTTGGTTGCTGGATCAATCGTTTGGTCGGACTTCACCAAGTCCTTTTGCTTGGTGATCGATTGTCTCAATTGCCCCGGATCCTGAAAACGATTGCCAACCAGTTGCCCAATCCCTTCCATCACGTAGCCCTGCAACATGCCCGCCTCGGCCATGCGGGAAGGGTCGGCACCAATCTGAATGACGGGCGGATCTTCCCAAAACACTCCCGCCGTTTCGCCGAATCCGTTGGTCAGTACGATCATCGCGGTCCGGGAACCCAGCCGAACACTTTGCCGCGCCGCTTCCAGTTCTGCCGCTTCAACCGCCAATGAACTGTTTTGCTGCAGGATGTCGATGAATTTCCGCGAGATATCCGATTCGTCTTGATCCACGACGGCGATTTTCATCTTGGCGGACCCGCCGCCTCCTTGCATGCCGCCCATCATCAGTCCAAAAAACAGGCCCATCAGTATTGGAAAAACGATAATGAAGAAAGCGCCCATTTTGTCCCGCGCCAACAGTCGCAGGTCTTTCAAGGCCATGTAGATTACTCGTTTCATCAGTCGCGCAAACTCCTGCCGGTCAGCGATAAAAATACACTTTCGAGATCGGGCTGGGCGATTTGCAGGGTCTGAAACTGCACACCCTTACCCGAAAGTACAGCGACTTCCTCCAGCGGGCTGTCCGATTCAAATCGCAGCTTCCCATGCTCCAGCCGTCCCGGCAATTCAATGTTTTCGGGAACCGAAAGTTCACCCGCCTCCTGTTTGAGTTCAGCCTGTACGACGGATTGGCCCCCGTAATGTGCGATTAGACCATCCACGGTATCCAACGCCAGCAGTTTGCCATGGTCCACAATGGCCACCCGATCACATAACCGTTGGGCCTCCTCCATGTAATGAGTGGTATACAGAATGGTGATGCCGTCTTGCTTCAATTTGGCAATACATTCATAGATGTGGTTTCTTGATTGAGGGTCGACGCCCACCGTCGGTTCATCCAATAACAAGACGTTCGGTTGGTGAATCAAAGCGACCGCGATATTAAGTCTGCGTCGCATCCCGCCGGAAAACGTTCCCACCCGGTCTCGTTTTCGATCCGCCAGTCCTGAAAATTCCAGCGACCACTCAACCCGCTTCTGCAATGGTTTTCCCGCCAACCCGTAGAGCTGACCGAAAAACGTCAGGTTCTCCTGGGCCGTCAATTCGTCGTAGAGCGACACCGCTTGCGGAGCAATGCCGATTGACCTTCGCACCGAGGGGTCGAGCGGGTCGGATTTCTGCCCCGTGCCAACGCGAACCGTGCCCTGATCGGGTCTCAGCAATCCGATGAGCATACTGATCGTGGTGGTTTTGCCAGCCCCATTCGGTCCCAGCAATCCAAATGTCTCACCGCGAGCCATTTCGAAACTCAATTGGTCGACAGCAACGTTGGCTCCGTAGGATTTTCCCAATCCGGCAACGGAAACGACTATCTCTCCATTGGATTCCATCAAGAGCGTTGCCTTGCGAATGATCGGGGTTCAATAATTCGATGACGTGATCTCTGTTCGCGGTCGGCCACTGATTATTGCCAATTTCGGGTCAAAGAATTTTTCCAGTCAGAATGTTTTCGGCCGGACAATTTTTGCATTAACCAAAAAAATATTATATTTCCCTTCCCACTTCCCACTTCCCACTTCCCACTTCCCACTTCCCACTTCCCACTTCCCACTTCCCACTTTCCACTTTCCACTTTCCACTTTCAACTTTCAACTTTCAACTACTCAATCATGCTTCGCACCAGCACCGCGCGATCGACATTGTGGTTTTTGCCAGGCTCAAACGCAACAGGAATCGAACGGTCGAAGATAAAGAACGCTCGATTGCGTCGCGCTCCGCCATCTTCGGCGCCAATTTCGTACCCCGTCCCGTCAAATTTGGTCTTCAGGCTGCCGTCGGAGTTCATTTCGAAATAGCCGATCGTAATCCAAATCGCAAACACGCTCGACCGAGAGGTCACCAGGTTTCCCAATCTCTGGCGTCGATCGTATTTGAAATAGGCGGCCCGGTCATCGTTGTTGTAAGCCTGTTTGTTGGGAGGATCGTAATCGAACAATGGACCTTTCGTGCCGTTACGAAACAAACCACAATCCGCCGGAGTGACGACCATCCCAGTGCCTACTGGAACCCGGTTGCACGCCAAGGGCGAACGATACGGATTGGCAAAATCGGTCGGTGCACTTGATGATCCGGCGCGCGATGCGTTCCAATCGTCATAGGTCAACGGTGTTTCGGGATCCAAAGCATAAAACTGCATGAGCCCGTTCCAGACCCGCGGGTCCAAAACCGTATTGATGTTGAGCTTCCCTGGGTAGCGGTAATTTGAAATCGTGTCAAAGGGCGCCGCCATGCCAAACGAGAGCCCGTGTCGGTCACCCGAAAAGGTCAGCGGATTCACGTAGGACTCCGTTCCAACAAACCGCGATGGCACCTCCAGGAAATCAAAAATTCGATGCAACGAACTGGCATACTGAGAGCCACCTTTTAATTCATCCGCATAGAAATTCAGCAAATACGGAAAATGGGCCGTGTAGTTCCTGGCCTCAGTCGACTCTTCCTCTTCAATATCAGGGGCATACACATCGCGGCTGTCGTCGGCAGCCGAATTGAACAGGCGGGTTAACCAATAGCTTGAGGTAAACGGGACGTTGGCCAATTCCAAATGACTGACGAAGGGGCGATTGTTCCAGGTCAGCGCGGCAAACGGTTGCTGATCTTCCGGGTTGGCTTCCCGCCAAGCAGAATTGATTGCCCCGAATGTTTCCTTCAAATTGCGGCTGAAGATATGAAAATCCGCGCCGCTGATATCGGGCGAGTCCTCTTCGTCGATAAATTGATGACCTTTTCGATCATTCTTGAACAAAAGACGATGACGGTTGTCGGATACGAGTTGTCCGTTTGCCGCAGGCTGACCTTCGGATTCCTTCGCGGATCGGCGTTCAAACGTGCCGCAACGGATCGGCTCGGGCACGTTCAATGGGTCGTTTCCGAGATCGACTCCATTGTAAACCAGCAAATCAATCGCGCTCGAATCAACGGTCCGATAAGGATTGGTGAGGGCGTCGAACGGCAACATCGGATTGGCAAGCCGTTGCAGATGGACGGTTCGGTATCCCGGACGCAGCCCGTCATTGGCCAGGTAATCATCGTAGTGATCGCTGTCGAGTTTACGGTCCACGGGCTCATCAAAGGCGTAATTGGTTTCCGGTTCCGGAACGTCCGCCGTGAACTTGTGACCATCCTCAACTGGCGTCATCTCGATATCGATGCCTGCGTCGTTCAAATCGTTGTAGCCAGCGATGGGGTCACTGACACCCAAGTTCCTTAACCGACCACCTTGGTGACGATCAATGGGAAGTGTCACAACCCGCCGCGTTTCCGACGTCATTTCATTTTTGTCAAAATCCCAGTAAGCGATTTCGAATTCCCTGTTTTCCGGATCCAGCACGATCCGCCGCGTCTGATCCAGTTCGTTTATCGCATCGGGCGTAAACCGACGACCGAAATAAGTCACGTAGTCATCACCTTCCTTGACGCCTCCCGAGCCCACAACGGCGTACAGTCCTGGGCCCACAAAACCGACATCCAGATCGGGATCGGGAAAATAGACTTCCGGGCCCGAATCAATCACAAACGATGGCTCGGCAAAATAGATCCGCCGGACGCTGGTGGCGGTTTTGCCCGAAGCCTCATCGTTATGGGTCGCGTCATCCGGATCCAAATCCGCTTCATCGGTGGCTGTAATGTTCAACCGCCAGACCGGGCTGGTCCCGTCGAGAGACGTTTTTTGCAATTCGACTCCGTTCAAACCGTCATCGTACAATTCCGGTGGACGGGCCTGGTTGACATCGTTCATGACCCACGGATTGTACAACTCAAAAAAGACCGACACGTTGGGGACCAGGTGGCTGTCAAAATCATTGTCGGGTTCATCTTCGTCGGTCGTGCTTTTGAGCGTCGGATCAATCTCCAGGTCCTGGGTACGCCGATCATGGGACGCAAAAGTTTCGCTGATCAGCAGTTCCGGACGTTCGGCACCCCAGAAAACGTGTCGCTCGGCTCCCAGAGAGGTTTCCTCAGAACTGATATCGTCATCGACTTCCCAACCATTCCACGGGTTCAGGTCAACCTCAAACGGCGTCATGATCGAGTCCCGGTCGCGAAAATCGACAACATTGATGGCCCATTGTGCAATCAATCTTCTGTAATCAAGTCGGTCGTCCTGATCGACGTTGCCATCGTCATTGAAATCGTACCAGTCCGAATTGTTGATTCGCCCGTCACCATTGCGATCGACACGTTCCGTTGTCAGCAACGTGATCACGTAGAGTTGCCGGGCGTAATGGGCACGCGCCAGGAAGGCGTTTGAATCGCCGCTGCCAATGGCGTCATTGTCCTCATCGAAATCCAGCACATCCCCGGACGGATGGGTCAAGAACCCGGCTTCGCCCATTTCGTCGATCACGCCATTGCCGTTGTTGTCGATGCCGTCACCGAACGCACGATTGACGTTCATGGGCAAACCACGAAACACCTCACGCGGCAGCAGATATTCCACCGTATCCCGAATCACCTGTTCGCGATCGGTCACTGAAGACGGAATACCAACCAGCGGATCACCCGTGGTGCTGAGCAGCATGAACAGATTGAAAGGCAGGTTTTCGACAATGGTGGGCACTTCGAAACTGTCCGTAGTGATCGAGTTTTGCGCCCCACCGCTGGTGAATCTTTCGGGGATGCCCCAACTGCCAAAGACGACCGATGCCAGCATGTTGGAATCGAGATCGTTCCGTCGCAACACGCCTTCCAACTCCTGCGGCGTGAACGGCTGATCAAATCCGCGGTTGCCCGGCCCCGACTGGGTTCCATCGGCGAAACTCATTTCGTAGGCTGAATCCACAACTTCGCTGGTCAACGATGAAGTCGATAGGTTGGCAACCGGCAGCCCGATTGGAAATTCGGGATCATTGATGTCGCGGATATCGTGGGGATACCCGATCGCAAATCGGCCATGCATATCCATCGCCGTTCCAAAATGCCGATCGACAGTGCCAGGAATTGGCGCGGACGCCGATTCGTCCGGGTACCCAAACAATTTGTAGCTGGACCAGTCGTCCCGCACGTTTGCTTCGCCCGGCAAGTTGTCGAAACCATATCGGCCTGGAAACTCGCCGTCTCCGAACATCATCTTCAAATAGTCGCCACTCAATACCGGCAGCAAGCTGATTTCCGGCGGGCCGTAACCTTGACCTCGATGCAGCCCCTGTGACATGGGATACCCCAACAAATCAAGTTCCACCATCTGCGCATCCGACTGTCGTAGATTCCCGTGGGCATTCACATTGATTCGACCGTCCAGGTCCACCACCGTATAAGAAACGAGGGGTTTGAACTGGATTCCCCGGGCATTGGACAGACTGGGTAAACCAATATCCATCCAGATGCCGTCAACTTGCCCATTATTATCGTTGTCCACCATGACTCCGTCGTTGTTGGGGCCGCCACGGACGAACGCACGAAAGTTGGCCCGGGCCGGTTGCGGCGAACCGCCTATCAATTCAGACCGATGAAAACTGGGTTTATGAACCGATCCATCGGGGTTGATTCCCGCCAGGAACATGTTTTGAAAATCGAACGTGTCGTAGCATTCGTTAGGTCCTACCGGGTTGGGATAATATCCCATTAACGAATTGCCCCGCGAGAAATACCCGGATCCCGACTGGCCAACGATCTGGGCCAACGACCGGCCGGTTTGGTTGGGCCGCAATGCCCAATCACTGAGCGCCGCTTGGTCGAGTCCAACATAGGGATTGAAATTACCCGCGCCCGTTCCAGAAAAAGGTCGGCCGTTGACAACGACCTGCGCTCCAGCGAGTACGGCCGCATTGGCAACGTTGAATGAATTGTCGATCCATTCCGGCAATACAACAAAAGTATGGGTATAGCCGGACGAGGAATCACCGGAGACCTGGTGATCGACAATTCGGGCCGTCAGCCCTGTCGCGGGGCCGGTCACGACGCTTAACACCAGTCCTGCCATCGCCGGAACCGGAGCCGGTTCGAAAGCCGATTGGTCCAGAATCGATCGGCCGCTACCCGCAAAATCGAGAGTTAGCGTGATGAAGTGCTGACTGTCGTTGGGTGACGCCGACGCAATGTTGGCAGTGAATCCGTAACCGTACATGTCGGCCAACAGACTGTGGCCGCGTAATGGAGAAGTCGAATCGGAAAGCGATGGCCCGCGAACCAGGTCGTAGAATGCTCTTTCAATAAAGGCGGTCCCGTCGACCGAATGCAGATCTACCCGGGCTCGTTTTTTGGCCGACCGCAGGTAATCGCTGGAGACAATCACGAACGTGGTGCCCATCAGCAAAAATAGCACGATCATGCTGACAACAAACAGCAACGTGATGCCGTTTCGATTGTGGTGTTGATTGAACATCTTCGGTTTCAGTCACCAGGTTGTTTGGTTGTTTCCAGGTTCTAGCGCATTTTGCGAATTTGACTACACAAGGTCGTTGTTCGCTCTGCGAACAAAACGTGCTCATCGCGGAGCGATCAACGACGGTCGGTGCACGCTAACCTTGTAAGTGCTCCAGGAGCATTTGGCGAATTCGTGTACGCCAGAAAGTGGTGGCGGCTTTTAGCCGCCAAGCGGGGCTTATCTTCGATGATCGGCGATCGGCTGCAAGTTCCACAATGATGTGGCAGTGGTCCGAAAAGTTTAGGATTCCTTTGATTCACCCGACGGATCGCCGCCCGACGGGTCCCGACACGCACCGTTTTCGGTACAGATCGTACGAGTTAAACGGGTTATTCGCTGGTACTTGTTTTGGGTCAATAATACTGAGGACGGATCGCGCGGCTACCGGAATCGAAATCGGGCCAGTCCCAAATCGGAGCCAAACGATCATTGGCGGCAACGACTTAGCCGAATTTCCAATTTCAATTGTCCAATGTCCAAATCACAAGTTTTCGGAAGTTGAATTTCCGAATTCGTACTCGTTAGTGAAATCGCAAGCGAAAAACCTTCCACCTTCCACTTTCCACTTTCCACTTTCCACTATTCAATGATCGACTTGACCAGCACGGCCCGGTCAACGTTGTGATTCTTTCCTGGCTCAAACGCCACGGGAATCGAGCGATCGAAGATATAGAACGCTCGGTTGCGTTGCACTTCGCCCGTATCGGAGCCCAGTTCGACACCACCCGTGGTGCCGGTCTTCAGATTGCCCGCCTCATCGACCTCAAAATACCCCACCGTAATCCAGATCGCGAATACGCTGGATCGCGTCGTCACCAGATTACCCAACCGCATTCGCATCGCGTTGCGGAAATAGGCACTTCGAGTTGTATCATTGGAGGCAGAAGGCGAGGTGAAGTCAAACAACGGCCCGGCTGCTCCTTCCCGGAACAGCGTGCAATCGGGTCCTTCGGCAACATCCACTCCGGGAGGTACGTAGTTGCCTGTGCCGGCTGGTCGGAATGGATTGTGAAAATCCGTCGGGCCAGATGTCGAACCTTGACGTGAATCCTTGAACTGAATCCACGAAACTCCACCCGATGTCGTTGCGTAAAATGGACTTATCAAGCCCTGCCAAATTCTTACATCGTAGATCGTATTGAGATTGATTTTTCCGGGTACACGGTATCGGGAAAGAAAGTTGTAGGGGTTTCTGGAAAATGAGCTGACATTGAGATTCGATTCGGTTCCCAAAAAGCGGGATGGGACTTCGAGATAATCCATGATTTGAAACAGGTTGGGTGCCTCATTTCCGGCTCCAACATCTCGATCGTTACTAAAAAAGTTCAACAAGTGGCCAAATCTTCCAAACACATGGTTGGCAGCAACCTCTGAATAGGGATCACTGATATTCGTCACAGCCGGATCATCGATGGTGAACCGTTTTGTCAAAGACTCGGGCGAAGTATACGGGACATTGACCAGCTCGAGATGGCTTACGAATGGTCGATTGTTCCATGTCAACCAAGGAAATGCCTTGCTGCTGCTGGCCGCATCGGTGAAGGCGTCATTGGTTTTACCGAGCGTCTCGACCAACTCAACATCATAATAATGGTCGCCTCCGCCGGGTGTCCCGGCGGCAACCGTACCTCGACCGGAATCCCAAAGCGTACGGCCATTTGCATTCGAGAGATAATGTGCACCTCGCTCAACCGAATTGGATCTGTCCGGATACGAATTCGGCATGATCCCCGGTTCCGGTGTTGCGGTCACGCCGTTGAACGTGATCAAATCCAGCTCCATGTTGTCGACGGTAATGTACGGATTATCGACGCCATCCCACGGTTGCAAAGGATTAGCCAGTCGTTGAAGACGGACGATGCGAAACGTTTCCGTTAGTCCATCTGACTGGAGAAACATGATGTCCTCGTTGTTTCGGTTATTGTCCGTGTTCGTGTCAAACGGCACGTCATAGGAAATCACGTACCGAAAACCATCTCCATTCACGATTGGAATGGCGGGCGTGCCCATGAAATCGACATCCGGGTAACCACCAAACCGGTCACTCACAGAAAAAGGCCGATTGGACGTTATCGAGCCGGGTACGCCTGCTCGTCGCACGTCAATCGGAAGCACCACGGCGTAGCGCGGGTCATGGATCGGGTCGACAGGAAATCGCGTGACTTCACCGTCATCAGGATTGATCCCAATATGTCGTGTTCGATCCAATTCAAGATTATCCGTAGCTTCATCGGTACGTGTTTTGGTACTCAATCGGCCCAGGAAGTTTCGATAGACCCCCGCGTTGTTGGGATCTTCGAATCCAAGCGTTCCCACCAAAGCCTGGCTACCTGGTCGCAAGGTCGTGGCTGCGAAGCTGGAGAAGAAAACTTCGACGTTCGGGTTGTCATCGTCTCCCACGGTGTCAGTTCCGCCATCATCCGGGTCCGCAAAATAGACGTACCTCAGCGGTGTCGTATTCGCGTCGATTGGCATCGCCGTTCGATCGTCTGGACGTTCGATGGAGATTCGCCAAACCGGACTGGTGGCACCATTGGCCGGCAATGATCGCTTGTCCAGCACGACGCCTTGACTGTTGTCGTAAAGGCTCGCGTCCAACTGCTGGTTCAGACTGTTTTGCGTCCAGGGGTTGTAGAGTTCGAAGAACGCAATCGGTTCCGGCCGTAGTCCCTGGTCAAACGTCATATCGCCATTGGCAACGTCGTTACCCGGACCCGAAGAATCCGTGGCAAAATCCTCCGTTCGGCGCGGGTGGGCGGCAAACGTCTCGGTCAACAAAAGTTCCGGTCGTTCACAACCCCAAACGAAATCATTCGGGTTAGGATTCCAACCACTCAAGTCGAAGGGATTGGGATCAAATACAAATTTGGTCATGATGGAATCGGGATCACGAAAGTCCACCACGTTGACCGCCCATTGAGCAAGGGTGCGCTGAAATCCATTTGTGTCGTTGCTGGGGTCCCCATCACCGTCCACGTCCACATCCATCACGTTATCGGTCGCCAGCAAGGCGATCAGATAAAGCTGCCGCGCAAAATCGATACGGACGTTGAAGTCCGCTGGGTTGTTGGCAACACCATCATTGTTCAAATCCATCACGACGTTGAACTGGTCGATATTGACTTCACTTAAGGCCTCCGCCGGATTGTCAACGACACCATCTCCATCGTCGTCATAGCCGTTGCCAAAAGGACGGTTGACGTTGAATTTCAGTCCTTTAAATAGCTCCGGAGCGATTGCGAAATTGGATATCAAGTCATTAATCACCATTTCGACTTGGGATTCCTGAGCAGGGATATTCAAATTCAAACCGTTTTCCGAGGCGATCCTGATTCTTAGCCTGGCTTTGAACAGATCATACGTAATCGGAATCTCAAAGCTGGCGGTGGTCACCAAATCTCTGTTGGGTAGGGCAGGGGGTAACGGCGTGTTGATCCAGTAACTGCTGCCGACGGTGTCCCACAACCGGGACGCCAACAGATTGCTATCCAGATCGTTGGGGCGCAGGATTTTCTCCAGTTCCTGAGCCGCAAACGGCTGATCGTTGCTATCGTTAAATGGCGAGGGTGCGAACGACATTTCGTAAGGCGAGTTAGTGAACTCCTGCCCCGTAAACTGCGACGCCAACATATCAATGATTGGCATGGCATTGGGAAAGCTCGCAATGTTCAAATCGCGAAATCGATCCTTGGGATTGGACGCGTTGACAAAGGCCTCCGCTGGCGTGCCAATCGCAAAACGGCCATGCAGATCCATCGGGCTGGAGGCAAACAGGTTGCCAACGGTCCCGTAATCATTGTTGGACCAGTCCACAGCATCAAACGGATGCCCGAACAGTTTTGCGCGAGATCGACCGGCGAAACCGCCATCGCCCGGCATACCGTCGGGTCCATACCTGGCCGACAGAACCGATCCATACTGAAGAGGACTAAAGATTGGACCCAGATCGACCTCGGGCGGCCCCCATCCCTGTCCGCGCGGCAGCGGCGTATTACTCACCATGACCACCGGCAATGTTCCATCGATGAAGTAGTTATCGGTCGTTGGATCGACTTGGGTCAAGTTGCCATGTGCATTCAGATTCAGTCGCCCATCCAGATCAACAACGGTGTAAGCGACCAGCGGTTTGTAGTAGATGCCACTGTCATTGGATTGAATCGGCATGCCGAGATCGACCCACAACGCATCGAGCGTTCCGTCGTTATTGGAATCCACCGTAAGCGGTGCGTTATCAAAGGCGGCAAACATGTGGCGGTCGTTAGCCAGCGAACTTCCTTGGTAGGTTGCCAATTTATCCCGATGCCAACTGGGAATCCAATCGCCGCTACTATCTCTTCCGGCCAAAAACATGTTCTGGAAATCGGCCGCATCGTAAGACTCGTTCGGAGCGCGACTTGTAAATCCAGTGGGTGTCGAAGTCCCCGTCCCGAAGTAGTTATTGCGCAGATCCGTTAGGGTCTCACCAACACGATTGGGCTCAAGCGCTTGCGAATTTAGCGCCGCCGTGCTGGAATTTGCCCCAACATTGAACCTGCCAGCCCCTGTACCAGAAAATTCGCGACCGTTGACGATAATCTCTGAATCGACCAGCGAAGCCAGGCTGACGGTGTTCCCAGCATCATTCCATTCCATGACCGGCAACGTAAACCAATGAACCAGCGTACCAGAAACGTTAACAACCTCATGGTTCACGATTCGTGTTGAGATGCCTGCCGCGGGTCCGGATGTGAATGTTAAAACCAAACCGTTGTAGATCGACGCGACGTCGGTTAACGGACTGGGGGTAACCGTCTCATCCGGTTTCAGCAGATCCCACGTCTCATTGAGTTGGGCCGTCCCGGAAGTTGTCGTGTCGGATGCAATATTGATCCTGAACAATTGGGCTCCGCAACCGGGCACGAATTCCGGATCGGCACCTCCCGTGAGCGTGCTATCGGTCACATAGGCCCGAAATCCGTACCCGTATTGATCCGAAAGCAGATCCTGGCCGCGCAGCGGTGAGGTTGTATTGGTCAATTCCGGACCACGGACCAAATCGTAGAATGCTCGATCCAGAAACGCGGCGCCGTCGATTTTGTGGATGTAGACGCGGGCGCGTTTGGGTGAGGCGCGGAGGTAGTCGTTGGAGACGATGACAAACGTGGTTCCCATCAACAGGAACAGCACGATCATGCTGACGACGAACAGCAACGTGATGCCGCGGCGGGATTGAAATCTTCTTCTGTTTCGCATCTCAGTCTCCAGGGGAGAGTCTTATCGGGTTGAGGAGGGTTTGAAGTGGGAGAGTGAAAAGCAGTCAGTTAGAAACATTCCAATTGGAGGCACCTTCCAGAACGATTGTCCGTTCATAAACACCAACGACGTTTTTCAAATGAACCATATGCGTCTCATCGGGAGACGTCACGACATCAAAATTGAAATCAGGACCGTCCAGCGTGACGGTGTCACCGGAATAATTGATGACCCTGGCAAAAGCGATCTGTTTTTCAAATCCAGGCTCCGCCGGATTGCCAACCAGGCTGCCATCGGTTTCGGCCCGGTTGATCAGCATCACCCAGTCGTCTTTACGAATCAATCCATTGCCAACAACAAAGCCGGGTTTCAGATAGACAGTACTCAACGGACTGGCCAGCCCGGTGTTTCGGACGGGATCCAGCGGTACGGTCGACATGATGTTGTCCTCATCCGGAATGCTGTCGCCGTCGACATCACGAGCCGCCAGCGGAATGGCGGTGGTCAAACGGTTTTTGAAAACCAGGACATACATCCGGTATTTCCAACTGCCCGTCGTCCCATTGGTCAACGACGCATAGTTTGTCGAACGGTAATCATCCTTAACCGGAACGACGATGGCACACCACGAAATATTCCCGCGGGCCTGCCGTTTCAACGTGGCGCCAGTCGCATCGATATCATATAGCTGCGAAGGACCATTCAACTCGCCATCCTCGGCCTCCCGCCAAGGTTTCAACCGCCTGTCCAAAGATCAGATCATCCGATGCCCGAAACATCCGCCGCGCCAAAGCCACGCCCATCGGCAGATTCACGGCCGGTTTCCACAAATTCACCGAATTGATGGTCAGGTTGTTGGGTAATTCCGGCAGGGCATTGAAAGGAAATTTGGTAGGATTTCCGTAGGCGCTATTTTCGGTAATGCCGAGCGGATCAATGCAATAGACATTGAAACCATTGGTGACCATTGTCTGAGGGGCGTCTCGCGTAATGCGCAGGTTGCCATCGTTGGTCCAGTTGAGCAAGCCGTTGTCATCTACGGCGTTGAATCCCGAGATCGCAAACTGTGCAAAAGCGTTGCGGGCGACCGCCGTGGCGGCATCACGATCCAGCCGGTTTCGGCCTGTTTGATCGCGAAGGGAATCATGACCATCACGCCAAAGACACCGATCATGGCGACCACGATCGAAGTCAACACCTCGATGATCGAGATGCCTCGTCGGTGAGAAAAGATGTGTAGGGAAGGAATCATAGTTTTTCCGAATCATTTGATTTCGACAACTTGTCGTCGCAACTTGGGCGGCCGCAACTGCCGTTACTGCAATGCACTTTGTTTGTTGACCGCAATGCCGCGTGATTCCAGGATGCGATCGCCGAGCGTGCCCACGAATCCGTCGCCGTCCATATCCAACGTACCGGTGGGTGGCGCGTTGTAACCGATATTGGTGCCGCCCGTGATGTTGTTGACCGTCACCCACAGATTCGACGCCTGATTGATGGGGTCGATCGACGGGTCAGTCTCATAAGCCACTACAAACATGTAAAGCGAACCGGCCGGTCGCAATCCGATAATTTGGCCCCCCGTAGGAGGCGGGGTAGACGACAATGGTCCATTGTCGAAAAAGTAGACCTGATCAATTCCGCCATCAGGGCCGAACAGCACCTTGATTTCGTTGGCGGAAACGATATCGCCTGTGAAATCACTTAGATCAGGTCCCTGATTACAACCGCTTCCAATGTTGTCGTCGCCGCTCACTGTTGGCCCCGAGGACCGCAAATCGACGAAATAACCTTCTGGCAATTCGACGCGGCTGGATTCCAACTTGCGCGGTTGCCGATGGATGACGAACGGCATATCGGTACCCCGCGGCGGATCGGGCAGATAACCGGAATTATCCAGCACCAATGTCATTGGCGAACCGGGACCCGGGGTATTGGTAATCCGATAACGAACGGAACTGTGATTCAGACTGATGTAGTCGTTTTGCTGAACCACCAATCGCGGCGGCGTCGCCGTTGGATCATGCTCCAGGGGACGGTCAATCGTAATCGTGTTTCCCCCCATGGGGTTGTCTGCTCCACTGTTTTCATCATCACCGGTGTACGGCGGCAAGTTGCGCATCACGTACATCGTCGTGCAGGCAAACCGCACGCCGGGTATGCCGGGGGGTGTCGAGATGAAGTTGGGATGACGCTCCATCAACACTCCCGCCCCGCCTTCGTTGATCGCGCGTTGACTGGCGTTGGCAAACACACTCCCCACAATCCGGGCCGCTTCACGGATATTTCGGTCCTTGTTGATGATCCGCAACCGCGGAATCATGATCGCGGTCAAAATCGAGATGATGGTCACGACCACCATCAATTCAACCAACGTGACGCCGCGCATCCGTCCGCGAAGCGGCGGATAAGAATGGCGCGTTTCAAAAATTCCAAACACTTCGAAAAGCCTCTTGATTTAATAGGAATCCAGTTGAGGAGAAACAACATGGAAGCGGATTTCATTGAGCTCTTGCGGGACCACCGGATTTAATGGGCAATAGCCAACCGGCAACCCATCGGTTGGCACACCTGCATCCTGTTCCGTCGTCCAATCCGTCGGATAATCCTGCCAGACTCCGGTATCCGCTTGAAAATTGCCGGAAGCATCGACTTCCTCGGAAATGACCTGCAGAATGCGCAGTTGCATCGAATTCCCCCAGGCATCCACAACTTCCGGATACTGATCACCATCGGAATTGCCAATCGCCGCGTTGCCAAGTGCTTCAATACCGCTCGATCCGTCGTAGTCGATCCGTTCGAGAATCGCGTAGAGATATTCACCAGGCAAATCGAATTCAACGTCCCGATAAGCATCCCAGGACTGGGTCCCTGCAGACCTGAGTTCCCGGAGGCGTAAGCCGAGAGACTTTCCGTATTTGTTGAAAAGCCATTCGTAGAATCCGATCTTGTAAGCGGCCTCTTGGGGACTCCCGGCCACCCACGGAACCAGAGGCTGGGATTGCGTCGGAAATCTTCCCAAATCCGGATTTACAACAAATTCACCGAATTCATTTACAAAAGGGCGCGGCATTTCGGAACTGATCAAGTCCGCCAGAATGCGACGCTTGACATCCCGGATCTCCGCCAAGTTGGCCCCCGGCATAAAACTTGCCAACTCCGCAAGTCGTATTGGCAATCGCCTGACCTCATAGTTTTCAAGCTCGAGCTGCAACATGGCCTCAATCTTGTGGATGCGAGACCTGGTCGCCGAATACTTGGCATCCTCCTGGGCGCTCCGCATGAGTGCCAACGACATGGTCGATAGCACCGCCATGATGGCAATCACCAACATCAGTTCGGTGAGCGTGAAGCCAATTCGTCGGTCAGTTTTTTGATGTTGTGATTTCATTTTCTGTCTTTGCAAAAACGAGAACGAGCGATCGTTACCGGCGAGCTAGTCGATGTTTTCATTGACGTACTTGTCCAGGCGTCCGTCGGCAAAGTTACAAATATTGTCCTGGCTCTCTACACCCACGGAAAACACATCACCGGCAGGATTGGAAAGTTCGTCCAGTCCCAAGGTGATCAACTGAAACGTTTTCGGGTTGATATAGGTCGTGCCGCTCAAGTAACCGTCGTAACTTCCACTGGTATCCACTCCGTAACTTGCGGAATCGATATAGAGAAACGATGATTCTTTTCCTTGCTGCTGCAGGTAATGAGCCACTTTGTCGTGGATATCCAATTGGCCAGACTTGAACTCGTAAAAGGCGTCACGCTCAATGGTCAAATCATCATAAGCGTTGGGCATATCGCCAACCAAAGCACCATTGGTCAGGGGGAACTGCTTGTTCTTGGACAATCCAGAAAGCCAAAAGACCAGATCGTCGCCGTCGCCATAGTCGATGTTTTGACCGACTTCATCCCACCAGGCATCAATTCGGCGCGTTGAGGTGGAAGGGATAAAACTAGTTTCCTGATGGTTGGGTGAAATACGGTTGAGGAATCGCAGCAACGTCGCGACGCTTTCGGCAGGGGTATTGCCACCAGCATTCGTAATTCTCACCCAGCTTGGCGGATAGAATCCGTAGTGGTTTTTGAAATTCTCGATCGACAACTCCATCTGTTTCATTTCGAACTGGATCTTGGCTTCTTTAGCCCGTTTCCAAGCCGGGACGACCCCGACGGCCAGCATGCCGACGAGGATGCCAATCACGGTGATGGTGACCAGGATTTCGACCAGCGTGAAAGCCTGGCGGGTAGACTGATGAGAGTAGGTGGGGCAGTGCATTTGACGCTCCGAATAGTTGTAAGTTGTAAGTTGAAAGTTGAGAGTTAAAGTGAAGGTGCAAAGTGCTGCCACTTTCCACTTTCCACTTTCCACTTTCCATTATTTTTGCTTTCCACTACTTTTTCCCTGTTAGTCCGGAGATGATCGCGATCAGTGGCATGAACAAGGAGGCCACGATGAACAGGACGACCAGACCGAGGAAGATAATCATCAACGGTTCGATCATCTTCATCATGCCGTCGGTCAACGTTTCGACTTCTTCTTCGTAGTAGTCGGCGACCTTGTACAACATGACATCCAGTTCGCCGGTCTCTTCACCGACCGCGACCATGTTGACGACCAGATCCTCGACAACCGGTTTTTTGTAATTCAGGAAATACCAGGCCATGCCCAACAGGCACATGATGGTGCAAGCGTAGGCGACCATCATCCACATCGATGGCTGGATAAACAGGACGGCCAACGGCGGCAACGACATGGTCGCCATGAAGAAAAATGCGGCGACCGGATGAAATGTCGGAAAGGAGTGTTTCTTCATGGGCGTCGCAATCGTTTCACCTTCCCGAATCGAGTCGGTGACTTTGCTGTAGACTTTTTCAAACATCGCGTTGCCCGATGTTTCGCGGGTAATGGTCAGGCCTTCGATGATCGGCACACCGGACGCCACCAACGCACCCAGCGTACGGGTCGTTCGTGCCAGGTTTGCTTTTTCAACCAGCTTGCCCATCACCGGCAGTTTCAGCAGGAACAGGTGCCAACCCATCCGTCCGGCGCGAAACTTACAGACCAGCGAGATGAACAGCATCATCGCAATCGGAATCAGCGGGAACAGGAACCAGAGCTTGACCACGCGATCCGAGATCGCCATCAAGAGCTTGGTCATCGCAGGCAGTTCAATTCCAAATTCCTCAAACATCTTTTGAAATTCAGGAATGATCTTTAGCATGATAAAGGTCAGAATACCGATCGTGAACAAGACGACCATAATCGGATACATCATCGCACCGATGACTTTGTTTTTCAGCGCTTGGGTCCGCTCCTTAAACTCTGCCAGACGGCGGAGAATGACTTCCAGCGAACCACCCGCTTCGCCCGCCTTGATCATGTTGACGTACAGGCGGTCAAACACCTTGGGCGATTTGGCCATGGCTTCGGACAACGATGAACCACTTTCGATTTCATCGCAGACATCGATCAAGCCGTTTTTCAACGCGCCCGGTTTGGCTTGTTCTTCGAGAATCTTCAGGCTCCGCAGAATCGGCAGTCCCGCATCCTGCAAGATGGACAGCTGACGGGTGAAGGTCACCATCTTCTTGCCGCCGGCACCACCCGATGGCAAACGTCTTGCGATTTTTCCCCGGTTGCCGCCGAGTTCCCTTGGCCGTTTTCTGGACCGAGATCTTGGTCACGAAGTAGCCCATCGAGCGGATGGTCGCCTGGGCGTCATCCTGGGTCGGAGCTTCAATGACGTCGCGAATCTCCTGACCTTGGGGATCCATTGCCTCGAATTGATAGGTTGGCATTTGTTAGTTCCTGGTAGCGAATTGCTAATTTCAGTTGTTAGTTTTCGTCGTCAGTATCTCAAAAACTCTGATTGATAAATGGGTATGTCAGAGATAGATATTCATAGATTCGTCACGTTTCGTATCGGTCGTATTTTTCTGTTAAGCGTCCAGCACCGTTTCCCGAATGATTTCCTCGGCGGTGGTCGTCCCGTCGTAAATAAACTGGATGCCCATATCTCGCAGGACCCGCATGCCCTTGGTTTGGGCCTTGCTTCGCAAGTCATCGGTGTTGGCATTCTCCATGATCATGTCGCGCAGCTCGTCATCGAGGATCATCAACTCGAACAATCCGACGCGGCCCTTGTAGCCGGTGTTGCTGCAACTGCCACAGCCGGCGCCCCGATAAAATTTCTTGCCCTCGACTTCGTCACGCTTCAAGTTCCAGTTCCATCAACATCTCGTCGGTGATTTCGATTTCTTCGCGGCATTCGGGACAGATCCGGCGAACCAGTCGTTGAGCCAGAATGGCTTCGACGGTCGCGGTAATCATGAACGGTGGAACCCCCATGTCTTTCATCCGCGTGACGGTACTGGGCGCATCGTTGGTGTGCAGCGTGCTGAAAACGGTGTGACCGGTCAACGATGCCTGCACGGCAATCTCGGCAGTTTCCAGGTCACGAATCTCGCCGACCAGGATGATGTCTGGGTCCTGACGCAAGATCGCACGTAGACAACTGGCAAACGTGACACCGACGTCATGATCGATTGGAATCTGAATGATGCCGTCGATGTCGTATTCGACCGGGTCTTCGGTGGTGATCAGTTTGTCTTCGATCACGTTCAGCTCGCTGAGTGCCGAATAAAGGGTGGTGGTTTTTCCGGAACCGGTCGGTCCGGTGACGAGAATGATGCCATTGGGTTTGGCAATCACTTCCCGAAATTCGGCCATTGTTTCGTTGTCCATGCCCACATTCTTGAGATCAAGCGAAACAACACTTCGATCCAGGACACGGCAGACAACGCTTTCGCCAAACATCGTGGGCAACACACTGACGCGCAAGTCGACCGGGTGGCCACCGACCATCAATTCGATCCGGCCGTCCTGCGGCAGTCGCCGCTCGGAGATGTTCAGATTCGCCATGACCTTGATACGGGTGGTGATGGCGAACGCCAAGTGCCGCGGGGGAGGCACCATTTCGAACAGCACGCCGTCGGCCTTGATGCGGATGCGGAACTCGTCTTCGAATGGCTCGAAGTGAATGTCGCTGGCATGGTCTTTGATCGCCAGCAGCAAAACCATATTCAGCAACTTGCGAACCGGAGCGCTATCGACCAACTCGGTAACGTCGCTCAGGTTGATCGGGCCATCGGTCCCCAACGCTTCGGTGGCCAACCTCAATTCTTCGTCGTTGCTCAGCTCCTCGATGATCTTCTCAATGCTTTCGACATCCTGGTTGAAGAACTTGTCGATCGCTTTGAGGATTTGGGCTTCGGTGGCGACCAGCAAGCGGATGTCGTACCCAGGAACCGGCGCAATTCGTCCTGCATGGACAGGTTCTGCGGATCGCAGGTCGCCAAGGTGACACGTTATCATTCAGTTGCAGTGGAATCACCCGGTACAGCTGAGCCATCGCATCGGACATCGTCGCGCGGGCTTCCGGGGGTGGGGTGACGCCCTCGATGTCGATCGTCTGTAACCCGAATTGCTCACCCAGCGCCTGGATCAACTCATCGTCGGAAACCAGCCCCATATCTTCGGCAATGCGACCGATCAGTTGCCCCGGATTCTGACTCTGCTCTTCGACCAGCATTTCCAGCTGATCGTCGGTGATGAATCCGAGGTCGACAAAAATTTGACCGAGTCGTCGAACGGCCATGGGCACACCCTGTTAATAAGTTTTATCGGTTGCAGAAAAATTCGATTCGGTTCAATTGGTGATGCCTTTTTTCGGCAGATTTCGCCGCCTGAATCCGGCGGCAAATGAATCGATCATCAATCGTCTTCCTCATCCATCGTCCAAATCGTCTTCATCCAGCATGCCGCCTTCTTCCATCTGGCGACGCGCGGTGGCAATTCGTTTGGCCAGGGAATCCGGATCGTGAGCCTTGCCCAATACATCTTCCATTTCAACGCGCTCGTTGACCCAGTGATCAAACAGGCAATCGTCGGTCAACATCATGCCGAACTTGGCCCCGGTTTGAATCGCCGAGTTGATCCGGAACGTTTTGTTTTCGCGGATCAGGTTTGCAATTCCCGGGGTAACCACCAACGACTCGAAAGCGGCAATTCGGCCGCCGCCGATTCGAGGCAATAAGGTCTGGGCAAGAACGCCGATCAGCGAAGTTGACAGCTGGGTGCGAATCTGATCCTGCAGGTTACCGGGGAACGCATCGATAATCCGGTTGACCGTTCCCTGGGCACTGTTGGTGTGCAGCGTCCCAAACACGATGTGCCCGGTTTCGGCAGCCGTAATGGCCGCCTGAATGGTTTCCAGGTCACGCAGCTCGCCGACCAGAATCACGTCGGGATCCTGTCGCAACGCACGGCGAATGGCCTCGGAAAACTGGGCACATCGACTCCGACTTCGCGTTGGTTGACGGTCGATTTTTTGTGGTAGTGATAAAACTCGATCGGGTCTTCGATCGTGATGATGTGATGGTCCACGTTCTCGTTGATGTAATTCACCAGGCTGGCGAGCGTCGTACTTTTGCCCGAACCGGTCGGGCCGGTCACCAGAATCAAACCACGGGGACGCATGCACCAGCTTGGTAAAGATATCCGACACCCCAAGAAACTCTGGCGGCATCATCTCGTTGGGAATCTGCCGCAACACCATCGCGATGTCGCCGCGTTGCTTGAAAATCGAAACGCGAAACCGGGCTTTGTCCGCGTAGGCAAATCCAAAGTCGGCACTCCCCATCTCCTGCAGTTCACGCTGACATCGCTCGGGCGCGATACTCTTCATCAACGCCACCGTGTCTTCGGACTCCAGAACCTTCGTTTCCAGCTTTCGCAGCCGACCATGCAGCCGGAAAACTGGCGGCTGCCCGGTCGTGATGTGAATATCACTGGCACCCTGCTTGACGCAAGCTTCCAGCAGTTTGTCGATCAGTACCGTTGCCATGAATTAGCTTTCTCTTACTTCTTAGGCGATGGGGTTGCGACCGATTATTGGGGTCGGAGTTCGCCAAATCATTTCCTTGATCTTGAAACATGTATCAACGGAAGCACCAACATCAATTGGCGGGCGAATCAATCAAATGCAAGGAAACTCGGAAAGGCTTGGAAGCAGAAGGCGACAGGGCTGGAATTCTGATTGAAGACGAGACAATGGAAGAAAAGTTCAATATAAAAGCGGGCAGGTGCCGACATTGTTCGCGGAAATGGTAACGACGTCCAAAAAATCACGCAAATTTGGCAATCAGGCTCCCAAACAAACGAAACCACCCCCCAATTGGACTGGTTTACATAATCCTGCTCGGTTCGCTTGGCGACCCGATAAACCTCTTCGAAGGTCGTGAATCCCTGCATGACCTTTGTCCAATCCATCCTGATACAGGGTCGTCATGCCTGCCGACATCGCGTACTTGCGAATCTCTTGGGCGGGCGTATTGGCAAAGATCATCTCGCGGACTTTGGAATCAACGATGAGCATTTCATAGATCCCGACTCGGCCCCGAAACCCAGATTTTTGACAGCTGTTGCAACCTTTCCCCCGCATGAACGTCGCTCCTTTGACGTCGCTCGGGGTCAATCCGGACTCCTTGAACTGCCGCCTCGACGGAGTGTGGCTGGGCCCGGCATTTGGGGCAAATCGTCCGGACCAGCCGCTGGGCCAGGATCGCCACGACGCTACTGGCGACCAGATATCCGGGCACACCCATATCGATCATACGCGTAATAGCAGTGGGCGCATCGTTCGTATGCAACGTACTGAATACCAAGTGTCCAGTTAAACTCGCCTGAATTCCCATTGAAACTGTCTCGGCATCTCGCATTTCTCCAACCAAGATCACATTCGGTGCTTGCCGCAACATCGACCGAATAATCCGTGCGAAGTCGAGTCCGATCTTGTGTTTGACCTCCACCTGGTTGATGCCGGGCAGGTAGTATTCGACCGGATCTTCCGCGGTGATGATCTTTCGGTCAGGTCGATTGAGGCCGTTGAGCGGCGGCGTACAGCGTCGTTGTTTTTCCGGATCCCGTCGGGCCCGGTCACCAGGATAATCCCGTTGGGCCGGCGGATGAGGTTCTGAAACGTTTTGTAGTTCTCTTCGGAGAATCCCAAGCTGGCGAACACCGATTCGAATATTGTCTTTGTCCAGCAACCGGATCACGGCGGACTGGCCCATGCTTGTGGGAATAATACTCACCCTTAGATCGAGCTCTTTTTCACCCACGTTGACTTTGATCCGACCATCCTGGGGTCGTCGTTGTTCGGCGATGTCGATTCGCGAGAGAATCTTGATCCGCGACATGATCGCTCCCAGTTGACGTCGGGCAGTCGGTCCCGTTCATGCAGCACGCCGTCAATCCGGTAACGGATTCGAACTCGGTCTTCAAATGGTTCGACATGGATATCGGAAGCCCGCAGCTGAACGGCCTCGGTGAATCATCAACTGAACCAGCCGGACGATCGGGGCACTACATTCGTCGACTCATCGTCATCGGACCCCGCCTCCGTCATCGACGGTCTCGGTAAAATCGATCGCCGTATCGGTGACTTCCTGCAGAATCGAGTCCGCCGATTCACCTTCGACCTGTCCATACATGCGGTTGATTGCCAGCAGAATACTGGATCGAGTGGCCAATGCGACCGTCACGTCACGATTGAGAATAAAGCGGAGTTTTTCGATTGTATCGACATCACCCGGATCGCTCATCAGAACCTTGAGCCCGCCATCGGTTTCAGTCAGCGGAAGCACGATGTTTTCTCGCGCGACCGCTTCGGGCATCAGCTCGATGACCACTTCAGGAATTTCGACGGTGGTCAGATCGACAAATTCCATCCGGCTATGGGCCGCCAGTGCCTTGGTGACTTCTTCCTCTGTCGCATAGCCGAGTTGCACGAGACACTGGGCAAGAGGTTTATTTGTCTGCTTCGCAAGGCTTTCCGCATCAATCACCTGATCCTTGGTAAGGATGCCCGTATCGATGAGTTTTTTTGCGAAACCGTCCAAAGTAGTTGACATGATTTGTCTTTCAAACCTGACCTGAATCGCGCACGAGGCTTGGAAGACGCGCGGCAATTCTTAACAAACTGCACCTGTTATCTTGATCCATTGATCGTGCAGTTGTCAAACAAATGACTTAAATTGGCAAGCGTTGGCGGGCGGTCCCTGCGGGCGACCACTATCGGCCAGCTACCGTTTTATCGGATAAGCCGGTTATGACAAAGACTCTCGCGGGACGGATCTTGTATCTGCAGCAAGTTCAACAGAAAAACGATCTTTCGGTCGACGATTCGCGCAAGCGCCGCGTCAAATATTGATTTTGGACAGGCCCTTCATTTCGTATTCAAATTCTCAGGTTGAAACGAAGGTCCCATACCGATTTGTAAGCAGGCCAGGCATTAGTTTCGAATTGCCTGGACGGGCACAGCGGTGCCTGGCTGGCGCGCTTTCAACCAAAAACTCTTGGCTTTTTCACGCAATTTGTCGGCTTCCGCGTAATCACCAACGGTTTCGAGTTCTGCGGACGCCGATTCGAGATGCCGGGCGGCGCGGCGCAATGGTCCGGGGTCCAAATAAGCTGAAGTAGCCGTAACCTGATCGGAGACAACCGACAAAAAACGATGTCGGTTCATCTGCGTCGGCGCGTCTAAAACGACAGGTTTGGCAAGGGTTTGGCTGGATGCCTGGAGCTGGTTGAGTTTACGCAATTCATTGTCGAATTCTGTTTGCAGATGCTCCGCCGAAAATGGCACTGGCATTCGGTCCTGAAAAATCTCGTGCAAATGCTCGGCAATCCCGCCGCCGAGTTGATTACGAATCGCGTTAATCTCGGAGATCATTTGATCTTTTGGGGTCTCGGTGACGGGCACTAAGGTCTTCGATTGCGGGTTGGGGGAGTCGGGCTGGCCTTGGTCTTGGGCAGACGCCTTGCTGGCCGGCGATGAGATTTTGCTTTTGTCTTGCCGATTGGCCGAATTTGAATTTTGCGTCGAGGGCGCTGCAGACGGGAGTATGGTTTGCGTGACGCGATGCGGTGCCTCGGGATGCTGCGCGGAAGCGATCGTGGCCAGAGCGATCACTCCGATCGCAAAACTGCCAAGGGTTCTGTTGCCAAACTGCCGAACGAAATCCATTAACGAACATTTGACAAGCATTCGTCGATCTTCAAACATGTCGATCTGCTCATCTTGTTTGTTCACGTTGTCCTCCGAGTGACGTTGACCGGTAAGTGTCGTTTTGTAGCAAATATTCACTGGCTTGTTCTCGCTGATTGCGAAGGGCGAATGACGGCTGCAGGATTTTGGTTCGAATATAGCGAATTTGCCGTTTTTCCAGAAAGCTCAATGCGTGATCTCGAAATCCCATTTGGATACAGAACTTCATCCGGCGGAAGAATTCAGGTCTTTGGGCCAATGAAAAATTGACATGCTGACAGCGCAATGGGTATTCTAGTAGTTGAGGACAGTGCCAATTAACTGTTTGGGGTCTTCCGGGGCAGCCAGCCTTCCCCGATATAAGCAAGTCTGCTGGCAGCGAAATCTTCCAAATGCCTCATTGATCGCTGTGCAATCTGGATCGAACGATTTTTTTGAGTAGGACGGAGGCATTGATGGCCAGCCAGAGTAAAACAATCGCTTGTCGCAATCGAATTTCCAATCGAATCCGAACGTTGTTCCTGTTCGGTTGCAGCCTGGTCATCGTGATCACGTTTGGATTTCTGTTCTGTTCGACCGCAGCGGGTCAAAATCAGAAGTATGACGAGGCAGAAATCGACGCCCGTTATCAAATGGAATCCGTCGCCCCTCAACTGACCAACGATCGTCGACCACGTTTCGAAGAGTTGAGTGAAGACGAGCAAAAGAGAATTAACTCGCGGAATCGAGACAGCAGATCGAACATCTCGGCAGACTCAAAACAGGTTGAATCGATCCTGGAAGGTAGCGGAAGCTTTGAAGACCCGCTCGTGAAAGATTTTTTCAACGGTTATGTATTTGCGGAAATGACTCAGACGGATGAGGAGAACATTTCCAATCTGGGTGAATTGCGAGAAGATTTTTTGAAGGACTATCTGTCCAAAAGCGTAACCGGCGGTCGCAGGCAACAATTTATTGACACCCTCGTGATTCCGTCGCTGAACCTCATCATCAACAACAAGGATTTGAAAGATCCAGCCCAGGACGTTACTTATCATCCGGCGGCAAGACTGAACGCAGTTATCATCATGGGCATGCTTGACGATCAAGCTGCCAATCGACTGGCGAATCAGATTCCGATTCCCTCGACTACTGCCTGGAGTGAATTGAACAAGATCTTTCGGTCAGCGGAACTGCCCGCTTTTCTGAAAGTCGGTGCCCTGACCGGCATTCAACGCCAGCTGGAAATTGATGGCGCTGTCGGTAGTCAAATTCCGGATGACTCGAAGCAACAAATTCTTGCCGACGCCCTGAAAGTGATTGCGGGGAATGCACCGGGGCAAGACCAATGGGAACCAGAACTTGATTATTGGTTGCAACGAAGAGCCGTGCAGATCCTTGGAATCGCTGGCCAAGCTTCCTCTTTGGATACGCTCTTGGGAGTGTTGCAGTCCAAGGACACGGGTCTTTGGCTTCAATTCGATGCCCTGGAGTCGATTGGCAAGCTGGACTTGACCGCGCTACCGGCTGACAAAGTTTCGGAATCAGCCTTGGCAATCTCCCAATACTTGGCGGGCAAATTGGACCGCGAATCAAAAACCATTCGCAACAACGTTCAGAAACTGGTGTATGACAACATGTTGTTTGAAGATCTCGACTTGGAGGCGACCGGGACTAACTACAGCTCGGACCAGAGCATGAATATGGGCTCAGGTTTTGGTGGATTCAGTGGTGGTCGAGGCCCCGATTCGGGTATGGGCGGACCAGGACTTGGTGGAATGGGCGGACCCGGACTTGGAGGAATGGGCGAACCTGGCATGGGTGGACCTGGACTTGGTGGCATGGGCGAGCCTGGCATGGGCGGACCTGGACTTGGTGGTAGGCGAGCGTAGTCGATGGGTGGACCTAGCTCGGTGGACGTGGCGGATCGCGCGGCGGTCGAGCAAGTAGCCGTGATTCTGGGGGCGGCCGAATGGGCGCGAAGAAGATCCATTGGTCGAGCTGCCGAACTATCAGGTCAACCAAAGTCGCCGCCGAATGAAAGCGTTTGCGGTCACCGGGAAAACGGTGCTCAACAACGAAGGAAAAGGACTTTATTATGAATTGGCGGATCGAGGACACCAAGAAGTTTATCGATCAGGTGGTCAAGGATTTGGATTTCCTGCTGGACAACACCAACATTGGAATTATCGATCTCGATGAGAAACAGACGATCTCAACTGAGGATGAGGATGAGAAGAAAAGCAATACCGAGAAGCTGACGGAATTGCGCGTCCAGACCGCTGCTGATTTGAACAAGAAGATCGCGGCCAAAAGGGTGACGATGCAGTCAATCCCTTGGCCCAACCAATACGGACGGTGCGGCCAGCTACCTCAACTCGGGTGGAATCAGGCATCAGCTTCGATGACAGGCGATTCGAAGCTGATGTCGCAACACTTCAGAGCCTGTGGAGTTGTGTTAGACAACCACGCATAACAACCAAGATTTGCGATGCCGTGCCTAACGTTCACAGGGCTGCGAAACCGCTTACCCAAGAGATTCGCGGCGACTGCTTGCGTGGGCACACCGATGCTTTACGGCGGCCGATCGCCCGGACACCACGGCACTCGCGAAAGCACCATCGTCACGTGCCGATGCGGGCCAACGGAGAACAAGCTCGATTTTGCACTACGGGTGATCAGACCAAAGTGCTTCAGCTGGCTATCTGGCCTCGATTCCATCCATTTCGAGGCTGTGATCGTGACTTGAATAGCTTCCCAGCGTAGGCCGATCGTAAACACCAAATCGCCTTGCAGCGTCAAACGGTAGAAGGGAATCGCCGCGACGTAAAGCATTCGCCAAACCGGCCAAATTGCCGGATACCAGGTAGCGTCCACCAGACCGCCGCGTTGGTCATCAAAAAGAAGGTCGACATCACGAAGGAAGCACCAAAAAGTGCAGCCAATGGCGAACAGAGAAGTCGTTTCAAGTCGCCGCCGAAACCAAACAACTCCAAGCCGACTGACAATCCGAGCGACAGGTGTACCTCGCAGACAGTAGCTGCCACTGATAAAAACTCCAGCTGCAGATCCGACAGTGCCAGCATCGCGACGACGGCAACCACTGCCAAAGCAGGTTTGCGAAACATGAACCCGCCCAACAGCGCGAACGCGGCAATTGGCTTCACATTCGGGGTTTCAATCAAGAATCGGCAGGCCACCCCAGTGTGATCAACACTGCAAAAACGATCCACTTCAACGTGCGTGTGATATTTCGAAACCCATGACTGTTTCCACCTCAAATGCAGAAAATTAGGGATGGTCGGAGATGATTGAGTCCGCCAGCAGGTGGGACAAACCGACCGACCACGGTATTTACCAAAGATCCATTTTACATGATCGCTCCGGTGAAACAGGATAGGTCCCACAGCCGGTCGCCCACGCGATCGTTGACCTGAAAAACCCAATTGTCACCGGCGGCACCGCGGTTCTGTACTCCGGAAATTGATTTCACGAACATGGTCGCACCGCTTCCCGTTGCCTGTACATTCGAGCCCTCTCCGACCTTTTGCGGTCTCCAGTAATTGGTAGATGGTTGTTTCGGCCGCAGGAACTTAATGCGATCAGATTTAATTTGTTTCCCCGTGAAATCAATCTCCAACTGAACCGTGACCGCATTCGCTTCTTTGCCGGGAATTATCGGGATCAGCTTCGGAATCACAGCCAATGCTCAGCATCAACAGGGCCAATCCGGCGAATCCACATCCTGCCAGTGGCGATACTCGGCCACCCGAGCGTGGAATTTGTCTTCTGTCGTCGCATAGAAACGAAGCTCCTGGAACCATCGCCTCGGCTCTCAATCCTTGCCGGCGATTCAAATTATCAACACCAGCACGTAGCATATGTCCAACACTGATCCCGATCGACAAAACCATCCTCCGGAACCCTGATGTGGCTCAGCAATACCGCAATCAACCACCGCACTGAATAGTGAAACCGAAACTGGCTTTACGCTGACCCCGATATGCTGGACAGCGGATGCCAATATCCTGTCGCAGACCCTGTTTGACGAACTGATGCAATAATACGAGTTAGCCCTGCGACAGGAGATTCTGGACCATCCCGGTTTCTGAAAGCCAGGATTTTTCGATTGCCGGCTAGGATTTGACGGCCATCGTCAAATCGCACGACCAGTCGCACAGAGAGATCGCGCGCCGGCGAGTGGAACGCGCCGTGACAGCCTGTTTCAGCCGCTACCCGTTCGTGACTGTTGCCGCCATCCACGGGCGTGCGTGGGCGGAGGCTGGGCAATGCTGTGGTGCGATTGTCGAATTCGCGTCGATGATCGAAAACCGTTTTGGGATCATGTACCAGGTTAAACTGGGGCTGATTCCGGTTGGGCAGGAACGGTGCGGCTGCCCTGACTCTCGCCGGAGCTTCTCTGAGCACGTCTGCGTGATATGGTGCACAGCGGTCGCCTATGGTCACGCTTTGCCGAGAGCAACGAATGGGCTTGTTGACGAAGTGGTAAAGCCCGATGATCTGGTGGGCGCCGTAACCCGAACGATCTGCTCAAAATGTCCGAGTCCTTTATCCGGATCGCAAGGCGATCATAAAGGTTGTCCCCGATCTCAACCAACTGCAGCACAAGACCTGGGAAACCGAGAGAGGATTGTCGAGAACCAGAACGTTCTTTCCCTCGCCCCTCCGCTGCGTTGAACATATGTCTCGCACCGCACCCGTGCCCTCAACAAGAAGCCCAACATCTGAGTCGATTGCAATGTCACAGTGGGGCAGCCCGGCCAGCTGTGCTCTACTCATCTTTTCTGGTCGACCTGCAACAAAAAACACCCCGGTCTGGTGGATTTGAGTTGAAGCCTGCCCGCACCCAAACGGTCGGAATCGTGGGACTGAGGTTATGGGTCGCTCCACGTAGAAAGCTGTTCGTCGTGTGGCGGAACGTGATTTTGCCTGATGCCAATCACTCGTTGGCAGAATTGAAGTTACGGACTTTCCGCAACACCGGACCAGCCACCCGGTCCATGGACCAAGAAGGTTTTGCGAAAGTCGATCTGGCAATCGAGTCGGTCGAAACGTTCGATGTCAAGAAGATCGTTTTGCAGAATATTGAAAAGGCCGTGCTTCAACAATCATCGTCCAATACTTCCTGCGATTCCAACTGGCCGATCAAGAGATTGAACAAGACCTGAAAATGGTGAATCCATTGCCATCCTGATAATGTCACTGGTGGAGGTCATTTGCGGCCCCCATACGTCGGAGTGTATCGCCACCGCAGTTGGCTGGGTACGTTCCTTGGCAATGGCTGTCGCGAAACACGCGCTGGATTTTGTCGCCAACTGACTGTTGCCAGCGATCAAGCTGAATTCTCACCAAGTCGGGGGTTTCGATCGAGCAAATCGACCGCGACGAGCATGAGACTTGGATTTAGAGGAGACCGTCGAACACGATAACGGCGCTGATACGCAGCATGGTGACGCACATGGAAATGTGACTCGCATGTGATCGTCGCCCATTCCTCCCAAGATGATGAAGACTGGACGCCTTTACGAAAACGGTATTGATCATCAGTACTCTGAAGATGGTGGTCAGCGCCGGACAATGAGTTGGATGCCGTATTGAAAAGTTACATTGACCAGTCGCCAGAGTCACTGGTGCTGGCCGACGGGATTTATCGCAGAACCCAGAAATATCCTTAATTCGTGATACTTCCAGAATGGTACCAAAGCCATGCATATTCTCGAGGAACAAATGGTTGCGGATTTTCGCTATCGATCTGGCGCGTGATTCACGGTTTTTCTTTCCTGGGCGATCGGCATTTTCTTTAGCCGACCAGTCGGCCTGACAACCGTGAACCAAACATTGTTTGGTCGGCGGAAAGCGAAAGCCGCCTGACACCCAGCAATGTTTCATGATGCGTCATATGAAAGCGTTTCTATCCTAATGAGCGCTGGGCAAGATATTCTTCGTACAACCTCAAGATTTCCGCGAGTCCCTGATGTTTGATCGGCTATTCAAACGCGACGAATTTGAAACGGCGACCTGTTGTTCGGTGATATTCAGCGAGAAGCGACTTCCTTAATGATTTCGCTACGATCGTAATAATCGATGCCGACATCAGTTTATCCAATCGCCTTTTCCCGCATTTTGTCGATCCCTGTTCCGCCGCAGCCTGATACGCTTTTTCTCGATCCGTCACGTTCGATAAGCGCGATACTGCCAGCGGGTCGAGCATTTACCCGCCGAGACCGTCATCATCCACTGGAACGGGCTGGAAGATATCGACACCGCAGGCTGACGCCCCCACGACAAGATGATCAAGAAGAGCTTGAAGTGCACCGAGAACAGATGAGCTTCGCGCACGTCGATCGTCGCAATTTTGGTACGATGAAATCGACAAACGCTCTTGTACGACACTTGCCATATTGATTTGATGAGTTACGACGACGAATGCCAACAAGCGGCCCTCTTCGTAACGAGCAATCAGTTCCGTCCAAGACCCAGGTCACCGGATGGTCCACGATCAACAAGCGGTCAATTTCATTGGAATTGCTCAAAGGTTTTTGGATCGAACAAATATTGGATGCGAGCATGCCAAAAAGGATGTTACTTATTTTTCCACAAAAACAGCGTACAGATAATTACAGGTTAAACAACGTCGACCGATCCATTCACTCACAATGTCTGAAGGCAGTTGTTCGGCAGTTGGCAAACAACCTGGGGATAACAGGCACCAATCTTCGCCCGGATTGCTGCCTCATTTTGGCAGCTGCGCAGAAACGATCCGGACACTCGGAAATGGCAGAAATCGAACCCTCTGTCACTTCCTTGACCGGCCACTTGATTGTTGGATCGGTGTCCAAAGGAGACCAGTGGACACGGCCGGTTCATGTTTTCAATCGCAATCATGACGCGATTAGCCGCCGCAATGGCGTGCTCGAGCTTAGCCGTCTCCAACGAACTGAATTGCCGTGAAGACACCGTGTTTGACTTGTGTCCTTGATGTTTTCCGACATCGGTTGGGTTTTTTGTGCCCGATTAGGATTAGCCGAGACGACAAATGCTTCTTGATCATGTTAGGACCGACCAGCAATTGGTAGCCGACGAGTGCCAACTTAACCTGGTAGTCGAGGCGTAGTAGCCCCGTTTGCCAACTTCATGACCAAACTCGTAAACGGGCGCGGAATGTGATGTTGCCCAGAGTCAGCAGCTGTCGATTCAGCGGCGATCGTCTGGATTTGCCATTCACAAACGTCCCGTTGAGGGAACCCAGATCACGCACAAACAGTTGGCCATCGTGTTCAAAAATCTCGGCATGTCTGCGGCCGACTAATGCGTGGGGGACGGTCAGCGTAACTTCGCGGCCGCGACCGATAATCAGGAGTCTCAGGTCGACTTCGCTTCGCTTGCCTCTCCACCCACCACAACGAGTTTTGCTTCAGCATAGCCTTCGATGAATTCCATTGTTAACGCAATACCTGGAACGCTCGGTTTTAACGACGTTAACACACGCTCGTCGTGGCATAACGGAACCAAACGCTGCCTAGATCAACTCAAAGAAATTGCCTCTCATGGCAATCCGAATTCGAATCCCCCGCACTGAGTCGGCTGCTAGTCTATCGAAAACACGGATCCGAGGCAAACAAATAGTTGGTAAACCCGGATCTTTGGAACGGTTGCAATGGCACTTGCAAGCCCTTTATTGACGCGTATAATCCGTTTTTTGACAAAGAACAGGATTTTATCGGCTATTTCCACGAAACCAAATTGCGGGAACAGCATGAGCGTCACGTTAACGAACGTCGAGGGTTCGAATCCTTCACCCGCCTCTTTTTCATATTTGGCTGCGATCCTGCATCTTGCGGATCACGCGAACGCTGTTTGGTGACCGTAATACCGGCGAAAGACGAAACGTGATTCTTCGCATCGCTTTCATGATCAACACAAAGGTCACCATATTTATCGTCAGGTCATTCTGACCAAGAGCATTGAATTGGTTGAGCGCGATAGCCAATCATGTTAATTTGCCGTACTGGTCCGCCTTGATTCGATCGGTGAACTTCAAGTGAACGCTGAACAGGTTCGGCAAGAAATGGAAAAGCTGAACTCGTCGGTCGAGGTCGTTAAGGCAAAGTGGCTTGTAGCGGTACATCATCGACCGTTCCGTTTACGACGAAACATTTCTCCAAGCAATTTGACGAATTGGTACTCAAGGCGGAAGTTCCCGCCTCCGAGTTGGCAAGCTCCCCGAAAGCTGGTTGAGAAAATCTGCAAGCAGATAGTGACCCAGGTCAAAGGTTCCATCCTGTTTTACAGTTTGACCCAAGAATGAGAGCCAGAATTTCCCCGTGAACAAAGAACTCAGATCTCGACGAGCAAAGGGCCATTCCGATGAAGGTGACCTGACCTGCACAACTCAACATTGAAGTTCGACCCGAGTTTGATCTTCCCAAGTGGGAAGGCTTGAAACTGACACGCCCCGAACATGAATTCACTTCCGAAGACATCCAGTTTCAAATCGAAAGACTTGCACAGCGATTCTCGGACAGGCGCTGGTGGAGCGAACCATCCAAGTCGACGATTTGTGGGTTTGCAACATCACGAGTCACGTAGACGGAGAGGAACCCACTCAGCTTTCCGAAGAAACGATCCGCGGCGACTGACGCTCAGCCTTCGATGGACACTACCAAGGTTTTGATAAACTGTTAATCGGTGCCCAAGCCGAAGACGAGAAATCGGTCGCGGTTGAAATCAGCGAGTTTCGACGTCTGCAATTGCGATAAGAGCGTCGAGCTGGAGTTTGAGATTCTCGACGTGAAGCGGATTGAAACCACCAAACAGTGGCCTCCGAACTGGAATTGACTGGAGAAACTGGAACTGGTGCGGGAATCCCTGACATCGTTTGCAGAAAGGCATAGAGCGTGAACAAATCCGTGAGCAACGCGGTGTTGACGGATTCCGCTGATTGGGAATTGCCACCGGATTTGTTGCGACGGCAGTCTCGCCGCGAAATGGAGCGGGCGGTGATGGAAATGCGATCGAGCGGGTTTGCCGAACCGGAGATCGTCGCTCGGCAGAACACGCTGCGAAAAAACATCCTGAAAAAATGGAAACGCTACTGAAGGAACACTATATTCTGGAACGAATCGCCGAACAGGAAAACGTCGAAGAAGAGGAACAGGATGATCTTGAAATGCCAAACCGCAGCTCAACAGAATGATTCTCCTCGTCGTGTCCGAGCCCGGCTGGAACGACAAATGGATCGCTTTAAATACACCTACCATGCGCGTCATCAATCTGATTACCGATAAAGCGACTTTCATGCACTGCATAACCAGCAAGCCGGAAATGGTCGCGATCAGCTCTTTGCTGCTGGCGGAAGTGACCAGAAAAATTCCGGAAGCCGCCGATGGGTTGAACCAGGAACTGATTCCGGCATGAAACCTGAAAAAGCGCGTCGTTAATACCAGTACGCCGCCGTGACGCCAGACATCTGCTTTGGTCCAGTATCTTCGAGTAGGGCTTTATAAACTCGTCCATCGTTACAGAGCACGAAACCTCGTCTTGAACGCCGTATTCAAATCCAGTCAATTGTAACAGCGTAATTCTTTCAAGTTCGGAGCCTTTCGCCGTTTGTACCATTTCACAATCCAAAGCAAAGACTCTTAAAGATACTCTGACATGATCATTCATCTGCTTTGGCGAAGTAGCCACAAAGGTCGAAATTACGTCGTCTTCGTTGATCTCCACATTGCAGCTCTGTACAATCTCCTTGGCGTCATTCAAAGAAGGTTACCCTGCTTTGCCTTGAAATTCTTTCTCTCCCTTTCATGTACATTTCTTCTGTCCGAACTATCCACAGCAATAGGAAACCTTTCATTCTTTCGGTCCTTTCGTTTCAGCACCAGACCTTGCAAGCTAACAGTCACATTCTTGAGCAAGTCCTCTTTCGATTCCACTTTTCCGATAGTCTCAGACTTTGAGATACCATCTTTATCTTTGGATTCTTTTAGTCTGGAAACGTACATGAGAATATCAGTGATACTTTGTTGGTTGTCTCCCTTGAAACCACCTGGTTTCAATCGGGTGAGCAACTCGTTTCTATTGTCCGCCTCGTGTCCATCAATCGAGTGACGATAACTATCAGGTAAGCGCCTTTGAATCATTTTCCAGTCACTTGCATCATTCAAGCAGACAGTTCCATCACAGCCACACTCTGCACAGTGCATGGATTGTGCAAGGTTCGCTAACGCGGCAGACGAATAGACTTGATGTCCTTGTCTCGCTTTCTCTTTTTTCGGCGTCGATAAAAGCATCAAACTATGATTCCACAAGATGTCTCGTTGATGGGCTCCCTCTGAATTCTGCCTTATATCGCCTTGTCGTTTGCTTTCGTAGCCGTTCGTACGAATTCAATCATGATAGGAATGTCTTTTTGCTGCTGAGCCTTGGCTGTGAGCAAGAGCTCGTTCCATTCCACCACGTCGGAGGGATAAGTCAGCCAACATGTTTCCGAGCCTTGCTTTGCTTCCTGAATGCGTTTCGAGAGCTTCTGGAGGCGCCTTTGTTGTTTCTTTACTGAGAGAAGAAGCCTCTGTATTACTACTAGTGCCGTCCATGTCAGCCATCTGAAGAAAGGAAGAATTTGCCAGCGAAGTAGTGAAAAAGGCGATGATTGCTGGATCTGTCTTTTTCTCCTCCTTGTGCTCCGCGTTTCCGACTGCACAACGTGATACTCTATGCTCACTCGAACTCTTTTGCTCACGAACTTCAGCCCTTTTCGAAAGATGATCACACGAAGGGTTGAAAAAAAAAGCGGGGGGGTTGATATGAGGTTTTTGGTGATCGCGAGTGGTCCTTTTGCTTGCAGAATGCCAATGCTCATAAACTGAGGAGAAAAGAAGAATGCATGACGTCACCAATATGATTCTTTGCCTTCGCGCCACGGCGCCCCATCGCCGGCGGCCACGCGATTCCGCCCATGGCGGCGTTTTATCGGGGCGCCGTGATGCCACGCAGGCACCCACAACTATCATTAATTTTTGTAAGCAGTAAGGTTTCTGCTGCCTCGTCCGTTCGATTATTAAAATTGCGCGTCGTCGCAACGCGCGGGCGGCGATTTACATTCGCACTGACAAAACATGTAGTCTACTTCCGCCCTCTGCCCTCTGACAACGAAAAGATGACGAATGCAAGTGCGATGATAAGACGGCACAGCTCGTTTAACACAGACCAGTGAATCATCTTATAAAATTAATTTCAACCCTTCACTCCAAGAATGAGCATCTCCGATTTCACGTGACAGGCGCACAGAGAAACGACATTCTCAAAGTTCAAAGCAACACACGTCTACTACAACTGTATCGGTATTGTAAAGCAACCTCTTTCTAAGTACCCATCTCTCAACATATACGAGTGATTTCATCAGTTGTATCTTGGACACGTAAATATGCATATACGGTATCTACGGTATCCATTTTTCATTTGCGGTATCCAATCTTCCATGATGTTAAAAACGGCGCCAACGAGCAAATTTTGCTTCAAAGGGCTCACAATTCTTGACAACAAGACCATTTCCAACAACAACAACAACAACACAACTAATCAACAACACAACATGCGTTTCATTGTAGCAGCCTCCCTTGCTGCCCTTGCGTCTCCTACGGTTGCAAAGTAGTCTCGATGGCAAGACAATAGGATGGTTAGTTCGCATTGTATCATGTAGGCACGTTTTTCCTTCACTCTCTCTCTCTCCTATATCCCATGACAATACACTCACACACTACCACTCTCTCTATACATACATTACAGTCTCCTCTTTCATCGTGATCTTGCGGCTGCGACTCCCAGTGAAGCACAGTTTGGTGGACTCGCCGATTCTCAGCTTTGGCGATTCGGATTCAACCATTACTACAGGTTCTTCAGTGGAATTCGGTTCCAACATGGCCATTAGTGACGACGGAACTCGTATCGCAGTAGGTGCTCTTGCAAATGAAGCGAGTGGTACAAATGTCGAGCAAGAAGGAGGTGGTCACTTCATGATTGGACGAACGGCAATTATCTCATTAGTAGCTGGCGACGGGACTCAACCAACGGCACTTTTGCCTTGTCCCCAGACGGTGAACTACTTGCTCCTGATGTTTCTACCAGCAACCACCGAGTGTATCAAATCGATTCTACATTGACTCAAGTTGGAACTGACATTGCGTGTGCGTCGGGTGCATCGACAGGAGTTTCCTTTGCTCAACCAACGACAAGTCAAACGTTTCTTGCAGCCGGTTGTTACAATGGACGGGGAAGTGAAAGTTTTACCCAATACACCAAGACAGCAAGTACCTGACCTACCGATGACACCGTCACGTCTCTTGCGGGAACGACTGGTACTCTCTTTGATTTGATCTCTCTTGAATGATGACGCTACACGTCTTGCGATTGGTGGAACCAAATTTTGAAGATACGGATGATGAAGATAACGGCGGGAGAGTACTTGTCTACGACTTTTAATGGACCGACACTTCGTTTGGAACAAACATTGTTGGTTTGAATACAAGCAAACTTGGGTTTTCTCTCGATTTCAATGGCGACGGCTCGACTCTTGTCATTGGCAGTCCAAACAAAGACTTGGGAGGTGATGCAAATGAGAATACTGGCGACGTCCAAGGTATGTTCTTGTTGTTGTTGCTTGTTGTGTTGTACGAGTCCACGAGTCCAAGTATCGTCTCGTTCTCTCATTCGTCTCTCATTCACTCGTCCATCGTCCATCGTCCATCGTATCCTGCAGTTTATACTCTCAACACTGGTAGAACTGACTACATTAACGTGAGACAATCATCGGTGATACTTCTTCAAAGTTTCGGCCGTTTCATTCATGTTACCATATGGTGCCCAGTTTTTCCGCTTCCACTCCTACTTACGATGGAAGCAAAGGACAAGTCAAGGTTTACGAGTTGTCAAGTGGTACCTCCGGGACGGTTGCTGCAGTATCCTTGGGAGTAAATGGCTCAATTTGACGAGTGCGGCAATGACCCCGGACGGCTCTCGTATTGCTCTCGGCAGTTTGGGTTTGACGGAAGGAATCGCTCAAGTGTTTGAACCTGCCACTACTCCTCCACCTACCTCTCCAAATGAACCTGGCCAATTTGATTGGGATCTCGAGTATCTACCAGCCGACACGCAGATTATCTTTTCGGAGGACGCCGATACGTCGGAATTGGTACGTCGTCGATTGACTTGCATCTTGTTGTTGTTGTTGTGACCTTGTATCCATATACATTGTACTCACACACACTATTCTCCCTCCTCCCTCCTTAAACAGGAACTCCACTACAACATTTCGATTCGTGACTATACAATTGAAGCATTCCAAGATGATTGTACCACTCCCATTCCCCCGAATGTCACCTCTCTTACCTGACACGTCCAACGCTTTTCCTTGACTTCGCTGATTTGAAGTTTTGGTTGAATATCAAGCGAAGATACTGTTACCGAGTCCGACATTTGGAACGACACGAATACTGGTGAAGGAACGATTGCAATGTGTATTCGCGTGGATCTTACTCTTGACTCTGGAACCTCTGTGACCTTTCACGAACAAAAGCTATACGTCACTGTAGGACTCACTCAAGGATTCGAAGTGCAAGATATCTCACTGGAACGTACGGCTGCTACCAACGAGACGGGAACTGCTACTTTCGACTACGAGGTCACTGCTTGCCACTGCAACACTACGTTTGAATGTGACGACTCCATCGTCTTGACTCAAGGAAGCGACATTCTCTTGTGCGTGGAAACTACTGCTCCCAACGTGAAGATTAACGACATTCGTTCTCTTACCATGAGCCAAGGAGGACAAGACGTTACGACTCCCATTGTTGATGGTAACGAGGATCCCTTGACGGAAACAACGATTGATGGCAAGAAGGCAGTCATTCAGTACCAAGTCATTTCGAGTACTTTCAAGACGAAATCCGGCGAGTGATCACTGCAGCTGGTTCTGTATTGCTGTATCAGTTCACAAATGATGCGAGGATGCTGGTTCGAGTCGTTTGCTTCGTTCTTCCAAGATTCATTTCGTGCAGCCGTCTCCTGTTCGTGGTTTGGCGGAGGATTTGATAGGATACAACCTTGGGAAGTTTCAATGCCGGTTGAGAGTGCTACTGCAGATACACCGTCGAGTGCTGCTTGGATTGGAGGTTTTGTTGGAGTTGTTGTGGGTGCCGTTGGTGGTGTTGCCATGGCTATTGTCTAATGCCTTTTGTACTGTTTGTTGAGGTCGAGTAGAGGTGATTAGAGTGTGAATGTATCGTGTTGCGTTGGGACGGAGTACGTGTAGGAAAAGGTAGAAGAATGGCCGTAACTTGTAATAATCATCACTCCCTCATCATACGACTGCACTTTTTGTACTAGCTAGCATAAGTAATCTACTGTACTGTACTTTCTTATCACATGGATAGTATTGGTGGCATAGAAACCATATGTAGGTATGCCGTAGCGTAGTTTCGAACGTAGCTGTTGCTGTTGTAACATCTGTATGATGACGTATGTCACGATGTATACGTATTTTTTTCCGTATTACGTAATGTAGTAACTCCTGTGCATCTAGCCGTCTGGTGCCGCCGCGGAGAGATTTGCGAAAAGCGCATTAAAAAGTTTGTTCACATGATTCACGAGCATGGCGGCGGATGAGTTTGCTCCTTTGCTGCATGATATGGGGAGAAAGAGCACTTCATCAGTTGTCTGAATTTGTACTGCTTTCCTTTTGCGGCAGGGAAGAATCGAGATAACTGGGGCTGGAAGCGGTCGGTTGTCGCACACCGGACACCGGCCTGCTCTCTTCTCTCGGTGTATCGACTTCGTTGTGATATGGATGTGCTGCTTCAACCAGTTTGGCGTAATATGCTGGGACCAAGATTTTCTCTTAGGTTAATGAGGTTGTCAGGTGAAAGGAGGCACTGATTTCGTGGGCGCCTCATGCGTCGCATCGCCCGCCGGCGAACCACATTCCAACAGTGAGATGGTGCTAATGGTGCTACACCTGCAGCAGCCATTCAATATTGCATATACACTATGTATCATAAGGCTTTCTGAAGAGAGGCCACCCGGGGAAGAAAGAGCTACGAACTGTTTTCCTTTGTCCGCTTTTAACTGCTTTTCAACCTCCGCGTACCTGCCCCCGTGTTGACGTA
>CALODY010000021.1:0-20050 GCA_942492215.1 Pirellulaceae bacterium
AGAGGATGCCGGTGAAACGCTTGTCGATTTGGAAACTGGAATTGATTGTATCGAAGTCTCGGACGATGACGAGTCAATTGCGTTCTCGTCCGCCAATCGACTGGCCATTCAACGTCTTGATCAACTAGACTCCCGGAATGAGCTGGGAAGGTTTTTTCAGCGACCCAACGCTTTAATATCGTTGAACAACGGCCAGACCTTCGCGGTCCAGATGGACGACGAAATATCGTTTTGGAGTTTTGCCGATGGCGGGTTCGTTGGCCGACTGATCCAACCCAACGAATTCAAGAGCCGGTTTGCTGTTTCCGATTTTGGAACTCACTTTGCGACCAGCGGTACCGCGAGCGTCGTCTATGTTCGCGATTCAAATGATCTTGGTGTAAGCCGAATGATTCGGGGGCATTCGAACACCGTTTACGACATGGCGTTTCAAAAGAACGGGGGTATCGTAACGGGCAGTCGAGACAACACTGCCAAGGTGTGGAATACCCTCAATCCGACAAATTCGATGCGACTTCCCAGCGGGCCGAGCCGGCTGTGGTCATTGTCGTTCTCAACCGACAGCCGTCTGTTGGCGGTGGCCTCCGAGGATTCACGAGTCATTATTTGGGACACGACGACGGGGGAACAGGTCGAAGGGATTGATCACCACACTCAAAGCGTCCAGTTTGTAAATTTTTCACCAGACGGTCGACTGTTGGCTTCCGCGGGGCACGACCGTTCGATTCGGTTATGGGATCTTGAAAAACGGGCGGCCGTTGGCGAATTTGTCGGTCATTCCGGCGGCGTAAACTCAATCGACTTCTCGCCCGATGGCCGGTTGCCATTTTTTTTTTTTTTTTTTTTTTTTTTTTTTTTTTTTTTTTTTTTTTTTTTTTTTTTTTTTTTTTTTTTTTTTTTTTTTTTTTTTTTTTTTTTTTTTTTTTTTTTTTTTTTTTTTTTTTTTCGTGTCGGGCGGCAATGACGGGCGCGTCATTGTTTGGGATGTCGAATCAAGAACAGAGATTCATCGTCACGAAACCAAACCCAAAAACGATGTGTGGGCCGTCGCCTTTGGTCGAGACGGTGAATCGGTAACGTTTGGCGGTCGCGACAAGTCGGTTAGCGATTGGCGGTTCGATTCGGCGTCGCCACCAAGGATCCTAAAAACGATGGCCGAGAACGTCACGAGTCTGAGTTTTTCGCCGAGGGGTGACTTGCTTTCCTCAGCGACAGCCGACGGAGTGATCACGGTCTGGGACTACCGATTGCGCGTCGTTCGATATCAGTTGATCGCGCATTCGGGGGATGCGATGTTCTGTGCGTTTTCACCGGACGGTAAGACACTCGTCTCGGGCGGAACGGAAGGAACCATCGTTCAGTTTTGGAATGTCGAAACTGGCGAACCCACCATCTCGTTTGCCGACGACGGTCAGCACATTCACGCCGTCGCCTTCGCGCTGGCAAATACGTCGGCGCCCCGCTGGGACGGAACCGCACGAATTTGGAAAGCCGAGTAGGTCAATTACAAGACAGAATGCGCAAGGCTAATCGTTTTGAAGCAGTTTTTTAGGTAATAATAACGAATGATGCGTCGCAGCTTTACCGCGAGAATATTGAATGAGGTGTTTCAGCGGTCCGTTTGCAAGGGGTTGACCGCCGGGTACCCCTGATTTTCTCGGAAATGACTGCCGCCACGGTTGTCGCAGACTTAAAATGAGTTCCGCCAAATCTTGCCCTGTTAGATTTCAGGTCAATCGCTTATCAATGGTTTTACAGTTTCGCAATCCAGTTAATGCCGGGTGCAATTAACAAGCTGTTTATGGAAAGTGATGTCACCAAAATTCTCAAGGCGATCAAGGCGGGTCGCGACGACGCAACCGACAAGTTGCTTCCCATCGATGTGTACAACGAGCTAAGAGAACTAGCCACGAAAAACTTCAGCATGAAGCTTCCGGTAATACGCTTCAGCCGACTGCACTGGTTCACGAAGCCTACCTGAGGCTAATCGGGTCCGCCGATGATGATTGGGAAAACCGCGGCTCATTTTTTTGGCGCATGCTGCCGAAGCAATGCGTCGCATTCTGATTGACCGAGCACGCTCAAGAAAAGCCAAAAAAAGGGTGGCGATGCAATTCAAGTCTCTTTGGACGGACTGACTGAAATCTCCGGAAAAAAAAGCGGATGAACTGATCGCACTGGACGAAGCGCTCAACGAACTGGAGTCGCAGGACAAATCGAAAGCCGAGTTGGTCAAACTGCGATTTTTGTCGGACTGAATATGGAAGAGTCCGCCCAGGCTCTGGGAATATCGCTCCGTACTGCCGAGCGAAATTGGGCCTATGCCAAGGCCTGGTTGCATCGCCAAGTCAGCCAGAATTGACCAGAAAAGCGGCGGGAAATCGGGAAATCTGTCGATTTGAAAATATTTTCAGATTCCTTGGCGGGTTACGATGAACGAATACGCATGAAGTATTGATCGGGTGCGTCACGATGTGGGACGACGAGACCAACCGGTGCGATTGGACGTAACCTTCTACGCATTCCAGGGGTCGACATGGTCCACGACCGACTCTGGACATTCATGAAAGCAACTGCAATGGAACAGACGACCAATCAAGAAGAATTGATTTTTCTGGATGCCTTGGAACTGGATTCAGATGCCGATCGGCATGAGTTTCTGAAAAACAAATGCGGTAACGACAACCAGTTGCGCAACCGCGTGGAAGAGTTGTTGCAATTCCATCAACGTAGCGACAATATTTTGGACGACACATCCGGTGGATTCTTGAGGCACGACCTGGTCGAAGTTGATTCTTTGGGAGTTGGCAGTCAGGTTGGGCCGTACAAGTTGTTGCAGGAAATCGGCGCCGGCGGAATGGGCGTCGTCTACATGGCGGAGCAATCTCAACCAGTCCGGCGTAAAGTCGCGGTAAAGATTATCAAACTGGGAATGGATACTCGCAATGTCATCGCCCGGTTCGAAGCCGAGCGGCAGGCGTTGGCGATGATGGATCATCCAAATATTACGAAGGTATTCGATGCCGGTTGCACGGCCACCGGGCGACCCTATTTCGTGATGGAACTGGTTACAGGATTGGACATTACGGACTATTGTGACCGGGAAAAGCTGCCTCTACGCGATCCGAATTGAGCTGTTCTACCAGGTTTGTGTCGGGGTAAAACACGCTCATCAAAAAGGGATCATTCACCGTGACCTCAAGCCTTCCAACGTCATGGTGACACATTACGATGGCGTCCCGGTTCCCAAAATCATTGACTTCGGAATTGCCAAGGCGGTCGATCAGTCATTGACTGAGAAGACTCTTTTCACCAGTTACGGCAACATGATTGGCACGCCGGAATACATGAGCCCGGAACAAGCGGAGATGAGCGGGCAGGACATCGATACCCGCGCCGACGTCTATTCGCTGGGCGTGTTGATGTACGAATTGCTAACCGGCACGACGCCGTTTCACCACTGGAAGAAAAAAGGGATTCACAAATTCTGCGAAGCGATTTGTCACGAAGAACCAGAGCTCGCTTCCACGCGAGTGAACAACCTGGCGGACACGGTCGATGAGATTTCCAAGAACCGTGGCACCGACGTTCGATCACTCCGGCGGACGCTTCGTGGTGATATGGATTGGATTCTGGCCAAGTGCATGTCCAAGAAACGCAGTGAGAGATATGAAACGGCCGCTGATCTGGCCCGCGATGTCAAGCACTACCTCGACGGTCAACCGATCGAGGCGGTTGGACCAAACTTGGGCTACCGGACGAGAAAATTCGTACGAAAACATCGGGCATCGATGTCAATTGCGGCCGTCATTCTGTTGACCTTGATCAGCGCAACGATTATCTCAACGGTGTTTGCAATCAAGGCAACAAATTCCAGTAAATTGGCGAGCCTCCGACTTGAGCAAGTTGATCGGGCGCGGAAGGAGGCCGAGACCGAACGTGATCGAGCATTGGCGGCAGAAACAAAACTTGAAGAGCTGGTGGAAAAAAGCAAACTCGAAACGGCACATGCGCGAGCGCTGGAGAAACTCAATCGAAACAAAGAAAAACCCAGCAACCTCATGGTTTTAAACGCCCACAACCAGTCGAATCACGACTCAAGAATCGTTTGGACCCACGGGGAATCTTCCGGCACGCATGCGCCACACGTGATTGCCTTGGGAAAGGCCGCGAGTCAAGTTTCGCCAAACGTCGAGGTTGTCGAAATCGAGTCGACGAAGGATGACGATTCGTCACGATCCGATGCAGTTCACCGGTCGCAAACCTACCGCGTATTTTTGAACGACACCGGCGATATCGTTGTCAACCATGGCAAGTGGGACGCCGATAACGAGTTCACTTTTGAACAAGATCACGGCGATGCAAATCAAGTCGTCGTTATCCGGGATAAGGCCGAAACCAAACGGTTTTTGCAGCTACTCGCCGATGAGCGGCGCGAAAAATTTGGACCCCATCATGCGGTCGTCGCCGATGCAATATTTGAGATTGGGAACATGTCCTTCGACGATCAGGATTGGTCAGAGGCGGAGAATCAGTTTCGCGAATACCGTGACATTCTAAACGTTCATTCAGACAACGAAGCCCAAATCGCCAAAGTTGAGTTGCTCATCGGTAAGGCGCAGTTGCATCAGGAAAAACATGCCCAGGCGATGGAAACGCTCAAGAACGGCGTCAAACGGATCGTCAGGCTTGGAAACGTCTCTGACGAACTGGTAGATGCGATGGAGGACATCAAAAAAATGAACATCACCATAGATCATATCGGAGAGGTTCTTCCTGAAGATTTGCATAGAGAACTCTTGAAGAAATTAGAACTCCACAAGGACATAGAACACAACGTTGAGATCGAAATTCGGAAAAAGAAATAACGAATTGAGTTTCGAGTAGGCGTTGGGGCGATCGGTCAGTTGTTACTCTTGCAGCAACGCTCGCGGCACCTCAAGAATTGTTTACCTCTCTTTTGAAATCCTGATACTTAAGGCAAAAAAACATGAATCCAATTCGCCACGCGAAAACAGCCATCGGACCGGTTCTGACCAAACTTGCCAGTGTTGGCCTGTTGGCCGGCCTCGGATCAATCGCCAACGGTGCGACCCCGACCCCGCAAGATCATGATCATCCGAACACCCACCAAGTCGAATTGAAAAAGCTGCAAACCGATCAGGAAGAAAATGTTGACTTAATCGTTATTGAGCAAGGCGACTCTGGGAATCAGGACCTGCTCAAGCAGATCAAAAAGGAACACAATATCGAGATCAAGCTGCTTGGTGGCGACCAGGATGAAAACATCGAAGTCGTGGTGGTCGGCGAAGGCGACTCAGACCACAAAGGCCTGCTCAGAAAGCTGGTAGCGAATCACAAAATTGACATCAAGGAATCTTATGGCGGCCACCCGGGCAATGTCGAGGTTGTCATCATCAAGGGTGACGAGGACGACGGCGGCATTGAAAAGAAAATTTATAGTCACCTGGTGGAACTTCTTCATGGTGAGGGATCGGCTAAGGTCGACTACCACGAGATGGCCAACCAGTTGCGAGAGATCGCGGATCGTCTGGATGGCAAGGGCCATTCAGACAATAAAAATCACAAGCAACATCAAGCCGTCGAGATGCACCATGGCGGAATCCATGGAGTAAATATCTTCAAGCACGCCGATTCCGGCGAGGCGAAAAAAGGCGATGTCGAAATCGTGACGGGCGGAGGCAAACGATTTCAAATTCGTAAATCGGGTCAGCCAAACGAAATGATTATCGAGGTGACTCCAGATGGTAAACCAAACGTTCATGCGTTCCACAGTGATCATAAGAAAATACTGCTTCATCGCACGAATGATCACGACGCTGCTCAACACGTCTTTGGGGAAGAGATTCACGTCGACAAAAATCACAAAAAGCATGCCAAGGAAACGCAATTTGGAGACCCAAGGACGTCCGAAGAAGCGGAGCTTTCGTCGCTAGAAGAGCTAAGAGCCGAGCTTGATGCGTTGCGAAATGAGCTCCAACAGCTTCGATCGGAGCGACCAAATTCGTCAAAGAAGCGCGTGCGACTCAAAAAGGATCAGTCGTCCGCCAATGACAAAGGAGATAATCAACCCATTTGGGTTACCGAAGACGACGTTGAGAGATCCGGCAACACGTTTGTTTGGAAGACAGCTGACGGTTCCGTCGAAAAGATAGAAAGCCCAAATCGGTTTCGGTTTGAGTTCAAGAAACAGGATGCCGATTCAACGGAATCTTCAATTGACAAGAAGTAGTCTTTGAACCTGGTGCATCGTCAAGCTTTCGTCTTGCGTAGCCCGATTCACCAGAATTTGGATAGCTCCGCGATTCACCGAGTGTAGTCGCCACTACTTAATCTGACAGACGTCCGAAAATCGCACACTCGTGTGTACGAGTTGGTCAAGCATTTTTTGCTTGGCCAATTGTTTTGAATCCTCGAAAGTTTGCATGGGTGTTTTTCCATAACAGTAACGACCGCTGTGCGGTCGTTTTTCGTTATAGAACTTCATCCATCGTCGTCGTTCGCATGGCCAGCATTTTCGAATTACGAGTGTTTCTATTTTTCAAGATTCAGCGTCGAAATATTAACGCGACGCTATCCCGGAACTGAAGCGGTATTTGTCTGCATGATCACCATTTCGTGGTATCTTCCGCCAAGTTCCATTAGGGATTGATGCGTGCCGATTTCAGTGATTTTCCCATCTTCCAAAACGACGATTCGATCGGCACCGACGATCGTGCTGAGTCGGTGGGCAATGACGAAGCAAGTTCTGTTTTCCATGAGCGCGGCCATGCTTGATTGAATCAACCTTTCGCTTTCGGTGTCGAGGTTACTGGTCGCTTCATCCAGGATCAAGATTTTAGGGTTGGCTAACACGGCACGGGCGATTGCCAGTCGCTGGCGCTGACCACCGCTGAGTTTTACGCCGCGTTCTCCGATGATCGTGTCGTAACCGTGGGGCAGTTTGTCAATGAATTCTGCAGCATTAGCGATCTGAGCAGCCGTGACGATTTCGGCACTCGTTGCGTTGCGATTTGCGTAACCGATGTTTTCAGCGATTGTTCCATCAAAAAGGAATACATCCTGCTCAACAATTCCAGTCAATCGCCGATAGCTTTCAACTTCGAATTCGATCAGATCGGTTCCATCGAGCAACACGGATCCGCTAGTTGGGTCATAGAAGCGGGCAACAAGGTTACAGATCGTTGTTTTTCCCGCGCCGCTCGGCCCAACCAAAGCGATGGTTTCGCCTGGTTCGACTCGCAAGTTCACGTCCTGCAACGCGAAACCATCTGCGCCAGGATAGCTAAAGTTGACATCTTTAAACTCGACCGAACCCATGAATTCCGTTCGCTTGATCTCGCGTGTTTCAACATCACTTTCCATTTCCAACGGTTCATCCAATAAGTCCAAAACACGATCCAGTCCGGAGAGACTGTTCTGGAATGCTGCGGCGCTCTGCGCGAGCGTCGCAAGTGGGGCCAGCAGCATCAGCATATAGACTAGAAACATCATCAGGTCGCCCATCGTTAGTTGGTCCTGAAGAACTTGCCACCCGCCATAGACCAACAAACCTGCGGTTGCCAACGGAATGACGGTTTCCCAAACGACCTCAATCGTGCGTGACCACCACCAAGCGTAAAGTTCCTGACGTCCCATGACATGATTTCCGCGCATGATGCGATTGGTTTCAGCATGTTGACGGCCGAAGGCGCGTACGACCCGCATACCGCCGAAAGACTCGGTTGTTAGCGAATCGACTTCCTCGCGTTGAGCACGTACGCGCCGAAACTGCGGTCGAATGCGATTGATCCAGGTTCGATGCGTGAGATAGACCAGTGGAACGATTCCAATCGCTCCGATCAAAAGACGCCAATCGACCCACGCTAGAATAAGAAAGCTGCCGACCAGTTGAATGACAGCACGCCACGGATTGTACAACATGCCAAAAACAAGTTCTCCAACACTACCGGCATCCTGACGCAAGATGCTGGCTGCTCCACCCGACTTCAGTTCCTGAATTCGGTGTAACGGCAAACGGGCAGCGTGTTCAAAGACCCGCTTGCGGATCGACATCTGAAGCAGTTTGGTCACCCGGGTGGCGTGCCATCGTCCCCAGATGTGCAGAAACAATTTGGCGAACGAGATGACCAGGATGGCGCCCACGATCAACAACAATAAGGGAAAGGGTTTCCGTGGAATCCACTCGGGGAAGACTGCCGGGAGCGGTTGACTCGTCAAGACATAATCGACGACAAGCTTGACTGCAGCCGGGGGAATCAAGGCAAGAACCGTGGCGATCGTCAGCGTTGTCATCGAAAAAACGATTGAGCTTCGGTGGCCACGAAGCATGCCCAGGAATTCACGAACGAGCGTCCAGCTCGAACGGTCACGCTGCGATTTTCGGTGGCGTTTTTTATCAGATGAATCCCGATCGTTTTCCGACGCCTTATCCCGTTTCAGAAATTCCTGTTTGTAATTTTCAAATCGCTGCCGACTCGACAGAGGATGTTTACTCATTGACTATTGTTTTCCTGGCAGATTGATTCCGACCCGCCTATTCTACCCAGATCTACCCGAAGTCAATGATCCATTGGTTGAAGACTTATCCGTCGAGGCTCATCCGCCGCGTAAAACACTGTTCGCCCGGTCGTTTGCTGTTGAGGAGTTATCCAGTCCGCGCGATACCTTTGATGAGCAGGAATGTTTAGCCCAGTCACCAGGTGCATTGCTGAATCAATTGAGGCGGAGGTGCGAGAACTGCGAAGGGAACTTCAACGCACCGATCGGGAGCGTGATATTTTAAAAAAAGCATTGGCTATTTTCAGTCGACAAGAGTAGCCGAAGTAACCAGCTGTTTTTGAACTCGCGCAAGACGGATTTAAGTCACGCACCTTTGTGAAAACTTGAACGTCAATCGGCATGAGAAAAATTCTTATCGAGTTTGTTACCAACAGATTGGATTGAATCCCCAACGTGTGTCGGACCGCAAATGGTCACGCCGAGATAGAGATCGAAGCAATCTCGCAAATGAGAGGTACCAAAATCAAGTGGTTTGCAGCTCTTTTTTTGATTGGTTGACCGAACGTGTCACAAGTCATTGCGATACTGTGTCCAACAACGGCGATTCAAGCAGTTTAATCTCTGAATTTGGAAAGGTAGGCATGGATTCTCTCGCGATTCGTTGTCGACACGAACAAGTCAATTGGGTTGGGCCAAATCGCTGCGAATGCGCGAGTTGCCGTAAGTTCGGACACTGGTTTGAAGAGGCTGGACTCGTGATGTGGTATCGTGGACGCCCAGAGTCCAATCCAGCTGATACCCAAATTCGCGTCGATGATCAAGCAGCGGTTTTTGAGTTACAGGCTTTTTAGTTTAATTTGACAAAAAACTCCAACTTGATCAAAACGGCGAGGTGGTACTCAACGCTGGTAGCGAATCAAAGGAGAAACCGTCTTGCGAAGCCCCGATCACATCGACCAGTGTTCCTAGGCTTGTCACGTCTTGATCGGAGCGTCGGACCGACGGTCGAAAACGGAGTTCGCTGTGACGCCGCAATCGCGCGCATCCGGGTTCCGGGGGCATGATCGAAACGGCGACCACCAACATTAGTACTGATCGAGCCCGGGCCGAAGCCGACAAAACAAGTCGGCCCGACAGACAAACGAGAGCGTCTCGATGTCTTGCCATTCGTACCGCTTACAGGCCTAAAACGCCCCAAGGTGTATTTAGCCCCGGACAGATCCCGGCGAAATGAATCACTCGGCGACAAAACCGAAACAGAAATGACCATCCCTTCTTCGAATGGTTCGACAAAGGAATGGTCACACAGTTAAAGTGGGAGTCGAGGCGGTGATTCCAATTTTGGTGGGTCACCGCTTTTCCCGATCAAAAGACCTCAAAGTTTTGGAATCGGACGTTTCGCCACCACCACCACAACGGGTGAGCGCCCCAGAGCACATATTCTGCATTGTGCGAATCTGATCCGTCGCCTCCGTCGAAGATGGCATCGGTACCGTTCAGACTGTTCATTACCACCTGAGCCGAATCATTCCCGGCTCCCAAACCGATTCGCAAAAAACCTCCGGCAATGTCATTGTCCATAAAGACTAGTTTGTCGACGTCATCGGATGTGGTAACAACCAGCGTATCCAATTGATTACTTACCAGTGTAACTCGATCTTGCCCTTCAACACCGGTCTCAACGAATAGCCGATTTACGTTGCTATATATTACTGCGACGTCGGCGCTGCCCTGAGTTTCAATACTGAGCAAGTCGCTGTTAAAGAATTCGACCCTCACGAAGTCGTCCCCTCGAAAAATTCCGCCATCCGAAATAAAGACATTGCGACGTACACTTCCGGATTCCAGGATCAATTCATCGTTGTCGCGGCCCATTTCAATCAATAGATCCGCGTGGGAAGTGCTTCTCAAATAGACGTTCTGCAGATGAACAAAGTCCTCGCCGCCCAACATCCAAATTCTCAGGTCGTCCTGAATTGGAAGAACGACCGGTTGGGTCGATCCGTTGACCGTCGTACCGCCGAGGCCACGAAATTGATGAATGTTGCCGGTCAGCCGGGTGATTTTCAGTTGATTGGCGGCTGAGTCGCCCGTGACACTGACGTCACCGTTGCTGTAAACCACTTCGACATCATTTCCCTGAACGGCCGAGGAACTGAAGATTCCCAGCAACACCGCAATGGATAAGGTTCTTAACATCGTTTTTTTCCCCAATTGACTTGGGTGTGAGAAGTTGATTGGGTTGCGACGGCATCTGATATTGCCTTCACAGTCTCCAGCGGGATTCGGATCAATCTGTTACAAAGTTTTGTGCGAAATTGATGCGGTTTAGAAGGAAGACCGGTCGTCAGTCGCCCGGTCGAGTCCTTGTTCCGTTAAAAGCAGAGGTTCCAACAAACTGTTACAGATGTTGGCGCAAAAAACGACCGTATTGAGAGACCAAGCCTTCATGACTCCGGGGCGTTCGGATTTTCGGTGATTTGAGTACCATGGACCTGATGAAAGAGGAACTTGAAAAGCAAGTCGCGAGCTCACTCGAAGCGCCGCCCGAGTTGTTGCCTTTCATTGCCGAACTTCTCGCGGATGTTGATGCGCTCGGAAGCTCTCCAGCGGATGTGGTTAATTTGCTACGGCCATTGGCGCTCCCGCACGGTACGACATTGGACGTAGGGTGCGGCAAAGGTGCGATCTCGGTTAACGTCGCCCGGGAATTCGGATGGCATGTTTGCGGCGTCGACGCGTTTCAGCCATTCATCGATCATGCCGCGCAAACAGCCTCTGAAAACGGTGTCGCGTCACTGTGTGAGTTCACTTGTGACGACATGCGGAAAGTGGTTCGTTCCGGGAAAAGCTACGACGTTGTCATCTACGCCGGCCACGGACCGTTACTTGATGCGGTGCCCTGCGTCGATTTGCTCAGACAGTGCGTGCGCGCCGGAGGTTACATTGTGATCGACGACGGCTTTCTCCGCGAGAATGTCGACTTTGTGCCAGATGGATACGAATCTTACCTACCGCACGCAGAAACGATAATGCAGATGACGGCACACGGTGATCGGTTGGTCCGTGAGGAGGTGTATTCTTCTGAGGATAGGAACAAAATTGACCGACAGACAACAGCGTCGATTCGTGCGCGGGCCGAGGTGTTGGCCGCGCGTCATCCGGAGGCCGCCCAAATGTTCTTGGAGTACGTCCAAAATCAAGAACGAGAGTGTCAGATCCTCTTAGACATTCATGTGCCGGCCACCTGGATACTCCAGCGACGAGATCGTCAATGACCGAAGGGCAAGGGAAGTCCGACGCCATCATTGGACAGTCTTTATCACTGTTTCGCGGAAAACGACCGTTATCTTGGAATGAGACTGTCGAATTCAATAAACGTCGACGGTTTTTAAAGCGTCCCATCTGGTGAACTTTTTCTGGTAACCAGATCCTGTTACAGATAGACTGTCCCTGTTGGCGACACTTTACACGTTCTGCGATCGACATACCACAGATTGCCACGTTTGAATCCAAAAGCGCGTCGTGTGGCAATATCTTTGCCAGCCCACACTTGGGCGACTTCGCATACGGCGAGTTCCTTCTAAAAGGGACTGACGGCACAGTCCACGCACATCTCGTTGCAATTGAAAACGAAGCGTGGGACGTAGCGGACCCCATTGTTCCCAATAGCGATGTGAATGCATTACAGGAAGTTGTTGCTCGTCTGGCAGATCCAGTTGATGGGCAACCACTTTCGATTGTCACACGTCTGCGCTTCCTGCCAATCAAACGATTGGGCCTATTGGGGTGGTGACCGGATAGGTCCCGCTGACATCCCAACCGCGACCTTCAATTCATTTCTGGCACTTCACCCGTTCCACGAAAACAGCGTATTCGGAACTATTAGATGGCTTAACGCAGTAGTCCGCGGCGCAGAACAATGCGTATCCGCTAAATCCGCTGCGCGGGACGTTCTCCATTTTGATTCAAGCGCGGGGCCTGTGGTAACATCGACGGGTAGTTCGACGTGATTCGCTTTGATCAGGGGCAGCGTCGGATACGCAACCCGTTGTGCGGCGAAGGCTTTCGGAGAAGTATGGAGATTTCCAAGCTGGCATCGCGAATACCGATCTACCCGCTATTCATCGCGGTGAGCTTGCTCGTCGGCTGGTTTATTCCCGGGTTCTACGGGTGGACGGACTCCGACCAGAGCCGCCCGTCGCCGCTTCTATGGAAGGTGCCGTTGTGGTCAGCGATTGGTTCCGTCGCGTTTTGCATGGCGCTGCCGTGGCTGCCCATCCCGATTAAATCGTCAAACGACGCAGCACGACCGCGAATTCGATTCTCTCTACGCACGTTGCTGATGCTCACCACTGGTGTTTCAGTGGCGATCGCATTGCTCGTTAAGTTTCCGCTCGTCATGAGTCGGATCGTGTGCGCCGGCGCGTTCGCGTACTTCATTGCGTTCTGCGTGCGAAACCCACAGCATCGTATGGCAGCGGCGACGTTGGTCGCTTGCATGACCCTGCCGTACGCTTGGGTGATCGGTTACAGGGGGCTTGGCCGAATTCTGCCAGATCTCGCTGTGATGTTTGCCGGCATGCCAGCCTTCGTTCCGGCTGCTTTGATAGGCCGGTTGTTCAGACAAAACATGCTCCATACGCCGTGGCTTTCGCTTCTATTGACCGCACTTGAACTCGCGATAGGAATCTGGGTGATTCGCCTCGGTCCGAAGCGAACGATCGCCTACTTACTGCTCGTCATGCAGTTGTCGGTTTTGGGGTCGCTTTTCTACTATATGCTTGTCCGTGCTTGATGGGGGATCGTCAAAACTCCCACGCTGGATCGTCGTTTGGGCAATAGCACATCGCGTTGCCCTTGAAGGCGAGCTTCGAGTGTTCGGCCAACTCCGCGTGATGCTCGGCGATGCGTTTGATGTCACGATTGACTGCTTGACGAGTCGCTCAAGGACTGCGGGTCGTTCGATCACACAAAGGAACGATTTTTGGACAAGCTCAAGATCCGACACGCAGTCTTTTCGGAGTTCATTGGACCACATCAATCGGCGAAATGAATTGGCCATCACCGGCAAATCCAAACGCAGATGCAGGTGCCTAAAAAAGTGTTTGTACTTGCATTGTAATACTGGTAGCTGACCGCAAATACTTACTGCATTTCAGGGTGGTGCCTGTTTGCCTCCGCATCGCCGATGTCCCTTTTGTGCGACACACTATCCAGATTAAAACTCCGTTGCCGGGTACTAGCTGCGAACTCCAGAACAGATCGCTGCCCAATTGGCTAACACGATTCGCCACATCTACACTCGTCCATCAACGTATGCGACCCCAGACAACGTCGCGAGCACACTTTGGAACTTCTCATGGCTTGAGCGGAGTAGCATCCCACAAAGGAACACCAAGGAGCTTACTCAATAAATCAGCTTCCTTTCTTAGACGTTTAATGTCACCATGATCGACAACATTTCTCCTTGAAGCATCGTCCAAAACCAGGTTCAACTCGTAAGTCGAGTACTTGCTTTGGGGATACCGAATCTTTTCCCGTAGAAGTTGAATCGCATAAACCCGTTGCAACGATATACAACGATCACCTTGATCCTTTGCCGCGACCTTGCCTCGACAAAAGAGCCCAGCGTCCAAATCAAAAACACAACTGGCGGAAGCTGATCTGAGCTGCACAATGCAAGCTACAAGCAAGAAAATCCCAAGTGGAATAAGAAACAATCCCGGTATCGAAAGATCATCGGATTGTATCTGCATGAATGCTCCGCCGACCACACAACCGACTCCGACAACCAAACAAAGAATCGAGAACAGTTTCTCATTGAATGTCGGGCGATATTCAACCCGTTGGGGTGAAACCGTGACAAGTTCAGCGGTTCGATAATTGGCCCCGCCTGGAACGAGTGGTTTCCAGTCGGTAAGAGAGGCAACCGAGTCTGACAACGATTCCTGGAGTTCTCGATTCATCTTCAATTGCGATCAAATTAAACGTGGCGGGACCGCACGCAATTGTACAGCCATCACTAGATTGGTTCAAAATACTGATTGCGGAAGACTTAAGGAACAGACAGACGTCAACGGTTCAACCGCAAGCTTTTGACACTGCGGAAAGCTGTTTGAGTGGTTGCCAATCCGACATTATAGAAGAATTCATTCAGCCTGTCGAAACGAAATGACGAATGATTTTTTGGAAGCGTCGCCACGGGAACACTCGCGTCAAATACGACGACAAGGTCTTGCGGATGCTCGTTCAGCTCCGAAATGCGTTCATCAAATGCGCGAAGACTAAATCGGCATTCAGCCGCGATTGGACGTAATTCTTGGCGGCGATTTGCAGTTGTGATGGTTTGGCCTCGTCGGAACAGATCGCGATAATTTTGGATGCAAAATCGTCCGCAGAATCGGCTTCGAGCCATGGCAATTCGATTTCACGAGGTAGCCCCTCGGTACCATGGGGAGAGGAAATCAAAGGCTTGCCAAAAGACAAGGCCTCGATGTTCTTGATTTTCAGTCCCGTGCCGAATTGAATCGGGTTCACGACCACGTCAATGGAGTCGTAAAAATCTTCGACCTGTTCCACAAACCCACGCAAGTGGACATTGCTCGGGAGTGAATCGGGAGTCAAGGCTTCGCAAACCGAGCCGGCAATCTGCAATTGAAGATCTGGCCGAACTCGCAAAACATTTTCCCACACGTGGGTGAGCAACCACTCGATGGCAGAAAAATTAGGCGCGTTATTGGATGCGAAATATCCAAGTCTCTTGCCGCGATTTGACGCCGTCGTTTCGGCTGTTGCCGTTTGGATTTCGGTTTCATGAAATTCGGCCGGATGGCCAGCCAAAATGACCTGCTGGTCAGGTCCGGCCATCTCCCGAATCGCCGCAGCTTCGTCGCTTTGAATTGCAATTAATATGTCGAACGGCGCAAAAGCTGCGGCTTCCTGCGCGCGGTCGATTTCAAGCCAATGGGAAAACTGATATTGCTTGAATTGTTGACAACGATCAGAAAGTAAGTCGTGCGTGTCGAGCGCATACAACGTGCCCTGCCGTTTTCGCCGTTCGGGAAGGAGATAGGCCAAGGTTACGTATTCGACAATGACGATATCGGGTTGGAGTTCGTTAACGAGTTTCGCAAACCGGCTTTTAAGCGCGGGCGATTCAAAATCTGCCAGATGTTTGGCTTGATCTCGTTCGGAACAAGGCCTCTCGCCAGACACCGCGTTCCAAACGCACATGGCTTTCCATTGGACTTTTTCCAGCACGTTTGCAGGTTGCCAATCGTCGATCAGCGAGATGACGTTTAGGCCCGCATCCAGAATTACTTGATGGTCGTCTTCGTGTTCTTTTTCTGCGATCGGCGCAGTGAAGACCGTTGTCACGTTGAAGTCGTTCGCTGCCAGGTATTTTGCCAAAGCGTAAATCCGCTGTTGCGCACCGGTTCTGCGGTGCCAATATCGAACGTCCGTAACAAGAAATATGCTGGGCATGATGGTGGGTTAGTTTTCAAACCTGCTTGGGAGGGTCGTTTTGCATGCCTTTGAATTCACCCCAGGCAATGCTGGAGCGAATCAAGTGCGAGACCCATTCATCTGGTTGTTTGAATCTCTGTTTCAGCAAGTAGCAAATGCGATTGTGCAGGGCGACGCGGCAAGCGTGAAATCTTGAGTTCATGGTCGGTTTTTGGTTTAGTACATTGGCTTGGCCTTGTCCAACAAAGTACCGCGAAACATAAGCGGACGTTGCTCGGTCGTCAGGAACGAAGTGCTGCAGTTTGGCGTTTGGCAACCACATCCCGCAATGGCCCGCGGCAACCACGCGTCGAAGCATTCTGGTTTCGTCTTCACCTAAAACCCCCGCGGCTTTGCGGCCGTGTTTTGTGTCGAACGGGAACTGTTTTTGAACTTGCGTCCTCACGGCAAAGTTAGCGCCATAGGGGAACTGATCGGGCTTCAATTCGAATGCGTCATTTCCCAGGTCACGAGCCGCATAAACCGATTTGCATTTCTCCCAGGTTGCAGCCAGCCACTGCGGTCTCGCGGTTTCGAAAACCGGTTCAATCTTGCCACCAAAAAACGAAGCAGCCGGGTACCGATTCGCTCCGTCGGCAAACGCGGCCAACCAATTCGGATCAACGATGACATCATTATCGGTCCAGAGAATCAGCTCGCCGGTTGCGGATTGGACTGCGGCGTTGCGGCTATAAGAGTGTCCTTGCTGGTTTTCGAAAAGATATCGAATTGGTAATTTATCAGCGAAACTTTGAATGACCTGTTTCGTGTCATCCGTCGAGTTGTTATCGACAACGATCAATTCCCATTCAACGGACTCAGGAATCGTAAGCTCAACGAAATTCGTCAACGTCTGGGTTAACAAGCGAGATCGGTTCCAAGTGCAGATGGCAACAGAAATCTTCATTCGGTCCGATTCGATCGCAGGTAAACGCATGACTTAGGCGGTATACTTTCGCTTCAAAACCTATTTTGGGCAACCGTGACAGTTTTGGGTATATTTGAGGCCGATGGAATCGCCAAGACGACAAAAAAACTTGGTCAAGATCAACGCAACATCAGAATCAACCAATTGGAACTGCCCTCACGTGCCATTGCTCAACGCAAGACATCGAAGGAAACGCTCATCCGCCAAAGAAGCGGCAATATTTTGGGTTCAGCGGCGGCGTTGAGATCGTTGATCCGTCCGGCATAGCGGGCGGAAGCACAACGGTTGACTTCAACGATTTTACGATGTCCGGCAGCGGATTTCGCTCAAATAGTCGTTAAGCCTCCCGCTTTTCCATGGGTTCCCCGATGTATTTATTTAAACGCGGCATTCGGTCGACCGCCGAAGCCGCCGACTTTCGAAGTGGGTCCGCGGCAAGGCGAGTCTTCGCCACCATGCTTGTGGAGGCTCCAGGTAGGTGACTTGGAAAAGGGTGCGGATGAGAACGACGGGTGGGCGGGATGCATGCGGTAGCGTTGGCCCCGCGTTTTGTACGCTGAGCCAAGTGTATCCAGCAAAAGCATGGCCCACCCCAATGCCTATTGGCAAAGTGATTTCGCACGGAGAGAATAGGTTGTTTGAGAAACTCTGGCTTGAAAAAGCCTTTGTTGTGCATCGACGCTGCAGGCAGTTTCACCCGGTTTGCCCAGTGGGAATGACCCGCCGAATCCCAACTTCTCCTCGAAAGAGCGCTACGATTCCATGAAGGATCAAATTCTCGATTTCGTCGTTAAATATCCCATCGCCCTGCTATTACTTCCACTACTGGTGGGATTTGCACTCTACCGGCGCTATCAACGCATGAAACGAAGAGTCGGTCATATCAATGACGAAAAATCCAAGTCCATGCTCGTGATTGGATTCATCGGAGCGGCGATTATCATCGCGATTTGGCTCGCCTACTCTTGATCGCGTGACAGGAAGATAGCGAGTTGTGCGAACAGGTTCACGGAATCCCTCCTTTCGACAAAGCTTGAGCGGGAGAGGTTGGGATCTTGAACTGGGCTTTGCAGGGTCGGACGAGTTATCGGGCCCAAGGACTCTCGGACCCGAGTGCCGTCGCCGAGGCGACGAAGGAATATCGGCACGCCAAAGTCGAGATCGCCCAATAAAAGCGGACATGAGCCATAACGGTCGATTTTTGTGAAACCGATATTTGGGCGGTGTCGCGTTGAGGGCGTATAAGAAGTCTAACCTTTGGTTAATCAGTCAAATTGGCCGACCGATCAATGAACCATGGTTGGCCTCGGCAAGTGTAAAGCTGAAACCAGATGCTGCCTTCGGCGATATCAAAGACAAGACACGCAATGTGATGGAAGCAGAGTTGACCAACATTTCTACGTTTTGCGATCGTTTGATTAATGGTGCCGCATCTGTTTGCTAAGGAGACGGAATTTCATGTCAACAGAGATCGTCAGTGAAGATGCAGCCCGAGCAACATCTCCTCGCCATTGGATTGGCTTGGTCGCAGTGTATCTCCTGATCTCGCTGGTCTTGATGATATGTGGTGGGGACCTCGGTTGGTGGCAGGGGTGGCTCTATTCCGTACTGATCTTGGCCGCTGGTATCGGGGGACACGTGTGGGCGGAACGGCGACATCCCGGATTGATGGCCGAACGACAGAATTTTGAGAGTGCCCAGAATGCAAAAAGCTGGGACAAGGTACTTGCTCCCCTGATGGCGGTGAGTCTCACGTTCCCGATGGTCATCGTAGCAGGGCTGGACCACCGCTTTGGTTGGTCTCCCAAATGTCCGCTTTGGCTCGTCGTGATCGGCTTCATTTTGATCTCGCTCGGATACGCTTTCGCTGCGTGGGCGATCGCAGAGAACCGCTTTTTCTCCAGCGTGGTGCGCATCCAGATGGATCGAGGACATGTGGTGTGTGACAGTGGCCCGTACCGGTTTGTGCGGCATCCCGGTTATGCCGGGAGTATTCCCCCGCTGTTCGGTATTGTTTTCGCCATGGGCACGGTATGGACATTGATTCCTGCGGCGGTGGCAACAATCATCACGGTGGTCAGGACCGTACTTGAAGACCGGACTCTACAAAAAGAGTTGCCGGGCTACAGAGACTACGCACAGCGAGTGCGATATCGGTTGATCCCTGGGGTATATTGAGAATTGAATGGTGGGTGCTCGAGTTCCGCTCCAGTTTGTCGGGATCATTGAGCAGGATGTCGATGCGGATCCGCTCCCGAACCGGCAGCTGGAGCAGCACCTTCCACGTCGGAACAATTCAGATGGGAGTTTCTAACTTTGAACTGATTGAAACGCGTTTAAGAAATAAGCAAAACCAAGGGCCAAACCGAATTACAAAGTCGTCGATTGGCCCCTGCATTAAGCCGAGTCTGGCTGACTGGACACCAGTTGAACTTTTTCGCCAAGCAATCCAAGTGTTACGGTGTATTGCAATTGACTGGGATCGGGAAAAACTGGGCGTCCAATGATTCTCACCGAAATCGCTGGCAAAAGTACTCGAATATACTTTTTGATTCGAACTCACCCTTCAAACTGCATTCGGACAATGAATTCGATAAAATTGCGATCGCTGCTTCATTCCATCGATTCACGTGCCGATGTGAGAAAAAAAACACAGGCTTCCGAAACCCTAGTCCCGTAGAACACGAAGCCGCAATGCATTTGCAATTACCGAAACGCTGCTAAAACTCATTGCAGCGGCTGCGATCGTGGGATTGAGAAGTGCAGCGGTTCCAAAAATCGGAACGAGAATGCCTGCTGCGATGGGGACGCCGAGCGCGTTGTAGATGAAGGCGAAGAACAGGTTTTGCCGGATGTTGCCCATTGTGGCGCGGCTAAGTTGCAACGCTTTAACGATTCCACTCAAGTCGCCTTTGACAAGCGTGACTCCTGCGGATTCGATGGCCACGTCGGTTCCGGTACCCATGGCGATACCAACATTCGCCGCAGCAAGGGCCGGGGCGTCGTTAATTCCGACTCCTGCCATGGCGACGATTGCGCCGGATGATTGAAGATGTTTAACGCGGTTGTGTTTGTCTTCGGGGCTGACAC